>NZ_BAAIET010000002.1:0-1252712 GCF_054654575.1 Halorubrum gandharaense
AGGTTCACATGGTGCTTCCACGGGTTCGCGCTCGCCGACGAACATCCCTGAACGGGGGGATGCGCGATCGGCAAGCAAGTATTGACGCAACCATAAGTGGCGACCACATCAGCGTGAGCGGCACACGGGAGTCTAGCTCTAGCGTCTTGCCAGCGGCTGGCCAGTCATAGCAGACGCACGTCGGGCCGACCGGATATCGGTCGCGCACGGCGGCCTAGCCGCTACGTGGTCGGGGATCTCTCGAAAAACGCGGAATTCGTCGTGGGAACTTACGCTTCGTCGAGGTGTTCGATACCCTGCTTCGAGACGTTTGCCTCGGTGATCTCCTCGGGCATCCAGTCCGGGCTATTGTCCGGTGCCTCTTCCTCCCACGACCAGCCTTCGTACTTGTGGACCTTGTCCGTCCCCTTTTCACGGAGACGAAGCGTTTCACGAGGAGCTTCCTCCTCGGAAGACGCAGCCTCGAGTCGTCGGGCCGCCTTCAGCGCGGCCTGTCGCGGCGTGCTCCCGGAGAACACGCTGGGCTCCGATCCATCCTCCTCGCGAAGTGCGAAGTTCCGTTTACCATCTTCACGTACCATGGTTTTGACCTCCATGGCAACCCAGCACACAATGTGTTATAAATATATCGGGGAAATGAGCACTGTGTAACCTGTCTTTTATATACGACAACGGCGCTCGCCGGCGATTTTCGGCGGATGTCGACGGAAAACACACCGAATTCGGCTCGGAATCAGGGGGTTACGGCTCGCGCGCGCAACTATCAGCGTGCTAAGCCGTAAACAACACTTATGTACCTCCTCGGGCCAAGTTCGACGCAGACAACCGCGATGGTTCGCAAGAAGAAGCTCAGCCCGAGTGGCGCCAAAGACGAGCACGGCGAGTACCACAACGTCCACGTGAACCTCCACGAGGACGAGCTCGCCGTTGCCGGCATGGAGATCGGCGACGAAGTGTTCGTTCGCGTCCGTGACGGGAAGATCATCATCCAGAAGGCGGATTCCGACCCCGAGGAACTGGAACACGACTTCTGACTCCCTCTCCTTTCGACGACACGAGCCACGCAGAGCGACGGCGACGGCGCCGCCGAGGGTGGCGCCGCCGACAAGGGTCGCGCCCGACGGCGATCCCACAACAACGTGCTCGGCCATGCCGGCGGAAGGCCGGCGGATTCTTGCCGGTTGCCGCCCACTATCTCCCAATGAGCGTCTACGACCTGCTGAAACCGGCGTTGTTCACGCTCCCGCCGGAGACAGCGCACAACGCGACACACCGGCTACTCCGGACCGCACAGGATACACCCATCGAGGACGCGCTCCGTGAGCGGTACACCGTCTCGAACCCGCGGCTGATGACCGAGGCGTTCGATTGTACGTTCCCGAACCCGGTCGGGGTCGCCGCGGGCTTCGACAAGAACGCGGAGGTGCCACGGGCGCTCGGCGCGCTCGGGTTCGGACACGTCGAGGTCGGCGGTGTCACTGCCGAGCGCCAGCCGGGGAACTCGCGCCCGCGAATGTTCCGGCTCCGTGAAGACCGCGCGCTGATCAACCGGATGGGGTTCAACAACGAGGGTGCCGACGCCGTCGGCGACCGCCTCGACCGCGAGCCGCACCCGGACGTGCCGCTCGGGATCAACATCGGGAAGTCGAAGTCGACCCCCTTAGAGGAGGCGGCCGACGACTACCTCTACACGTACGAGCGCGTCGCGAACGCGGGCGACTACTTCGTCGTCAACGTCTCCAGTCCCAACACGCCCGGGCTCCGTGAGCTTCAGAACCGGGAAGCGTTAGAGGAGATTCTCGGAACGCTCGCGGACGCGGGCGCGTCTCCCCTCTTGGTGAAGCTCTCGCCCGACCTCCCCAAGCCGGCCGTCGAGGACGCGCTAGCAGTCGTCGACGACCTCAACCTCGACGGCGTCGTCGCCACCAACACGACGACCGAACGCTCCTCCTCGCTTCGGAGCCCCGAGCGCGTCGAGCGCGGCGGACTCTCCGGGAAGCCGATCGAGTCGACGGCGACCGACCTCGTTCGGTTCGTCGCGGAGCGCACGGACGTGCCCGTGGTCGGGGTGGGAGGCGTCTCGGACGCGAAGGGCGCCTACGAGAAGATCCGTGCGGGCGCGTCAGTCGTCCAGCTGTACACCGGTCTCGTCTACGAGGGGCCGAGCGTCGCCCGCGAGATCAACGAAGGACTGATCGACCTGCTGGAGCGGGACGGATTCGGCTCCGTAGAAGAGGCGGTCGGCGCCGACCTGTAACGGACGATTGTAAAACGGGAGCGAGTCGGTTGGGATTACGCCTCGTTGCGAACGATGACGACCACGTCGTCGGCCTCGAGGAACTCGCCGTCGCCCTCGTACCGCCGCTCACGTTCGATCTCAAACTCCTCGCCCGAGAGCGTGACGCCTGCGACGTGGAGTTCGTCGCCGTCGATCTCGTAGTCCTCCTGCGCGAGCGCACCCTCGATCTCGCCCACCTGGTCGCCGAACTTCGGGCCGACCAGCGAGTAGTCGAGGTCGATACCGCTCACGACCGTCTCGACGGGCGCCTCCACGTCGGGATGGACGGTGAGGTCCGAGACGTGCATCACGCCGGTTACGTCCTCCTCGAAGCCGCGCACGTCGGCGTACACCTCGACCTCGTCGAGGTCGGCGTTGAGCGGGAGCTGGTGGTTGCTCTTGTACCGGCGGAGCGCGCCGACGACGGCGATGGCGGCGGCGCCGCCCTCGTGGTCCGCCTCGACGCCGAGCGGCTCGGGCCACTCCGCGAGGTGGACGGAGTCGGTCGCGTCGCCGGTCGCCTCGTCGGCGTACATGTCGTGCCACAGCTCCTCGGAGACGTGCGCGAGGAACGGGGCGAACAGCTTCACGAACCGGCGGTGAACGACCGCGAGCGTGTACGCCGCGGATGCGTCGTTGCGCTCCTTGGCGATCTCCAGGTAGTCGTCACAGAAGGTGCCCCAGAAGAACGACCGGAGGCCGTCCCGCGCCTTCGAGAACTCGCGGCGCTCAAGCTGGCCGGTGAGCGTCTCGATCTCGCGGTCGAGCTCGGCGAGCATCCAGCGGTCGAGCTCGCGGAGTTTGTCGGGACGCTCGGGATACGGCTCGTCGGTCAGCGACTCGACGAGCTTCGAGGCGTTCCAGAGCTTGCGGATCAGCTTCTCGCCCGCGCGAAGGCCCTTCTCCTGGTACGGGAGGTCGTCGCCGACCGCGGATCCGGCGGCCCAGTAGCGCGCGGCGTCGACCGGGTACTCCTCGAGCACCTCGTCGGGGGCGACGATGTTCCCTTTCGATTTGGACATCTTCTCGCGGTTCTCGTCGAGCACCATCCCGTTGATCATCGTGGAGTCGAACGGCACCTCACCGGTGTGTTCGTAACACTTGATGACGGTGTGGAACAGCCAGAAGGAGATGATGTCGTGGCCCTGCGGGCGCACGTCCATCGGGTAGATCTCCGGGCGCTCCATGGTGAACTCGCCGGCGTCCGCGTCCCAGTCCCAACCCGCGTTGATGAGCGGGGTGAGCGAGGAGGTTGCCCACGTGTCGAACACGTCGTCCTCGGGGACGAACTCGGTGTGCCCACACTCGGGACAGGCGTCAATGGGCGGGTCGTCGGAGAGGGGGTCGACCGGGAGATCCGCCTTCTCGGCCATCACCTCGGCGTCGCACTCCTCGCAGTACCAGACGGGGAACGGGATGCCCGAGGAGCGCTGGCGGGAGATGAGCCAGTCCCACTGGAGCCCCTCGACCCAGTGCTCGTACCGGGTGAACATCTTGTCGGGGAACCACTCCATCTCCCGGCCGGCCTGCAGGTACTCCTCGCGTTTGTCCAGCACCTCGACGTACCACTGCTCGGTGACGAGGAACTCCACGCTCGTGCCACACCGCTCGTGGACGTTCACCGCGTGGGAGATCTCCCAGCGGTCCAGCAGCGCGCCGGCGTCGTCGAGGTCGGCGACGATCGCCTCGCGCGCGTCGCCCGCGTGCATACCTTCGTACTTGTCGGCCACGTCGGTCATGTGTGCGGACTCGTCGATGGCGACCCGAAGGTCGAGGTCGTGGATCTGGTACCACTCGATGTCGTTCTGGTCACCGAACGTACAGCACATCACGATCCCCGAGCCCGTCTCCATGTCGACGCGCTCGTCCGCGATGATGGGGACCTCGTGGCCGAACAGCGGCACCTCGGCGCGCTCCCCAACGAGCGCCGCGTTCTCCTCGTCGTCCGGGTGGACGAAGACGGCGACGCAGGCGGGGAGGAGTTCGGGGCGCGTCGTCGAGATGATGAAGGCGTCCGGCGCGTCGCCGGCGTCGGAGACGTCGTCGTCCGCCGCCTCGTCGGCGGAGTCCGCGACGCCGAACTCGATGTCGTGGAAGTGCGAGTCGCGCTCGTCGTCCTCCGTCTCCACCTGCGAGATGGCGGTCTCACACTCGGGACACCAGATCGCCGGCGCCTCCTCGCGGTACTCGCGACCCTGCTCGTAGAGGTCGATGAAGGAGAGCTGGGAGACGCGCTGGACCTCGGGCGAGATGGTGCGGTAGGTGTTGTTCCAGTCGATGGAGAGCCCGACGCCCTGCATCTTCTCGGTGAACTCGGCCTCGTACTCCTGACAGATTTCCCGGCACTTCTGCTGGAACTCGCGGCGGTCGAAGTCCTGATGGCGGATGTCGAGTTCGCGCTCGGCGAGGCGCTCGGAGGCGATCCCGTTGTCGTCGTAGCCGAACGGGTAGAACACCTCGCCGCCGTTCATCCGCTCGAAGCGCGCGACGACGTCCTGCAGAATGGAACCGTACACGTGGCCCCAGTGGAGGCTCCCCGACACCGTCGGCGGCGGGGTGTCGATGGAGAAGGCGGTGTTCGGGTCGACCGGTTCCTCCGGATAGGCGTACGTCTCCTCGTCGACCCACGTCCGCTGCCAGTGCGGCTCCGCGACGTCCGGGTCGTACTCTCCGCTGGGCATTGTTGCCCGACCGTTCCGGCGGTTGCCCCTTAACCGCCTCGGTTGTGCGGGAACGCCTAGCACCAATCCCCGCCAATGGCGGTGGCGTCGCCGGCGCCTTGCGCCGGCGGGCCGCGGCGGCGAAGCCGACGCGAGGCGCCCGGCAAGCGCCTATAAGGCGCGAGCCGGAGTGCGAGGGAGGCAGGCGCCCGCCGGCGCTGCGGTGCGGTCCGCCGGCGGGCGCTCCGCCGAGGCTGGGGAGGTGTGAGGTGCGGTCGCGGTGCTGTTCGAGGTGGGACTCAAAGGGGTAGTCGGCTCCGGGAAGACGGGCGACGTAAGCACTCAAACGGCCGAGCTGTGCGGAGAGGCCTTTTGAGCGCGTGGTTCGAGAGAGCTGCGCTCTCTCGTCATCACGAAAATTTCCGATTTTCGGACGACAGCGAGCGTCCCGCGAGCGGGGCGAGGGCGACCGGAGGGAGCCCTCGATAGCGAACGGCGAAGCCGTGAGCACTGCGAGCGGGACGACGGACGTCGCAGCCCGCGAGCGTCGTGAGGTGTGACCGGAGGGAGCACCGCAATTCGCGAGCGGCGAAGCCGCGAGCAGCGAGCCGGACCATCTTCCGGAACCCTCGACCGGAGCCGGCTAGGGCTTTGGCGGTCCCGTTCTCCGCGCTTGCCGTCGCACTACCCTCACCAACCGCTTAGAAGCCGTACGTCACACCAACCGGCTCACCAACCGCTTAAAAGCGCTCGACGACCGAGTCGTTCACACCACCTGTTCGCCGTCGTCGTCGTACACCTCGATGGCGTCGACGGGGCAGACCCGCGCGGAGAACTTCGCCTCGAACTCCTCGTCATCGGGCACCTCGACCTCGAACACGTCCTCCGCAACCTCCTCGGCGTCGAGGAGGTCCGCCTTACCGTCGTGTTCGTCCTTCTCGAAGCCGTCCCACTCGGCGACGCACTGGAACATTCCGATGCAGGTGTCGCGGTCGAATCGCACGTACATGCCACGGCGTTCGGCGAGCGGGTACAAAGCCGTGGCGACCCCGACGCGATTCGCGAGCCCGTCTCGGCCGTCAGGCGCCGGCATCCGCCGCCGGACGCCGCCGCCTCCGGTCGGCGCAAACTCCGCTCTCCAAACCGCGACCGCGTCACCGCTCCCGCCGTTACGGCACCACGCCGACCGTCAGCAGCGTCCCCCACGTGCGGTAGCGGTCGACCATCGCCTCGCGGGTCTCCCAGCTGTCGGTGGGGAAGGCGTCGGCCGGCGGGATCTCGATGTCGCGGTCCGGGATCGTGTCCTGTGCGGCGACGTGGAGCCCGGCGTCACGGAACGCCTCCCGATACTGCTCGCGGTTCCACAGCGTCATCTCGACGGCGATGTTCGCCTGCCACCCGTGGGTGTGCTCACTCTCCTCGAAGTAGTTGACCGCACAGTAGAACGTGCCGCCGGGTTTCAGCACCCGTCGCACCTCCTCAAGGGTGTTGTGCGGGTCGGACGCGTAGTAGAACGCCTCCATCGTCACCACGTGGTCCAGCGAGTCGTCCGCGAACGGGAGCGCGTCGAAGTCCCCGACGAGGAAGCCCACGTCCGCGTCGTCGGTGTAGCTGCGCGCGTTGCGCGCCATCTCGGGTGCGCCGTCGAGCCCGTAACCGCGGGCGATCCCGCGCTCGCGGAGCGCGCGCAGCGCGTAGCCCGACCCCGTCCCGAGGTCGAGGACGGCGTCGCCCGCCTCGACCGGCATCCGGGCGAGCACGTGTTTCGCGGTGTGCCAGTGGCGGTCCTCCATCCCGCGGTCCTTCCCCGAGGTGGCCCACGCGTCGAACTCCTCTCTGACGCTCATGGGCGGACCACGGGCGGCCGGGTGAAAACCGGTTCGGAGCGCGGAAACCGGTTCGGAGCGCGGAAACCGGTTCGGAGCGCGAAAGCCGGGTCGGACCACGGAAACCGGGTCGGAGCCTGGGGCCCGTACAGCCCCACCCCACACCCGCGTGTGAAAATCCCCCGCACCGTTAAGTCGGTCCGGCGGCTTCCGTCGGTATGGACTACGCGCTCGCCGTCGAGAACGGACCGGAGACGATTCCCGGGGGCACCGGGCTGCTGCTCGTCCACCCGAGTATCGGCGAGACGGACCGCATCGACACCGACTTTCTGAAGACGGACACGGACGCGTTCCTGGTCGTTTCCACGCGAACCACCGCCCGCGAAGTCGAGCAGAAGCTGGAATACTACGACGTGGACGAGGAGAAGGCGTCCATCCTCGACACCATCTCCGTCGAGCGGGGCTACTCCCGGCGCTCCAGCGAGAAGGTGTACTACGTCTCGGCGCCCGACGACCTCGACGGCGTCGTCGACCGCGTCGAGCGCTTCCTCGCGGAGAACGACGGCAAGCGCCGCGTCTCGGTGGACTCGCTCACGGAGATGGCGTACTACGCCGACGACGACGCAGTGTACGAGGCCGCCGCCGACATCCTCGACCTCCTTGAGAAACACGACGCCGTCGGCATCTTCCACCTCTCCGAGGAGGTCCACGAGGTGGCGACGCTCGACCGCTTCCGTGACCTGTTCGGCGGCGTCATCGAACTCGACGGGGACGGCAACGTGGACGTGTCGGTTGAAAACTCGTAATCGAGGCCGTCCTCACTCGTCCGCCGCCCTCACTCGTCCGCCGCCATCGCCGCAAACGTCTTTTCCGCCCACTTCACCGCGTAGGGAGCGCCGCGCTCGCGGTACGCCGCGGTGTCGAGGGCGTCGAACGGCGCCGGCAGGTCGAGTCCGTGCCGGACCGCCGAGCAGGCGTACTCCGTCGCGGTTGGGAAGTCCGTCTCGCCGCGCGCCACTTCGCCCGTCAGCCCGTCGAGCCGCCCGGTGAGGCGCTCGCCGGCGTCGACCCACGTCTCGTACAGCCGCGGGTGATCGCCCTCCCACTCTGCACACACCTCGCGGGTGTGGAGGCCGACCCAAGCGTCGAACAGGGCGTTCGCCACCTGGAAGGCGTCGTTCGGGCCGTATCCCGTGTCGAGGGTGGCCGCAACGTCGGCACTCTCGTCGTCCGTGGCGGTGTCTGGCGCCGGCGGCGACCGAACCGCCCGGTCGAGGTCGGGATACAGCTCGCCGAAGAAGGGGAGGAACGTCTCGGGGAGCCGGTCCGCAGTGTTCGTGCTCGGCTCCGCGCCGATCTGCACCAGCCCGTCCGCGATCAGGAGCGCGAGGAAGTCGTCCGGCGTCGTCTCCGCACGCTTTTTCACCAGCAGCGTCGGGGGTTCGGTCTGGGTGGTGCGCACGACGGTCCCGCCGCCGGCCAGCCCGATGGTAAAGTCGGGGCCGGCGTACCGGCGGAGGAGCTCCGGCGCGTCATCCGGCAGCCACGAGTCGGGATAGCTCGCCGGCGCGAGCGCGTCGACGAACAGCCCCAGGTCCTCGGCTGCCGCTGGCGGCAGCGTCTCGAAGTCCGCGTCGACGTCGAGCACGGGAGAGTCCGGCGCGTGCCGGTCCCGTACCGCCTCAACGTCGGCGGGAAGCTCTCGGGGCGAGAACATCACCCGAAGACGTACGAGAGGATGATGAGGACGGAGAGGACAGTCGACACGCCGACCGTACCGAGAACGACCTTGGTGGCCTTGCTCATACGTGGGCGTGTGCGCGCCGTTCGCTTAAAACCATCCAGTTCCGGCGAGCAGGCGACGGCCCGACTGCCGCATCGAGGTGCCGACTCCTCCAACCGCGCTCTCCCGACCACGAGTTTAAGTCGTCGGCCGCGGAAAGCGGTCCTATGCGGATCCGTGACGCACTCGAATCGGACGCCGAGGCGCTCGCCCGCCTCGCCGACCGACCGACGGAGGTGATGGCCGATCTCGTCCACGAGCGATCGGTGCGCGTTGCAGTGGCGGAGTCGGCAGCCGGGAGCGGCGAAACCGACGGCGCCGGCGCGGACAGCGATGTCGGTGGGAAGGGTGACGCCAGCGGTGCGGACGGCGCAACCGGCTTTCTCGCCTTCGACGTGCACGCGGACGCCGTCCACGTCACCGACTTCGCCGGCTCGCGGGCGGCGACCGACCGACTGTTCGAGGAGCCACGCCGGTTCGCCGCCCGGGAGGGGATGGTCGTCGAGGCGGTCGTCGCCGACGGCGACGATGAGGGGAGCGCCGCCGTCGAGGCTGCCGGGTTCGAACACGTCGGACCGGGTCCCCGATTCGAAGGCCGGCCAACGTCGCGGTACCGGCTGGATCCTGACGGGAAATCTGACGGCGTCGACGATCACGACTGAACGACGTCGACAAGCGATTGAACGGTGGCCGCAATCGCGACTGAACGGTGGCCTCGACCACCCGCCCCCGAAGTTTATCGGGTATCCGACTTTTAAGCCCTCTGAGACCAAGGTTTCGGTATGGAGATCAACCGCGCGGACGTCGACCGGCGGCTCCGTCGGCTCCGGGACGCCTATCCCGACGCCCACGTGGTGGATGCGCAGCGGACCGTGCCGGGAGATCGGTTCGCCGAGCTCCGCGAGCGAGCGCGGGCGGGGTACGTCGGCACCGCCTCCGTCCGCGTTCGCGACGACCGAGGGAAGACTCCGCGCGTGCTGGTCGTGATGGAGCGCGACGAGCACCGCTGGACGCTGCCAGGCGCTGAGCGCGAATCCTCGGGCACCTTCGAATCGGCCGCAACGCGAGCAACACGCGAGCTGACGGGCGTCGTCCCCGACATCGACGGGTGTTTGCGCGTCGACCGGGTCGTCGTCGATTCCGCAGCCACGACGAATGGGGGCGACGGCCGGAGAGACGACGACCGGATCCACCTCGTGTACGCGGTGTTCGACGCGGTTCGTGACGCCGGCTCGATCGTCATCGACAACGAGCAGCTGGCGGGCGCGGCGTGGGTCGCCGAGCGCCCGGCGCGCACGACGGCGCTGCTGTCGGAGCATGACGCCTGGTTCCCCGCCGGAACCGGTGCGTGACGAAAAAGGAAGGCCCAGTCAGTCGAGCTGCTGTTGGACGATTTCGAGCGCGGCCTCGCGGTCCTCCCAATCGACGAACACGGCGACGCTCGTCGCGCTCGTGATCAGGTCGATGATGTTGATCCCCGCCTCGCCCAGCGGGCCGATCACCTTCTGGATCACGCCCGGCTGGTTGGGGAGCTCGCCGCCGGTGACGCGAATGACCGCGATCGGGTCGTCGACCGTCACCGACGAGAGCGCGTCGTCCGCGACGACCGCGTCGTGAAGCAGCGCCTCAGTCGTTTCCGCGAGGTCGACGTCGACGTAGAACGTCACGGAGTCCATCCCGGAGGCGACCGCGTCCACGTTGATCCCCTCCTCGCGAAGCGGGTTGGAGAGCTCCGAGAGGATTCCCGGCCGGTTGCGGATCGCGCGCCCGGCGACGGTGAGACACGCCAGCGGCTCCTCGCGCATGTCGATCAGGCTCTCGAACTGGCCCTCGATCCGGGTTCCCCCACGGAGTAGGTCGCCGTGCTGGTAGTGGACGACCCGAACGTCGAGGGTACCGTCCTTGTACGACAGCGCCGAGGGAGCGACCACTTCGGCGCCGCGGAACGAGAGGTTTCGGAGCTCGTCGACGGTGATCCGCCCGACGTTTCGCGCCCCCTCGACCACGCGGGGGTCGCCGGTCATCACGCCCTCCACGTCGGTGACGATGACGACCTCGTCGGCGTCCATGTAGTTGCCCAGCATCACGGCAGTGGTGTCGGAGCCGCCGCGACCGAGCGTCGTCACGTTCCCCTCGTGGTCCTCCGCGAGGAACCCGGTGATGACGGGGACCACGCCGTCGAGGTCGGCGGCGACCGCCTTCGCGCGCTTGCGCGTCTCCTCGACGTCGACCTCGCCGCGCTCGTTGGTGATCACCGGCCAGTCGGGGTGGCCGGGTTCGAGAAAGACGGCGTCGATCCCGCGAGCGGCGAGGGCGGCTTTCAGCATCCGGACGCTGGTCCGTTCGCCCATCGAGACGATCTCCGAGCGGTCAGCCTCGTCCGTCTCGAAGGTGATGTCCTCGAGCAGGTCGTCGGTCGTCGACCCCATCGCGCTGGCGACGACGGCGATCTCGTGGCCCGCTTCGACGGCGTTCGCGACCGAGTCGGCCGCACGGTTGATCCGGTCACCGCTGCCGAGGCTCGTCCCGCCGAACTTTGCGACTACGCGCATCCGTGCCCTCCGCGTCGTGCGACGCCGGCCGGTCGAGAGACGTGAGATGATTCGTCCACAAACATGCGACTCCGTAGCGGAGGGAGCCGCATAACTGTGTCCTCTCCGTCAAGGGTCGCCCAGGTACGTGGTGGACCCGGTATATGGGATCCCCCGGGTCCACACATGGAGAGCATTCGGGTGGAGAGCCTTCGGGTGGAGAGCATTCGGGTGTTGTCCCACGGATCGGCAGCATGTGGCGCCAGAAGGAGATCTCCACCGGAAGTGAAGGGGATTCGGATGGCTGGGGAAAGGAGGCGAAGGCGGACTGGCGGCTATTCGTCGTCGGAAGCGCCCCAAGCGTCGGGCATCTCGATGACGTAGCGACCGTCCTCCTGCAACGAGATGATGTACTCCTGTCTGTCGTACAGCTCCATCAGGTTGAGCTCGTACTTTCCGGGACTGACGATCCGAATGCTCTCGAACTGGTCGTTGAGCTCCTCACGGAGATCACCGATGTTGGGCCGATGCTCCTCGCCGTCGGCGTCATCCGACGCCGACTCGCCGGCGGGCTCACGGGCCGCACGGTCGAGTTCGTCGGGACTGACGACATCGGAACGAGCGCTCGCCTGCGCGGTGTCCTCGCCGTCAGCCGCCTCCGCGGATTCCGCCGCACCGCGGCGCCGGTCCGTCGACGGCGCGTCGACGGGCTCGGTGGTTCCCTCGCGAGAGTCCGCCCCCGCCGATTCGGTTCGCCCGTCGTCGGCGTCGGACCCCCCGTTGTTTCGAGTGGATGCGCTCGACGTCGCCGAGCGCTCCGCCGGAGATGGGGCGTCGTCGTGTGGAGTGGGAGCGTCCGGGCTGGAGGAAGCGTCGGGAGGGGAGGAAGCGTCCGGGCTGGAGGGTTCGTCGCCCGTCGCCGGCGCGTCGCTGGTTGCTCCTTTCGGCTGGAACTGGAACTTGTTGCCGCCACAGTCGGGACAGCCTGAGAGCATCTCCTTGGAACCGTCGGCAAACGTCCGGCCACAGGAGGTACACTGATGCGGCATTTACTTGCGGGAGACGAGCGTGCTGATCAAGTTCTCGTCTTTGTGGAGCGTCTCGATCTGGTTAGCGGGTCCGATGACGGTGAGCTTTTTCGTCGACTCCCGGCCCATCAGCTTGTCGAGGAAGCTCTGGTCGGTCGCCTCCGCCTTCGGATACGTCTCGATCTCGATGCCGGTGAAGTCGTCCGGGCTGATCTCCGTCATCGTCACCTCGATGAGCTTTGACTCCTCGTCCGGAGAGAGTCCCTCCTCAAGGATGACAATGTTCCCCTCGCGGACGCCGTCGAGGATGAGCCGGATCTTCTCCATGCTCGTGAGCCCCTCCATCCGGGCGCCGCTTATCATGTCGATGCGAACGCCGTCGTCGCCGTTCTCCTCGTCCACGTCGGGTTTTGCACCCGGCATTATCCGAAGTACTCCGCGATCTTCGAGTACACTTCGTCCATGTTCTCACCCTCCAGCGCCGAGAGCGGAATCGTCTCATGCTGGGGGAAGGCGTTGGCGATACGCTGGACGTTCGACTCGGGTAGGTCCGTCTTGTTCGCGAGGATGAGCACGGGCAGATCCTGTGACTCGATGATCCCGATGAGCATCGTGTTCACCTGCGTGAACGGGTCCGTCGACGAGTCGAGGACGTAGATGACGCCGTCGACGTCCTCGCGGAGCCAGTGCATGGCCTCGGCGACGCCCTCGGTCGCCTCGCGGGAGCGGCGAACGGCATCGTCCTTCTCCATGTCGTGGTCAAGGAACTCCTTGTAGTCGACCTTCGTGGTGACTCCTGGCGTGTCGACGATGTCGATCGTCACCTGTCGGCCGTCGCGCTCGATGACGACGTTCTCCTTGCGCCGGGCGCGGCGCGTTTCGTGTGGAATGTGGCTCTCCGGCCCGACGGCGTCACCCGTCCAGTCGCGTGCAATACGGTTCGCGAGGGTCGTCTTTCCGGCGTTCGGCGGCCCGTAGATGCCGATCCGCTTGGGCTCGTCGTCGGCGAACAGCCCGTCCGTGACCCGTGAAATGCTGTCTTTGAGATTCGTGAGCAGTCCCATCCTAACCTCCGAATGCTGTTGGTTCTCCCGCGTGCGTGCGGGGAATATAGTCGGTTTCTGCGCCCCTCTCACTTAACAACTGCGTCAGACACCCCAAAATACGGAAAGACGCCGGTTTCGGAGGAAACACGTTCGGACGCGAGAAGTCGTCAGGTAAGGTCGTCGAGCTCCGGCGGCCGAAGTGGAACGCCTCGAATTCGGTAGCATCACGGTCGACGAACGACCCACCAAGGGCTCGAAGCAACGGAAGAATGGAGGAACGGAGGAACGAGCGAGGTGGACGGAACCAGACCACGGACTTGAAGCAGGGGTGGGCAAGACCGCCGGCGATCGCCGGCGGTCAGTGAGTGCCCCAGTCGAACCCCATACCAGACTTCGAAGCAACTCGTTGACGGATGATGAGGGACACGTCGGGGGCCTCCCCCACCCCTTCGTTTCGGGTGGAGACGGTTGGTGGTGGGGTGGGGTGGTGGTCGTTCAGCGGGTTCGTGCCGTCCTTTCCACTTCGAACCAGACCACACTAACCCTAAATCTTCTTTCCAATTGGTTTGCGGATACTGTTATTCAGTATGTGTGGTAAAACCACCGGTTCTAACGCCGTCCGTCTGCCCCTCCCCCACCCACCATTTCCGCGTTCCACCCGAAACGAAGGGGTGGGGGGGGTCTATTGGAATCCGTCATATCCCCGTTGGCAGTTGACGTGTCGGTTTGTCTGTTTGAGAAACGATCACAAACCGGTGAAGTCGTTCGTTCCGGAATCCGAGCTCGAACCGTCCTTCCCGTTCCGGTCTAGCCTTTGCGTACCCCCCACCGTTTCGAGTCCCGGAGACCTCGAACGAAGGTTCGTTGACCGTCTCTCACACCCTTCCTTCGTGTGCGCGCATGCGCTTAATCACTATTTGACCCCTTGTTTCACTTCGAACGTCTCCCCATCTCCAACCGGACCGCTCCCCACCCCCAACCGAACGGCTCCCTGCCCCTAGGTCTACGGTGGCTCTCGGTTACGTCACGGATTTTGTGCCAACGACTTTCAGCCCAATTTCCCATGATGTCCCGCGATCTCCCGGTCCGTACAGCCGGCTTGAGTGGCGGCACCTACTCGAACCCTAATTTCGGATCCGCTGCATCCGATGTGGAGAGGAACACTTTTGTGCCACCTGTTCATCTGGTTCGAGTGCATCAATTGGACGCGACTCGGGACTTCTTTGCCGTAGGATGGCCGTGACACGGCCGCAACGGCGACGTATCCGGGTCACGGGTTCGCGTCTCCACTCGAAACAGAGGGGTTCACCATGGACGAAAAAGACACCGATCCACACGAAAGCGACGAGGACAGGGGGGACCGAGCGACGGATTCGACCGGAAATAGGGGGGATGATCCGTCGCCCGGAGAATCGGTCGATGACCCGTCCGCTGGAGACGCCTCTCCATCCGAGGAGCCCGCCGCGCGCACGACTGCCGACGAGGAGCCGATCGAGAGAAGCTTGGCAGACACCGACTCAACCGAATCGGCCGACCCGACCACCGCAACCGACCCGACCACCGCAACCGACCCGACCACCGCAACCGACCCGACCACCGCAACCGACTCGACCCCCTCGACCGAGTCGCCGGCGAGTACTCCGTCGACCGTCGACGTTTCCGGGGGCGGCCGCGACCGCTCCTCGACGGACGTCGACCTCGGCGGCGTCGTGCTCGACGACGAAGACGACAACCAGGGGTTGTTCGACGACCTCCTCTCCGGCGAGCCGATCTTCGAGAACAAGGAGGTGCTGCGCCCCTCCTACACGCCCCACGAGCTCCCCCACCGGAACGACCAGATCAACCAGATGGCGACGATTCTGGTTTCCGCACTCCGGGGCGAGACGCCCTCGAACATCCTGATCTACGGGAAAACGGGTACCGGCAAAACAGCCTCAGCGAAGTTCGTCTCCCAGGAGCTCGAATCCACCTCCCAGAAGTACGACGTGCCGTGTGAAGTCGAGTACATCAACTGCGAGGTGACGGACACGCAGTATCGCGTCCTCGCCCAACTCGCGAACAAGTTCATCGAGAAGAACCAGAACCTCATTTCCGACCAGCTCGAGCGCTGCCGGGAGCTCCGGTCGGAGGCGGTCGACGCCGCGGGCTCGGGCGGCGCCAGCGAGGTCCTTTCCGACACGAAGTTCGCGGATCTGGACGCGCTCGACGAGCGCATCGCCGAGCTCGAGGAGGACGCGGAGGAAATGGAGGAGGTGCCGATGACGGGGTGGCCGACCGACCGGGTGTACTCGACGTTCTTCGACGCCGTCGACTACCACGAGCGGGTCGTCGTCATCATGCTCGACGAGATCGACAAGCTCGTCGAGAAATCGGGCGACGACACGCTGTACAATCTCTCGCGGATGAACTCCGAGCTCGAAAACTCGCGGATCTCGATCATGGGGATCTCCAACGACCTGAAATTCACCGACTTTCTCGACCCTCGCGTCAAATCCTCGCTCGGCGAGGAGGAGATCGTCTTCCCGCCGTACGACGCCAATCAGCTCCGTGACATCCTCCAACATCGTGCGGACATCGCGTTCAAACCCGACGCGCTCACCGACGACGTGATCCCGCTATGTGCGGCGTTCGCGGCCCAGGAACACGGTGACGCCCGGCGGGCGCTCGACCTCCTGCGGACCGCCGGCGAGCTCGCCGAGCGCTCGCAGGCGGAACTGGTCGGTGAGGAACACGTCCGACAGGCCCAGGACAAGATCGAACTCGACCGTGTCGTCGAGGTCGTCCGCACGCTTCCCACTCAGTCCAAGATCGTCCTCTTTGCCGTCATCCTCCTCGAAAAGAACGGCGTCCACAACATCAACACCGGCGAGGTGTTCAACATCTACAAGCGGCTCTGTGAGGAGATCGACGCCGACGTGCTCACTCAACGGCGCGTCACCGACCTGATCAGCGAGCTCGACATGCTCGGCATCGTCAACGCGGTAGTCGTCTCGAAGGGTCGGTACGGCCGGACGAAGGAGATGGGCCTCTCGGTCCCCATCGACGAAACGGAAGCCGTCCTGCTCTCGGATTCGCGGCTCGGCGATATCGAGAACGCCCAACCGTTCGTGCAGGCCCGGTTCGACAACTGACCGTCGGTGCAACGTGGGTCGCCGATTAACCGTCGCTGCCCCGTCGCTGTCCCGTCGCTGTCCTGCCGATTGAGCTGCTCTCCCGGACGGTTTCGTGCGGTCAGCCGGCGACGACTCCGGTGGTTCCAGTCGAAATGCGGGGGTCGAGGAGACCGACGTCGACGAGTCCGGGGTCGCCGACTTCAGCCCCGACATCGACGAGCCCGGTGTCGATCGGGAGAACTGTCGGCAGGATGTCACCGACGCTGGCCTGCCCGGTGACAAGCAGGCGGATGTAGCCGAGGTACGGCACACGGAGGCGTGCGACGCCGGTCACCCACTCCTCTTGGACTGGCTCTGCGAGGCCGTTCACCTGGTCGTACTGGCCGTTGTTGTCGCCGAGCGTGATGAACCCGTCGTGGGGTGCGGGACAGTTCCGCAGGTTCTCACAGTCGTCGGCGTTGTGGTAGCGCTCGTCGGCGCGCTCGTACCAGTCCTCCCCCTCCTCGACGTGGAACATCGCCCGGTGGATGATCGGCGACCCGCGTCTGTCCGGTGGTTGGAAGATGATCACCGAGCCGTAGGAGCTGAACGAGCGGTAGTCCGTCTCCGCACCACGCTCGTGGGTGACCACGCCGATGTCGTTGTCGGCGGCGTCGGGCGCGAACCGGCCGGGTTCGGTGACGAACACGAGGTCGCCGGTGTTCATGTTCGGCTCCATGCTGGCCGACTCGACGGCGACCATCGGCGGCCAGACGCCGCTGAACGCGAAGATCACCAGCCCGATCACGAGCACGATGGCGGCCGACGACAGCATCTCGCGCAGCCACATCAACGGCCCGTCCTGGTCGTGACGGAACCGGTAGAGGAGGCCGCGGTCCTCGTGAATGCCCGGCGTGCCCTGGTCGCCGGCGCCGGCGTCGTCGGGCGCGTCGGCGAGCGAGCCCTCGGACGGTTTCGAGTCCGCGGCCGGCTCACCTTCGGACGACTCACCTTTGGACGACTTACCTTCGGACGACTCACCTTCAGGCGGTTCTCCAGCCGGCGCGGCTTCGGCGGGGGCCGATGTTCCTGACCCCTCGCTGGGTTCGTCCTTGGCCGAATCCTCCGCCGGCGCCCGGTCCGCCGCCCCCGTTTCGTCGGTCGACCCTGGCGCGGTTTGGTCCGCGCCGTCGGGTCGGTCGTCATCTCGGGCCGCGTCGTCGGGCTCGTCCGACGGCGGCCGCTCCCCGGAGTCCATCACCTCGGCGTTCGCGTCATCCACCCATAAGTCCGGGGGTTGGCTCCGGAACCGTTTAGGCGTGGAGTCCCCTCTCCGTTCCTGTGCCGCTGGAGTCGAACGCCCGTCTCGTGAGCGAGCTCGCAAGCCGCGGGTACAACGCCGAGCGCGAGGCAGTCACCCTTCTTGCGGGGGCGCCGGATTCTGCACTCGCGCTGGAGGCCGCCGTCGAGCACGCGCCCGACGACGCGCTTCGGATCACCACGGAGCACGTCCGAGCGGTCCTCGATGTCGACGGGGCGCCGGACGCGCCCACGGATCCGCCCGCGGACGCGGCGACCGCTACATCGAGCAATACATCCGCATCCACGTCAACGACTAACGTTTCGACTCCAGAAGATACTGAGACAAACCACACGAAGGAACGCTCGGACCCAGTCGAAACGAAGGGGTCTACCGGGAGTGAGAGAGACGACAATTCCGCAGGTGACCCCGCTGACGGCGACCCTGCTGGAGACCCCGCCGGCGGCGACAACGCCGTCGACGCCCTCGACCCGGGGGCGGGTTCCGAAGCGGCGGACCACGTGCGCGACCCCGAGCGCCGCGAGCTGGAGATCGGCAACGACATGACCGGCTACAGCACGGGGACCGGCGAGTACGACGACTTCGTGCAGACGTTCCGCGACCGCTACGAGCGGCTCTCAAAAGTGCTTCGCGGTCGAGTGAACCACCGACCGGCCAACTCGCTGGAGTCGATGCCGGGTGGGAGCGACGCCGCGATGATCGGGCTGGTCAACGACGTGCGCTCGACGAAGTCCGGCCACTGGCTCATCGAGCTGGAGGACACCACGGGCACCTTCCCCGCGCTCGTGATGAAGGACAAGGGGCTCGCCGACGTGGTCGACGAGATCCTGATGGACGAGTGTGTCGCCATCGACGGCACGCTTGCGGACGACTCGGGGATCCTGTTTGCGGACTCGCTGCACTTCCCGGATATTCCGCGGACGCACAAGCCGGGGACGGCCGACCGACACGTCCAGGCGGCGCTGATCTCGGACGTTCACGTGGGCAGCGACGAGTTCATGGCCGACGCCTGGTCCCGGTTTACCGACTGGCTCCACACGCCGCAGGCGGCGCCGGTCGAGTACCTGCTGCTTGCCGGCGACATGGTGGAGGGCGTCGGCGTCTATCCGAATCAGGACGACGAGCTCGACATCATCGACATCTACGAGCAGTACGAGGTGTTCGCGGAGTACCTCAAGGAGGTGCCCGCCGACATGGAGATCGTGATGATCCCGGGGAACCACGACGCCGTCCGCCTCGCGGAGCCACAGCCCGGCTTCGACGACGAGCTCCGCGACATCATGGACGTTCACGACGCGCGGATCGTCTCGAACCCCGCGACGGTCAGCGTGGAGGGCGTCGACGTGCTGATGTACCACGGGGTCTCGCTTGACGAGGTGATCGCCGAGCTTCCCGAGGAGAAGGCGAGCTACGACGAGCCACACAAGGCGATGTACCAGCTCCTCAAAAAGCGCCACGTCGCGCCCCAGTTCGGCGGACACACCCGCGTCGCGCCCGAGGAGCGCGACTACCTCGTCATCGACGACGTGCCTGACGTGTTCCACACGGGACACGTCCACAAGCTCGGCTGGGGGAAGTACCACAACGTGCTCGCCGTCAACTCCGGCTGCTGGCAGGCCCAGACCGACTTCCAGAAGTCCGTCAACATCCAGCCCGACGCGGGCTACGCCCCCATTCTCGACCTCGACACGCTGGAGATGACGGTTCGGAAGTTCGCCTGAGCCTTCTCTCGTCGCCGGCCATGCGATTCCTCAGTCCTAGTCTCAGTCCTAGTCTCAGTTCCGGTCTCAGTCCCGGACTCAGTTTCCGTTGTCGAACGCCAGCGTCACGCCGTCATCGTCCACGGTCGCGCCGGCCGCACAGACCGGATGTTCGAGGTCGGCCTCCAGCACTTCGGTCGCCGCGCTCGCGGCGTCCGTCGCGGCGAGTGCGTACGGCTCCGGCGAGTCGTTCTCGTAGGTGGCAACGAGCGTGGGCTCGCTAACTGCCTCCACGATCAGGGCGTCGCGGCGAACGACGCCGATCGTCGCGGCCTCCGCCCCCACAACACCGGCGATCCGGGGGGTGTCGTAGTCGTCCTTCTCGAAGTCGAGCGCGAGCAGCGGCGTCGCCAGCGCGTCGCGGGCGGGGTAGCCCAACTCCAGCTTCTCCGCGATCGGGTCGACGTGCGAGCCGTTGCCGACGACCGCTAGCGACTCGCCGGCGGGCGTTTCGACGGCGCGCGCGCAGTTGTAGGAGATGTAGGGATTGTCCGTCTCGGGTGCGTCCGGCGTCGGTCCGACGGTCAGTGCGCCGTCCCGGTCGACCACCTGCCGGTTCGGGAACGAGCGCGAGGAGACACGGTAGGCACCGATGCCGGGGCCGACGACGACGAAGCGTCCAACGTACATACACGAAGGTGGGGATACACGCAGCTAATAAGTGACGATATACGCACGTTCGGCGCATTCCCGGACGAGGATCCGCCGACGGCGGCCCGCCGGAATCGGGCCGTCGGCACTGCACGCGCTCGGCGACGACCACCGCCGAGCGCGGGGGCCTGCGACGCCGTGACACTCCGGCCCCAACGCGCAACGCTTACAAACACCCACGGAGTACGATGGAATGCGCACAGTCCATTGGGGTAGTGGCCAATCCTGTTGCCTTCTGGGGGCAACGACCCTGGTTCGAATCCAGGATGGACTATTCTTCGATCTTCTCGTCGACGGTGGCACTCACTCTCCGTTGATGCTCTCTGCTGTTCATTCGTCACTGGAATTTCGTTTCATCTGGAAATAAATCGGCGCGTTGTCATGCGATTTCCAGCAGAAGAAAGGGGGTCTTTCGAGGAACACTGGCCGCTCGATGGGATCCATCGACGCGCCCAGCCTTTTGAGGGAACCGCCGTATCCGGTGGTAGGATGCTGTTCAGCACTGACGTGCTCGACGCGGAGGATCCCCGATGAGCGGAGGCGAAGCGGAGGGGGAGAAAGGGATCGAGGAAGCGGCGGAAGAGGCGAAAGAGGCGGAGAAACCGAAGTTTTGTGACGATCTCCGTGACCATTTGAAGGGGCGCTCGACTCGGCCAGCGATGCGGACGGGCGGTTCCACATCCGGCAGGCGCTCCGGTTGGTCGACGCATCCGAACGGACTCGTGAGCAGTAACCGCCGGGACGGGTCTTCGGCGACGGCGGGACGGTCCGACTGAACGCCCGCTACTTCTCCACGTTGAGGAGCGCGACGCGCTCACACACGATGTCTGCGAGGTTGCCGTCGGTCGCCGCGAGCTCCCGGTCGGTCACGTCGAAGAACTCGCGCACGCGCGACTCGTCGTACTGCCCGAGCGTGTCGGCCGGTCGAAGCCGGTTCCGAACCTGTTCGACGGCGGCGTCGAGGTCGGCCCCTTCCAGCGGGTCCCCGTCGCGGGTGGCGTTGGGCACCTCGCCGAAGTCGGTGACCACGACGACCACGGGCGTCGTCCCCTCGTCGACGCCCATCGTCAGCGCGCGGTCGATCTGCCGCCGGCCAGCGGCGTACAACAGCACTTCCACCGCCGGATCGCGAGCCACCGCGTCGCCTCGCGCGACCGCCCGTGCGGCGAGCTCCGTCGCGCGGGTGAGGTGGGTGTCGGAGACGACGATCTCGGCGTCGAACGCCTGCACGACGGCGCCCGTCACCTCGGTGATCGCGCGGATCTCGGCGAGGAACGCGTCGAGATCGTCGATCTCCGCGACGCCTTCGACGAGCCGCAGATCCGGTTCCGGTGTGGTCGGCCGCGTTTCCTCCGAGGCGGCCGCCGTCTCGGCCGGGTCGCTCACGAGAAATCACCCAGATTCGACTGGCCCTGTCCATCGTCGCTGCTCGCGGAGCCTGCGGTCGCTCGCGCGGAGGCGGCGCTGTCGGACCGCACACCCTCCATCGAGGGGTCCTCGCGGCCGGCGTTCTCCAGCACACGCTCGGCGGTTTTCTCCCGGCCGCGGAGCGCGCCGAGGACGACCGACTTGTCGGCCTCCCGCAGGTCCGCGCGGGTCTCGATGCCCGCCTCGAACAGCCGGCGGGCGCGCTTGCGCCCGACGCTTCGGACGCCGGCCAGGTCGAGAAGTTCCTCGCGGACGCCGTACTCCACGCGCTTGCGGGCGGCGCGCACGTCGACGACGGCATCCCCGTCGACCTCCTCTACGTCGCGTGCGAGCGTCTCGGCCGCGCGAAGGAGCCACTCGGCGGTGTCCACCTTGCCGCGGATGTCGCCGGGGCCCACGTCGTAGCGCTCGGCCATCCGGTCCTCGTCGGTCTCGGTGGCCCAGTCCTCCAGCAGGCGGGCGGTTTTGAGCGCGGAGAGCCAGTCCTCGAAGCGCACGTCCTCGTACTCGGAGGGCGTGTCGCCGAGCAGCTCCTCCTCGCGCTCGTAGCAGATCTCCGTGTACGTCTCGCGGTCGCCGGACTTGAGGTAGAGCTGGTACATGTCCGGCGTCCGGCAGACGAGGTGGTAGAGCCCGAGCGGGGAGATGTCGGGGGAATCGGTGGGGCCGGTGGGGGTGTCCGGTTCGTCGGCGTCGCCATCGTCGCCGGCAGTCGCCTCGGCGTCCACCTCTTCGGCGGTTTCCGGGCCGTCGTCCGCCTCATCGTCGTTGCGCTTGCTGAACGTGCCGAATCCGGTGCCCGCCGTTTCAGCCTCGGAAGCATCCGCGCTGGCGTCTGCCGCACCGTCCTCACCGGCGGAGAAGGCGTACTGGCTCGCGGCGGCGTCGTCGTCCGTTTTGTCGTCGGTCGCACACGCCTCGCGGAGGCCGTCGATCATCTCCGCGGCGCTCATCGGGTCGAGGTAGAGTCGGGAGACGGTGTGGCCGATGCCGGTCGCCTGGAGGCTCTCGGTGCCGTTCGTGTACTCGCGCTCGAGGAAGTCGTTGACCGCGAGGTAGTCGAGGACGGTGTCGGTGACGTCGGAGAGCCGCCCCTCGTCGTCGGTCTGGGTGGCGTAGAGGGTGTTGTCCAGGAACTCCAGGAGTCCCTCGCGGGTCGAGGCGAAGCCGGAGGCGACCGTCGCGAGGACGTGCGTGCGGAGCGCGGGCTCGGCGGCGAGCTTCGAGCGGACGGGCTCGGCCTCGGCCCAGATGTAGCGCTCGAACAGCTCGTCCATCGTGTCGGCGTCCTTCGCGAGGAGCACGGCCTCGCCGTAGGGGTCCAGTCCAGGTCGTCCCGCGCGGCCACACATCTGGTGGACCTCCAGCACGTCGAGCGGCTTCATGCCGCCGAACTCCCCGTCGTACCGCCGCCAGTCGCGGACGATCACCCGGCGAGCGGGGGTGTTGACCCCCGCGGCGAGCGTCGGGGTGGCGGAGATGCACTTGATCAGCCGGTCGCGGAACGCGTCTTCGACGAGGCTCCGGTGTTCGGCGGCGAGCCCGGCGTGGTGGAACGCGGAGCCCTCCGCGACCGCGTCCGCGAGGTCCTCGGAGGTGTCGGTGTCGGAGACGTCGCGGATATCGGCGGCGAGCTCCCGGAGTTCGTCGCGCTCGTCGGGGGTCAGTCGGGGGCCAGTCACGTCCGCGAGCTTGCGAGCGGCGGATTCGGCGTTGCGCCGGGAGTTGACGAAAACGAGCGAGGAGCCGCCCTGGCCGTCCTCTTCGGTGTCGAGCGCGTCGGCGACGAGCGCGGCGGTCTGGTCCTCGCCGCTGTCGACGGGAACCTCCCGCTGTGACCCGTCGTCGAAGTTGATCGCGCTGCCGAAGTGGACCCCCATCCGGAGGTCGATGGGCCGCCAGTCGGACTCGACGAGCTCGGCGTCGAGCCAGTCGGCGATGACATTCGCGTTGCCGACGGTCGCCGACAGCGCCACCGTCTGGAGGTTCGGGTTGACGCGCCGGAGCTTTGCGAGGGTGACTTCCAGCGTGGGGCCACGCCCGGCGTCGTCGACGAGGTGCACCTCGTCGCTCACGACACAGGAGAGGTCGTCGATCCACGGGGCGCCGTTGCGAACGAGCGAGTCGACCTTTTCGGAGGTGGCGACGATGATGTCCCGGGAGGCGAGCCACTCGCCGTCGGACTCGTAGTTGCCCGTGGAGACGCCGACGGTGACGCCGAACTCCTCGAACCGCTCGAACTCCGCCTTCTTCTCGCTGGCGAGCGCTCGGAGGGGGACGATGTACAGCGCCTTCCCGCCGCGCTCGACGGCCGAGAGCATGGCGAGCTCCGCGATCAGCGTCTTCCCGGAGGCGGTGGGAACGGCGGCGACGAGGCTCTCGCCGTCGGCCACCCCCGCCTCGACGGCGGCCTCCTGTGGCGGGTAGAACTCGGCGACGCCCTCCGCTTCGAGCGCCTCGCCGACGCCCGCGGGGAGCCCGGAGAGCGAACTCGGTTGCATTGGCGGCTCTTGTCGCCCGACCCGGTTTAAAACGTCGGTCCTTGTGGGGACGTTGCGGTTTAAACGGTGTCGTCGGGCTCGTGTTCCTCGGCCATCCGAGTTGCTTCGGCGGCGAACCGCTCGACTTCGTCGGGGTCGGTCTCCCCGAGTGCGCTGTCGTCCACGTCGCGCGCGGCGGTGATCCCCGGCCCCGTGACGAGCCGCTGCTCGGCGAGCTCCTTCGTGTGGACGCGCTCGCCGTCCGTCGTGGCGTACGTCAGCCGGACGAGCCCCTTCGAGTCGAACTGTCTGTCGACGAGCCAGACCTGCGTCATACGTGGTACGTGGCGTAGGGGGCGCTTAAAAAGGACGGGTGGCGTTCGCCGGCGAGTCCGGACGGTTGTCGGTCCGTGGGAGGTCGCCGCGTCGGGATTTCCGGGAACATCGGCGCGCTTCTTATACGGGTCCCGTGAAGTGGGGGCGACGGTGAACTCCGCAAAGCCCCAGGCGGCGACGACCACCGGAAGACGTTCCTGCTCGCTTCGCTCGCGGGACTCGCGCGGCTTGCTGTGCTCCGCACTCGCTTCGCTCGTTGTGGTGCTTGCTACGCCGGGCTTCGTCCTCGCCGCCTGCCCCTTTGAGTTCCCGCCCCGCACCGCTCCGCACCGCTCCGCATCGCTCCGCACCGCTCCGCATCGCTCCGCATCGCTCCGCATCGCTCCGCACCGCTCCGCACCGCTCCGCACCGCTCCGCACCGCTCCGCACCCGCAGCCTCACGCCTCCCCAGCCTCGGCGGAGAGCGCGCCGGCGGACCGCAACGCAGCGCCGGCGCACTCCCGCCTCCCTCGCGCTCCGTCTCGCGCCCGATGGGCGCTCGCGGGCGCGCCACGTGGTGTGGTTCGGTGAGGTGTTGCGTTGTGTTTCTCGTCTCTCTCCTGCTTCGCTTATAAGCGCTCGGCGAGGTCCTCGGCGAAGTAGGTAAGGATCAGGTCGGCGCCGGCGCGTTTCAGGGAGAGCAGCGACTCGTGGGCGGTTGCTTCGAGGTCGAGCCACCCCTTATCGGCGGCGGCGTGGAGCATCGCGTACTCGCCGGAGACGTTGTAGGCCGCGATCGGGTGGTCGAACTCCTCGCGGAGGTCGCGCACGATGTCGAGGTACGGCAGCCCGGGTTTCACCATCAGCACGTCGGCGCCCTCTTCGGCGTCGATTCGGGCTTCCCGAAGCGCCTCGCGGCGATTCGCGGGGTCCATCTGGTAGTGGCGGCGGTCGCCGAACGCCGGCGCGCCGTCGGCAGCATCGCGGAACGGGCCATAAAAGGCGGACTCGTACTTGACGGCGTAGCTCATCAGCGCGACGTGCTCGAAGCCGGCGTCGTCGAGCGCCTCGCGGATCGCCCGCACCTGCCCGTCGGTCATCGCGGAGGGCGCAACCATGTCGGCGCCGGCCTCGGCCTGCGAGACGGCGGTGCGCGCGAGCAGGTCGAGCGTCTCGTCGTTCTTGACGGTCAGCGTGGGGTCCTCGCGTGCGGTCTCCTCGATGATCCCGCAGTGACCGTGGTCGGTGTACTCGCAGAGGCACACGTCGCCGACGACGTAGGCGTCGGTCTCGGCGGCGATATCGCGGATCGCCCGCTGGACCACGCCATTCTCGGCGTACGCGCGGCTCCCTTCGGGGTCTTTGCTCTCGGGGATGCCGAACACCATGACGGCTTCGACGCCGGTCGAGAGGATCTCCTCGACGCGCGCGACGGCGTCGCTCACGGGCACGCGCTCGTGGCCGGGCATCGTCTCGATCGAGACGCGCTCGTCGGCGGTCGCGTCGACGAAAACGGGCGCGATCAGGTCCGACGCCGAGAGGTCCGTCTCGCTGACCAGCGGTCGAACGCCGTCGGTTCGGAGGCGACGCGGCCGGTCGGTGGGGTGCATGGAGGGCGTTGACGCCGGGCGGCCTTTTAGGGTTCGCTCCGGGCGGGCGGCGACGCCGGACGGGGGTGGCCGAGTCCGGATCGGCGCTCGCGCTACTCCGCGGTGTCCACGTCGATCTGCTCGCGAAGCGCGGCGAGGTCGTCGGACGCAGCGAGGGCGTCCACCTGCTCGCGGAAGTGCTCCTCACAGAGGCCGACCTTGACGCCCGACTTCTCGGCGGCGTACGCGGCCTCGTCGTCACAGTAGTGACACTGCATACTCGAATATGGGGCGTCCCGGCGTTTAACCTTGTTCGTCGCGGGGGGATCAGCGGTCGTGGGTGGCGGGCACCGGCTCGGGCAGTCGCTCGCGGACCGGCGCAAACGCCTCGCGAGTCAGTCCCGTGACCCCAAGGGTCCGCTCGTGGGCGTCCGTGCCGCCGGTCCGAAGCAGGTCCGCCTCCGTGGCGACTTGGTCGACCAACTCGGCATCCGTCTCGACGCCCTCACCGTAGGGGTACCAGCGCTCGACGGCGTCGAGCTCGCGCGCCAGCTCCAGTGCCGCCTCGGGGTCATCGTAGCGGAACGGGTGGGCGAGCCCGACGACCGCACACGCCTCCCGGAGCACCTCGACGCCGCGCTCGACGGTGGTCACCTCGCGGGCGACGAAGCAGGGTCCGTCGTCCCCGATCAGCTCGTCAAAGGCCCCCTCGTAGTCGTACGGTGCATCCGATGCCTCGATCGCCCGCGCGATGTGCGGGCGTCCGAGTCCGGGGCGCGACTCCACGTCGAGCTCGACGCCCAACTCCGCCTCGACACGTTCGAGAATCCGCGCGCCGCGCTGCTGGCGGTCCGTCTGCAGGCGGTCGATCTCCGCGTCGAGCGCGTCGGTGTGCTCGACGCCGTAGCCGAGCAGGTCGACGCGCTCGAAGCCGGCGTCCACCCGAAGCTCGATCCCGCGCACGATCCGGATCCCGTCGCGCTCGACGACGGGGGCGTCAAGCTCCGGATGCACGCGGTCGTGGTCGGTGAGCGCGACCCAGTCGACGTCCGCCACATGGGCAGCGTTGGGCACCTCCGCGAGCGTCAGCGTGCCGTCCGAGACGGTCGTGTGCGCGTGGAGGTCAGCGACGATTGGGGAGGAGGCGTCCGCGTCCATACTCGTCGCTCGCGGCCGTCACACTAAGCGCCGGCGGTCGCGGTCGACGGGTGCAGGTCGGTGATCGCGACGCGGCGACCGACGATCCTGCCGCCGTATGGCGGCGACCGGGAGTCCATCCGTGCGCCCAATTCACACTAAAGGATCATTAAGGACCACCCTCTCCTCCAAGGTCGTACATGGACAATCATTAAGAACTTCCTTCCCATCCCAGTAGGTGATGCGCTTGAACGGCATCGACGACCGACTCGAACGGCACCAGTTCCCCGCCACCTCGGAGGAGATAATCGCGGCTCACGGGAACGCGACTGTAGAGCTCGCCGACGGGTCCGAGCGGCTCGGGGATGTCCTCGAACGGTTCGGCGACCAGACGTTCGACCGACCGGACGAGGTGTTCGCCACCCTTCGAGCCGGCGTCTGCCACCGCGGTGTCGGCCGACGGTTCTACTCGGACCGCGACCCGACCACCGACGCAGAGAAAGGGCCCGATCAGGTCTCCTTCTAACCCGCTGTCGCGACCGCCACACCACCCGTCACCCTTCTCGCGGTCGCGGTTTTCACTCGCCGGCGAGCGACGACTCCGACGACGTACTCGGGCGACGCGCTCCCGCCGTCGCTCCGGAGTCAGTCCACGAACGACATCGCGTCCGTGAGTTCCAGCGGCACCGATCCCTTTCGGTACCCCTCGATCCGGCCGCTCGGCCGGGCGCGGAAGACGACGGCGGGTTTGTGACGCACGTCGGGGCGCTCGTCGCGCACCGCCGCCCAGTCGTCGTCCGGGAACGACGAGCAGTCGACGAACAGCGTGACGCCGCCGGCGTGCGCCTCCAGCTGGCCGCTGGTTTTCGTCTGTGCGGTGTCGCGCACGGCGGCGACCGGATCGCTTGCGGCCCGCCCCGAGACGGGCTGGGGACGAGTTACCTCCACCAGGTTCGCCTCTCCCGTTGCCGGGTTCTCGGCGCGGTAGTCCAGCGAGTGGCCGGTGGTCACTTCGATCTCCGGCGTGATATCGTAGCCGGCGTCAGTGAGGATCTTCGCCGCGGTGAACTCCGCGATCGTCGCGCTCATCCGAACTACGTCCATCGACGCGGAGGTGCCGAGCTTGCCGGCCATCGTCTCCCGATAGTCGTCGAGGATGCCGGGATGGAGGAGCTCCTCGACGTAGCCGGTGCCCGCCTCGCGACTCGCATCGGGGAAGCCGGCGGCGTGGTCGCGGAAGAACGCCCGCGTCGTCTCCGAGCCGTCCTTCGAGCAGAACACGGGAAGGAAGTACCACGAGACGTGCGGGTACTCCGCCAGCCACGGCTCGTCGTCGTGGAGCCCGGCGAGCAGCTCGCGCTGTGCCCACCGGGAGACGGAGTAGGGGACCTCGTCGAAGCCGTACTTGTCCGTTCGCCAGAGGGAGCTCGGCGTCTCCGTGTTGCCGAGCCAGTAGCCGGTGGGGCCGGCGCTGATGCCCTCCGGCGGGTCGTCGTCGTGGTCCGTCCAGCAGAACAACGCCATCGAGCCGTCGTCCATGTCGAAGCGCCGGGCGTCGTAGCCGGGCGGCGGCCGGAACCACGGGTCGCTCGCGGTCGCGCCGAGGTTGTCGTCGAGCGGCTGCTCGATGCGCGAGCGCACCCGCGAGTCGTTCCACTCGCCGGTCGCGCGCCTGAATCGCAGCGGTTGTGCCACGGTCGAGCTAACCTCCCCGCACGGCTAAGGGTTTCCGGTGGCGGCGACTCGCCGCCGACCCGGCAGCGGCCCGATAGCGGCTCACAAACCGGCACTGGTCGCCGTCGAGTACGACGACGGCCGACAGGTTCTACACGATCGTTCGTGTATCCAACCGACATCTATATATCGAATAATTTCCAAGTGTGGGTGTACCATGTCAATGGGTGCCTATGACGAGGACGAGCACGAGCGTCGTGAACAGAAGACGGGCGTCGTCGACGCCGATTTCGATGCGGAACGCGCCGACTACTCCGGCTCGCTCACGTACGATTCCGGAGATTCGGCGGAGGCACTCCTCGACAAGTTCCAGGAGTTGAACGAGAAGTAGCCGGTCCGCGATCGACCGAGCCGAGTTGCGGCGGCGCCGGGACACGCCACCGCGCTCCCCGTAGTATCGTCGTTCAGTTATAAACGCTCCGCGGACCGCTGATTCCGACCGTTTTTGAGCTACTCAGTCTCTCGACCCACTGCGCCGTCGACCGAACCCTAAAAGGCGGAGCAGCCTGTCGGTGACGACCATGGAAGCCGGCGACACCGAACTCGTTCACGGCGCATCCGACCTGTACGTCCACGACACCGGCATGTTCGACACCGACGAGTACGGGTCGGTGTACATCTACGACACGCCGAACCCGGCGCTCATCGACACGGGAACCGGCGCCAATCACGAGCGGATCGCCGACGCCATCGCGTCGATCGGCATCAACCGGGAGGAGCTGGCGTGGATCGTTCCCACACACGCCCACCTTGACCACGCCGGGGGTGCGGGCCACCTCGCCGAGCGCTACCCGAACGCGACCGTGCTCGTCCCCGAGCCCGGCCCTCGCTATCTGGTCGATCCCAGTCGGCTCGTTGCCGGCACGAAAAGCGCCGTCGAGGACCAGTGGCGGCACTACGCGGAGCCGAAACCCGTTCCCGAGGACCGGATCGAGGGGCTGACCGACGGCGACCGGATCGACCTCGGCGACCGCGAGCTCGTCGTCCACGAGGCACCCGGTCACGCCCCCCACCACGCGGTGTACCACGAGCCGAAGGAGAGCGTGGTGTTCACCGCGGACGCCGCCGGTATCTACGTTCCAGAGCAGGATTCCGTCCGACAGACCACGCCCCCGCCGCAGTTCGACCTCGACCAGTGTCTCGCCGACATGCGCACCATCGAAGATCTCGAGCCCGAACTGCTCTGTTTCGCACACTTCGGCCCGCGCTCGTACGACCCGGAACTCCTGGAAGCGGCCAAACGTGCCTACGTCGAGTGGGTGGAAGCGGTCCGCACGAAACGCGCCGAACTCGCCGACGACCAGGCGGTCGTCGAGCACTTCGAGGAGACCAGCCAGGAGAAGGAGTTTTGGAACCCGGAACGCGCCCGCGCCGACGCCAGCCTCAACACGCGCGGCGTGCTCACCTTCCTGGACCGTCGGGCGGACGCCGACGAGGAGTAGCGCCGAGAGTCTCCCCTCGACTCCCGTCCGGCCTCCGTCCGGCGCCCGTACTTCCGACACGTCCTAAACCCCGCGGCGTCTACTCCCATCCAACAGATGGGACTCTTCGACACGATCCGGGCCGTACTCGGCACGAGCGCCGAGACGGACGCCACCCGGGACGCCGACCCCGAGGACCTGTTCGGGATGTCGACGGCGTACATGACGATGCAGGCCGACCTCGGCTACGACCACTGCGGGGAGGCGGCGCTCTGCTTCTCCGGCGTCGACAGTACCCGCTTCGACGACGCCGTGAGCGAGGTGGAGGCGATCCTCGAAGCCGGCGAGATCGAGACGGGGACGGGATTCCACCGGTACCAGGACGACCACGGCTACCGGTGGTTCGTGCTCGAGGACGACGACCCCGAGGACCTCGTCACCAGCATCCACTTCGCGGCCGACCAGTTCGTCGAGGAGGGATTCGGCTCCCGGCTGCTCGCCGCCGTCTTCGGCTTCGAGAAGCCCGAGCACGACGCCTACTGGGTGTACTCCTTCCGGCGGGGCGCCTACTACCCGTTCGTCCCCGACGGCGACCACGAGCGCGACCAGCGCGCGGAGTTCAAACTCCAGTCGGTGCTCGACGGCGAGCTCGGACTCGAAGACGACGAGTCCTACTGGTACCCGCTGTGGCCCGACGCGCCGGGGAACCGGCCGTGGGAGTAGCGGATGGCTGATACCCCTTCCGTCGACGCGGCGGAGTCGACTGGCTCGCCGCCAGCCCCCGACGAGTTCCCGGACCGCGACACGCCGCGGAAGCGCATCCTTCGGGCGGTCGCCGCACAGGCGGCGGTGTTGAGCGCGGCGGTCCACCTGCTGTGGGCGTGGCCGCAGCTCTCCGCGACGGATCCGCGCCCGTACGTGTTCGTGCTGGCCGCGCTGTTCACGGGGCTCATCGCGGCCGCCACGCTGCGGGCCGACGAGTATCGCCGGCTGTACGCGCTCGGCGCCGGCACCCTTGGCGCGTTCCTGGTCGGCTACGTGGGCTGGTACGGAACGTCGCTCCCCATCGCGATCGCTGCGGATCCGCTGGCGGTGGTCGGGAAGATCGCCGAGACGATCGGCGTGGTCGCCTTCGTCGCGCTCTATCGGCTCGCGCCGCCGACGAGCGTCGTGCTGGAGCGCCGGCGATCCGAGGGGAAGGGGGCGCCGCTGTCGGTGCTCGACTCCGACCGGCTGGAGGTCGCGGGCGCTCCCGATTCCGACGACGAGGAGCAGGACGACCGGTGACGGTGTGGTCGCTGTGCACCTCCAGGGCGGCCGAGCGCGCGCCGCGGACGCCGCAGCCTGACCGACACGCCTTATTAGCCGACGGCCGGATCCTCCGACAGTGAGCGACACCTACCTGACGGTCGACGAGCGGGCGACCGCGACGTTCGAGGTGCAGGGGTCGGAGTTCCTGGGCCATGTCGCGCCCGCCGACACCGTCGACGAGGCGGAGGCGTTCATCGAGGAGGTGCGGATGGAGTACGCCGACGCCACACACAACGTCCCCGCCTACCGCGTTCCCGCGGGCGAGGCCTCCGAGCGGACGCCGGGCTCCGACGTGATGCTCCGGGAGTACTCGGACGACGACGGCGAGCCCACCGGATCCGCGGGCAAGCCGGCGCTCAACGTGCTCCAGCAGCGCGACGTGCGCAACGTCGTCGCGGTCGTCACGCGCTATTACGGCGGGACGAACCTCGGCGTCGGCGGGCTGGCGCGGGCGTACTCCCGAGCGGTAAAGGAGGGGATCGACGAGGCGGGCGTCGTCGAGGAGCGACCACACCGGCGGCTGGTCGTCCACACCGAGTACGACGACTCGGGCACGGTCCGGGGCGTGATCGAGTCGTCGGGCGTCGAGTTCGACGCCGACTACGGCGAGACGGTCACCTTCGAGCTGCGGGTGCCCGTCGCTGAGGTGGAGGCGCTCGTCGAGCGACTTAACAGCGCGACGAGCGGACGGGTCGCGGTCGAGTAGGCCGCCGCCTCGCGAAGGCTTTTGTCCTCGGCGGCCACCTCCCGGCGCATGGACGACTACGAGGCCGTCGTGGTGGGTGGCGGGATCGTCGGGTCGTCGGTCGCGTACCACCTCGCACGTGCAGGCGTCGAGACGGTGGTCGTCGACCGCGACGACGAGGGGCGGGCGACCAACGCGGGTGCCGGGATCGTCGCCCCGGCGACCAGCAGCCGAACCGAGTCGACGCGGTGGTTCGAGTTCGCGGTCGACGCAGCCGACTACTATCCGGATCTCGCCGCGGAGCTCGCGGACGCCGGGTACGACCACGGCTACTCGGAGACGGAGCTGGTCGCGATCGCCGTCGACGACTCGGACCGGGCTGCGCTCGATGCCGCCGAGGAGCGGTCAGCCGACCGGACGAAGCGCTACGGGTTCCCCGAACCGGATTCCGTGTCGGTCGTCGCTGGCGAGGAGCTCCGCGAGCTGTTCCCGCCGGTGGTCGACGGTGCCTGCGGGCTCCGATTCGAGAACGCCGGGCGAGTCGACGGCGCCCGATTCGCGTCGGCGCTGCTCGCGGCGGGAACGGACGCGGGACTCACGATTCGGGATGGCGATGTCACCGAAATCCGGACGGGCGGCGGCGCGGTCGCGGGCGTCGACCTTGCCGATGGGACGCGGATCGACGCCCCGAACGTGGTGGTGGCCGGCGGCGCGTGGTCCGGGTCGTTCGGCGCCGCTCTCGGCGTCAAGGTGCCGGTCGAACCCCACCGTGGACAGATCGCGCACCTGGACACGGACCCGATCGGTGGCGTGACCACCGCGGACTGGCCGGTGGTGAAGGGGTTCCGTGGCCACTACATGGTTCCCTGGCCGGACGGCCGGATCGCGGTCGGCGCGACCCGGGAATCGGACGCGGGCTTCGCGCCACACGCGACGCTCGGCGGGATCGCCGAGGTGGCGAACGAAGCGTTACGCGTCGCTCCCGGACTGTCCGAGGCGCGCCACGTGGAGACCAGAGTCGGCCTGCGGCCGGTTTCGGCCGACCGGAATCCCGTGCTCGGTCCCGTGCCGGGCGTCGAGGGGACACACCTCGCCACCGGACACGGCGCGACAGGACTCCAGCTTGGGCCCTACAGCGGGAAGCTCGTCGCGGAAGCGGTTCGCGGCGCGGAGCCTGCTGACCTCGCGGAGTTTGGCGTCGGACGCTTTTGAGTGAGTGTCGCTGTGGCTGGGGATGGTGGCTGGTGTGGTGAAGGTGGTTGGCGAACAGGCGACGGGGGTGGCGTCGGTCGTCCGCGGCGGGGCGTCGCGCTCCCGTCCAGTGCGCCGCGGTCGGCTCGTCAGATCACGGAGGGTCTGGCCGCGGCTTCGCTTATAAGGTGTGGCACGGCGCGGTCGCCGGCGCCTCAGTCTCGCCGACTTCCGGCTCCCGACGCCTTTTGAGGGAGGCGACTGAGGGTGGCGTATGCAGCCCGTCGAAGCGGCCGACTATCACGAGATCGCGAAGCCGGCGGACCCGCGACTGTCCCCGGACGCCTCACGCATCGCCTTCCTCCGACGCGAACCGACCGACGACGAGACCACCGAGTCGACGGTGTACGCCGTTCCGAGGGACGGCTCGGCGGAGCCGCGCCGGCTCACCCTCGCGGAGGGGTCGGACGCGGAGCCGCGCTGGAGCCCCTCCGGCGACCGGCTCGCGTTCACCTCGACGCGCGGTGCGGACGACGACCGTCAACAGCTCTGGGTGTTGCCCACGGACGGCGGCGAGGCCCGGCAGGTGACGGACGTGGTCGGTGGCGTCTCGTCGATCGCCTGGTCGCCCGACGGCGACCGCATCGCCTTCGTCCAGTCGGTGACGCCGGAGGACCGCGAGGAGGAGCGGGATCTGTCGGTGCCCGAGGAGTACGAGCCCGAGGACCACCCTGACCCGCGCGTGATCGACCGAACGGTGTACCGCTCGGGACAGCAGTTTTTCGACGGCCGGCGCTCGGGCGTGTACGTGGTGGACCCGGATGCGACCGTCGACGGTGCCGACGCGGACGAGGCGTCGGGCGTCGAGCGCGTCACCGATGATGACGAGGCGGACTTCGCGGGGCCCGAGTGGGGCGACGCGGAGACGCTGTACTTCACGGAGCAGGTCGGCGAGGACCCCGACGACTCCTACGAGATCGCCATCCACGCACACGACTTCGGTGCGGACGAGACGGAGCGGGTGCACACTACCACCGGTTGGGGGACGGCGCTCGCGGCGACCTCGGACGGGAAAATCGCGTTCGCGTACACGGAGCCGGACCAGGCGTCGATCCAGCAGACGGAGCTTCGTGCGCTCGACCGCGACTCGGGAGAGGTTGCGGACCTCACCGCCGGGATCGACCGCGGGCTCGGCTACGGGGCGGCCCCGCAGTGGGGTCCCGACGAGGAGACGGTGTACTTCACGACGCCCGACGAGGGCCAGACCGCGCTGTGGCACGTTCCCGGTGACGGCTCCGCGACGGCCGAGCGGCTCGTCCGGGAGGGCACCGTTTCGGGTGGAGATGTCGGCGGTGCGTCCGGCGCGGGCCCGGACGAGGTCGTCGTCGCGCTCGCGATGAGCCAGTGGGACCACCCGGGCGACGTGTTCGCGTTTACGGCGGACGACGGCGAGACGACGCGGCTCACCGAACTGAACGCCGACTACCTGTCCGAGCGCCAGGTGCGCGAACCGGAGGAGCTGTGGTTCGAGTCCGAGCAGGGCGAGGTACACGGCTGGGTGCTGACGCCGCCGGAATTGGACGCTGACGACGCCGGCGATCAGGAGTTCCCGCTCGCGGTGGAGATCCACGGCGGCCCGCACGCGATGTGGTCCACGTCGGGGACGATGTGGCACGAGTTCCAGACGCTTGCCGCGCGCGGCTACGTCGTCTTCTGGTCGAACCCCCGGGGGTCGTCGGGCTACGGCGAGGAGTATCTGCAGGCGATCGAGCGCGACTGGGGTGCGGTGACCCTGACGGACGTGATGGCCGGCGTCGAGGAGGTCGCCGCGCGCGACTCCGTCGACGAGTCGAACGCCTTCGTCACCGGCGGCTCCTTCGGCGGGTTCATGACGGCGTGGACGGTCGGGCAGACGGACTACTTCGCGGGCGCCGTCGCCCAGCGGGGCGTCTACGACCTCACCGGCTTCTACGGCTCGACGGACGGCGCGTACAAGCTGCTGGAGGGCGACTTCGACACCGTCCCGTGGGAGGAGCCGGAGTGGCTGTTCGAGCAGTCCCCCGTCGGCCACGCCGACAACGTCTCGACGCCGACGCTGATCCTTCACTCGGAAGACGACACCCGGACGCCGATCTGCACCGCGGAGCTGTACCACCGGTTCCTCCGCAAACACGGCGTCGACACCCGGTTCGTCCGCTATCCGCGTGAGGGCCACGAGCTGTCGCGCTCGGGCGAGCCCGGACACGTCGTCGACCGGATCGAGCGGATCGTCCGCTGGTTCGACGGCTACTCCGACCACCACGACGTGCCGCGCGCACTCGACCGGCCGGACGACGAGGGACTCTCGGCGGGTGAGGAGGACGAAGCGGACGATAAAGGCGGGTCGGAACCCGCCGGCGGCGCGGAGTAAGCCTCGCCCCGCAGCCGCTTATAAGTGTGAGCGGGGAGTGGCGTCGCCTATGGCCAACCCGTACTATGCGCTTCGGCGGATCCGGCGCGCGCGGGCGTCGTTGCCGGCGCCGCCACCGCCGCGATTCGACACGCATCGGTCCGAGTACGAGGCGATCCTCACCGCGGTTCACGACCTCGCGGGCGAGAACGCCGTCGACGACGTCAGTGGCTGGATCATCGTCCAGACCGCCTCCGACGGCGCGCTCCCGCCGCCCGAGGAGGTGCGCCGTCAGGCAGCCGCGTTACTCGAGGTGTACGACATCGAAATTCCGGACGACTCGGTGCTCGCGGTGGCGTAGGACGGAGGAAAAAAGAGGACGCTCTTCCGTAGGAGATTGTTGATACTACCTCCCGTTGTAGACTCCGCTCAGTAGCTGACCGTCAAAACCGCTGCGGCGCAAGTTCTCGATCCGTCTAGCTCTCAATAGAATTGCAGGAGGGCCCTCTATCAACAAGTACTAACAAGAGCGTCTAGAGGAAGCGTTCGACAGATCCGTTTTGTTTCACGAACATGGAGTTTGGCCACAATTTATTTTTGTAGACTGAACGTTCAGTCAGGCGGGACCTGACCCATGACCGACCTCAAAGAAGTTGTCCGCGACCTCCACGAACTTGATGAGAGTACAATCGAGGAAGTACACGCACTTCCCGAGCGTTCTATCGATGAGATCCAACGGCTAGACGAGAGCACTATCGAAGACTTCCACGAACTCGACGCAGAAACGGCCGATTCCGTCCACAGGCTTCGCGTTGAAACCGTTAAGGAAATCCTCTCGCTCGACGAGCACACGATGGAGGATCTCCAGTCGCTCACCGTGGAGGATATTGAGCAGATCCACCGCATGGACGAGTCTACTATCGAGAACCTCCACGAAGTCTCCGAGGAGACTGTCGATCAGCTCCACCGGCTCGACGAGAATACAGTCGATTACCTCCACGAACTCGACCGAGAAACAATAGACGAACTCCATGAACTCGACATCGATACCATCGAAGACCTCCACGAACTAGACGAACAGGTGCTCGAAGACATCGTTTCGACCTAATCGCTCGCAACTTCTTACGAACAATCCAGCGATCCAAGGCTGGGAACCCAATTTTTCTCGCGTGATCATCTTCAAAAGTGAATGTACAGTAGCATCGCAAGAGGGCACTCGATCAACAATGTCCTACACAAGAGCGAAAGAGGAAGAGACCGCCGGCTACTCGACGAGCCGTTCGATCTCGGTGACGAGAATGCCGCTGGCACCCACCTGTTTCAGATCGGAGATGGTGGCGAACACGTCGCGCTCATCGACGACGGCGTGGACGGCGACCATCCCGTTGCCGTTCTCGTCGGCCTCCACGTTCATCACGGTCGGGCCGCCGAGTCCGGGGATCACGTCTTTTACGTCATCGAGTCGCTCTTTCGGCGCGTTCATCATCAGGTAGCGCTGGCCGTCGGCGGCGAGGACGGACTCCAGGGCGGTCCGCACCTGTTCGACTTTCGGGTCGTCGACCACGTCCGGACGGGCGAACAGGCGGACGGAGGAGGCGAGCACGTCGTCGATCACCGCGAGCCGGTTCACTTTCAGGGTTGTTCCCGTCGAGGTGATGTCGACGATCGCGTCGGCCATGTCGACGTGCGGGGTGAGCTCGGTGGCGCCGGTGACGGTGACGATCTCGGCGTCGACGCCGACGCGCGCGAAGTAGTCGCGCGTGACGTTCGGAAACTCCGTGGCGACGGTCTTCCCGGCGAGGTCCTCGACCGACTCGATGTCGCCGTCCTCCGGCGCGGCGAGCACGAGGTCACAGGAGCCGTACTCCAGGTCGAGCAGGTCGACGAGGTCGTCCTCGTCGGCTTCGGCCGCGCTCGCGGCGACGCCGCCGGATTCGCTGGCTTGGTCGAGACCCGTGATCCCGAGGTCGGCGGCGCCGTCGCGGACGTACTCCGGGATGTCGGCGGCGCGCGCGAACAACACGGAGACGTCGGGATCGACGGTGTCGGCGTACAGCTGGCGGTCGGCGGTCTCCTCGACGTGGAGGCCGGCCCGTTCGAGAAGCGACAGCGTCGGCTCGTGGAGACGACCCTTGTTGGGGACGGCGATGTGCATACGACACCGTCGCGCGCCCGGGGTGAAACGCTTTCGACGCGGAACCCTCACGAAGAACCGGGAGACAGCGGGGTTTTTGACCCTCGCCGCCGACGAGCCGGTATGGCCGACCTCGAGATCGACCTCGTCCTCGTTCCCGTCGACGGGAGCGAGGAGTCCCACGAGGCCGTCGACTACGCGATCGCGGTCGCGAGCGAGTACGACGCCGCCGTCCACGCGCTGTACGTGCTCGGCGAGGACCGCGTCCGCGCCATCGAGACCGGCGCGGTCGAAAAGGAGGACGTCGCCGCCGACACCGAGTCGTTCACCGACAGCGTCGCCGAGCGCGCGGACGCCGCCGGCGTCCCCCACAGCAACTCCATCGCGTACGGCTTCTCGACGAAGGTGAAGACCGTCCATCCCGGCAGCGTCGTGCTCGACACCGCCGAGGAGCTCGACGCCGACTTCATCGTCGTCCCCCGCGAACCCGTCTCCGGCGACCCCGGCGAGGTGCTGGAGAAAGCCGCCGAGTACGTGCTTCTGTACGCGAGCCAGCCCGTGTTGTCGGTGTAGCCGGCGTCGCGTTCCCTTCCGTTGTTGATCCCCCGCAAAGACGCTGCTACTCCTCGCTCTCGCCCGCCTCGTGCAGCCGCAACGTCATCTCCAGCTCGAAGCTCTCCGCGTCGGAGGTTTCGAACCCGATCTTCTTGTACAGCGCGACGGCGGCGCGGTTCCAGCGCTCGACGGTGAGCCACACCGTCTCGACGCCGTTCGCTTGGCCGTGGCCAAGCAGCGCGCGAATCAGCCGGGTGCCGATCCCTGCCTCCTGGTAGTCCTGGTGGACGAAGATCGCCAGCTCGAACGTGTCGGTGTCGTCGGGGACGAGCGTCGCGTGGCCCGCGGCGTCCTCGCCGTCCCACGCGATCACGTTCAGACAGTCGCCGGCGAGGATGGTGTCGAGCCACTCGCGGATCCGGTCTTCGCCGCCCGGGGGGATCCCCTGCGCGCGGTCGGCGGGATCGAACGTGTCGTACATCTCGACGAGCGCGTCGCGCTCGGCATCGTCGCCGTCGAACGCGCGGATCTCGATCTCGCGTCCCTCCTTGTCCTCGAACGCGACCGGCGGCGCCTCGAAGTCGTCGGCCGGCTCGTCCGGGAATCGTCGCTCGCTCATCTGACCAGCGTGACCGAGGTGTTGGCGTTCAGCAGGACGAACTCCGCGATCGACCCGATCGTGATCTTCCCCATCGGGCTGGTCTTCCCGCCGCCGAGGACGATCTCCTCGAACCCCTCGCGCTCGGCGATGTCGACCAGCCGGCTGCCGGCGTCGCCCTCCAGACGGCGGATCTCCGCGTCGATGCCGGCGTCCGCGACCGCCTCCTCGGCGTGCTCGACAAGCTCCTCGGGCGACCGTGGCGAATCCGGATTGTCCACGACCGCGATCGTGAGGTCGTCGCCGGCCGCCGCGGCGCGGGCGACCGTTCGCTCCAGCGCGCGCAGCGAGTCGTCGCTACCCCCGATCCCGCAAAGCACCTTCATGGTCCACACGACCACCGCGGGGGTGATAAATGGTCGTTCGACGGCGGCGTCCGATGGCGCCGTCCGCCGGCGTCCGTCGAGGGTCCCACCGGCAACCCTTTTGCCCGGCCGTCGGCATACTTCGTGCATGACCGACCAGTCCGGGCGCGAGTCCGACCCCGAGCCAGCGGACGCCGGCGCGACGGAGGCCACGGATGCGGGCGCCGACGGGGACGCCGGCCCCCCCGAAACGGAGGGCGCCGCAGCCGACGCCGCCGACGCCGCCGACGCCGCCGACGCCGAGAACCAACCGGAGCCCTCCGACGGGACTCCCGATCCCGACGTGCCGGCCGACGTGCGCAAGTACGAGCGGTTCACGAAGATGGACGGCGCCAGCTACGAGCGCGTCAACGAGTTCCTGCGCGACCGCACCTACGTCACCGCCCGCGAGTGGGCGATCGCGCGGCTGTGTGCGGACTTCCGCACCGAGACGGGCGTCGAGATGACGAAGATCGGCGAGAACCTCCCCGAGCTCGTCCCCTTCATGACCGACACGTACACGCCGCAGGCGGTCAATCAGGCGCGCTACTCCTTCGAGGAAAAGGTGACCAAGTCGGGCGCGACGTTCCTCTACGGGGCGATGTCCGGCTTCTTCACGGCCGAGGACCTCGACGAGATGATGTACGAGGTGACGGAGATCGCGAAGTTCCTCCTCGAAGTGGAGGGTGTCGACCTCGCGGTCGCCGACGAGCTGGAGGCCGAAGACCGCATCTCGGAGGTGATGCGCGAGGTGCGAGAGTCCTCGGCCGACCTCCGCGGCGAGGAGGTGCGCTGTCCCGAGTGCGGCCACGTCCACTCCGGCAGCGAGGAGTAACCGGATGGAGTCGTACCACGACATCCTGGAGGCCTCGCCGGACGCCGTCGTGGTGGCTGACACCGACGGGCGGATCCGGTTTGCCAACACGAAGGTCGAGCCCGTGCTCGGCTACGCCCCCGAGGAGCTGGAGGGAGAACCGGTCGAGACCCTCCTCCACGACCCCGACCGTGAGGCGCACGCCGCCGAGCGCGAGGAGTACTACGTCGACCCGTATCCCCGTCCGATGGGCGAGGAGCGCGACCTCTACGCTCGACGGAAGGACGGCACGGAGATCCCGGTCGAGATCAGCCTCGGCCCGTTCACCCACGACGGAGAGACGCTCGTCGTCGCGACGATCGTCGACGTCTCCGAGAAACACGACCGCGAGGCGGCGCTCCGTAACCGGACCGACACGCTGGAGACGCTCCACGAGGCGACACGAACGCTGCTGAAGACGACGGACCGTGAAGCAGCCGCGGAGCTCGCCGTCGAGAGCATCCAGGAGGTACTGGGATTCCCCATCGCCGCGATCTGGCTGTACGACGACGAGGAAGACCGGCTAGAGCCGGCTGCCTGGACCGACCAGTCCGCGGAACTCGTCGACGAGCACCCGACGTACGGTCCCGACGACCCGAGCATCTCGTGGGAGGCGTTCGAACGTGGCCGCGCGGAGTACGTCATGAACACACATGCTGATCCCGACCGATTTAATCCCGATACGCCGATCCGCAGCGAGTTTGTCCTCCCACTGGGCCGGTACGGCGTGTTGAACGTCGGTGCGACGGAGCCAGCCGCGTTCGACTCGACCGATCTGGCGATTTCCCGTCTCTGGGCGTCGACCGTGACGATGGTGTTCGTCCGGATCGAGCGGGAGCGTCAGCTCCGCGGTCGGGAGGACGACATCGCCCGCGAGCGCGACCGGCTGGAGGAGTTCGCGAGCATCGTGAGCCACGACCTGCGGAACCCGCTCACCGTCGCGGCCGGGCACGTCGAACTCGCGCGCGAAGCGCTGGCGTCGGTCGACGCTGACGACGGTTCGGACGACGAACTGGCGGCCGCGATCGAGTCCCTCGAAGCGGTCGAGCGCGCGCTCTCGCGCATGGAGGCGCTCGTCGCCGACCTGCTCCAGTTGGCCCGACAGGACGCGGACGCAACCGAGACGGAGCCGGTGTCGCTCGCCGACCTCGCCACGGAATCCTGGGAGAGCGTCGACACCGCGGACGCCGAACTCGTCGTCAGCGAGGATGCCGTCATCCGCGCCGACCGGAGCCGGCTGGGACAGGCCTTCGAGAACCTGTTCCGGAACGCGGTCGAACACGCTGGCAGCGCGGTTCGCGTCACGGTCGGCGCGCTTGCGGACGGCTTTTTCGTCGCCGACGACGGCCCCGGAATACCCGAAGACCGGCGCGAGGAGGTGTTCGAGCCGGGCGTGACGACGAACCCCGAGGGGACCGGCTTCGGGCTGAACATCGTCGCCGAAATGGCCGAGGCGCACGGCTGGACGGTCGAGCTGACCGAGAGTGAGACGGGCGGCGCGCGCTTCGAGCTTCACGGCGTGACGTTCACCGAAAAGTAGCCGGCGCGCCGGACTGCCCTTTTCAGAGCAGCGCCGCGCCCGATAGCCCGCGTGCCACCGTTCCGTCGTCGGTCACCGCCACCTCGACGTTCGGTCCGCGCTCGACGTCCGGGAGCGTCACCGAGATCCGGGCATTGCCGGTTATCCCGCCGAGCTCGACGGCGGCGACGACGCGGTAGTCGCCGGCAACGGCCGCAAGGCCGGTTATCACGACGGCCTCGCCGGGGTCAAGCTCCCGTGTCGAATCGGAAACCGGCTCGCCGTCGTGCTCGACGTGGAGGTCGATCGCCGCCGTCGCCTCCGCGAAGTTGACCAGCCGAAGGCCGAGCGGCGCCTCCACGGCTTCGTCGTTCGCCGCTTCGTCGCCGTTCTCCACTCCGTCGCCGTTCTCCACTCCGTCGCCGTTCTCCACTCCGTCTCCGTTCTCGTCGGGATCCGGCGTTAGCGGATCCTCGGCGGACTCCCGGGTGACGCTCGCTCGCCGTGTTTCCTCGGCAGTGACGCGATAGGGGACGCGGTCGGAGTACACCTCGCCGACGCTCTCGTTCCCGTCACGCCGACTGTACACGCTGCCGGCGTGGCGTGCCGAGAGGTGGTAGCCGCCGACGGCCTCGTACTCCAGCGCGGCGTCCGCCGAGAGGTTCAGCTCCGTCACGTCTTCCCCGCGAAGGGTGTTGTGGGCCCGCACGGCCTCGTACTCGGCCACGTAGTCGACGACCGACTCCGGGTCGAGCGGGGACGGTCGCTCCGGGGCTTCCCGTTCGGGGACCGTCTCGCTTCCGAACGGTATCCGGGCGGTGCAGCCGGCGAGAACGCCGGCCGCTCCGATCACGCTCGCGAGGAGGCGGCGTCTGTGCATGTGCGTGTGTCCGGTGAAATCCCCCTAAAGGCCGCCGGAGGCACAAACTGTGCTTTGTGTCTCGGTCGCTCGATGGCGGTGGGCGGTCGGCGGTGGTCGACGGCGGTCGGCGGCGGTGGGTGGTCGGCGGCGGTGGGTGGTCGGCGACGGTCGATGGCGGTCGGCGACGGTCGATGGCGGTCGACGGCGGCCGGCGGCGCTCAGTCGTCGGCGACCGCGGGCACGTCGCCCGCCTCGTAGCCGGGGACGGTGCCGTCGTCGTTCCAGCCGCGGAGCTCGTAGTACTCGGAGAGGCCGGCCTCGAAGCCCGGGATCTGGTCCTCGTAGGGGAGCGTGTCGTCGCCGCGGTCGAAGCCGCGGGCGTTGTTGAACGCGCGCTCCAGCTCGACGATCCGCCCGCCGATCGCCAGCAGGTCGTCGTAGTCGGCGTCGAGCAGGGTTGCGAGGTGGTCGTCGGTGACGGTTCCCCGCGAGAACTTGCAGACGACGGCGGAGTCGAGCACCGCGTTGCGGTTCTCCTTTGTCACCAGCAGCGGGGGCTTGCCGTCGAGGCCCGCGGGGTCGAGCGCCTGGTCTTTGTCCACGAGCGGGTACTCGTAGGGGTAGAACTCGCCGTACATGTGGTCGGCGCCGCGGTTCGCCGTGGCGAACCCGAGCCCCTGTCCGTTGAGTTTCCGGCCGTCGTGGCCCGAGAACGGCATTCCCTTGACGGTCCAGTCCTCGGCGCCGAACTCCTCGCTGGCGCGGTGGACACCCTCCGCGAGCTTGTCGCCGACGCCCTCGCGGTAGGCGATCTGCTCGACGACCGAGTGGACGAGGTCGGCGTTGCCGAACTCGTCTTCGCTTTCTAAGAACATCGACACCACGTCGCCACAGGAGATGGTGTCCATCCCGAGCTCGTCACACAGCTCGTTTGCCTGCATCACGTCGACGATGTCGTCGACGCCGGCGTTCGAGCCGAACGCCATCACCGTCTCGAACTCCGGCCCCTCCGTCTCGATCCCGCGCTCCTCGTCGCGGGTCGGGAGCTTGCAGGCGAACGCACACTGCGAGCAGGTGCCCTTCTTGTACTTCTTCTCCTCGACGCGGTCGCCGGAGATCCCCTCGGCGCCCTCGAAGGACTGCTCCGAGAAGTAGTAGGAGGGGAGCGCTCCGACCTCGTTGGCGAGCTCCGTCACGCTCGCCGTGCCCTGGCGTTTCATGATGTCGTCGGCGGTGGCGGCCTCGCGGTGGATCTCGCCGGCGTCGTCGGGCCACTCGATGTCCACGTCGGCGTCCGCGTCGCCGTCGAACGAGAGCGCCTTCACGCCTTTGGCGCCGAGCACGGCGCCGAGCCCGCCACGCCCGAACGCGCGCGTGTCGGAGGTCATGATCGACGCGAACCGCACGCCGTTCTCGCCGGCCGGCCCGATGCAGGCGAGGTTCTCGGCGTCGAGGTCGTGGCTCTCCGCGAATCTGTCGGAGACGGCCGACACCTCCGCCTCAGCGAGGTCGGGCACTTCCTCGAACTCGACGTTCGGCGTGCCGTCCGCGTCCGGCTCGCGGACGTGGACCGCCAGCAGTTCGTCGCTCGCGCCGACGAGCTCGACGACCGCGTACCCCGCGCCGGTGAAGTTCCGCGAGAGGAACCCGCCGGCGTTCGACGACAGCAGGCCGTCCGTCAGCGGCGACACGCCCGTCGCCGACATTCGACCGGTGTACGACGTGGTCGAGTACTGCATCGGCCCCGTCGAGAAGTAGAGGCGGTTCTCCGGCCCGAGCGGGTCGGCGTCGAACGGGATCCGGTCGTACGCCAGCCGGGTGTTGAGCCCGCGCCCGCCAACGAACTCCTCGGCAACCTCGGCGACCGGCTCCGTCGTGGCGGTGCGCTCCGTCAGGTCGACCCGCAACAGCTCCCCTTTCGCGTGTCTCATACGCCACCGATCCGGCGGAAACACGATAAAGGTCCACCCTGATTCGTGTCGGGTTTATAAGTGAGATTTCGGCTAGCAATGCAGCTACGCCCCTTTTGAGTGGCTGTGGCGCGCCCGGCGAGCGCCCGCTGGGCGCTCGGCGGCGCGCGAGGGAGTCGTCGCCGCAGGCGACGACGAGGCTGGGGAGGTGTGAGGTGCGGTGCTGTGCGGAGCGGGGTGGGACTCGAAGGGGCAGCCGGCTCCGGGAAGACGGGCGACGCAAGCACTCAAAAGGCCGGGTGGTGCGGAGAGGCCTTTTGAGCGCGCAGCGAGACCCTCGACCGGAGCAGGCTGGGGCTTCGGAGGTGTTCGACGTCGTTCTCACTCCGTAAACCGCTCAACTCGCTTATAAGGAGTCGACTGGGGCTCTGGCGGCGTCCGCCGTCGTACTCCCCGCACCAACCACGGAAAAAGAGCCGACTGAATCGCCTTCGTCGTTCAGTCGTCGACGTCGCTCCCGTCGGGCGACTCGTAGATCATCTCGATCTCGTCGGCAAACCGCTCCAGGATGTTGCGGCGCTTCTTTTTCATCGTCGGGGTGAGCAGGTCGTTCTCCTCGGAGAACTCCTCGGGAACGAGCCGGAACTGCTTGATCTGCTCGTACGTCTCGAACTCCTCGTTGACGCGGTCGACTTCCTCCTGGAACCGGTCACGGACGCGCTCGTCGCGGCAGATTGCCTGTTCGTCGTCCGGAAGATCGAAGCCGCGCCCCTCGGCCCACTCGGCCACACGGGCGAAGTTCGGGACGATGAGTGCGGAGACGAACTTTCGGGAGTCGCCGAGCACGATGCACTGCTCGACGAACTCGTTGGCCGCGAACCGGTCCTCGATCGGGCCGGGCGCGACGTTCTTGCCGGTCGAGAGCACGAGCAGCTGTTTGGCGCGCTCGCGGAACGCGATGTAGCCGTCCGGCCGAAGCTGGACGATGTCGCCGGTGTGGAACCACGGCTCGTCCGGGTCGCCGCCGCGCTCGGCGGGCGGGGTGCCGGCGGTGACGACGGAGTCCGGAAGCTCGTCGGGCGCGGTGAACGCCTCCTCGGTGGCATCCGGCTTGTTCCAGTAGCCGTCGGTCACCTGCGGGCCGCGCACGAGGAGCTCGCCCACGTCGCCCTCGAGGTCGGCGACCTCCTCGCCGACGACCGCGTCGTCGATCGCGATCTCCGTGTCGACGACCGGCGGGCCGATGGTGCCCACCTGCGGCGCCTCCGGCGGGTTGACGGCGATGACTGGCGAGGTCTCGGTGAGCCCGTACCCCTCCAGAATCGGGAGGTCCATCGCGTGGTAGAGCGCGCACAGCTCGGCGGACAGCGAGCCGCCACCGGAGATGAAAAAGTCGATGTTGCCGCCGATCGCCTCGCGGACGTTCGAGAAGACGAGCTTGTCCGCCAGCGCACGCTTCTTGTCGAGGATGAAGCCCGGATTCTCCGCCTCGTGGTGCTCTTTTCCCACCTCGACTGCCCAGTTGAAGATCGCCTCCGTCACCGGCGACTCGCCGGCCTGCTCACGGATCGCGTCGTACAGCTTCTCGTAGACGCGGGGGACGCTCGTCGTCGTCGTCGGGTTCACCAGTCCGAAGTCCTCCCGGAGCGTGTCCGGGTTCTCGGCGTACGCGACGGTGGCGCCGGCGGCGAACATCATGTAGTGGCCCGCCATGCGCTCGAAGACGTGTGCGAGCGGGAGGAAGGAGAGCGTGGTGGACTCCGCGGAGATGCCCGGTACGTCGGGGTCGCGGTCCGGCCGGTCCGCGAATCGCCGGTAACACTGGGTGACGTTCTCGCGGAAGTTGGAGTGAGTGAGCCGGACCCCCTTCGGCCGCCCGGTCGTCCCCGAGGTGTAGATGAGGCTCGCGAGGTCGTCGACGTCGGTCGCCTCCACCCACGACTCGTAGGCGTCGGCGTCGAACGCCTCGGCGCCGAGTTCGTGGACCTCCCCGAGCGTGTACACGTCGTCGGGGTACTCGCCGGCGGGCAGGTCGTCGATCGAGACGACGGCGTCGAGCTCGTGGTCGAGCTCGTCGCGCACCGCCAGCACCTCGTCGACCAGCTCGCGATGCTCCGCAACGACGACGGTCGCCTCGGGGTCTTCGAGCAGGTACGCCAGCTGCGACCGCGAGGAGGAGGGGTACACCGTCGTGACGACGGCGCCCGCAGCCAGCGCCGCGAAGTCCGTCTGCGCCCACTCCATCCGGGTGTGCGCGTAGATGGCGAGGCGGGTGTCCGCCTCGATGCCGAGCTCGCGCAGCCCCGCCGCGAGGTTCCGGACGATATCGCCCATCTCGGCGTAGGTCGCGTCGGCGTAGTCGCCCGCCGGCGCGGGATCGAGCACGCCGGCCGACACCAGCGACCGGTCGTGGATGCCGCCCTTATACCGCTGGGCGATCCGGTCGGCGTTGCGCTCGACGGTGTGCTCGAACGTTTGCGGGAGCGTCTCCCGCGCCACTGCGGCGTCCTCGAACTCCCGTTCCGCCTCCTGCCAGTCCATGCTCGGTAGTGCCGCCGCACTCCCATAAACGATCGGGCGGTTGTTCGTTTCTTCGCGGTCCTTTTTCAAGCCCCGAACAATGAAGAGTTAGCGACTGGCTGATAGAGCGGCTACAGACGCCCGTATGAGCTTCACCTCCCACACCACCGGTGACGTGAATGACGAGGAGTTCGGACGGGACCTGAAGGTGATCGGCCCGCTCTGGATCGCCCTGTTTTTCGTCTGGACGGGCGCCCTGCTGGCGTACGGCGACAGGATCGCCGCGCTCCTCTTTTGAGGGGCGGGCGGCGCCGGCGGGCGCCGTAGGTGCGGTCACCGCGCACAGCGCGGACTCGCGGCTACGCCGCTCACGGCTTCGCCGTTCGCTTTTCGAGGGCTCCTTCCGGTCGCCCTCGCCACGCTCGTCTTGACGTGGCCTCCCTCCGGTCGGCCACGCACACCGCGGACTCGCGGTTTCACCGCTCGTCTTACCGTGAGCTCCCTTCAGTCGCTCACGCACTCCGAGCCCTTTAGGCCAATAGCGCACCAGGCACGGATGTGGACCCCGACCGGATCCCCGCGGAGTTCCCCGCCCCCGAACACCGCGGCGCTCAGGAACAGGCGCTTGCGGACATTCGCGACGCCTTCGCGGCCGGCAACGACGTCGTGCTCGTGCGCGCACCCACCGGCAGCGGCAAGTCCCTGCTCGCGCGCGCCGTGATGGGCGCCGCCCACCGGGTCGAGGACGCCGCCCCCAGCGAGGCGATCGACGCCTACTACACGACGCCGCAGGTCTCCCAGCTCGACGACGTGGCGACCGACGACCTGCTGGAGGACCTCAACGTGATCCGGGGGAAATCGAACTACGACTGCATCCTCCCCGGCGAACACGACACGCCGGTGAACCGCGCGCCCTGCGTCCGCCAGCGCGGCTTCGACTGCACCGTCAAACACCGCTGCCCGTACTTCTCGGACCGCGCCATCGCCTCCGCGAACCGCTTTGCGGCGATGACGCTGGCGTACTTCATGCAGACCGCCGGCTCGGAGGTGTTCCGCAAGCGGGACGTGGTCGTGATCGACGAGGCACACGGGCTTGCGGAGTGGGCCGAAATGTACGCGACCGTCGAGCTCTCGCCCGAACGCGTCCCCGTCTGGGACGACGTGGGCGTCCCCGACGTACACGCCGACGCCGGCGCCGAGGAGGACCCGATCGACCGCACCGCCCGGTTCGTCGAGACGCTGCAGGGCGTCGCCAAACGGGCGAAAGACGAGCTCGTCGGCCGTCCCGAGCTCGAACCCGAGGAGGTGGCTCGCCGCGACCGGCTGCAGGAGCTGATCTCCGAGCTGAGCTGGTTTCTGGAGGACTACCGCGACCTCGACTCCCCGACCACGTGGGTCGTCGACCAGCCCGGCGGCGAGGGGACTGCGATCACGATCAAGCCGCTCGACCCCGCGCGCTACCTCAAACACACCGTCTGGGACCGTGGCAACAAGTTCGCGCTGCTGTCGGCGACCATCCTCTCGAAGGAGGCGTTCTGTCGCGGCGTCGGGCTCCGCCCGGAGAACGTCGCGCTCGTCGACGTCGAACACACGTTCCCGCTCGAACACCGCCCCCTCTACGACGTGACCCAGGGGTCGATGACGTACGAGCACCGCGACGAGACGGTGCCGAAGATCGCCCGGCTGATCGTCCGGCTGATGGCCGAACACCCCGACGAGAAGGGGCTGATACACGCCCACTCGTACGCGATCGCTGACCGCCTCGTCGAGAAACTGGGCGAGTTCGGCGTCGCCGCCCGCGTCCGCCGGCACACGAAGGAGAGCCGCGACGCGGAGCTGGAGACGTGGAAGGCCACCGACGACCCCGAGGTGTTCGTCTCGGTGAAGATGGAGGAGGCGCTCGACCTGAACGGCGATCTCTGCCGCTGGCAGGTCGTCTGCAAGGCGCCGTACCTCAACACCAACGACTCGCGGGTTGCCCGTCGGCTGGAGGAGGGTCAGTGGCCGTGGTACCACCGCGCCGCGCTCCGCACCGTCATCCAGGCGTGTGGCCGGGTCGTGCGTGCGCCCGACGACTACGGCGCCACCTACCTCGCCGACGACTCCCTGCTCGACCTGTTCGAGCGCGCCAAAGCCGACACCCCGCCGTGGTTCCGTGACCAGATCGAGGCGATGTCGTCGCCCTCGCTTCCCGACTTCGACCCGTCCGCCGCGCTCGCCGGCATCGACGCCGACTCGTCCGGCCCGGGGCGCGCCGGTCGCGCCCGCGGCGCCACAGGGGGATCGTCCTCGCTTGGCTCGTCGGGTGGCGGAAGCGATTCGGGCGGTTCCGGCGCTCACGGTACCTCTTCAAGCGCCGGCGGTTCGGACGGCTCCGGCACCTCCGGCGGCTCGACCCGCACCCGATCGGAGGCTGACGCCGACCGCCGCAAGGACCACCCGCTCTCGGACGTGTGGGGCGACGGCTGACGACATCGCCCCGAACGAGCGCCCACGCTCGGTAGCGCTCCCGCTACGAAGCGCGAGTTTTCCGAGGCGTAACCACGCTTACAGCGCGGTGACGCCCCACGCGACCATGGAACTGACCATGAGGAACGCGAAGAACAGCGCGAAGAACTTCTGTCGGTCCATAATCCATCTGAGCCATCGAACGGTATAATTCCTGCGGGGTGGCATCGTCGGTGGTTCACATACCGAGAAAAATCAGTCTCACCCCCTTGCCTTAATTGGACGTACGCCCAAGGCGTGCTACTTAATAGCATATAAGGTGTATCAGGGCCCTCTAAGAATTGGCAACCTTCATTATCTTCCACGTCGGACGGGTGAGTATGGCAACGAACGGGCTGTCGAGTGCGCTGACGCTGTACGGTGCGCGAACGCTGACGCTGTCCCAGGCCGCGAAACAGGCGGGGCTCAGCGAGGAGGAGTTCATCGAGCAGCTGGAGAAGCGCGGCATCGAGGTCACCGAGTCCGAGCGCGCCGCCGCGCTCGGCGGCGGCCAGCCCGCCCGCGCGGACTGACGGCGCCGGCACCGACACGGACCCGACTCCGACCACACGACCACCGTCCGCCCGTTTTCCGTTCGCTTCTCCCGCCGAGCGGCGCCCTCGTCGGCGAGCGCCTCTCTCTCGCGTCTTCGCCAGTTGCGTCCCGAAATCTCCCGCCGTTAGGCGGCGAGCTCCGCGTCGCCCGCCGGCATCACGTACACGTCGCCGCGGTGTTTGAACGCGAGCACGGTGTCGGCGCCGTCCTCAAAGTAGTCCGGTTTCGGCACCGTCTTGGCCTCGTACGTCTCCGGGTCGAGGATCTGGACCGCGTTCTCGTCCTCCACGGTGACGACCGTCGTCTCGACGGCGTCGTCGCGCGTGCCGAGCCGGTCGGCGTCCGGCGCGTCGCCCTCCTCGAACTCCGAGGTGTACGGCTCGCCGGTCGCCAGCCGGACGCCCTGTAACCGGCCGGAGACGCTCGTGACGAGCACCGGCCCGTCGCCGTCGTTCGGGTCGATCACCTCGTCCGTGGCGTATCGGGGAAGGCGGACCGCGAACGTCACCCGGTACACCTCGTTGCCGTCGCTGTCCTCCGTGGCCAGCGTCGGGTACGACTCGAAGCTCCCGCCGAGCTGTTCGGTGATCCGGGTCGCCACGTTCTGGGCCAGCTTGTTCGAGGAAAGCTTCACGTTCGGGCCGTCGTCGGTCTCCTTGATCTCCGTGATGAACGCCTCACGGTCGCCTTTCCCCTCCTGTTTCGCCACGTACGACTCCGTGATCTCGATTGCCTCCGCGCGCTCCTCGGCGGTGATCGTCCGGTCGTCCGCCCGAACCTGGACGGTCCCGGCGTAGTACCCGCCGGCGATGCGCCCGCATCGGTCGCAGGTGCCGCGTGCCACGCTTACAGGCACCATTACCTCCTGTGACCGGAGGGTGCCGCGCACGACGCCCGAGAATCGGCAGTGCATCCGGATCGAGTTCTCGTCGATCTGCTCGGGCTCGACGCCCCACTCCACGTCGTCGGCGTCGACGTGGACGCCGAGCGTCTCCGCCACCTCGTCGACCGCCACGTCGGTGTAGTCGCGGGCGCCCACGTCGCGCCAGGATTCGCCGCGATGGACGGCGCCACAGCCCGAACACACCAACACCTCGATGCGGTCGGGCGCGTCGACCAGCTCGAAATCCGCAAAGTAGCAGTCGTCACACAACAGCGCGTCCCGCCCCCGGGGCTCGCCCGGCAGCGGCTCGCGCCGCTCGGGGACGGCGTCGCCACAGCGGGGACAGAACTCTCGCGAGTCGCTCATTACGTCACCGATAGACGGTTCGGCGGTTTAAACGGCGCGGAGGAAGGGGCGGACGCCGGCCTGGACGGCTGCGCCGGCGACCCTGAGGTCGCCGGCGACCTACCGCCAGTGCCAGAAGTGGTTGCCGTCGTCCTCGTACGGCTCCGTTTCGGCTTTCAGTGCTTCCACGTCCTCCGCGGTCGGCTCGTGGTCGCCGGGCAGGTTCTCCATGCAGTCGAAACAGAGAAAGAACTCGGAGCCGTCGGCCAGTTCGAGCGTCATCCCCTGCGTCGACTCGAACGCGAAGTTCCAGAGGTCGCCGATACCGCCGGCGATCCGCACCTTCTTTCCACAGACGTGGCAGATCTCCGAGGCCATGGCTCACCCTAGCGGGGCCGGCGTTGTAAGCCGTTCGTGTGGCTCCGTTGAACTGCCCTTTTTGAGAGACACTATTGGTGACCCACGTGATTGACCGAGACTGCTTCGTGATCGAGATCGGGAGTGGGTGTTGTACGTGAGTGGATGAGGCGCTTATAAGCGAGACGTGGATGTTTCCGTCTTCCGTTTATAAAGAGCGTTTGTTGGTGAGTTACTGGTTCTGCGCACGTGAGGACCGCCTGCAAATCCCCAGCCGGCTCCGGTCGAGGGGCTCGCTGCGCGCTCAAAAGGCCTCTCAGCACCGCCCGGCCTTTTGAGTGCTTACGTCGCCCGTCTTCCCGGAGCCGGCTGCCCCTTTGAGTCCCACCCCGCACAGCACGGCAACCGCACCTCACGCCTCCCCAGCCTCGGTCGACGGCGGCCGCGGGACCGCACCGCCGCGGCCGCCGCCGACCTCCCTCGCGCTCCGGCTCACGCCCGCGGGGCACTCGCCGGGCGCGCCACCGCACCGCGCCCCCGTTTATAAAAGAGGCGTCACCGCCACTCTCGACGGTTTATATACCCTACCGCCGGCGACGGATTGCAATACTCACTCCCGATCTCACTCATCGAGGGTCCCGTATAGGCCGGGGCTGGACCAGAACCTGTCTCCGATGGGGTTCAAAAGGGCCGTTCCCGTCGAGAGCGGAGGCCAGTAGTATCGCCGTTAGTCCAGCTGAAGCTGCACGATCTCAATGCGGCCGCTTCTGACGTATATCTCCACGTTCAGGTCGTCCTCTCCCGTCCGCACCGTGTGCGTGTCGCCGTGGCCGTCGTCGGCCTCCGCGGTCAGCTCCCACTCGGCGTCTCGGTTGACCGTTACCTCGTCGCTTGGGGTCGCATCCGGGCCGAATTTGTGTTTCCGCTCGTGTGCGACCTCGTCGTCGGCCGACGCGATCCGGACCGTAACCGTCTCCGACTCCTCGGTCCGGTTGTCGATGACGTACGACAGGTCGTACGTGGGGTCGGGCGTTGGCGTGTCCGGGGTGGGGGTTTCGCCGTCGTTCCCATTGTCGGTCTCCTCTCCGTCCGCTCCGTTCTCGGTCCGGTCGCCACAGCCGGCGACGGCGCCGAGCGTTCCGACGCCGAGGAGGCCGATCAGCGTGCGGCGCTCCATGGACCCTGCTCGACCGCCTCCGGACAAGTGCTTTCTCCCGACTACGCCACCGCGACGACGTGCGCGTCGGCGGGGTCGAAGCGGACGACGACCTCGCCGGCGAGGGGGTCGAGCGTGCGCACCACCAGTTCGCGGCCGCCCCAGTCGAGGTGAACCCGGGTGGTCTCCCCGAGGAACTCCGCGCTCTCGACGGTCGCGGTGAGGGTGTTGGCGGCCGCATTCGCCTGCTCACCCGTTTCACCACCGACAAGGAGATTCTCCGGTCGGACACAGAACGTCAGTTGATCACCGGCGGCGACCTCCCGGTCCGCATCGACGCCCACGTTGAGCGACGCGCCACCGACATCGACGGTCGCAACGACGCCGGGGTCCCCGTCCCCGTGTGACCCGCCACCAACCCCCTTCGTTTCTACTGGAGATCCGCCCCCGCCGGCCTCGTCGGATGCGGCTTCTTCCGACTCACCGGCCCGTGTCGAAACCGAGGTGACGGTGCCCGAGAGCACGTTGTTGTCGCCGACGAACTCGGCCACGAACCGGGAGGCCGGTCGGCGGTACACCTCCCGCGGCGGGGCGACCTGTTCGGGGGCGCCCTGGCGCATCACGGCGACGCGGTCGGAGACGGCGAGCGCCTCCTCCTGGTCGTGGGTGACGTAGATGGTGGTGATCCCCAGCTCCGTTTGAATGGCCTTCACCTGCATCCGGAGGCGCTCGCGGAGCTGGGCGTCGAGCGCGCTCATCGGCTCGTCGAGCAGGAGCACGTCCGGGCCGGGCGCCAGCGCGCGCGCCATCGCCACCCGCTGTTGCTGTCCGCCCGAGAGACTCTCCGGGTCGCGGTCGGCCATCCCGCCGAGGTCGACCAGCTCCAGCAGCTCCGTCACGCGCTCCTCGTCGGTGACGCCGCCGGGCGGGTCCGCGAAGTTGAGCCCGTACCCCACGTTCTCGCCCACGGTCATGTGCGGGAACAGCGCGTAGTTCTGGAAGACGACGCCGACGTTGCGGTCCTCGGGCGGGACGCCCGTCGCGTCCGCGCCGGCGATCCGCACCGTGCCGGCATCCGGTTGCTCGAATCCCGCGACCAGCCGGAGCGTCGTCGTCTTCCCGCAGCCGGAGGGGCCGACGAGCGTGAAGAACTCGCCCTCGCGCACCTGCAGGCTCACGTCGTCGACCGCGGTTGTCCCCCCGTACACCCGGCTCACGCCGTCGAGCTCGACGGCAACCGGCGCGTCCGGGCCGGGGGCGTCGGGACGACCGGTGGTGGGGCGGCCGGCGGAGGGGTCTGGATGGTCGTCGGGAGCATCCGAGCGACCGTCGCCACCCGCGGGCTCCTCAGAGTCCATAGCTCTCTCCTCCGAGGCGGTCGATCACCACGAAACTGACGCTTGTGACGACGAGCAACACCACGCCCATCGCGGTCGCCGGGCCGAGCCGCCGGCCGATGTACCGCTCGATGGCGATCGGCATCGTGTACGCGTCCGCGCCGGTGGCGAGCACGATGGTCGCGGAGAACTCGCCCATCGAGATGGCGACGACGAAGGCGGCGCCGGCGACCACCCCGGGCCAGACGAGCGGGAGCTCCACGTCGGTCAGGACGCGCGCCCGGGAGGCGCCGAGCGCCCGCGCGGACTCCACCAGCGACCGGTCGAGTCCCTCCAGCCCGGGCGCGACGGTGCGGACGACGAACGGGTACGCCGCCACCGCGTGTGCGGCGACGATGGCGAGCGCGCCCGACACCGTGATCCGCCAGCCGGCGATCTCGACGCCGAACACGAGCCCGCGGAGCAGCCCGAGGCCGACGATGATCCCCGACACCGCCAGCGGGGCCATCGCGACCACGTCGACGAGCTTCCGGCCGCGGTAGCGCCGGGTCGTCAACACCGCCACCACGACGCCCATCGGCAGTGCGACCAGCAAGGCGCCGGCGGCAAAGACGAGCGAGTTGCGGACGGCATTCCACGGCTGCACCTGAAACGCGGCGGCCTCCCGCTGTCTGTCGAGGAGGAACCGGTAGTTGTCCAGCGTGAACCCGCCGTCCCCGCCGGTGACGCTGTAGAGGACGAGCGAGACGACGGGGACGACGAAGACGAACAGCGCGACGACGCCGTACGCGGCCAGCCCGACCCGCTCGGCCACCGCCTTCGGTGAGGGAGTCGCGGGAATCAGTCGCTTTCGGGGAAGCGGTCGGACGCCCCGCGAGCGCACGGCGTGACGGGCCTCGTAGCGCAGGTAGCCAAGGAGCACGCCGAGCGTGATCACCAGCTCGATGATGGCGAGTGCGGCCGCCTCCGCGTAGTCGAGGTTGCGGATCAGCCGGTAAACGAACACCTCAACGGTCGCCAGCTGGAACCCGCCGAGTGCGAGCACGATTGGAAAGGTGCCGAACGTGAACACGAAGGTGAGCGCGGCACCCATCAACACCGCCGGGTACACCTGCGGGGCGACCACGTCGCGGAACGCCCGGAACGGGCCGGCGCCGAGGCTCCGGGCGGTCTCGACGGCGCCTGCGTCCACCGACTCCCAGGCCGCCGTCGTCACCCGGGCCACGAGCGGCGCGTTGTAGAAGGCGTGAGCGATGATCACGGCTTCGAGGGTGAACAGCAGCTCCACCGGCCCCAATCCGAACGGCGACAGGACGGCGTTCAGCGTCCCGTTCCGGCCGAAGGTGGCGACGAACCCCACCGCAACCATGATGGAGGGAAGGACAAAGGGGAGGATCGTGAGCGACCGGAGCGTCCGGCGTCCGCGAAACTCGAAACGCGCCAGCAGGTACGCCAGCGGCACGCCGAGCGCGACGCTTGCGAGGGTCGAGAGCGCCGCCTGATACGCCGTGAAGCCGACGATCCCCAGCCTGCGGTCGGCTGAGAGCAGGTCGAGCCCCACGGCGATCGGCGATTCTCCCCGGAACAGCCGGGCAAATTCGCCGAAGTAGAAGGGGTCGCGCAGGATATCCGTGAAGATGGCGAGCGTGAGCACGCCCTCGACGACCACCGACTCGACGAGCACGGTGGCGACCGGGTAGTAGAAGACGACCAGCAGGACGGCGACCGTCGCCGCCGCGAGGATGGGCAGCGCGCGGCGCTCGATGCCCGCACGGAGCGTGCGCGACGTTCGGGCGCTCCGGTCGGACTGGTCGTCGGTGGTCACGAGTTGGTGAACGGTGGTTCAGGAGGGATTTAGCAGTTGGCCACGCGGAGTCGGTGCGCGTCGGTGCGCGTCGGTTTCGAGTCGCCGGGTGGTATGAGCGAGCCGCCGCCGGGTTAGTTGCCGGCGAACTGCCGTTCCCAGTCCTCCACCCACTCGTCGAGGTTCGCCTCCAGCTCCTCGTAGGAGAACGTCACCGCCTCCTCGGGCTCGTGGGCCAGCTCGGCGTAGTCGTCGGGGAGGTCCGCCGTCTCCGTCGCGGGGAACTGGACGTTCAGCTCCGCGATCCGGCCCTGTGCCTCCGGCGTGAGCAGGAACTCGACGAACTCGCGGGCGAGTTCCGGCTCGTCGGCGTCGGCGAACAGCGCCGCTCCCTCGGGGTTGGCGTACGCCTGGCCGTTCACGAAGCGGATCTGGTGCTCCTCGAGGTCGGCACCCTCCATGTTCGCGAACACCTGGTCGGTGGAGTAGGAGACGACCATCGGTGCCTCGCCGCCCTCCCAGGCGGCGTAGGCGTCGTCCCACGAGCCGAGGACGCGCACGTCGTTGTCCTGCAGGTCGGCCCAGTAGTCGAGGTAGTCGTCGTCGCCGTCGTCGCCGAAGGCGTCGATCGTGTGGAGCAGGAACGCCCGGCCGGTGGTGGAGTCGCCGGGGTTCTGGGTGATCAGGTCGCCGGCGTGCTCCTCGTCGAGGAGGCCCTCGAACGTCTCGGGGGCGTCGGTCTCCGTCCCGTCGTACACGAGGCTGATGTAGTTGGTCGCGGTCGGCACCACGCGGTCGTGGGGGTCGAAGTGGAGTCCCTCACGAACGTCCTCGGCGCCCGCAACGTCTGCGAGTCCGCCCGCCTCGAATAGCGGGTCGTCCGTCTCGCCGGCGATCCGCGCGAGGTCGTCGGGGTAGAGGCCGACGTACACGTCCGCGTCGATGTCGACGCCGGCGTTCGCCTGTTCGACGTAGTGGTTGACGCCGTTGTCGGGGGCGGCGAACTCGATTTCGGCGTCGTGCGTCTCCTCGAACGCCTCCTTCAGCCACGGTCCCGGCGGGGAGTCGCCGTCGACGAACGTGCTGTAGGTGGCGACGGTGAGCGTCGGCGTCTCCGGCTCCTCGGTGTCGGCGTCGGCGCCGTTTTCGTCGTCTTCGTCCCCGTCGTCGGGCGCCTCGGTCGGCGTCTCCTCGTCGTCGGTCTGCTCCGCGGTACAGCCGGCGAGCCCGACGGCACCTACGGCTCCGGTTGCCGCGAGGAACCGGCGTCGCGTGCTGTCTTTACCGGGTTCGTCCGTCAAATCGTCCATTACTGGGTTGTTGCACCGAGTTGTTGTTAAGCCCTCCGTATCGGGTGTCGACACCTGCCGGGACCGCCGACACCGATATACCGCGCCGTGGCGTTCGTGGCCACATGCAAGACGAGTCGACCGACGCCGGACCCGTCACGACACGACGCCGCCTGCTGGCGACGAGCGCGGCGGCCGGCACCGTCGCGACCGCCGGCTGTCTCGGCACGCGGGACGGCGCGGTGCCGGGGCCCTCGGTCGTCGACCAGCGGATCGACGACGGCTGGCGGCTGCTGGAGGAGTCCGACGGCGTGGTGTTCGAGGAGTCGTTCGGACCGGTGACGATCCGGGCGCTGGAGCGGACCGACCTCTACGAGTACGTCGACGTGGCCGAGGCGCTCGCCGACGCGTTCGGCGTGGAGGGGTCACCCGTCCTCTTTTTCGCCTCCCGGATCGACATGCGGCCGGCGATCGACCAGCTGCCCGGCGGGATCGGGCGCGGGCGGCTGATGGAGGAGGTCCAGCCGGCCGCGGAGGCCGCGTTCCGCGACCAGCTCCGCGAGAGCGGGCTGGAGAGCGTCGAACTCGAGGAGACCGAGGAGGTGACGGTCGCCAGCGGCCACGAGGCGACCGCCTTCCGCTTCACCGCCCGGTTCCCGCTGGACGGCGAGATGGAGCTGCCGGTCGGGGGCACGGAATCGGTCGAGGGCGTCATCGACCTCGAAGCCCGCCTCGCGGTCTGGCACGACGGCACCGACGTGCTGCTCTCGGGCGGCGCCTACCCGACCGAGCCGATTAGCGACGCCATCGACCGGTCGCTCTCCGACGCCCTCGACGCCGACGACGTGATCGAGGAGACGCTCGACGAGGAGACTGCCGACGTGCTCGCGACGGACCCGGAGACGTTCGCCGAGGCGGTCGACGCGCTGCTCGTCTCGGTCGAGTAGCATCCTGCGGCGGGGAACGCTGCACCCTTTTTAACCTCTCCACGTGGCGCGCCCGGCGAGCGCCAGCGGGCGCTCGCCGGCGCGCGAGGGAGGCAGCGGTCGCCGGCGCGCGAGGGAGGCAGCGGTCGCCGGCGCGCGAGGGAGGCAGCGGTCGCCGGCGGAGCGGTTTCCCGCCGGCGGCCGTCTGCCGAGGCTGGGGAGGTACGAGGTGCGGTGCTGGGCGGTGCGGGGTGGGACTCGCCGGCTGGGGCTTTGGAGGCGTTCGCCGTCGTGCTCACCGTATAAACCGCTCAACTCGCTTATACGGAGCCGGCTGGGGCGTTGGAGGAGTTCGCCGTCGCGCTCCCCGCACCAACTCTTCTACAGAACCGCCCGATCCTTCGGGCCACCCCTTTTAAGCCGTCAGCGCATCCGAACCACAACATGACGAGCAGACGCACCGTAATTGGCGGTCTCACCGTACTGGCGGCGGTTCTCACTGCCGTCCTGCTGTGGGAAGTCGTCGCGACGGTCTTCTTCGCGATGACCGTCGCGTACGTGCTCGGGCCGGTTCGACGGCAGCTCCGCCGCCGAGGACTCTCGGCGCGTGTCGCCGCCGGCGTCACGACGTTCGCGGCGTTCCTCGGGCTCGTCGCCGCGCTGACGCCACTTCTCGTCGTGTTGGTGTTGCGCGTCGACGACGCGTTGGCGTTTCTGGAGACGATCCCGGAGTCGGTGACCGTGCTGGTCGGCCCGTTCGAATACACGCTCGTTACCGCCGAGGTCGCCGAGCTCGCGGGAAGCCTGCTGCTCTCCGCCGGCGGGAGCATCGCCGGCGCCGCGCCGGTGCTCCTCGTGAAGCTCGCGCTGTTCGCGTTCGTCGTCTACGCGGTGCTGTACTACGAGCAGCGGACTCGTCAGGCCGCGCTCGCACTCGTGCCGCCGAGCTACCGCACGCTCGGAGAGACGCTTCATGACCGCGCGCGCCGCACGCTGTACGGGATCTACGTCGTGCAGGCAGCCACCGGGTTCGCGACGTTCCTCATCGCGCTCCCCGTGTTCGTCGCGTTCGGCTACCCCTCGCCGGTCGTCCTGGCGACGCTGGCGGGGATCCTGCAGTTCATCCCCGTCGTCGGGCCGAGCGTGTTGGTGCTCGCGCTCGCCGGCTATCACGTGGTGCTCGGGGACACCGCGGCCGCCGTCGCCATCCTCGTGGTTGGGTGGGCGCTGATCGCCGCCACCCCCGACTTCCTGCTTCGGCCGCGTCTCGCGGCCGAGACGGCGGAGATCCCGGCGACGCTCTACTTCATCGGATTCTTCGGCGGCGTGCTCACCATCGGTCCCATCGGGATCATCGCCGGCCCGCTCGCTGTCGCGGTCGTCGCCGAACTCGCCGCACACCTCTCGACCGAGATGAACGCCGTCAGGGTGCGCGAGGAGCCGTTGGGGGAGTCCGTGGGTCCCACGGATCCGGACGGCGATGTCACGGTCACGGATGCTGAGGCCGTCGAGGATGCCGATACCGTTGAGGACACTGAAATCCACGACGCCGAGGGCGCGACGAAAGACGGCGAGGCGTCCGACGGCGCCGGCGACTAACCCTCCGGGGACGACTATCGACCGGCGTCGCCTGCGCCGAGACTACTCCGTCCGGCCGATCGCTTCGCCATCCACATCATCGGGCGTAGCAGTAGACCCGCCCGCGACACCCGTGGGAGCGTAGTCGACGCGGACGCGCCGAATGCGGGTTGCGGTGGCGTCCGTGACGGTCAACGTCGTCTCGCCGATCTCGACGCGGTCGCCCTCGCCGGCGAGTTGGCCGGTGTGGTGGTGAATGAGGCCGGCGACGGTCTCGAACTCGCCGTCGACCGGGAGGTCGACCCCGAGCGTTTCGTTGAGGTGTGCAACGGTGGTCCAGCCGCGGACGAGGGCGGTATCCTCGTCGACCGGCCGAACGTGTTCGGTTTCATCATGCCCGACGATCTCCCCGACCACCTCCTCGATGGCGTCCTCCAGTGTTGCGAGCCCGACGACCGCGCCGAACTCGTCGACGACGAGCACCATGCGGTGACCGTCCCGCTGCATCTCGTCGAGGAGCTCGTCGACGGGCTTGGTCTCGGGGACGAAGACGGCCTCCCGGAGCACGCTCGCGAGGTCGTCGCCGCGCTCGTCGGCGCGGATCGCGTCGCGTACGTCGACGACGCCCACCACGTCGTCCCGGTTCTCGCCGTAGACGGGGAGGCGCGTCACGTTCTCGGCGGCGGCCAGTGAGACGACCTCGCCGGGCGTGGCGTCCGCCGGAACGGCCACCATGTCGGTTCGGGGGACCATCACCGCGGTGACGCGGGTGGCCTCCAGATCGAGCACGCCGCGGATCATCGCGCCTTCGCCGGTGTCGATGGCGCCGGACTCCTCGCCCGACAAGACGAGCGTCTCGATCTCCTCGCGCGTGAGGTACGACTCGATCTCCCCTTCGCCGCCGGTGAAGCGGTTGACGGCGCCGGAAAGCGCCTCGAACACGTAGAGGACCGGCCGGAGCACGCGCTGGATGACGACCACGGGCCGGGCCACCCGGAGCGCGTGCTTCTCGGCGTGGGCGACGGCGTACGCCTTCGGCGCGATCTCCCCGAACGTGATCACGAACAGGGACGTGATGACCGTCGAGCCCGTGGCGGCCTGGCTCCCCGTGAATCCGGCCTGGACGAGCACGGCGGTGGCGACGGACGCCGCCGCGATGTTGGCGATGTTGTTGCTCACGAGCGCGGTGACGAGGAAGCTGTGCGGATCGTCCCGGAGCGCGGCGAGCGACTCGCTACCGGGGACGCCCTCCGTCGCAAGCGAATCGACGCGATGACGGGCGACCGAGAAGACGGCGAGCTCCGAACTGGAGAAGAAGCCGCTCACGGCCGTCAACACGACGATGGCGGCGGCACCGAGAAGCACGATGGTGAGGTCCATACGTGCGCCACGACCGCCCCCTCAAAGGGTCTGTCCCCCGCGGTGCGTCGTGCTGTCCTCCGCGGTGTGTCGTGCGGTGCGACGCGTGCTGACCGACCGCCGAGTCGCGTCGGAAACGGGATGGCCCACCTCGTCCACCGATCCCGACGAATACCCACGGATAGACAGTTTCCAGTCGAAACGAAGGGGTAGTGTATGCACAATTACGGATCGAGTTGGGTGGCAAATCCACGGGATGAAGAAAGCGTTAACCCCTCGCCGGCGGTGTAAACGGGCATGAAGGTACTCGTGACGGACCCGATCGCGGACGCCGGTCTCGACCGGCTTCGTGAGGAGGGCTACGAGGTGGAGACCGACTACGACGCCGAGGGCGACGAGCTGCTCGATGCCGTCAGTGACGCCAACGCGCTCATCGTTCGCTCGGGGACCGAGGTTTCCCGTGAGGTGTTCGAGGCGGCACCCGACCTCGTCATCGTCGGGCGCGCTGGCATCGGCGTGGACAACATCGACATCGACGCCGCCACCGACCACGGCGTCGTCGTCGCCAACGCCCCCGAGGGGAACGTCCGCGCGGCCGCCGAGCACACCGTCGCGATGACGTTCGCCGTCGCGCGCTCGATCCCGCAGGCGCACGCCCGACTCACCGACGGCGAGTGGGCGAAGGGCGCGTTCCTCGGCACCGAAGTGAACAACAAGACGCTCACCATCGTCGGACTCGGCCGCGTCGGTCAGGAAGTCGCGAAGCGGCTCGACTCGCTCGGGATGGACCTGGTCGTCTACGACCCGTACATCTCCGAGGAGCGCGCCGACCGGCTCGGCGCCGAGCTCGTGGACGACCTCCACGAGGCGCTCGGCCGCGGGGACTTCGCGACGGTCCACACCCCGCTGCTCCCTGAGACCGAGGGAATGATCGGCGAGGAGGAGCTGGCCCAGCTCGAGGGCGGCTACCTCATCAACTGTGCGCGCGGCGGCATCGTCGACGAACCCGCACTCGCCGAGGCGGTCGACGAGGGCGTGCTCGCGGGCGCCGCACTCGACTCCTTCGCTGAGGAGCCGCTCGACCCCGACTCGCCGCTGCTCGATGTCGAGGATATCGTCGTCACCCCGCATCTCGGCGCCTCCACGGAGGCCGCCCAGGACGCGGTCGCCGTCGACACGGCCGAGGCCGTGATTGCCGCGTTCCGTGAGGAGCCGGTGCTCAACGCGCTCAACGCACCGTCCGTCGACGAGACCGCCTTCCCGCGGATCAAGCCGTACCTCGCCGTCGCCGAGACGGCGGGGAAGGTCGCCGCACAGCTGCTCGACGGTCGCGTCTCGGAGATCGAGGTGACCTACGAGGGCGACATCGCCGAGGAGGACGTCGAGCTCGTCACCGCGAGCGCGCTGAAAGGCGTGTTCGAGCCGCTGGAGTGGCAGGTGAACTCCGTCAACGCGCCACAGCTCGCGGAGGACCGCGGCATCGAGGTGACGGAGTCGAAGACGCGGCAGACCGAGGACTTCCAGAGTCTCGTCCGCGTCACCGTCCGCAACGGCGACACGGAGCTCGCCGTCGAGGGGACGCTCTTTGCCGGCGAGGACCCGCGGATCGTCCGGATCGACGGGTTCCGCGTCGATGCCGTCCCGTACGGTCACATGCTCGTCGCGCGCAACTACGACAAGCCCGGCGTCATCGGCCTCATCGGCACCGTGCTCGGTGACCACGACGTCAACATCGCAGGGATGTTCAACGCCCGCGAGACCCACGGCGGCGAGGCGCTCACCGTGTACAACCTCGACCAGGACGTGCCCGACGCCGCCGTCGAAGACCTGCTTGCCGACGACCGCATCGTCTCCGTGACGGAGATCACGCTGGACGCCGCTGACGAGCGCTCGACGGAGTAGCGGAGCCAATAGACGGACGAAGAAGTGAAGCGACGAAGCGACGAAGGGGCGAACCGACGCCTCAGTAGTCGGCAACCGGCACGTCGAACCGCTCGAAATCGTCGACGTTCCGCGTGACGACGGTCGCTCCCTCGACGGACGCGACGGCCGCGATCAGCAGGTCCGCCGCGGCGGCGTCGACCCCTCGTCTCGTCACGTCCTCGTCACGGTGGAGCGCCGCCTCGAACCGGCTCGCCTCGACCGCGTGGTCGATGGTGAACGGCACGACCTCCAGCCAGTCGAACGTCCTCGCGAACGCCGCACGGTCGAACGTGTCGGTGAGCCGGTGGCCCACTGCCACCTCCTTGACGTTCAGCGATGTCGTGTAGAGCGGCTCCTCTTCCGTCGCCTCCAGGTACTCCCGGACGCCGTCGTCGCCGCCGAGATAGTCGATGAGGAACGTCGTATCGAACAGGTGTGTCGTCACGCGTCGGGCTCCTCGTCGCGACGTGCCGCGAGTCGGTCGGCGGCCTCGCTGCCGCGGGCGGCGGCATCCTCCCCGAGGCGGTCGCGGGACGCGAGCGCCGCCTCGCGAACCGCGTTCGTCTCCTCGGGAGACAAGGAGCCGAACCCCTCCCGCCAGTCGCCGCCCGACTCGTCGATCAGCCGGTCGATCACGTCCGTGAAGCTCTCGCCGTCGCGCTTGCGCGCCCGGAGGCGCTCGTACACCTCCTCGCGGATCCCGATCGTCTTCGTTCCCATGTGTTGTGCTTGTGTATGTGTGCACAAAAGACTGCTGACGGCGAGTATTCTCGTCACTACCCGTCGAACCGTGGGAGCGCCCCACAACGACGTGTGACTGCGAAAAAACGTCGGCCGGCGCGACTGGACGAGAGAGCGGAGCCGCAAGCGCAGGTACAGGCGGGTACGGTCGAATTAGTCCTGCAGGAGTTCGACGATCGCCTCCACGTCGTTCGCGACGGGCTCCGGCTTGCGACCCGCCTCGTAGGCGGCGTCAGGGTCCTTCAACAGGTGACCAGTCGTTAGGCAGACGACCTGTTCGTCGTCGTCGACGACGCCCTGATCGCGGAGCTTGCGGAGTCCGGCGACGCTCGCGGCGGAAGCGGGCTCGACGCCGACGCCCTCCTCGGCAAGGTCGCGCTGGGCCTCGGTGATCGCCTCGTCCTCGACGGCGACCGCGGTGCCGCCCGTGTTGCGGATTCCGGGGAGCGCCTTCGGCGCGTTGACCGGATTGCCGATGCGGATCGCGGTCGCGCGCGTTTCGACCTCCTCCCAACGCCGGACCTCGTCGGCCCCGTTTTCGATCGCCTCGACCATCGGCGCGGCGCCGGCGGCCTGCACGCCGGTGATCTTGGGGACCTCCGCGGGGTCCATCGCGCCCGACTGCACCAGCTCGCGGAACGCCTTGTAGATCGCCGAGGTGTTGCCCGCGTTCCCCACCGGTAGCACGATCCGGTCGGGATAGGTGCCGTAGTCGGCCTCGAACGCCTCCAGAATCTCGAAGCCGATCGTCTTCTGCCCTTCCAGGCGGAACGGGTTCAGCGAGTTGAGCAGGTACGCCTCGCCGCGTGCGGCGAGCTCCTGGACGATGTCGAGGCAGGCGTCGAAGTTGCCGTCGACCTCCAGGATCCGCGCGCCGTGGAGGCTCGCCTGGGCGATCTTCCCCGCGGCGACCTTCCCCTCCGGAAGCAGGACGAGCGTCTCCATCCCGCCGCGGCCGCCGTACGCCGCGAGCGCGGCGGAGGTGTTCCCCGTCGAGGCGCAGGCGAGCGCGCCGACGCCGAGCTCCTCGGCGACGCGCACGCCGACGGTCATTCCGCGGTCCTTGAACGACCCCGTCGGGTTCATCCCCTCGTGTTTGATCCGGAGCGTCTCGACGCCCACCGACTCCTCCAGTCGGGGGACCTCGTGCAGCGGGGTGTCGCCCTCCGGGAGCGTCACGCCGAGCTCGAACGGGAGCGCCTCGCGGTAGCGCCAGACGCCACGATCCGGCCCCTCGGTGGACGCGCCGGCGCCGAAGTCGTCGAACGTCGGCGGGTCGTCGTAGCGCACCTCCAGCAGGCCGTCACACTCGTCGCAGGTGTAGCGCACCGCCGAAAACGGGGCGAACGTCTCGTCACATTCGATGCAGGCGAGCCACGTCCCGTCGTCGGCGCAGTCGGGCGCCTCGGGGGCCGGGGTGTCGAGCTCGAGGGTCATGCCCCGACCTCCGTCCGCGCGCCTCTTAAGGCGGGCGGTGGGGACGGAGCTTGCCACGCACGCGAATATCCGAATATTCCACCATCCAGTGCTGTGGCGCGCCCGGCGAGCGCCCAACGGGTGCGAGCCGGAGCGCGAGGGAGGCGGGAGCGCGCCGGCGGGTGGTGCGGTGCCGCCGGCGCGCTCTCCGCCGAGGCTGGGGAGGTGTGAGGTGCGGTCGCGGTGCTGTGCGGGGTGGGACTCAAAGGGGCAGCCGGCTCCGGAAAGATGGGCGACGTAAGCACCGCAGCGGGCGGTGCTGAGAGCGAGGAGCGCAGCGAGCCCCTCGACCGGAGCCGGCTGGGGCTTTGGAGGTGTTTGCCGTCGTGCTCACCGCACAACTCGCTTATAAGGGGTCGGCTGGGGCTTTGGAGGTGGTCGCCGTCGCACTCACCGCGTAAACCGCACAACTCGCTTATAAGCAGCTAGCAGGGTTTCGAGAAGCGTACGTCAAGTACACCACTCACTCGACGTTGTCAGGGTCGAACGCGTCGATGGCGTCGTGAACGCCCTCCACCCACTCGTCGAGCGCGGCGTGGAGCATCGCCTTCGCCTCGGGGACGGGGACGGCGTCGTACTGGTAGACGTAGCCGCCGGAGTCGAGCAGCCGGCGGTGACGCTCGGCGAGGCCCTTCTCGCGGAGCGTGGAAAGCGACCGGTTGATGTTCGAGCGGTCGCGGTCGAGCACGTCGGCGAGCTCGGCGACGGTGCTGCCTGGGTGGTCGAGCAGCGTGAGATAGGTGCGGGACTCGTGGTCCTGGATGCCGAACACGCAGGCGAGGACGTGCTCGAACGAGGGGGACACGTCGCCGACGAGGTCCTCGATGTCGGGATCGCTCGCGTCTGTGTGGCTCATACAGCGTGACACGGTGGCCGTCAAGGAAAAGGCTCCGTCGGCGGCACAGGTTGGTGCACCCCTGCCGTGGCTGCTGACCCTACGTCGTCGTCGACTCGGACCCCCCCTTCTCCTCGGGCGGTTCGACGCCCTCGGCGGCGGCGACGTTGGCGGTCTCCTTTTCGGCTTCGACGTGCCAGCGGTCGACGTGCTCCTCGTACTCGCCGAGGATCCGGCTTACCTCCGTTTTGAGCTCGTCGTCGTTGATGTTCACCTCCAGGACGAACGTCTCGCCGGGCTCGCCGCGGCCGACCTCCTGAATGTTGGCGCTTATCAGGTCGTTGTCGAAGTAGTAGGGCGCGATCTGCGTCATCACCTTCTGATACACCGTATCCTCCACCTTCCGGATCGCCTTCCGGCCGGCGGAGTCGGCGGCGCGCGCGACGTGCTCGATCGACTCGCCCCAGCGCTCCATGGCGCCCTCGGTGTCGTCGTCCTCTACCTTCTCGTACGACTCGGTGAGCTTCTCGCCGGCGGTTTGGAGGTCCTCGCCCGGACTCTTCCCCTCCTTCTCGCCGGCGCCCTCGTTCACCGACGCCTGTTCGGCCGTCTTCTCGGAGACGTCCTCGTCGATGCGCTCGTGGGCCTTGGGCCGCCACTCGTCCCACTCGTAGTAGGCGTCGCCGTCGGCGCCCGCCTCGCGTAACGCCTGGGTGATCCGCTCGCCGTGCTCGACGACGTCTCCCCAGTCTCCGCGCTCTTTGAACCCGGAGATGCTCTCTTCCATCGGATTGCCCGCCGGTACGTGTCGAACGCGTATAAGCTTCCCCGAACCGTCCGCACTCGCCGGCGGTCGTCGGCGGTCGTGGGATTCACCCGCCGACTCTTCGCAACCAGCCCGCCTACCGGCCGTAGGCGATCCGGCGCGCGAGCGCGTCGAGCTCGGCTTTGCGGTCGGCGAGCCACCCTGCGGGCGAAACGCGTCGAACCTCGTCCTCGTCCACCTCGATGCGCGCATCGCCGAACGGGTCGTGGTCGGCGCGCTCGTCGGCGTCGCGGTCGCCGTTCACCGCGTCGACGACCGTCGACATCGAACACCGGCCGCAGGCTTCCGTCCGTCCGCCGCTATTCTCGTCGGACATGGTCTCTGTGTCATGGTACGTCATCTCACGGCTTAAACCCTGTCGCCGCCGTGCGCGGGCCACGGGCGACTGCGAGCGCGGACGACTGCGAGCGCGGACGACTGCGAGCGCGGGCGATGCTGGAGGCACATGGAGTGGCGACGCCCTTATTAGCGCCGTGTGGAATGAGGTGACATGGGATACCGCCTCGTCGAGACGGATGCGGTCGAGCCGGAGTCGGACCGGCCGTGCGACTGCCGGAAGCTGACCGACCCCGCCGACCTCGACAACGTGGCCATCAACCGGTTCCGGGCGGAGCCGGGCGAGCAGGTGCCGCTGGCGTACCACCACCACGAGACGCAGGAGGAGGCCTTTTACGTGCTCTCCGGAACGCTCCGCGTCGAGACCCCCGAGAAGACCTTCGAGGTGCCGGCCGACGGCCTGTTCGCCGTCGACCCCGGAAGCCCGCACCGCGCGTACAACCCGGCGGACGCCGAGGAGGCCGTCGACCTGCTGGCGCTCGGCGCGCCGCCGGTCGCGGGCGACGCCGTCCCCTACGAGACGGACGCGACCGCGCGGAACCCCTCCGAGAATGAGTGACGGCGAGCGCGCGGGGTCGGCGGAAGGGTCGGAACCGGCGGCGTCCGGTACGGAGTCCGGCACCGCACCGAGGCACGATCCCGAGGAGCTGCCGCCGGAGATCCGCGAGAACGTCCCGGACTACGACGACGAGTACCTCGACCGCGTCTCCGACCGGCTGCTGTTCAGCTACGACCTCGACGCCGATCACCGGATCGCCGGCGAGCGCTTCGACCTGTACGGCGAGCTCCGGGTCCGCAACCAGAAGCAGTTCCTCCACCCCGCCCTGAGCTACGCGAACCACGACCAGCAGGAGTTCCTCTTCGCCCGCCGCCAGTCGGCGACCACCGTCGGGGAGCTCGAACGGCTCGTGGCGCTGGCCCACGACCTCGCCGACGAGCGCGTCGAGGCCGACGAGCAGCACTACGAGACGGAGTTCACCGTCGTCCTCGTCGTCGACGACCTCACCGACGCGGTCGCGGAGTTCGTCGACGGCTTCCGCGACCGAACCCTCCTCACGTTCGGCTACCACGGCCACTACGAGGTGAACCTCGTCGTCGTCGCCCCGGACGACGAGCGGCTCGTCGCCAGCGAGGTCGCCGACGTGGCCGAGGCGTTCCGGCTCTGGGACCCCGTCGAGCCGCCGGCGGAGGGGGTCTTCTCGCGATTCGCCAAGCGCTTCTGGCGGTGAGTGGGCGAGCCGCTCCGCTCGGCGAGTCAAAAAACCGGAGGGCAGGGCCGCACGCAGGGAGTGGCTTCAGTCGTCGCCCGTCTCGGCCGCGGGGTGGTCGCCGTTCTTCACCGCGCGCAGATTGGTGATGCCGATGTTCACCAGCGAGAGCGCGAGCCCGATCAGGACGAGCGCGAGCACCATCTGGGCGGTTGCCGACGCCATCGTTCCGAACGTCTCCGCTCCGCCCATCAGCAGGTTGAGATAGAGGTTCTCGTAGATGGCGAGGAACAGCAGTCCCAACACGGTGATCGTCACCATGATCGCCATGGGGACGCCGGTCGAGAGCAGCTGCTTGGAGTCGTCCCAGTTGGCGAGCCAGATCGTTCCCGTCAGCAGCGCGAGCGCGGCGAGGAGCTGGTTCGCGCCGCCGAACAGCCCCCACAGCGTCTCCCACTCGCCGGAGATGACCAGAATGTACGCGGGAATCACCTGTACGACGGGGTTGGTGTAGCGCCCGCGGGCGAGCGAGTCGACGCCGCCCGAGAGCCCCGTTTCGGTCGTTCCGCTCGGAGTGCCGATGATCTCCTCCATCATGTACCGACCGAGGCGCACGGCCGTGTCCATGGAGGTGAGCAGGAAGCTCACGAGCACGAGCGCCATGAAGACGGCGCCGACCGCCTCGGGAATGCCCAGGCTCGTGAGGATGATCCCGCCGCCGGCCGCGAAGTTCGGGAGCGCGCCGCCGACTCCGCCGGCCGCCGCGTCCGCGGCGAAGCCGGCGACCGCGAGCGTCGAGAGCGCGAGCGCGGCGAGCAGTCCCTCGCCGAGCATCCCGCCGTAGCCGATCAGGCGGGCGTCGCTCTCCTTGTTGAGCTGTTTCGAGGTCGTGCCCGAGGAGACCAGCGAGTGGAATCCGCTGATCGTCCCGCAGGCGATGGTGATGAACAGCATGGGGAACAGCGGGAACAGTCCCACCGCCTCGATTCCCCAGAAGCCCTCGAACGCGCCGATCGACGGGTCGACGACGAGCGGCTGCGAGGACGTGGCGAAGATCGTGCCGACGATGATCGCCAGGATCCCGCCACCCACGCCGGTGTACAGCAGGAACGAGGAGAGGTAGTCACGCGGCTGGAGCAGCACCCACACCGGGAGCGCGCTGGCGACGGCGCCGTACACCAGCACCACCGGGAGCCATGCCGCGGTGTTGGCACCGAGCTGTCCGGAGCCGGGCACCCAGTCGCCGGCGCCGAGCCCGAGCGCGTCCGAGAGGACGAACGCGTCGCGGCCGGCCTCGAACAGCGCGAACGGGTACTGGATGCCGACCCAGACGCCGGCGAACACGCCGGCGACGAACAGGACGGTCCCCGGAATGAAGGGGCCGTCGAGCTGGTAGAGGTACACCCCGAAGCCGAACGCGAGCAGGATGTAGACGAAGCTTGCGGTCGTCACCTCGGGGTACGCGTCGAACACGATGGAGACGACCAGCGCGAACACCGCGACGACCAGCAGGATGGTGAGGAACGCGAACCACAACAGGAGGTTCTTCCCCTTCTCACCCACGTACTGGCCGACGATGTAGCCGATCGACTTCCCCTCGTGGCGGATCGAACTCGACAGCGAGATGAAGTCGTGGACCGCGCCCATCAGCGGGTTGCCGATGGCGACCCACAGCAGCGCCGGCACCCAGCCCCAGATGGCGCCGGCCGTGATCGGGCCGACGATCGGTGCCCCGCCCGCGATACTCGAGAAGTGATGCCCCAGTAGCACCGGCTTCTTCGCCGGTACGTACTCCTGTCCGTCCTCGTACTTGTGTGCCGGCGTCTCGCGCTCGTCGTCGAGTTCGACGAACCGCGAGAGATATCGGGAGTACCCCATGTACCCCACGGTGAACGTCGCCAGCACGGCAACTACGATCCAGATTACGCTTGTCATTGATACCCTGCCTCACGGTAGCTATTTACAAAACAATACTTAAACGTTCGCTTCGATCGTGATAATTCCACGAACGGAACAGACGGCGTGGAGACGCGGCGACGATTTCACCATTCATTACAGGTCATATTGGCCAAAAACTGTATCCTCTCGAAACCGAGTTGCCCGCGCGACACCCACGCCGGCGACCGCGCCCATCCGACCGCGTCAGTCGCCCGTCTCGTCGCCGGCGTGCTCCTCCCGGACGCCGGTCGCCACGTCGAGTTCCCCGGCTACGTCCCCGAGGAGGTCGCCGCGCACCTCCTTCGTGCGCGACTCGATGGTGGCGACGAGCGGCGGGTCGAACTGCTCGCGAACCTGCCGGAGCCGGTCGCGCTCGGTGGCGACGCGCTCGCGGAGGAAGGTGCCGCCCCGCCCGGTCTCGTCGTCGTCGGGCTCGGGCGTGAGCTTGTTCGCGACGAGCCCGCGGACCGCGAGGTCCTTCTCGGCGAGCCCCTCGATCGCCCGCTCCGTCTCGTTGACCGACAGCTGGTCCGGGTTCAACACGAGGAAGAAGGCGGCGTCCTCCCGGAGCGCGCCGCCCGCGTACTCGAAGAACTCCTTGCGGCGCTGGAGCCGGTCGAGCACGGGGTCACCCTCCATCACCCGTCGCGGCTCCATGTCGCCGATGGCGGCCTTCTCGAACAGGTCGATCGACTGCCGGCGCTTGTACATCAGCCGGTCGATCCACCCCTCCAGAAACTCCGGAAGCCCGAGCAGCCGCAGCGTCGAGCCCGTCGGCGCCGTGTCGAAGACGATGCGGTCGTAGCGCTCGCCCTCCTCGCGCATCACCTCGACGAACGCGTCGAACAGCGCGGACTCGTAGGCGCCCGGCGTGCCGTGGGCCATCTCCAGCTGGCGGTTGATCTCCGACACCATCGCCGACGACACCTGCTCGGAGAGTCCCTCGCGGATCTCCTGGAGGTGTGCCTGCACCTCCTCCTCGGGGTCGATCTCCATCGCGGAGAGCCCCTCGATCCCCTCGACGGGCTCGGGGTCGTCGCTGAACGACTGGTCGAACACGTCCGAGACGGAGTGGGCCGGGTCGGTGGAGACGACCAGCGTGCGCACGCCGGCGTCCGCACACTTGCGGGCGTACGCACACGAGATGGTGGTCTTGCCGACGCCGCCCTTCCCGCCGAAGAAGACGAACGGCTCGATGGCGTCGTGGTCACCGGTGGGCGTGCTATTGCCGGCGGAGACGTCGTTCCCCGCCATTCAAAAGTGGTACTGCTGGCCCTTCCGCTCGATCAGGCTCTCGCGGTCCCAGAGCCGGCGCTCCCACGCCTCGAATTCGTCTTCGAGGTACGGCAGGAGCTCGGCGGTGTAGTACGAGACGGGCGAGGGGATGCCGAACGCGTCGGGAAAGCAGGCGAGCATGAACGCGTCCTCGAGGTCCTCCGCCTCCTTCTCGATCTTCTCGTAGGCCGGATGGGTGATCATCCCGTGGTACAGCCCGCGGAGCCACTCGTCGAGCACCTCGCGGAACTCGGCGATGCGGTCGGCCAGTGTCATACCTCCACACGACGGGAGGATGCCTAAAAGGTGTCGCGGACGGCGGCAGGATCCGCGGGAACTGTGGTGGAAGCGCGCCGGCCTACGCCGACTCGTCGGCGACTTCGGGTGCGTCCGGCTCGCCGGCGTCGAGCGCCGGCTGGTGGGTGGGGTCGTCCATCGAGATCCACACCATGTACAGCATCCCGACGACCATCAGGACCGTTGCGACCGTTCCGACCACGGCAACCGGGTACACGAGACTCTGCATGTTCGACCACTCCGTGAGGACCACAAATCAACGTGTCGGCTTTCTCCGGCGACCAACGTGCTGGCTTCTTCCGGCGGCCAACTATCGCATTTCCCCGGACGCCGGGTTCAAGGTGTGAGCCGACACAGGTTGGCTCATGAGCGACCGGATCCCGGTGACGATCCTCTCGGGGAGTCTCGGAGCGGGCAAGACCACCCTGTTGAACCACCTGCTTCGGAACGCCGGCGACCGCGACCTCGCGGTCCTCGTCAACGACATGGGCGACGTGAACGTCGACGCCGACCTGATCGCGGAGGGGTCGGAGCTGGATGTCGACGACGGCGTCGCGGAGCTGTCGAACGGCTGCATCTGCTGTGAGCTGCAGGAAGACCTCGAAACCGCCGTCGTCCGGCTCGCACGGGAGCGCGACTTCGACAACCTCGTCGTGGAGTCGTCGGGGATCTCCGAGCCCGCGCCCGTCGCCCGGCTGTTCACCACGGAGTCGCGCGCCGCCGCCCGCTATCGGGTGGACGCGCTCGTCACCGTGCTCGACACGAGGCTGTTCCTCGACTGGTTCGCCGGCGAGGGGACGCCCGAGCGGAAGACTGCCGGCGACGAGGACGAGCGCCCCCTCTCCGACCTGCTGGTCGAGCAGGTGGAGGTGTCGAATCTCGTTCTCCTCAACAAGGCGGACCTCTGCTCGGAGGACGAACTCGCGGAGGCGGAGGAGTTGGTCCGCGCGCTCCAGCCGGACGCCGAGACGGTTCGTGCGGAGTTCTCCGCGGTGGAGCCAGACCGGATCTTCGACCGAAACTTGTTCGACGAGGCCGAGGTCTCGCACCTGCCCGGTTGGAAGCGAGCGCTTGAGGACGGCCACGACCACGACGACCACCACGGCCACCGCCACCCCGACGAGGTGTACGGCGTCACCTCCTTCACCTACCGCGCGCGCCGGCCGTTCCACCCGGAGCGGATCGCCGCCGTGCTCCGGGACCTCCCGGACGGCGTCGTCCGGTCGAAGGGGACGCTGTGGGTGGCCGGCAACGACCGCCGGCAGCAGGTAGGGCAGGCAGGCCCGTCGGTCCGGATCGAGACGCCCGGCCCGTGGATCGCGAGCCTCCCGGAGATCGAACGCGACATGCTCCGCTCGAACCGTCCGGATCTCGACTGGCACGAGGAGCACGGCGACCGCCGGACGGAGTTCGTCGTCATCGGCACCGACATGGACGAGGCCGCGCTCCGATCGCGGCTCGACGACGCGCTCGTGACGGACGCCGAGTGGGACGTGGTTCGGGACGGGGAGGAACTCGACGGTGAGAACCCGTTTCCGACGGCGGACGGCGACGAAACCGTCCTCCGGGAGCCCGGTCTCGCCGCGGGCAAGAACTAAGTCGCCGTCACGCCGGGTACGGGTATGAGCGAACAGCGCGGCGCAGACGGAGAGCGCGCCGGCGAGCGCGAGGGCGACGAGGAACGTGACTCCGCCGGACACGACGCCGACCGGGACGCGGTCACGACGGACGACGAGCCGGATCCGAAGGGAATCCGTGAGGGACTCGCCGACTCCGAGGGCGACCCGAGACTCGTGTTCCTGCTCGGCGTGGCGCTGTCGGCATGGTTCGGCTGGGTCGTCGTCTGGGGGTTCGACCTGTTGGGGCTCGTCGAGTACACGCTGGTGAACGTCCTGACGGCGGCGATACTGGTGTTCGCGGTCACCTACGTGCTCGTGCTGCAGTAGGGGCGCCGGCGGTCACGCGCGGCTTTTGCGGGGCGCCGAACCGACATCGAGGGCTCCCTGCTCGCGGCATCGCCGTTCGAATTCCGAGGCCTGCTTCCGACCTTCTCCCCCGCGAGTAGTACCGGCCTTTTAAGAAGCGTGCGGTCCCCCTTCCCGATAATGACGATCGAAGACCGCGACGACGCGTACCTGATCACCCACGCGCTGGCCAAGGACACCCTCTCGCGGCTCCGCGACGTGGAGACGGAGCAGGTCGCGTTCCGCAAGGGGCTCGTCAAACTGGGTCGCATCTGCGGCTACGAGATCATCGACGGCGCGATGGAGACGGAGTACGTCCCCGTCGAGACGCCCCTAGAGGAGACCACCGGCGAGCGCGTCAAGGGGCTCGACGACGTGGTGATCATCAACGTCCTCCGTGCCGCAACCCCGTTCGTGGAGGGCCTTTTGAAGGCGTTCCCGCGGGCCAAACAGGGCGTCATCTCCGCCGGCCGCGACGAGGAGGCCGGGATGAACGACGACGGCGAGTTCCCGATCACCATCGACTACGTGAAGCTGCCCGAGATCCGCGAGGACGACACCGTCATCGTCGCGGACCCGATGCTTGCAACCGGCTCGACGATGTGTGCCGTCCTCGACCACATCCTCGCGGAGGCCGACGACTACGAGAACCTCTTCGTGCTGTCGGCAGTGTCGGCGCCCGCCGGCCTCGTGCGCGTGGGCGAGGCGTTCGACGACGCCGACCTCCTCACCGTCGCCATCGACGACCGCCTCAACGAGGAGGGGTTCATCGTCCCCGGTCTCGGGGACGCCGGCGACCGCGCGTTCCGAACGACGTAGGGGACGCCGGCGACCGCATCCACCTCCCCGCCACGAGCGCTCGACGCGCCGCGTGCCGCGCGCCACGCCCCGCCAGCGTACTTTTAAGAGCCACCCACGCGAGACACGAGTATGAGCGACGCGGCGACGACCGACCCCTGTGACGCCTGCGGGGAGCCGACGACCGACGCGCTCGCCCGGACGGTCCGGCTCAGCGTCGACCGGGCGAACATCGACACCCAGCGGCTCTGCCCCGAGTGTTTCGCCGACTGGATCCAGCGCTATCAGCAGCGGATGGGCGGCGGCACCGACGACTCGGAAAGCGGCGACTCCGAGATCATCGTCGACTGAGCGCCGGCGCCGAGCGCCGAAAAAACGGGGACACGGGGGTCTCGGGGGTTCCCGGCGAAAACGTTATGTTGGATTCTTCCATCGCCCGACGTGCGGGGTGAGCGCATCCACCGCTGTCTTCACCCCCACTTTCCACGAGTTTCGCCCACCAGCGGCGCCGCCGAGCGTTGCGGTGTCTCGCGCTCGCCGAGCGCGCTCGCCCGCAGTTTCACTTTCGCCGAGCCACCCGACTCCTTTTATCCGGTGGGGGCCAATCCGTCGGTGTGTCAGAGTCGGCGTATCTGGAGTACTTCCCGTACGAGGAGCCCTACCCGAACCAGCGGGAGGCAATGGACCGCGTCTCCAACGCGCTCGCCCGCGGTCAGGACGTGCTGTTCGAGGGGGCGCCCGGAACGGGAAAGACGCTGTCGGCACTCGTCCCGGCGTTGGAGCACGCCCGCGAGCACGACCGGACGGTCGTCATCACGACGAACGTCCACCAGCAGATGCGCCAGTTCGTCGAGGACGCCCGCGCGATCACCCGCACGAAGCCGATCCGCGCGGTCGTGTTCAAGGGAAAGTCCTCGATGTGCCACATCGACGTGGACTATCAGGAGTGTCAGACCCTCCGGGACACCACTCGCTCGATGGTGGAGACGCAGGCGGACAAACGCGAGTTGGAGACCCGCCAGCGCGAGCTGCTCGCGGAGAGCCGCGACGGCGACGCCGGCGCTGCCGAGGCGCGCGAGGCCGTCATGGACGAACTCGACTCGCTGGAGGACGAACTCGACGACTTTGAGTCCACGAACGTCTGTGACCACTATCACAACAACCTCACGCAGGATACTGACGAGTTCTTCGACTGGCTGTTCGACGACGTGCGCACGCCGGACGACGTGTACGAGTACGCCGACGAGCGCGGCCTCTGCGGCTACGAGCTGCTGAAGGAGGGGATGGAGGGCGTCGATCTGGTCGTCTGCAACTACCACCACCTGCTCGACCCCGGGATACGGGAACAGTTCTTCCGGTGGATCGATCGCGACCCCTCGGAGATCATCACCGTCTTCGACGAGGCGCACAACGTCGAGGACGCCGCGCGCGACCACGCCACCCGCACGCTCACGGAGAACACGCTGGACGCGGCGTTGGAGGAGGCGGCGGAGGCCGACGACACCCGCGCCGAAGCGACCGAGAACGTGCTCGGCGCCTTCCGCGACGCGCTCGTGGAGACGTACGACGAGGCGCTCGGCTTCGGCGCCCGCGAGGGCGTCGGCGAGAACTGGGAGGACCTCTCCATCGCCAACGACGACCGTCGGGACGACCTCACGCTGAGCTTCCTCCAGCGGTATGAAGGGCGCGGGATCGACACGGAGGCGGAGCTCGCCGTCCAGCTCGGGCAGGCGCTCGACGAGGAGTACGAGCGCCAGTACAAGGAGGGCGAGACGACGAGCCGCAAGGAGTCGTCTATCCTTGCGGCGGCCCGGTTCGTCGCGACGTGGATGGAGGAGGGCGCCGAGCTCGGCCAGTACCCCGTCGTCTCCGTCCGGCGCGACGGCGGCACCGACGAGGTGTACGGCCGCGCGGAGCTGTACACCTGCATCCCCCGCACGGTCACCGAGCAGCTGTTCGACGAGGTGGCCGCCTCGGTTCTAATGAGCGCGACGCTTCGCCCGTTCGACGTCACCAAGGAGGTGCTCGGACTGGAGAACGTGGCGGCGCTGGCGTACGGGATGGCGTATCCCGCGGCGAACCGCCGAACGTTCGCCGTCGACACGCCGCCGCTGTTCGCCTCCGAGCGGGAGGACCCGGAGACGCAGGAGACGGTCGCGGAGCTGCTCCGGGACGCGATCCGCTTTACGCCCGGCAACACGCTCGCCTTCTTCCCCTCCTACGGGGAGGCTGAGCGCTACTACGAGAAGCTCGGCGGTGGAGACGGGTTGGCGGGCGCCGACCTCGGAACGCTCTACCTCGACGGTCCGGGGGAAGACGAGGAGCGGCTCCGTCAGGAGTTCGTCGACGGCGACAACGGTGCGCTGTTCACCTCGCTGTGGGGCACCCTCGCGGAGGGCGTGAGCTTCGACGGCGACGACGCCCGGACGGTCGTCGTCGTTGGCGTCCCCTATCCGCACCTCTCGGACCGGATGGAGGCGGTCCAAGAGGCCTACAACCGCGCCTTCTCCGACCGTGACCGCTCGCGCGACCCCGGGTGGGCGTACGCCGTCGAGATCCCGACGATCCGCAAGACGCGGCAGGCGATCGGCCGCGTCGTGCGCGGCCCGGAGGACTTCGGCGTCCGCATCCTCGCCGACCGCCGCTACACGAGTGCGGACATGGGGAAGTACTCCGTCCGCGACGCGTTCCCGCCCGAGGAACGCGAGGAGCTACTGGACCTCTCGCCGGAGAAGGCCAAGTTCGCGATGCTCAACTTCTACGCCGACCACGACGCCTACCACGGTCCTCCGCCGGAGCCGTAGGGGATTATGACTCGCCGGCGGTCGCTTCGTCAATGCCGTCCCCATCGTCCACTAGCTCCGGCGTCGTGATGGCGGGGTGGACCCACTCGTCTGCGCCCCGAAGCCGACACCACCCGACGACCGCGAGCGTGCCGGCGACTACCGCCAACAGCCCGAGATAGCCCCCCTCGGGGCCGAACGCCCCGCCGGTCCACGCCGCGGGACCGGTCGATTCGACGGCGAGGACGCTCGTTTCGACGCCGAGTCCGCTCACTCCGTGGCCGAAGACGGCTCCCTGCGCGAGGTTCCAGGTGACGTGGAGTCCGATCGGGATCGCCAGCTCCCCAGTCAGCAGGTAGCCGGCCGCGAGCATGACGCCCGCGAGCGTGATGACGGCGAGCGAGAAGGGGGTGATGCCGGGATTGGCCGCGTGGAGCAGCCCGAACAGGACGGAGGAGGCAACCAGCGCCCCCACAACGGCGGCGCGCTCGCCGGCGAACCGGAGTCCCTCGGCGACGTTCGTGAGCAGCCAGCCGCGGGCGAGCGCCTCCTCGTAGACGCCGACCACAAGAAACAGGGCGAGGAGTCCCGCGAACCCGAGGAGGAAGGAGCCGCCCGCGACGAACGTGTCCGTCACGGTGTACCAACCGGCGGCCCAGCCGACGAGGAAGATGGCGGCCTGAAGGGCGACGCCCAGCGCGAGGCCGAACCCGCAGTCGACCCACCAGTCGCGGTCGAGCCGGAACCCGTAGTCCGCGGGTCGCCGGCGGTCGACGTAGCGGGCGACGGGCACGAGCGCGACCGTCAACACGAGTCCCGAGGCGACGGTCGCGGTTCCCAACACCACTGCGGAGTCGGGGTCCGCGCTGCCGCCGAGCGCGAGCAGGACGAGGAGCTGGGCGCCGACGAGGAGAACGGCGAACGCGATGGCGCCGGCGGTCAGCCGAAGCGGTGCTCGGAGCCGGCGCTCGGCGGGATGAACCGCGGCGTTCCGGAGGGTATCGAGGAGTGACACGGGCAGTGGTTGCGGCCGGACCCACCTAAAAGGGGTCCGTCGATTACGGAGAATCAAGGAGAAAGCCTCGCGCTTTAGCGCGGGGATGAATCCGACAACTCCTCCACAGTCCATCGCTCGAAGGCATCGCTGGATATTCTACGCCCTGTGAATGACCACTGCTAAGTAGGATTGCTGTCATAGGTTACATATGGTAAAACAGGTCGTCACGCGCACCTATACTGCTTCCATTCGGAATCAGCCACGGGTGTCGGACGACCTTGATGCCCTTGGGTTCGCAGCCTCGAAACTCTGGAACGTTGGACGGTGGACATGCAGCCGGATCTGGGACGAAATTGGTCACATCCCAACCCACACCGAACTCACCGCGTACCTCAAGAACCACGAACGCTATGATGACCTGCATTCGCAGTCAAGTCAGCGAGTCCTTCAAGAACTCGCTGAGGCGTTCAGTGGGTGGTACGGGAAACGACGCAACGGAGACGTGAGAGCGAACCCGCCCGGCTACCGCAAACACGGTGACGAACACCCGCGCTCAACGGTCACGTTCAAAGCCGCTGGCTTCAAACTCGACACCCAGTACAACCGCGTCCGACTCTCTCAAGGGTCGAACCTCAAGGAGTATTGGTCGGACTTCATCCTCTGTGAGTTCCAAACTCGTCCCGACGTTGATCTCTCCGCCGTGGAGACCGTCCAACAAGTGAAGGCGGTTTGGACAGGCGATGAGTGGGAACTACACTTCGTGTGTAAGGTTGAGATAGAGGTATCTGAGTCGCCCGGCGAACAGACAGTTGGCATCGACCTCGGTATCAACAACTTCGCCGCACTCGCCTACGAAGAGGGCTACAGTGAGTTGTACCCGCTGAACTGTCTGAAGCAGGACGACTACTACTTCAGCAAGCGGCTCGCTCGGTGCGACGACTCGAACTCTGAACAAGCCACGCGGCTGAACCAGACAAAATCGAGTCGGCGCACGCACTACTTCCACACCCTCTCGAAACACATCGTCCAGCGGTGTGTTGAGGAAGATGTCGGCACGATAGTGATCGGCGACCTCTCTGACATCCGCAAGGACGACGAGACCGGTGAGGCGAAGAACTGGGGCAAGCATGGCAATCTCGACTTGCACTCGTGGGCGTTCGGCCGCTTCACGGAGTTGCTCACCTACAAAGCCGAGATGGAAGGGATCATTGTCGAAGAGGTGTCTGAGCGCGATACGTCGAAGTCGTGTTCATGTTGTGGTCGCAAGCGGGATGCAAATCGTGTCGAGCGCGGACTGTATGTGTGCGACGAGTGCGGGACAACGGCGAACGCAGACGTGAACGGAGCCGAGAACATCCGACAAAAAGTATCTCCGAGTTCACCGAGTTTGTCGGTGGATAGGAGTAACGGCTGGTTGGCACAGCCATCGACGTTCCTGTTTGACAAGGAAGCTGGCGCATTCGCGCCTCAAGAACGGGTAACGTCGTAAACCACAATATCCCAACCCAGCGGCGCGGTGCCGTGGGAATCCTCGCGCTTCAGCGCGGGGAGGATGTCAAGGTCGAGCGACAGTGATCACTCTGGTCGGCTGGCGAGCAGGATCGCGATCCCGCCGAGCACGACGCCGAGCAGGATCGTGACGATGACGTGAACGACCGTCATCGCGGCGACGAGCCGGCGCTCGGCGTCGTAGCTCCACGCGAACATGGCGGCGTCGAGCGCGAGCGCGAGCGGAACGAGCAGCAGCGGGGTGATCTCGAAGGCGCCGCCGACGACGGCGACCACCGCGGGGAGGGGGCCGACGTACAGCGCACGCCGCGGGTCGACGTCGCCGAGGACGTTGCGGGCGGCCAGATGGGCGGTGAGCGAGAGGAACAGCGCCAGAAGCACCGTCGTCCCGAGCACGCTGACGGGCGTGACCGTCTGCAGGAGCATACCGGACGTAGGAGAGCAGCCCTCAAAGGCGTCGTGGAACGTGACGGGACGCCCGGTTCACCCGAGGAGGCCGAGCTCGTCGAGGCGACCGACGATGGCGTCGACGGCCTCCTTGGCGTCGTCGGGCGATTTTCCGCCGGTGACGACGAGCTTGCCGGAGCCGAACAGCAGCGCGACCACGTCGGGCTCGTCCAGCCGGTAGACGAGGCCGGGGAACTGCTCGGGCTCGTACTCGATGTGCTCGAGTCCGAGCCCGATGGCGATGGCGTTGAGGTTGAGGCTCTCGCCGAGGTCCGCGGAGGTGACGATGTTCTGGACGGTGACCTCGGGCTCGTCGTCGACCGGAATCCGGAGCTCACGGAGCTCCTCGAAGACGATGGCGAGGCTCTCGTGGACGGCGTCGACGGATTTGGCTCCGGTACAGACGATCTTGCCGGAACGGAAGATGAGCGCGGCCGATTTCGGGTCCGTCGTCCGGTAGACGAGGCCGGGGAACTGCTCGGGGTCGTAGTCGGCACCTTCCAGGTCCATCGCGACGCTCTGGAGGTCGAGTTCCTGCCCGATCCCGGTGGAAGCGACGACGTTCTCGATCGTTATCGTGTCCTTTGGATCGGCCATTCGTACGTCCCACGTCGTTTTTAAGATTTAAAAAGGTTGGTAGGATGCCGGCCCCGGGGCTCGTGCTGTCGCAGCCCGCTCCCGTCGGGCTCCCGGAACCGCTACCCTCTTTTCGGCGGACCGCGGAGGCCGACGCGTGTACTGGCTCGAACTCGCGGGCGAGGAGGACGCCTTCGCCGCCTACGAGGCGGGATCTGCCGCCACGTCCGTCGAACTGCTCGCGCCCGGCATCGCCAGCGCCGGGAGCGTGAGCGAGACCGCCGACCGGCTGGCATACACCCGCGCCGTCCACGAGGCGGTCGGGCGCACCGACGCCGACGTGGACGCGGCCGCCGCGCTCCTCCGGGCCGCCTCGCTGGACCGCGAGGGGAGCGTTGCCGTCCGGGCGCGCAGCCTCCGCGGCAGCGCCGGCGTCTCCACCGAGCGCGCCGAGCGCGAGCTTGGCTCTGTCCTCGTCGACCGCGGGTTCTCCGTCGACCTCGACGATCCGGACCACGTGCTTCGCGCGCTGTTCGCGACCGGCGAGCGCTCGATCCACGACGCCGTCGCCGGCGCGGACGGTGAGGACGCCGCCGTCTGCGCGCTCGGCTGGACCGTCGTCGAAGGACGCCGCGACTTCTCGCCGAACCCGACCGACCGCCCGTTCTTCCAGCCGGGGAGCATGGCGCCGGCGGACGCCCGGGCGTACGCCACCCTCGCGGGCGCCGGCCCCGGTCGCACCCTCCTCGACCCGATGTGCGGGACCGGCGGGATTCCCCTCGAAGCGGGGCTCGTCGGCAGCGACGTGCTCGCGTGTGACGCCCAGTGGAAGATGGTCCGTGGCACGCAGCAAAACCTGCGCGAGTACGTCGGTGAGGGCGATGGCGGCACGGACGCTGACGGCGGCGACAGCCCCGAATGGCACGTTGCCCGCGCGGACGCGACGGACCTCCCGCTCCCGGACGATGCCGTCGACGGCGTCGCCTTCGACGCCCCCTACGGCCGCCAGTCGAAGATCGCCCGCCACGAGTTGGCCGACCTCGTCGGCGGCGCGCTTGCTGAGGCGGCCCGCGTTGCCCCCCGCGCCGTGCTCGTCGCTGACCGCGACTGGCGCGGCCCGGCCCACGACGCCGGCTGGGAGGTGGCGGCCGCCTTCGAGCGCCCCGTCCATCGGTCGCTCACCCGGCACGTGCTGGTGTTGGAGCGAGCGGAGTAGCGTTCGAGCACACGACGCGGCGAGCCGGCAGTCGCCGCCCGCCGCGTGTTCCGTCGTCGATATTCCCCCTCGAATGGAGCGACGTGATAGTGAAATCCAACGACTCTTTGAGGCCTTCCTTGGCCGTCCTCCCAACCAGTTTCACTTTCACCCGGGATCCGGGGAACCGTTAAGTGGTCGGCCCGAGGTTGTCTCCGTATGAACGGGGACGCCGACGGCGACATGCTCTCGTGGGACGAGTCGGTCTTCCGGGACGAGTCGGTGTTCGAGATCGACTACGTGCCGGAGACGTTCCGCCACCGCGAGAGCCAGCTGGAGAGCCTCAAGTACGCGCTCCGGCCCGCCGTCAGAGGATCCCGCCCGCTGAACACGATGATGCGCGGCCCGCCGGGGACCGGCAAGACGACGGCGGTCCAGAAGCTCTTCGGCGAGCTCCGCGCGCGCACCGACGTGCGCACCGTCCGGGTGAACTGCCAGGTCGACTCCACCCGCTACGCCGTCTTCTCGCGGCTGTTCGAGGGGATCTTCGAGTACGAGCCACCCTCCTCGGGGATCTCCTTCAAGAAGCTGTTCGGGCAGATCACCGACCGGCTGGTCGAGGAGGACGAGGTGCTCGTCGTCGCGCTCGACGACGTCAACTACCTCTTTTACGAGAACGAGGCGTCGGACACGCTCTACTCGCTGCTACGCGCCCACGAGGCGCACTCCGGCGCGAAGATCGGCGTCATCGTCGTCTCCTCGGACCTCTCGCTCGACGCGATCGACGAGCTCGACACCCGCGTCCAGTCGGTGTTCCGGCCCGAGGAGGTGTACTTCCCGGTGTACGACGCCGATGAAATCTACGACATTCTCCACGAGCGCGCCAAACGCGGCTTCCACGAGGGCGTCGTTGAGGACGCGGAGCTGGAACTCGTCGCCGAGAAGACCGCGGAGACCGGCGACCTCCGCGTGGGGATCGACCTTCTCCGCCGGGCCGGGCTCAACGCCGAGATGCGCGCCTCCCGGACCATCGCGGCCGAGGACGTGGAGTCGGCCTACGACAAGTCGAAGTACGTCCACCTCTCGCGGTCGCTCCGCGGACTCTCCGACTCCGAGCGCGCACTCGTCCGCGTCCTCGCGGAGCACGACGGCGAGCGCGCCGGCGACGTGTACGAGGCGTTCCACGAGGACACGGAGCTCGGCTACACCCGCTACTCCGAGATCATCAACAAGCTCGACCAGCTCGGCATCATCGATGCGGAGTACGCGGAGGTCGAAGGACGCGGCCGCTCCCGGGAGCTGACGCTGGCGTACGATGCCGACGCCGTGCTCGATCGACTCGACTGAGGCGGTGCTCGACCGATCCGGCCGAGGTGGCGGACGGGTCACCGTCGCTTTCCGGAGTCACCCGTCGACGGCCGTCGGTCCGTCGTCGGTCAGCCGCCCGACGACGCCCACCAGCAGGACGTCCATGGTCGCCGTCGCGAGTCCGACGACTGCCCCGACCGTCAGCGCGATTACCGTCCCGACGGAGAGCACGAGCGCGAGCAGCGTCCCCACCTCGTACAGGACGGTCGGGTCGGTGACGCCGGTGAGCGAGCTCGGGTCGCCCGCGATCGTGGCGACGACGGTACCGCCGACGAGCGTGACGAAGAAGCCGGCGCCAGTGACCGCCCCCGCCGCGCCGCCGACGGCGACGTAGCGGGGTGCGGAGCGCTCGCCGGTGAGCGTGGCGTCGGCGGCGAGCCCGCCCGCGGCGACGGACCACGGCGGCGTCAGACGGAAGCCCCAGTGGTGGGTCGCCAGCGTGATCGCCCACAGCGCGAGGAACAGCGCGACGCCGACGGTCGTCGACAGCGGTTCGAGGGCGCCGCCGAGCGCCCCCTGCCAGTGGAGCAGGAGGACGGCGAGGACGCCGAGCCCGCCGACGTGCGCGGTGGCGAACGCGAGCGTCGTGAGCCGGTCAGCCACGGGCCATCACCACCGCGAGCGCCGCGAGCAGCGCGACCCAGCCGGCGGTGACGGCGTACCAGCCGCGGACGGACCCCGCCTCGGGCGTGCGGTCGCGGACGACCCCCGTGCGGACGAGGGAGAAGGCGACCAGCAGGAGGACGCCGACGAGCTTCAGGCCGAACAGCTGCCCCCACCGCGTCTCCGGGCCGGGGACCGCGGGCGCCATCGCGCCGGCGTTGCCGACGCCGGTCACGACCACCGCCCCGAGCGCCAGCCAGAAGCCGAGTTCGTAGCGGGCGAGGAGTTCGGGTGGCGTGCGATCCGTCACCGCGAGGAGGGCGGCGCCGCCGAGCATCACCCCGAGCGCGACGAGGTGGACCCAGCGCACCGCGAGCGTGGAGGGGACCATGCGCGTGCGGTTCGGCAACGACCCTCAAAGGTGTTTGGCCGCGCTGGGTCGACCCCACGCGGCTTTTTGAGGGGGGCCGTCCACGGCTCATCCATGAAGACGAGCGGCGGAACGGACGCACAGAAGCGGCGTGCGGGCGAGGCGGCCGCCGAGGAGGTCGCCGACGGCGACGTGGTCGGGCTCGGAACGGGGTCGACCGCGGCCCACGCCACCCGCGCCATCGGCCGGGCCGTCGACGACGGGCTGGACGTGCGCGGCGTGCCCACGTCGTTCGCGTCGCGCGAACTCGCCCGCGAGTGTGGGATCCCGCTGGCGGACCTCGACGAGGTCGTCGGGCCGGACGCGCCGGGGATCGACCTCGCGATCGACGGCGCGGACCAGGTGGCCGACGGCGACCTGATAAAGGGGGGCGGGGCCGCACACGCCCGCGAGAAGCTGGTCGACGCGGCGGCCGAGCGGTTCGTCGTCGTCGCGGACCCCTCGAAGACGGCCGCGACGCTCGACCGGTCGGTTCCCGTCGAGGTGCTGCCGGCGGCGCGGACGGTCGTCGCCGAGGCGGTCCGGTCGACGGGCGGCGAGCCCGAACTCCGCCGGGCCGAGCGCAAGGACGGTCCCGTCGTCACCGACAACGGGAACCTCGTGCTCGACTGCGCGTTCGGCGAGATCCCGGAGCCCGGCGACCTCTCGGCGACGCTCGCGGACACGCCGGGCGTCGTCGAACACGGGCTGTTCGTCGGGCTCGCCGACGAGATTCACGTGGGCACGGCCGACGGCGTCAGCGTGTGGGAGCGGTAAGCGTCGACGCTGCCGGGTTTGGATGAAGCCGCCGCTCGCGGGCGGCAAAATAAAGGAGAACTGAAGATGCGGCCTGGTTACAGGTCGCGAGGCTGGACCGTCTTCCGGTCGTTGGCCTCGGCGCGGCGGGCAGCGTCTTCGAGCAGCTCGTCCACTTCGTCGTCCAGCGCGTCGTAGAAGTCCGAAGCGACGTTCTTGTCGTCCAGCGCTTCCTTGACTGCCGCTTTGACAATGAGGTCTGCCATGCAGTTCCCGGTATCCATCCACACTTAATAAGAGTTCCTGAATTCGACCGCGAGGGACGCCGTGCGGGCGGTTCGCGAGGGTCGCCGACGACCGGCGACAATAAAAGTTGCGGGGTCGTTCGGGGCGGACCGACAGCTTCGAGCGCCTTCGCGGACTTGGCCCCACCATGCGAGACACGCTTGAGGCGCTGGCCGCGGGCGAGATCGGCCCCGAGGAGGCCGAGGCGCGGCTCTCGGGCTACGCCACGACGACGGCCGGCCGGTTCGACGCCGACCGCGAGCGCCGGCGGGGGATTCCGGAGGCGGTGTTGGCGGAGGGAAAGACGCCGGCGGAGACGGCCGCGCTCGCCGTCACCGCGCTGGAGACGACCGGCCGTGCGCTGATCACCCGCACCGACGACGAGACGGCGGCGGGGATCCGCGAGGCCGTCGCGGACGCCGCCCCCGACGCGACGGTGACCCACGACGACCGAACCCGGACGGTGACGGTTCACGCTGCGGATTTCGACCCCCCAGACATCGACGCCGCGGTGGCCGTGGTGACGGCGGGCACCTCGGACGCGCCGGTCGCGGGGGAAGCGGCGCTGGTCGCCCGCGAGATCGGCGCGGACGTGGACCTGATCGAGGACGTGGGCGTCGCCAACATCGACCGCGCGCTCGACCAGGTGGACCGGATCCGGGAGGCGGACGTGGTCGTGGTCGCCGCCGGCCGCGAGGGGGCGCTTCCGACGGTGGTCGCCGGGCTCGTGAACGCGCCCGTCATCGGCCTTCCCGTCTCGACCGGCTACGGCGTCGGCGGCGAGGGCAAAGCGGCGCTGTACGGCACGCTCCAGTCGTGTACCGTGCTCTCGACGGTGAACGTCGACGCCGGGTTCGTCGCCGGCGCGCAGGCGGGGCTCGTCGCCCGCGCGGTCGACGCCGCCCGCGGGGAGTGACGGACTGCGCGGGACGGTGCAGGCCGGTGCGGGAAGCGCCGATATCCCCCGTGGATCCGGGGTTTCGGAAGGGTATTTGTCGCTTGGTCACATACTACGTCCACCGGCAGCGGTGGATGCCGGTCCAACATGCCAAGTTGCGACCACTGCGGGTCACACGTCTCGGACCGCTTCGCTCGCGTGTTCGCCGACGAGCTCGGACACCTCAACGCGTGTCCCGCTTGCGCCGCGAACGCCGGGATCGCTGAAGTGTCACGGGACCGCACCCGCACGCAGGAGTAGCCGGAACCGCACGGGGATCGACCTGCATGCGGCCCCGCACGCGCTCCCCGAAGCCGTCGGGCGACCGGCGGCGGCCGCCGTCGCGCGGTTCGCGAACAGGGCTTCTTTGTCCGTCGCCGTCGTAGCGCCGCCCGTGTCCGACCACCACGTCTACGTGATCGAGTGTGCCGACGGCAGCCTCTACACCGGCTACACCACCGACGTGGAGCGGCGCGTCGCCGAACACGATGCCGGCGCGGGCGCGAAGTACACTCGCGGCCGAACCCCCGTCACGCTGGTCCACGTCGAGTCGTTCGACTCGAAATCGTCGGCGATGTCCCGCGAGTACGCCATCAAGCAGCTCTCGCGGACGGAAAAGGAGCAGCTGGTCGGCATGGACGCGAGGTAGACGGTGTCGTTCGGTGCTCAGTCCCGCAGGCGCTCGGCGTGCTCGGTCACGACGCGGCCGAGCTTCTCGGTTCGCTGCTGGAGCGTCTCGTCCGTCAGGGTTCCGTCGTCGTCGAACGCTCGGGAAGCGCCTTCGATGCCGACCTCGTGGGGGACCGTCCAGCCGTGGACGTTGCGGATGGTGGCGCGCATGTGCTCTAACGTGCCGCCGTAGGAGCCGCCGCCGGCGGTCGCCAACAGCCCGACGGCGGTGGTCTCGTACTCGTCGAAGCCGCAGTAGTCGTGGAAGTTCTTGAACGTCGAGGAGAGCGTGCCGTGATAGACGGGGGTGCCGACCAGCACGCCGTCGGCCTCCCGCACCAGTCGGCAGAGGCGCTCGCTGTCGCCCTGGTCGTCCTTCTCGGGGTCGTACAGCGGGAGGTCGACCCCTGCTAGGTCGATCAGGTGTGTGTCGGCGCCGGCGTCCGCCGCGCCGTCGAGCGCGACCCGGAGTGCGCGTTTGGTGGTGCTGTTCGTGCTTCTACTGCCGGAGATGGCGACGATGCGGGGCATTGCCGGACGTGGGAGAGACAGCAGCAAAAGCGCCACGAGTTCGCCGTCGTGGATGCGAGTCCGCCGTCGCGTTTCTCGCCTGTCGTCGCCGTTATGGTGACGGCGGTCGACACGACGCGTATGGACGCCATCTCCTTCGGGACGGACGGCTGGCGCGCGACGCTCGACACCTTCACCGACGAGCGCCTGCGCTGTGTGGGGCAGGCGGTCGCCGACCACCTGCTGGCGAAGGGGCGTACCGCGCCCGTCGCCGTGGGGTACGACGCCCGCGAGACCAGCGAGGGGTTCGCCGAGAGCCTCGCGGAAGTGCTGGCCGGCAACGGCTTCGACGTACTCCTCCCGGAGCGCGACGTGCCGACGCCGGTCGTCGCCCACGCCATCGTCGACCACGGGCTCGCCGGCGCCTGCATGGTGACGGCCTCGCACAATCCGCCGGAGTACAACGGCGTGAAGTTCATCCCGAGCGACGGCGCCCCCGCGCTCCCCGCGGTGACCGAGGACATCGAGGAGCGGCTCGCCGAACCCGCACCACTCCCGGAGTCGGAGTGGGGCGAGATCCGCCGCGTCGACCTCGTGGCTGCACACGCCGACGCCGTCCGCGACCGGCTCGACGCCGATGCCGACACGCTCGACGGGTTGACGGTCGCGTACGACGCGATGCACGGCAGCGGCCGCGGCGTCACCGACGCTCTGCTGGAGGCCGCCGGCGCCGAGGTGACCCGGCTGCGGTGTGACCGCGACCCGACGTTCGGCGGCACTCCGCCCGAGCCGAGCGCGGAGCACCTCGACGCGCTCGCGGAGCGCGTCACCGCCGGCGAGGCCGACCTCGGGATCGCCAACGACGGCGACGCCGACCGGATCGCCGTCGTCACGCCCGCACGCGGCGTGCTCGACGCCAACCTCTTTTATGCCGCCTGCTACGACCGGCTGTTAGAGGACGACTCGGGGCCGGCGGTCCGCACCGTCTCGACCACCTTCCTCGTCGACCGCATCGCGGAGGCGCACGGCGAGGCGGCGATCGAGGTGCCGGTCGGCTTCAAGTGGGTCGCCGAGGCGATGGCGAACCACGACGCGCTGTTCGGCGGCGAGGAGTCGGGCGGCTTCTCCATCCGCGGCCACGTCCGCGAGAAGGACGGCGTCCTCATGGCGCTGCTCGCGGCCGCCGCCGAGGTCGACGAGCCGTTCGACGACCGCGTCGACCGTCTGCTCGACGAGCACGGCGCGATCGCCGCCGGCAAAACCTCGCTGGACTGCGCGGACGCACGGAAGGCGGCCGTTCTCGAGGAACTGGAGGACCACATTCCCGACGACGTGCTCGGCCACGAGGTCGCGAAGGTGGTGACGCTCGACGGGTTCAAACTGCTGCTCGACGACGGCTCGTGGCTGCTCGTCCGTCCCTCGGGGACGGAGCCGAAGCTCCGGGTGTACGCCGAAGCCGAGACCGACGCCGGCGTCGAGGGGCTGCTGGAGGTGGGGCGGGAACTCGTCGAACCGCTCATATAGGTGGGTGGTGGGGTGAGCGCGCCGGCGACCACCTCCAAAGCCCCAGCCGGCTCCTTATAAGCGAGTTGAGTCGCAAGAACGCCGGCGAACACCTGCAAAGCCCCAGCAGGCTCCGGTCGAGGGTTCCGGAAGACGGTCCGTCTCGCGCTTTTTAAGCGCTCGCCGGCTGCGACTTCCGTCGTCCCGCTCGCAGGCTCGCGGGACCCTTGCTGCGCTCCTCGCTCTCCGCACCACCCGCTGCGGTGCTTGCTACGGCCGTCTTCCCGGAGCCCGCTGCCCTTTTGAGTCCCCACCCGACCGCACAGCACCGCACCTCACGCCTCCCCAGCCTCGGCGGAGAGCACGCCGGCGGACCGCACCACCCGCCGGCGCGCTCCCGCCTCCCTCGCGCGCCGCTCGCGCCCTTATAAGGGCGCTCGCGGGCGCGCCGGCGTGGACTGGCCGGTGTGGGTGGGCCGCGTCCGTTGGCGGGTAGCTGGGTGTACACGGGGATGCACGGGTCATTCTCGCAACGCGTGCGCACGCGCTATTCGGATTGAGTGGCTTTTTAGGGGATACCGACGTAGCCCGCAGTATATGTTCAAGGCCATCGTGGACGCGTCGACGTTTCAGGACGCGCTCGACTCGGTGAGCGTGCTCGTCGACGAGTGTAAGATCCGCCTTCACGAGGAGGAACTCTCCATCACCGCCGTCGATCCCGCCAACGTGGGCATGGTCGACCTCACGCTGGAGGCCGCCGCCTTCGAGTCCTACGAGGCCGACGGCGGCGTCATCGGCGTCAACCTCGCACGGCTGGAGGACATCGCCGGCATGGCGAACGCCGGCGACCTCATCCACCTCGAACTCGACGAGGAGACCCGCAAGCTCCACATCGAGATCGACGGACTCAGCTACACCCTCGCGCTCATCGACCCCGACTCGATCCGCCAGGAGCCGGACATCCCGGACCTCGATCTCCCCGCCGAGATCGTCGTCGAGGGCGCCCAGCTCGACCGCGGCGTGAAAGCCGCCGACATGGTCTCCGACCACATCCGCCTGCGCGTCGACGAGGCCGCCGAGTCGTTCTTCATCGAGGCCGAGGGCGACACCGACGACGTCGACCTCGAGCTCAGCCGCGAGGACCTGATCGCGTTCACCGCCGGCCCCGCGGACTCGCTGTTCAGCCTCGACTACCTCAAGGACATGAACAAGGCGATCCCGTCGGACGCCGAGGTCACCGTCGAGCTCGGCGAGGAGTTCCCCGTCAAGCTCCACTACGGCTTCGGCGAGGGGCTCGGCCACGTGACGTTCATGCTCGCGCCGCGCATCCAGAGCGACTGAGCGACGGCGGACGCGCTCGCACTCCCATCCGCACCCACGCCGACGACCCGCGAACCAGTCGGTGACCACCCTTTTCCCTCCCGGAGCTGAACCGTCAGCCATGCCACCACTCACGCCGGCGGTCGCGACCGCGTTCGGCCCCGCACAGGTGCTCGGCGACGGGCTGCTCGGCTGGGCGATCACCTTCTTCATCCTCGCCGTGATCGCCGGCGTCGCCGGGTTCCGCGGCGTCGCCGGGCTCACGATGGAGATCGCGAAGATCCTCGTCGTGGTGTTTCTGGTGCTGGCCGTGGTCAGTCTGTTGTTGTAGCGGTCTCGACCGGCAGCCGAACGGTAACCGTCGTCCCACGAGGAGTCCGGTCGGCGTACTCGACCGTCGCGCCGAGCGCGTCGGCCGCCCACGCCACCACCCACATTCCGAGCCCGGAGCCGTGCTCTAAGGCCGTTTCCTGCCCCGACTCGACCGCCTCGATCTCGTGGTCGGGAACGCCGGGGCCGTCATCGCTCACGCTGAGCGTCGCCGTACGTCCTTCCGCAGTCTCGTCGACGCCCACCCGAATCCGGACCCACGGCCCGCCGTCCTCCCGTTCGACGCCCTTGCCGTCGTGGTGTTCCAGCGCGTTCTCCACGAGATTCTCGACCATCGCCAGCACCGCGGCTTCACGGAACGAGGCGGTCACGTCCGACTCGGCGTCGACGCGCACGTCCGCGTCCGGATACGCCTCCGCAACGTCGTCGACCGCCCGCTGGACGAGCCCCGCCAGCGACGCGGTCGTCGGCTTCGCCTCGCCGAGCAGATCGTCGACGGTGGCGGCCTTCTCTCCGAGCGACCGGAGTGCGCGCGACCGTCGCTCGACGGCGTCGACCATTGGAGCTAGTTCCGGGTCGTCGACCTGCTCGACGAGCAGTTCGGCGTAGCCGTGGACGACGCCGGCGTCGTTCCGCAGGTTGTGTCGGAGAATGCGGTTGAACACCTCCAGCTGCTGACGGCGGCGCTCCCGTTCGGTCACGTCCGTGAGGACGACCGTGTAGCCGACGTGCGTGTCGTTAGGGTCGGTGAGTCGGGCGGTGGAGACGGCGTACGTCCGGCGTCCCGCGGCCGAGTTCACCGTGAGCTGTGCGTCGACATCCGGCTCGACCGTCACCTCGAGGAACTCGTCGATGGGACGGTCGCGCGCCGTTTGGGCGTCGACGCCGAGCAGGGACTCGGCCGCCGGGTTCAGCCGGACGATCCGCCGGTCGAGCGCCAGCGCGAGCACGGGGTCGGTGAGGTCGTCGATGGCGGTGCGCTCGGCGGCACGGCTGGTCGTCGGATTGCGCTCGAACATCTCCGCACGGCCGAACGCGTACCCGTCGAGCAGCACGTGCGGGACGAACATAAGCGGCGCCAGCTGGAGAGGCGTCGCCGGCCCGACGCCGAGCGCCCACGCGACGAGCGCTAATCCGGGCGGGAGCGGGGAGAGTGCGACGGCGGCGCTCTCGGCGCGATAGAGCGGTCCGTAGCTGAGCAGCGTGTCCACCAGCAGGAACACCGCGCTGGCGACGAGAACGAGCAGGACGGCGATGACGAGATACGCCCATGGGCCGAACGCGTAGCTTCCGACGGGGAGCCCGAAGGCGGACTCGACCGAGAACCCGGTCCAGAACGCGCCGTGAAACGAGTTGGTGAGGAGCACCGCCGTCGAGAGCACGCCGAAGCCGAGCACGGCGTGAAACGTCGTCCCGTGGGCGACATCAGCGCGGCCGGAGTACTCCAGCGCGAACCCGAGGAAGGCGACGCCGGTCCAGATGATGCCGACCCAGACCAGCGTCTCCAGCGCCTCGCTGACGGCAGGGTCGCTGACGAGCAAGCCGACCGCGTACGCCAGACACCACAACGCCTGTGCGCCGAAGACGGCGAAAAACCAATCCACGCCGGGCTTACCTCGATGCTCGCGGAGGAACCACGCGAGCGCGAGCGCACCGATCCCGCCCGCCGCGGACGCGACGACGAACCACGTCGGGAGGGCGTCGGCGATCATTGGGGGAAAATAGGGCGACCGCGCCCTAAAGTTGTCGTGGGCTCAGCGGTGTTGTTCGATCACTCGCTTTGCGGCCTGCCCCTTCTCTTTCCACCCATATCCCTCGTCGTACACGTGGCGCTTCTTCTCGACGAGCTCCTCGGGCGAGGACTCCTCGAAGCCGCCGCGGTCCCACGCGCCCGAGACACGGAGCCACTCGACGACGTTCTCCTTCGTCTCCGCCCACGAGAGGCCCACCATCTCGTACCAGGCGACCATCGCGAAGACAGCGTTGTCGTGACAGCCGGGAACGGAGCCGTGCTCGTACACCGTGCGCATCGGCTCCCGAGTCGGCTCCGAGACGAGCTCCTTGAACTCCGCGGCGGTAAGCAGGCGGACGGCGCCGTCGTCGCGGGTCACGCGCTGGTCGCGTTCGAGCGCGTCGAGCGCGGCCTTGTGGAGGCCACCCCACTCGCCGTGAACCGCCTCGCGGAGCATCGGCTCGGGCATGCCGTCGGGCTCCGCCGAGAGCACCGCCAGCAGGTCCGTGTACGCCTTCTCGATGGCGGGCCAGTTCACGCCCTCGAACTGGCAATCGACGTCGTGGAGGCTGTTGGTCGTGCGGCAGCCCGGACACGGGTAGTGGAACGTCGGCACTACCGACCAGTGTGCGTCCCCCGGAGTTAGGGGTTTCGTCAACGCTCGGCCCAGAGCACGCCGGCGCACGCCCACCACCACTGAACCCAACATAGTTCGACATTCGACGAAACCACACACCGACGAATGAGGGTCTCTACTCCGTATTCCGAAACGTTTACTCGGGATCCGATCCCCGGTTTACGTGGTATGACGAAAGTTAGCGTGGTCGGCGCCGCGGGCACGGTGGGTGCCGCGGCCGGCTACAACCTCGCACTGCGTGACGTAGTTGACGAGCTCGTATTCGTGGACATTCCCGACCAGCGGGAGACGACCATCGGCCAGGCCGCCGACACGAACCACGGCGTCGCCTACGACTCGAACACGACCGTCCGGCAGGGCGAGTACGAGGACACCGCCGGCTCGGACGTGGTCGTCATTACGGCCGGCATCCCGCGCCAGCCCGGTCAGACCCGCATCGACCTCGCCGGCGACAACGCCCCGATTATGGAGGATATCGGCAGCCAACTCGCCGAGCACAACGACGACTTCGTCACGGTCACCACCTCCAACCCGGTCGACCTGCTCAACCGCCACCTCTACGAGGCCGGCGACCGCGACCGGCACAAGGTGGTCGGCTTCGGCGGCCGGCTCGACTCCGCGCGCTTCCGGTACGTCCTCTCGGAGCGCTTCGACGCGCCCGTCAAGAACGTCGAGGCGACGATCCTCGGCGAGCACGGCGACGCGCAGGCGCCCGTCTTCTCGAAGGTCCGCGTGAACGGTCGCGACCCCGCCTTCGACGCCGACGAGCGCGAGGAGATCCTCGGCGACCTCCAAGAATCCGCGATGGACGTCATCGAGCGCAAGGGAGCCACCCAGTGGGGGCCCGCCACCGGCGTCGCCCACACCGTCGAGGCGATCCTCAACGACACCGGCGAGGTGCTCCCCTGCTCCGTCGTGCTTGACGGCGAGTTCGGCTACGACGACACCGCGCTCGGCGTCCCTGCCAAGCTCGGATCGAACGGCGTCGAGGAGATCGTCGAGTGGGACCTCGACGACTACGAGACGGAGCTGCTCGACGAGGCCGCCGAGAAGCTCTCCGAGCAGTACGAGAAGATCGCGTAAGCGCCCGCGCCGCGTTTCACCCGTTCTTTTAAATACGAAGCCGCGGCCAACCCGGAACGTGACGTAGTGTCCACCCCGGAACGGGTGGCGGGTGCGCGGCGGTCGTTCCGGGTCGCGCGGCGCCGCCTGTTAGCACTCAGCTTCCGCTCCTTCTCGGAGCGACGGCTACAGTCGCTCCTGTAGCGTCTCCGCCGTCCGGTCACCGACTCCCTCCACGTCGGTGAGGTCGGACGCCGACGCCGCCCGCACGTTCTCGACGGAGCCGAATCGTCGGAGCAGTCGCTTGCGGGTCTCCGGGCCGACGCCGGGCACGTCGTCGAGCACCGTGCGGACCTCGTCGCGCACCGTCTGGTGGTACTGGACCGCAAAGCGGTGCGCCTCGTCGCGAACCCGCTGGAGGAGGTGGAGCGCCGCGGAATCGTCCGGGAAGCGACGCGTCCCGTCGGGTGTCACGACCAGCTCCTCGGCTTTCGCGAGCCCGACGGCGGGTACGTCCCAGCCCACCGCGTCGAGCGTCTCGCGTGCGGCCGCCAGCTGCCCCTCGCCGCCGTCGATCAGCAGCAGGTCCGGATCGGGCCGGTCGTCTCGTCCGGCGACGGCGCGCTCCGCGCGCCACTGGACCAGCTCCCGCATGTTGGCGTAGTCGTCGTTGCGCTCGGTGAGCTTCTTGCGCCGGTAGTCGCTCGTCTCGGCGCCCCCGCCGACGAAGCAGACGTTGGAGCCGACGACGGCGGTTCCTTGCGCGTGGCTCACGTCGAACCCCTCGATCCGCTCCGGGCGTTCGATCCCGAGGCGGTCGGACAGTTCGCCGCCCGGGTTCTCTCGACCGCCACGCTTGCGGGCGTTCTTCAACGCGAGCTCGACGAGCTTTGCCTCCCGACCGGCGCCGGGCACCCGGACGGCGACGCCCTCGGCCTCCAGCCACTCGACCACGTCCGAGTCCGCCGGACGCTCAGCGAGCAGCACCGCGTCCGGGAACTCCCGCTCGGCGTAGTACTGGGTGAGGAACGCGGACAGCACCGCGGCCGGGGTGAGGTCCTCCGTGCTCGCGGAACCGCCCTCGCTATCGCCCGCTGCCGCCACCTCGGGGGCGTCCAGCCGGTGGCGACTCCGGTCGACGAGCTGTCCACGCTCGCTGTGAAGCCGGGCGACCCGCGCCTCGTCGCCGGCGACGGCGGCCGCGAGCACGTCGACCGTCCGGTCGTCGGAACGGCCAGCAACCGCCTCGCCACCCTCGCCGTGGAACGCCTCGACGGCTTCCAGTCTGTCCCGGAGGTTCGCGGCTCGCTCGAACTCCGCGCGCTCGGCGGCAGCCTCCATCCGCCGGCGGAGCGGGTCCGCGAGAACGCCGGTTTCTCCCTCGAAGAAACGCTTTGCGGCGGCCACGTCCTCGGCGTAGGCGTCCGGGTCGATCTCGCCCGTACACGGTGCCGAGCAGATCCCCATCTCGTAGTCGAGGCAGGGACGCTCTCGGTTGTCGTACTTGTGGTCCGAGCAGCCACGCAGCCGGTACTCGTCGCGAACCGCCTTGATGACGGCCTCGACGCGCCCCTTGCTCGTGTAGGGGCCGTATGCCGTCGCTCCCTCATCGGGGTCACGCGTCACCTCGATCCGCGGGACTAGGTGGTCCGTGAACTGGACCAGCGGGTAGGACTTGTCGTCCTTCAGCCGGACGTTGTACCGGGGCTGGAGCCGCTTGATGAGGTTCGCCTCCAGTAACAACGCCTGCGTCTCGGTGTCGGTGACCGCGAACTCCAGGTCGTCGGCGCGGGCGACCATTCCCCGAATGCGGCCGGATCGAGGATCGGCGTACGATCGCACGCGGTCGCGGAGGTCGACGGCCTTCCCGACGTACAGCGTGATATCGTCGGCACGGAACTGGTAGACGCCCGGCTCCGTGGGGAGGTCGGCGGCGCGCTCACGAACGTCGGCGGCGTCCATCGACCGGAAGTAGCCGCCGAGCGCGTTTGAACGCTGCGACGGCGGATCCAGCGAACACGCTGACCGGAGTGTGCTATCGCTCCACCGTTCATTTCTCCCTCTGGTTATCGATCCTGAATATTGGCCCCTCATCTTTACCCCGAGGCTCGGTCGAGGTTTCGGCAACCATGAGTTCACTTCGCGACCGCGTTCGACGACTGCTCGGCTCGTCCCGTTTCGAGCGATCGGTCACGGACGGCGGGGTGGCCGTCGAGGGCGAGGCGACGCCCGCCGGAGGACCGTCCGGTACGGAGGCCGACGATCACGACGACTCGGACGACGAGGAGTACACCATCACCGACGAGGATGGCGTGAATCGGGCGGAGACGCTCCTGCGTGCCGGCTTCGAGCAGACGTTCAATGCCACGGGTGTTCCGACGTTCGTTCTGGACGCGGACGGAAACGTCGCGGAGTGGAACGAGTCGATCGCTCGGCTTACGGGCGTCGATCGGGAGGATGCCGTCGGCCACGGCCACGTCTCCGAGCTGTTCTACCCCGACGGGCGGCGCGCGGACACGCTCGCTGATAAGGTGCTCACCGCACCCGAGACCGCCGACGAGGAGTTCGGCATCGAGCGACCGGATGCCGTCGTCGACCGCTACCGCGACACGAGCACGATGATCGACAGACACGACGAGGAGAAGCATATCGAGTTCACCGCGACGCCGCTGTGCGACGGGGACGAACTCGTCGGTGTCGTGGAGGTCGTCATCGACCGAACCGAGAACGTTCGCGAGCGCGACGCGACACAGGCGCTGGTCCGTGAAATCGCCGACACCGCCGCCGCGATCGGGGAGGGCGACCTCGACGCTCGCGCGGAGCGGCCGGCGGACCACCGTGCTGACCTGGACGACGATCTCGTCGGTGTCGTGGACGCCGTCAACGGGATGGCCGATGGGCTAGAGGAGCTGACCGCCCGGGTGAACCAGCAGGCGGCCGAGTTGGAGTCGGCCGTCGACGACGCGGGTGCGGCGGCCGACGACATCGCGACCAACGTCCGCGAGCAGAACGAGCTGTTGGAGGAGGGCGTCTCCGAGATGCAGACGTTCTCCGCCGGCATGGAGGAGGTCGCCGCTACGGCCGACCAGGTTGACGCCGCCGCGTCCGCCGCCAGCGAGGCCGCCGAGGAGGGGCTCGACGCCAGCGAGGACGCCCGCGAGGCCACCGAGGACGTCGTCGAGATCGGCGACGAGCTCGTCGACAGCGTCGGCCGGCTCTCCGACCGGATGGACGACATCGAGGAGGTGATCGAGGTCATCTCCGACGTGGCCGAACAGACCAACCTGCTCGCGCTCAACGCCAACATCGAGGCCGCTCGTGCGGGCGACGGGGGCGACGGCTTCGCCGTCGTCGCCGAGGAAGTGAAGAAGCTCGCCGACGAGACCCGCGGCCACACCGAGGACATCACGGAGAGCCTCGCGGAGCTGCAAGCGCAGTCGTCCGAAACCTCGACGGCGGTCGAGCGCTCACACGAGCGGATCGACGACGCAGGCGAGGAGATCGAGACCGTGCTGGGCTCGTTGGAGGAGATCGCCGAGGCGGTCGACGAAGCCGCGGACGGCGTCGCGGAGGTGTCCCGGGCCACGGACGACCAGGCCGCAACCGTCGAGGAGCTCACCGCGACGCTGGAGACGGTCCGCGAGCGGTCGAACCGGACCGAGGACGCCACCGAGCGCATCGTCGACGCGACGGACCGGCAGTCGGTCGCCGTCGACGAGCTGATCGAGCGCGTCAAGCAGCTGGACGGCTCCGCGTAGCGGTCTCCGGGTTCTCTCGTTCGTCGGCAGGCTACAACGGCGACGACTCCGGCGTCGCCGACGGCTACAACTCGATCGTGGCGGCCGTTTCTCGGAAGTCCGGGTCGTACACGTCCAGCGCGTGGACGCGCCACTCAACCGGCTCGATCTTCGTCTCCAGCAGACGCTCGACGGCCTCCGGATCGCCGCCACGCGCGAGCGTGACGTGGGGGACGTAGTCGTCGCCCTCGATCCCCTCGACGGGGTCGAACGTGCCACAGAGCCGTCGGTGAACTCGTTTGAGGGTGCCGCTCTCGACGGCGAGGTAGACGACCGGACCGGGACCCTGTTCGGGCGCCTCGAACGCGTCGATCCCCGTCACTCGCACGTCGAAGGGGTCGGTGCCGGCCAGCAGCGGGCGCAGCTCCTCGCGGAGCGTCGCCAGCGCGACCGGCTTTTCAGGTGTCCCACCGCGGCCGCCGGGCGCACCACCGGCACGGCCGCCACCCGTCACGTCGCCGACGCCGAAGCGCTTGCAGACGAGCGTGTGGCGGTTGCGGAGCCGGTCGAACCCCGCCAGTTTCGGGTGGAGCTCGTCGGCGAGCTGCTCGACTGCCGGCGGGAGCGGGACGTTCAGACTGAACATTAGAGGTTGTCCGTGAGGTAGAGGACGATCAGGACGACGATGGCGATCGCGATGATCGCCGGCAACGCGTTGAACACGGTGGCAGTAATGCTCAACAGCGTGCCGAGGATCTCGAGGAGCAGCCACAGCACGACGAGCGCAAGGACGATCTTCAGCAGATCCTCGACGTCGATGTTGGCACGGGTCATGCACGAGCATGCGGCCGGGAGTTGAAAAAGGGCTGTGGCCCGTCGGCGACCGAGGATGGGTTCGTTCCGGGTCAGAGCCGCTTTTCGAGCGTCGGCACGTCGTAGTCGTGGTCGTCGAGCTCGTACACGGCGACCACCTCGTAGCCGCGCTTCGCGTACATGTCGAGCAGGTACGGGTGGTCGGTGTAGCTCCGCATGCGCACGCGGTCGAACCCCTGCTCGCGGAACCACGCCTCGCCGTGAGAGAGGAGCGCGCTGCCGATCCCCTCCCCTTTGTGCGCCTCGTGGACCGCCAGCCGGCAGAGCTCGGGCACGTCCCACCGCTCCTTCTCGCGGATCCGACAGGCGCCGACGATCTCGCCGGCGTCGTGGTCGGTCAGTCCGCGTTGGCCGGTGATCCCGTCGTTCCCGCAGTCGGGCGCCTGCACCGCGACGGGGAACGCCAGCGACTCGTCGATCCACTCGCGGAGGTCGCCGGCGTCCACGTCGCTGGCGCCCGAGCGGTAGCCCAGCTCGACGATCTCGGCGTACGCGGAGACGTACACCTCGGCGAGCCGCTCCGCGTCGGCGGGCGTTGCCTCGCGGAAGCGGATGCCGTCGGGCGCGTCGGGGATGGTGTGGAGAACCTCGGCGGCGTCAGCGTCGCCGAAACCGTGGGTGGAGGCGTCGGTCATACCTCGGATTCGCCGGCGGACGCCAAAAGCCGCGCGGAGACGGCCGGTCGTTCCGCAATTACCATTGGTGACCGCCCACCCGGCCTTTTAAGCGCCCGCCGCGACGACCGACTACAAGCGATGTTCGACGAGATTCTGGAGAAGTTCGAGGGGTCACCCAGCCAGCAGGCGGTGATCCGGCTCCTCCTGGAGCGCGGATTCTCCGTCAACGAGGAAGGTCGGGTCGTCTCCGGCGGGATCGAGATCCCGTACACGGGAATCGCCCGCGAGCTCGACGTGGACCGGCGGGTCGTCGACTCGACGACCGACGCGATCCTGGCCGACCCGGAGCTGCGCCGGATCTTCGCCAACATCTCCTCCATCCCGAGCCTGATGGACCTCGCGCCCGTCCTCGACCTCACCGTCCTCACCATCGAGGTCGCGTCCGCCGGCGAGTCCGGCATCGTCGCGGAGGTAACCGGCATCCTCGCCGACCACGGCGTCTCGATCCGTCAGGTGATCAGCGAGGACCCCGAGTTCACCGACGACCCCAAGCTGTACGTGATCACCGACGCCGACCTCGACGGCGACCTCCTCGTGGAGATCCGCGACCTCTCCTACGTGCGCCGCGTCGGGTTCTGAGCGGCCGCACGTTTCTCCGTCGCTCCCGTCTCGCCGACCAGTTTCACCCTGGCGTCTACGGCCTCACCGCCCCGAGCCTCTTGTGCGATAGCGCGCCATGTCCGCACGGCCGACCCCGCCGCCATTCCACTTTCACATTGCTGTTAACGAGGGTTTATACCCGAAGCCGAACAAGCCGTTGGTACATGCCCGAAGACGAACTCGAGGACCTTCCCGGAGTCGGCCCGGCAACCGCCGACAAACTCGTCGATTCAGGATTCGAAAGCTACCAGTCGATCGCCGTCGCCAGCCCCGGCGAGCTGTCGAACACGGCGGACATCGGCGAATCGTCCGCGAGCGACATCATCAACGCGGCCCGCGAAGCGGCCGACGTCGGCGGCTTCGAGACGGGCGCCACCGTGCTCGAACGACGCGAGGAGATCGGCAAGCTCTCCTGGCAGATCGACGAGGTCGACGACCTGCTCGGCGGCGGAATGGAGACCCAGTCGATCACCGAGGTGTACGGCGAGTTCGGCGCCGGCAAGTCGCAGGTGACCCACCAGATGGCGGTCAACGTTCAGCTCGAACAGGAGAACGGCGGGCTGGACGGGGGCTGCATCTTCGTCGACTCCGAGGACACGTTCCGCCCCGAGCGGATCGACGACATGGTTCGCGGGCTCGACGACGACATCCTCGCCGACGAGATGGAGCGCCGCGAGATCGAGGGGACGCCCGCCGACGAGGAGGCGATGGAGGAGCTGGTCGCCGCGTTCCTCGACCAGATCCACGTCGCGAAGGCGTTCAACTCCAACCACCAGATCCTCCTGGCCGAGAAGGCCAAGGAGCTCGCCGGCGAGCACGAGGAGACCGACTGGCCCATCCGGATCGTCTGTGTCGACTCGCTGACCGCCCACTTCCGTGCGGAGTACGTTGGCCGTGGCGAGCTCGCCGAGCGCCAGCAGAAGCTCAACAAACACCTCCACGACCTCATGCGGCTCGGTGACCTGTTCAACACCGCCATCCTCGTCACCAATCAGGTTGCCTCCAACCCCGACTCCTACTTCGGCGACCCGACGCAGGCGATCGGCGGCAACATCCTCGGCCACGCCTCCACCTTCCGGATCTACCTCCGCAAGTCGAAAGGCGACAAGCGGATCGTCCGGCTCATCGACGCGCCGAACCTCGCCGACGGTGAGGCCGTGATGCGCGTTCAGGGCGCCGGCCTCAAACCCGAGTAGCGCCGTCTCACGGCGTCGATCGGCCGACGCCACGCTCTCGACGGTTCCCCCTTCCTCGCTTTCCTCCCCCCGCCTCGCTTTTTCCTCCCACGTTCCCCCGTTTTTCCGTCGACTATCGTCCATGAGCGCCGCCGCGGGAATCGTCGCTGGCGGGAGCGCAGCGTCGTGTCCGCATTCCGGTGGACGAACGTCCGCTTTCTTTCTTGCGGACGCGAATCTCCCGTGTGGTCCGAGTTAGCGGGCTGTATCCTCGATTCTCTTCCTTGGAGCCCGCAAACACACCTGGCAAAAGCCGCCGCAACATCCGCGCGCGCCGTCGAACTGCCATGCGCTGACAATTCTTGCGAGTCTTTCAATTAACCAACACTACGCCTGTCCACAACTGTCGCAAATATTGCAACGTCTCTGTCAGGAATACGTCCTTATATTCCTCGAATCGCCTCCAAGGTTGGACGATCATCGTATCTTTCCACGAATTTTGTTTGAATCCGTACTGGTGGGTTTATGTATGGTGTTTCTCGGAAAGCTAGACGTGATTCACGCTACGAACGCAGCGACTACCGGTGAAATGGCACACGAACGTTCATCAGTACTCCCGACTTCGGGGGGTGATGCCCAGTGATGGGACTGTTACTGGAGCTGACGGCGAGCGACGTGGAGGCACTCGTGACGGGGGTCAACCTGACCTGGTGGCTTACGGTCACCTTCCTCATCTTCTTCATGCATGCCGGCTTCGCCATGTTGGAGGCGGGCCAGGTGCGCTCGAAGAACGTCGCCAACCAGCTGACGAAGAACATGCTGACGTGGGCAGTCGGTATCGGCGTCTTCTTCGTGGTCGGTATGGGGATCTCGAACAACGTCGGCTCGCTTCTCGCCGGCGGTGACGCCTCCGCGCTCACGATGTTCGGCGAGAGCGCGGACACGGGGTGGACGCTCTGGCTGTTCAGCGCCGTCTTCGCGATGACGGCCGCGACCATCGTGAGTGGAGCGGTCGCCGGCCGCGCGAAGCTCCGCGCGTACGTCGCGTACACCTTCCTGCTGGCCGCGGTTATCTACCCCGTCGTTGCCGGCATGGTGTGGTACGCGCCCGGCGCCGATGCGCCGATCCTCGCGAGTCTCGGCTTCGCTGACTTCGCGGGTGGGATGGTCGTTCACGGCGTCGGCGGCGTCGCCGGCCTCACCGCCGCGTACGTCCTCGGCGCCCGCATGGACAAGTACGCCGACGACGGCTCCACGAACGTCATTCCCGGTCACTCGATGACGTTTGCCGTGCTCGGCACGCTGATCCTCTGTTTCGGCTGGTTCGGCTTCAACGTCGGCACCGCCGCCGACCCGCTGGGAATGACTGATGCTGGCGGAATCGAACTCGCCGACTTCGCGTACGTCGGCAGCGTCGCGATGGTCACCGCACTCGGCATGGGGCTCGGCGCGATCGGCGCGGCGAGCGTCTCGCTGTACCTCAACGGAAAGGTCGACACCCTGTACGTCGCGAACGGCATGCTCGCCGGGCTCGTCGGCGTCACCGGGCCGACCGACCTGATCACGCCGATGGGCGCCATCGCGATCGGCTTCCTCGCCGGCGCACAGCTCCCGCTCGTCTTCCGCTTCGTCGAGAAGACGCTGAAGATCGACGACGTCTGTGCCGTCTTCCCCGTCCACGGCAGCGCGGGGATGCTCGGGCTGATCCTCTACCCGCTCTGGTCGATCGAGGGGAGCGCGGTCGGCGGCGGGCTGATCGCCGGCGGCATCCTCTCCATCGAGGCTGGCGCGTTCGTCCCGCAGATCGTCGGCGTCGCCGTCATCACGGTGTGGACCGTGCTCGCGACCGCCGCCGTCTGGGGCGCGCTGAAGGCGATGGGCCAGGCCCGCGTCACGCCCGAACACGAGCGTGACGGTCTGGACATCGCCGAACACGGCGTCGACACCTATCCCGAGTTCGGCAAGCCCAACGTGGCAGCCGACGGCGGTATCGTCGACACGACGGACGACTCGCCCCGTGCGGACGGCGGCGAGGACCCCGGCACGGAGATCAAGATGGTCACCGCGGTCATCCGCCCGGACAAACTCGGTGACGTGAAGACTGCGCTCGCGGAGATCGGCGCGCCGTCGCTCACCGTGACGAACGTCTCCGGGCGCGGCTCCCAGCCCGCCAAAACCGGTCAGTGGCGCGGCGAGGAGTTCGTCGTCGACCTCCACCAGAAGGTGAAAGTGGAGATCGTCGTCGCCGACATTCCCGCCGACGAGGTGGCCGAGGCGATCAAGGAGGGCGCAAAAACCGGGGAGCCCGGCGACGGCAAGGTGTTCATCATGCCCGTCGAGGACGCGCTGCAGGTCCGCACCGGCACGACCGGACCGGAGGCCGTCTGAAACGGCGGTTTCAGAGACGACCCGGCGACGCGAACCGACTCGGTAACACCTTTCCTCCGGGCGCACGAAGCCCGGTCCATGAACCACGAGCGCTCGCGCGAACTGTACGACCGCGCGCTGTCCGTCATGCCGGGCGGCGTCAACTCCTCGGTGCGTGCGAACATGCCGCACCCTTTCTTCATCGAGCGCGGCGACGGCGGCCACGTGATCGACGCCGACGGCAACCGCTACATCGACTGGGTGATGGGGTACGGTCCCCTGCTGTACGGCCACGACATGCCCGAACCCGTCGAGGCGGCGGTGCAGTCGCACGCCTCCGCGGGGCCGATGTACGGCGCCCCCACGGGGATCGAGGTGGAGCACGCGGAGTTCGTCGCCCGCCACGTGCCGAGCGTCGAGTCGATCCGGTTCGTCAATAGCGGGACGGAGGCGACGGTGTCGGCGGTCCGGCTCGCCCGCGGCTACACCGGCCGCGACAAGGTCGTCGTGATGCAGGGCGGCTATCACGGCGCCCAGGAGTCGACGCTCGTCGAGGGCGAACCCGGCGATGCCCACCCCTCGACGGCGGGAATCCCGGAGTCGTTCGCCGAGCACACCCTCCCGATCCCGTTCAACGACCCGGAGGCCGCCGCCGAGGTGTTCGAGGAGCACGGCGACGACATCGCCGCCGTGCTCGTCGAGCCGATCCTCGCCAACATGGGGATCGTGATGCCCGTCGACGGCTACCACGAGACGCTGCGGGACCTCTGTGACGACCACGGCTCGCTGCTGATCTTCGACGAGGTGATCACCGGCTTCCGCGTCGGCGGACTCGGCTGTGCCCAGTCGAAGTTCGGCGTCACCCCCGACGTGACGACGTTCGGGAAGATCATCGGCGGCGGCTTCCCCGTCGGCGCGATCGGCGGGCAAGCGGAGATCATCGAGCACTTCACCCCTGCCGGCGACGTGTTCCAGTCCGGCACGTTCTCGGGGCATCCCGTCACGATGGCCGCCGGCCACGAGTACCTGAAGTACGCCGCGGAAAACGACGTGTACGAGCACGTCAACCGGCTCGGCCGCAAGCTCCGGGAGGGGATCACGGAGATCTGCGCCGAGCGCGCGCCGGAGTACACCGTCGTCGGCACCGACTCGATGTTCAAGACGATTTTCACTCGCGACGCGCCTGACGACCCGAGCGAGTGCTGTCCGGCCGGCTGCCGGCAGGATCCTGACTGCGGGCGCTTCGAGACGTGTCCGAAGACGGGTGCCGATGTTGCCGCCGCCGAGACCGACCGCTGGGAGCGCGTGTTCTGGCAGGAGATGACGGACCGCGGCGTCTTCCTCACGGCCAACCAGTTCGAGTGCCAGTTCACCTCCTACGCGCACACCGAGGAGGACGTGGAGCGGACGCTGGAGGCGTATCGGGAGGCCTTATAAGACGACGAGAACTGCGACGGCGACGACGGCGGCTGCTCCGTCCGACTTCCCTCCTGCTACTTCTCGTTTGGAAGCGTGCCGGGGTCGAGGTCCTGTTCACCCTCGTTGGCGACCTCGCGCTCGAAGCCGTAGAGGACGATCCCCGTGTTCGCGGTGACGAGAATGCCCGTCATCGGGACGGGCGCGTAGAGGTACATCCCCGACCCGATCCCGACGGGAACGGCGGCGATGACCGCCCACAGGAGGGGGCGACCGACGTTCGCGCGGTCGGCGTCCCAGCGCACGACGACGAAGGTGACGGCAACCAAGAGGAGCCCGATTGCGGGACCGAGAAGCAGCTCGACGACCATACGCGAGGTCGGGCGGGCGCGGGCAAAAGGGTTCCGTGGCGATCCTGGCCGGGGGTCGACGGTCTACAGCTCGAACCGCTCCACCGTCTCGTACTCCGGTCCTTCGGACGTGAGCGTCGACTCCTTCAGCTGGACCGCCTCGACCTCGAACGTCCCCACCTCCGGGTTGCGGTCGCGGATCACGTCCTGGACCAGCTCCTTCCCGCGGGCGTCGTTCATTCGCCCGAGGGTGACGTGGGGCGTGAACTCGTGTTCCTCCGGGGCGTAGCCGAGGTCCGTCGTCTCCGCCTCCAGCGTCTCGTGGAGTCTCGAGAGCTGGACCGCGCCGCCGTCGACGCCGGTCCACACCACCGTGATGTAGTCGGTCGAGGGGAACACGCCCAGCCCGCCCACCGTACAGTCGAACGGCTCGACGTCGGCGCGCTCGACGGCTCTGCTGCCGGCTTCGAGCACCTCCTCGACCTCGTCTTCGGGCACCTTTCCGAGGAACTTCAGCGTGACGTGCGCCTGCGCGGGATCCGTGAACTCGAGCCCGTCGGCGCCGGAAAGCTCCTCCTGGATCCCGTCGAGCGGTTCCACAAAGTCGTCGGGCAGGTCGACCGCGAAGAACGCGCGCATGGACGACGATACCCGCTCATCGGAGGTAAAAGGGACGGCCGTCAGGCGTCCCGCGGCTCCCGGCCGGACGTCCACAGCGCGGCGGCGCCGCCCGCCACGACCGCAACGAGGACGCCCGGCGGTCCGAACAGGAACGCGCTCCCCGCCACGCCGACGGCAACCGCGAGGAGGCCGCCGTACTTGCGGACGCGAACCGCGGACTCGTCCGCGCCGCCCTGTCTGGCGGCCGTTCCGTCGAGATGCATCGAGTAGCGGGGCGCGGCCGCACAGACGACGCCGTAGGCGGTCACGAGCGCGAACAGCAGTGCGAGGATCGTCGTCTCCACGCTTCCCTTTCGCGCGAGGGGGAATTAACTGGTGCGACAACTGGTGTGACAACTGGTGGGACGCGAGGGTGGCATCCGGCCACACGTAACCCTTACCCCTCGTGACCGCCAAACTCGGTCATATGACTGACGAGCGGGACGAACGCTCCCACGAGTTCTCCTCCGGGCAGGGTGTCGACGCCGACTACGAGGAGTTCACCCTCGACCCGCCGGAGCTGAAGGTCGACCCGACGAAGGTCGACCCCGTCGACTCGCGGGTGCTGACGGACGAGTTGGACCAACGCAACATCGGGACCGACGAGGTCGACGTCGACCAGCTGCTCGACGTTGGGCTCTCCTACATGCAGATCAACCGGTTCGAGGAGGCCACGGAGACGTTCGAGCGCGCCGCGAGCTTCGCGGAGGACGGCACGCTCGAACAGCAGGAAGCGTGGACGAACAAGGGCGTCGCCCACGCGGAGTTGGAGGAGTACGACGAGGCGATCGGCGCCTACAAGGAGGCGCTGCGACACAACGAGGAGTCCGAACACGCCGCGACCGCGGAGACGAACCTGGCGTACGCGCTCCACGAGTTCGGTCGCGAGGAGCAGGCGCTCGAACACGCCGAGCGCGCCGTCGAGATCGACCCCCGATTTGCCCAGGCGTGGTACAATCGCGGCTTCTTCCTGATCGAGCGCGGGCTCGCCGAGGACGCGGTCAACTGCTTCGACAACGCGATCCGCCTCGGCTTCCGCAACGCGGACGTGTTAGAGGAGAAGGCCCGCGCGCTGGAGAAGGCTGGCGACCACGAGCAGGCCGAGGAAGTCGCCGAGCAGGCCGAGGAGATCCGCAAGGAGGCCGAACAGCAGATGGTCGACGAGCAGGCGGGCGGCGCCGGCGGTGGCGCGGGCGCCGGCGGCATGGGCGGCGGTGGAGGCGGCATGGGCGGCGGTGCGGGCGGTGCCGGCGGCGGTCGCCAGCCCCCGGAACGCGAACTGCAGGGCGAGGGTCCCGAGGGCTTCTAAATGCTGCTGCGCGAGCGTGACACGAAGGAGGGGCTGCTCGTCTCCGTCTGTGACCCCGACTGTCTCGGGGAGACGTACGACAACGGTCGCGCCACCATCACCGTCGAGGAGTCCTTTTATGGCGGGCCCGAGGCCGTCGAGGCCACTCACGAGGAGGTCGTCGCCGGCCTCCAGCGCGCGCAGGTCGCGAACATCGTCGGCACGGAGGCGGTCGGCGTCGCGGTCGACGCCGGCCTCGTCGACGAGGAGGCGGTCCTCGAGTTCGAGGGGACCCGTCACGCCCAGCTGCTCTGGCTGTAGGGCGGTGCGACGTTCGGATTTTGCAGGTCGACCAGTCGGGGACAGTGCTGCTCGACGCCGAACCCTCATCGGGAGACCTCGGGAGTACGTGTTTCACGTGGTTGTGTGAGGCGTTTATAAACGAGATGTTGGTGAGGTTGATCTCCATTTATAAGCAGAGTTTGGTCGGGGAGTTGCGAGTGCTGCGCCGGTGAGGACCGCCTGCAAAAGCCCCAGCCGGCTCCGGTCGAGGGGCTCGCTGCGCGCTCAAAAGGGCTCGCGCTGCTCGCCCTTTTGAGTGCTTGCGTCGCCCGTCGTCCCGGAGCCGGCTGCCCCTTTGAGTCCCGCCCCGCACAGCGCCGCAACCGCACCTCAGACCTCCCCAGCCTCGCCGCTCGCTCCGCTCGCGGCGTCCCTCGCGCGCCGCCGAGCGCCCGCTGGGCGCTCGCCGGGCGCGCCACCGCACCGCAACTCCGTTTATAAGTGTAGACGTCACAGCCTCTCGCGGCCATTTATATACCACATCGCCGGCGACGAATTGCAATACTCACTCCCGGGATAGATCACCAAGCGATTCGCATCGACCGGCTGTCCCATACGGGAATGTGTCCGGGTGTGGAGTTTCAACAAAAGGCGGCGAGTCGACGGCTCCGGGGCCGCTCGCGGGGCGGTATCCGGGCTGGTACCGCACCCGCACGGCCTCCGGCCCCCCGACCCCACACCCGTATCTCGCCGAGCCGCTGCCCTGAGGAGGCCGCCGGCGCCCACCGATCATGATCCACGGCACCAGATACCACACTTAAGGGGGTGGAGCACGAATATCCTGCCGTATGTCCACCGAGGAACCGGTATTCGCGGATGTGAGCATCGGCCAGTCGGTGTACGACGCCGACGGAAACGAGCTGGGGTCGGTTCGGGGAGTCGACGACGACGGGTTCTACGTGCGGGCGCCGGCGGGCTCCGACGCGGTGAACCTCACCGAGGCGCGCGACGTGTTCGGGACGGCGTACGTGATGTGGCGGTGCTGGGAGTGCGGCGAGATGGGCGAGATCGGCACGGAGCTTCCCGAGAGCTGCCCGAACTGCGAGGCACCCCGCGAGGAGCTGTACTACTGGGCGGAGGACTGAACGGGACGGCGGTGCAGCGCCGTTCCCCGTCCTCCCGATCACCCACCCACCTTTTCAGGGACGCGGTCGACGGACCACCATGAGGATTCTCGTCTACGGCGCCGGCGCGCTCGGGAGCCTCGTGGGCGGGCTCTGCGCGCGCGAACACGAGGTGACGCTCGTCGGGCGCAACCCGCACATGCGCCGGATCCGGGAGGACGGCCTCCGGATCAGCGGGGCGGTCGAGGCCCACGTCCACCCGGAAGCGGTCACCGACGGCCGCCACCGGTCGGCGGACCTCGCGCTGGTGACGACGAAGGCGTACGACACGGACGCGGCCGCGCGGGCGCTCGCGACCGGGGAGTACCAGGCGGTCTGCTCGCTGGGGAACGGGCTGACGGAAGAGCGGCTCGTCGCGGCGCTCGACGCCCTCGTGCTCGCGGGGACGGCGAGCTACGGCGCTCGACTCGTGGAGCCGGGCCACGTGGAGTGCACCGGCGTCGGCGAGATCGTGGTCGGCGCGCTCCACGGCGGCCCGAACGCCTTCGCGGAGCGGCTGCGCGCGGCGTTCGACGCCGCCGGAATGCGCGCGACCGCGGCCGAGGACATGCCGCGTCGGCGGTTCGAGAAGCTCGCGGTCAACGCGGGGATCAACGGTCCCACGGCGCTCTCGCGGATCGAGAACGGCGCGGTGCTGGACGAGCCGGTGCGCGAGACGGCACGGGAGGCGACCCGCGAGGTGGCACGCGTCGCCCGCGCAGAGGGTCTCTCCCTGTCGGACGACGACGCCGTCGACGCCCTGAAGCGCGTCGCCGCCGACACCGCCGCGAACCACTCCTCGATGCGCGAGGACGTGACGGCGGAGCGGCGGACGGAGGTCGACGACATCTACGGCGCGGTGCTCGACCGCGCGGAGGCAGCGGAAGTCGACGCCCCCACCTGCCGGACGCTGGCGTCGCTGATCCGGGCGTGGGAGGTGGGAGTTGGTGTTCGGGCGGAACCCGAGAATTCCGACCGATAAGGGAAATAGTACGCGACGCTCGAAGCGCGGGTTCTGAAAAGGGGCGCGCCGCGACCCGCTAGCGGCCGCGGGCGAGCAACGCCGGCGGTCGCCGGCTCAACACCACTCCTCGAGGACGGGCGCGTCCGTCTCGTCGACGGAGAGCCACGCGTCCTCGCGGGAGACGTCGGCAATGACGAGCTCGGGTCGCGACCGGGCCTCGTCGACCGACGCCATGACGTCCGGCGACGCCGGGGGCTCTGCCGGCTCCGAGGCCGGCGGCAGCGCCGGCGAGTGACGGTCGGGGTCCGGTTCGTCCCAGGGAGTGGAACTCCGTGACATGGTTGTCAGAAACTGACACGGAGTAATAAACGTATCGAACCAAATCCCAATCATCGACAAGATACTCACGTCCGTGCATTAGAACCGTGGGAAAATCGAACACGAATCCGTCGATTCGACGGTCGTGTCACTGAAAATAATCTTTCGGATGAACACCCGCGGAGCGCGCGCGGTCGTCGAGCGTCGGATTCGTGGATTTCGTCGTGAACGCGGTGCGACGAGCGTCGGCACACCTTCGCAGTTTACAAGAGGCGGCCCGGCGAACGGGGGTGCATGCACGTATCTGACGCGATGACCCCGCGCGAGAAACTCGTCGTCGTGGAGATTCCCGGCTCCCGCGAGGACGCGCTGACGTACATTCAGGACCACGGCTTCTCCTCGGTGCCGGTCGTCAAGGACGTCGACGGCGAGGAGGTGTACCGCGGGCTGGTCTCGCGTGACGACCTGATCGAACAGCCGGACGAGGACCAGCTGGCGCTGTTGATGCGCGAGGTCTCGACGGTCGGTGCCGATGACGACCTGCGGGAGGCCGCCGCCACGATGGTCGCCGAGGGCGCCCGCCGGCTGCCGGTCGTCGACGGCGACGCGCTCGTCGGCATCGTGACCGTGACGGACGTGGTCCGCGCCATCGCCCGCGGCGAGGTGAACGGGTCGCGCACGGTCGACGAGCTCGCAACCCGCGACGTGAACACCACCTACGCTGAGACGCCGCTGCCGGTCGCCGAGCGCGAGATCGGCCTCTCGAACGTCCCGTACGCCGTCGTGCTCGACGACGACGCCGAGATGACCGGCATCCTCACCGAGGTCGACGTGCTCGACGTGGCCCGCATCGTCGAGGGTGAGGAGAACACCGGCAACGGGCTCGCCGAGCAGGACTCCGAGTGGTCCTGGGAGGGGATCAAGGCGACCGGCTCGCGGTACCTCCCGACGCGCAACGTGGAGATCCCCGCCGGCCCGACCCACGAGTTCATGACGAGCGACGTGGTGACGGTGACGGGGACCCGCACCGCCGAGGAGGTCGCCCAGGAGATGATCAGCAACGACGTCGAGCAGATCCCGCTCGTGAGCGGCGCCGATCTCGTCGGCATCGTGCGCGACGTGGACCTGCTGGAGGGGCTCTAACCCATGGCGAGTGCGGACCTGATCGAGCTGGCGAAGCGCCGCGGGTTCTTCTTCGGCTCCAACGGCGCGTACGGCGGCACCGCGGGCTTTTACACCTACGGCCCGCAGGGCGCCGCCCTCAAGAAGAACGTCGAGGACGCCTGGCGCGACCGGTTCACCCTGAAGGAGGGGAACCGCGAGATCGAGGCGCCGACGGTGATGCCCGAGCCCGTCTTCGAGGCGTCGGGTCACCTCGAAGGGTTCGACGACATGCTCGTCGAGTGCGGCGAGTGCGGCGAATCCCACCGTGCGGACCACCTCGTCGAGGGCGCAACCTCCATCGAGGACGCGGAGGCGCTTCCCGGGAGCGAAGTCGAGATGCTGATCCGCGACCACGACATCGTCTGTCCCGCCTGCGGCTCGCCGCTTGCCGGCCAGGACGTCGAGGACTTCAACCTCATGTTCGCGACGAACATCGGTCCCGGCGACTCCCAGCCCGGCTACCTGCGCCCGGAGACCGCCCAGGGGATCTTCGTCGAGTTCCCGCGGCTGAAGGAGTACGCCCGCGGCAACCTCCCGTTCGGCATCACGCAGATCGGCCCGGCGTACCGCAACGAGATCTCGCCGCGCGGCGGGCTCCTCCGGCTGCGGGAGTTCACGCAGGCCGAACTGGAGACGTTCATCGACCCCGAGGAGGACGAGCCCCGGCTGGAGAAGGTCGCGGACGTGGAGGTCGTTCTCTACCCCGTCACCGAACAGGAGACGGAGGACGGCGCCTACGTCGAGACGACGATCGGCCAGGCGGTCGAGGAGGGGATCATCTCCTCGCCGTGGGTCGCCTACTACCTCGGCGTCGCCCAGCAGTGGTACGAGCGGGTCGGGGTCGACATGGACCGGTTCCGCTTCCGTCAGCACCTGCCCGGCGAGCGCGCCCACTACGCGGCCGACTGCTGGGACGCGGAGTCGGAGGTCGACGGCAACTGGATCGAGATCGCCGGCTTCGCCTACCGCGGCGACTACGACCTCTCGAAACACGGCGAGTACAGCGACGACGCGTTCACCGTGTTCAAACGCTACGACGAGCCGAAGACGGTCGAGCGCGCCACCGTCGACCCCGACATGACGACGCTCGGCCCCGAGTTCGGCGGCGACGCCGGCGCGGTCGCCGAGGCGCTGGAGGAGTTGGCCGAACGCGACCCCGACGCCTTCGCGGCCGACGCCGTGAGCGTGGAGGTGGACGGCGAGACGTGCACCCTCGACACGGACGTGGCGAACTTTGCCGTCGAGGAAGTGACGGAGAACGGCGAGCACATCACCCCGCACGTCGTCGAACCCTCGTTCGGCGTCGGTCGGACGGTCCAGACCGTGCTCGCACACGCCTACCGCGTCGACGAGGTGGACGGCGAGGAGCGCACCTACCTCTCGCTGGAGCCCGAAATCGCCCCGCGCGATGCCGCCGTCTTCCCGCTCGTCACGAACGACGAGCGCCTGACCGATCTCTCGCGACGGGTTGCCGACGACCTCCGCGAGGCCGGTCTCTCCGTGGCGTACGACGACTCCGGCTCCATCGGCCGGCGCTACCGCCGACAGGACGAGGTCGGCACGCCGTTCTGTGTCACCGTCGACCGCGACGGCGTGGAGGGTGAGGGCGAAGAGACCGTCACCGTGCGCGAGCGCGACTCCGCGGCACAGGTGCGGATCCCCGTCTCGGCGCTCGCCGACGAGCTCGCCGACCTCCGTGCGGGCGGCGACTTCGCCGACGTGCTCGACCGGTACGAAACGGTCGAGACGACCGTGGAGACCAACTGACGTGACTGACCGCGACTCCGGGGAATCGAACGGTTCCGCACCTGCCGGCGTGGAGGAGTCCGTCCCGCCGGTCGCCCGATCGTGGCGCGAACGCGTGGAGTTCGAGCGCCGGCTGGTTCACGCCGGCGGGAGCCTCTACGTCGCCCCCTACCTGCTGGGCTGGCTCTCGTGGGCGGAGACCGCCGCCTTGGTGGTCGTCGGCGTGGCGATCGTCGGCGCGCTGGAGGCGCTCCGGCTCTCCGACAACGCCGGCCCGCTGGCGCCGCTGTACGCCGCGCTCGTCCGCGAGTACGAGGCCGACGGCGTGGCGGGATACGCCCTGTACCAGATCAGCATGGCAGCCGTCGCGGTGCTGGCGGTGCCGGCCGTCGGCGTCCTCTCGCCGACGTTGGCGATCCCCGCGATGTGGATGCTGTCGCTCGGCGACCCCGTCAGCGGGGCGCTCGGCGACAACGGCCCGACCGAGTTCAAACGACCCGCGGTCTGGGCGGCGATGTTCGTGACGTGTACCGTCATCGCGGCCGTCTTCACGGTGCCGGCGTTCGGCACCACGGCCGGATTCGCCGTCGCGGCGGCGGGCGCTGCGGGCGCAACCATCGCGGACGGCGTCCCGCCCCTTATCAGAGGCGTGCCGGTCGACGACAACCTCACCATCCCGCCGGCGGCCGCGCTCCTGATGGCGGTGGCGCTGTCGCTCGTCGGATAACGGAGCGGGTCGATCCGGCGCGAGACTCCTCAGCGAGCGCCCACAACGACTTTGAGCCTTGTGTCCCAACTACACAGTGCGATGTTGGAGCACGCCATCGTCCTCGGTGCAGGAGTCGTCGCCGCGGCGTCGACGGCGGCGCTCGTTCGGCTCCGCCGGGCGGGTGCGCTCCCGTCGTCCGCGGTCGAACTGGTCCACGAGAATGCGAACCCCTGAAATGCGCGCCGGGGCAGGTGGGTGCCGTGTCTGCGTGACACACTCACCCACATAAGCGTTGCCGGCGCGGAAGCTTTTAGTAGGCCGTACCCAGTACAACTCGCTAATGAGCGCGGTCACTCGTCGCGACGCCGCTCCCCTTCGAGAGCGACGAGTCCCGCGACCGCGACGAGTCGTCCGACCGCGACCGGTTTCCGGCGCGGCGCGACGACCGGCCTCCCAAGGCCACTAACTTCACTTCCCTCGTCGCGTTCGCGCCGTTTTGTCCCTTCGAGTGACCTCTCCGTCCTCGGCGAGCGTCCGCTCCGCCATTTTCTTGTAAAATCTAAACCGCTGAATTTAAGGGTGTAAAGCAGTTCTACTCCAGTAATGACGAAAGCAGCACTCGCGTTCAGTGGGGGACTCGACACGACCGTTTGCGTCCCACTCCTCAAAGAAGAGTACGGCTACGACGAGGTCATCGGCGTCAACGTCGACGTTGGCCAGCCGACCGACGAGTTCGACGAGGCGGAGGAGACCGCCGACGCGCTCGGCCTCGACCTCACGGTCGTCGATGCCAAAGAGGAGTTCGCGGACCTCTGTTTCGACGCGGTGAAAGCCAACGCGACGTATCAGGGCTACCCGCTCGGCACCGCGCTCGCGCGCCCGGTCATCGCGAAGGCGATCCTTGAGGTCGCCGAGGCGGAGGACTGTGACGCCATCGCGCACGGCTGTACGGGGAAGGGCAACGACCAGCTCCGCTTCGAGGCCGTCTGGCGCGGCTCCGACCTCGAGGTGATCGCCCCCGTGCGCGAACTCGGCCTCACCCGCGAGTGGGAGATCGAGTACGCCGCCGAGAAGGACCTCCCCGTCGAAGCCGGCGACGGCGGCGTCTGGTCGATCGACGAGAACATCTGGTCGCGTGCGGTCGAGGGCGGCGAGCTGGAGGACCCGAACTACGAGCCGCCGGCGGACATCTACGAGTGGACCGCCGAGCCCGAGGGCGAGACCACCATCGAGGTCACCTTCGAGGACGGCGTTCCGGTCGCCGTCGACGGCGAGGCGATGGACCCCGTTCCGCTCATCCAGCACCTCAACGAGTACGCCGGCCAGTACGGCGTCGGGCGCACGGACGTGATGGAGGACCGCATGCTCGGGCTGAAGGTGCGCGAGAACTACGAGCACCCGGCCGCGACCGTTCTCCTGACTGCCCACCAGGCGCTTGAGGACCTCGTGCTCACCAAGAACGAGCGCTCGTTCAAGAAGGGGATCGAACAGGAGTGGTCCGAGAAGGCGTATCAGGGCCTCACGTTCGCGCCCGTCGTCGACGCGCTCAACGCGTTCGTCGACGAGACGCAGGACGTGGTCAACGGCACCGCGACGGTGAAGGTGTCCGGCGGCTCCTGCCGCGTCGTCGCCCGCGACTCCGAGTACGCCGTCTACTCCGAGGAGATGGCGTCGTTCAACACCGAGGACGTCGCCGGCATCGCCCAGGAGGACGCCACGGGCGTCGCCAAGTACCACGGCCTTCAGGAGCGTCTGGCCAACGACGTGAAGAAGGGCGTCGAGAAGCCGGAACTCGCCACGGATGGTGGCGCCGGGGCGAACGACGTGACCAACGACGACACAGACGAGAACCAGGAATAACCCCATGAGCGACGACCCTGCCGCCGACACCGCGATCCGCCGCGACCGCTTCAGCGGCGGCCCCGCCCGCGAGTTCCTGTCGAGTCTCGACGCCGACGCGGCGATCTTCGAGGCCGACCTCGCGGTCGACCGCGCGCACGTCGTGATGCTCGCCGAGCAGGGGATCGTCGAGGAGGAGGTCGCCGGCGAGATACTCGCCGCCCTTGCGGACATCGAGGATGCCGGCCACGGCGCGCTGCCCGATGGCGAAGACGTTCACGAGGCGATCGAGACCGCCGTGATCGACCGCGTCGGCGCGGACGGCGGGAAGATGCACACCGCGCGCTCGCGCAACGACGAGGTGGCGACCTGCATCCGCTACCGCCTGCGCGAGGACGTGCTGGCGGCCGTCGAGGCGACGATCACGCTCCGGGGGGCGCTCCAGGAGGTCGCGGCGGCACACACGGAAACGGTCATGCCCGGCTACACCCACCTGCAGCCCGCCCAGCCCACGACGCTGGCCCACTACCTGCTGTCGTACGAGGGCGCGGTCGCCCGCGACACCGAGCGCCTGCTCGACGCGTACGCGCGAGTCAACCGCTCGCCGCTCGGCGCGGCGGCGTTCGCGGGAACGCCGTTCGACGTGGACCGCGAGCGCACCGCAGAGCTGCTCGGATTCGGCGGCACCGTGCGCAACTCGATGGACGCCTCCGCCGGACGCGACTTCCTGGCGGAGACGGCCAACGCGCTCGCGACGCTCGCAACGACGCTGTCGGGGCTCGCGGAGGACCTCATCATCTTCGCCAACAAGGGGTACGTCGAGCTGTCGAACGACTACTCGTCGACCTCCTCGATCATGCCCCAGAAGAAGAACCCGGACACGCTGGAGCTGACCCGCGGCGTCGCGGGCGACGCGGTCGGCGAGGCGACGGGGACGCTGACGCTGCTGAAGGGGCTCCCCCGCGCGTACAACCGCGACCTCCAGCGCGCCCACCCGGGCGTGTTCGAGATCGCCGACGACGTGCGCGAGGCGACGGAGATCGCCGCGGGCGCGGTCGCGACCGCCGACTGGAATGAGGGGACGCTGGCGACGGCCGCCGGCGAGGGATTCTCGACGGCGACCGGCGTCGCGGACCTGCTGGCGATGGCCGGGCTCCCCTTCCGGACGGCCCACGAGGTCGTCGCGGACGCCGCCGAGGCGATCGCGGACGGCGACGACCCGGAAACGGCCGCCGCAAAAGTTGACGAGGCCGCACGAGGCGTATTGGGGGAGTCCCTGTTCGAGTATGTGAGCCGTGCGGACGTGGAACAGGCACTCGACCCGGCCGAAAGCGTCGCTAGCCGCGACTCCGCCGGCGGCCCCGCCCCTGAGGCGGTCCGTGAGGAGCTGTCGACGGCGGACGCCGCGCTCGTGGCCGACGAGACGACGCTTGAGGAGGCGCGCGCGTCGCTCGCGACCGCCGAGGAGACGCTCGCCGCGGAGGTGGCCGACTATGTCTGAGCCGAGTGTGCAGCCGGTCCGATGCGAGCGACGATCGCCGGACAGCGCGGCCCCGCCGCGTTCGCCGGCGGCGATTCGACCGCCGCGACCGGCGCCGAAGCCGCCGTCCCCGTTCGGGGACAACTAATACTCGAAATCTGACATCGGATTTCACACGGCGGTTGAAAACGAGCAAAACACCAGTAGCGCAGCCTGCAGATTGTATAACTAATCCGATAAGTTCGATACGTTTATAGGGTCGTACGCTGTATCCGTGAGTACGACAATGAGCCAAGCCGAATGCGTGGAGTGTGGGGGCGACGTCTCGCTCCACGACGACTTAGAGGCCGGAGAGATCATCGACTGTGCGACCTGCGGCGCCGAGCTGGAGGTCATCGACGTCTCCCCGCCGGTCCTCGATCGAGCCCCGGAGCTCGAAGAGGACTGGGGGGAGTAACATGAACGACGCGAGAACACAGTACTCGCTGGCTCACGCGAACCAGGGGTGGTTCGCGTGAAAATAGGCATCCTCTACTCCCGGATCCGCAAAGACGAGAAGCTCCTCCTCGCGGAGCTCCGCGAGCGCGGTCACGAGGTCACCAAGATCGACGTGCGCAAAGAGCAGTTCGGGCTCCACTCCACGTCGGCCGACGTGGAGGACCTCGACATCGTCGTCGACCGCTGTCTGGCGACGAGCCGCTCGCTGTACGCGACGGAGTTCCTCGACAGCTACGGCGTTCCCGTGGTGAACTCCCCGGACACCGCCGACATCTGCGCGGACAAAGCGAAGAACTCGCTCGCGCTCGCGGAGGCCGGCGTCCCGACGCCGAACACGGAGGTCGCGTTCACGACCGACGCCGCGATGGAGATCATCGAGGAGTTCGGCTACCCCTGCGTGCTCAAGCCCGTGGTCGGCTCGTGGGGTCGCCTGATGGCGAAGATCGACACCGAAAGCGCCGCCGAGGCGATCTTGGAGCACAAGGCGACGCTGGGCCACTACGAGCACAAGGTGTTCTACGTCCAGGAGTTCGTCGACAAGCCCGGTCGCGACATCCGCGTCGTGGCCGTCGACGGCGAGCCGATCGCCGCGATGACGCGCTCGTCGGACCACTGGCTCACCAACGCCGCGAAGGGCGGCGAGACGAAGTCGTTCGACGTCGACGACGAGGCGCTCGAACTCGTGAAGAAGGCCTCCGACGCGGTCGGCGGCGGCCTCCTCGGCATCGACCTGATGGAAGTTGGTGTCGACGAGAACGGCGAGCCCGGGGGCTACACCGTCCACGAGGTGAACCACACCGTCGAGTTCAAGGCGCTCAACGACGCCAGCGACGTGGACGTGCCCGCGGCGGTCGTCGACTGGTTAGAGGAGAAGGCCGAGGCTGCGTCGGGAAACGGCGACTCGGCGGCGACTGACGAGGAGGCTGAGCTACTCGCATGAGCGAGGAGCGCCTCACCGCCAGCGTCGTCGGCGGAACCGGGTTCACCGGCGGAGAGCTGTTGCGACTTCTCTCGGGTCACCCGAACTTCGAGATCGCGCAGGCGACCTCGCGCTCGGCGGCCAACAAGACGGTCGGCCACTCGCACCCGAACCTGCGCGGGCTGGACCTGCGCTTTTCCGACCCCGACGACCTCGAATCCGTCGACGTGCTGTTCTCCGCGACGCCCCACGGCGTCTCGATGGAGCAGGTCGACATCTACTTCGAGGCGGCCGACACGGTCGTCGACCTCTCGGCGGACTTCCGCCTGCCGACCGCTGATCTGTACGACGAGTGGTACGAGGGCCACGTCGCGCCGGAGTACCTGGAGAAAGCCGAGTACGCGCTTCCGGAGCTCAACCGCGAGAACCTGCCGGGCGCCGACCTGATCGCGGGCGGCGGCTGTAACGCCACCGCGACGATCCTCGGCTTGAAACCCCTCGTCGATCAGGGGATCCTCGGTCCCGACACGGGCGAGGTCGTCGTCGACGTGAAGGTGGGCTCCTCGGAGGGCGGCGCCGGCGGCGGCGCGGCCTCCTCACATCCGGAGCGCTCGGGCGTCGTGCGCCCGTACGCGCCGATCAGCCACCGCCACGAGGCGGAGATCGCGGCGTATCTCGGGCTGGACGTGTCCTTCACGGTCCACGCCGTGGACATGGTCCGCGGCGCGAGCGCGACCTGTCACGTGTTCCCGGACGGCCCCGTCTCGAAGGGCGACCTCTGGGGGGCCTACCGCGGCGCCTACGACGAGGAGCCGTTCATGCGGCTGGTCGCGGGCGGCGGCGGCGTCTACCGCTACCCGGAGCCGAAGGCGGTCGCCGGCACCAACCACGGCGAGGTCGGCTTCGAGCTCGACGCGAGCAACGAGCGCGTGGTCGTCTTCTCGGCCATCGACAACATGATGAAAGGGTCGGCCGGACAGGCGGTCCACGCGGCGAACATCGCCTTGGACCTGCCCGAGACGGCCGGCCTGGAGTTCGAGGGGCTCCACCCCGTGGGATCGCCATGAGCGGCGACGGTCATAGCGCCCTCGCGGATGACAGCAGCACCCCCGCCGACGAGCCGCCGGTCGTCGTGAAGATCGGCGGTGCGAAGGCGGTCGACCCGGCGGGCGCGGTGGGCGACGTGGCCCACCTCGTCGCCAACGGCCGGCAGGTCGTCGTCGTCCACGGCGGCTCCACCGTCGTCGACGAGACGATCGAGCGGCTCGGCATGGAGCCGGAGTACGTCGAGTCCGCCTCCGGCGTCACCGGGCGGTTCACGGACGCCGACGCGATGGAGGCGTTCACGATGGCGATGGCGGGCAAGCTCAACACCGAGCTTGTCGCCGGCTTCCGCGAGGCGGGCGTCGACGCCGTGGGGCTCAGCGGCGTCGACGGCGGCCTCCTCTCGGGGCCGCGCAAGTCCACCGTGCGCGTCGTCGAGGACGGGAAAAAGAAGATCAAACGCGGCGAGCACTCGGGGAAGATCGAGTCGGTGAACGCCGACCTGCTCGACTCCCTGCTCGCCGACGGCTACACGCCGGTCGTCTCCCCGCCCATGGAGGGGAAAGAGAGCGACGACGGCGTCACGCCCGTCAATGCCGACGCGGACCGCGCGGCCGCCGCGGTTGCGGGTGCGCTCGGCGCCGAACTCGTCCTGCTGACGGACGTGGCCGGCGTCTACGCCGACCCGGACGACCCCGACACGCTGATCGAGTCGGTAGCAACGCCCGCGGAGCTCGACGCGCTGGAGGACGCCGCGGAGGGATTCATGGGCAAGAAGGTGATGGCGGCGACGGAGGCGCTCTCGGGCGGCTCCCCGACCGTCGTCATCTCGGACGCGAACGTCCGCGACCCGGTGGTCGCCGCGCTCGGCGGCGCCGGGACGACGATCAAACGGTCCGTGCTGGATGCGGACGATGCGAACGATGATGGTGAAGCGAACACGGAGGTGTCCCAATGAGCGGCTTCGTCTTCTCGGAGAAGCCGATCGCGATGGCGTCCGGCGAGGGCGCGTACCTCACCAGCGAGAACGGCACCGACTACCTCGACTTCGGCGCCAGCTACGCCTGCACCCCGCTCGGCCACTCACATCCGGCCGTCACGGAGGCGGTTCAAGAGCAGGCGGCCGAGCTGACCTACGTGCAGGCCTCCTACCCCGTCGCGGAGCGGACGGAGACGTACGAGAAGTTGGCGACGCTCGCGCCCGAGGGGCTGGAGAACGTCTGGCTCTGTAACTCGGGCACGGAGGCCAACGAGGCCGCGATGAAGTTCGCGCGCTCGGCGACCGACTCGACGAAGATCGTCGCCACCAAGCGCGCGTTCCACGGCCGGACGATGGGCGCGCTCGCGCTCACGTGGAAACAGCAGTACAAGGCGCCGTTCGAGCCGCTGGCCGGCGGCGTCGAGTTCGTGGAGTACGGCAACGCCGACGAGCTGGCCGAGGCGGTCGACGACGACACCGCCGCGGTGTTCCTCGAACCCGTGCAGGGGGAGGGCGGGATCCACCCCGCAGCCGTCGACTACCTGCAGTCCGCCCGCGAAGTGACCGAGGCGAACGACGCCGCGCTCGTCTTCGACGAGATCCAGACCGGCATGGGCCGGACGGGAACGCTGTGGGCCTGCGAGCAGGCCGGCGTGGTTCCCGACATCCTCACGACCGCGAAGGGGATCGCGAACGGGCTTCCGATGGGAGCGACGCTGTGTGCCGACTGGATCGCTGAGGATCCCGGCGACCACGGCTCGACGTTCTCGGGCGGTCCGGTCGTCTGTGCGGCGGCGAACGCCACCCTCGACACGCTCGTCGAGGAGGACCTGCCGGCACACGCCGGCGAGGTGGGCGACTACCTCGTCGCGGAGCTGGAGGCCGCCACGGACGAGCACGACCTCCCCGTCCGCGAGGTGCGCGGCGAGGGGCTGATGGTCGGCATCGAGGTGAAACGCGGGGCGAACCGCGTGCTGCGCAACCTCGCCATCGAGCAGGACGTGCTGGCGCTGCCCGCGGGCCGCACCGTCGTGCGGCTGCTCCCGCCGCTGACGATCGACGAGGACCACGTCGACGAGTTCGTCGACGCGTTCGTGGAGGTGCTCGGCGAATGAGCGGGGGCGGAAACTCCGATGACGCCGAGCCGGCGGAGTCGTCCGCAACCGGGACCGACGTGGTCGCCGGCGGGGGGTATCCCGCCGCCTGCGACACGCCGGCCCGCAAGTTGCTGTACGACCTCGTCTCGATCCCCTCGCCGTCGGGCGAGGAGGCGGTCGCCGCCGAGCGCCTCGTCGACTTCTTCGAGGCGAACGGCCGCGAGGCGTGGCTCGACGACGTGGGGAACGTTCGCGCCCCCGCGGACGACGCCGTGCTGCTCACCTCCCACATCGACACCGTGCCGGGCGATATCCCGGTCGAGGTGAAACCCGCGGCAGACGACGACCCGGTCGCGGAGCCCGGCGAGCCCGTGCTGTGGGGTCGCGGGAGCGTGGACGCGACCGGCCCCCTCGTTGCGATGGCGGTCGCCGCCGTGCGGACGGGCGTCTCCTTCGTCGGCGTCGTCGGTGAGGAGACGGACTCCCGGGGCGCCCGCCACCTCGTCGAGGAGCGCGAGACGGAGCCCGACGCCGTCGTCAACGGCGAGCCGTCGGGCTGGGACGGGATCACCCTCGGCTACCGCGGCTTCCTGGCGGGGACATACGTCAACGCCAGCGAGTCGGGCCACTCCTCGCGCCCGGAGCCGAACGCGATCCAGCACGCCATCGACTGGTGGCACGGCGTCGAGGAAACGTTCACGCCCGACGACGGGTCGACGCCCGTCTTCGAGCAGGTGACGACCAAGCCCGTCTCGATGGACGGCGGGCTCACGGAGGACGGCCTCGCGGTGGAGGCGACGATGGACGTGCAGCTCCGGGTGCCGCCCGCCAGGACCGTCGACGAGGTCCACGAGCTGGCGGAAGCGGAGCTGACGACCGGGTCGGTCCAGTGGAAGGAGCCGATCCCGCCGGTGATGGAGAGCCCGCGCACCGACCTCGCGCGGGCGTTCCGGGTCGCGATCCGGGGCGCCGGCGGCGACACCCGCCTCCTTCGCAAAACCGGGACGAGCGACATGAACCTCTTTGCGGCCGCGTGGGACTGCCCGATGGTCACCTACGGCCCGGGCGACTCCGACCTCGACCACGCACCCGACGAGCGCGTCGCGCTCTCGGAGCTGGACCGGGCGACGACCGTGTTGAGCGACGTCTGTCGAGACCGACGGTAGGCGTCGCGGCTCACGCCGCGGCGCCGACGCGTTTTGTGAGGCCCCGATCGCTGACTGACGACGCTCAACACGATGCAGACCACCGACACCACACTCACACCGACCGACGACCGGAACGACTCGACCGATACCACCGACGACCACACCATGACCCTCGCCACCGACGACTTCCTCGACATCGACGACGTGACGCCCGCGGAGCTTGACCGACTGATCGACCGCGCCGCGGCGCTGAAGGCGGGCGAGGACGGCGGCTCGCTCGACGACATGACGCTCGGGATGATCTTCGAGAAGCCGTCGACGCGGACGCGCGTCTCCTTCGAGACGGGGATGACCCAGCTCGGCGGCCACGCGATGTTCCTCGGGCCGGAGGACATCCAGCTCGGTCACGGCGAGCCGCTCCGTGACACCGCCCGCGTGCTCGGCCGCTACGTCGACTGCGTGATGGGCCGGCTGTTCGACCACGCCGACGCCGAGACGCTCGCGGCGTACGCCGACGTGCCCGTGGTCAACGGACTCACCGACGAGGCACACCCCTGCCAGACGCTCGCTGACCTGCTCACGATTCGCGAGACGGTCGGCGAGGACGCCACCGTGGCGTGGGTGGGCGACGGCAACAACGTCGGACAGTCGTTCGTCGTCGGCGCCGCGATGGCCGGCATCGACATCGAGGTGGCGACGCCCGCCGACTACGGGATGGACCCCTCGGTGTTCGAGCGCGCCGCCGCGTTCGGCGCCGACGTGGAGCCGACGACGGACCCCGAAGCCGCCGTCGCGGACGCCGACATCGTCTACACCGACGTGTGGATCTCGATGGGACAGGAAGGACTCCGCGCGGAGAAGCTCGACGCCTTCGACGGCTTCCAGGTGAACGACGAGCTGCTCGCGGACACCGACGCGCAGGTGATGCACTGTCTGCCCGCCCACCGCGGCGAGGAGATCACCGACGAGGTGATGGAGTCCGACCGCGTGCTCGTCTGGGACCAGGCGGAAAACCGCATGCACGCCCAGAAGGCGCTGCTGTTGGAGCTGCTCGGCGAATAAGCCCGGAAAGCCGACGCTGTTGAACCCCCTTCTTCAGGCGCATTCTCGCTCGAAACAGCCGGTCGAGGTGAATTGCTCGTTGAGCGACCTCGGGAGTGAGTTACGCACGACGCGCGTGTGGTTTTATCAGTAGACAAGCACAGTGTACCGGGAGCGTCGCGAGGGCGCTTTGCGCCCAAGTCGACGGCTTCCGGCGATTTTTGGTGGAAATTTTTCACGGAGTGGTCGGCAGGGGCGCCGAAGGCGCCCCGTCCGCCGACCCGACGCAGAAAAAGGTCCACTCCCGATATCGGTCACCAAGCCGTCTCCGTCAACCGGATCGGTCAGTTGATTATGCGTCTGAAAATAGCGTTTCGCTCCTCGGACCGCCACCGACCCGCGTCCGCGTCGAAGGCAGGCGTTGCCGTAACTGACGGTTATAGATGTGTGCAGCTATTATGCACGCTACACATGACACGTGGGTTCAGAACCCGGAGTCTCCACGCCGGGACCGAGCCGGACCCGGCGACCGGCGCACGCGCGACGCCGATCCACCAGACGACGTCGTTCGTGTTCGAGGACGCCGACGAGACCGCGGAGCGGTACGCGCTGCGGGCGGACGGCCACATCTACTCCCGGCTCTCGAACCCGACCGTTTCCGCGTTGGAGCGGCGCATCACCGACCTCGAAGGCGGCTCCGACGCCGTCGCCACCGGGTCGGGAATGGCCGCCATCGACGCGATCGCCACCGTGCTCGCGCGCGCCGGCGACAACGTCGTCGCCGCCTCGGAGATGTACGGCGGCACGTCGGCGTACTTCACCACGATCCTCAACCGCCGGGGCGTGGAGGCCCGGCTCGTGGAGACGCTCGACTACGAGGCGTACGAGGAGGCGATCGACGAGGACACCGCGTTCGTCCACGTCGAGACGATCGCCAACCCCTCGCTCGTGACGCCCGACTTCGAGCGACTCGCCGACATCGCCCACGAGCACGCCGTCCCGCTGGTGGTCGACAACACGTTCGCGACCCCGTACCTCTGTCGCCCGTTCGAGCACGGCGCCGACATCGTCTGGGAGTCCACGACCAAGTGGATCACCGGCAACGGAACCACCGTGGGCGGCATCGTCGTCGACGGCGGACAGTTCCTGTGGGACCATCCCGAAGCCGACTACGACGAGCTCTCGGGCAAATCGCCGGCGTACCCGATCGACTTCGTTGAGCAGTTCGGCGACGCCGCCTTCGCGAACGTCGCGCGCCAGCGCGGGGTGCGCCCGACGGGCGGCCAGCAGTCCCCCTTCGATGCCTGGCAGACGATCCAGGGGCTCAACACCCTCCCGCTCCGGATGGACCGCCACTGTGAGAACGCCCGCGAGGTCGCCGAGTTCCTGCGCGAGGACGACCGCGTCGACTGGGTGACGTACCCTGGCTTCGAGGACCACCCGACCCACGACAACGCCGCGGAGTATCTGGACGGCTACGGCGGGATGGTCACCTTCGGCGTCGACGCCGGCTACGAGGCGGCCAAGACGCTGTGTGAGGCGGTCGAGCTGACGAGCTTCCTCGCGAACGTTGGCGACGCCAAGAGCCTCATCATCCACCCGGCCTCCACCACCCACGCACAGATGAGCGAGACCGAACAGGTCGCCGCCGGCGTCTTCCCGGACATGCTCCGGCTCTCGGTCGGCATCGAGGACCCCGAGGACGTGATCGCCGACCTCGACGCCGGGCTCGACGCCGGCGAACGGGCGGCGACGGACTCGGACGCGTCGGGCGACGCCGTGGAGGAGTGAGCCCGAGATGAGCACGACACCCGCAGACGCCGACGTGGCCACCCTCGGCGAGTTCGTCTTCGAGTGCGGCCAGTCGGTCCCTAATCTGGAGGTCGCTTACGAGACGTACGGCGAGTTCGAAGGCGACAACGCGGTGTTGGTCTGTCACGCGCTCACCGGGAGCCAGAACGTCGCGCGGACGCCTACCCCCGCGGGTGCCGCCGGGGCGGGCGGTGCCACCGGCGACGATGCGGGGCAGGGAGGCAACACGGGGCAGGCTGGACAGGCCCGCGCATGGTGGGACGACGTGGTCGGGCCGGGCAAGGCGATCGACACGACGGAGTACTACGTCGTCTGCGCGAACGTTCCCGGCTCCTGTTACGGCTCCTCCGGCCCGGCGAGCGAGCGCCCCGAGGGGCTCTACGCGGACGCCAAGCGCGAGGCGCCCGACCACGACCGCTGGGGCACCGCGTTCCCGCCCGTGCAGGTCGAAGACTGGACGCGCGCACAGCGCCGGCTGCTCGACCACCTCGGCGTCGGCCGGCTCCGCGCGGTCGTCGGCGGCAGCGTCGGCGGGATGAACGTCTTGGAGTGGGCGAAACGCTACCCCGACGATGTCGACTGCGTCGTCGCAGTCGCGGCGGCCGGTCGGCTCGACCCACAGTGTCTCGCGCTCGACGCCATCGCCCGCCGCGCGATTCGGTCGGACCCCGACTGGAACGAGGGCGACTACTACGGCGAGGACCGCCCCGCTCCCGACAACGGTCTCGCGCTGGCGCGCCAGATCGGCCACGTGATGTACCTCTCGAAGGCGTCGATGGAGCGGAAGTTCGGCCGGCGCTCGGCCGGCCGCGACTCGCTCGGCCGTGAGGAGGGCGGGCTCGGCCTGCCGACGGACCCCGCCGCGTCCTTCTTCCCGTATCGGGAGGTCGAGTCGTATCTCGACTACCAGGCTGACGGTTTCGTCGACCGCTTCGACGCCAACAGCTACCTCTATCTCACGCGGGCGATGGACGAGTACGACCTCGCTGCGGGCTACGGCGACGACGCCGACGCCCTCGCCGCTTTCGCGGGCGAGGCGCTGCTGGTAAGTTTTACCGGCGACTGGCACTTCACTGTCGACCAGTCCGAGACGGTGGCGCGGGCGTTCGACGCCGGCGACACGCCGGTTGCTCACCACGTGGTGGACTCCGACCACGGCCACGACGCGTTCCTCGTCGAGCCCGAACACGTCGGCCCGCCGATTCGCGACTTCATCGCGGACGGCGTCGAGGGCGGCGCGGTCGTCGACGATCTGGAGCGCGATCCGGACGGGGACCCCGCCGAGACGGACGGCGGTCCCCAGCACGCGCCGGTTCACTCCAGCCTGTTTCGCGGGTGACGGCGTCGGCTTCAACGGCGGTGAAAGTCGTCGTCGCCGCCTCCTTATAAGAAGTCTCCCACGAAACCCCGTGTATGGCCCCCGACGACGGCGACGAGAGGGAGCACCGATTCCGCACGCGCAGCGTCCACGCCGGCGCCGAGCCGGATCCGACGACGGGCGCGCGGGCGACGCCCATCCACCAGACCACCTCCTACGTGTTCGACGACGCGGACCACGCGGCGCGGCTGTTCGCGCTGGAGGAGGCCGGCAACGTCTACTCGCGGCTGATGAACCCGACGAACGGCGCCCTCGAAAAGCGGATCGCCTCGCTGGAGGGTGGCGTCGGCGCCGTCGCCACCTCCTCCGGGATGGCGGCGCTCAACCTCGCGACGTTCCTGCTCGCGTCCGCCGGCGACAACATCGTCTCCGCCTCCTCGCTGTACGGCGGCACCTACACCTACCTCACCCACTCGGTCGAGCGCCGCGGGGTGACCACCCGGTTCGTCGACACGCTCGACTACGACGCCTACGAGGCGGCGATCGACGAGGACACCGCGTTCGTCCACTTCGAGACGATCGGCAATCCCGCGCTCGTCACGCCGGACATCGAGCGCGTTGCCGAGATCGCCCACGACAACGGCGTCCTCCTGTTCGTCGACAACACCTTCGCCACGCCGTATCTCTGCCGGCCCCTCGAACACGGCGCCGACCTCGTCTGGGAGTCCACGACGAAGTGGATGACCGGCAACGGCACCACCGTCGGCGGCGTGCTCGTCGACGGCGGCTCCTTCCCGTGGAGCGAGCACGCCGAGACGTTCCCGGAGATCGCCGCGCCGAACCCCGCCTATCACGGCGTCAACTTCGCCGAGCGCTTCGGCGACGCGGCGTTCACGTTCGCGGCGGTCACGCGCGGGCTGCGCGATCTCGGCAACCAGCAGGCGCCGTTCGACGCCTGGAACACGCTCCAGCAGCTGGAGTCGCTCCCGCTGCGAATGGAGCGCCACTGCGAGAACGCGATGCTCGTCGCGGAGGCGCTCGCCGACCATTCCGACGTGGCGTGGGTGAACTACCCGGGACTGGCAGACCACGAGACGCACGAAAACGCCAGCGAGTACCTGGAGGGCGGCTACGGCGGGATGATCACCTTTGGCCTCGCCGACGGCTACGAGGCGGCGAAAGCGACCGTCGAGAACACCGACCTCGCCTCGCTGTTGGCGAACGTCGGGGACGCCAAAACGCTCGTCATTCACCCGGCCTCCACCACCCACCAGCAGTTGGCCGACGACGAGCTGGCGGCCGCCGGCGTCACCGCGGACATGGTCCGGCTTTCGGTTGGGATCGAGGACCCGGCCGACATCGTCGCCGATCTCGAAGCTGCCATCGAGACGGCCGCTGACTGAGGGGAGCCCGGCCGTGGCGTCTTTTGAACCCGCTTAGCGGAGCGCGTCGAGCTCGAACTCGAAGGCCGCGACGGGCACCTCCAGGTCGTGTTCCACGAGCACCGCCGGATGGAGCTCACCGATCACGCCGACCGTCTCGCCGTCGACGACCACGTCCGCGACGCGCCCGTCGATGAAGGAGGGGTGTTCCGTGCGGGGCGTCGACAGCTCGACGCCGAAGTCGTCACACAGCGCCTTGAGGCGCCCCTTTGCGGCCTCGTAGGAGGCGTCACGGCGGGCGACGGCCGCGGTGACGTGGTGGGTCTCCGCGACGTTCGTGTTCTCCGTGTCGTCGCGCTCGGCGACGAAGCCGACCTCGGCGACGTCCTGCGGGTAGCTGTTGTGGGTGTTCCGCTCCAAGAGCATCGTGATGGAGGGGAGCGCCCACGTCCGGAGCTGGGTGTAGTCCTCGCTGTACGGCTCCGTGATCTCGACCGGCTCGCCGGCGCCCACGAGGGGGTCGCCGTCAGGCCCGGTCGCGCCGGGCTCGATCCGCATCCGGTCGTAGTTCTCAGTCCCGCTGATCATGTGGAAGTTCAGCAGGTCCTCGAAGCCGAGGCCGACGAGGCTCGTGCGGACGGCGTCCTCCAGCCGGGAGCGCTCGTGTCGCCCGCCAACGGTTCCCACGTCGGGGTAGCGCGGCTCCAGATTGTCGAAGCCGTAGGCGCGCCCCACGTCGTCGACCAGATCCAGCGGGTGGAGCACGTCGACGCGATACGGCGGGATCTCCACCTCGTAGGTGACCTCCTCGTCGAGCGAGTAGGTCGCGTCCAGTCCGGAGCGCTCGAAGCAGTCGACGACCTCCTCGGGCTCGAACTCGACGCCCAACAGGGTCTCGATCCGTTCGTGGCTCACCTGCTTTTCGTCGGTTTCGAGGTTCGGACGGACGAGGTCTGCGCCGTACTCCGCCGGGTGCTCGGCGCCGTCGGCGTACGCGATCTCGACCTCCTCGATCGTGCCGCCGCGCGCGGAGAGCGCGTAGCAGATGATGTTGCACATCCGGTCGATGGTCCACTGGTCGGTGCCGGTGAGCTCGACGAGCAGGTTGCGCGAGTCGGCGTCGACCTCGGTCCGCTTTCCGTTGATGACGGGCGGGAACGAGAACAGCCCGAGCTCGTCGTAGATCGCCGGGTAGGAGTCGTATTCGCTCACGAGATCGGCGTACTCCCGGCCCGTGGCGTGTTCCTCAAGCACCTCCGCCGGCGTCATCCCGTCGTTCGCGTCCAGCGGGACGAACGAGTCGCCGTCCGGCTCGACCCCGCGGTAGGTGATCGAGTTGTCGGCGCCCTCCTCCAGCGTCTGCCCTTTCACCATCGTCAGGTCGTGGATGCCGATGGCGCCTTTCGCGCGCCCACGGCCCATCGTCGCGTGGAGCTTCTCCTGCAGCTGGATCAGCGAGTCGAGCGCGTCCTCGTCGAGGTCGACGCCGCGGACGATGGCGCCGGAGACGAACGGGCGCTCGTCGGGAACGGACTCGTCCACCTCGATGGTCCACTCCGCGTCGTTCGTCCCGGGGACGTAGACGCCGCGCGCGTCGCCATAGTGGTAGCGCAGCGAGCGGGCGACGCCCTCGACGCTCAGGCGGTCGAGGCGGTCGGGGGCGAACTCGAACTGGAGCTCGCCGTCCTCCGTCTCGCCCTCGAACTCCAAGCCGAGTCCGAACAGGTCCTCCTTGAACTCCGCCGTCTCCTTGTCCTCGTAACCGGTCAACTCGCGCAGCTCGTCGGGGTCGATGTCGACGACGGGCATTAGTAGGTCACCTCCGCGTTCCGCAGGAACTCAATGTCGGCGAGGGTGCCGTGGAGGTCGCGGATGTCCTCCGCGCCCGTGGTGAGCATCGCCAGTCGCTCCAGGGCGAGCCCCCACGCCATCACGTCGCACTCGATGCCGAGCGGGCCCAGCACCTCCTCGCGGAAGATGCCGGAGTTGCCGATCTCGATCAGCTCGCCCGTCTCGGGGTGTTCGCCGAACAGCTCGAAGCTCGGCTCCGTGTAGGGGTTGTAGTGCGGCTTGAACTCGACGCCGGTGATGCCGAACTGGCGGTAGAACTCCTCGAACGTCCCCATCAGGTCGCGCACCGAGAGGTCCTCGGCCATCACCCACCCCTCGATCTGGAAGAACTCCAGCAGGTGCGTCGGGTCGAGCGTGTCGTTGCGGTACACCTTCTCGACGGAGAAGTAGCGCTGTGGCGGGTCGATCTCCGCGCCGGCGATTCCGGAGAGGTACCGCATCGACAGTGAGGTGGTGTGGCCGCGGAGCGCGACCTCGCGGGCGAACTCCTCGGACCACGGCGAGTGGTAGCCGTCGCCGTCGATCCCCCATCCGTCACGGTGGGCGGCCTCGACGCGCTTGATCAGCTCGTCCGGAATCCCCTCCATCGGGTCGACGTCGAGCGCGAACCGGTCCCAGTGGGTCCGTGCCGGATGGTCCTGGGGCATGAACAGACAGTCGTTGATCCAGAAGTCGCTGTCGGCGTGGGGGCCCTCCATCTCCTGGAACCCCATGCCGACCAGCACGTCTTTCACGCGGTCGGCCGTCCCGCGGAGGACGTGTTTGCGGCCGCCAGTGACCGCCGGCGCGTCGGCCTCGACGTTGTACTCCGTGAACTCCACGTCCTCCCACTCGCCGCTGGCGAGCAGCTCGGGGGTCAGCTCCGCGACCGTCTCGGTCGCCTCGACGCCCTCCATCAGCGCGTCGACGCCCGCCTCGGTCAGCGTCACCGACCGGGTCGTGTGCTCGATGACCTCGACGAGTCCGCGGGACTCCAGCTGGTCGATCACCGCGTCGTCCACGTCCGGCACCTCGCCGCGGGCGAGTGCGGCCAGCGCCTCGGCCTCCGGATCGTCGTCGGGGTCAGCGTCGGCGTCGAGCGAGAGCTCGCCGGCGTCGATGGTGCCGAAGCCCTTGCGCGCGAAGTTCGCCAGCGCCACGTCGACCTCGGGACCCGCCAGGCCGGCGTTGCCGATCACCTGCCCCATCGAAACGGGGTCGGCGTGGGCGTCGAGCTCCAGGGCGGCCCAGTAGAGCCGCGCCTCCGGGAGGTCGTCCTCGACGTAGGTTCGCCCCTCCTCGGTGAGTTCGAGGGTCTCTTCGGCGGTTTCGGCGACGCCGACGAGCCCGGCGTCGCGGAGGTCGAAGGCGGCGCCCGTGACGGTCTCGGGTTTCAGCCCGGCCGACGCCGCGATCTCGTCTATCGTCCGTTCGTCGTTCGCGCTCGCGACCTCTAACACCGCGAGTTGTCGTTGCGGAAGTCGCATTCGAGTTGTGTGGATACGTGTGTGGCAGGTTGGTAACGGTTCCGGCACGCGGTCGTCAGGCGCGTCTCGCGCCCGCCGTCGACCGCGTGCTCCTGTACGTTCACGCCGGCGCTCACCGCGCCGGTCGCCGCCGAGTCGCCCGGTTTCACCGCCCCGCCGCGGGACGGATCCGCCGCGCGCGACTCACTTAAAAAAGGGGCCGAACGCGCCGTCGTCGCCCTCGGGAACGGTGCCGTCGGTGGCGTGTTCGGGTGCCATACACACACATGGTCGGCGCCCGCGCTTAGCGGTTACGATTGAGAGGGCAGCGACGCTCGCTTATAAGCGAACGTGCGGTGGCGCGCCGGTGAGCGCCTATAAGGCGCGAACCGCGCGCGAGGGAGGCAGCGGGCGCCGGCGGAGCGGTTTCCCGCCGGCGGCCGTCTGCCGAGGCTGGGGAGGCGTGAGGTGCGGTTGCTGTGCGGTGCGGGGTGGGACTCAAAGGGGCAGCCGGCGAGGACGAAGCACGACGACGCAAGCACTCAAAAGGCCGGGCGGTGCTGAGAGGCCTTTTGAGCGCGCAGCGAGTCGCGCGAGTCGTCGCCAGCTGGGGCTTTGGAGGTGGTCTCCGTCGTTCTCACCACATTAACCGCTCAACTCGCTTATAGGGAGTCGGCTGGGGCTTTGGAGATGGTCGCCGTCGTGCTCACTGCTGCAACCGCACAAACCGCTTATAAGGCGCCGGCTGGGTCATAAGAGGCGTACGCCGGCGTGCTCACCGCACAAACCGCTTAAAAGAGGCCCTCAAAAACCCGCTCGTTCCCGTATCAGGCCGTCTCCATCTCCTTTTCCAGCTCGCGGAGGCGCTCGACGCGCGTCTCCATCGGCGGGTGCGTCGAGGCGAGCTTGCCGATGAGGCCGGAGCGGATCGGGATGATGAAGAACGCGTTCATCTCGGCCTCCTCACGGAGGTCCTCCTTGGGGACGCGGTCCATGCGGCCGTTGATCGTCATGAGCGCGGAGGCGAGCGCGGCGGGCTTGCCGGTGATGAGCGCGGCGCCGCGGTCCGCGGAGTACTCGCGGTAGCGCGAGAGCGCGCGGATCAGCAGGAACGAGATGACCCACACGACCAGCGAGACGGCGATGGCGACCCAGACCGGCGGCGCGTTGCGGTCGTTGCCGGCGAACAGCCAGCCCCACCGGACGATGAAGAAGGCGATAGTCGAGAGGAACGAGGCGATGGTCATCACCATCACGTCGCGGTTTTTCACGTGCGCGAGCTCGTGGGCCATCACGGCTTCGAGCTCGTCCTCGTCCAGCGAGTTCATCAGGCCGGTCGTCGCACAGACGGTGGCGTTCTTCTTGTTGCGCCCGGTGGCGAACGCGTTCGGCACCTGCGTGTCCGCGACCGCGACGGTCGGCTTCGGCAGGTCGGCCTGCTGGCTGAGGCGTTCGACCATCCGGTGTAGTTCGGGTTCCTCCTCGGGCGTGACCTTTCGGGCGCCCATGCTCCGCAGGGCGAGTTTGTCGCTGAAGAAGTACTGCACCAGCGAGAACCCGCCGAGCAGGACGAGGATCGTCATCATTCCGGCGTCGAACATGGTGATCAACACGCCCATGAAGACGAGATAGAGGGCAAACAGCAGGAACATGGTGAACGCCATCCGTCCACGCAGTCCCCAGTCCGTGCTCCATTGCATACTCGGTTCTACCCCTTGTGCGGCTTAAAACCTGCCGGAGCCGAACCACGCCTTCCGGTAGATGGGCGCTTCTCCGAGCGAGGGTCGCCGTGGTCGCCATCGTCGCCGCGGCCGCCGGCGAGGCGCTCCGGCTGATCCGCCGAGCCCTCTGATACCCGCACGTCCCGCGAGCGCCGGCAGCCACAACCCTTTATCGGAAGCCGCTGAAACCGGTGCGTATGAGCGCCATCGAGCTGCGCGGCGTCACGAAGGAGTTCTCGGACACGGTCGCCGTGCGCGACCTCGACTTGACCGTCGAGGAGGGGGAAGTGTTCGGCTTCCTCGGACCGAACGGCGCGGGCAAGTCGACGACGATCAACATGATCCTCGACTTCGTTCGCCCCAGCGCCGGCGACGTGACCGTGCTCGGCCGGGACGCGACCGCCGACAGCGTCGCGGTCCGCGAGCGTACCGGCGTGCTCCCCGAGGGGTTCTCGGTGTACGACCGGCTCAGCGGTCGGGCACACGTCGAGTTCGCCATCGAGTCGAAGGGCGTCGAGGCGGACCCCGACGACGTGTTGGAGCGCGTCGGCCTGCTCGACGACGCCGACCGCAAAGCCGGCGGCTACTCGAAGGGGATGTGCCAGCGGCTCGCGCTCGGCATGGCGCTGGTCGGTCAACCCCAGCTGCTGATCCTCGATGAGCCCTCCTCCGGACTGGACCCGGCGGGTGCAAAGGAGATGCGCGAGATCGTCCTCGCGGAGGCGGACCGCGGTGCCACCGTCTTCTTCTCCTCGCACGTGCTCGGACAGGTTGAGGCCGTTTGTGACCGCGTCGGGATCATGCGCGACGGCGAACTCGTCGCGAAGGACTCCGTCGAGGGGCTCCGCGAGGCGGTCGGCGGCGAGGAGTCGCTGACGATCACGACGCCTGACCCCGTCTCCGAGGACGCGCTCGACGCGGTGCGCCGACTCGACGGCGTCGCGCGCGCCGAACTCGACGACGACGGTGACGTGGTGGTCAACTGCGACAGCGGCGCGAAGACGCGCGTCATCGCCGCACTGGAGGACGAGGGCGTCACCGTCTCCGACTTCTCGACCAGCGAGGCGTCCCTGGAGGACCTGTTCTTGGCGTACACCGAGGGTGAGGCACCCTCCAGTGGCGGTGCAAACGACGACGGGGAGACGCCCGATTCCGCCGGGGCTTCCGAGGAGGTGGCCGAATGAGCCTCGTCGCCGTCGCCAAGAAGGACTTTCAGGACGCGATCCGGTCGCGGTGGCTGATCGCGCTCACGGTGTTGTTCGCGCTGATCCTCTCGACGATCGCGTACCTCGTCCGCCCCGCACCCGGACAGGACGCGCCGGCGACCGCGCTGTTGAGCCCACTTGACCAGTTCGTGGTCGGGACGCTGGTGCCGCTTATCGCGCTCGTCGTCGGCTACAACGCGGTGTGTGGCGAGCGGGAATCCGGCTCCCTGAAGCTGCTCCTCTCGTTGCCCCATTCGCGCGCGGATGTCGTGTTCGGCAAGGTGCTCGGGCGCGCGGCGGCGCTGTCGACCGCCGTCGTCGTCGGCCTCTTCGTCCCCGCGGTCGTGATCGCCGCCGGGCCGTTCGAGTTCGAGCCGCTGGTGTTCCTCGGCTACGTGCTGCTCGTCTGTCTGCTCGCCACCGTCTTCGTCGCGATCGCGGTCGGCCTCTCGGCGTTCACCGGCTCCCGATGGGTGGCGCTCGGCGGCGCCATCGGGCTCTACTTCCTGTTCGTCCCGCTGTGGAACGCGATCCAGATGCCGCTGCAGTTCTGGTTCATGGGTGGCGGCGGCCAGTGGCTCCCGCTCACTCCCGAACAGGTGTTCCAGTTCCTCCAGGTGTTCCGCCCGAACGGCGCGTTTAACACGCTCTCACAGAGCTACCTCGCGGGCGAGTTCCTCACGGGACCGCAGCAGAATCTGCAGATATCCGCGCTCGCGATGCTGGTGTTCTGGACGCTCGCGCCGCCGCTCGTCGGGCTCCTGCGGTTCGAGCGCGCTGACCTGTAGCGCCGCGCAGCTCTTCTCCTCGCACTGTTTTTCCCACTCCCTGCCGTCCACCCGAAGCGACACTTTATCCGTGGTGACGAGCCAACTCCGGGTAATGGCAGCCGCCGGCCCACCCGTACCCGACCTCGCCGACCGTGCCGACGCCTGCGCCGAGCGCCTGCGTGCGGCCGACCGCGTCCTGCTCGCCTCCCACATCGACGCCGACGGGCTCACGAGCGCGGCGATCGCCTCCGCGGCGCTCGCGCGCGCCGGCATCGACCACGAGGTGGTCTTCGAGAAGCAGCTGGACGGCGAGGCAGTGGCGGGGATCGCCGCCCGCGAGTACGACACCGTGCTGTTCACCGACTTCGGCTCGGGACAGCTCGACATCATCGCCGACCACGAGGCGGCCGGCGACTTCACGCCCGTCATTGCCGACCATCACCAGCCCGCCGATGCCGACACCGAGTTCCACCTCAACCCGCTGTTGTTCGGCATCAACGGCGCCAGCGAGCTCTCCGGCGCCGGCGCGAGCTACGTCCTCGCCCGTGCCTTGGAAGGCCCGGACGGGGACAACCGCGACCTCGCCGGTCTCGCGGTCGTCGGTGCCGTCGGCGACATGCAGGACTCCGGCGACGGGCTGGTCGGCGCCAACGAGGGGCTCGTCCACGACGGGGTGGAGGCCGGCGTGCTCGAAACGCGCACCGACCTCGACCTGTACGGTCGACAGACCCGTCCGCTCCCGAAACTGCTGGAGTACGCCTCCGACGTTCGCATCCCGGGCGTCTCAAACGACCAGGCGGGGGCGATCTCGTTCCTCTCGGAGCTCGACCTCGACCTGAAATCGGGGGGCGACTGGCGGCGCTGGGTCGACCTCAACGACGAGGAGCGGCGGACGCTCGTCTCCGCGCTCATGCAGCGGGCGGTCGCCTCCGGCGTCCCCGCCGACCGCATCAACGAGCTGGTCGGCACCTCCTACACGCTCGTCGACGAGGAGCGAGGAACGGAGCTCCGTGACGTGAGCGAGTTCTCCACGCTGCTCAACGCCACCGCGCGCTACGAGCGCGCCGACGTGGGGCTCGCCGTCTGTCTCGGCGACCGCGACGAGGCGCTCGCGGAGGCCCGCAGCCTGCTGCGGAACCACCGCCGGAACCTCTCGGAGGGACTCCAGTGGGTGAAGACGGAGGGCGTCACGACCGAGGAGCACATCCAGTGGTTCGACGCCGGCAGCCGGATCCGCGAGACGATCGTCGGCATCGTCGCCGGGATGGCGGTCGGGTCGCCGGCCGTCGACCGCTCGATGCCCGTGATCGCGTTCGCCGAAAAGAGTGCGACGGAGCTGAAGGTGTCCGCCCGCGGGTCACACACACTGGTCCGACAGGGACTCGACCTCTCGGTCGTGATGCGCGAGGCGAGCCAGGCGGTCGGCGGCGACGGCGGCGGCCACGACGTGGCCGCGGGCGCGACGATCCCCACCGGGGAGCGCGACGCGTTCATCGCGACGGCGGACGCGCTGGTGGGGGAACAAACGTCGTAGAACGGAGCGAGAGGGAGCAGGAGGGGACGAGGCGGGAAGAGACGAGACGGGACGAGACGGGCCGAGACGGAAGGGGACGGAAAGGGACGGAGGTCCGACTACGCTTTTCCGATGTCGCGGAACATCGCGCGGTAGTCGTCCGCCGAGAAGGATTCGCCGAGGTCGTCGATGTCCGCGTCGATGTCGTCGAGCCGGTCGAGCAGGTCGGTGTACGAGTCGTTATCCTCCAGTTGCGTGACGGGCTTTTCCGACTCGAGCACCGCGCGCTTGCTGGCGAGCGACGCCGCTTGCTGAAGCTTGTCGTCGTACTCCGTGCGCGAGAGCAGCGTGTCGAGCGCCGACAGCAGGTTCGCGCGGCTGACGGGCTTGGTGAGGTACAGGTCAAAGCCCATGTCGATGATGTCGAAGTCGGGCTCGACGGCGGTCACCATCGCGACCCGGCAGTCGTACCCCGCCTCGCGGATCCGGTCGAGCACCTCGTCGCCGCTCCCGTCCGGCAGCCGCCGGTCGAGGAGCACGGCGTCGACGTCGGCGTCGACGCGGTCCGTGGCCTCGGCGACCGTCTTTGCCACCCGAACGTCGTACTCGTCCTCGAGAAACCCGGCGTACAGTGCCGCGATATCCGGCTCGTCCTCGACGACGAGCACGGTTGGCTCACTCACCGCCGATCACCGTCCGTTCGACGGGGTGCCCCTGACCGCACATGCTCCGAAGGCGGACGTGTTGAGAAATAAAGCTGTCGCCGTCGATGTCGCGCTCGCACGAGTGGTCTTTTATACGTCACCCACACATACTGAATACGAATGTCTGAACTCGTCTCGACGGGGGTCGAGGGACTCGACTCGATCCTCTCCGGCGGCATCACCGAGCGGTCGACGGTTCTCGTCTCCGGCAACCCCGGTACCGGCAAGAGCATCTTCGGGATCCAGTACCTCCACACCGGCGCGACGGAGTACGACGAGCGCGGCGTCTACGTCTCGTTCGAGGAGGATGCGGAGGATATCCGACAGGCGGCCGAGTCGGTCGGCTTCGAGGAGTTCGGCGACCTCGTCGACGACGGCGATATCGTGATCCTCGACAAGCGCGACATGCTGCGCGACGCCGACTTCTCGCAGGCGGTCGACCGCCTGCTGGACGTGCTGGAGGACGGCGAGTTCGACCGGCTCGTGCTCGACTCGCTGTCGATGTTCCAGCTGTTCTTCGAGGACGAACACGAAAAGCGGACCTACCTCCTGAAGTTCTCGGACATCCTCAAGGCGAACGGCCTCACCTCGCTGCTGATCAACGAGCAGGGCGCCGTCTTCCCGGATACGGAGGTCGGCTTGGAGAACTTCCTCACCGACGGTAACATCTACTTCATCCAGACGCCCACGGAATCGGGCGTCAACCGCTACGTCTGGGTGGCGAAGATGCGAAAACAGGACATCGACACCGACATCTTCCCGATGGAGATCGGCGAGGGCGGGATCACCGTCCACGAGCGCGCCGGCGGCTTCTCGATGATGGGCCGTTCCGACGAGCCGTCCTTTTAAACGGGTGACGTGGCGGCGGGTGTGTTCGGCGGGGTGGTTTTCGGCGGGGTGGTTTTCGGCGGCGACGGTCGAACGGCGGCCGTTGCGCGCCCGGCGGCCGACGCTACCGTTCGGACGAGAGGTTCTCCCACACGTCGTCGAGCCGGTTTTTGACGGCGGAGCGCTCCTCGACCTCGATAGTGACGCCGTCGCGGAAGTCGACCTCGATGCCGTCGACGCGCCGGCGGTACACCTTCACGCGGCGGTGTTCCTCGGAGAGCGGGCGGTCGTGTAGCTCCAGCAGCTCGGCCTCCTCCAGCTCGTTGATGCGGCGGTAGCAGGTCGCGATCGGCACGTCCAGCTGCTCGCTGAGGTCCTGGGCGGACATCGCCTCGCCCGTCGCGCTCAGGATGTCCGTGTTGTACTTGTTGCCTAACACCGTGATGAGGTCCTCGCCCGCCATGTGACGTTATCGGGAATGATTCTCGGGGTGAAAAGGGTGCCGGTGGAAACGCTCCCCGTGGGCCGACCGACTGCACGCCGTTAGCACCCCGATATCGTGCTCGGTGAACGCTCCATGGCTCCGGTGACCGATAATTATCGTTGATTGATAATTATCTCCCTACGCGCTGGGTGCTGCCGGTGCCGGTGTCTTCGATTGCTCACGGGCTCCGGCGTGTCGACCGACGACTTCGACTGCGCTCACGCTCCGCCCGCCTCGGGCGGCCACGCGATCCCCCTGTCCTCCAGTAGCGCCGCGAACTCGTCCTCGTCGAGGACGGGCACCCCCTCGGCGTCCGCGTCGTTCCGCTTCGACGCCCCGGGGTTCTCGCCGGCGACCAGGTAGTCGGTGTTACTGGAGACGCTGGAGGTGGCGTTCGCGCCGTGGGCCTCCACCAGCTCCTGGGCCGTGCTCCGGGTGACGGAGAGGGAGCCGGTGAACACGAAGGTGAGTCCGTCCAGTTCGTCGCCAGTCCCCGTCTCGACGGGTTCGGGGTCGACGCCGCGCTCGCGCAGGGCGCGGATCGCCTCGCGGTTGCGCTCGCCGTCAAGGAACTCGCGGATCGAGCCGGCGACCTCGGGGCCCACGTCGTCGACCTCCCGGAGCGCGTCCTCGTCGGCGTCGAGCAGCGCGTCGAGGTCGCCGAAGTGGCGGGCCAGCGCGCGGGCGGTGGTCGGACCGACCTCGGGGATTCCGAGCCCGGCGAGGAAGTCGTCGAGCGGCGGGTTTCGCGTGGCGTCCAGCTCGGCGACGAGGTTCTCGGCGCTGGTCTCACCCCATCCCTCGAGTGCCGCCAGCTCCTCCACGGTGAGGTCGTAGAGGTCGGGCAGCGACTCGACGAGCCCGGCCTCGCGGAGCTGCTCGACGCGCTCGGGACCGAGCCCTTCCACGTCTAGCGCGTCCCGCCGTGCCCAGTGCTCGACCGCGCGCTCCAGCTGGGCGGGACAGCCGAGCCCACCGGTACAGAACGCCAGCGGCCCGTCGCGCTCGACGGGCGAGCTGCAGACGGGGCACTCCTCGGGGAACGTGTAGGTTCCCTCGGAGCGCTTCTCCACCACGTCCGGAATGTAGGGGATCACGTCGCCGGCGCGGTAGATGCGCACCTCGTCGCCGACGTTCACGCCGAGCTTCTCGATCTCCTCGGGATTGTGCAGCGTCGCCCGCGAGACGGTGACGCCGCCGACCTCGACGGGGTCGAGCATCGCCACGGGCGTGAGACGTCCCGTCCGCCCCACCTGCACGACGATCTCCTCGACGGTCGTCGTCGCCGTGCGCGGCGGGAACTTGTAGGCGAACGCCCACCGTGGCGCCCGGGAGGTGGCGCCGAGCGCCTCGCAGGCCTCGCGGTCGTTCACCTTGATCACGGTGCCGTCGATCTCGTAGTTCAGGTCGTCGCGAACGTCGAGTATCCGGTCGCGGTAGTCGATGGCCTCCTCGATGTCACCGACCAGGTCGACCTCCTCGTTCCGCCGGAGTCCGAGGCGCTCCAGCGCGTCGAGCTCCTGCCAGTGGGTCGGCGGGCGTTCGGGGCCGGCGGTGCTCCCTCCGTCCCCCGCTCCGTTCTCTCCGTCGCCGACCTCCCACCCGAGCACGTCAAAGAAGAACACGTCGAGCGGCCGCTCGGCGACGACCTCGGGATCGAGCTGGCGGAGCGTCCCGGCGGCCGCGTTGCGCGGGTTGGCAAACGGCTCCTCGCCGCGCTCCTGAAGCGCCGTGTTGTACTCGTTGAACGCCTTCAGCGGCATGTACACCTCGCCGCGGACGGCGAGCAGGTCGGGCGCGTCGCCCCGCAGGCGGCCCGGGACGGATCCGATGGTTCGCACCTGCTCGGTGACGTCGTCGCCCTCGTATCCGTCGCCGCGGGTGACCGCGCGGTCGTACTCGCCGTCCTCGTAGACGACCTCGACGGAGAGCCCGTCGAACTTGGGCTCACAGACGTAATCGGCATCGGGGTCGATGCCGGCGTCCGCCAGCCCCGAGTGCACTCGCTCGTCGAAGTCGCGCACGTCCTCGGCCTCGGTGGAACTGTCGATGGAGCGCATGGGCGCGACGTGCTCGACCGTCTCCAGCTCGTCGACGGGTTCGCCTCCCACCCGCTGCGTCGGGGAGTTCTCCGTTGCAAGGCCGAACGCCTCCTCCAGCGCCTCCAGCCGCTCGAACAGCCGGTCGTACTTCGCGTCGGAGATGATGGGGTCCGCCTCCATGTAGTAGCGGTAGTCGTGTTCGCGAACCGCCTCACGGAGCAGCTCGACCTGCTGTTTGGCTTCCGTTTCCGAGAGCGCCTCGACCGGGTCGAAGTCCGTCGGAGGATTCACCACGTAGGGGTTCTCGTCGGGGTCGGCGTAGCGCGACGACGAGTTCGTCATTGTCGAAACGTTGCCCGCCCACCGCTTAAAAGGTGTGAGCTACGCCAGCCGGGCGAGCACCGCGCGCCGCCCGCGCTCGACGGCGTAGCCGACGCCGAGCAGGACGACGCCGACCGCCACCAGCGCGAGCGGTCCCGAGACCACGTCGACGAGGGGGCCGACCAGGAACGCGAACACGCCGAGGACGAACCCGAGCGTCGCCACGTTGACGAGCGTCGGCTCCCCTCGGCCGACGGCGGCCGCGACGAGCGAGAGCAGGACGGCGAGCAGGGCGGCCAGTGCGACGACCGCGACGGCAACGTCGCCGGCGTCGAGGAACACGTCGACCGCCCAGACGACGGCCAGCGCGAGAGGGGTCGTAACCGCGGGCGCGACCGCGTACCGGTCCTCCCGTCCGTCCGCACGCAGGAGGGCGACGCCGGCCGCGAGCGTCGCAGCGACGGCGACGAGCAGCGTTCCCGTGTGCGTCGTCCCCCACGGGACGCCCTCGCGAACGACTGCGACGTCAGCGGTCGCCGCCGCGAGCACGAGCGCGACGGTCGCGAGCGTCCCGCCGAGCCACCGGAGCGTGGCCGCCTGTCGCGGGCGCGGACCGTCGCCTGCCAGATGCCCGGCCGCGTACGCCGCGACACCGTAGAAGCCGACCAGCACGGTCGGGCTCCACGGCGTCAGCGCGGAGACGAGCGTCGCCAGCCCCAACAGGACGCCCAGTCCGGTTGCCGGCCGAGAGTCGAGGTGGCCCGCGACGAGGAGTGCGGCGGCGGTCCAGGCGGCGAGCAGCCACGGCTCCGCGGCGTCGGTTGAGATGGGGCTCGCGAGATCGGCGAGCCCGAACAGCGTGACGCCGGCGAAGACGGCCGCGAGCAGCCAGAGCCCGTGGCCGGTTCGGGGGCGGGCGTCCGCTATTCGGGCGCCGCCCGCAGCCGCACCCAGCGGGAGGGTGAGCAGAACGAGCACGCGCAGGGGGACGGGGATGTCGGTCCACTGCTGGACGAGAAACGCCCCGGCGCCGACGGCGACGAGCGCCCCGCCCATCAGCGCGAGCGCAACGACGAGACGGCGGTCGTCGGCCTCGGGGAGTTCGTGACCCTCGCCAGTGCGGTCCTCACCCTCGCCAGTGCGGTCGTCGGCCGCGACCTCCTCGTGTTCGCGGATCCGGTCTGCGGTGTCCGGGTCTATCAGCCCCTCGTCCGTCCAGCGGTCGAGGGCCTCTTGGAGGGCGTCGGAGTCCATGCCGGGTGGATCGCCGGCGTGGGAGAAAGTCGTTGGGGGCGTCCCCACGATGGCCGAGGGAGGATCCCGGCGCCGCTACAGTCCCGCCACGTCCTCGATCGCGTCCGTGAGCGCGCGGATGCTCTCCACGTCGTGCTCGCCCATGTGGCCGATCCGGAACGTCTTCTCGCCGAGCTGTGAGCCGTAGCCGTTCGAGAACGCCATGTCGTACTCCTCGCTCACCTGCTCGATGGTGGCGGCCACGTCGATCCCCTGCGTGTTCTCGATGCAGGCGACCGTCTGCGACTCGTACCGCGCCTCGGGGAACATCGCGAAGTGCTCGTCGGCCCAGTCGTGGACGTACTCCATCATCTCACGATGGCGCGTGTCGCGGGCCTGGTGGCCCTCGTCGAGCATGTGCTTCATCTGCTTGCGGTACGCGAGCATGACCGGGATTGCGGGCGTGGAGTGGGTCTGTCCCTTCCGGTCGTAGTAGTCGAGCGCGCGCTGGAAGCCGCCGTACCACGACGCGGACTCCTTCTCGACCTCACGCTCGTAGGCGTCGTCGCTGACCACGCAGACGGCGAGTCCAGGGGGCATCGCGAACGCCTTCTGGGTGGAGGCAAAGATCACGTCGATGTCGTGGGCGTCGATGTCGACGAAGTCGCCGCCGAGCGCGGAGACCGCGTCGACGACGAAGTACGTGTCCGGGTAGTCGGCAACCACGTCACCGATCTCCTCGATCGGGTTTCGGACGCCCGTCGAGGACTCGTTCATCACGCAGGCGACCACGTCGTACCCGTCGTCGCTCGCCTCCAGCGCCTCGCGGATGTCCTCGGGTTTCACCGCCTGTCCCCACTCGTACTCCAGCCGGTCGACGTCGCGGCCGAGGCGCTCGGCGACGTTCGCGTGGCGCTCACTGAAGCTCCCGCAGGTGGGCACGAGGAGGCTCCCGTCCTCGTCCACGAGGTTGAGCGTCGACGCCTCCCAGAACTCCGTGCCGGAGGCGGTGAGGATCATCAGGTCGTTTTCAGTGCCGAGGAACTCCTTCGTGTCCTCGACGATGGTGGTGTAGAGGTCGGTCATCCGGTCCATCCGGTGGCCGAACATCGGCTGGGCCATCGCCTCGATCACGTCGTCACGGACCTCGGTGGGCCCGGGGATGTACAGCGTCTTCTCGGGATAGTCGTCGGTGTACTCGCGCTTCTTCGTCATCTGATACCGGATAAGGGTGCGGGAAGGCTTTGGTAGTTGTGAATGGCGCACATCCGGTCGTCGGAACCTGAGCGGGGGCGAGCGCCGCGGCCCGCGGGCTACCAGACGAACCCGAACAGCACGTAGAAGGCGCCGAGCGCGCCGATCGTCGAGACGAGCGGGACGACGTTCTGCATCACGACGACGCGCGCGGTCGTCGTCGGGTTGAACAGGTCGACGGCGTCAGGGATGTCGTCGGGGTCCTCCTCGCCGATCTCGCGCACCTCGTCGCCGGGCTCGTCGGCGGCGAGCGCGCCCACGGACACCGCCGCCTCCTTCTCGCCGCGGATCCCCTCCCCGACGGTCATCGTCCGGGTTGCCCGCCCCCAGCCGAGGCCGACGATCGACATCGTCGCGACGATGACGAACGAGGCCGGAATGCCGATCGCCGACAGCCCGATCACGATCCCGGAGGCGACGACGGCCACGATGATGGCGGCAGTCAGGGGCAGCTCCGTGATGTCGTTGCCGAGCGTGTCGAGCGTCCGGCGGGCGATGGTGAACGCCCCGACCGCGACCGCCGCGCTCCCGAGCACGATCATGGGGTTCATGTCGACGACGCCCGCGCCCACCAGCGGCGCGATGGCGTTCGCGATGTTGGAGGTGCCCGAGGAGAACGCCATCAGACAGCCGATGGCGACGAGCACGACGGCGCCGGTGAGCTCACGCCGGGTGGTTCCCGGTCCGAGTTCGGGTTTGGGGACCGTGCCCGACCGGTCGAACTCCACTAGCGGCCCCTCGCTGGCGTCGATGGCGACCCACTGGTTGATCGTCGGGTAGAGGTACCGGCCGATGACGCCCGACACCCAGAAGCCGACGATCGGGGCGACGATCCACCAGACGGCGATCTCGCCCATCACGGCCCAGTCGAGGCTGTTCGTGGCGACCCCGAGCCCGGCGATCGCGCCGACCGCGGTCATCGACGTGGAGGCGGGCACGCCGTAGTAGTTGCCAATGAACAGTCCCCCGCCGATGAAGAAGAGGACGATGATACTCGTTTCGAGGGTGAACACGCCCGAGCGGGTGATGAGTTCCTCCCCGAGCGTGTCGACGACGCGCCGGCCGAGCGTGCCGGCACCCACGAAGAAGAACACCGACATGAGCGCGGCGGCACCCGCCTTCGAGAGCACGCCGGCGCCGACGGCCGGGCCGAACGCGGGGCCGGTCGTTGCCCCCCCGATGTTGTAGCCGACGAACGCCGCGACCACGAGGCCGACGGCGAGAAGCAGTGCTTCTGACATACTACGAGGTGCGCACTCGCCCGGGTTAAGCCGTCTGGCTTCGCCCCGCGGGCACCAGAGCGCCGCGCTGTTGTTCCACGGCGTCGGTCACGCCGCGGCGCTTATCCCGCGGCGTCGCGGTGCTCACTCCGCCGCGCGCTCCCCGACGACCCACTTGTGCGAGTAGCTCCCGCCGCAGGTACAGTGCGCGTACGCGTGAACAACGTCACCCTCGGCGTAGAGCCCGCCAACCTCCGGATTCTCCGCCTCCGCGAACGCGAACACGAACCGGATGTCGTGGGGGTCGTCGGGGCGCTCGTCGGCGAACGGACAGTCGCCGCCGTCGAGCCCGCGGGTGATCTCTCCTTCGGTCCCCATCGCCTCCTTGGCGAACTCCATCGCGCCCATGCCGGTGCCGGCCTGGAACGCGGAGCGGCCGGTTTCGCCGTCGAGCACCAGCCGGACGCCGCCGGCGGTCTCGGTGCCGACGTTCCACAGTCGGGAGTCGTCGTCGAGATACGCGTCGCTGATGAAGAGAACGACGTCGTCGAGCCGGTCGCCCGCCAGGAACTCGTCGAGTTTGCTCATACCGCCGCGGACGGGCGTGAGCCCTAAAAGGCGACCGTGTTGGGCCGCTGTACGGGGCGGTCGCCGTCGGTCAGCGGCCGCCGGTTGCTGGTCGCCGCCTCCCGACCACGGAGAAGCCCGTGGACCTGTCCGTGGGCGTCCGCCACGTAACCGGCTAGACACCCCATTCCGAGGGTTTCGATCCGACAGGAATCGGAGTAAGGATTAAGATGAACGACGGTGAGCATGTGAACGATGAGCGCACGCATACCGACCGGCGACCACCTGGAGGAGTGGGCCGAGCTGGTCGACGAGGACGTTCCCGAAACCGTTCGGGGCGCCCGCGATGAGGGCGGCGAGTAGTCGACGGAGTGTCGACGAGTAGCCGACGGGGAGCCGGCAGACCCCCGGCGATCGCCGTCGACCGCTTGCGGCCGCGGAGCGACTACTTTCACCGCGCACCCTGAAGCCTTTAGGCCGGTGACGGCTAAGAGTCGCCGATGGCGACCGAGGCCACCGGGCTTGACCACCCCCTGCTCGTCGACGACTTCCTCCAGCGCCGCCGCTACCAGCTGCAGCTGGCCGACGCGGCCCGCAACGCGAACACGCTGGTGTGTCTCCCGACCGGCCTCGGCAAGACGACGGTGAGCCTGCTGGTGACGGCCCACCGACTGCACGAGGCGGGCGGCAAGGCGCTGTTTTTGGCGCCCACGAAACCGCTCGTCCAGCAACACGCCGACTTCTACCGCGAGGCGCTGACGATCCCGGACGACGAGATCGTCGTGTTCACCGGCGACGTGAAACCCGACGACCGCGCCGCGCTCTGGGAGGACGCCCGGATCGTGATCGCGACCCCGCAGGTCGTCGAGAACGACCTCGTCGGCAACCGGGTGTCGCTGCGGAACGTCACCCACCTCACCTTCGACGAGTGTCACCGCGCGACCGGCGACTACGCGTACGTCTACATCGCCGAGCGCTACGCGGACGACGCCGCCGACCCCCTCGTGACGGGGATGTCGGCGTCGCCCGGCGGCGACACCGAGGAGATCGAGACCGTCTGTGAGAACCTCGGGCTGACGAACGTGGAGGTGATGACCGAGGAGGACGCCGACGTGGGCGAGTACACCCACGACACCGACGTGCAGTGGGAGCAGGTCACCCTCCCCGACGAGGTGATCGAGATCCGGGACGCGCTCAACGAGGTGATCACCGACCGTCTGGAGAAGCTCAAACACCTCGGCGTGACGAACACCACCAACCCCGACCTCTCCCAGCGCGACCTCAACGAGATGCGCGGGAAGCTGAAGCAGATGATGGACAACGACCAGTCGGACGGCTACAAAGGGATGTCCACCCACGCCGAGGTGATGAAGCTCCGGCGCGCGACCGAGCTGGTCGAGACGCAGTCGGTCGAGTCGGTGCGGCGCTACTTCGAGCGCCAGCGCAACGCAGCCCAGTCGTCCGGCGCCTCGAAGGCGAGCCAGCGGATGGTCGCCGACCCCAAGGTGCGCGAGGCGATGCGGAAAGCGGAGTCGTTTGACGGGCTCCACCCCAAGTTCTCGAAGGCCCGCATCCTGCTCGCGGAGACGCTCGGCATCAACGAGGGGGAGCGCGCGATCCTCTTTACGGAGTCGCGCGACACCGCCGAGGCGCTCGTCGAGTTCCTCGACGCGAGCTTCGACGTGCGGAAGTTCGTCGGGCAGGGCGACAAGGAGGGCTCCGACGGAATGACCCAGAAGCAGCAGCAGGAGACGCTCCAGGAGTTCAAGGACGGCGGCTTCGAGGTGCTCGTCTCCACCTCCGTCGCCGAGGAGGGGCTGGACGTGCCCGAAGTCGACCTCGTCTGCTTTTACGAGCCCGTCCCGACCGCCATCCGCTCCATCCAGCGGAAGGGGCGGACCGGCCGGCAGGCCGAGGGGAAGGTCGTCGTGTTGATGGCCGAGGACACCCGCGACGAGGCGTTCTTCTGGATCTCGCGCCGGCGCGAGAAGCAGATGGCCTCGGAGCTGGCCGAGCTCAAATCGGCGACCGACGACATCGAGGAGTCCGTCGGCGACGACGGCCAGGCCGGCCTCGACGCCTTTTCAGGGGGGAGCGGCGATGGCGACTCGGCGGGAGCGACGGACGCTGGTGGGTCGGGAGCCGAGGCGGCGACACCCGATGAGCCGGAATCCGAGGACGTGGACTCCGACGACGGCGACGACCCCGCGCTCGTCGACTACGCCGAGGAAGTGCGGGAGGAGGCAGGCGAGGAGGAGAGCGCAGGTGAGGACGACGAGGCGGGCGCGGACGAAGCCGACGACGCGACCGCTGGGGACGACGACGGCGTCGTCGCAACCGCGGGCGAGGGCGCGGCCGGCGGCCCGGAGCCGGAGGGCGTCGAGGTCGTGGTCGACCAGCGCGAGCTCGACTCCGGCATCGCGAAGGACCTCTCGACACGCGACGGCGTCGTCACCCGGCTGGAGACGCTGGCGGTCGGGGACTACGTGCTCTCGGACCGGGTCGCAATCGAGCGCAAGTCGGCGGCCGACTTCGTCGACTCGATGCTCGATTCCGACCGCTCGATGTTCCAGCAGGTGGGCGAGCTCTCGCGGGCGTACGCCCGCCCCGTGATGGTCGTCGAAGGCAGCAGCCTCTACGAGCAGCGCGACCTCAACCCGAACGCGATCCGCGGTGCGCTGGCGTCGCTCGCCGTCGACTTCGACGTGAGCGTGTTGCGGACGGAGGACGCCGGCGACACCGCCGAGCTGCTGGAGACGATCGCCCGCCGTGAACAGGAGACGCGCGACCGCGAGGTGAGCGCTCACGGCGAGAAAACGACGAAGACGCTCGCCGAACAGCAGGAATACGTGGTGTCGTCCATCGCGGATATCGGGCCGGTCACGGCGCGGTCGCTGTTGGAGCACTTCGGCACCGTGGAGGGCGTGATGACGGCTCGGGAGGACGACCTCTTGGAGGTGTCCGGCGTCGGCAGCGTCACCGCCGAGCGCATCCGGGACGTGATCGGCAGCGACTACGAGTAGAACGCTTTTAAGTGGTTGTCCGAGGGGGTGCGCCGGCGTACGCCGCTTACGGCCCAGCACACGGTTTGTAAGCGGTTGGCGTCGTTGCGGGAGTGAGCACGTCGACCACCTCCTCCAAAGCCCCAGCCGGCTCCTTATAAGCGAGTTGAGCGGTTTATGCGGTGAGCATGACGGCAAACACCTCCAAAGCCCCAGCCGGCTCCTTATAAGCGAGTTGAGCGGTTTATGCGGTGAGCATGACGGCAAACACCTCCAAAGCCCCAGCCGGCTCCTTATAAGCGAGTTGAGCGGTTTATGCGGTGAGCATGACGGCAAACACCTCCAAAGCCCCAGCCGGCTCCTTATAAGCGAGTTGAGCGGTTTATGCGGTGAGCATGACGGCAAACACCTCCAAAGCCCCAGCCGGCGACGACTCGCGCGGCTTGCTGCGCGCTCAAAAGGCCTCTCCGCACCGCTCGGCCTTTTGAGTGCTTGCGGCGCCGTGCTTCGCCCTCGCCGGCTGCCCCTTTGAGTCCCGCCCCGCACAGCACGGCACCGCAGCCTCAGCCCTCCCCAACCTCGGCGGAGAGCACGCCGGCGGAACCGCACCGCTCGCCGGCGTGCTCCCACCTCCCTCGCGCGCGTTTCTCGCGCGCGCCACAGCACGTGGTCTTCTTAAAAAGTCGTGTCGCGCTACTCCAGCGCGGCGAGCGTCTCGGCGGCCTCGCGGGCCGCACGGAGGTGCTCGCGGGCACGACGGGGGTCGTCGGTCTGCTCGGCCGCGCGGGAGAACTTCGTCAGCGTTCGGACCAGCGAGGCACGGGCGTCGGCGACACCGGCGACCGGGGATCCGGTGTCGACGGGCGCTTGGTGACCGGATTCGGCGGCTCCCGCCTCCGCGCCGGTTTGCGGCGGTGACTGCCCCGACTGCTCCGACTGCACTGGCTGTGGCGGCTGCCGAGGCGGGGTAGTGCGGTCGTCGGCTCTCGGCGTCTCGGGCTGCTGGCTGGCGGCTCCCGGCCGGCCGCCGGCCTGCGGGTTCACGGCGGTTTCGGCGGGCTGGTCGGTCGGGCCTCCTGCTGGACCGCCGGCGTCCGCCGCCTCGGTCGCCTCGGCCGCCTCGGAGGTACCCGCTCCACCCGCTTTACCGGCGGCCTGCCCGCCCTCCCCGGGGCGGTTACAGGACGGACAGAACTCCTGCCCATCGTGACGGAATATCGGGTCGCCACAGCGGTCACAGTGCTGATCCGTCATCGTCGCCCCTTTTAAGAGGAGCTCCGACATCCGCTGGGTGTGCTCGCGCTTTTCGTCGTCCTCCGCGAACTTCTCGCGGAGCTTCCGGCGTTCAGCCTCCTTGTCGAACTCGTCGGCGTCGCTCATGGGCGGATCAACGGTCGTCGGGAGGAAAAGTGCGACGGGCTCGGCGCCGGCGTCAGTCTTCGGTCTTCGTCCGGTCCACGTCGAGCTCGCCCTCGTGGATCTTCGCGCCGTCCTGGGTCACCTGCCGGCCGAGAACGGCGCACTTCACACGCATCGGCGAGATGTCGACGCCGAGCATCTCCGTGATGTCGTCGGTGTCGAGCTCGTCGAGCTCGTCGAGCGTCATCCCCTGGAGGCGCTCGGAGAGCATGCTTGCGGACGCCATCGAGATGGCACAGCCGTCGCCGGTGAACGCGACGCGTTCGATCGTCTCGTCGTCGTCCGCGAGTTCGACGTCGACGCGGATCGTGTCCCCACAGGAGGGGTTCTCGCCGACGTGCGTGAAGTCCGGGTCCTCGAGTTCCCCGTAGTTGCGCGGGTTCTTGTAGTGGTCGAGGATCTGCTGTCGGTACATGTCCGAGCCCAGTCCCATTGTCGAGCGAACGTAGGCTACTCCGCCTCAAAAGCGTTCCGTCGGTATGCGTGATCTCCCTGCGCTTTAAGGGGGCTGCGGCGAAGTTGTGTGGTATGTCGACACCCTACGGAGAGTGGCCGTCGCCGGTCGCTCCCGAAGACGTCGCGGCCGGCGGCCGCGGCTTTGCGACCGTCACGCTCGACGGCGACCACGTCTACTGGCTGGAACGGCGTCCCTCCGAAGATGGACGCGGCGTCGTCTGCCGCGCGCCGGCGGACGGGAGCGCGGATTCCACCGGACCCGTCGAGGAGCTCGTCCCCGACGACTTCGACGTGCGAACGCTGGTCCACCAGTACGGCGGCGGCGACCTGCTCGTCGCCGACGGCACCCTCCTCGTGGCGAGCATGGACGACCAGCGGCTCTACCGCCTTCCGGCGGACGGGAGCGCGGAGCCGACGCCGATCACACCGGAGCCGCCCGAACCGCTAGCATACCGTTACGCGGACATGCGGCTCGCGCCAGCCGGCGATACCGTCTACGCCGTCCGCGAGCGCCATGTCGGCCCCGGAACCGAGGACGAACCCGTCAACGAGCTGGTGCGGTTCCCCCTGCATCCGGACTCCCGCAACGAGACCGACGGCGTCGTCGACGACCCGACTGTCGACGACCCGACCGTCGTCGCCACGGGCTACGACTTCTACGCCGCGCCACGCCCTGCCCCCGGGGGCGACCGCCTCGCGTATCTGCGATGGAACCACCCGAACATGCCGTGGGACGCCACCGAACTCGTCGTCGCAGAGATCGACGAGGCGGGCGACTTCGCTGCCGAGCGCGTCGTCGCGGGCGGTCCCGACGAGAGCGTCGTCTCCCCGCGCTGGTCGCCCGACGGCGTCCTCCACGCCGCGACCGACCGCACCGGCTGGTGGAACCTCCACCGATTCCCCGGCGCGGGCACGGACGACCCGGAGTCCCCCGAGAACCTCCACCCGACCGAGGCGGAGTTCGGCGTCCCGATGTGGCAGCTCGGCGTCTCGACGTTCGCGTTCCTCGACGACGGCCGGATCGCGACGCTCGTCACGGAGCGCGGCGAGCCGAGCCTCCGCCTGCTCGACCCGGAGACGGGAGCTCTCACGGACCCCGACTTGCCGTACTCCTCGTTCCGACCGGCGTCGATCCGATCGGACGGCGAGCGCGTGGCCTTCGTCGGCCACCAACCGGACGCGCCGACTGCGGTGGTGGAGTGGATGCCGGTGGAAGACGGAGAGTCGCCCCACCACCACCGCGAATCTACGGACGACGCACTCGACCCGGCCTACGTCTCGACGCCGCGCACGCTGACGATCCCGACGGGCGACGCGGTCGGCGCCACGGATGCCGAGACGTACGCCCACTACTACCCGCCGCACAACCCCGACGTGACGGCGCCCGACGACGAGCACCCGCCCCTGCTGGTCACGGTTCACGGCGGCCCAACCAGCCGGTCGGAGGCGGCGCTGTCGTCGTCGACGCAGTTCTGGACGACCCGCGGGGTCGCCGTGCTCGACGTGAACTACCGCGGCTCGACCGGCTACGGCCGGGCGTACCGCGACGCGCTCGACGGCGAGTGGGGGGTTCGGGACACGCTCGACTGCGTCAACGCGGCCCAGTACGCCGCCGCGGAGGGGTTGGCCGACGCCGACCGCCTCGCCATCTCCGGCGGGAGCGCCGGCGGGTATGCGGTTCTCTGTGCGCTCGCGTTCCACGACGCGTTCGACGCCGGCGCGAGCTACTACGGCGTCGCGGACCTGCAGGCGCTCGCGGCCGAGACTCACAAGTTCGAGTCGCGCTACCTCGACGGGCTCGTCGGCCCCCTGCCGGGCGCTGAAGAGGTCTATCGGGAGCGCTCCCCCGTGTACCACGCCGACGGAATCACGGCGCCGCTCCTGATCCTTCAGGGTGGCAAAGACGAGGTGGTGCCGCCCTCGCAAGCGGAGGCGATGGTCGACGCGCTGGTGGGGAACGGAACGCCGTACGCCTACGTCGAGTTCCCAGAGGAGCGTCACGGTTTCCGGAACGCCGACAACGTTGCCCGGGCGCACGCCGCCGAGCTCGCCTTCTACGGGGAGGCGTTCGACTTCGAGCCCGCCGGCGACATCGACGGCGTCGACGTGCTCGTGGGGGAGCACCCGCCGGAGCTTTCGGGTGAAGGGGAGTGAACTGCTGGCGGTGACTCCGAGTTGACGTATGTGGCGCCCGGGCCGGGCGGAGAGAGGGCTGGATGGTCTCGTTTCACCGATTCACGTAACATGTGGATCGACCATTGGGGCTCTTCTTGATTTCGAATCCTGCTCCCCACCTCGTGAAACGTGCCACGTGCGTATCTCACACTTGCTCTCGGTATTGCGAATCGGCGGCCGGAATTCGGTTCAATCATAAATTACTGATCACTGATACGACCTAGGTATTTTTGATTATAATAAGTAATGGCCAATTGGTTTTTATATCTGTCTCTCGTACCAGTAAAGAATCAAAGCTATGACTGCCACGACCCTTTCCGGTGACGACGCCCGGCACAAACTCTACGGCATCATGCGGGGGGAGTCGGCTTTCGAGGAGAAAGCCCAACGTGCGCTCGACCTCGGGAAGCGGTATCTGGATGTGGAGAACGGTCATCTCACGCGAATCGACGAAGGAACCGCTCACTGGGAGGCGGTCGTCAGCACTGACACCCCCGATGGCCAGTTTCCACCGGGGCTCGAACTCGATTTCAGTACCACGTACTGTCGACGAACCATCGAGGCCTCGTCGCCAGTAGCCCTCTCGAACGCCCCGGAACAAGGGTTGGAAGACGACCCAGCGTTTGAGGAACACGGGCTTCATTGTTACCATGGGACCACGCTTACTGTAAATGACGAGCCCTATGGTACGGTCTGTTTCGTGAGCGAGGACCCTCGTGAAGAACAGTTCGGCGAATCCGAAACGATGTTCGCCGAGCTCATCGCGCGGATGCTGGAACGCGAGCTCGAACACGAGCAGCACGAAACCCGACTCACGAGACAATCGAACCTGGCAACGGTACTCAATCGAGTGCTGCGTCACAACATTCGGAACGATATGACCGTGATTCGGGGGTATACACAGCTAATGGCGGAAACGGAGAGCAACGATGGCCATGCGGAGAAGTCGCTCCGAAAAATCGACGAACTGCTGGCGTTGAGCAATAAGGCGCGTGAACTCGACCGAGTCGTGGATTCGACTGCCGAACGAGCCCCGGTAAATATCGGTGCACTCACGGAGGAAGTTGTCGAGGAATTTCGGACGGACTACCCGGAAGCTACGTTTCGACTGGACGTTGACGACGATCCTGAAGCAGCCGTTTTCCCGACGTTCGAACGCGCGATCGAGGAACTCATCGAGAACGCCGTCAAGCACGCTGGCCCATCACCGGTCGTCGAGCTAACTGTCGAACGAGTGCCGAACTCGGTCAAGATTGACATCACCGATAACGGTCCGGGACTTGACGAACAGGAGCAGGCGGTGTTCACCACCGGGAGCGAGACACCGTTGATCCATGGGAGCGGACTGGGGCTCTGGGTCGTTCACTGGATCGTGACGAGCCATGGTGGCAGTTTGGAGGCGTCGGTCAACGAGGAGGGCACCACGATGACGATCACGGTCCCGCATGGGTCCGACGTGGCGTCCGACGATACGGTTTCCGAGCTCCAACGAGCGCGAGATCTGTATGAAGCCGCATTTGAGGAGGCAATGGATGCGATGGTCATTTTAGATGACGATGCGAAGATACTGGACGCAAACGAACGGACGGAGAAAATCTTCGGCCTAGGTCATCAGGAATTGTTGGGGCGGTCAATCCGAGAGTTTCTTTCCGACGAAATCGATTTTGAAACGGGATGGGCTGATTTCCTCGATGATGGTGACATCGACACCGCCGAGTTCATTCGGGCGGATGGCGAGACTCGAGAGGTTGAATACACGGCCAAACCCGACGTCATTCCGGGGCAACATTTCATCATCTATCGAGATATCTCCGAGCGTCTGAAAATCGAGGACGAGTAGCGGGCGTACGGCTACTTGCCAACAGCATTCTGAATGACTGTTCCGATCCGTTGTCCGTCTTTGATCCCCGCGACCGACGGTTCGGGGAGAGGTCAATCCCCCGGGCGGGCCGTTGAGAATCCGGTGAGGTAGACGGCGGGGAACTGGCGGAGTCGACGCGTCGAAACGTCGGTGAGTCGCCCGGTTAGGCGAACAGCTCCTTCGCTTCCCGCACCGCCTCGACCAGCTTGTCGACCTCCTCGACGGTGTTGTACACGTAGAAGGAGGCGCGCGCGGAGGCGGCGATCCCCATCGACTGGTGGAGCGGCTGGGTGCAGTGGTCGCCGGCGCGGATCGCGACGCCGTAGTCGTTGAGGATCGAGGAGAGGTCGTGGGCGTGGACGCCCTCGACGTTGAACGCGACGAGGCCGCCGCGGTCGTGGCCCGGCGGGCCGTAGATCTCCACGCCGCCGAGCGCCTCCAGCTCGTCGTAGGCGTACTCCGCGAGCAGGTCCTCGTGGGCCTGGACGTTCTCCATGCCGAGGTCCTCCATGTACTCGATGGCGGCCGCGAACGCGATCCCCTGCGCGATGGAGGGCGTGCCGGCCTCGAACTTCCACGGGAGGTCCTCCCAGGTGGAGTCCTCGAAGTCGACTCGGCGGATCATCTCGCCGCCGTAGAGGTACGGCTCCATCCGGTCGAGGATCTCCTCACGACCGTACAGCGCGCCGATGCCGGTGGGGCCGCACATCTTGTGACCCGAGAACGCGAGGAAGTCGACGCCGAGCTCGTCCACGTCGACCGGCCGGGTGGGCGCCGACTGGGCGGCGTCCGCGAACATCAACGCGTCGTGGCGGTGCGCCATCGTCGAGAGCTCGCGGATCGGGTTGACGGTGCCGAGCGTGTTCGAGACGTGGACGACCGACACCATGGCGGTGTCGTCGTCGATGCAGGCGGCGGCGTCCTCCAAGTCGAGCACGCCCTCGTCCGTCACCTCGATGTAGCGCACCTCGGCGCCGGTCTTCTTGCCGATCTGCTGCCAGGTGACCAGCGAGGAGTGGTGTTCCATCTGCGTGAGCACGACGTTATCCTCCGGGCCGAGCTCGTTGAGCCCCCAGGCGTACGCGACGAGGTTCATTGCCTCCGTCGTGTTCTTGGTGAAGACGACCTCCTCGCGCCCCTCGGCGCCGATGAAGTCGGCGACCGTGTCGTGGGCCTCCTCGTAGGCGACGGACGCCTCCTGGCTCAGCTGGTGGATGCCGCGGTGGACGTTGGAGTTGTAGCCGCGGTAGTAGTTGGCGATGGCGTCGACGACGGGCTCCGGCGTGTGCGTCGTCGCCGCGTTGTCAAGATAGACGAGCGGCACGTCGTCGGTGGGGTCCTCGCCGACGACCGTCGGATCGCCGCCGACCTTGCGGTCGAGGATCGGGAAGTCGTCGCGGACCGCCTCGACGTCGAACGGATACTGTTCTTGCACTCCCATTGTCCTCTCTAAGGGCATCGAGCACCAACACACCTTCGGTCCGGCACGAATCGCCGGCGTCGCGGACGCCGGGTGCCGGCGGCCGTCGCCTTGCCCCGCTTACGCTCCCTCGACTCGTGCGAACTGTTAACGTTGTCGAACCGTAAGGTCGAGTATGGGAACGCAAGGTCCTCGTTCCGGCGACGTACAAGTCGACTTCGACGACGCCGTCGGATCGGTTCCGGACACGGTCTGGCAGTACCTCGCGCTCGGCGTCGCGCTCATCGTCGGGGTCGCGCTGTTGAGCCAGAGCCTCGTCTACGGAGTCGCCGGGCTCGCGCTGTTGCTCGTCCTCGTGACGATCGTGAGTGCCGTCGAGATCGTCGACGCCTACGACAAGGAGGCGCTGACGGTGTTCGGCGAGTACCGCGGCCTGTTGGAGCCCGGCGTCCACCTCGTCCCGCCGTTCGTCTCGCGCACCTACGCGTTCGACATGCGGACACAGACGATCGACGTGCCGAGCCAGTCGGCGATCACCCGGGACAACTCCCCGGTACAGGCCGACGCGGTCGTCTACATCAAGGTGATGGACGCCAAGAAGGCGTTTCTCGAAGTGGACGACTACAAGAAGGCCGTCTCCAACCTCGCACAGACCACCCTCCGTGCCGTCCTCGGCGACATGGAGCTCGACGACACGCTCTCCCAGCGTGACCGGATCAACGACCGGATCCACGACGAGCTCGACGAGCCGACCGACGAGTGGGGAATCCGCGTCGAGGCGGTCGAGGTCCGCGAGGTGAGCCCCTCACAGGAGGTCCAGCGCGCCATGGAACAGCAGACCGGCGCCGAGCGCCGGCGGCGCGCCATGATCCTCGAAGCACAGGGGGAGCGGCGCTCCGCGGTCGAGCAGGCCGAGGGTGACAAGCAGTCGAACATCATCCGCGCGCAGGGTGAAAAACAGAGCCAGATCCTCGAGGCGCAGGGTGACGCCATCTCCACGGTTCTCCGCGCCCGGTCCGCGGAGTCGATGGGCGAGCGCGCCATCATCGAGCGCGGGATGGAGACCCTCGAAGAGATCGGCAAGGGCGAGTCGACGACCTTCGTCCTCCCGCAGGAGCTCACGAGCCTCGTCGGTCGCTACGGCAAGGCGCTCTCCGGCTCCGACGTGCAGGAGATGGAGGGACTTGAGGGGAAGGAGTTCGACGAGGAGACCGAGAAGCTGCTCGGGTTGGAGGACATCGAGAGCGCCCTCGAACAGCTCGACACGGTTTCCGACGACGACCTCCGGACGGACGAGACGCGGGACGCCGATACGGCCCGCGACGCCGACCTCGAGCGCGAGGGGAACCGCGACATCTCGCTGGAGACCGAAAGCGAGAGCCCGGGGAACTGAGCCGTCGCGAGACGGACCGAATCGGGTGGTGAGATTCGGGAGGGTTCCGGCGGGTTCGCGTTTTCGGATTTTGGATTTTAGGTCCGCTGAAATCTTATAAACGAACGCGCGGTGCGGTGGCGCGCCCGACGAGCGCCCAGCGGGTGCTCGTCGGCGCGCGAGGGAGTCGTCGCCGCAGGCGACGACGAGGCTGGGGAGGCGTGAGGTGCGGTCGCTGTGCGGTTCGGGGTGGGACTCAAAGGGGCAGCCGTTCCCGCCGCAGGCGGGAAACAGCGAGACGGTCCCCCGACCGTCTCGCCCGTGGTCCGGGACGACGGGCGACGTAAGCACTCAAAAGGGCGAGCCGTGCGAGCCCTTTTGAGCGCGCAGCGAGCGTCCCGCGAGCGGTGCGAGCGGGACGACGGAAGTCGCAGCCCGCGAGCGCTTGAAAAGCGCGAGCCGGACCGTCTTCCGGACCCCTCGACCGGAGCCGGCTGGGGCTTCTGAAGGCGGTCCTCGCGTGCGCAGAACCAGCAACTCACCAAACAAACGCTCCTTATAAAGGAGAGACGGAACCATTCACGTCTCGCTTATAAATACCCACCCACTCGCCTGATACATCCACTCCCGATACCACTCACCAACGATCCTGTACTGACCACAGGGGGAACCAAACGTATCAATTTCTAATCACTCCAACAGAGGCGGATTTTGAGATTTTTCGGGTGGCGTTACGACGGCGTCCAGCTTTCGCGGTCAACGCCCCACAGCAGCGCCACCGCGACGCCGCCGCCGAGCAGTCCCGCCACGAGCGTGAAGCCGGGTGCGGGCGACAGGGAGGCGGCGACCAGCAGGACGGCGGCGCCGGCGAGGAGGGCGACGGTGTCGCCTTTTAAAGCTCCGAGCGTGACTGGAGCGACGGCACCGCCGGCGACGGCGCCCGCGACGACGAACAGGTGTGGATCTGGGACGGCCAACTCGCCGATTGCGGCGGGCTCGACGCCCGCGGCGACCGCGATCCCCACGCCGGCGAGCACGCCGACGACCGGCGCCGAGAGGCTGGCGCGCGGCGCGAGCGACCGATTCCCGGCGGCCGCGATGCCCGCCACCGCGAGGACGGCGCCCGCCGCCACCAGCGCCGCGGGCGCGGCCCCCACCACGGATGCGGGCTCCGCCAGGTTCGGGAGCGTTGCTCCCTCGACCGCCGACCAGAGCGCGAGCGGCTGAGTGAACAGGAGCAGCGCGAGTGCACAGAGGAGCACGCCGAGCGCTCGGCGTCGAACGGAGGTCATGCTCGAAGGTACGCTGCCACTGGCCTTAAAAACACCCGACTGCGGCCGGGTCGCTGTCGGATACCCTCACAGCGTGACGGAGGCGCGCTCCCCGCCGAAGGAGACGGTGACACGCTCGACGGTGCCACGGCGGTCGGTCAGCCTGATGAGGAGCGTTTTCACCACCTCGTCGTCGGGGCCGCCGTGGCCGATCTCGTCGACGGCGATCCGCAGCGACTCCCGGCTGGTACGGCTGACGGAGCCGAGCCGGAGCTCGACGGCGGGGGTGGTCACGCGCTGGGCGGCCACCAGCACGCTCCCGCCGCCGTCGTCGAGAAACTCCGTGTCGTCGACGAACGCGGCGGCGGCGTCGTAGTCGTCCGAGTCGGGACTGAGCGCGTCGGTCGCACCCTCGGCGGCGGTGAAGGAGGCGGCGTGGACGCTCGCGGCGCGCCCGGCGATCCCCGTCGACTCGGTGAGCACGTCGCCGTTCAGCGACCGGCTGCGTACGTCCACGTCGCCCGGCGTCGTCGCCGACAGGTCGTGGATGCGGTCGACGCAGCCGGCAAGCAGGCTCACCACCGAACCCCCCGCCGTGAGAACTGCGTGACGCCGTCGCACGTGCGACGGTCCGCGCCGAGGGATAAAAAGCTCGCTGTCGGGTTTCTCGGTGCGTCGTGCGACCATCCCTGTTCGCCGCGTGTTCGCCGCGTGGCTACTCGTCGACCATCGGCGCCGGCACGCCGTCGTCGCGCTCCAGCTCGAACGCCGTCCGCAGCTCCGCGATCCGGTCGCGGATGTCGGCGGCGAGCTCGAACTCCAGGTTGCTCGCCGCCTCGTTCATCCGGTCTTCGAGCGCCTCGATCTGGGCTTCGGCCTCGTCTTCGGACTCCACGTCGCCGACGCTCACGCCGGAAGTGTCGGTCTTCGAGCCGGGGAGGTTCGTCTCGCTCACCGGTTTGTCGATGGTCGTCGCCTCGTAGCCGTGCTCGGCGTTGTACTCCAACTGGATCTCCCGGCGGCGCTGGGTCTCCTCGATGGCGGCCTCCATCGAGTCGGTCATCCGGTCGGCGTAGAGGACGACCTCGCCGTTGACGTTCCGGGCGGCCCGCCCCATCGTTTGGACGAGGGTGGTCGTCGAGCGCAGGAACCCCTCCTGATCAGCGTCGAGAATGGCGACGAGGCTCACCTCCGGGATGTCGAGCCCCTCCCGGAGCAGGTTGATCCCGACGAGCACGTCGATGTTGCCGAGCCGGAGGTCCCGGATGATCTCGTGGCGTTCGAGGGTGTCCGTCTCGTCGTGCATGTACGCCACGTCGACGCCGGCCTCCTCGAAGTACTCCGTGAGGTCCTCGGCCATCCGCTTGGTGAGGGTGGTGACGAGGGTGCGCTCGTCGCGCTCGATCCGCTCGTCGACCCGTTCAAGCAGGTCGTCTACCTGTCCAGTCGCCTCCGTCACCTCCACCTTCGGGTCGACGAGGTGGGTGGGGCGGACGATCTGCTCGACCACCCGGTCGGAGTGCTCGCGCTCGTAGTCGCTCGGCGTTGCCGAGACGTAGAGGGTGCGGTCCGTCTTCTCCTCGAACTCCTCGAAGGTGAGCGGCCGGTTGTCGTAGGCGGTGGGCAGCCGGAAGCCGTTCCCGACGAGCGAGTCCTTCCGGGACTTGTCGCCCTCGTACTGGCCTTTGATCTGGGGGATCGTCTGGTGGGACTCGTCGATGACGGTGAGAAAGTCGTCCGGGAAGTAGTCGAGCAGCGTGTAGGGGGCGTCGCCGGACTCGCGGTCGTCCATGTGGACGGAGTAGTTCTCGATGCCCGAGCAGTAGCCCGCCTCCCGGAGCATCTCGATGTCGAACGTCGTGCGCTCCTCGATGCGCTGGGCGGCGACGAGGTCGCCCTGCCGCTCGAAGTGGCGCACGCGTTTCTCCATGAGGTCCTCGATCTCCGCGATCGCCGTCTCCAGTTTGTCGTCCGGGATCGAGTAGTGCTCGGCCGGGTGGACCATCACGGCGGGCTCGTCGGAGACGACCTCCCCCTGCATCGGATCGACCTTCAGCATGCGGTCGATCTCGTCGCCCCAGAGCTCGACGCGCACGGCGTACCGGCCGTACATCGGGTAGATCTCGACGGTGTCGCCGCGCACGCGGAACGTGCCCTGCGTGAAGTCCACGTCGTTGCGCTCGTAGTTGAGGTCGACGAGCCGCGTGAGCAGCTCCTCGCGACCCACCTGCTCGCCCACCTCCAGCTCCATCGCCATCTCCCGGTAGTTGGCCGGGTCACCCAGCCCGTAGATGGCCGAGACGCTGGCGACGACGATCACGTCGTCGCGAGTGAGCAGCGAGCGCGTCGCCGAGTGGCGCAGGCGGTCGATCTCCTCGTTGATCGACATCTCCTTGTCGATGAACGTGTCCGTCTGTTCGACGTACGCCTCCGGCTGGTAGTAGTCGTAGTAGGAGACGAAGTACTCGACGGCGTTGTCCGGGTAGAGCTCGCGGAACTCCTCGTACAGCTGGGCGGCGAGCGTCTTGTTGTGGGCCAAGACGAGCGTGGGCTGGTTCAGCTCCTCGGCCACCCACGAGACGGTGTTGGTCTTCCCGGAGCCCGTCACCCCGAGCAGCGTCTGGCGCTCGGCGCCCGACTCGAACCCCTCGACGAGCTCCGCGATCGCCTCCGGCTGGTCGCCGGCGGGCTCGAACGGCGCGTCCACCCGGAGGGGTTGGTCGGCCGTCGGGCGGTCCTCGGACAGCGGGGAGTCGGCGTCGCTCACGATACGAGTCGTTGGCGACGCAGACACTTGAGCGGCGCGCCGGCGATACGCTTGGGCACGGACTGTTCACTGGTGGGTCGGTCTGTTTGCGTCGAACGCGCTCTTATAAGGTCGGATGGCTCTGTTGAAATCCCATTCTTTAGACACACTCTCACCTGCAACGGCTGGTTGATGAAGCGTACTTGTTGACCGATATCGGGAGTGGGTGTTGCAGGTCTTCGCCGGCGATGTGATATATAAACGGTCGAGAGTTTCAGCGACGCTTGCTTATAAATGGGTGCGCGGTGCGGTGGCGCGCCCGGCGAGCGCCCAACGGGCGTGAGCCGGCGCGCGAGGGAGGTCGGCGGCGGCCGCGGCGGTGCGGTCCCGCGGCCGCCGTCGACCGAGGCTGGGGAGGTGTGAGGTGCGGTTGCGGAGCGGTGCGGGGTGGGACTCAAAGGGGCAGCTGGCTCCGGGAAGACGGGCGACGTAAGCACTTTTCAGGGCGTCGGGCTGTGCGGAGAGACGCCCTGAAACGCGCGCAGCGAGCCCCTCGACCGGAGCCGGCTGGGGCTTTTGAAGGCGGTCCTCACCAGCGTAGCACCAGCAACTCTCCGGACAAACTCTGCTTATAAGTGGTACACATCACCATCCACGCCCCGCTTATAAACGCCGAACCTGCTCACGTAATACACCTACTCCCGAAGTCGATCAACAAGTGCTCTATACTGACCACAGGGGCAGACAACCTATCACTCTCTAAGGGTTTCAACAGAGCCGGTTGGATAGTCGTCGGGTATGTCTGCACGAAGGCGTCGAAAGCCCTCGCCGTGCTCTCCCCGCCGCGCCTCGCTGCGCTCCTCGCTCTCAACACCGCCCGCTGCGGTGCTTGCTTCGTCGGGGCGGGGAGAGCGCGGCGACCCCTTTCAGTCCCACCCGCCAGCACCGCACCTCGCGCCTCCCCAGCCTCGCCGCCGTCGGCCGCCGCTTCGCTCCGGCCGACGGCGGGCTCCCTCGCGCGCGTTTCTCGCGCGCGCCATCGCAACCGCACTGCGGATCGGCGGTGTGGACGTGGGGTGTCAGCCAGCTATCGACGACGTTTGCGCCGATCGCCTACTTAAAAAACCCCGCAGGTCCAACGGTCGGGTAGATGCGACTCATCGCGTTCGACTTCGACGGCACGCTCTCGGACTCGGAGATGACGGTCCTGCTCGCGGAGCGCGCGGGCGTCGCCGACGAGGTCGCCGAGATCACCGAGCGGGCGATGAACGACGAGCTGAGCTACGCCGAGAGCCTCTACCAGCGCGCGGAGCTGCTGAAGGGGCTCGACGAGGACGAGGTCGAGTTGGCGTTCGACGAGGTGACGCTCCGTCCCGGTGCGGCGCGGCTCATCGAGCGCCTCCAGGCGGAGGGCCATCACGTCGCCGTGCTCACCGGCGGCTTCGAGCGAGGCGTCGCGCGCGCGCTCGAAGCGGAGGGCGTCGAGGCCGACACCATCATCGCCAACCGGCTGCCACTAAGCGGCGGACGGCTCACCGGCGAGGCCGAGGGGCCGCTGATCGAGGGGACGAAAGACGACGCGCTGGCCGAGCTCGCCGACGAGCTCGGCGTGCCGATGGACCGCACGACCGCGGTCGGCGACGGCGCCAACGACCTCCCGATGTTGGAGGTCGCCGGTCTCTCCGTCGGCTTCCTTCCCAAACCTGCGGTCCGCTCGGCATGTGACGCCGTCGTCGCCTCCATGTTCCGGCTCGGCAAGGTGTTCGAGGGGTACCGGCTGCTGCCGAAAGAGCAGTAGGCGGCGTCGTATTCGGATCCCTGCGGTCCCTCCGTGACCCCTTCCCTTCCGGTGGAGGTTGCCGACGACGGTCGCCGAAGTCGCCGCTGGCGTCGCGGTGGTGCTGGTGTCGGTCGACGTGATCGCACCGTAGTTCGACGTGAAATCGGGGTGTTGGGCGCCACCAACGGCAACCGCGGTAGTTCGGTCGCTCGCTCTCAGCCGGGCGTGGACGGCGCACCGACCTTCCCCGCCCAGCACCGCGACCGCACCTCAGCCCTCCCCAGCCTCGGCGGTGAGCGCGCCGGCGGACCGCACCGCCACGCCGGCGCGCTCCCGCCTCCCTCGCGTGCCGGCTCGCGCCCGTTGGGCGCTCGCCGGGCGCGCCGGTTCGAAAATTCGGTGTCGGGTCGCTTTCTCGGCGGCGAATCCGAGTTGCCGCTTATAACGTCCCTTTCGTGCTGGGCGTGTCGCTGCGCCGCTCGTCGTGGCGGGTGGCGTCGTCGAGCGCGCGGGCGAGCGCCTTAAAAAGCGCCTCCACCTCGTGGTGGGCGTTGTCGCCGCGCTCGACGGCGGCGTGAAGCGTGAGGTCGGCGTTCATCGCCAGCGAGAGCGCGAAGTGGTCGGCCATCACGCTGGTGAACTCGCCCACCTGCTCCTGGGAGAACTCGCCGTCGAACTCGTAGTAGGGGCGGCCGGCGACGTCGACGACGACGCTCGCGACGGCCTCGTCGAGGGGGACCCGTCGGTCGGCGTAGCGCCGGATCCCGCGTTTGTCGCCGAGCGCCTCGTCGAACGCCTCACCCAGGCAGATCGCCACGTCCTCGACGGTGTGGTGGTCGTCGATGTGGGTGTCGCCGTCACAGCGGACCGTCAGGTCGAAGAGGCCGTGTTTGGCGAACGCCTCCAGCATGTGGTCGAAGAAGCCGATCCCGGTGTCGACCTCGCCGTCGCCGTCGCCGTCGACCGCGAGGGTGAGGTCGATCTCCGTCTCGCCGGTTCTCCGCGAGACGGCCGCAGTACGGTCGCTCATAGCGGACCCTCGCGGGCGAGCGTTAAGGTGGTTGCGCTCGGGACGCCCTCCGACTCGACCCCGCTCCGGTGTCAGACCGCGTCCGCCCCGTCCGCCGCGTCCTGCGCCTCCCGCAGCGTAAACCGCCCCTCGTACAGCGCCGTGCCGACGACGACTGCGGCGGCGCCGGCCTCCTTTAACGCGACCACGTCATCGACGGTGGCGACGCCGCCGGAGGCGACCACCGGGATCTCCACCGCGTCCACGACGCGCTCGACGGCGCCGCGGTCGATCCCCTCCAGCTGCCCCTCCACGTCCACGTTCGTAAAGAGGATCCCGGCGGCGCCGAGCTCCGCGTAGCGCTCGGCGGCCGCGGCGGGGTCGAGACCGGTCCCCTCGGTCCAGCCCGCGACGACCACCTCACCGTCCTTCGCGTCGAGACTCACGAGCACGCTGTCGGGATGCGTCTCGGAGATCTCCGCGACGATCTCGGGGTTCTCCACGGCGGCCGTCCCGAGGATCACCCGGTCGATTCCGGCGTCGAGGAGCGCGCGGGCGTCCTCAGCCGTCCGGATCCCGCCGCCGAGCTGGAGCCCCACCGCGTCGCCCGCGGCGTCGACGACCGCCTCGATGGCGTCGGCGTTCGCCCGCTCACCCTCGAACGCGCCGTCGAGGTCGACGAGGTGCAGCGTCGAGGCGCCCGCCTCGATCCACCGGTCGGCCGCCTCGACGGGGTCACCGTAGCGCTTGCCTGTGCCGCGCTCGCCGGCGACCAACTGGACGACCTCACCGTCCTGCACGTCGACTGCGGGGATCACCTCGAACGTGGGGAAGTGGGTAGGGGTGGTTTCGGTCATTCCTCGCCGTCGTTGTCTTCGTCTTCGTGGTCGTCGCCGTCCTCTGCCGTCTCCTCATCCTCCTCGTCCGCGACCTGCGCCGCCACGTCCTCGAAGGCCGCGAGGATGACGCGCTTGCACGCCTGGCCCTCGGTGGTCCAGTGGTGGGCGTAATCCAGCATGTCGTCGTAGATGTCCGGCTTGCAGCCGGCCGCCTGCGGGTGGCCGCCACCGTTCACCTTGCCGGCGACCTCGTGGGCGTGCCGGAAGTCCTCGGAGCCGCGGATCGACGCCGAGCCCGCGGGCTTGACGATGACGGCGCCGTCGGCGCCCGCCTCTCGCAGGGTCTCGGCGACCTCGTTCTGCGAACAGCGGCCGTAGGTGACCGCGATGGTCCACTCGCCGATCTCGTGGCTGACCGCGCGGTCGACGGCGGCGTCGATGCGCGCCTGCTTCTCGACGCGCCGGTGTTCGAGGAAGTCGTGAACCGTGTCGGGGAGGTCGGCGCCGTACGCGCCGACGACCGTCGTGTACTCCTCGGCGCCCGTCCAGTAGGAGTAGTCCGCGAGGTCGTCCGAGCGCGGGTCCTCCTTGAGCCAGAGGTCGTGGTCGCGGGTCACCTCGGCGAGTTCGGCCCAGCGCGGCCCGAACTCGTGGTCCAGCGAGCGGAGCGCCACGTCGGCGGTACACTCCTCGTCGGAGTCGCCCACGACGAGGTCGACGCCCGCCTCGCGGACGGCGGCTGCGGTGTCGTCGTCCCACTGGTGGTGGTCGAACCAGCGGACGGCGTCCGCCTTCTCGACGAGCCCCTCCAGCGGCTCCGCGATCCACTCGTAGTCGTCCGGACAGAGGTCACAGACGAACAGGTCGATGCCGTCGTCGGCGTACTCCAGCACCCGTTCGAGCGAGTCGTCGATGGAGTACGGGCCGGCTGCGAGCAGCGCCACCGACGAGCGAGTGTGGGCGTCGTCAGCGTCGGTCTCGTCGTCTTCATTTTCGTCCGTCTCATCCTCGTCCCCCTCGTCCTCGTCGCCCTCCCCGAGTTCCGCGGCCAGCCGGTCGGCGATATCCGCCTCGAAGTCGGCCACGTCGAGCGCGGCGTCGTACGTCTCGCGGACCATCGCGGCGCAGGCGAGCCCGTCGGCGTCGCCGTCGGCGATCACGACCGCCTCCGCGTCCTCGACCGTCTCCTTGGCGCGCTGTTCCGCGCGGTCCTCGTCCAGCGAATCCGGGTAGAAGAAGCCCTTGCCGGGCAGCCGGGTGTATCGCGAGCGGGCCATCCCCGTCTCGTCGATGAGCTCGTCGTCCATACCGGGAGCGCGGGCGGCAGCGGGAAAACTCCGCCGCTCTGCGGTTCGGCGGGGGCCCGCCGGCGACCTCCATTCTCCCCGTTTGCCTTTTAAATCGTCGTCCGCCGCGGGTCCTCGCCGGTCAGCTGGCGGACGGTGAGCACGGGAACCGGGCAGGTGCGGACGACGCGCTCCGCGACGGAGCCGATCAGGAAGCGGTTCTCGCCGTGGCGGCCGCGGGTACCGGTGGCAACCACGTCGGCGTCCACCTCGCGGGCGTACGACCCGATCTCCGCGGCCGGGCGTCCCTCACGGGTCGCCGTGGTCACGTCGAGGTCGGCGTCCGTCTCGGCGGCGGCGTCGACCACCTCTCCGAGGGCCTCGTCCCCCCGGCTGTCGAGCGCGTCTCGCAGGTCCTCGCGAACCTCCTCGGGCGACGACTCCACCTCGCCGGCGTCCACGACGTACAGCGCGTGAACCTCGGCGTCGAAGCGGGCGGCGAGGTCGAGCGACACGTCGACGGCCCGGCGCACGCTGTCGGAGCCGTCGGTGGCGACGACGATGGTGTCGAACATACGCCGCCGTTCGACCGTTGGCGGCTTAAAAGCGGGCGGTCCGTGGGCGGGGCACGTGTGGGATACTTAAAAAAGACGACCGCTCAACAGCGGTCGACGACGGCCCGTACGAGCGCCTCGAAGTCGGCGTCGTCTGGAACCACGTCGACGTCGACGCCGAGTTCCGCGGCGGTCTCGGCGGTCGGCGGGCCGATGGCGCCGACGACGGCGTCGTTCAGTCCGGCGAGCGCGTCCTCGCGGACGCCGTGCTCCTCGGCGGCGTCCAGAAAGTGCTCGACCGTCAGCGACGAGGAGAATGCGACGGCGTCGAGTTCGCCGGCGGCCGCCATCGTGGCGGATTCGCCAGCCCTCTCCGGCCGGGTGAGCTGATACAGGACGGTCTCGTGCACCTTCGCTCCCGCGTCTCGGAGCCCGTCGAGCAGCACGTCGCTGCCGTGATCCGAGCGGGCGACCTCCACGTACACGCCGTCGACTTCGTCGCGGAGCCGGTCGACGAGCCCCGCCGAGGTGTACTCGTCGGGTACTACGTCGACCGTCCAGCCGGCCGCGCGCGCGGCGTCAGCGGTCGCGGGGCCGATGGCGACCAGCGTCGCGCCGCTCGGTTCCCATCCTGCCTCGGCGGCGAGCTCCACGCCCGTCTTGCTGGTGAGCACGACGTAGGGGGCATCAGCCGGGGTCTCGCCGGTCGGCTCGACCTGCAACATCGGGTCGGGCACGGGCTCCGCGCCGAGCGATTCGAGGAGCGCGACCGCGTCGACGATCCGGTCGTCGTCCGGCCGGAACACCGCGACCCGGGGGCGGTCGTCGTCGCCGTTCGTGACGATGGCGGAGGCGGTGCCTTCAGTCATCATCCACCTCCCCGCCGGCGCCCGCTTCCTCCGCTTCGCCGGCCGGCGGCTCGATGGGTGCCGCGTTCGCGTTCTCCAGGAAGCCGACGACGCGCTCGCGGGTCGCGGCCACCTCGCCGATCACGGTGATCGCCGGCGGCTCGATGTCGGCCTCGTCGCGGGCTTCGACGATCGTGTCGAGGGTTCCCGTGGCCACTTTCATCGCGGGCCAGGTGGCGCGCTCGACGAGCGCGACCGGTGTCTCCGGGTCCATCCCCGCCTCCCGGAGCGCCGCGGTGTAGTCCGGGAGCTTGCCGACGCCCATCAGGACGACGATGGTGCCCCCCGTCGCCGCGAGCGCCTCCCAGTTGACGGCGGACTCCGCTTTTGTCGGGTCCTCGTGGCCCGTGACGAACGAGACCGAGGAGGCGTGGTCGCGGTGGGTGACGGGGATCCCCGCTACGCCCGCACCGCCGATCGCCGAGGTGACGCCCGGCACGACCTCGAAGGGGACGCCGTGCTCGGCGAGGTGCTCGGCCTCCTCGCCGCCGCGTCCGAAGACGAAGGGGTCGCCACCCTTCAGGCGGACGACGGACTTGCCCGCCGCGGCCAGCTCCACCAGTCGGCGGTTGGTGTACTCCTGGGGCGTCCAGTCGCCGCCGGCGCGCTTGCCAACGTCCTCGCGTTTCGCCTCGGGGATCCGACCGAGGATCTCCGGGCCGGGAAGCTTGTCGTGGAGCACCACGTCCGCCTCGTCGATCAGCCGCGCGGCCTTCACCGTGAGCAGCTCCGGGTCGCCCGGGCCGGAGCCGACGAGGTACACCTTCCCGACCGTCTCGTGGTCGATCTCGGGCAGCGAGGCGTCCTCCGGCATCGGCACGTCGCCGCGGGCGCGAACGCCGTCCTCGTTCACAGGCGGTCCCCCGCCCGAGCCGTCGCTTCCAGGGTCGTCGACCTCCTCAGGCATCGTCCGCCTCCTCGCGCGCCTGCTCGACGAGCTCGGCGGCGCCGCGCTCGGCGAGGTCCGCCGCGAACGCTTCCGCCGCCTTCGCGTGGGTCGTCACCGGCAGGTCGCGAGTGTCCGCCACCTCCTCCGTTCCGTCCGTCGAGAGCACGCGGGCGGCGACGTGGACGTGTTCGCCCTGCACCATCGCATTGACGCCGATGGGGGCGATACAGCCGCCGTTGAGTCCCGCGAGCACCGTCCGCTCGACGGTCGTCTCCACGCGGCTTCGGGGATGGTCGACCGCCTTCCGCACCGTCTCCACCACGTCGGGATCCGTCGCCGTGACCGCCATGGCGCCCTGTCCGGCCGCGGGGACGTACTCGTCGCGCGGGAGCCGGGTGGTGCCGACCCGGTGATAGAGGTCCGAACGCCGAAGGCCGGCCTCCGCGAGCACGAGCGCGTCGTAGGTCGTCTCGACCTCCCGTTCCATGGCGCCGCGTTCGAGCTCCGACAGCGAGTCGAACCACTCCTCGACGCTCAGGTCGAACTCGTCGTCGTCATCGTCATCAGCTTCGTCCTCCTCATCCTCGCGGTCGCCGGCGTCCAGCACCTTCTCGCCGGCGGGGAGCGTCTCCGCGATCTCGCTGCGCTCGGCGGTTGCCGCGCTGGCCTCGCCCGAAGCGATGAGCCGCTCCTCGTGTTCCGCCTGCAGGCCGGGCGCGAGCAGCTTCTCGATCCGGGTGTCGACGTTGCCGCGGATCGGCTCGACCTCCAGGTCGGGCCGGGCCGCTTTGATCTGGGCCGTCCGGCGGAGTGAGGCGGTGCCGACCACGGAGCCCGGCGGCAGGTCCTCGATGCCGAGGCCGTCGGGATGGACGACCACGTCGCCGGCGGGCGCCCGCTCGGGGACGCCGGCGATGACGAGGTCGCCCATCTCCTCCGTAGGCACGTCCTTCAGCGAGTGGACGGCCAGGTCGGCGTCGCCGTCGAGCACCTCCTCGTCGAGCGCGCGCACGAACGCTCCCGTTCGACCGAGCCGGTGGATCAGCTCGTCGGGGATCTGGTCGCCGCGGGTCTCGACCTCGCGGATCTCCACATCGCGGCGGCGACTCGTCAGCGCGTCGCGAACCGTCTCCGCCTGGCGGCGTGCCAGCGCGGAGCCGCGGGTGACGAGTCGAAGGGTGTCGGTCATATCAAGAGGGAGGCCCCCCGGATTCAAAAGCGCACCAGTTCCGCACTCGCGTCGCGGTGCCGCGGCGCCCGAACTCACCGGTTTTCCCCAGTTTCACCAGTTGGTGTCGGAAGGAAAGAACCATACCGGAGTCCAACGATGGCCGTGAGTATGGAGAGGCTGGGGCGGGGTTCGGGAATCGTCGGCGTCGCAGCCGTCGGGTTTCTGCTCTCGGTGATCCACGCGACCCGGCTGCTGTCAGCGCCACCGTCCCCCGAAATCGCCGTCGAAGCCGGCGGACCGCTTCTGCTGTCGGCGTTTCTGGTTCCTGCAGCGGTCTGGCTCAATCGACACGGGTTCGACGCGACCGAGCTCGGCCGCGTCTGGGCGTGGATCGCCGTCGGCGTCGTCGCGATGGGGGTCATCACGGCGTGGACCGTCGGGGTGGGTGTGTCCCTCACGTCCGGCGCCCCGTTCGTCCTCCTCAGCAACGTCACCGCCGGGGTCGCGCTCGGCGTCGTTCTCGGCGCCTACGACGTCACCACCCGCCGGCGCGAGCACGCGTACGGCGAGGCGCGCGAGACGCTCCAGCGCGAGCGCGACCGGCTGGCCGCGCTGTTCGAGAGCGTGCCGAACCCCACCGTCTACTACGAGCACGTCGACGGGGACCCGATCGTCCGCGACGTAAACCCCGCGTTCGAGGACGTGTTCGGCTACGCCGAAAGCGAGGTTCGGGGGAGCTCCATCGACGCGTACATCGTTCCACCCGACGCCCGATCGGAGGCGAACCGGCTCAACGACCGCCTGATGAACGAGGACCTGCAGGCGTCCGTCACCCGGACCACGGCCGAGGGCGAGCGCGAGTTCCTGTTGTACACCGTGATGCTCCCGGACGACCCTCATCGCGGGTTCGCCACCTACGTCGACATCACCGACCAGCGCCGGAGCGAGCAGCGCCTCCAGGTGCTCAACCGTGTGCTCAGACACGACCTCCGAAACGCGATGAACGTCATTGTGGGCCACGCCGACAACATTGCCGCCGGTCGCGAGGGCGTCACCGACCGGGAGGCCGCCGAGACGATCCGCGCCCGGGCGGAGGATCTCCTCTCGAAGAGTCGAAAGGCTCGCGAGGTCGAACGGCTCCTGAACGCCGACGACACACCGTGCCGGACCGTCAACGTGGCCGCCGTCGCCGCGGCACGCGTGGAGCTCGCCGAGCGCGTCTATCCCGAGCTGACGGTCACGCTTTCGTGTCCCGAGGGGTCGGTGTGGGCCAGCGTCAACGAGCAGTTCCGGGTCGCGATCGACAACCTGCTGGAGAACGCGGCAGTCCACGGCGGCGGCGACGCGACGCTGCACGTTGAGGACGGGGACCCCGTCCGTCTCATACTTCGCGACCGCGGTCCGGGAATCCCCGATGCCGAAATCGAGCCGCTAACCCGCGAGGAGGAGACCAAACTCGAACACACCAGCGGGCTCGGCCTCTGGATCGTCACGTGGGTCGTCCGCGACGCCGACGGTGACGTTTCGGTGAGCAATCACGAGGACGGCGCGGAGGTGCTCCTCGAACTCCCCGGCGCCGATCCCCCTGAGAGCGTCGAAGGGGACGAGTAGCCCGATCGTACCGGAACGCGCCTGACCGTGCACGGTTTTCCCGCTCTGTCGAACTCTTCTTCAGGTAAGCGGTTGTGGCCCATCCTCGGCCTACACAGACACCTCAATGAGCGACTGCGGGAGTAAGTAGCGCAGATCGGTTGTGATGTTGTTTATAAGTGAGTAAATGGTGTTGCTGACGGCTGTTTATAAGTGACCGACGATACTGCGGTGACCGCCTGCAAAGCCCCAGCCGGCTCCGGTCGAGGGTTCCGGAAGACGTTCCGGCTCGCTACGCTCGCGGGCTGCGACTTCCGTCGTCCCGCTCACAGGTTCGCGGGACGCTCGCTGCGCGCTCAAAAGGGCTCGCATGGCTCGCCCTTTTGAGTGCTTACGTCGCCCGTCTTCCCGGAGCCGGCTGCCCCTTTGGGTCCCGCCCCGCACCGCTCCGCGACCGCACCTCACACCTCCCCAACCTCGTCGGCGGCTCCCTGCGGTCGCCGCCGACTCCCTCGCGCTCCGGCTCGCGCCCGCTGGGCGCTCGCCGGGCGCGCCACCGCACCGCATACCCGTTTATAAGGAACCCGTTGCCATCTCTCTCGACCGTTTATATACTGCATCGCCGGCGGCGAACTGCAACACCCACTCCCGGTATTACTCACCGGAAGTTCTGTCTAGACCGAGTCCGGGTCAGAATACCCACCGGATGAGGTTTCAACGGAGGCAAATCGGCCCTCTTCACATGAAGTCCGCAATGCCCGACTGTTTGTTGGTGTCGTCCTCGAACACGGATTCGAGGGCGTTCTCTAACACGTAGAGGCGCTGTTTGGTGTAGTCGCGGCAGTCGAAGCGCTCGGCGACCTCGATGGCGGTGTCCATGTACTTGTTCACGGACCCCTCGTGGACCGTGAGGTTGACGCGGCCGCCGCACTCCCGGCAGTCGCCGGTCAGCGGCATCCGGCGGTACTTCTCGCCACAGTCGAGACACCGCGTCTCCTGTCTGGAGAACGCCCGCAGGTTCCCGATCAGGTCCGGCAGGAAGTGGTACTCGATGACGCGCTCGGCGACGTCGGTCTCGTCGACCGCCCGGAGCTTCCGGGAGATCTCCAGCTGGGCGTCCATCTTGTCCATCATCGACCCCAGCGTCTTGTACGCCGACAGGTCCGGCCCCATCGCGATGTCCGTCGTGTCGTGGGTGTGGTCGAACCCGCGATACTCGTCGTCCGTCCCCAGCGTGTCCTCGCCGAGCTGGATCAGGTCCTCGACCGACTCGGGGTCGGCCATCTCCAGCGTCGCCTCGTAGAACTCCCGGGGGTACTGCCGGACGATGTCCATGTTGTGCGCCTCGTCGTCGATCTCCGAGGGGTCGATCCGCGAGGACATCACGAGCGGGGCGTCCATCTGACCACCTCGCTTATCCGGTAAGAAAGACTTCGAGAAGTTGAGAAGTCCGTCCATGAGAAGCATCACGCAATCCTCGTCACCGTCACACTGATCGACCGAGAGGTCGTTCGCGACCAGTGAGTGAGTGTCGTCGACGGTGAGACAGTAGACGTGATCAACGTCGCTTTCGACGACTTCGACCTCGTCGACGGGGTCGAGAACGTACCCGTCGGATCCGCCATCCGACAAACTGGTCGCATACGGCTCGATCGCCGAGGCCTGTTGCGCCAGTCGATCCGCCTTCCGTGAGAGGTGAAAGCCAGCGAGTTCCGAGAAACGAACTGCATCCTGTGACGAGACGCTGATAACGTAGGTTTGCGCGGTGAGACGCATATCCTCCTCGTCGTAGAAGTCGGGGAACTTCTCGTGGAGTCGAACGCGCTTCGGACGGGCGACCGATGCATGGATACCGAGCCGCCTGAGTAGAGCCAGCAGATCCTCGCGAAGTTCATTGCTGACGGTCGTCGCCGTGATTCGGAGCGATCCTTCGTCAACGCTACCGTCTCCGCTGAAATATCCCTCAAGATACGCACCGACGATCCGGTCCGATGCATTGAATATCGGGTCAGGGACACGTTTTGTGTGCGCAAGCACGCCCGCGTCGAGAATCGAGTCGAAGAATGCCCGAAGGAGCCGGCCGGAGGTAGTCACTTTTGCGTGATTCTCCTCATACGGGTCGGCGCCGAACTCCTCACGAAGGACATCGAGGAAGAATTCTCTCGCTTCCGTTTCGGTGCCGCAGATCGTTGTCTGGTGGATCGTTCCCTTCGGGGTTTCCTGCTCCCGAGCGAATCCCTCGGCAGCGTAATACCCGAGCAGCGTCGAGACCCGTTCGTTGAGTTCGACGAATCGGTCGACTTCGGTGCGGTCACGCTTGATCCCGAGCGTCACGTCTTCCGGAACGAACTGGAGCAGTTCATCGAGCGAGGAGAAACACTGTCGAAGATACGATGCGGGGAAACTCTCCCGGTACAAGTAGTTGCTAAGCGTCTTCTTGTTGGTTCCGAAGACCTCGGTCATGCTCTGGAGCGGATAAAACGGCCCGTCCCAATCGTCGGCGAACGCGTCTTCGAACAGCTCGTATAGCTCGTCCTTGTCCAGCCCCTTGATCATGAGGCGATCAGTCGGCACTGCGTCGGATCTGACATATTCCGCAAGTAGGTCGAACCGTTTCGGACTCCGACCGCCTGCACCGCCCCCGATCGAATCGGGTACGACCAGTTCGTTCGTGTCGTCGATGTCCCGTGCTTCCGTTCCAACGATCTCGTCACGTTCAGCGTCGTACACGTGCACGCCGTGATCCGGAGTGGTGGTTATCGACCGTCCGGAGGCTGTGCGGATCCGCAGCATGTGGTCGGGAGCGGGATGCTTGCTAACGGCCTCGATCGGTCGAGACACGGTTTTCCCGTCGGAGGTCAGCGATGGAGCGCGTAACTCCCCGTTGACGCCCTCCAGCTTCCCGACTGCGGTTCCGAAGTCGTCGAACTCGACCTCGGAGCGTTCGAGATACGTCTCGACGAACTCGTCGATCTTCGCGTGCCGTGACTCACCGGCCTCGTTCTCGTACCAGATCTTCGTCTCCGGGTGGAAGCAGTTCCGGCGCTTCGCGGCGTGGAAGTACGGGTGTGCGTACCCCACCGCCGCGGAGGTGAACCCGACCACGCGCCCGACAGTTGCGGCGCTCGTGTGTGGCGCCATGCCGAACACGAGCTCGCCGACGAGGTCGTCGCGCTCGTTCACCTCGTAGAAGCGGTCGAGGTCGTAGTACTGCTCTAAGAGGTCGTCGACGAAGTCGGCCGTCTTCAGCATGTGCTCGGCGGCGCCGTCCGAGAGCACGATGTCCTGCACGTTCAGCTCGACCAGCTGGTCGTCGTGTCTGAGGGGGTCGCCGTCGATGTCGGTCTCGTAGCCGAGCTCGCGGAAGTGGCCCGCGGTGACGTCGAGCTCCTCGGGGCGCACGGCGGTGACCGGGAGGTCGGTCATGTCGTAGCGGACCGTCCCGTCCTTGAACGCGGTGACGCCGTTTTTCGCCCGGAGGATCCCCTTCTCGATGGGCTCGGGCGTCTTGTTCGTGGAGGTGAGCCCCTGCACGCCCTTGATGATCTCGAAGACGGACTCGCGCTCGCCGACCGTCTCCAGTGCGGACCGGTAGGCGTCGTTGAGGTCGACCTCCTGCCAGGTGGCGGCGGTCACCTCCCACTCGCAGCGGTCACAGATGACGCGGCCGGACTCGTCGGGTTCGCACTCCCGACCGCAGTCGCCACACTCGTAGTAGGGCTCGGTGTGGGTCTCACAGTCGGGACACTCCGTCCGGTAGGTGTGGGTGTCACAGGCCGGGCACTCCCGTTCGGACACCTCGATTTCGTGGACACCGCGACGCCCCTGGTCGTCCATCGTGCGCGAGGCGTCCGCGAGGTTGCGCTGTGGCCCGCCCGCCTCGTTGATCGGGAACAGGGTGTGGACCGCCGGCGAGAGGTCCCGGCTCTCCGATTTCTCGGGGCGGCCCATCCGGTTGCCGATCCGGGTCGGCGCGCGCTCGCGCACCTCGAAGGGGGCGACCGCATTGACCGCCTTCACGGCGTTGTCGCCTCCGGCCCACTCGCGGGCCTCGCGCGGTAGGTCGTCGGGCTCCCATATTCGCCGGAGCCCGTCGTCGACCCCCAGCGATCGGGCGAGCGGGCGCCACGTCGGGATCCGCACCGAATCGGGCGTCGTCGAATGTTCAACGAGCAACGACTCCAGCGTGCTCCGGACGGTCTCGGTGCGTTCGACGGCGAGGACGCCCTCGACGACTTCCCCATCACTCACAGCCGCGGCGAGCGTCTCGAACGCATCGACCGACACGTCGTGCCAGAGGTAGGTGTACTCCGGATGGAGCGGACAGTCGTACTCCGTCGCCCACGCCAGCGCGTCCTCGACGGGCGGGTGTTCGAGGTCGACGTTGGGGTCGTCGCGGAGCGCCTGCACGTCCGCGCCAGCGTCCTCGAACTCCTGGATCCACCACTCGAACGCGTAGGAGGCGGGCGCGAGCGCGTGGTTGTTCTCGACGAACTCCCCGAAGTTGACGAGGTACTCGCCAAGGTCGAGCACCTTCTCGACGCCGTTGCGGATCGCCTTCGCCTCCTCCGGGTCGTCGATCCGGCGCACGTCGCCGTTCGCCAGCCGAACCGTCGGTCCCTCGATGGAGTCGACGGGGACGACGCCGGCGGCCTTCCCGGGCCGCTCCGTTTTGATCTGCGTCCCCGTCGCGAGGAAGTCGTCGACGAGGTGCATCGTCGCCGGGTGGACGCCGGCGGTCGCGAACCCGTGGTTGCGCGACCGGCCGTACCGGAGGCGGAACCCTCCGGATTCGGAGGGGTGCGAGAAGACCGGGCGCCCCGCGATCAGGTCCCGGAGGAACTTCATCGAGGGGTCGACGCGGAGCGGCCCGTCCGGTTCAGCGTGTGCGTCCTCGCCTTCCCCGCCGGCCTCCTCGGCGTCTCCGGCCTCCTCGCGGTCGGGTTCCTCGTCGTCTTCCGCGTCCGCGCCGTCGCCCCCCGCGTCCTCGCCGTCCTCCCCGATGGTGCCGTCGATCAGGTCCTGGAGCCACGGCCAGTCGACCTCGTCGAGGTCGCGGGTGTACCGCTGGATCTTCGGCGCCTTCAGCGCGATCCCCTCGGCGGCGACCAGGCACATCCCGCCGCGCGCGGAGTTGGTGTCGACGCGTTCCAGATCGCGGAACCCGGAGACCTCCTCGTCGCCGGTCGCCTCCCCGTCCAGCATGATCGGCATGTGCCGGGCGATGAACTTCGACTCCTTGTCCTTCGGCGTGTACTGGAGGCCCGTCTCCTTGTCGTAGAGGGCGATCTCCTCGGCGTAGCGCTCGATCTCGTCGGAGCGGGGCTTGTACTCGTCGATGCCCAGAAGCGACCGGGCGTAGTCGGCGACCAGCACGGAGAGCGCCTGTGCCGTCCCACCCGCAGAGCGAATCGGACCGGCGTAGTAGACGTTGACGAACTCCGTGCCGTCGTCGTTCTCCAGCAGTTCGACACGGTCGATCCCCTCGATCGGGGCGGCGACGACGCCCTCGGTGAGCAGCGCGACCGCCGTGCGCACCGCGCCCTCGATCTTGCCCGCGCGGGAGTCGTAGCTGCCGACGGTCCCCTCGACGAAGTCGGTGACGAGCTCCAGGGCTGCCTCCTCGCGGGACATCTCTCCTTCGAGTTCGCGGACGCGCTCGGCGACGCCTTCGATGCCGAGGATGTTCTCCACGCGGTCGGCCATGTCGCGGGCGACCGGAATCTCGATCTCCGGTTTGGGGTCGCCGCCGCGCTCCTTGGCGGTCTCGGCCACGTCCCACGCCTCGTCCAGCCGCTCCTCGAGCCGGGCGAAGTAGCGCTCGTCGTCCGGTCTCATCGACGGCCTCCGCCCATCAGAGCCAGAGGTCGAGGTCGGTTGTGGAGTCGTGTTCACGCTCCAGCGGCTCGGCGAACGCCGTCAGGTGGCACTCGCCGGCCCACACCGTCGCGGAGTCGAGGTGCCCGGCGAGCGCCTGTCCGCTCGGCCGGGACAACACCGCGTGCGTGTGCGCGAAGACCTCTCCCTCCAACAGCGAGATGTTGCCCATACACGCCGCTACCTCCAGCGGCTCGTCGAAGGTGACCGACTGGTACTCGCAGTCCTCCTGGTCGTAGAACCACACGTCAGCGTCCTGTACCGCACCCAGCGCGGTGAACCAGCCCGCCTCCACGTCCTCCTCGCGGGCGAGATCCTCGATCTCCTCGCGCCAGTCGGCGCCCGTCTCGAACCGCGCGACGTACTCCGCCGTCGGTTCGACTTCCCGGTAGTTCATGGCCGTCAGTGGCGCGCGCCGAGCAAAAAGCGTTCCCGTCGCCCCAGCACTCGGCATCGGTTGTGGATCCGGTACGCACTCAATTCTATATTGCGCTATATGATTTATGACTTCTAATCTTGGAGAATCCCATGTTACACAGAACTCCGCCGAGAGAGCCGCACTCGCTTGCTCACGCCGGTGTGAGCGGTGATCGGCGCGCTCCCGAACCGAGTTCGATGTCAAAAACGCCCGCGAACGCCGGCGCTGCCGCTCATGAGCCTGAAAATCGGGAAAGAGAGAACCAGGTTAGAACGGCGCCTGCGGGCCTTCGTCCTCCTCGCCGTCGTCCGTCGTCTCGCCGGGGAACGACGGGGCGGAGCCGCCGGAGCTGGTGCCGCCGAGGTCGCCGTCGGCGCCGGAGTCCATGCCGGTGTCGGCGTGGACCTTCTCGATCTCCGGGATCTCCTTGACCATCCGGGACTTGATCGCCTGGATCGTCATGGGGGAGATACCGCAGCCGGAACAGGCGCCGCCGAGCTCGATGTGGACCTCGCCCGTCTCGTGGTCGAGGTGGCTGATCGCCGCGCTCCCGCCGTGCATCTGGATCTGCGGGAAGTTGCGCCGCAGGAAGTTCGTGATGCGCTCGCGGAGGTCGTTGTCCGCGTCCGCGTCGCTGGTTTCCGTGCTCATACGTTCGGATTGGCGGCCGGTCGGCTTATGCCTTTGGTTGCCGCAGCTATTCCGGGCGTTCGGCGCCCAGCGTCCGGTAGAGCTCGTCCTCGATGCGGTCGACGTACTCGTCGAGCACTTCCTCGAACGTCTCGTCGTCGACGAGCACGCCGGTGAGACGCTCGCGGGGGTTTTCGGGGAGCTCGACGGCGAACTCGCCGTCATCGTAGACGGGCTCGGACTCGTTGAGCACCATCTGGTCGATGCCGTGGATCAGCTCGGAATCGTGCCGCTCGTTCATGTAGTTGAACGCGTTCTTGTACGCGCGCTGGAGCTCCGCGAAGTAGTGGACGTACTTCTCCTCGAACTTCTCGGGGTCGAAGTCGGTCATGCGCGGGTCTCCGTCGTCGGTCGGGAAAAGCCGGCCGATTCGGTGTCGGCGGAAACGTTTGATATAGCGATATGCGATATTCATCCCGCGGTAACACGTCCTTATAAAACCACGAATGGTGAGTATGGGACTCATCACGGCTGTTTTCGCCCCCTGTGGTACTGTCGAGTGGTGAACTCCCGTGTTCGCGGGCTAGTGACGGAGAGACGCTTATAGCCCCCTCGGATGCCGAGTAGCAGCGTCTCCGCGGGGGTGCCACCCGGGGGAGCTGCCGGGCGCCGGCGCGCTCCGGGTTCCGGTCTCGATCCGGTACCGGTTGCCCGGCCGCCGTCGCGTGCGTTGTGTTCTCCCCTTCGCCGGTGCCCCCGGTCGCGGTCATCGTCGCGGTCCGCCGGCTTGCCGTTTATAAGCTACCGCTGGGTTCGACACGAGAACTCCCGGTATGGGTCGTCACGCCGGCGTTCAGCACAGGAGGGGGAGTTCGGCGGGTCCTCCTCATCTTAAATTGTATTGTGCTATATGGAATCGGTCTGCTACCGCCCGGCTGCCGTTGTGGGGCGCTCGGCGGATGAGTGGTCGACACCGGCGCTCGCCGGCGGTTCGGGCTACACGTCGCTAGCCTGCAGTGTCACGAGCACGGCGCCGTGGCTCACCGGCGTGGAAAACGGTGCGCTCGCGGGCGCCTCAAAAGGCCGTCCACTCGGTCGGCTGGCCGACCCGATTACGGACGCGGAACTGTCGCTCGTCACCCTCGACGCGGGTTTCGACAACCGCCTCGAACGGCTCGTGGAGGGTGTGAAGCACCTGCTCGTCGTGCATCGTCGAGCCGACGACGCCGACGAGCGGCCAGCCCTCCCCGGAGGCTTGGGAGGCGAGCACGCGGGTAAACTGGTAGATGCGCTCGGGGTCCCAGTACATCAACAGCTGGGACAGCGAGTAGACGCCGACCGCGCGGTCGACGCCGGCGGACGCCTCCACCACGTTGGTGAACTTGATGCCGATGTCGGTGAGGTTGCCGGCGCTGGCGACGTACTTCGTCGTCGCGGTGTCCTCCGCGTCGCCGCCCTGCTCGCGGGTGACACAGTCGATGACGACAACGTCCTCACCCGGATGGTCGGTGAGCCGTTCGTGGTCCTCGCGGACCTTCTCGGCGGTACGCCCGGTCGAGATGATGATCGGGGCGTCGGTCCACCCGTTCAGCAGGCGATGAAACAGGTTGTACTTCCCGCTCATCGGGGGACCGGTGATGAGGACGCTGTCGGCGCGGCAGACAGCGTCGGGAAGCACGCTCATATCGAGGTTGTGGGGGCGACCGGGGTAAAACCCTTCCGAGGTTTTACTTCCGGAGGAAGGGGGGTAGCTCCAACGCGGAGGGCGGGCCCTCGTCGGATTTCGAGACGAGTGTCAGTTCACGGAGAGCCCCCGGCATCGCGGCGGGGATCGGCGGCGCCTGCGGGGCTCCCACGTCGTCAACGAGCTCCCGCCATATCGCGTCGTCGTTCTCCCGCGTCGACGCGAGCGCCTTCGTGCGCCCCTCGTCGTAAGCGAGTTCGACGAGACTTCGGTCGTAGCCGCTGGGAAGCCCCTCGACCACGCGCTCCAGCTCCTCCGGTTGCGGGTCGTCGATCGCGGCGGCGACGCCGAGCGCGAACGCGCGGTCGATCGCCTCACGCCGGGTTAGCGTCTCCCAGTCGTCGTCGAAGATGCGGTGGTACATCAGCGGCTCACCGTGGTCGCGGAGCCGACCCGGATTCCGCCGTCGCCGAACTCGACCTGCTGGATGTCGGTGTCCACGTCGGTCCCCCGCATCTTCAGCACCTGCGCGCCACGCTGCATTCCGTCGTCCTCCAGATAGTTGTGCATGAAGACGACGCCGTGTGCGAGATAATGCTCCTGGGAGTAGGCGCTCGGGTCCGTCATCTCGGAGATGAGCAGCGTCGTCGCGTCACACCGCTTCAGCGAGGAGAGGAACTGGACGATCGTGTCCTCCTCGTCGTCGAGCAGGTAGCGGAGCAGCATCGTGGAGTCGAAGACGACGCGGTCGATGTCCCGCGAGCTGATGAAGCCGGTGAGACGGTTGGTGACGCCGGAGCGGTCCCGGCGGTCGCCGGGCGGCCCGAAAAAGCGGCGCCCGTCCGAGGAGAACGCGTCGAGAAACGTCACGCGGTCGGTGTCGAGCGCGCGGTCGAAGCCGAAGTCGTACCCGCCCATGTCACGGCGGATTCCCTCCTTGGTCTCGTGCATGCTGACGTACAACACGTTGTCGCCGTTGCGGGCGCCTTCGGCGGCGAACTGCGAGCAGAAGGTCGTCTTGCCGCTTCCGGGCGGACCGCTCACCACGTACAGTCTGTTGGACGGGAAGCCTCCGTCGATGATGTCGTCGAATCCCGGAACCCCACTGGAGATGCGCATACCTGTACCCACGTCATCAGCCGAATAAGAGTTCGCCCCCGATTTTCAGGCCTGAGAACCGTTCGGACGGCGGGCGCGGGGTTACGCCTCGGCGGCGCCGGCGTCCTCGCCGGCCGCGTCCGGGACGACCCAGACGACAAAGCGCTCGTCGGACTTCACGATGCCGTGGACGCCCTCGTCGTCGACCGTGCTCGTTCGGTCCACGTCCTCGGGCTCGACGTCGCGGACCTGGAACACCTCGTCGACCATCCAGCCGACGGTGCCGCTCTCGCCGACGCGCTCGTCGTCGAAGACGACGATCCGCTCGCGAGGCCCGGTCTCGTCGATCCCGAACACGGTTTTCGGATCGACGATGGTCGTCGTGCGCCCACGGAGGTCCATCACGCCCTCGACGTGGGCGGGCGAGTTGGGGATCCGCGTGAGTTCGCCGGCGTCGACGATCTCGTCGATCACGCCGATGTCCAGACAGTACGTGTCGTCGCCGAGGCCGAACTCCAGCACCTTCGTGGATTCGGCATCCGCCTCGATGGCTGCCATGGGGAGATCTGTATGAATCTCCTTCATAACCGTGTCCCCTGAATTATCACGCGTGATTCCCGGGTCCGTGGGTTTATGGCCGGTTCCGCCGGCGATACGTGTATGAGTAGGACGACGGATCGGCGTGGCGGCGGCGACGACTTCCTGCAGGCGGTCGTCGTCGACGACTCGCCGTTCATGCGCGGGTTGATCGCCGACCTGCTGACGGACGCCGGCGTGGCGGTCGTCGGCGAGGCGGGGGACGGCGAGGAAGCGCTCGACGTGGTCGACGACGAGCGCCCCGACGTGGTGACCATGGACGTCGAGATGCCGGGCATGGGCGGACTGGAGGCCGTCGAACGGCTGATGGCCGAGACCCCGACACCCGTGTTGATGCTGTCGGCACACACCGACGAGGGTGCGGAAGTCACCTTCGAGGCGCTGGAACGGGGCGCCGTCGACTTCTTCGCGAAGCCGGGCGGCGAGGTGTCGTCGGGCGTCTCACGACAGGCCGACCGGCTGGTCGAGGCGGTTCGCTCGGTGGCCGGCGCGGACCTCGACGCGGCAACCCGCGAGAGCGCCGACCGGGCGGAATCCGGAGGAGACCCCGCGAACGCCGTCGAGTTCGACGGACCGCTAACGGTCGTCATCGGCGCCTCCACCGGCGGGCCGAACGCCGTCGAGCGCGTGATGGCGGCGCTGCCGACCGGCGACTGCCGCGTGCTCGTGGTCCAGCACATGCCGGAGGCGTTCACCTCCAGATTCGCCGACCGACTGGACGCCGTCTCCGCGTACGACGTGCAAGAAGCGACCGATGGCGCCCGGATCGGCGCCGGCGAGGCGCTCGTCGCGCGCGGCGGCTCCCACACCCGCGTGGACAGCTACCGGGCCGGGCGGCTTCGTGTCAAGCTCGACGACGACGACAGTCTGCCCGTCGCGCCCGCGGTCGACGTGACGATGCGCACGGCCGCGGAAACGGTCGACGGACCGCTGGTTGGCGTCATTCTCACGGGAATGGGGTCGGACGGCTCGGAGGGGATTCGGGCGATGGCGGACGCCGGCGCCCGCACGCTGGCCCAGAGCGAGGACACCTGCGTCGTCTACGGCATGCCGAAACGGGCCGTCGCGACGGGCGCCGTCGACGAGGTGCACGACCTGGATGCGGTCGCCGACGCCATCGTCGGGGGTGAGGCCTGATGGACTCCCACCGCGCGGCGTTCGTCGCCGAGGCCGAGGACGGGATCACCGACCTCAACAACGCCCTGCTGGCGCTGGAGGCCGATCCGGACGACGGCGAGGCGATGGACGACGTGTTCCGCGTCGCTCACACCCTGAAGGGGAACGCGGCAGCGATGGGGTTCGAGGACGTGTCCTCGTTCGGCCACGCGCTGGAGGACTTGCTCGATGCGGTTCGACAGGGCGACCGCGAGGTGACGCCGGAGCTGATGGACCTCCTCTTCGAGGGCGTCGACACCGTCGAGGCGATGGTCGCCGAGATCGCCGACGACGGCGCGGTGTCCACCGACCCGACCGACCTCGCCGAGCGCCTCCGGCTGATGGAGGAGTACGGCACGACCGACCCGGACGGCGGGGACGGTGGAGCTGGAGGAGACGCTGACGACGGCGCGGACACAACGGGCGAGGCCGACGACGGCGGGGTGACGGTCCCGCCGCTCCCGGAGGCGGCGGACGCCCTCGACGGCGACCTCGTGTACGCGCGTGTCACGATCGGTGAGACCTCGATGGCGGGCGTCGACGCGACGTTCGTCGTGCAGGGACTCGAGAAAGCGTTCGACGACCACGTCACGGACCCCGCCCCCGAGACGCTGGAGGAAGGGGAGTACGACGAGGGGTTCGACGCCTTCGTCGTCGCGACCGACCCGGAGGCGGTTGCCGACGGGATCGGGTCGCTCACGCAGGTCGAGTCGGTGGCAACGGCCCCGGTTGACGCGGGCGCCGCGGCCGCCGACACTGACGCGGATACGGAGGCCGACACCGGAGGCGACGCGGAGTCGCTCGCCACCGAGGATGGGACGGAATCGGAGCCGGAGCCGGCAGCCGAAGAGACGCCGGACTCCGAACCGGAACCGTCCGCCGACGAGGAGGCAGAGACGAACGCGGAATCCGAGCCCGACGCCGACTCGGAGCCCGACGACGCCGGCGACCGCGACGAGATCAAGTCGATCCGGGTCGATGTCGACCAGGTCGACGAGCTGTACGGGCTGGTCGAACAGCTGGTCACCAGCCGGATCAAGCTGCGACGCGAGCTGGAGGAGGCCGACGCCGACTCCGACGCGCTCGACGAGCTCGACAAACTCGCATCCAGCCTGCAGGACACGGCGATGGACATGCGGCTCATCCCGTTCTCGCAGGTCTCCGACTCCTTCCCGCGACTGGTGCGGGACGTGGCCCGAAGCGTCGACAAACAGGTGCAGTTCGACATCGAGGGTGACGACGTGGAGCTCGACCGCACCATCCTCACCGAGATGCGCGACCCCCTGGTCCACGTGCTCCGAAACGCCGTCGACCACGGCATCGAGCCGCCAGCCGAGCGTGAGGCCGCCGGTAAGGAGCCGACGGGCCACGTGGAACTGGTTGCCGAGCGCGACCGCGACCACGTCGTGATCGAGGTGCGCGACGACGGCGCGGGGCTCGACCCCGACCGCCTCCGCGCCAAGGCGGCCGAGGAGGGCGTCGACAGCCGGGAGGCGCTCGACGCGATGGACGACGACGAAGTGTACGACCTTGTGTTCCATCCCGGCCTCTCGACGGCCGAGGAGGTGACCGACGTCTCCGGCCGCGGAGTCGGGATGGACGTGGTCCGCACCACCGCACGCGACCTCGACGGGTCCGTGAGCGTCTCCAGCGAACCCGGCGAGGGGACGACCGTGCGGTTCCGGCTCCCCGTCACCGTCGCCATCGTGAAGGTGATGTTCGTCGACGTGGGCGGCACGGAGTACGGCATTCCGATCAAGGCGATCGCGGAGGTCGCCCGTGCCGACGACGTAGAGGAGGTCCACGGCGACGAGGTGGTCCGCCACGAGGACGAACTCTATCCGGTAGTCCGCCTGCGCGAACGGCTGGACACGGGCGCCGATTCGATGCTCGATGCGTCCGAGACTGGAGCTGCTCCTGCGGCGACCGACGGGGGAGCGGATGGGCCTCCGGCTGCGTCCGATACCGCCCTCGACGCGAGCGCGGACGCCGGCGACGGGATGCTGGTCCGGATCCGCGAGGAGACCAGACAGGTCGCACTCCACTGTGACGCCGTGCTTGACCAGGAGGAGGTCGTCGTGAAACCGCTCGACGGCCCCCTTTCCGGAACGCCCGGGTTCAGCGGTACCGCCGTCCTCGGCGACGGGGACGTGGTGGCCGTGCTCGACGTGGTGAGCCTATGAGCGACGCCGCCTTCGAGGGCGTCCTCCGGCAGATCGACGACACCGTCCCGTTCGAGCCGGGGTACTACAACGAGTCGTACCTCGACCGGCGGATCACCGCCCGGATGCGCCGGCGCGGCACGGAGACACACGGCGAGTACGAACGCCTGCTCCGCGAGGAGGCCGACGAGCGCGAGGCGCTGATGGACGCGCTCACGATCAACGTCACCGAGTTCTTCCGCAACCCGAAGATGTGGGAGGTTCTTCGCGAGGAACTCCGTCGGCTTACCGACGAACAGCGTCGGGTTCGAGTGTGGTCGGCGCCGTGTGCCGACGGCCGCGAGCCCTACTCGCTGGCAATGCTCGCGTGCGACGACGACCGGATCGACGAGAGCCGGATCGAGATCGTCGCCTCCGACATCAGCGAGGAGGCGCTTGACCACGCGAGAGACGGCGTCTATCACACTACCCGAACGACGGACATCGCCGAGGAACTCGACCTCCTCGACGACCCCCAACAGTTCGTGGAGCGCGACGAGGACAGCTTTCGAGTCCGGTCGGCGCCGCGCCGGCTGGTCTCCTTCGAGACGCACGACCTGATCCGCGACGGCGCCCGCGGCCCGTTCCACGTGGTGTTGTGTCGCAACCTGCTCATCTACATCGACGCGGACCACAAAGGGGCGCTGTTCGACACGCTGGGTGCGTCGCTCGTCGAGGACGGCGTGCTGGTCGTCGGGATGACCGAGAGCGTGCCGCCGAGCCGCACCGACGCCTACGACCCGATCGACAAGCGCCGGCGGGTGTTCCGGAGGAGCTAATGTCGCTGTACGGCTACGCCCGTGAGGGAAACGTCGAACGCCTGCGTGACGCCGCCGGGAGCGACAGCCCGGCCGTTCGCAAGCGCGCGGTGGAGTTCCTCGGTGAACTCGCCGACGAGGAGGACCAGGGAACGATCGACGTGCTGCTCCGGGCTGCGACAACGGATGAGGACGAACAGGTTCGTGGCGCCGCCGTCGACGCGCTCGACGAGGTGGGACAGGCGGCGGTCGAACAGCTGCTCTCGGAGCTGACCGGCGGGAGCAGTCAGGAGGCTGGCTGGGTAACCGCCCGGAAGTTCGCGCGGGCGCTGGAGTCCCAGCGACCGGAGCTTCGGATGGCCGCGGCCAACGCGCTGGGTCGGCTCGGCGAGCCCAGCACGCTGCCGGCACTGGTCGAAGCGCTCTCGGACCCCGACCCACGGGTTCGACTGCGCGCGTGTCACGCCTGCGGCACCTTCGCCGATCCGCGGACGGTCGGTCCGCTCGTGGACCGCCTCGACGATGCTCCGCGAGTTCGGCGTGCCGCCGCCAACGCGCTCGGCGGCATCGCCACGGACCAGTCGCTCGCCCCGCTGATCGACCTGCTCGACGACTCCGACGAGTCGCTCCGCCGGATCGCCGCCAGCGCGCTCGGGAAGGCCAACAATCCGCAGCCGGTCGAACCGCTCGCCCGCGCGCTCAGCGACGAGAGCGCCACGGTGCGCAACGCTGCCGTCTACTCCGTCATCGAGCTGCTCTCGAACGTGCCGACGAAACACAGCCACGCCGTGCGCGACCAGGTGGTTTCGGAGCTGAAGGCGGCCGACGACGCCACCGTCGTCGACCCGCTGGTCCAGATCCTCACGGAGGGCCAGCAGCGCCGCCAGCGCCGGAACGCGGCGTGGATCCTCGGCCGGGTCGCCGACCGGAACAACGACGAAGCCGTCGAGGCGCTCGCCGACGCGCTCGGCGACGACGACACCCAAACCGCCCAGTTCGCGGCGACGAGTCTCAAGACGCTCGGCGGCCCGGGCGTCGAGACGGTCCTGCTCGACCGACTCGACACGGACCGCCCCGACGAAGCACGGGCGAAGGCGGTGTTCGTGCTGGGACAGATCGGTGGCACGGAGACGTTGAACAAACTCGAGGAGCTCACCGACGACGAGAGTCCCGCCGTCCGAAAGCGGGCGTTCTCGGCCGTCTCAAAGCTTCGTGCTGGAGGGATGTAGATGGGAGAAAGCGAATATAAGATCGCCGACACGCAAGCGAAGTTCGCGGTCGCCGTCCGCGAGGGCCGCACGGTAAACGATGTCGCCTGGACCCCCGGGCGTGCGTTGCTGTCGAACCGCCGGCTGATTCTGGCGGGCAACGACGGCAGGCGGACGATCCCGCTCTCGAAACTCGAGGGGCTCGGCGGGCGCCACGACGCCAATCAGGCGGTGGCCCGGGTCTCCGGCTACATCAGCTTCGACCTCGACGACCAGGTGTTGTTGGTGGCGGCGGCCGACCACGACGCCTTCGAGCGCGACGTCTACCGGGCGCTGTTGGACCAGCGGACGCTGCTGGCGAAACACCCCGCCGTCGAGGGTGGCGTCGTCACCGACGCCGGCTGGGAGCAGGCTCGCGTGAAGCTCGACGAGAACGGCCTGAACGCGGCGATGGAGAGCGGCGCGTTCGTGAAGTTCGACCTCGACGACATCAGCGGGCTAGAAGCGACCCAGCGGACGGTTCAGGGCGAGAAGCAGCCGGTCATCGAGGTGTCACACACGGACGCCGACGGCACCAGCATCGAGACGCACATCGCCGGCGAGTCGGAACGGGTGACGTTCGTTGAGGCGTGGCTCCGCAAGGGCGAAGAGCGGAGTACGACGAACGTCGACCTCGACAGTCGGGACCGGGAGGTGCTGATGGCGCTCTACTCGGGCGTGTCCCCCTTCGAGATCCCGTCGTTCCTCGGAATGGACGTGGACGTAGTCGAGGAGACGTTCGAACGGCTGATCGAGGTGGAGGTCGTCGAGGAGGTGCGGGTGCGCCGTGAGGTGTCGCTCAACTCGCGCGGCCGCAACATCGCCAGTCAGGCGATGAACGAGCAGTAGGCGGGGTTGCCGATTTCTCTCCCCGGTTGAGCAGTCGCTCCTTGGTGTGGGGCTGACAGCCGGCGGAACCGTCGTTTCGCTCCCGGTCGGGTCGCCGGACGCCCGTCCCGCCCGATCCGGGGCCGTGGTCAGCGCATGGACGGCGTTGGCCCCGGCTCGGTACTTGAACTGTGGGGTGAAACGGGACCGACAACACTCAGTCGTCGTCAGGTGTTCGATGTCGGGGAATCGGCCGCTTGCCCCGACCGGCTTACTCCCGATTCCAGGGCGCCTCGTCGAAGTCGACGACGCGCTCGGTTCGGTCGAGCGCGTCGATCCGGGCGATGTCCTCGGCGTCGAGCACGATGTCACGGGCGTCCCAGTTCTGCTCGACGTGGTCGAACGAGGCGGCTTTGGGGATGGGGGCGACGCGCTCTTTCGAGAGCAGCCACGCGAGGCTCACCTGTGCGGGCGTCGCGTCGTGTTTGGCAGTCACGTCGCGGAGCACGTCGACGTCCGCGACGCGGTTGCGCGCGATGGGGGAGTAGGCGACAAGCCAGTGGTCGTGGTCGACGGCGTACTCCCGGAGCGTCTCCTGTTGACAGAGCGGGTGACACTCCACCTGATGGGCGAACACGTCGTGGTCGAGGGCGTCGATCGCCTCGTCGAGCTGGTCCGGCTCGAAGTTCGAGAGGCCAATGCGGTCGATGACCCCTTCGTCGACCAGCTCGTCGAGCGCGGGGAGCGTCTCGGTTGGGTCGTAGGTGTTGATCGGCCAGTGGACGTACAGCAGGTCGATGCTGTCGACGCCCAGCTTCTCGCGGCTCTCCTCGGCGGTCTCGATGACGTCGTCGTAGCCGAGGTTCTCGGTGGCGAGCTTGGTGGCGACGAACAGCTCGTCGCGGCCGACGGGCGACCGGTCGATGCCATCGGCGACGTACTCCTCGTTGTCGTACCCCTGTGCGGTGTCGATGTGACGATAGCCCGTCTCGACGGCGTGTGCGACGCCATCGGCGCACTCCTGCGAGTCATCCAGCTTGTACGTGCCGTAGCCGAGCCGGTCGAAGGTGGCTGCCATACTGACGGTTCGGCAGAGATGGGGATAAAACGGGGGCGACAGGGCGCCGCCGGCGACCGCGTGGGTGGCCGTGAGTGCCCGGGGACGTAAGGGGGTGCGGCTCCTTCTTGAGATGTGACCCTCCTCATCTACGGCGCGTACGGGTTCACCGGTGAGCTGGTCGCCCGCGAGGCCGTTGACCGCGGGCTCGACCCGATTCTCGCGGGCCGGGACGGCGACGCGCTCCGAGAACTGGGACGGGAGCTGCGGTGTTCAGTCCGGGAGTTCGACCTGCAGTTCCCGGAGACGGTGACGGAGTCGGTGCGGGATGTCGACGCCGTCCTCAACTGCGCGGGACCGTTCGCGGCGACGGCGACCCAGCTGGCGGATGCCTGCCTCGAAACCCGGACCCACTATCTCGACGTCACCGGCGAGATCGACGTGTTCGAGGCGCTCGACGAGTGGGATACACCCGCCGCGGACGCCGGCGTCACGCTCCTGCCGGGCGTCGGGTTCGACGTGGTTCCCACCGATTGCGTGGCAGCGCGGCTGGCCGAGGCGCTTCCCGAGGCGACCCACCTCGAACTCGCGTTCGCGACGGGTGGTGGGGGCGGGGTCTCGCGGGGAACTGCCCGGACCGCCATCCGCGGGCTCGGTGAGGGCTCCGTAGTGCGCGAGGATGGCGACATACGGCAGATTCCCCTCGGCTCGCGGTCGAGACGTGTGGCGTTCGGGTCGGGCGACGGCGAGGGCGCCGGCGGCGGGAGCGAGAGTAACGGCGACACCCGCGAGTACGACACTGTGGCGGTTCCGTGGGGTGACGTGTCGACCGCCTACCACACGACTGGCATCCCGAACGTGACGGTGTACGCGGCGGTTCCCCCTCGCGCGCGGCGGCTGATTCGGCTCGCACGGCCACTCTCGCCGGTGCTCCGTACGCGACCGGTTCGGTGGCTCCTCGACCGGATCGTTCGGTCGCGGGTGGACGGGCCGTCGCCCGCCGAGCGCGCGGACGCCGAGGTGCTGGTGTGGGGCGAGGCGCGGAACGCGGCGACCGGCGAGACGGTGACGGCGCGGCTCCGCACCGGCGACCCGTACGAGTTCACCGCGGCCTCGGCGGTCACGGCCGCCGAGCGCGTGCTGGCCGGGGAGGGGCCGAACGGCGTGGCGGTGCCCGACGGGTTCACCACGCCCGCGGGCGCGTTCGGATGGCGGTTCGTGGAGACGGTCGACGGGGTCAAGTGGCGTACGGTGCCGTGAGCCGGGAGCGCACCATCGGATGTCGGATCTGACCGACGAGGTTGACACGCGTTCACACCCGTTGGTCGCTCCGAAACCGTTTTGCCGGAGTCTGACGGACGGACAGTATGCCGACGGATCCCGATACGGGGTATGACCCTTCGCTGGGTCGGAAGTTCGTTTTCGTCACCGGTGGCGTCATGTCCGGGCTCGGCAAGGGGATTACGGCCGCCAGCACCGGCCGCCTCCTTGCGAACGCGGGCTTCGACGTGACCGCGGTGAAGGTGGACCCGTACCTCAACGTTGACGCCGGAACGATGAACCCGTACGAGCACGGCGAAGTGTACGTGCTGAAGGACGGCGGGGAGGTCGACCTCGACCTGGGGAACTACGAGCGGTTCCTCGGGACGGACATGACCTTCGACCACAACGTCACCACGGGGAAGACGTACCAGCACGTCATCCAGAAGGAGCGCGCCGGCGACTATCTGGGCAAGACGGTCCAGATCATTCCGCACGTCACCGACGACATCAAGCGGCGCATCCGGGAGGCCGCCGAGGGGAGCGATGTCTGTCTGATCGAGATCGGCGGGACGGTCGGCGACATCGAGTCGATGCCGTATCTGGAGGCACTCCGGCAGTTCGCTAGTGAGGAGGACCCCGAGGACATCCTCTTTACGCACGTGACGCTCGTCCCGTACTCGAAAAACGGCGAGCAGAAGACCAAACCCACCCAACACTCCGTCAAGGAGCTCCGATCGATCGGCCTCCAGCCCGACATCCTCGTCGGGCGGTGTGAGGACCGGCTGGAGCCCGACGTCAAAGAGAAGATCGCGCTGTTCTGTGACGTCTCGACGGATGCCGTCTTCTCGAACCCGGACGTGGAGGACATCTACCACGTCCCGCTGATGGTGGAGGACGAGGGATTAGACGAGTACGTGATGGAGCGGCTCGGCATCGCCGACGAGGCGCTCCCGAAGGCGGAGCGCTCCACGGAGTGGCGCGAGCTGGTCACCCGCGACCGGACCAAGGAGATCGACGTCGCGCTCGTCGGCAAGTACGCCCTGGAGGACGCGTACATGTCGATCCACGAGGCGCTGAAACACGCCGGCATCCACACGGAGACGGAGGTGAACGTCCAGTGGGTCGACGCCGACGAGACCGACGAGCGCCACCTCGACCGGCTGGAGTCAGCGGACGCGGTCGTCGTTCCCGGCGGCTTCGGCTCCCGCGGCACGGAGGGGAAGATCGAGGCCGTCCGCCACGCCCGCGAGAACGACGTGCCGTTCCTCGGGCTCTGTCTGGGCTTCCAGATGGCGGTCGTCGAGCACGCGCGCAACGTGCTGGGACTCGACGGCGCCCACTCCGCGGAGCTCGACGAGGAGACGCCACACCCCGTTATCGACCTGCTGCCCGAGCAGTACGAGACGGAGGACATGGGCGGGACGATGCGGCTCGGCGCCCACGAGACCGCCATCGAGCCGGACTCGCTGGCGTACGAGGTGTACGGCGACGACTCCTGTACGGAGCGTCACCGCCACCGCTACGAGGTGAATCCGAACTACATCGAGGAGCTGGAGACGGAGGGACTCCGGTTTTCGGGGCGGGCCGACAACCGGATGGAGATCCTCGAACGCGAGGACCACCCGTTCTTTTTCGGCACGCAGGCGCACCCCGAGTTCCGGTCGCGGCCGGATCGGGCGAGCCCGCCGTTCGTGGCGCTCGTCGAGGCGGCGCTGGAATCGACGGACACAACAGAACGAAACCCGGACGTTACCCTATAATGGTCAACACCGAGGAGTTCATCGAGGAGGCGGTGGCGGAGATACGCGAGGCGATCGGCGACGCCAACGCGGTGATCGCGCTGTCGGGCGGCGTCGACTCGTCCGTCGCGGCGACGCTCGCGTACGAGGCGGTCGGCGACCAGCTCACGCCCGTCTACGTGGACACGGGGCTGATGCGGAAAGGCGAGACCGACGAGATCCGCGAGACGTTCTCCTTCATGGAGTCGCTGCGGGTCGTCGACGGCGCCGACCGGTTCTTCGACCGGCTGGAGGGTGTCACCGACCCCGAGGAGAAACGCCACGTTATCGGCGACCAGTTCATCAAGGAGTTCGAGCGCGAGGCGAAGGAGGTCGACGCCGACTACCTCGTGCAGGGCACCATCTACCCCGACCGGATCGAGTCGGAGGGGAACATCAAGTCACACCACAACGTCGGCGGACTCCCCGAGGTCGTCGACTTCGAGGGGATCGTCGAACCCGTCCGTGACCTCTACAAGGACGAGGTGCGCGAGGTCGCACGCGCGCTCGACCTGGAGGAGATAATCTCCGAGCGGATGCCGTTCCCCGGACCGGGGCTCGCCGTACGCGTCGTTGGCGAGGTGACGCCCGAGAAGGCCGACGTGGCCCGCGAGGCGTGTCACGTCGTCGAGGAGGAGCTGGAGGAACATGACCCGTGGCAGGCGTTCGGCGCCGTCATCGGCAAGGGGACGGGCGTGAAAGGCGACAACCGGGTTCACGGCTGGATCGTCGCCGTGCGCTCCGTCGAGAGCCGTGACGGGATGACCGCCCGTGCTCAGGAGATCGACTGGAACACGCTCCAGCGGATCCAGAGCCGGATCACCGGCGAGAACGACAACGTCGCGCGCGTCGTCTACGACGTGACCCACAAACCGCCCGCGACGATCGAGTACGAATAATGGCGGGGAAACGCGCCATCGTCGCCGGCCCCGACGAGCACGGCCTCGGCGAGGAGCTCGCCGCGCTCGGCGTCGAGATCACCCGGATCGACGACGTGGTCACGGGCGAGAAGCTGAAGGACGCCGGCGTCTCCGACGCCAACTATCTCGTCTTGACGGACGTGGAGGAGGCAACCGGCATCCCGGTCGCCAAGGAGCTGAACCCCGAGATCGTCGCCGTCACCTACGCGGATCGCTCGCTCCCGGAGTTCGTCGCCGCGGTCGCCGACCTCGCGGTCGACCCCAACCTGCTCGGCCCGGACGCCGTCGCCGAGGAGCTCGTCGGCGCATCCGACGAGTAGTACCGGGAGCACGCACGCTGTCCGCCGTTTTCTCCCACTCCACCCCATCCCGTCCGGCAGTGTCGACTCCACGCACCAGAACGGTCGCGGTGGCGCGCCCGGCGAGCGCCCAGCGGGCGCTCGTCGGCGCGCGAGGGAGTCGTCGCCGCAGGCGACGACGAGGCTGGGGAGGCGTGAGGTGCGGGTGCGGCGCGGTGCGGGGTGGGACTCAAAGGGGCAGCCGGCTCCGGGAAGACGGCCGACGCAAGCACTCAAAAGGCCGGGCTGTGCTGAGCGGCCTTTTGAGCGCACAGCGAGGGTCCCGTGAGCATCGCGAGCGGGACGACGGACGTCGCAGCCGGCGAGCGCAGCAAGGTGTGACCGACGGGAGCACCGCAAGACGCGAGCGGCGAAGCCGCGAGCAGCGAGCCGGACCGTCTTCCGGAACCCTCGACCGGAGCCTGCTGGGGCTTTGGAGGTGTCTGCCGGCGTCCTCACCGCACCAACCGCTTAAGAGGCGCCGGCTGGGGTGTTGGAGGCATTCACCATCGTGATCCTCGCTAAAACCGCTCAAACCGCTTATAAAGAGTTGGCTGGGGACTTGGAGCTGTTCGCCGGCGTCCTCACCGCACAAACCACTTATAAACGAACTGGACCTCCGCCTCCGCTCACGGCCACACTCACCCAAAAACCCACACCCACTCGAAAGGCACCATCAACCGCGTCGTCTCACCCGTTCACCGACTCCATGTAGGAGCTGACGACCATCTGGCCCTTGCGAGTGAGGACGGTCCCCTCGTCGCCGTCGACGACGAGCTCCTGTTCGCGCAGCGAGTCGAGCACCATGTTCGTGCGGGCGGCCTCGCCGGTGACGATATCGGAAATACTCGCCTCGCCGCCGGCGGAGTAGATGGAGACGAGGATCTCCAGCTGTTCGTTGGTTGGGTCGAGCTCCTCGACTTCGGCAAGCACCTCGCCGTACTCCAGTTTGATGTAGCGGCCGAGCACGTTGAGCGTGCGCTTGTCGGGAACGGTGGCGATCGACGTGAGCGCCTGCGTGCGCGGGACGTGCCGGAACACGAGCGCCGGGCGAGATTGCCCGCCGAGCGTGCGGGTCGTCCGGTTGTAGTCGGTGACCGTCGAGAGGTCGACGGTGAACGGCTCCGGGCAGTCGACGAACCCGATCTCGCCGGGAGCGAGCCGGATCGCTGCGGTCCCCTCGGGTGCGTCGGTGACGCGCCCGCCGACCTTCGCCGGGTGGCGGACGGTGACGGAGACGTTTCGCAACAGCGCCTTGAACAACACGGTGGTGAATCGCTCCATGTGGTCGCTCTCGCCCTCAACGACCGCGGTTCGACGGCCGCGGCCGTCGTCGTACGCGATCGTGACGGTGTCGCTGAAAAACGAGGTGAGGCCGCTCGGCACGGTGCCGACGGCGATGTCAAACACCTTCGCGAGCGGGACCGTCGTGCGGTCGTCGTTGGTCGCGAGCACCAGCCGTCGCTGGCTCAACAACACCCGCCCCGAGACGGGCTCGGCGGTGCCGATATCGGGCGTGTGGATCCGGCCGACGAAGTCGGCCACGACGGACTCCTCCATTGCAACGTGCTGTGAGCCGTCGACTCTTTACTGTTACCCGCACCGTATCACCGCTGATAACGTTTGGTGGGTGGCTAGCGTGCAACTGGGGGGTCGTCGCCGAGTCGTCGGCGGGGGCGTCTGCGGGCAGGCGCTCACGCGGGGGTCTCGGCACGGGGAACAGCAAAGCCTAATGAGGAGGGCGATGAATCTGCGCCTGATGCCCACGGTAGAATACCTCAACTACGAAGTGCTCGACGACCACGGCTGGTCGATGGACGATGATGACCTCTTCGCGGAGGCCGCGGACGCCGGCCTCGACGACGAGGACTACGGGTCCCTCGAGGTGAACCAGGGCGAGTATATCCTGGAAGCCGCCGAGGCGCAGGGCTTCGACTGGCCCTTCTCGTGCCGCGCCGGCGCCTGTGCAAACTGTGCTGCCATCGTGAAGGAAGGCGACATCGAGATGGACATGCAGCAGATCCTCTCGGACGAGGAAGTCGAAGAGAAGAACGTGCGCCTGACCTGCATCGGCAGCCCGGCCGCCGACGAGGTCCGGATCGTCTACAACGCGAAACACCTCGACTACCTGCAGAACCGCGTCATCTAACGCGGCCGCGGCTTCCGTTCCGTTTTTCCCCGCCCGCGGGCGTTGCCGTCGCCGGGCGGTGGGTTCTCACCCTCGTGAGCGCCGGCAGTCGCCGGCGCCGGCGTGCTCGCGGTCGCCACGCGCTCTTCGACGGACGTGCTGGTTCGCCGACGCTACCGACCGCTCACCACGCGGACCACGCCGTCAGCGTCTCGTCGCGCGCGTAGACCCGTTTCACGTCCTTGGCGTAGGCCATATCGCCGTCGTGGTCGAGTTTGTCGTGGCGGTACGCGGGAGCGTCGTCGCGGATCTGGACGCCCTCGATCGTGAACTCCTCGTCGCCGAACTCGACGGTTTCGCCCACGGTGAACTCGTAGTCTCCGGGGACGTTGACGCGCAGCGCCCGGGTTTCGTCGGCGTCGCCGTCCTTCGGGTGCATCGTCACGTCGACGCCGACGTTGTCGACCGCGCGGGTCCACAGCGTGTCGACGTCCTCGACGTCGGCCTCCTCGACGCGCCGTTCCGGGCCGACTTCGATGCCGGTGATCCGGACCTGCATGAGCGCGTCGGGCGTGTCGACGACGAACTCGTCGGTCTCCGCGACGTAGGTGTCCGCGGGCACCGCCATCTCCGTGGTGAACGACTCGCCGTCCTGCGAGACGACGATCTTCAGCGGAACGGTCTCCTCCTCGGGAATTTCGGTTTTGTGGGTGTGGTCGCATTCGGTACACCGGACGGTGGACTGGCCGCCGGCTTTCAGCACTTCGTGGATGGTCGGCTCGCTGCCACCACAGGAGGGGCAGTCGAGGCCGACACGGTCTCCGGTTTCGGTCATTACGCCGGCGTAGCCGCCCCGCGCGTAAATATCCGCCCCTGTGGGCGTCGTGTGCGCCGCGGTGGCGCGGGGCGTCGTCGGACGCATGGGTGGGTCCGTTTGCCGGCATTCGCCTGCGCCCGCTGTCGACGTGCACCGTCGGCGTTCGCGCTCGCCGGCGCGAGTATCAGCGCTGAGCGTCGAACCCAAACCCCTAATTCCCCTCCGCGCCGGCTTGGGAGTATGTTCGCGACGGCCCCCGACCTCCTGCGGCTGCTCATCGTCCCCGTCTTCGCGTGGGCCGCGCTGCGGGACGTTCGGACGCGACGGCTCCCCAACCGGATGTGGCCGCCGCTGTACCTGTTCGGGCTCCTGCTGATCGCGTGGGAGGCGGTCGCTCTCCGGCCGTTCGGCGGCTTCGAGGGGCGGCTGTTTCTGGTGCAGGTCGCGGTGAGTCTGCTGTTCGTCGCGCCGCTGGGCTACGCCTTCTGGTATCTCGGGGCGTTCGGCGGCGCCGACGCCAAGGCGCTCATCGCCATCGCGCTGCTGTTCCCCACGTTTCCGACGTACTACCTGTCGAACGCCGTGCTCCCGCTCGTGCTCACGGATCTGGGCGTGTTCTCGCTCACGGTGCTCACCAACACGGTGCTGATCGGGTTGGCGTATCCGGTCGCGCTCGGCGCCGCGAACCTCGCGCGCGGCGACCGCTCGCCGTGGATGTTCCTCGCGCGACCCGTCGACACGTCGACGCTCCCGGAGCGTCACGGCCGGCTGTTCGAGGACGACGAGGGATTCACCCGGAGCGGGCTCGACCTCGACGCGCTCCGGATGTATCTGCGCTGGCGCGGCAAGACGCTCGCCGACGTGCGCGAGAATCCCGACTATCTGCGTGATCCACAAAGCGTCGTGGAGACGCACGACCCGACCGACGGCGGGACGCACGTGGGGCCGGTGCCGGATGGGGGGTCTCGCGCGGGGGACGACACGGGGGATGCGGGAGACGAGGACGCACTGCCGGCGACCGCCAACGACTCTCTGGGTCCGGACCCCGACGACCTCTCCGACCACGTCGCCGCGGACCCGTGGGCCGCCGAGCGCTTCCTCGACGAGCTGGAGGGGACCGCCTACGGCACCGACGCCGAGACGCTGCGTGGCGGACTGGAGCTCGTCGCCGCCCGCGACCGGGTGTGGGTGTCGCCGGGGCTCCCGTTCGTCGTCCCGATGTTCCTCGGGCTGGTCGTCGCGCTCGTCTTTGGCGACCTGCTGTTCGCGGCGATGGGTGCGGTGGGCCTCGTCTGAGCCGGTCCACCCGGATCGCCGCGGGATCGCCGGCCGATGCCGGACGCTGCTACTCCGCTTCCTCGTCCGCTCCCTCGACGTTCTCGTTCTCGCTCGGCATCGGAACGGTGACGACGGGGACGGGGGAGATGCGAACGACCTTCTCGGTGACGGAGCCGAGCAGGACGCGCGAGAGCCCCTTGCGGGTGTGGCTCGGCATGACGACGATGTCGGCACCGGTCTCCTCGATGGCGTCCTCGATCGCGTCGAGGGGCTCGCCGCGGACGACGTGTCCCTCGACGTCGACGCCGGCCTCGGACAGCCGCTCGGTGAGCTCGTCGACGCGATCCTGGGCGGCGGACTCGACGCGCTCGGCGAGCGACCCGATGCGTGGACCGCTAAGCGTGTGCTCGATCGTGTCGGCGGCCGAGACGACGTGGACCGTGGCGTCGTAGCGCTCGGCGAGACTCTCGGCGTGCGGCACCGCGGCGTTGGCCTTCCCCTCGGGCGCGACCGGCAGCAGAATGTCGTCGTACATGCTCGGATGTCGAGGCGGACGGTGCAAAACGGTGGCGGCCGGGACGGTGGCGGTCGGGGCGGTGGCGGTTGGGGCGCCGGCGGGGTCCGGAATCCGGTCGCCGGGTTATAAGCCCACGGCGTCGAGCAGGTCGAAGCCGGCGCCGGTGTACGTGACGAGCTTGAAACCGAGGTAGATGCCGACGATCGCCATCACGCCGGGCAGCTCCGGCGGCGCCGGGATCGGGACGCGGAGGAAGGCGAACAGCGCGCCGACGAGGACGCCGACGACCGTCGCCACGACGGTCAGGGTAAACGTGGAGCTCATGGGGTCGTCGTCGGCGGCGCCCGTTCAAAAGGACGACGTTCGACGGCGGGCGCGCGGCGACGGCATGCGGTGCCGTTCGTGCGGGTCGGGCGGCGTGCGGACGGATGACGGCGACGCCGTGGATGCGGCGCGGGCGGCGCCCGCGTACGGGATGGGCAGCGTTTTCCGGAGGCGTGCCCTGTACCCGCCCATGGCACGCGAGGTTTCCAATCCCGACAATCCGCAGGTGACGCTCCAGACCAACCACGGCGACATCACGATCGAGCTGTTCGCCGACCGCGCCCCCAAGACGGTCGAGAACTTCCTCGGACTGGCCCGTCACGACCCCGCGGCGGACGCCGAGCCCGCCCGCGACACGAACACGTGGGAGGATCCCGAAACCGGCGAAGTCCGCGGCGACTCGCTGTACGAGGGCATCGTGTTCCACCGCGTTATCGAGGACTTCATGATCCAGGGCGGCGACCCGATGGAGAACGGTCGCGGCGGCCCCGGCTACGAGTTCGACGACGAGTTCCACGACGACCTCACCCACGACGGCCCCGGCATCCTCTCGATGGCGAACTCCGGTCCCAACACCAACGGCTCGCAGTTCTTCATCACGCTGGACGCCACGCCGCACCTCGACGGCAAGCACGCCGTCTTCGGCCAGGTTATCGACGGGATGGACGTCGTCGAGGAGATCGGCGGCGTGCCAACCGACCGCCGCGACGAGCCGCGCGAGGCCGTCGAGATCGAGCAGGTCGCCGTCGACGAGTAACCTCTCGGCCGTTTCTTTCGTTTTTCTGCATCGGATCTGTCGAAGCCCCCTTCTTCAGACACGGTCGATTCCGAAACAGCTGGTTGATAGCAACTGCCGGCCGATCGACATCGGGAGTGGGTGTTGCAATTCTTCGCCGGCGAGGTGGTATATAAAGTGCCAAGAGTGGCAGCGACAGCTGCTTATAAACCAACATGCGGTGCGGTGGCGCGCCCGGCGAGCGCCCGCCGGGCGCTCGTCGGCGCGCGAGGGAGTCGTCGCCGCAGGCGACGACGAGGCTGGGGAGGCGTGAGGTGCGGGTGCGGTGCGGGGCGGGACTCAAAGGGGCAGCCGGCTCCGGGACGACGGGCGACGTAAGCACTCAAAAGGCCGGGCGGTGCGGAGAGGACTTTTGAGCGCGCAGCGAGCCCCTCGACTGGAGCCGGCTGGGGCTTTGCAGGTGGTGCTCACCAGCGCAGCATCAGCAACTCACCGAACAAACGCCCCTTATAAACGCGAGACAGAACCATCCACTCCCCGCTTATAAACGCCACACCCGCTCACGTACAACACCTACTCCCGGCATCGATCAACAAGCACTCCGTATAAACCGCCGTCGGGTCAGAATGTGTCTCTCGCTGAGGATTCCAACAGAACCCCCCGCTTCAGCCTACTCGCTCACGGTCGTTTTCACGATGCTGACGGGCGCCGGCGACATCCGCGAGACGCGCTCGGTGACGGAGCCGAGCAGCCGGCGGTAGTCGCCCGAACGGTGCTTCGACCCCATGACGGTGAGGTCGATCGCCTCGTCGTCGATGTAGTTGAGGATCTCCTCGTGGGGGACGCCGTGGACGACCTCGGTCTCGACGTCGACGCCGGCGGCCTCCGCGCGCTCGGCGACCGCGCTGACGGCGTCGAGGCCGGCATCCTCCAGCGTCTGCTCGGCGCCCTCGAACTCGTGGACGTACTCGTCGCCGGAGTAGGCGTTGACCACGTCGCTGTCGACGACGTACACCACGTGGAGGGTGGCGCCGTAGCGCTCGGCGGCGTCGATCGCGTGCTCGACCGCGCGGTCGACACCTTCGCTTCCGTCCGTCGGCAGCAGAATTCGGTCGTACATGGTCGGAACCTCGCCCGGCGCGCTGTTAAAAACACCGGCGGGGCGACGGCGCGTCGGCTGCGGTCGCACACCACGCCGTCCAGCGGACGCCGTGACGTTCCATGTTAAACGGTGACAATGCACGTCCGTATAAGCGTTCCCGACAACGCTTATATGTGGCCGTGTCAGAGAGTACCATGCACAGAATGTTCGAGCGATTCTCAAGCGGCTACTATCTGGGGGAACTGTACGTGGAGCCCCACGACGGCGACCGAGCCGTCATTCAGCGGGCGGACCACGAGCGCGTCAACGAGCAGCTGTACGCGGACGGCGAGGGGCTCGAACGACTCGACGCCCCGCTCGTGATGAAGGTCGACGCGGGGCACATCCCGGTCGGCGGCGACGAGGGGGTCCCGTCCGGCACGCTCGCCGTCCCCCGGGCGCTCGCCGACGACTCCCTGCCGGCGACGCGCAACGTCCTGCTGGCGGACGCCGACCGCGCGGAGACGCTGCTCCGGTTCGAGGGCTGGACGCCACAGAACCCGCAGGACCCGTTCGTCGACGCGTAGTCGGGTCCAATATGCGGACGCCCCCGCCGGCGACCGCCGAGGACACCTTTTAAGCGGGCGCGCGCCGGCGATCCGGTATGATCGACAGGCTGCTCGGCCGCGCCGAGTTGAAGGAGCGTATCGAGGAGCTGGAAGAGGAGAAGCGTCACCTCGAACGCCGCGCCGAGGCCGAGGAGGAGCGACGGGCGGACGCGGTCGCCGACCGCCAGCGCGCCGAGGAACGGGTCAACCGGCTGGAGGACAAACTGGAGTCGCTGGAGGACCGGCTGGACCGGGCCGAAACCGACGAGGAAACCGCGGAGTTCCGGCAGATGACCGACGCCTCCGGCGAGACACTCGACGACGTGCTCGGCCGCCTGCGCGGCGTCGAGAGCCGCGATCCGGAGGGGCTGTTCACCGGCTTCGTCCCCGACGGCGACGCCCTTCCGGAGGTGGTTGCCGACGCGTTCGGCGACCGTGCCGGGCTGATTCGCCGGGCCGCGCCCGCGGTCGTCTGCACCGACGACGCCGGCATCGTGAGCGCCGCGCTCCGCCCGCCGCTTCCGCCCGAGCGCGCCTTCGCGAACTGGGGGGACGACTTCCGGCTGGAAGAGCAGTGGTTCCGGCCGACCGGCCGGCTCGCCTTCGCCCTGGTGCGCTCGGACGTGTTCGCCGTCGGGACCTACGAGGACGGCGAGCGCGTCGCCTTCGAGGGGATCGAGTCGGAGGTGAAGGAGACCCACTCGAAGGGCGGCTTCTCACAGGGGCGCTTCGAGCGACGGCGCGAGGGGCAGATCGACGACCACCTGAAAAAGGTCCGGGCGGCGCTGGAGTCGACCGTCGACGACGCCGACCGCGTCGTCGTCGTGGGCGAGCGCAGCGTCCTCGGCGAGGTACGGGATCTCGCGGACCACACCGACGTTTCCGACGCCACCGGCAAGCCGAAGCCGGCGCTACAGGACGCCTTCCGCGACTTCTGGACGACTCGCGTGTACGCGATATGACGGAGACGGACGACGTGCATAGAAGGCGGTTCGCATTGCCCCTGCGGTACCGCCATCGGTTGCTCGCTGCCATCACCCACCGCGTCGGCACTCGCCCCGGTCCTAGCCTCGGCGCCGCACGCGACACCGATAAACCGTCACTCGTCCTCCATCCGGTATGACTGCCGGACCGGCCGACCGACCCGTCTCGCTGCGAACCGCCCTCGTGGTGGCCTGTTTCGCGGCCGTCGCGCTCGGCGGCGTCGCGCTCGTTGGGGCGGGAGACGCCGGAGCTGCCGACGCCACCGTGGCCGCCGGCGGCGACGCCGTCGTGGCCTCCGTTGCCGCCGACGACCCGGACACGATCCGCCAGGAGCACGCCCTCTCGCTGTCGGAGACGCCCGGCGAAGTGGGGGTGCTGGCGACGTTCACGATACCGGACCGGGTCACCGAGTTGACGGTGACGCTGCAGAGCGCCGGCGACGGGCCGGTGGAGACGGACGGCTTCGAGCACGCCGGCACCGACACCTACGAGTGGGACGGCACGACGGCGTCGCCGTCGCTCTCGTACGCGATGCCGGTGAACGAGACGACCGAGGGTGCGGGACCGCTAGCGGGCGAAGGGAGCTACCGGTTCGTCGACGCCGGTGACTGGGCGCTCGTTCGGCCGCCCCGCACGGACGTGACGGGGAGCTACGTCGGCCCCGGGCAGGTCCGGATCGAGCGTGAGCACGTCGTCGACGGTGAGGGCGCAACCTCCGACGCGATGGCGTTTCTCGGCCCCCACGAGACCCACGCGCGCGCGAGGTGAACGGCGAGCGCTTCCGCCTCGTCGTGCCCGAGGCGGCCGACCTCGATCCGGCGCCCGACGAGATCTTCGACGCGTTCGCGCACGCGAGCGAGGCGCTGCCGGTCGGCGCCCGGAACCCGGAGACGTTCGCCGTCGCGGCGCCCACCGGCGAGATCGGGTGGAGCGCTCGCGGCATCCAGACGGGCGACGCCAGCCTCTGGGTCCGCGACGACGAGCCGGCCGCGGGCGCCGACAACGTGTGGACCCACGAGTACGTCCATACCAGACAGGGATACCGCGCGGAGGCGAGCGCCCGGTGGTTCACGGAGGCGACCGCCACCTACTACGCCGCACTGCTCGCCGTCGAGCGCGGTGACGCCGACTTCGACGAGTTCGAGCGCGTGCTCGCGCGCGGCGAGCGTGATCCGGATGCGAGCACGGTTCTTGCCGATCCGGACACGTGGGGTGACGCCCCCGCTGACTACACCAAGGGCGCGCTCGTCGCCGGCGAGGTGGACCGCCAGATCCGGCTGGCGACCGACGGGCGAGCCTCGCTGACGCCCGTCTTCCGCGACCTCAACGCGGCACCGGATCCGATCACGGCCGACACCTTCCTCGACGCGGTCGAATCAGCGGTCCGCGATGCGGACGGCGGCGACGAGGCTGCCGACGAAGTCCGCGCGCTCGCCGAGCGCTACACTGCCACCGAGGACGTACCCACGACGTGGGACCGCGAGGCCCACGAGGTGGCGTTCGGCGGCACACCCGCCCGCGTCGGCTACGGACTGGCCGAGGACGGCGTGCGCGCCACCGGCGAGTACCGCGACCGTCCCGTCGAGCGAAATCCCGTCACGCTCGTCACCGGGGAGTCGCTCGCGCTCGACGTGGCCGTCCGCAACACGGGTGGCGACGCCGGCACATACACCCTCGAACTCGTCGTCGACGGTGAGACGGTCGAGACGCGAACCGGCGAGGTCGACGGCGGCGCGGAGACGACGGAGACGTTCGAACACCGATTCGACGAGCCAGGAGAGCACGAGGTCCGTATTGCTGGCGAAACCGTCGACGTGACCGTAACGGAGCCTGCCGGCGTCTCGGTGACGGATCTGTCTGTCGACGCCACGGATCCCGCCGTCGGTGACGAGGGGACCGCGACGGCGACCGTCCGAAACGACGCCCCCATCCCCGCCGACGAACCCGTGACGCTGACGGTCGCCGGCGAGCGCGTCGCCGAGGAGCGCGTTGCCCTCGACGCCGGCGACGAGACGACCGTCGCGTTTACCGTTCAGCTGGAGACGAGCGGCGATGTTGAACTCGTCGCCGTCGGAAGCGAGGGGGAGGCGTCCGTGACGCTCTCCGTCGCGGACGAGGGGCTCTTTGATGGTGGGACGGACGGAGCCACCGACGACGACACGCCCGGCTTCGGCGTCGGCGTTGCGCTCGTCGGGCTGTTCGCGACGCTGGCGATGCTCGCGTTCTCCGCGGTGCGGTCGTCCCCGCGCTCCGACGACGGAGGTTAGAAGGGCGCGTCCGGTCCTTCGTCCGGTTCGGCTGTGGGGGCGGCGTCCCCGCTTTTGCCGGCGTCGCCGTCGCCGGCGCTCTCGGCGGTTACCAGTTCGTGGTCGCGCTGCCACTCGTCGAGCCCGCCGTGGAGGCTCTCGATGCGGGCGTCGGCGGTTCCCTCGTAGCTCGCGAGCAGCTGGGCGGCCTGCTTGCTGGAGATGCCGTGCGGGCAGACGGTGACGATCCGGTCGGCGCCGTCGAGCTCGGCGACGCGCGTGGTGAGCTTCGGAAACGGAATGCAGACGCTGCCGGGGATGTGGCCTCGCCGGAACGAGCGTTCTCCTCGGATGTCGACGATATGGAGGTCGTCGTTCTCCTCGTCCACGGACTCGCCGCCCCCGTCGCTCTCCGCCAGCAGTTCGGCCAGCTCAGCGACGCTGATCTCCCCGTCCATCAGGGAAGCGGACAGAGGCTCGCCGTAAAGACGGCGGGCTCGGCGGTGTCGTTTCGCGCGCCGTGGAGCTGCCCGCGTTCGTGGAGCACGACGGCGGGCGCGTCGAGCACGGACTCCGTGTCGTCCTGCACGATGGTCGGCTGGCCCTCCAGCACGTGGAAGACGTTCGTCGACTCGGGATGGTCGTGTGCGTCCAGTTCGGCCCCTGGGCCGAGCGCGAACGCCTTCACCAGCACGTCGTCGGTGACGACGAGCTCCGCGGTCAGAACTTCACCCTCGTCGGGGTCGAGATCGTCGACGGCGTCGGCGTACCGGTCGAGTGTCATGGGCGACGGTTCGTCGCGCCCACACTAAAAGTGGTCGGCAGGCGTCGGCAGGTGGTTAGCAGGCGTCGGCAGGTGGTCAGCAGGCGTCCATCGGAGCGGTTCGACGCTCCACCACACGACGCGTGCGGCGGAGCGGGCGAGACCGCCGTCGTCGCGGATCCCCGCGACCCGGCGGTCGGGTGCCTCGTGTGCCTCGTGGTCCGCGGAGCGTGCAGCGCACACTCCCCACGTTCCCCAATTCCCAGGTCGAAACCCGACCCAGCCCTAACCCCGGTGTCGCGGTCGTCACGGCGACTGACGACCGGCCACTGACGACCGACGACACCCACGGGGGAACGCGAAGGCGGCTTACTCGTAGCTGACTTCGATCCCCTCGGCCACCGGCCGGAGGACGTACGTTTCAGTTTGCCCACGGCGAACCGGCGCGAAGTCGGCGGTGAACGACGTGGTGGTGTCCTCGCGGATCTCGAACTCCCGGTTGAACATGAGCGGCGCGTTGCCGGGGAGCTCGATCTCCGCCTCGCCGCCGTCGACGAGGATCCCCTCGGTTTCGCTCACGTTCAACTGGAGGAAGCCGTACGTCGCCAGCTCCAGCTCGCGCTCGTCGATCAGCTGGGTGGAATCGTCCTGTAACTCCACCAGATCGGCCTCCTGAGGCTCGTCGAACTCGATGTACTCGCGGCCGTTCGCGCCGTTCTCCTCATCCTCGTCGCCGTCCATCTCGTCCTCTTCGCCGTCCATCTCGTCGTCTTCCCCGTCGTCGGCATCAGCGTCCTCGTCGTTGTCCTCATCTTCCTCATCGTCGTCGCGGACGGGGCCGAGCCACATGCCCTCGATCGTGACGACGAGCGACTCGAAGTCCTCGATGTCGGCCGGCTGGTCGGTGACGTGCGTGGCGAGCGTGCCGGTGGCTCGTCCCGCACAGCCGGCGAGCGCGGCAGTCCCGAGCGCGGCGGCGCCGGTCGCCTGCAGATACGTGCGGCGGTCGAGCGCGTCGAACTCGTCGAGTCGAGTCATCTAACGCTCACCCCCGGCGATATCGCTGACGGTATCACCGACGTCGTCGACGGCGCCGGAGAGGAAGCCGGAGATCGAATCGAGAATCTCACTCACGAACTCCGGAACCGGATCCGGGAGGTCGCTCGGCGGTCCGGCGTCGTCGCTCGCCTCCTCGCCCGGCTGGGCGGCGACCGTTCCGACGGCCGCGCCCATCCCGACTAGCACAACTGCCGCGAGGGTCACGGCCAACATCGTTCGTGTTCCGTTCATCGTGTCTTCCACTCGGGGCCCGATTGACTTCAGTACCGCAAGCCGTTGGCCCGGTTAACCCCGATTTAAGTCGGATTAATCGTCTGCGAGAGGTCTCAATGCCCGAGAAACGTGTCTGGGTCGGCTTGTTTATAAAGGGTGTGCGGCGAGGCGATCGTCGAGCGCTTGCAGGCGGTCGACGCAACGACCAAACCCGGCTCCGTCGGCGATGGTCGCGCCAGCGTTCGCCTGCGCTCGCCGACGGGTCGTGTGCATCGCGTTGCTGTCGCTTCGGAGTCGTTGAAACGGGGGAGAGAGTTGAAGGGCTGCGAGAGGGACTTTTAAGGCTCCAGGCGGTTCGGGTCGCGCGGGAAGAGGATCGCCTCCTTGATGTTGTCGAGGTCGGCGACCTGCTGGACGAGTCGGTCGATGCCGAGCCCGTAGCCGCCGTGGGGCGGCGTGCCGTAGCTGAGTCCTTCGAGGTAGAACTCGAAGTTGGACTCCTCGACGCCCTCCTCGGCCATCACCTCACGCATGACCTCCACGTCGTGCTGGCGCTGGCCGCCCGAGGAGAGCTCCTGACCCTTGTAGATCAGGTCGAACTTCCGGGAGGCGATGTCGTCGCCCTCGACGTCCTGCATGTAGTAGAACTTCTCGTCGGGGTAGCCGACGACGAAGAAGGCGGGGTGGCCCTGCTCCTCGAAGTGCTCACCGAGCAGCTTCTCGCCTTTCGTGTCGAGGTCGGTCGGATCATCCGGGAAGTGGCCGAACTCCGTCTCCAGAATGTCGAGCGCCTCGTCGAACGTGATCCGCGGGAAGTCCTCCTCGGGGACGTCGAGGTCCACGTCGAGCACGTCGAGTTCGCGCTCGGCGTCCTCGACGACGGCCTGGAGGGCGTGGCGGAGCGACTCCTCCTGGACGTCCATCACGTCGTGGTGGTCGTCGATGTACGCCAGCTCCACGTCGAACATCGCGATCTCGGAGACGTGCCGGGAGGTCGCGAAGTTCTCCGCGCGGAACGCGGTGCCCGTCTCGTAGACGGCCTCGTAGCCCGCCGCCATCAGGATCTGCTTGTACAGCTGGGGGCTCTGTGAGAGGAACGCGTCCTGGTTGTAGTAGAGGATGGGGAACAGCTCGGCGCCGCCCTCCGCGCCACCCTTCGAGATCAGCGGCGTCTTGATGTCGACGTAGCCGTTGTCGTCGAACCAGTCTTCCATCGCGCTCATCAGGACGGAGCGGAGCTGGAAGACGGCCGAGACCTCCGGCTTGCGGAGGTCGAGTGCGCGCTGGTCGAGACGGGTCGAGAGGTCGACGTCGACGTCCTTGGAGATCTCCAGCGGGAGGGGGGCGTCGGCCTCGTCGATGACTTCGTACTCGTGGGGGACGAGCTCGACGCCGCCGGGCGCCTGGTCGCTTTCGACGGGCTCGCCGGCGATACGGACGACGTCCTCCGAGCCAACGTCCTGGACGGCCTCGAACAGCTCCGGCTCGCGCTCCTCCTTGAAGACGGCCTGAATGAGCCCTTCTCGGTCCCGGACGATGACGAAGACGAGCCCGCCGAGGTCGCGGACCTCGTGGACGTGCCCCGCGATGGCGACTTCGTCTGCATCGGCACCGACTTCGGTAGTGTGGATTCTGTCTATCATGGGGTGTGTGCTTGCGTTCAACTGGCCGGGCGTCCGCCATATGTGTGTCGTCTCGGGGGCGACACGCCGGGAGGATGGCCGGGAGGACGGTTCAGGCGTCGGACGCCGGGCGCCGGCGTCCTCGCGGTCGCCGTGGTCGCCGTCGGTGACGCCGCCGCGTGGGCGAGCACGACACGCGGCCACCAGTGGTAAACCGCCCCCCGTCGAATCGGCGGGTACATGACCGACGATGAGACGGCGTCACGTACCCGGCCCCTCCCCGACGCATGGACCGAGCTGGAATCGCCCGACGAGATCGTCACCAAATACAGCCCCCGCGAGCCCGCACTCTTCGAGCGCGAGGATCGCGAGCGTGCGGTCCATATCCGACCGGACGAGCCGGACCTCCCCCATGCGGATCGGCGGGAGTGGGCGGTCGGGCTGGTTCGGGGCACCGCCGACGAGTTCCACGACGCCGACCGTATCGCGACCGTCCACGGCCGCGACGACGCCTACCACGTCGCGAAGACGTTCATGGCGGCGTACGAGGAGGCCGTCCCCGACGCCGGCGACGACGCCGCCGCGCTCGCGTACGCGATGGAGCAGGCCGAAGCCGAGGCTGACCGGGTTGAAAAAACGGAAAACGAGTAGTTCGATCCGGCCGTGATCGGGCACCACGGTGGCGCCCGGCGACCGCCGTCCGTGTCGTTTGTCGGAACGCGTTACGTCGGGTGACCGACGCTTTTCAGCTGCTCCTTGTAGCGGTTGCGGATGGTGACGACGGTGACGTCGGCGACCTCCGCGACATCTTCCTGGGTCCGCTTGTCGTTACAGAGCATGCCGGCGAGGTACACCGCCGCGCCGGCGAAGCCGGTCGGCGACTTCCCCGCGTGGAGCCCTTCCGAGGTGGTCTCGTCAAGGATCTCCTCGGCTTTTCGCTGGGTCCGTGGCTCGATCTCGAGGTCCGAGGCGAACCGGGGGAGGTACTGCTGGGGGTCGACGGGCTGGAGCTCCAGCCCGAGCTCGCCGGAGATGTAGCGGTATGCCCGCCCGATCTCCCGGCGCTCGACCCGTGAGACCCGCGTGATCTCGTCGAGGCTTCGGGGGATCCCCTCCTGCCGACAGGCGGCGTGGAGCGCGGCCGTCGAGACGCCCTCGATCGAGCGCCCGCGAATGAGGTCCTCGTCGAGCGCCCGCCGGTAGATGACGGCGGCGACCTCGCGTACGGAGTCGGGAACGCCCGACGCCGACGCCATGCGGTCGATCTCCGAGAGGGCGAGTTTGAGGTTGCGCTCGCCGGCGTCCTGCGACCGGATCCGCTCCTGCCAGGTCCGGAGCCGCTCCATCTGGCTCCGACGCTCGGCCGAGAGCTGGTTGCCCCGGGCGTCCTTGTCCTGCCAGTCGATGTTCGTCGTCAGCCCCTTGTCGTGCATCGTCTGGGTCATCGGCGACCCGACGCGGGACTTCGACTGGCGCTCGGAGTGGTCGAACGCACGCCACTCGGGCCCGTGGTCGATCTGGTCCTCCTCGACGATGAGGCCGGTCTCCTCGTGAATGAGCTCGCCCTCGGCGGTCCGCGTGAGCTCGTCGGCGTCGAGGTCGTCCGGCTGTAGTTCCTCGTCGTCCGCCGATTCGTCCGTGGACTGCTCAGTTCGCTGCCGCTCGTCCGACTGCTGTCGCTGTCGGCCCTCGGGCGGGCGCCGTGATGCCGTCACGGTTAGCGCCCCACGCTACCGGAGCGAACGTCCGGTGTAAACGGGTCCAGTCCACCAGAATTTTTTTTGCATTCCGACATTCCGCCTCGATATTTGCGTTTATCAGGGAAAATCCTTATGGCAGTTCTCTTCGCGCGAGCGCGATTGGGTCGTAGTCTTTTGATACTCGGTAACAATACTCGCGGAGATTTATGATGATCGCCCGAAAATGAGCCGTTGACGGCGGTCTCACCGCCGCAGAACCTCCATGACCCGCACCACCACACTCGCGCTCGCCGGCTCCGCCAGCGACGCGCTTATGGGGTGGTACGGGTCCGTAATTCCGATCGGACGGTCCGTCCACCCGACCGCGTAACGCGCGGCGGCTGGGGAGATTCCCCGTGGGACGGACCACCCCCTTCTCCACCAGCCGTCGCCGTATCGGTCTCGACCGTCTTCGCCTCCGCGACCCGAGACGCCGCGTGCGTCCGGGCCGAGGACCGGCCGACGCCACCCGGCGACGACCGCGCCGCGTTCGACTCGCGGCGGGGGTCTGTATGGCAGCAGCAACCCACAAGCTGACGGCGGAAGCCGCCGTCACCGTTCGCGTCTCCCAGGCCGCCCCCGGCGACCTGGCGAGCGGCGCACGCGCACAGCTCGAACGCGTCGACGGCGTCCGCGTCGACGACCTGACCATCGCCGGGCTCACCCCCGGTCTCAACGACACGACCGTCGAGGCGACGGCGACCCTGTTCGTCGAGGCGGATGACGGCCACGCCGGCGCGGATGGGGCGGACGACCCCGCCGAGCGGGTCGCCGCCCGGCTCGCCGACGGCTTCGGCGTCGACCCCGAGCGCGTCGATCTGGTCGATCCCCCCGATTGACCGCCCGCGGGTCGACGCGGGCGCCCCCTGAACCGCTGAGTCGGCGGAAATCTCCGGAAACGCTGCTCGATCGCAAACATCGAGTGGTGACGGATCCTGCACGGCTGCAGTCCGCACCGACTCCTCGATGAGTGACATCGGGAGTGGGTGTATCAGATCGCCGCCGGCGACGTGGTATATAAACGGTCGAGAATGGAAGTGACGCTCTCTTTATAAGGGGGCGCGGTGCGGTGGCGCGCCCGGCGAGCGCCCAGTGGGCGCGAGCCGGCGCGCGAGGGAGGTCGGCGGCGGCCGCGGCGTTGCGGTCCCGCGGCCGCCGCCGACCGAGGCTGGGGAGGTGTGAGGTGCGGTCGCTGTGCGGTGCGGGGTGGGACTCAAAGGGGCAGCCGGCTCCGGGAAGACGGGCGACGTAAGCACTCAAAAGGCCGGGCGGTGCCGAGAGGCCTTTTGAGCGCGCAGCGAGCGTCCCGCGAGCATTGCGAGGGCGACCACAGGGAGCCCTCGATAGCGAACGGCGAAGCCGTGAGCAGCGAGCGGGACGACGGAAGTCGCAGCCCGCGAGCGCAGCGAGCCGGACCGTCTTCCGGAACCCTCGACCGGAGCCGGCTGGGGCTTTTGAAGGCGGTCCTCACGTGAGCAAAGCCTGCGACTCACCGGACAAACTCTGCTTATAAATGGCGAGCAGCCCCACCAACGTCCCGCTTATAAACGTCACATCCACTCACGTAATACAACTACTCCCGCTGTCACTCATTGATGCTCCTGTGACTGCTGGGAGAGACAAACGGCCCACAAACGACTGCTTATAAGCGTCACCCGAAAACGGCCGCGCTCACGAAACCGACGCCGTCCGCCGGCGTCCCGGTCGCCGCCGGACGCTGCTTTTCCGCCCCACTGTGCCCGTTCCGACTGGCCGATCCGCGGACGCCGGCCTAGAGGTAGGTGAACCACTCGTCGTGGTCGTCCGTACGGCGCTCGACGAGGTCGAAGAAGGCCTGCTGGAGCTCCTCGGTGACGGGACCACGGGTGCCCGAGCCGATCTCCGTGTCGTCCACGGAGCGGATCGGCGTCACCTCGGCGGCGGAGCCGGTGAAGAACAGCTCGTCGGCCGTGTACAGCTGGCCGCGGGAGATGACCGCCTCGTCGTGGACGGTGTAGCCGCGCTCGCGGGCGAGCTGGATGAGGGTGTCGCGGGTGATCCCCTCGAGGATCGACTGGGCGAGGCCGGTCGTGTAGATCTCGCCGTCGTTCACCATGAAGATGTTCTCACCGGGGCCCTCGGCGACGTTCCCCTCCTTGTTCAGGACGATCGCCTCGACGTAGCCGTTCCGGCGCGCCTCCTCGCCGGCGAGCATCGAGTTGACGTAGAGGCCGGTGGTCTTCACGTTCGTCGGCACCTGCGAGGAGGCGTGTTTCCGCCAGGAGGAGACCATCACGTCGACGCCGTCGGTGAGCGCCTCCTCGCCGAGGTACGTGCCCCACGGCCAGGCGGCGAGCACGAGGTCGGTCGGGCAGTCCCGCGGCGAGACGCCGAGCGTGTCGTAGCCGTAGTAGGCGATCGGCCGGATGTAACAGGACTCCAGATCCTGTCGCTGAAGCAGCTCCAACGTTGCCTCGGTGATCTCCTCGCGGGAGTGTTCGATCTCCATGTCGTACACCTTCGCCGACTCGAACAGCCGATCCAGATGCTCCTCCCAGCGGAAGATCGCAGGCCCCTTTTCGGTGTCATAACAGCGGACGCCCTCGAACACGCCGCTCCCGTAGTGGAGCGCGTGGGTCAGAACGTGGGTCGTCGCGTCCTCCCAGTCGAGGAACTCCCCGTTCTTCCAGATCGTGTCGACATCCATCTCGTCGAATCCCATGGCTGAGGGTTGCGGTGAGCGGGCTTAAAATTATGAGATACGTGCGGCCGCACCGACGGTGCCGCCGGCGTTCGCGGCAAAGCGATGCATGGAGCCCTACCGCAGCGCCTCGACGAGCGCGCTCCCCTCGACGTAGGGGATCCCGCGGCGCTCGGCGTAGGCGGCGGCGTCGGCGGGTGCGAGCGCGTCGCTCGTCTCGTCGTCGAGCATCTCGCAGACGACGGCGGCGGGGGCGGCGTCGACGGCTTCGGCAAGCGCGAGTCCGAGTTCGGTGTGGCCCACTCGGTCGTCGAGCCCGCCCGCGGCGCCCCGGAGCACGTGGACGTGGCCGGGCGCGCGGAACTCCGCGGCGAACTCCTCGGGACCGTAGGCGCCGGGGTCGGCGGCGACGGCGGCGGCCGCCTCCGCGAGCTCCGTAATCGTCAGTGCGCGGTCGGCGTCGGTGATCCCGGTGAAGGTGTCGCGGTGGTTGACGGGGAGCGAGAATGACGAGCGGTCGTCGTACTCCGGGTTGTCGTCGACCGCGGGGTGGTCGAGTACGTCCGCGAGAAACGGCAGCTCGAACGCGTCGCCTACCTGGTCATCGACGGCGACGCAGATCAGCCCGCCGGCGTCGTTGCGCATGTGGGCGACTGCGTCGGGGTCGACCGCCTCCGCGGGGTAGATGATGTCCGTCTCTCCCTCGCGGTCGGCAAAGTCGTGGACGCAGACCGGGTCGCCGGTGGCGAACGCGGCGAGCGCGGCGTCGACGGCGGCTCCCCGAACGCCCTCCGTGCCGCGCTCCTCGTTCGAGCCGGAACTCCCGGCGTCGGCGTCGAGGCGGGTCACGCCGCCCCCGCGTCGACGTGCTCGGTCGCGTCACGCCGTTCGGATTCGTCGTCGGTCGTTCCGGCGGCCTCGACGCGGATCTCGATGTCGTCGCCGTCATCGAGGTCGAGCTCGTCACGGAGCTTGTCGGGGGCGATCAGCTCCAGCTGGTCGTCGTCGTGGTGGGTACGGTCGGGGACGATGGCGTGGGCGTTCTCGTAGCGTTCTTCATTCGCCAGCAGGGTGACCGCGTAACAGGTGGCGGCGCCGTAGGTCCGGTCGTCGTCCTCCCAGGCGTCGATGGGGACGGCGTCGACGCCGGCCATCTCCCCGCGCCGGCGGACGCTCTCCTCGTCGAGGTCGACGTTCAGCGTTCCCGGGAACGGCTCGTATCCGAGGCGGGTGCGGAACTGCTCCATGTAGCCCGGCAGGGTAATGTAGTGGCGACCCTCTCCCATCCCGCCGGTGACGGTGCCCGACAACGCGAGCTCCACGTCCGACTCGAACAGCCGGCGGTAGTCGGCGTACTCGGCTCGGAGCGCGGCCTCGCCGTCGTCGGTGACGCGGACCCACTGGCCGTCGCCGACGACCTCGCGGTCGATCAGCCCCGCCGATTCGAGCGACTGGAGTCGCCGGGAAGCCGTCTGCGTGGAGGCGTTGAGTCGCTCGCCGAGCGCCGCACAGGACACCTTCGTCTCGTGTAACCCGCCGGCCAGCGCCACGTGCTTGAGCGCGGCGAGGTCCGCGGGATCCGCTGAAGCCGCCGTCGCCGATTCTGCCATACTCGGTGTTGGTGACTCGTGCGTAAAAGCGTACCGAATACGTTACGCGTCTCAAAACTGTTATGGTCTATCCCGATGTCGTGATGTACACCGTCCGCGAGAAGCGTCGTACTCGAACCCGTGGGCGGACGGCACCTAAGCCCGTCGGTCGTGACGGTTCCCGCCGCGGCCTGTGACGGAGCGGGCCGCCGGCGCAGCGCGCCGGGCGGTCGTTGGAACACGCGCGGTTACTCTCGTTCGACGACCGTCCCGTCGCCGCCGACCGCGACGTCGACGAGCTCCTCGTTCACGTCGAAGAACGTGTCGTCGCCGTAGGTGACGCCTTGAAGGTCGCCGCCGACCGGCGTCTCCTGCTCCTCCCAGCCGTCGTCGGTGCGCTCGTAGATGACGCCCTCGCCGGCGGCAGCCATCACGCTGCCGCCATCGGCCTCGCCCCTCCGGTCGATGGCGAGGAGGTCGCGCTCGCCGACGTCGACCGGCGTCCAGTTGTTGCAATCACAGTCGTACCGGTAGATGACTCCGCCGCCCGCGGCAACGAAGACGACGTCGCTGTGGGCGACGAGGTCGTTGAACGCCTCGGCGGCGTCGTATATTCCCTCTTCCTCCCACGTCTCGTTGTAGTCGTCGGAGGAGAACACTTCCTGTGACGTGTCGACGCCGAACGCGAGCTCGGGGTCATCGTCGGCGAACTCGACCTCGGGGATGGTGGCGCCGCCGGCGGGCTCGGTGACCTCGCCCCACTCCATGCAGTCGGCGTCGTTGTCCGCTTCGCGTTCCGCGTCGTAGTCGCCCTCGAACGTCTCGCCCGAGCCGTTGGAGTTGATGACCCACTCGTCACCCTTCTCGCCGGAGACGGCGATCCCCTCCCAGGTGGAGGTTTTCTCCTCGGGTGCCGTGTAGTCGTACTTGACACCGTCGAGGACGTCGTACGCGCCGAGCGCACCGGAGCCGCCATTGAAGTAGATGCGCTCGCCGTCGTCGGTGACATCGACGGAGTTGAGCGGGTTCTCGGCGACGTTCGGGCCGTTCTCGACGACGATCTCCCACTCGCCGCCGTTCCGCGTCATGACGACGCCGCCCTCGCCGACGGCGTAGGGCCCGTCCGCGGTCTGAACGACATCGTTCAGGCCGGCGTCGGTCGGCGTCTCGACTTCGTCCCACTCGGTGTCGGCGGCGACCCCGGTGTTCATCAGGGCGCCGCCGCCGATCCCGGCGGCGACCGTGACGCCGGCTGCTTTGAGCACGTTGCGTCGAGTCGCTCCGCTATCGGAATCGGTCATTGCGACTGGACGTAGGGCAAGATACACTGTTAAAATCGATGGCCAAAAAGCCGTTATAACCGTCTAACAGCCCTGATTACGTCCTTTCGGCCACCATTATTAAGTAAGGGCATCCTCGGGGATGTGGACGTGGTGAGATTCCCACTTATAAATTCACTGGCCATTAAATCCCATTTCAAAAAATGAATATAAGAATATTTCTGTAATGAACTGTATAGATATTTTATAATCCCGTCCGAACACTATCGCGCGCGCTCGGCGACCGCACGCTGGCCACCCGTCGGCTCGTGGCGGTTCGGAAGGGCCTTTTAGGCGGACGCTCGAATCACCCGTATGTTCAGACAGTTCCGGTCGGAGGTGGAGACGGCGCTCGCCGACGCGCTGGCGAGTCTCGACCTCCCGGCCGACGACCTCGGCATCGAACGCCCGCCCGACGACATGGACGCGACGCTCGCCTCCAGCGTCGCGTTTCGGCTCGCGGGCGTCGTCGGCGACGCGCCGCCGAACGTTGCGAGCGAGGTGGCCGACGCGGTCGACGACGAGCTCGCGGACGGCGAATTCGACTATCTCGTCGGCGTCGACACCGCCGGTCCCTACGTGAACTTCCACGCGGGCGCGCGCTACCTCGCGGACACCCTCTCTGCCGCCGCCGGCGACGGCGGCTACGGCGCGCTCCCCGACCGCGACACCTCCGTGGTCGTCGAGCACACCAGCGCGAACCCCACGGGGCCCGTCCACGTCGGGCGCGCTCGCAACCCCATCGTGGGCGACGCGGTCGCGAACCTCATGGAGTACGCCGGCTACGACGTCGACCGCCACTACTACGTCAACGACGCGGGTCGCCAGATGGCCGTGTTCACATGGGCGTACGAGACGTTCGACGAGGAGGATCTCGACGCCGAGCCCGCCCGCGACCGGATCGAGTACGACCTCGTCCGCTACTACCGCAAAGGGAACGCGTATCTGGAGAACGCCGATCCCGAGGACGTCGAGGCGGCGGAAGCGGAGATCTCCGGGATCCTGCAGGGACTTGAGGCGGGCGACGAGGAGACGTACGAGCGCGTGCAGGCGGTCGTCGACCAGGTGCTCGGCGGGATGAAGGAGTGTCTCGCGCGCCTGCCCGCGGAGTTCGACGAGTTCGTCAAGGAGACGCGGTTCATGCGCGACGGCTCCACCGACGAGATCGCCGAGCGCCTCAAGGAGACCGAGCAGGCCGTCTACGAGGAGGACGCCTGGCAGCTGGAGCTCGACGACTGGGGGATCGACAAGAACCTCGTGTTCCTCCGGTCGGACGGAACCAGCCTCTACACCACCCGCGACCTGGCCCACCACGAGTGGAAGTTCGACAACTACGACCAGGCGGTCACCGTGCTCGGCGAGGACCACAAGCTGCAGGCCGACCAGCTCGACGCCGCGCTCGAACTGCTCGGCAACGACGTCGACCAGCTCGGCCACGTCATCTACTCGTACGTCAACCTCCCCGAGGGGAAGATGTCCACTCGTCGAGGCACCGGCGTGATGCTCGACGACCTGCTCGACGAGGCGATCGACCGCGCCCGCGAGGAGGTCGAAAAGCGGCTCGACGACCGCATCCGCGACGACGACCTCGCCGACGAGGACGTCGAGCGCATCGCCCGACAGGTCGGCGTCGGCGCCGTCCGCTACGACATCGTCTCCAAACAGCCCGCGAAGGCGATCACCTTCGAGTGGGAGGACGCCCTCGACTTCGAGGCCCAGTCCGCCCCGTACGTCCAGTACGTCCACGCCCGCTGTTGTGGCATCCTCGACGAAGCCGCAAACGCGGGCATCGAGGTCGCCGGCGTGACCGCCGAGGGCGAGGTTCCCGATATCGACGCCGGCGCGCTCGAAACCCCCGAGGCCGAGACGCTCGTCCGGGAGGTCGCCCGTTTCCCCGCGGTCATCGAGGCCGCCGCGGACGACCTCGAACCGCACACTGTCGCCACGTTCACCCGCGAGTTCGCGGAGGCGTACAACGCCTTCTACCGCGAGTGCCCCGTCCTGACCGCCGACGACCCCGCGGTCCGCGACGCCCGGATCGCGCTCGTCGCCGCCGCGCGCCACACGATGGCGAACGCCCTCGACGTGCTGGGCGTCGAGGCCCCGGACTCGATGTAAGCAGGACCTTTTTCGCCGGGGGTTCGCGGAACCGGCAGAGCCGGTTCCGCTCAACCCCGGCCAAAAATCTCCACCAAAAAGCCGCGAGACGCGACTCGGGCGCCGTAGGCGCCACTCGTCGCGCTCGCGGTACAACACGCTGATCACGTTCCCTAACCACGCTCTGCACACGTTTTCCAACCCCACGCAGTCGACCGACGCATCGCTTGTGGGGGCCGTCCCGAACCCCGCTTAAAGGGCGTCACGGCCCGATTTCGGAAATGCAGGCTCTGCCCCTCGATGAGTGATTTCGGGAGTACGTGTATCAGATCGCCGCTGACGACGTAGTATATAAATGGACGAGACTCACAGTAACGACTCTCTTATAAATGGGAGTGCGGTGCGGTGGCGCGCCCGGCGAGCGCCCAGCGGGTGCTCGCCGGCGCGCGAGGGAGTCGGCGGCCGAGTGGCACGAGGCCGCCGACGAGGCTGGGGAGGCGTGAGGTGCTGTGCGGGTGCGGTTGGGTGGGGCTCAAAGGAGCAGCCGGTTCCGGGAAGACGGGCGACGTAAGCACCGCAGCGGGTGGTGCCGAGAGCGAGGAGCGCAGCGAGCGTCCCGCGAGTCTACGAGCGGGACGACGGAAGTCGCAGCCCGCGAGCGAAGCGAGCCGGACCGTCTTCCGGAACCCTCGACCGGAGCCGGCTGGGGCTTTGGAGGTGTTCGCCGTCGTGCTCACCTCAGCAGCCGCTTATAAACGATCCACAACCCCACCCATTCTCCGCTTATAAACGCCACATCCATCCACCTGACACACCTACTCCCGGTGTCTATCGCGAGACGGCGCGTGTTTCGCCGCGAATCGGGGTTTATAACGTAGCAACGGCGACTATCGGCCGAACAGTCGGCTGAAGAACCCGCCCTTCTCGTCGTCGTCCGTCTTCGACTCCTCCGTGTCCTCTTTCTCCTCGTCTTCGGCCTCCTCGATGGTCGACTGCATCGCCGTCCCCGTGTCGTCGTCGCGGAACGGGACGCTGCCGGCGAGCTCGTCGTCGGGATCGCGGTCCGGCTCCGCCTCCGGAACCGTGTCGTCGTGCTCCGGCTCCGATTCCGGTACTTCCTCTGATTCCGGTTCCAACTCGGACTCCGGCTCCGTTTCTGGTTCCGGCTCCGACTCCAGTTCCTCGGCGGCGGCATCGTCGGATGTCACGCCGCCGGTTTCGTCGGCTTCTGCTTCCTCGTCGGTGAGTTCGTCACCAGCTTCGTCGGGGGAGTCCGCCGGCTCCTCGGCGGCCGCATCGTCGGGTGCCACTCCGCCTGTTTCGTCAGCTTCGGTCTCCTCGTCAGTGAGCTCGTCGTCGCTGTCGTCAGCCGTCCCTGTCTGCTCCTCGGCGGCTGCGTCGTCGGGTGTCACCCCGCCTGTTTCGTCGGCTTCGGCCTCCTCTTCGTCGTCCTCGACGGCCTCCGTTTCGGCGACGATGATGTCCTCGTCGTCGCCCTCCTCGGTCACGCCGGCGGGCTCGGGGTCGGCCACGAGGATGTCGTCGGTGGACTCCTCCTCGGTTGCGTCCTCGTCCGCCGCTTCTGCGCCCGACTCGTCCTCATCGGGGGTCTCCGCAGTCCCCGACTCGGGTGCGTCCGCGTCGCCCTCGTCATCGACCAGCTCCGCATCGTCCGCGGTGGGATCGGCGGCAGTGCCGCCGGCGGCTCCGGCTGCGGATGCCGTCTCCTCGATCACCTCACCGTCGTCGGTTTCGGGGTGTTCGTTCTCGTCGATGCGGGGGATGGTGTGGCCGGTGAGCGCGTGTGTGAGGTCCCTGTAGGCCCGCGTGGCAGGGGTGGTTGGCGAGTGGAGAACCAGCGGTTCGCCGGCGGCGCCCGCCGCGGGGACGGCCGGGTCCTCGGGGATCCGCCCGATCACCGTCGTGTCGAGCAGGTCGTCGACCAGCGGGGACGCGGGCGCGTCCGGGTCGACGCGGGTGAGCGCCGCGCCCGCGACGGTGCCGCCGAGCCGCTCCGTGAGCTCCCGGGTCTTTTCAGTGTCGCCGAGCGCGCCGCGCTCGGCCGTCGTGATGAGCAGCGTCTCGTCCGCGAGCGCGAGCGGGAGCGTGGAGTCGTGTGAGAGCCCCGCGCCCGCGTCGAGGAACACGTAGTCGGCGTCGTCGAAGGCGGCGACCACGTCGCGGATGCCAGCCGGATCGGCCTCCGCATACGCGTCGAGGTCCGTCTCACCCGGGAGCACCCGGAGACCGGCGGGGCCATCGTGGACGGCCTCGTCCGGCTCGGCGCGCCCGGCGAGCACGTCGTGGACGGTCGTTTCACCGACCTCGACGCCGAGCGCGCCCGCGAGGTTCGCCATCCCGATGTCGGCGTCCACCGCGACCACGTCGGCGCCGGCCTCCGCGAGAAGCGTAGCCAGCGCCGCCGTCGTGGTGGTCTTTCCGACGCCACCCTTCGCCGACGCGACCGCATACACCGTTGCCATACCGTCAGGGTCCGGCGACTGGTACTTAAAGGTACGCGGGGTAGTGCCGTCGGTGGCCGTCTCTGGGGAGTCACGGCCCGATTCTCCCCCGTCTTGTTCGGCGGAGCGCCGGCGAGGGTACGGTGCTGTGCGAACCGTTCGCACAATATTCGGGGTTCTCACGGCCTCACGCCCACGCGCTTTCGCAAACACCTTATACGTCGCTCGTGCAGTTTCGGACGATTAGAGAGTATGCCGAGACCAGAGGTGCTCACCCGGATCAAGGAGGCCGAGGAGGAGGCGGACGAGATCATCGCGGAGGCGGAAGCCGACGCCGACGAGCGCCTCGCTGAGGCTCGCAAGGAGGCGGAGGAACTCCGCCAGCAGGCGGAGGAGGAGGCCGCCGACGAGGCGGAGCAGCGCCTCTCCGACGCCCGCGACGAGATCGAGCGACGGAAAGAGGAGATCCTGGCGGAGGGTCGCTCCGACCGCGAACAGCTCGAGAGCGAGGCTCGCGAGCGCGTCGACGAGGTGGTCGACTACGCGATCGAACAGTTCGAGGAGGCGGTGAATGCTCAGGCCTGAGCGGATGAGCAAGGTGTCGGTGACGGGTTCGAAGCGCGTCATCGACGACGTCATCGAGACGGCCTATGAGCATCATTCGCTCCACGTGACGGAGTACGACGAGTCCTACGAGGGATTCGATCCCGGATCCTCGCTCGAAGGCGCCGAGGAGGTCAACGAGCGACTCGTGACGGTTCGCTCGCTGGAGAGCATCCTCGACGTCGAGAACGCGGACGTCGAAAGCGGTCCCGCCATCGAGGACGAGGAGCTCGCCGCCGAGCTCGAAGACACTCGCGAGAAGGTCAACGAGCTCAACGACCGTCGTGACGAGATCCGCGACCAGATCCGCGAGCTCGACGACGAGATCTCGCGGATGGAGCCGTTCGCGGATCTCGGCATCGAGCTGGACCTGCTTTCCGGCTACGACTCGCTGGAGGTCGTCGTTGGCGAGGCCAAGCAGTCGGAAGTCGAGGACGCGGTCGCCGTCGGCGACGGCATCGAGGCGTACGAAGTGTTCGGCGAGAAGGGCGTCGTTGCGGTGTTCGCACAGCCGGCCGACGCGGTCGACGACGGCGTCCTGCAGGACGCGCTCGTCGGCGTCGACATCACCTTCTTGGAGGTTCCCGACGCGGAGACGAGTCCCGGCGAGTACGTCGCCGATCTCGAGGCCGAGCGTGCGGAGCTCGAAGGGAAACTCGAGGGCGTCGACGAGGAGATCGCGGCGCTCAAAGAGGAGGCCGCGACGTTCCTGTTGCGCGCCGAAGAGCAGCTGACCATCGAGGCCCAGAAGAAGGAGGCCCCCCTCTCGTTCGCGACGACCGAGAACGCGTTCGTCGCTGAAGGGTGGATCCCCACCGACACGTACCCGGACTTTGCGGCGTCGCTCACCGAGGCGGTCGGTGACCACGCCGACGTCGAGGAGGTCGAGCGCGCGGAGTTCGCGCCCGACGGCGACGTGCACACGGAGACGGTCCACGAGGGCGAACGGGAGGCTGCCACCGACGGCGGCCACCAAACCCGGAACGACGACCCGCCGGTCGTCCAGGACAACGGCAAGCTGGCCGGTCCGTTCGAGCTGCTCGTGCAGGGCTTCGGTCGGCCGAAGTACTCGGAGTTCGACCCGACCCTGCTCGTGTTCCTCACGTTCCCGCTGATGTTCGGGTTCATGATCGGGGACATCGGCTACGGGATCCTGTACGCCGCCATCGGCTGGTTCCTCTACTCGAACTACGAGGGGGCGATGCGGGAGATGGGTGCGGTGTCCATCTGGGCCGGGCTCTTCACGATACTGTTCGGCATCTACTACGGCATCGACATCTTTGGCTACCACGCGTACCCGTGGCTCGGCATCGAGTCGTGGGAGGTCTCGAAGGGGCTCTCGCCGGGCGCCGGTGAGTGGGCGCTGGCGTGGCTCGTGGTGAGCGTCATCTTCGGCATCTTCCACCTCAACGTGGGATACGCGCTCTCCTTCGTCACCCAGTACAAGTACCACGACCTCAAGCACGCGGTGTTCGAGAGCTTCTCGTGGATCCTGCTGCTCAACGGCATCTGGATCTGGGTGTTCAGCCAGCAGGCGGCCGGCGTGAAACCCGACTTCCTGTTCGACTCGATCGGCCTGCTCACGTACGGGTTCATCGAGTTCGCCGGCTTCCCGGTTGAGGTCGGCTGGCTCGCGGTCGGGATGATCCTCGTCGGGCTCGCGCTGATCATCATCGAGGCGCCCGCCGAGGCGCTCGAAGCGCTGGAGCCGCTGGTGAACGTCATCTCCTACGCCCGGATCATGGCGGTGCTGATCGCGAAGGGCGGGATGGCGCTGGCGGTGAACCTGCTGGCGTTCGGTGCCTACGTCGACCAGGGCGGTGAGGGGAGCTTCAACTTCATCTTCACCCCCAGCAACCTCGCGGTCGCCCAGGAGCGGGCGGCCGCGGGCGAGGTCGACTTGGTGTTCGCCGGCATCTCGACGGCGTTTGAGCCGAGCGTGATCGGCATCATCGCGGTCGTCGGCGCGGTGGCCGTGGCGGTCATCGGCCACATCGTCGTCCTGCTGCTCGGCATTACGGCCGCCGGCATTCAGGGAATCCGCCTCGAGTACGTCGAGTTCTTCGGCAAGTTCTACGAGGGCGGCGGCGACCCCTACGAGCCGTTCGGCTACGACCGGCAGTACACGACGGACGAGTAGCGTCCGTACGTAGCCGCTGCCGCCATCACGCGGTAGTTTCTTTATTTTCACGAGCGGCGGATTCACCGTTCACTCACCGTGCGAATAGACCCCATAGACGAGGGAGAGAGGCTTCCTCCCGGTGATTCTCGTCGTTCGTTTTGGGAAGCTTTATGTCCACTGTGGAGGCAAATACGAACTGTTCGGAGACGAGCAACCGCAACTACTACCAATGCTTGAAGCTACCAACGAACTCGGGAACGTCGTACTGCAGGAAGGAGAAGTGCTCATCGAGGCCGACACGGCTGCCGCTCTCGCCGTCGGTCTCGCGGCGCTCGCCGCCGGGTACGCCGAGCGCGGTATCGGCGCTGCCGCCGTCGGCGCGATGGCCGAGGACAAAGACCTCTTCGTCAACGGCCTCATCCTGACGGTCCTTCCCGAGACGATCGTCATCCTCGCGCTGGTGGTCGTCTTCATCGTCGCGTAACCACTCTCTCCCCTTTTACAATGAGTTTGGAAACCGTCGTTGAGGACATTCGAGACGAAGCCCGCGCGCGTGCGGAGGACATCCGCGAACAGGCTGAGGCCGACGCCGAGGAGGTCGTCTCCGAGGCGGAGGCGGACGCCGAGCGCATCCGCGAGGAGCGGCTGGACGAGGTGGAGCGTCAGATCGAACAGGAGCGTGAACAGGCGCTCTCCTCGGCCAAGCTCGAAGCCAAACAGGAGCGGCTCTCCGCCCGGCGTGACGTCCTCGAGGACGTTCGTGAGGGCGTCGAAGAGCGGATCGCCGGGATCGACGGAGACCGTCGCCGCGACCTGACCGAGACCCTGCTGGACGCGACCCTCGCGGAGTTCGACGACGAGGACGTCGCCGTCTACACTCGGCCGGAGGACGTCGACCTGCTCGAGGAGCTGTGTGACGACCGTGACGGCGTCGAGGTCGACGGCGAAGTCGACTGTCTCGGCGGCGTCATCGGTGAGAGCGACACCTCCCGCGTTCGCGTGAACAACACGTTCGACTCCGTCTTAGAGTCCGTCTGGGACGACGAGTTGAGAAACCTCTCGGAGCGACTGTTCGACAAATGAGCCTCGTCGGCAGCTCGAACCCGGAGTACGTCGTGGCCAGGGTTCGCGCCCGCCGCGGCAACCTGTACAGCACCGAGGAGTATCGCAAGATCACCCGGATGTCCCCCGCGGAGATCGCCCGTTTCATGGAGGAGTCGACCTACGAGACGGAGATCAACGCGCTGGGGAGCAAACACGGCGGCGTCGACCTGATCGAGTACGCGCTCAACGCCAACCTCGCCAAGCAGTTCGAGCAGGTGCTCGACTGGAGCGAGGGGAACCTGTACGATCTGGTTGCCCGCTACCTGCGCAAGTTCGACGCGTGGAACGTGAAGACGGTGATCCGCGGCATCTACACCGACGCCGGCCGCGACGCGGTCGAACAGGACCTCATCCGCGCCGGCGAGTTCGACGACCGGCTGATCCGCCGGCTGCTCGAAGCCGAGTCGATCGAGGCGGTCGTCGAGATCCTCGAGGAGACGATCTACGGCGAGCCGCTCGCGGCCGCCTTCGAGGAGTACGAGGAGACCGGCGTGCTCGTGCCGCTGGAGAACGCCGTCGACCGCGCGTTCTACGAGCACCTGCTCGGGAACCTGCCGCGTGGCGAGCCCGTTCGCCAGTACGAGGCGTTTCTCAAAGTGGAGGTCGACTTCCGGAACGCGGACAACGCGCTCCGGCTCGCCCGTTCAGGTGCGGACATCGACCCCGCCGAGTACTTCATCGAGGGGGGCGACCTCTTCGACCGGGAGACGCTGTCGCGGCTGGCACGCGACCTCGACGAGCTCGTCGACTACATCGCCGACAGCGACTACGGCGACGAGCTCGGTCCGGCGCTGCGCGAACTCGAGGAGGCGGACAGCCTCATCGCGTTCGAGCACGCCACCGACGCCGCGCTGTTGAAATACGGCGACCGGTTGGGAACGCTCCACCCGGTTTCCGTCACGCCGGTCATCTCGTACATCCTCGCCAAGGAGCGCGAGGTCGAGAACATTCGCGCCATCGCGCGCGGGAAGGAGGCCGGCCTCTCGACCGATGAGATCGAATCCGAGCTGGTGATAACATGAGCCAGGAGATCGCCGTTGTCGGCAGCCCGGAGTTCACGACCGGATTCCGGCTCGCCGGCGTCCGCAAGTTCGAGAACGTGCCGGACGACGAGAAGTCGGAGCGACTCGACGACGCCGTCGAGCGGACGCTCGACGACGAGGAGACCGGCATCATCGTGATGCACGACGCGGACCTCGAGCACCTCTCGCGGGGGACCCGCGAGCGGGTCGAGGGAAGCATCGAGCCCGTCCTCGTAACGCTCGGCGCCGATGGCGCCGGCAGCGGCGGGCTGCGCGACCAGATCAAACGAGCCATCGGGATCGACCTGATGGATGAGGAGGACGACTAACATGAGCAAAGCAGAATCCACGGAGGGCGCTTCGACCGGCGCCATCCAAAGCGTGAGCGGTCCGGTCGTGACTGCCCGTGACCTCGACGCCCGCATGAACGACGTCGTCTACGTTGGCGACGAAGGACTCATGGGGGAAGTGATCGAGATCGAGGGCAACACCACGACCATTCAGGTGTACGAGGAGACCTCCGGGGTCGGCCCCGGCGAACCCGTCGAGTCGACGGGCGAGCCGCTGTCGGTCGACCTTGGTCCGGGAATGCTGGACTCCATCTACGATGGCGTCCAGCGTCCCCTGGACGTCCTGGAGGGTAAGATGAACAGCCCCTATCTCGACCGTGGCGTCGACGCGCCCGGTATCGACCTCGAAAAGGAGTGGGAGTTCGAGCCCACCGTCGAGGCCGGTGACGAGGTCGAGCCCGGCGACATCGTCGGCGTCGTCGAGGAGACGGTCACCATCGACCACAAGGTCATGGTGCCGCCGGACTTCGAGGGCGGCGTCGTCGAGTCGGCCGAGGCCGGCTCCTTCGACGTGACCGAGACGGTCGTCGCACTCGAGAACGGCGAGGAGATCTCGATGCACCAGGAGTGGCCCGTCCGCGAGGCGCGCCCCTCCGCGAACAAGCAGACGCCGACGGAGCCGCTGGTGTCGGGCCAGCGCATCCTCGACGGCCTGTTCCCCATCGCCAAGGGGGGGACGGCGGCGATTCCGGGCCCGTTCGGCTCCGGGAAGACCGTCACCCAGCACCAGCTCGCGAAGTACGCCGACGCGGACATCATCGTCTACGTCGGCTGTGGCGAGCGTGGCAACGAGATGACGGAAGTGATCGAGGACTTCCCCGAGCTTGAGGACCCCGCCAACGGCAACCCGCTGATGGCCCGCACCTCGCTCATCGCGAACACCTCGAACATGCCCGTCGCGGCCCGTGAGTCCTGCATCTACACGGGTATCACCATCGCGGAGTTCTACCGCGACATGGGGTACGACGTGGCGCTGATGGCCGACTCCACCTCCCGGTGGGCGGAGGCCATGCGCGAGATCTCCTCCCGGCTGGAGGAGATGCCCGGCGAGGAGGGGTACCCCGCGTACCTCGCCGCCCGCCTGGCGCAGTTCTACGAGCGAGCCGGCTACTTCGAGAACATCAACGGGACGGAAGGCTCCGTCTCCGCGATCGGCGCGGTGTCGCCGCCCGGCGGCGACTTCTCGGAGCCGGTCACCCAGAACACGCTGCGTATCGTGAAGACGTTCTGGGCGCTCGACGCGGACTTAGCGGAACGGCGCCACTTCCCGTCGATCAACTGGAACGAGTCCTACTCGCTGTACAAGGACCAGCTCGACCCCTGGTTCCAGGAGAACGTCGAGGAGGACTGGCCCGACAAGCGCCAGTGGGCGGTCGACGTGCTCGACGAGGAGACCGAGCTGCAGGAGATCGTTCAGCTCGTCGGCAAGGACGCGCTCCCGGAGGACCAGCAGCTGACCCTCGAGGTCGCTCGCTACCTGCGTGAGGCGTACCTTCAGCAGAACGCCTTCCACCCGGTGGACACCTACTGCCCGCCGGAGAAGACGTACCTCATGCTGACGACGATCGAGACGTTCAACGACGAGGCGTTCTCCGCGCTGGAGGCCGGCGTGCCGGTCGAGGAGATCGTCGACACGGACGCCGCGCCGAAGATCAACCGTATCGGCGTGCAGGAGGACTACGAGGAGTACGTCGAGGATCTCAAAGCGGAGATCACCGAGGAACTCCGGAGCATGTACTAACATGAAAGAGTACCAAACCATCACCGAGATCAGCGGTCCGCTGGTGTACGCCGAGGTCGACGAGGCGATCGGCTACGACGAGATCGTCGAGATCGAGACGGCACAGGGGGAGACGCTGCGCGGTCAGGTGCTCGAATCCTCGGAGGGCGTCGTCGCCATCCAGGTGTTCGAGGGCACCTCCGGTATCGACCAGAACGCATCCGTCCGCTTCCTGGGCGAGACGATGAAGATGCCCGTCACCGAGGATCTGCTCGGGCGGGTGCTCGACGGCTCCGGCCGGCCGATCGACGGCGGCCCGGAGATCGTCCCCGAGGAGCGACAGGACATCGTCGGCGCGGCGATCAACCCGTACTCCCGGGAGTATCCCGAGGAGTTCATCGAGACGGGTGTGTCGGCCATCGACGGCATGAACACGCTCGTTCGCGGTCAGAAGCTCCCGATCTTCTCCAGCTCCGGACAGCCGCACTCCGAGCTGGCGATGCAGATCGCTCGGCAGGCATCCGTGCCCGAAGAGGAGGAGGGCGACGACGACGAGGGCTCCGAGTTCGCCGTCATCTTCGGCGCGATGGGGATCACCCAGGAGGAGGCCAACGAGTTCATGGAGGACTTCGAGCGCACCGGCGCGCTCGAACGCTCCGTCGTGTTCATGAACCTCGCGGACGATCCCGCAGTCGAGCGGACGGTCACGCCGCGGATGGTGCTCACCACGGCCGAGTACCTCGCCTTCGAGAAGGACTACCACGTGCTCGTGATCCTCACGGACATGACGAACTACTGTGAGGCGCTCCGCGAGATCGGCGCCGCCCGCGAGGAGGTGCCCGGTCGTCGTGGCTACCCCGGGTACATGTACACGGACCTGGCGCAGCTATACGAGCGCGCCGGCCGGATCAAAGGCCGTGAGGGCTCGGTGACGCAGATCCCGATCCTCACGATGCCCGGCGACGACGAGACCCACCCGATCCCCGACCTGACGGGGTACATCACGGAGGGGCAGATCTACATCGACCCCGACCTCAACAGTCAGGGGCTCCGGCCCCCGATCAACGTCCTGCCCAGCCTGTCGCGGCTGATGGACGACGGCATCGGCGAGGGGCTCACCCGCGCCGACCACGCCGACGTGAAAGACCAGATGTTCGCGGCGTACGCCGAGGGTGAGGACCTTCGCGACCTCGTGAACATCGTCGGTCGCGAGGCGCTCTCCGAGCTCGACAACAAGTATCTCGACTTCGCGGACGCCTTCGAGTCCGAGTTCACCGACCAGGGCTTCGAGACGAACCGCGACCTCGAGACCACGCTGGAGATCGCGTGGGACCTCGTCTCGATGCTCCCGAAAGAGGAGCTCAACCGCATTGACGAGGAGTTCATCGAGGAGCACTACCGCGAGGACGACGCCGACCGCAAGGTCGTCGAGGCTGCCGACTAACCACCATGGCCAAGGACGTCAAACCCACGCGCAAGAACCTGATGGCGATCGAGGACCGCATCGATCTCTCCGAGCGGGGCCACGACACGCTCGAACAGAAGCGTGACGGCCTCATCATGGAGTTCATGGACATCCTCGATCAGGCGCAGGACGTCCGATCGGACATGTCCGAGGACTACGAGTCGGCCCAGCGCAAACTTGACATGGCACGCGCCATGGAGGGCGACGTCGCCGTGCGCGGCGCCGCCGCCGCACTGAAAGAGCATCCGGAGATCACCACCCGCTCGAAGAACATCATGGGCGTCGTGGTGCCGCAGATCGAGTCCTCGAAGGTGCGCAAGTCGCTCGACGAGCGCGGCTACGGGCTGCTCGGCTCCTCGGCGCGGATCGACGAGGCGGCCGACGCCTACGAGGAGCTGCTGGAGACGATCATCCTCGCCGCCGAGGTGGAGACGGCGATGAAGAAGATGCTCGACGAGATCGAGACCACCAAGCGGCGCGTCAACGCCCTCGAGTTCACGCTCCTGCCGCAGCTGTACGAGAACCAGGAGTACATCGAGCAGAAGCTCGAAGAGCAGGAGCGCGAGGAGACCTTCCGGCTCAAGAAGATCAAGACGAAGAAGGAAGAAGAGGAGGACGAGGAGGAAGCCGAGGCGGAAGCGAAGGCCGCGGAAGCCGCCGAAACCGCCGACTGACCGGTCCCGCTCTCTGTCAGTCATTTTTAGGTGTTACTCGTTGAGCGACGGGTATGGTCTGTCCGCACTGTGAGGCACCCGTCGTCGCGTTCGTCGTTCCGGAGGAACTCCTCGCGTACGCGCCCGCTCGCGAGTCGGCGGTGTGCACGCGCTGTCTTCGGACGTTCCGTGCGGCGGAGGCCGGCGTGTCGCCCGCAGGGGAAAGCGCCGCGGACACCGACTTCGCTGCCGTCGACCGCGCCTTTCCGTCCGGCGAGGCGGGCGTCGCGCTCGCGTTGGCGGTGGGCAAACTGGAGTCGCTGGCGCTCAACCGTGCGGCGGTTGAGGCGCTCGTCGAGCATGCACGCAACGCCGGCGTGGACCCGTGGCTCTTTTTCGAGCGGCTGTCGGCGCCCGACGCCGCGTTCGACGTCGAGCGCCGGCGCGAACAGGTGTTGGAGCTGGTGGGCTAGGTGACGAAGCGGAGCAAAGCGGGCGGCTCCGTCGAAACTCCCTGTTCGACACGAACGGGAAACACCCCGGTTGATAGCGACTGCATGGTGGAAGATCCCGAGAGTACGTGTATCGCGTGAGTGGGATCGGCGTTTATATGTGGGACGTTGATGTGTCTGTCTCTCGTTTATAAGGGGCGTTTATTTGGTGAGTTGCTCGTTTTGCTCACGTGAGGGCCGCCTTCAAAAGCCCCAGCCGGCTCCGGGAAGACGGGCCTCGCTGCGCGCTCAAAAGGGCTCGCGGTGCTCGCCCTTTTGAGTGCTTACGTCGCCCGTCTTCCCGGAGCCGGCTGCCCCTTTGAGTCCCACCCCGCACCGCACAGCAACCGCACCTCACGCCTCCCCAGCCTCGTCGTCGCCGCAGGCGACGACTCCCTCGCGCGCCGGCGAGCGCCCGCTGGGCGCTCGCCGGGCGCGCCACCGCACCGCGCCTTCATTTATAAGAGAAGCGTCGCCACCTCTCTCAAGCGTTTATATACCATGTCGCCGGCGACGATCTGCAACACTCACTCCCGAGGTCTCCAGCAACGGTTTGGTACCGAACGAATCCGCGCCGAACGTGTCCGTTCGGGGCTTCAACGGGCCGAACGGGGAGGGGACGCTTAGACGCCCGTCGAGTAGCGGAGAATGCCGGCGATGCCGCCGAACGCGTCGAGCAGCTGTTCGCCCTTCTCGAAGTCGGTGGAGATGAACTTCGTGTCCGTGCCGCGCTGTTCGGCGATCGCCATCAGGTGTTCGATGGCGTCCTCGCGCTCCTCGACGGCGGCCTCCTCGCCGCACTCCGAACACTCGTGGTCCGGCGTCGAGTGGCGGGCGTCGACCACCTCGTACTCCTCGTGGCCGTTTTCACACTCGTAGACGACCACGTCAGAGCGGAGGTCCTCGGAGATGAGCAGCCGGTCGACGGAGCCCATGATCAGGTTTCGGCGGGTCTGCTCGAAGCCGTAGGTGGCCTCCTCGCCGGTGTGGAGGTTCTCGAAGAACTCGTCCATCTGGCGTTTGTCCTCGACGATCTCCTGGTCGGCCAGTGCCTCGCTCGCGTTGTCCACGAGGTCCTTCAGGCCGGACTCGTCGGTGTAGGAGACGTCGAACTTGCCGAGCACCTTGTCCTGGAGCTCGTGGTGGAGGTAATCGCCGTCGAGGAACTCGTCTTTCGTCGGCGAGGGACCGCCCACGAGGATGCCGTCGAGCTCGTGGCGCTTGGGGACGAACAGGTCGTCGGCCATCTCCGCGACCTCCTGATAGAAGTTGTCGATCGCCTCCAGCCGCAGGCGCGCGAATCGCTGGGCTGACTGGCCACCCTTTCGCTGCTTGCCGGGAACCAGCGAGGAGGCGGATTTGACGGGTTCGACGCGTTTGCCCTTCAGCCAGCCGACGTTCGCCTCGCGGCGGTCGAGGACGATGAGCCCGAAGAGCCCGGAGTCTTCGAGCATGTGCTCTAACGGCTCCGTGAGGAACTCGGAGTCACAGTGGTAGCGGAACGACTGGACGGGCTCCGGCGGTGACTCCAGCGTCTTCGTCACCATCTCCGTCTGGCCGCCGCCGGAGCTGATCGCGCCGGAGAAGACGACCATGCCGCCCTCTGGCGGGTAGGTGTCGTAGTACCGGAGCCGGTCTTTGATGCTCGTGAGCGCGTCCTGCACGTTCGTCCGCGTCTGTTTCGACTTGATGTTGGCCGCCTCGCTGTGCTCTTGGGTGACGTGGGCGACCACGTCGGATATCTGCTTGTCGTCGGGGATGTAGATACTCACAAGCTGCGTCCCGGACCCCTCGTACTCGCGGAGGTCCTCGATGACCTTGCGGAACTCGTATTTCCGCCGGTCGTCGCTAGCTTGTTCGGCGTCGCTGCTCATTACATCTCGATAGCTCCCGTGCGTGTAAGTAACCTTTGACCTGCCCGTTTCCGTCGAAACGCGCCCCGTCGTCGGCGGTTTGCCGGTGGTTCGCCGCCGCCGATTTAAAAGGCGCTCCGGTGCCAGCCGCCGTCCACGTCGATCGCTTCGCCCGTGATGTAGCGGGCGGCCGGGGACGCGAGGAACGCGACGGCGGTCGCGAAGTCGTCGGGGTCGCCGAGGTCGTCGACGTCGAGCTCGGCAGCTCGAAGCCGACGGGCCTCCTCGAAGCTCACGTCTTCCTCGTCGGCAAGCAGCTGGATCTTGTCCGCGAGTCGGTCGGTGACGATGCCGCGGGGACACGCGCAGTTGAGCCGAACGTCCGGCCCCCACTCGTGAGCCAGCGAGCGCGAGAGCGCGTAGATGCCGGGCCGGAACGCCGCCTGCATCACGTCGCCGCCGAACGGCTCGCGCGCGGTGGCGCTCACGACGTTGACGACGCTGCCGCCGTTGCTGTCGGCTAGGTGCGGCAGACACGTTCGTAGCGTCAGGGCGGTCGAGCGCAACACCGAGCGGTACGTCTCGTCCAACTTCGCGGTCGTCGTCTCGGTGAGCGGTTGCACCGGCGGACCGCCGTGGTTGGTCACGAGCACGTCGAGCCCGCCGGCCTCCTCGATGGCGGTCTCCAGTGCCTCGACCAGCTCCTCGTCTGCCGCGAGGTCGAGTGTGCGCGTGTGAACCGTCTCAGGGTCGGCGTCCGTGGCGTCAAGCAGGCGCGCGCGGGCGTCGGCCAGCCGGTCGGCCGACCGCGAACACAGCGTCACGTCGGCGCCCTCGTCGGCCAGTCGCTCCGCGCAGGCGTATCCTAACCCCTTGCTGGCGGCGGTGACGAGGGCTCGTTTGCCGTCGAGCTCGAGCTCCATCTCACTCCTCTCGGGGAGCGACGATGACGGGGCGGTCCGAGTTGAGGATCACCGCTTGCGTCACGCTTCCGAAGACGGCCTTGCCGACGGGCGACCGGCCGCGTACGCCGAGGATCAGCGAGTCAGCGTCCACGTCGCCGGACACGTCGAGGATCGCCTCGGCGGTCTCCTCGGCGACGACTTGCCGGCGTTCGGTCTCCACGCCGGCGTCTGCGAGGGCGTCCTCGACGTATTCGACGGACGAAGGGACGCCCTGGAGCTCCTCGATGTCGCGATTGAGGTCGGCGATCAGCCGCGTCCCGGCCTCGTCGGCGGGCATGTCGATCTCCTCGTGGACGTGGAGGAGGACGACCGAGAGCTCCTCCGGCTCGGCTGGCAGCGACAGCAGGGTGTCCACCTGGCTTTCGGCGCGCTCCTCGTCGACGTCGACTGGCATGACGACTCGGTACATACGGTGACGTGTGTCGCACGCACGGAAATAATGCCCCCCTGCGGCAGGTTCCTCACGGTCGGCCGTGAACAATACTTCAGCTCCGCCGTTCGCCGAATTCGTACAGCACCACCGAGGTGACCGAGCCGGCGCCGGCGAGCGCTGCGAGCACCAAGAACAGGTGGTCGAACGTGCCGAGGGTCAACACCACGCCGGCGAGGCTGGCGCCGAGCGCGCCAACGCCGAAGATCGCGAGGTAGGTGTAGCCGAACGAGAGTCCGCGGGCTTCCGGCGGCGAGTAGGCGGCGACGGTGGCCTGCGAGAGCGGCTGGATCGAGAAGAGGGCAACGCCAAGCAGCAGCGAGACGACGACGAACGACGGCACGGTCGCGGTCGCCGGGACGAACGCTAACGCGAGCGCGGCCATGACCCCGAGCATCAGCGTCAGCCCCCGTTCAGTGGGCAGGCGGTCGGCGAGCTTGCCGCCGATGAACTGCCCGGCGACGCCGACGGTGAGAATGGCGACGTAGAAGTAGCGCGCCACGTCGAACTCCTCGGCGTAGGGGCTGTCGGGATCGAAAATCTCGATCGTCACCAGTCCGTCGAGCACGTCGCCGAGCAGATCCGGCAGGAACGTGAGGAACGCCCGGTAGTAGAGGCCGTTGAACGTCACGACCATGAGCACGAGCACGAAGCCGAGCGTGAGCAACACCTTGGTGTCGCTGACGATGCTGGCGGCCGACACCTGGCCTTTCGTCCCGCCGGCGTCCTCGGCGTCGAACGCGCCGCCGCCCTCCTCGAACTCGATCAGCAGCCCGTACGCGACCACGACGATCGCGGGGAGGGTGAGCGCGACGGCGACGGCTCGCCAGTCGAACCACAGCAGGAGGACGGCGGTCGCCAGCGGCCCGAACGCGATGCCGACGTTGCCCCCCATTCCGTGGTAGCCGAGCGCAGTGCCGGGATTCGCAACGCTCTTTGAGAGCAGCGCCAGCCCCGCGGGGTGGTAGACGGAGGCGGTGGCGCCCCATAGCGCGATGGCGGCCGCCAGCACGTAGATGTTGGGCGCGCCGGCAGCGAGCACGAACGAGACGGCCATCCCGACCAGACAGGCGAGGATGAGGGGTTTCGAGCCGAACCGGTCGACGAGCACGCCGCCGGGGAGCGCACCGACCCCGAACAGCCCGTAGCCGACCGTCACGAGCGCGCCGAGCACCGCGGCGGAGACGGAGAACTCGACGAGCCAGACGGTCATCAGAATGGGGATCGAGAGCTCGTAAGTGTGCACCAGCCCGTGCGCCACGGCGGTGAACGAGACGATCCGGCGGTCGTTGTCGTCCATCGGATGCTCGCTACTCGTGCACACGAGACCAAGTAGCCGGCGGAGCGTGCGGGGGTTGCCGGATCCGCGGGGCTGGTCGGCTACTCCAGTAGCTCGGGGAGCTCGTTCACGTCGTCCACGACGGCGTCGGCGCCGACCTCGGTGTACTTCCGTCGGCCCTCCTCGCCCGTGAGCCCCCCGGTGAGCACGCCGATCCCGTAGTAGACGCGATCCTCGTCGTGCTCGTCGGCGTTGCGTGCGGTGCGCACGTCGTCGAGGGTGTCGCCGACGAACGCCACGCGCTCGGCGTCGAACCGCTCGGCGAGCGTCACCAGCGCGCGAGGGTGCGGTTTCCCCTCCTCCCAGTCGTCCATCGTGAAGCGGTGCTCGTCGGCAACGTCGAGTCCGACGCGGTCCAGCGCGATGTCGGCCTCCGCGGCGGGCCGTCCCGTGAGCACGCCAACGTCGAACTCCTTCCGGAGGTCGTCGATCGTCTCCGCCTTGAGCAACACCGGCTCGTCGTGGATGTAGCCGTCGGCCTCGAACGGCGGCTCGCCCTCCTCAAGCTCCCGGTAGAGGTCGCTGCCGAGGTACAGCGCCTGGAACGTCTCGTGGAGCCGGTCGGTGTCCCACTGGTCGCGCACGCGGGCCTGCGGCACGCTCGGGAGGTCACCTACCACCGACTTGGCCGCTTCGAGCCCGCCGCCCGCCTCGGCGATCCGGTCGGTGAACTCGTCGACCTCCATGTGGAGCCCCTCGCGGTTGGCGAGCACGAAGAGGGCGGCGGCGTACGTCAGCTCCCAGTCGTTGTTGAAGCCGCCGGCGTCCTTGAACGCCTGGACGGCGTCACGGTCGATGGTGCGGCCGTACACCCGGTCGACCGACTCGATGATCGCGCGACGGTAGGAGTCTGCGACGTCCACCAGCACCCCGTCGATGTCGAGAACGACTGCGTCCACCTGCATATGGTTCAATCGGCGTGGGGCTCCCGAAAGAGCGTTCCGGCTTTCGACGGCCGGCGAGTGGGGTCCGGCGCTTACTGCGGCTCCACAACGTACAACGTCTCGCGACCCACGGTCCGTCGCTCGGCGGGGACGACGGGCTCCTCGAACCCGAGCGTGGTGAACGCGAACGTCGCGTCCAGCCGGTGGGCCAGCTTGCGGGTCGGCCGCTGGAGCTCGGCGGGCAGGTTGCAGGCGTACACCGCGTCGAACGGCCCGCCGAGGCCACCGTTGACGGTTCCGCCGAGGTCGCCGGCGGGATCCAGGCTGTCGGCGAGCGCGAGCACGTCGCCGACCGCGAACCGAAGGCTTCCCGGAGCAGCTTCGCTCTCGGGGTCAGGCCCTGGTGGGGCTGGGAGCGCCTCGGCGCGCACGTCGATGGCGACCACCTCGCGGCCGCGCGCGGCGAGCTCGCGTGCGACCTCCGGGCGAGTGCCGACGCCGACCTCCAGAAGGCGGTCGAAGTCGGCGAGTGCGTCGACGAGTGGGCCACGGTCTGAAGCGGTCACGACGCGGGGTTTATGCGTGCTGCGGACAAAAACCGTCGCATGCTCGTGGACATCGTTCCAGTGGGGGATGTCGCCCCGCGTGCCAAGCGGGAGGCCTCCAGTGCGCTGCGGTCGGTTTACGATTGTGACGTGACGGTCCACGACGACCAGCCCGTCCCCGAAACCGCCTACGACGAGAGCCGCGGCCAGTATCGTGCGGAGGACCTCATCGAGGTCGTCGGCCGGGTCGGTAGCGGTGAGAAGAACATCGGCATCACCCCGCAGGACCTCTACTACCGCCGGCGCAACTACGTGTTCGGGCTGGCGTACCTCAACGGCAAGGGGTCGGTTATCTCGACGTACCGGCTCCAGACCTCCTCGGACGGCGGCATCTCGACGAAGCCCGCCGCCGACGTGTTCGCCGACCGCGTCCGCAAGGAGGCGGTCCACGAGGTGGGTCACACCCTCGGACTCGAACACTGCGACAACAGCAAATGCGTGATGTCGTTCTCTCCGACCGTCCGTGAGGTCGACGTCAAAGAGGAGAACCTCTGTGGTTCCTGTTCACGGCTGATCCGCTAACGTCGATTTTGCGACTGCCGTCGCGGAACCGGGCGCCGGCGCGCTCCGGCTGCCGGAGGGGAGCGGCTTCAAAGACGGGGCCCCGAAGAGGCGACTACACCGAGTAGTAGTACTCGCCGTCGCGCTTCTGCGAGCGGTCCTTCTGTGACCCCGGCTTGTTGATCCGGGGGCGTCCCGTCCGCTCGTCGCGGCGGAACGTGATGTCGAGGTCGGCGAGGAAGTCGTTCATCCCCTCGCGCATCTCCTGTGGCGGGGCGGCGTGCCCGTGGTCGGCGGGTTCGCCGTCGAACACCATCAGGCGGTCGGCCAGCAGGTCGATCATGTAGATGTCGTGGTCGATCACCATCACCGTCGCGTCGTGGTTCTCCGCGTAGCGGCGGATGGCGGTCGTCGCGCGCACCCGCTGTTCGACGTCGAGGTGTGCGGAGGGCTCGTCCAGCAGGTAGAGGTCGGCGTCCTCGGAGAGACACGCCGCGATGGCGACCCGCTGGCGCTCGCCGCCGGAGAGGTCGGTGAGCTGCTGTTCCATGATCCGGTCGAGCTGGAGCGGCTGGGCGACCTCCGTGTTCCAGTAGGAGGTGCCAAACTCGTCGGTGATCGACGAGAGGAACGTGTCGACCCGCATCGGCTGGTCGATCTCGATGTACTGCGGCTTGTACGCGATGTCGAGCGCGAAGTCGAGCTCCCCCTCGTCGGGGATGAGCTCGCCGGCGAACAGCTTCGCGAGCGTCGACTTCCCGATCCCGTTGGGACCGACGACGCCGAGCACCTCCGACTGGAAGATGGTGCCGCCCTCCACGTCGAGGGAGAACTCGCCGTCGCCGTACGACTTGTGGAGGTCCGGGTACTCGACCAGTGGGGTTCCCTTCGAGGAGACGCGCGGGGCGTGCTCCTCGAAGGTGATCGCGTTCGGCCGGATGCGCATGTTCTCGTTGTCGAGGTACCCCTTCAGGTACTCGTTGATGCCGTTCCGGACCGATTTCGGGTCCGTGATAACCCCGTATGCCCCGGGCTCACCGTACGCGACGTGGAGCGTGTCCGCGAGGAGGTCGAGGATCGCGAGGTCGTGTTCGACGACGAGCATCGAGCGGTCGGCGCTCTCGTCGTTCGACAGCTCCTGGATGAGCCGCGCGACGACCATCCGCTGGCCGATGTCGAGGTACGGCGTGATCTCGTCGAGGAAGTAGAAGTCGGCGTCCCGGGCGAGGCAGGCCGCGATGGCGACCCGCTGGAGCTCGCCGCCCGAGATGGAGTCGATGTCCTGGTCCATCACCGGCCGGATGTTGAGCCGGTCGATGAGGTAGTCGAGCTCGCCGCGCTCGTCGGTGCGCTCCAGCAGCTCGCGAGTGTTGCCGTCGAACTGCTTGGGAATCTGGTCGACGTACTGCGGCTTGCGAGCCACGGTCACGTCGCCGTCCTTGAGCCGTTCGAGGTAGCTCTGGAGGCCGGTGCCACGGAACCGGTCGAGGACGGCCTCCCAGCTGGCGTCCGACTCGTGGTCGCCGAGGTTCGGCACCATCTCGCCGGCGAGCGCGTGGACCGCCGTCGACTTCCCGATGCCGTTCGGGCCGAGGATTCCGGTGACGCTCCCGGGCTCGGGCGTGGGAAGCCCGTACAGCGCGAAGGCGTTCTCGCCGTAGCGGTGCACGGGTTCCTCCTCCAGTTCGGACGGGAGGTTGATGATCTCGATCGCGTCGAATGGGCACTTCTCGACGCAGATACCACAGGTCTCGCCGAGACAGATCTCCTCGGAGATCTGGATCTGGTCGGGGTCGCCCTCGGGGACGTCCGTGCCGCGCTCGGTGATACACTCCTTGCCCGTCCGGTTGGGCGGACAGTAGTTCGCACACTCGTAGTTGCAGCGGTCGGGCTGGCAGCGGTCCAGGTCGACCACGGCGATGCTGTCGTCGGCCATCTACAGATTCACCGCCGATGTGAGCAGGATGGTGTAGCTGATGAACCACAGCGTGAACGTGAGAAACGCCACGAAGAGGTTGTCCTTCACGCCGAAGTCGCCAACGCCGATCACCTTGTAGATCGGATACTGGGCGAGGACGAAGACGCCCATCACCAGCACCGCCGTGGTCTCGCCCGCGGCCTCGGGGGTCGTCCCGACGTAGGCGGCAGACACCACGCCCGCGGCGATCCCCGCGAGACAGCAGATCGTGGTGACGACCACGCTCCGGGTGTGACCCGTGATCCGCGGCTCGTCGCTCGGCTCGTCGCTCATACGTAACGCGTCCGCTTGCGCCCGTGAAAAGGTGTTCGTTCCGTCCGTCGTCCGGGGTCCGGGGCGTCCGCCGGCATTCGTGGTGCTCGCCGGCCGCCGTGCTCGCCGGGCACACTGTGTCCGTGCTCGCCGTGGCGCCGGCGACCGTCCCACAGGGTATCGGCCTAGCGCGGATGGGGGATCGACGGCGACCGCGCGCGAGCCACGCGAGACCGTCGAAACTGACTGACCAGTCAGTCTGTCACCCGGAATGAAGAAATTCTTGCCGGTTAATGGGGTTAAAACCGGTTGATTTAGCCGCTACCGGTGTGCGAAACGCCACCATTCCATCAACATTTATCACCGAGTACGGTTTCGACCCGTAACGATGGCTGGAACCCAACAGGAGAGTCTCGACGACCTGCCGCCGAGCGCCAAGCTCGTCTTCAAGGTCCTGGAGTACAACGGACCGCTGACACAGAAGGGGATCGTTCAGGAGTCGATGCTGTCGGCCCGCACCGTTCGCTACGCACTCGAACGGCTGGAGGGGATCAGCGTCGTCGACGAGGACGTCTACTTCGCGGACGCCCGACAGAACCTCTATCAGCTGACGGAGCCGGCCCAGGAGTTCACGGGCGACGACTCCGAGGCGTCCTGTACGGCCGACTGAGCCGCCGACCTCACTCGCGTTCTTCTGCGGCTATCTCTCTCGCGCCGGAGACGGCGTTCGCCACGGTGAGCCCCGCCGCCACCAGTAGGCCGAACGTCGCCGCCAGCACGAACGCCAGCAGGAGGAACCACACCTCCGGGCCGAACAGCGGGTAGTCGCGCACCTCGACGACGGGGCCGAGCAGCTCCAGCGTCCGGACGAGGTACAACGCCACCGCCAGCAGGAGCCCGGTGGCCGCGCCGACCTTCGCGTTCCGGTAGAACCCCAGCGACTCCAACAGCACGAGCATCGGTGGTTTCGAGGAGTCCTCCTCGGCGGCGTCGTTCTGGCTCACGGGGGCTCGTAGCGCCCGCGGGCGCAAAGAGGCGTCGAACCCGGTTGGCGGTGGCGGCGGGCGGGGTGATCCGGTGCCGACCGCGCCGGCGACAGCGCTCAAGTGTCACGCGCCCGAAGGTCGCCCGTGACCCGCGTACTCCTCTCCGACTACCCGATGATCGACCCGTCCGTCTACCGCGAGCGGCTCGCCGGCGCCGTCGACGAGTCGGTGACCGTCGACGTGGCGGAGCTGGGCGACGCCGACAGGCTGGTGGAGGCGGCCAGCGGCGGCCCCGACGCCGAGCCGGCCGCCGCCGTCGTCACCGACATCAAGACGCCCGTGCCGGCAGCAGCGGTCGACGCGCTCGACCTCGATATCGTCGTCCGCTCGGCCGTCGGCGTCGGCAACATCGACGTGGCGGCCGCCGACGAGCACGGCGCCGTCGTCGCCAACGTTCCCGGCTACTGCACCGACGAGGTGGCCACCCACGCGGTCGGACTGCTGCTCGACTGTCTCCGGTCGCTGAAGCCGTACGACGACGCGGTCGCCGACGGCGACTGGTCGTGGCAGGACGGACGCCCGATTCGGCGCCTTCGGGGGGCGACCGTCGGCCTCGTCTCCTTCGGTCCGATCGCCCGCCGCGCGGCCGAGCAGCTCTCCGGATTCGGCGTGGAACTGCTGGCGTACGACCCGTACGTCGACGCCGACGAGATGGCCGCGGCGACTGCGGACGGCGTCGAGAAGGTGGGCTTCGACGAGCTGTTCGCGCGTGCCGACCATGTCTCCGTCCACGCGCCGCTCACGGAGGAAACCCGCGGAATGGTCGACGCCGACGCGCTCGCGGCGCTGGCGCCGGATAGCGTCCTCGTCAACACCGGCCGTGGTCCGGTCGTCGACGAGGACGCCCTTTTGAGTGCGCTGGAGGACGATGACGGGCTCAAAGCCGCCGGCCTTGACGTGCTCGCGGAGGAGCCCCCCGATGACAACCCGCTCGTCGGGCGCCCGGATACCGTGGTGACGCCACACGCCGCGTGGTACAGCGAGGACGCCCGCGAGGAGGTGAACCGCCGCGGCGCGGACGCCGTCGCCGCCGTCCTGAACGGCGAGGTGCCCGACGACCGCGTGGACCCGAACGCGGACTGGCTGTGAGAGGACGTGGTTGTGGTTGGTGACTGATAAGGGGTTGACACGGTGAGTGCGCCGTCGAACGGCCTCAACGTCTCAGCCAGGTCCTTATAAGCGGGTTGTGCGGTGAGAACGACGACTGTGGAGAACGAGGCCGCCAAAGCCCCAGTCGGCACCTTATAAGCAACTGATGGAGTGAGGATGACGGCGAACACCTGCAAAGCCCCAGCCTGCTCCGGTTGAGGGCCTCCGTTCGCTCCTCGCTCACTTCGTTCGCTGCGGTGCTACGGTCGGCCGTCTTCCCGGAGCAGACTGCCCCTTTGAGTCCCGCCCCGCACGGCACCGCAACCGCACCTCACGCCTCCCCAGCCTCGGCCGACGGCGGCCGCGGGACCGCACCGCACCGCCGCGGCCGCCGTCGACCTCCCTCGCGCTCCCCTCGCGCCTTATCAGGCGCTCGGGGGCGCGCCAACCGCAGTTGAAAAGGTGGTATTCGCGTCGTCCGCTCGGCGTCCGGTGTTCGCTTATAAGCGGTCCTGCAGATCGAACTCGTCGTTGGTGTCGTCGTTGGAGTCGCCGCCGTTCTGCTGGTCGTCCGGGGCGGAGTCCAGCCCCTCTGCGAGTCCTAAGCCGAGGTTGTAGGTGTCCCGGACGGTGCCCGCGAGGACGCCGTCGCGCTCGAACACGACGTAGACGGCGACGAACTCGTAGTCGGCCGGGCGGAGCACGAACACCTCGCGCTCGGCGTCGTCGTCGCGTCGCTGGTTGACGCGGGCGACGAGCGGCTCGATGGGGATCGTCCCCGCCTTCATCTCCGCGAAGGTGTCGCGCCCGGGGGCGTCCGCGAACAGGTAGAGCGCACCGTTCGGGTCGCCGTCCTGCGACCGGGTGGTCGTCGCGGTCATCGCCTCGCCGGCAGCGCGGGCGTCCTGCCATCCCTCGACCGCGGCCTCGAAGATCCCCTCCACGTTGTCCGCGAACCGGAAGCGGGTCTCACGAACGACCTCGACCGACTCGAATCGGGCGTCGCCGTCGTCCCACGCCAGCGTCGTCTCCACGACGTTTCCGGGGTCGAGTTTGGCGACCGCATCGCCGAGCGCGTCGCCGTAGGCGGTCGCGTCCACGTACAGCGGGTCGTACGCCTCGGCCGCGTCCGGGTCGGCCGGCGCGACGGGCTCGTCGTGATGTTCGACGAGGACGAACTCCTCGTCGGCGCCGTCGCGCCGATCCCCGTCGTCGGGTCCCGCGGCGGCGGGTCGTTCGCGCCGGTCGTGGACGCGAAACCGGCCGGTCGTGGTTGGGTGCATGCACCACCCTTGACAGCGCCGGCGGATAAGCGGAACGGCAGCGGTCGCCGTTCGCGCCGCGCTTCACACGCTGTGGCACGTTCCGGGCGCTCCCGAATCCCCGCCCGCGCACGCGAATCCGTGGCGTTATGGGCCGCGGTGTCCAACCCCCGCTAAATGGGGATCCTCGAGAACAAGGCGAACGCACAGACGTTCTACAAGTACCTCTCGACGGTGTACGACCGGATCAACTGGTTCAACTGGAACGAGGAGATGCGGGCGGAGGCGCTCTCCTGGCTGGAGTTCGGCGAGGACGACCGCGTGCTCGACGTGGGCTGCGGCACCGGCTTCGGCACCGAGGGCCTCCTCCAGCACGCCGACGACGTCCACGGCCTCGACCAGTCGGCCCACCAGATGGCGAAGGCGTTCGAGAAGTTCGGCAAACACGACCGGGTGAACTTCTACCGTGGCGACGCCGAGCGGCTCCCCTTCGCGGACGACACCTTCGACGTGGTGTGGTCGTCGGGCTCCATCGAGTACTGGCCCAACCCCGTCGACGGACTTGCTGAGATGCGCCGCGTCGCCAAACCCGGCGGCCAGGTGCTCGTCGTCGGCCCTGACTACCCCAACAACCGCGTGCTCCAGCGGATGGCGGACGCCATCATGCTGTTTTACGACGAGGAGGAGGGCGACCGGCTGTTCCGCGAGGCCGGCTACGAGGAGTTCGAACATCACATTCAGCAGGCCACTCGGGTCAGCCCGCGCGCGATCACCACCGTCGCGCAGGTTTCCGAGGAGTAGTTCGCGCTTCGGATCCCCCTTCGACTTTTTACCCTTCCGTCTCCGCCCGCGCCGCCAGTGTTGCCACTGTCCCGTCTCGAACCGTCAGCCGGAGCTCGACCTCGTCGCCCCCGCTGAGGGCGGGATCGTTCGACCCGGCGATCTGGAACGACGCCGACTCGCCGGCGGTTAGCGTCTCGGTGTCGCTCGCGGCGTTGAACGCCCCCGTGGGTCCGGGTCGGAAGCCGGTCGCGGAGAAGAACGGCACCGGCGGCTGGTGGGCCAGCGGCTCGCCGTTCACGGTCACGTGCACGTCGAGCGTTCCAACGGGAACAGGGTCGCCCGCTCGGTGGGTCACCGTCACCCGCTCGCCGTCGACATCGAGCGACAGCGAGGCGGTGGGTGGCGGTTCCGTCGGTCCCACGGCTGACAGCGTCCCCGCGGCAATGCTGCCGGCGAGCACGACCGTTAGCGCGATGAGCAACACCGCACCCACCGGTGCGAGTGCTCGCGTGTGGTCGTCCCCGGCTGACGGCGCCGTCGGTGTCACGGAGGCTCTGGGTCGGAATCGTTCAAAAGGTGTCGGGTGGTCGGTCGCGGTAGCGGGGGGACGAGGGTGGTCCGGTGGACCGGAGCGGCCCGGTGGACCAGAGTGGCCCGGTGGACCAGAGTGGCCCGGTGGACCAGAGTGGCCCGGTGGGCGAGGGTCCCTAGTGGGTCACTCCGCGGGTCGCTCGTCCGCGACACGGGGCGTCTCCGTGGGCTCCAACCCGTCGAGGATGGCGACGCGCGGCTCGTCGAGGACGTTGATCCGGTAGCTCTCGGTGGGCGAGAGCGTCCAGACGACGCCGTCGTCGTCGGTCGACCCGATCGCCTCGCTGTCGCCGCCGGCGACGCTCATGGTGACGGTGACGCCCGAGACGGGGTCGCCGTCCTCGTCGTCGAGGACGGTCACCCGGACGGGTCCGCCGGGGTAGCTCCGGTCGACGGTCGCGTTGAACCCGTCCTCGACGGTGCTGGTAGATTCGTGGTCCGGGAACGTCTCGAGGTCCATCCGCTGGTTCTCGACGAACACCTGGTCGGTGCCGCCGCCGACGAACGTGCGAAGCTCGCCGTACTCGTGGCTGATCGTGATCCGCTGGATGGCGCCGGCGCCGAACGCGTCGGGCTCGCGCAGCGACGCGGTCTCGGGGTACGCCTCCGCCGTGGCGTTGATCGCGTCCTCGCTGGAGATCGAGCCGCCGCCGCGGTCCCACCGGTCCGTGCGGAACGCCTCACGAACGTACTCCCCGCCCGTGATCGTCGCGAGCGTGACCGTCCCTTGCGTGGACTCGACGTGCACCTTTGTCGCGTCGATCTCTCCGCGCACGCTAGCGAGTGCGCGGTCACGAACCGGTCCCTCGTACACCTGCAGTTGGACCCGGAGTTCGTTGAGCCGCCCCGGAGCGCTGAACCCGTCGGTCTCGTCGGCAAGCTCGTCGAGCACCTCCAGCCGCTCGTTGTACTCGCGCGCGGTCGCGCTCACCGTCATCAGCTCGACGAGGAGCTCGCGGTCGGAGAGCTCGCCGGCGGAGTGGGCGGTAATGGCCGCGGTCTGCTGGCCGTTGAGGCTCACTTCGTCCTGTTCGATGGTGTTCACTGCCGCGAGGATCCGGCGCTGGCGCTCCTCGTTGGTCTCCGCCGACTCGATCTCTCGAACCACGGCGGCCGTCTCGAGCGCGGCGTTCGCCTTGTCCACCTCGCTTTCAAGTGCCGTCCCGACGTTGGCGCCGTGCTCGTCGACGTTCACGTGGGGTTCGGCATCCGGCGGCGTGGTCAACACGCGTAACGTCAGATTCTCCTCGCCGACCTGTGCGGGTTCGACCTGCGTGGCGCCGCCGTTTTCGACGACGGAGTCGTTCTCCGCCGGGTCCTCCACGAGCGACTCGATGGCGGGTGACTCAGCCTCGGAATCGGCCGCAGGGACCGCCGCGCCGGCGGCCGGCGCGATGAGCATGAGGCACGCGACGAACAGCGGGAGGGCTCTCATCACTTCACCTACAATCCCCGAACACAAAAAATCCTCCTCAACGTGTCGCGCACCGGCGGACGCCGCCGGGCGCGACTGCGGCGAAGCGGAGGCTGGCGGTCGTTTCGTGAAAAACGAGGGATGGAAAGGGTTTTGCCGGGGGCGCGAGTTCACCCACAGTATGCGGTATCCCGTGTCGAGCGTCCTCCTCGCTGCCCTCCTCGCCCTCGTCGTCGTGGCCGGGAGCGGCGGCGTCGGCGCGCTCGCCGGGACCGGTGGCGCCGTCGACGGAGCGGCGGTTGACGGAATGACGGTCGACGGAGTGGCGGTCGACGATGCGTCAGTCGAGCCGACGGGGGTCGAACCCACGGCAACCACGGAGATGCGACCGACTCTCGTCGGTCAATTTGATCCGGATCCGAGGACGGAGATCACCGTCCATCCGGACCCTGACGGAGACGCCGACTGGGTGGTTAGCGTCCAGTACCGATTCACCGACGCAAACGAGACGGCCGTCTTCGAGGAGGTCGGAGACCGGTTCCGTGCGGGTGAGATCGGCCCCTCGGCTACGCTGTTCGAGAACTTCGCCGCGAGCGCCAGCCGGAACATCGATCGAGAGATGACGGTCGAGGACCCTGACCGGGAGGTGTTCGTCCACGACGACCCGGGCGCAGTCGGCGTGGAGGACGACGACGTGGTCGCGGTCGGTGAACTCCGCCTCACATTCACCTGGACGGCGTTTTTGGAGGCGGACGGCGAGAACCTCGTGCTCGGCGACGCGCTCACCACGGCGAATAACGGCACTTGGGTCCGGACGCTGGAGGACGGCCAGTCGATCGAGGTGCAGACGCCGGAGGGCTACTCCATCGACGGGACACCCGGTGCGAGCTTCGACGACGTCAGTGACAATTCCGTGATAATCGAAGGCCCCCGGATGTTCGAGGATGACGATCGGGTCATCGCCATCTACTCGCCGTCGCCGGGGCCGCCGTGGACGCTGCTCGCCGGGGCCATCGTCGTCGCCGCGCTCCTGATCGCCGCCGGACTGCTCGGCTACCGGCGGTTCGGCGAGGGCGGGGGCGCCGACGGGGACGACGCGGCGGTCGGCGCCGCTTCGGAGTCCGAATCCGCCGAGGTGGCCGGCGCGGGAGCCACGGCCGGCGGTCCGGCCGACGGACCGGGCGCCGCTGCGGCTGACGACGCGGGCGAGCCCGAGGAAGACCTCTCGCTCCTCTCCGACGAGGAGCGCGTCGAGCGCCTGCTGGAGAATGAGGGTGGCCGGATGCGACAGGCCGACGTCGTCACGGAGACCGGCTGGTCGGACGCGAAGGTGTCCCAGCTGCTCTCGGCGATGGCCGACGAGGGCCGAATCGAGAAGCTCCGGCTCGGCCGCGAGAATCTCATCTCGCTGCCCGACGACGGGACGGGGGACGATGCGGGCGATTCGGATGACGCCGAGAACGGCGGGGAGACGTTCGGCGCGGAGTGACGGCCGAGCCGCCCTCGGGTCCGCATTCTTGGACACGTTCCGAAAACCCTTACTCCAGAGCGGCGAACCGTCGATCATGAAGGTTCTCGTAACCGTCAAGGAGGTCGCCGAGGTCGCCGACGACTTCGCGATCGAGGGAACCGAGGTCGCCGCGGGCGACCTCGAGTACGACCTGAACGAGTGGGACGACTACGGCGTCGAGGCGGGCGTCCAGCTCGCGGAGGCCGGCGTCGCCGACGAGGTCGTTGGCGTCACCATCGGTCCCGAGCGCTCCGAGGAGACGATCCGGATGGCGCTCGCCAAGGGGCTCGACCGCTCCGTGCGCGTCTGGGACGACGCCTTCGAGGGCCAGTTTGCCGACGTGGAGTCGAAAGTCGACGTCCTCTCGGCGGTCGTCGAGGAAGAACAGCCCGACCTCGTGATCACGGGCGTACAGGCGTCCGACGACGCCTTCGGCGCCACGGGCGTCGCGCTCGCCGAGCGGATCGGCTTCGAGCACGCCGCGGTCGTCAACGACCTCGAGCTCGCGGACGCCGAGGGACCTGCGAACGTCCACCGCGAGCTGGAGGGCGGCGTCGAGGAGCTGACGGAGGTCGACCTCCCCGCGGTGCTCACCGTCCAGACCGGGCTCAACGAGCCGCGGTACGCGAGCCTCCGGGGTATTCGACAGGCCCAGCGCAAGGAGATCGCCGTCAAGGATCTGGCGGATCTCGGGCTTAGCGCGGACGACGTCGAAAGCACGCTGACGCTCACGTCCATGTACGAGCCGGAAAGCGAGTCCGACGCGGAGCTGATCGAGGGTGACGCCGGCGAGCAGGCGGCGCGTCTTGCCGAGGTTCTGCGCGAGAAGGGGGTGGGCGCATAATGAGCGACGTGCTCGTCGTCGCGGACCACCGCCGCGGTGAACTTCGTGATGTCTCCTACGAGCTGCTCACTGCCGGCCGGGAGCTGGCAGACGCGCTCGGCGGCGACCTCCACGCCGCCGTCATCTCCGGCGACGTCGAGCGGTTCGCGGACGAACTCAACCGCTCGGGCGTCGACCACTGCTACGCCCTTGCGGACGGCGAGGAGTTCGACCACAACGTCTACCAGGCGGGTGTCGAGCGCCTGCTCGCACACACGGGCGCCGATGCGGTCGTAATGCCCAACTCCGTTAACGGCCTCGACTACGCGCCGGCGGTCGCCGAGAGCCACGACCTCCCGCTCGTGACGGACGCGATCGACATCGCGTACGACGACGGGCTGGTCGTCACCCGCGAGATGTACGGCTCGAAGGTCGAGACCACTGTCGCCGTTGAGGGAGACCGCTTCGCGCTCACGATCCGTGAGGGCGAGTGGCCCGCCGCGGACGGCACCGGCGACGCCGAGGTCGAGACGCTCGAGTTCGAGCCGCCCGAGTCCGGCGCCCGCGTGAAAGGCTTCGAGGAGGTCGGCGGCGGCGACGTCGACATCAGCGAGGCCGAGGTGCTCGTCTCCGTCGGCCGCGGCATCGAGGAGGAGGAGAACCTCGAACTCGTCGAGACCCTCGCCGACGCGCTCGGCGCTACACTCTCCTCGTCGCGACCCATCGTCGACAACGGCTGGCTGCCCAAGAACCGGCAGGTCGGCCAGTCCGGAAAGGTCGTCACCCCGGAGGTGTACATCGCCGTCGGCATCTCCGGCGCCGTCCAGCACGTCGCCGGCATGAAGGGCGCCGAGACGATCGTCGCGATCAACACCGACCCCAACGCGCCGATCTTCGACATCGCCGACTACGGCATCGTCGGCGACCTCTTCGACGTGGTTCCCGAGCTGATCGAGGAGTTCCAGTAGGCGGGCCGCGTCGCGCTCGCCGCCGAGCGCGACCTACTCGGAACCGACTACGCTCGGCGTCGCGGCGTCCCGTTCTCGGACCGTTTATCACCCCACCGACCCCTTTGAGTGACCATGAGCGAGGGCGAGGAGACGACGGCGGCGACCGCCACCGGGCGCGAGATCTGGATCGAGAAATATCGACCGCAGACGCTCGACGACATCCACGGACAGGAAGGGATCGTCGAGCGCCTCCAGAGCTACATCGAGCAGGACGACATCCCCCACCTCCTCTTCGCCGGGCCAGCCGGCGTCGGGAAAACCTCCGCGTCAACGGCTATAGCCCGCGAAGTCTACGGAGAAGAGAATTGGCGAGGGAACTTCCTCGAACTCAACGCCTCCGACCAGCGGGGGATCGATGTCGTGCGCGACCGGATCAAGAGCTTCGCGCGCGCCTCCTTCGGCGGCGATTTCCGGATCATCTTCCTCGACGAGGCCGACTCGCTTTGTGTTCCGCCGGGAACGGAGGTCGTCACCGGCTACCCGTCGTCGCCCGAAGTAAAACCGATCGAGGAGGTGAGCGAGGAGGGTGAGCCGATCCCCTCCGTCGACTTCGAGACCAACGAGATCCAGTCCGACTCGGGCAAGCTCGTGGACTCCGGCGTCGCGGACTTCTTCGAGGTCGAACTGATGGACGGCAGAGAGATCGTTGCGAGCCCAACACACCCGTTCTTTGTCGTCGACGAGACCGGCCGTCTCGTCGAAAAGGAGCTCCGGGAGCTCTCATCTGGTGACGAGATCGCGGACTTCAAAGACGACATCGGCGTGTCGGAGTGCGACGTTTGTGGCGACTGGACCGCGGGCCGTTTCTGTTCGCTCGACTGCAAGAACGAGGGTCACAGTCAGGAGATGCAGGGTGAGGGGAACCCGATGCACGGAACGGAGTGGTCGGACGAACGTCGAGAGAAGATCGTCGAAACCCTCTCGGACGGTCGGTTTGCCGGCGAGAACAATCCGAATTATGGAGGAGAGTTCCACGGTGTCAACGTCTGGGAGATGGACGACGAAACCGTCGAGCGCGTTCGTGAGACTATCAGCGAGATGCGGTCCGGAACGTCGTGGGAGGAGTGGGTCGTTGACGCCGACCCCGAAGCGGTGAAAGAGCGTATCGGCGATGCCACCGTCCAGTGGTGGGAGAGTCTTGACGAGGACGAGCGGCAGGAGGTCATCGACAAGAGCGTCGAAAACTGTGACTATCCGGTCTGTGACATCAGCGGTGATAACAATCCGATGCGCGACCCCGAGGTGGCTCAGAAAGTCTCTGAGGCACTGATGGGTCACGAACCAACGGGAGGCAACATCAGACATAGCGAAGAACTTGGACACCTCGTCCGTTCCGACTGGGAGTACGAGGTGGCAAAGGCGCTCCAAGGGGCAGACATCGAGTACGAATACGAGCCATCGTTTGAGCTGTCGGACTCGGTGTTCCATCCGGACTTCCTGGTCGGTGACACCGTTATCGAGGTGAAGGGTGTCGCCAAGCTGTGGGGACAGACGGAGAAGGTCGAGGAATTCCTCGAAACGTACGGTGACGAATACACGTTCGTCGTCGTTGGTGACGGCGAACTTCCGCATCACGAACACTACACGCGGGAGGAGTTCGATCCGGCGATCGTCGCAGACGGCGGGCTACAGGCAGTCGAGACCGCCGAAATCCGTCGCATCGACTACAGTCACCGCGGAAAGGCGTACAACATCACCATGGAGGACACGCCGAACTTCATGCTCGCGAACGGGGTGCTCACGCACAACACCGACGACGCCCAGTCAGCACTCCGCCGCACGATGGAGCAGTTCTCGGACAACACGCGCTTCATTCTCTCGTGTAACTACTCGTCGAAGATCATCGACCCCATCCAGTCGCGCTGTGCCGTCTTCCGCTTCTCGCCGCTGTCGGACGAGGCGGTCGCCGGCCAGGTGCGCGAGATCGCCAAAGCGGAGGGGATCGAGGTGACCGACGAGGGCGTCGACGCGCTGGTGTACGCCGCGAACGGCGACATGCGTCGGGCGATCAACTCCCTGCAGGCGGCGGCGACGACCGGGGAGGTCGTCGACGAGGAGGCGGTGTACGCGATCACGGCGACGGCGCGACCGGAGGAGATCGAGTCGATGGTGTCGGATGCGCTCGCCGGCGACTTCTCGAAGGGACGGGCGACGCTGGACCGGCTGTTGACGGAGACGGGAATGGCCGGCGGCGACGTGATCGACCAGCTTCACCGCTCCGTCTGGGAGTTCGACCTCACGGAACGGGAGGCGGTGCGGCTGATGGAACGGATCGGCGAGGCGGACTACCGGATCAGCGAGGGGGCCAACGAGCAGGTGCAGCTGGAGTCGCTGCTCGCCGCGCTCGCGTTGGAGGAGTAGGGGCCGTTTCGCCCGCGACGGGCTGACAGCAGTCGGCACTTTTCAGTAGGCGGGTCACGAAGTCTCGCTATGCTCACCGTCGTCTCCGACACCCACAGCACCGACGGCCACCGTCTGCGGGGGCGGACGCTGGCGGCCGTTCGCGAGGCCGAACTCGTGATTCACGCCGGCGACTTCTACCGCGAGCCGGTGCTCGACGCCTTTTATCAGGAGGCCGAGCACCTCAGAGCCGTGTACGGCAACAACGCCGACAGCGCGCTCCGTGAGCGGCTCCCCGAGACGCGAATCGTGGAGCACGCCGGCGTGCGCTTTCTCGTCACGCACCGACATCGGTCGGGCGATACCGGGCTCGTGATGCTCGCCCGCGAGCGCGGTGCCGACGCGGTGATCTGCGGGCACACCCACGCACCGCGATTCGACGACGAGCCGCCGGTGCCGATCCTGAACCCGGGAAGTCACGCGCAGCCCCGCGGGACCCGTCCGGCTCACGCCGAACTGGAGTCGGCGGCCGGCGGGCTCGACGGGCGGCTGGTGACGCCTGACGGGGAGGTGTTCCGGGAGTTCCGGATCGAGGCGTGAAAAACGTCACAGCCGGGTCCCGAGCGGATGGAGGGCCGAAACGGGGGGCGCGTTCCCACGTTGACGCGACGGTTGCTTATAGATGGCTTAGACACAAACCGCCGTTTTAGTCTCTCGTCCCGGCCGCGATGGACGCCGTTCTGGCCGTGTGCTCCTCGGCCCTCAACGCCCGCCGGCGTGTGCCGACCCATCGTGAGCGCGCCGGAGTGCCGAAACGCCTAACTCGCCGCCGCGGGAATCGGGGGTATGATCTCGGTCGACCCGCTCGTCGTGCTCATCCTCGTGGGCCTGCTGGGGTTCTTCTTCTTCGGCTTCCTGCTGGTCCGCCGGACGTTGATGGGACTGCGAGAGGGCTACGAGAAAGGGCAGCAGTAGATGGCGGTCGTCACCGTCCTCACCTTTCTGGTCGCCGCCGCCGCGAGTCTCTTCATGGCGTGGTCGATCGGCGCCGGCTCCTCGGGGTCGACGCCGTTCGCGCCCGCCGTCGGAGCCAACGCCATCTCCGTCATGCGGGCCGGCCTCATCGTCGGCGTGCTCGGCTTTCTCGGCGCCGTCCTTCAGGGCGCCAACGTCACCGAGGCGGTCGGCACCGAGCTGATCGGCGGGGTGACGCTCACGGCGGGCGCCGCCATCGTCGCGCTCATCACGGCGGCCGCGCTCGTCGCCATCGGCGTGTTCGCGGGCTACCCGATCGCCACCGCGTTCACCGTGACGGGGTCGGTGGTCGGCGTCGGGCTCGCGATGGGCGGCGACCCGGCGTGGGCGAAGTACGCGGAGATCCTCACGCTGTGGGTGCTCACGCCGTTCGTCGGCGGTGGCATCGCCTACGTCGTCGCCCGCGCGCTGATGGGCGAGCGGTTCCCCGAGCGACCGCTCACGGCGGTGCTCGGCGGGTTCGTCGGCGTGATCCTCGCCAACATCGGGTTTGCGATGCTCGGTCCCGACGGCGAGCAGGCGTCGGTCGCCGAGGCGCTCGGGGGCGGGCTCGGCCTCCCCGAGCCGGCGGGCGTCGCCGCGGTGACGCTCGCGTTCGCGACGCTCGTCGCGGTCGGCGTCTACGTCGATGCCGGCCGGGATCGGGAGGGCGCCCAGCGCCGGTTCCTGCTCGCGATGGGCGGGCTGGTCGCGTTCTCCGCCGGCGGCTCGCAGGTCGGCCTCGCCATCGGCCCGCTCGTCCCCATCTTCGGCGAGGTGGGCATCCCGCTGTGGGCGCTGCTCGTCGGCGGCGGCGTCGGGCTCCTGATCGGGTCGTGGACCGGGGCCCCGCGGATGATCAAGGCCATCTCGCAGGATTACGCCTCGATGGGACCGCGTCGTTCCATCGCGGCGCTCATCCCCTCCTTCGCCATCGCCCAGACCGCGGTCGCGTTCGGGATCCCCGTCTCCTTTAACGAGATCATCGTCTCCGCCATCGTCGGGGCGGGCTACGCCGCCGGCGACGCCGGTGTGAGCCGGGCGAAGATGGGGTACACCGTCCTCGCGTGGGTCGCGTCGCTCGTCGGCTCGTTCGTGTTGGGGTTCGGGATCTACTCCGCGGTCGGCCTCGTCCTGTAGCGGGAGTCGACGGCCTCGTCCGGTAGCCCGCCGCGGCGCCGGTCGACGGCCCCGTCGGGTCGGGCTACTCGGCGCCGTCCGCCTCGGCTGCTTCCTCGGTGCCCTCCTCGCCCTCGGCCTCGCCGGCGGACTCCAGCACCGTCACGCGCGCCTTCATGATACGGGTGTTGTCGACGCGCTCGATGCGGATGCGCACGCCGTCGAACTCGATCTCCTCGCCCTCCTCGACGAGCCGGCCGGCGCGGTTGAACACGAAGCCGGCGAGCGTCTCGAACTCCTCGCCCTCCGGGAGGTCGATGCCGAGCATCTCGTTCACCTCGTCGATGTTCACCTCGCCTTTCACCATGGCGACGTTCTCCTCGACGAACTCGATCGGCTCCGGCTCGTCGCCCTCCAGGATGTCGCCGACGATCTCCTCGACCATGTCCTCCAGCGTGATGATCCCCTCGGTGGTGCCGAACTCGTCGATGACGATCACCATCTGGAGGCGGTTGTCCTGCATCTCCTCCAACAGCTCGTCGGCGTTCTTCGACTCGGGGACGTGGAGCGTCGGTTTGACGACGCGCTCCAGCGACGGCTCGCCCTCGGAGTAGCGAAGCTCGCGGACGAGGTCGCGGACGGTGACGACCCCGACGATGTTGTCGAGGTTGCCGTCGTACACCGGGACGCGCTCGTGGTCGGCCTGGATACACTTCTGGATCGCGTCCTCGACGGAGGACTGCTTGGCGACGGCGGTAACGTCGAGACGGGGGGTCATCACCTCCTTGGCGATGGTGTTGTTGAACCGGAAGATCCGGTCGAGCATCTCGCGTTCCTCCTCCTCGATGACGCCCTCGCGCTCGCCGGTCTCGATGATGTTCTGGATCTCCTCGCGGGTGACGTACGTCGACTCGATGGCGGCCCGGCCGCCGGTGAGCGTGTTGATCGCCCGCGTGAGGTGGTCGAACACGACGACCAACGGGAACAGCACCGTCTCGGAGAGCTTCAGGGGTTTGGCGATCCGCAGCGACCACGACTCCGTGTGCTCGACGGCGTACGACTTCGGTGCGGTCTCCGCGAACAGGAGCACGACGACCGTGATCCCGAACGTGGTGAGGAGGACGGTGAACAGCGCGCTGTCGACGTAGATGCCGATGAGCGCCGTCGCGATGGAGGTCATCGCGATGTTGACGAGGTTGTTGCCGACGAGGATCGTCACCAGCAGCCGGTGGGGGTTGTCCTTCAGCTCGCGGATCAGCGTCGCGCTTTTCACGCCCTCGTCGACGAGGCTGTCGACGCGGTGTTTCGGCAGGGAGAACATCGCGATCTCCGACGAGGAGAAGAACGCGGACATCCCGAGGAGCACGATGATCGCGAGGACCCCGAGAATCGTCACCGTGGTCTGGTCCAACACCGGTATCTGGAGCACCCCGGTCAACAGCGCGCTCAACGACAAGCCCATTCTCACTAAACGTGTGCGGGGCGACGGTTAAAGGGTTACCCTCCGTCTGCGCTCGGCGGGTCACCCTGCAAGCCGCTCCTCCGGTGTTCTCCCCCGTCACGACCGCCGGCGCCGACACGATTACGGCGCAGGCGACACAACGTGGTGCCATGACCGACCCGTCGATCACCCTGTATCGGCTGCAGGCGTGTCCGTACTGTGAGCGCGTCGTGCGCGTGCTCGATCGACTCGGGCTCGACTACCGCTCCCGGTACGTCGAGCCGATGCACTCCGAGCGCAACGTCGTCAAGCGCGTCTCCGGCACGCGAAGCGTCCCCGCCATCGTCGACGAGGCGACGGGTGTGACGATGTCCGAGAGCGCCAACATCGTTGCGTACCTCGAACGGACCTACGGCGACGCCGGGGCCGAGGAGGATGCCGACGACGCCGCGAGCGCGGCGGGGGGCGTCTGATGCCGGAGTTCCCGGTCGTCGAACTCCCCGACACGCACCACCCGGTCGAAGGCGAGACGGCGCCGGAGTTCACCCGGCCGCTCGTGAACGACGAGTTCTGGGAGGACCGGGCGCTCGCCGATGTCGTCGACGGGCCGACGCTCCTGCTGTCCCACCCGATGGACGGCGCGTTCCAGACGACGTACCTGTACGACGAGGTCGACGACCGCGGCTGGGCCGACGACGTGGAGGTGCTCGGCCTTTCCGTCTCCTCGCCGTACGAGCACAAGTCGCTGCTCGCGGAGCGTGCCGACGGCGTCCGGATCTTCTCGGACCCCGGCGGCGACGTGCTCGAAGCGTACGGCGTCTCCCACGACATCGACGGCATGACCGGAATCACGGAGGCGCGTCCGGCCGTGTTCCTGCTCGACGGCGACCGCACCGTCGAGTACGCCTGGGTCGCGAGCGAACATCCCGAGTTCCCGGAGTACGACGCCGTCGACGAGGCGATCGCGTCGCTGGTCGAGTAGGTGCTCGGACCGCCGTCGGCACGCTTTTTCGCGTCGGGAGCGAACCACCGGCCGTGACTGCGGATCCAGACGACCGACCCTCGGAATCGTCCCGCGAGCAACTCCGGCGAGCCGCCGCCGCGGTGGCCGCCGGCGACCTGGTGGTGTACCCCACTGAAACCGTCTACGGGCTCGGCGCGGACGCGCTCGATCCCGACGCCGTCGCCCGCGTCTTCGAGTTGAAAGGCCGCGACCGGGACGAGCCCCTCTCGCTCGGCGTCGAAAGCGCGGACGCCGCGCTCCGGTACACCCAGCCGAGCGACACGGCGATCGCGTTCATGCGCGCGTTTCTCCCCGGTCCCGTGACGGTCGTCGTCGAGCGCGCACCCGTGGTTCCGGACGTGCTCACCGCCGGCAGCGACCGGGTCGGTATTCGGGTTCCCGATCACCCGATCGCGCTGGCACTGCTCGAAGAAACCGGACCGCTCACCGCCACGAGCGCCAATGTCTCCGGCATCGGAAGCGTCACTCGCCCCGACCAGCTCAGCGACCGGATTCGGGAGGGAGTCGCTGTCGTCGTCGACGGCGGCGAGACGGATGGCGCCGAGAGCACCGTCGTCGATCCCGAACGAGGGGTCATCCACCGTCGCGGCGCGATGGCCGGGGCCATCGAGGCGTGGCTGGACGATCCGCCGGTCTGATCCGGGACTGCAGCGGTGGAACTGTCTCCTGCGATGATCCGCTGCCTGCGCTCACCCACCCGCTTTCGACGCCTATTCCCGACCTCACCTCCAGCATCGACCATGCTCAGATACGTGACGACGAACCCCGGGAAGGTCCGGGAGGCGGAGAGCTACCTCCGGGAGGGGAGCGTGGAGCAGCTCGACTTCGACTACACCGAGATCCAGGCCGCCGAGCTCGGCCCGATCGCCGCCCGCGGCGCCCGCGAGGCGTACCGGCACGCCGTCAAGCCCGTGCTCGTCGACGACGCCGGCCTGTTCATCGAGGAGCTCGACGGTTTCCCGGGCCCGTACTCCTCCTACGTCGAGGACACCCTCGGCGTGGAGGCGGTGTGGGACCTGGCGAGCGACCTCGAAAACCGCCGTGCCGCCTTCCGCTGTACGCTCGCGTACTGCGACGGCGAGGAGTTCGCCGCCTCGCCGGACCCCGTCGACCGGGAGGAGCGCGTCGCCGCTGCGGCCGCCGGTCCTGACGGCGACGCCGGCGACGCAACCGACGCGGAGCCGCTTCCCGTCAAGCTGTTCGAGGGGTACGTCCCCGGTCGGATGGTCGCGCCCCGCGGCGACGGCGGCTTCGGCTACGACCCGATCTTCGAGCACGGCGAGGAGACGTTCGCGGAGATGGACACCGAGCGGAAGAACGCCGTCTCCCACCGCGGCCGCGCGCTGGAGAAGTTCGCGGAGTGGTACGCCGACCGCTCACGGGACGAGACGTAAATGGCCGAACGAGGCTCCGACACCACGTTCGGCGTGCTCACGAGCGACCCGAGCGCCGTCGACCGCATCGCCCCCGACCTCGCGTACGTCTTCGCGGACGAGGTCTCCGGCGACAGCCGCGACCCGGGCCCCGACGCGGTCGCTTCCGTCGCCTGTTGGGGTGACACCGGTCTCGTCGAGCGCGACCCCGACAGGGCGGCGGTCGACGCCGACGGGATACCCGCGACACCCGACCATGACCGACTTCAGTGGGGTGTCGTCTGCCCGACCGACGAGGCGTATCGTGGCGGGCTCCTCGACCGGATCGCCGAACTGGGGTCGGCTGATGCCGAGACGACAGCCGGGGACGTTCGGCTCACGACGGTGGGCTTTCCCGGCGCGTCGTTCTGTCACTGTGACCGCTGTGACCGCCGGTTCGCGGCAAGTGACCACGAGGACCGGAACGCGTGGCGGGTCGAAACGCTCACCGAGTTCGTCGCCGACGCCGCCGACCGCGTGGACGGTGACCTCTCGGTGACGCTCTATCCGGACCCCTATCCCGGGAACCTCCAGGAGCGTACCGGACTCGAACCGGAGGCGCTCGCGCCGCACGTCGACGGGTTCCACGTCCCGCTCTGTGGGCCGGGCTACGAGACGATCTACTGGGTGGAGTCGCTCGCCCGCGGTTTCGCCGGACGAACCGCAAAACTGGACGCCGAGCTCACGATCCAGCTCTCGGCGGCCGACACGAGCGAGGATCGCCTCGTCGAGGTCGCGGAGCTGGCCGCCGCACACGCCGACCACGTCGTCTTCGGCACCTATCCGGCGGACGAAACCCGCATTGGACGCGTTCTCGACCGGCTTCGGGAACGACCCGACGCATCCCCCTCTTGAGCGTCAGGTACACCCTTATCAGGGATGACGGAACGATCCCTCGGCGTGCCCTCTCGAATCACCCCGGAGCGGGCAGCGGTCGCGTGACACGTCGCTCCGGGTTCCGCCCGTGTCGCCTGTTCGCTATTGCCCCCGTCCCACGACGCGGGTCAGTTCCGCGGGTCGCGGTCCGGGCCGGGATACTCCCCGCCGACCACTTCGGGGTGGAGTCGCGCCGGCGAGAACACCGCCGCGAACGCCCGCGGTTCCCGGACGCTCACCGCGAACCGGCCGCGGAGCCCGGCGCCCGCCGCCGGTCCCGTGAGCGACGGGTCCAGACTCACAACCTGCATCGCGCCGCCGTGGTAGGCGGACGCCAGCGCCGGATGGTCGCCGGCTACGTGCGTCACCGGCTCGCGCCACCGTTCCATCCGTGTCCGCCAGCCGCCGGCAAGCTCGGCGTCGGAGAGCATCGTGATCACTGCCTCGGCGTCGTTGAGTAGGGCGTCGCTCGCCACCAGCGTCGTCCACGAGTGGCGGCGCAGCCGGTCGAGCGCTTCCCGCGGGGTTCCGCCGACCAGCAAGTCCGCCGCGAGAACGTCGGCGTCCGCGACCACGCGTGCGGGGCTCGGCTCCGGTCGCCCGTCGACATCAGCCGATCCGCGTCCGGCATCCTCACCCGATCCGAGCTCGTCATCCTCCACAGTCTCCCGGTCGGCAGCCGTCTCGCCGTCCTCGCGCTCCGACTCTCGGCGATCCGCCAGTGCGGTGCGCACGGCGTCGACATCGGTCTCGACGGCACGAGCACGCTTGAACAGCGACGCGAAGGTCGTCATCGTCGGGTCAACGACCGCCCACCACATCGACCTTGCGGCGCAGGACGGAGATGGCCGTTCCGACGACGAACGCGAGCCCGACGTTGGCAAGTACGCCGAGCAGCCCCACGACGATCGTGAGGAGGCGGTCGTCGCTCTTCATCGCGGTCGTAGCGAGCTCGTAGCCCACGAGCACGAGGAGGACGCCGAGCGCCGCCAGCGGAAACGCGAGCGCCACGCCGGCGACGGTCGCGAGCCCGAGGTAGCCGACGCCGAGCAGCACGTTCGCGCCGCCGGTTCTGGCGCCGAAGGCGTGCTTGCCGGCGAGCCCGCCGCTACCATGACACATCGGGAGGCCGCCCATCGGAAGCGCAGCGAGCGTCATCCCGCCCATGCTCTCGGCCAGTCGGTCGGCCGACACGTCGCGGTCGAACAGGTCCGAACAGAGTAGTGCGGTCGCCACCGCTGCGTTGCCCACCGTCATCGCCAGCTGCGCGACCGTTGCCTCGACGGCGCCGAGCGAGAACACCGGCGTCCCGCTGGCGAACGCCGTCGCCTCCGGGAGCGTCGGCGTGGGCACGCCGGCGGCGTACACCGCGGCCAGTCCGCCGAGCCCGAGCACGACCAGCGCGCTGGCGTTTCCGTAGCCCGCCAGTGCGACGATCAGCACGACGCCGGTCGCGGCGGCCGCCACGCCGGGGGATCCGGCGGCCAGCTCCACGCCGGTGACCGCGAGCAGCAGCGCCACGGCGAGCTGGATCCCGCGCACGACGGGGAGGCCGACGATGCGCTCGATGGCGCCCACCGCGCCGAGCCGTCCGGCGAAGAGGAGTACGGCGCCGGCGAGCAGCCCGGCAGCCACCAGCTCGCCGAGCGAGATGGCGCCGGCGATCGCCAGCCCGGCGAGCGCCTTCATCGGCTCCACCGACAGCGGGATCCCGTACACCACGCCCCAGAGGATCTGAAACACGCCGAACGCGAGGAGCGTGTGCGCGAGCGAGAGCGGGGTCAACAGCGCCAGCGAGACGACTATCGGGAGCACCGTAATCGAATCTCCCAACGCCCCGGTTACCTCGCCGGCGTCGAATCTGATGCCGTCGATCGCGCCAAACCCGTCTCGAATTGCCACGAGAGACGAAATGAGGTGCGAGCGGATAGGCGTTTTCAGGAACCGAATGCGGGTTCGAGCTATCCTTTTCGGAACTGTCTGTGGTTACGGCGATGGTGCTCTTTCGAGCGGTTGTGAGTGTCCGGCGACCGCCCGCCGGCGTGCGCCGTCAGACACGCGACGGACGCCGAGCACACGTCTGACGCGGGTTTAAGTCGCTCCCGTCGGTCGATATGACCGGACGCGGGCGACCCGCGATACCCGACGCCGGCGGTCGCGTCCCACACCCGCGGTACCGGGACGGCGGCGCTCGCCGCCGTCGTGTCACGCGCATTCCCCTGTTCGGCATCGCGGCGATCCGCCGCGGTGCCGATTTCCCCATTTGGTGATTCGGTGAGCGGTGGCGTTCGGGGGAGAGTGATGGTTGGCGAGAACGGCATAGCTGGGGCTCGGTGAAGTAATGGTGCGAGAAACAAGCCTAGGCCGGGATTTGAACCCGGGGTCTCGTCCTTACCAAGGACGCGCTTTACCGCTAAGCTACCCAGGCGCGCGAATAGTCGTTGACCGGAGTTGACTTTAGGGGTTTCGATCCGGGACCGTTCCGTCACCGGATCGCACGGGGTTGTGCGAGCGACTTCCTCGCCTCACCGGTTCGCCGCGCTGGGTTGGGGCGTCGTCACCGATCCGCCGCGCTGACGGCGCGCTCCGAAATGTCCGCAATGCGGTCCGCGGCGGTTTCCGGGATCGCGCGGTTCGACGGCGGGAACTCGCCGTCGTAGTCCGTGGCGAGCTCGCGGGCGTACTCCAGCAGCTCGGCGGGTGGGTCGCCGCCGGCGGCGGTGGTACCGGCGACCACGGCGAGTTCGAGGGCGTCGACCTCCAGGTTGCGGTCGAACGCGGCGGCCGCGTCGGGGTCGGTGCCCTCGCGGTCACGGAGTGTCTGGTCGCGGCCGAACGCGCGCACGACCTCGACGGCGGCCGCTGCCGCGTCGGTGTGTGCGAGCAGCGAGAACCCGCGGGAGACGAGCACGTCGGCCGCGAGTACGTCCATGTCGGCCGCGATGTCGGCGTCCGCGGCTGCGGCGGTCGTCCACGGCTCCTCGTGGGCGAGTCGCCGGGTGAGTCGGAGCCCCTCGTAAATCAGCTGTACGCCGGCGGCACGCTCGCGGGCGGCTTCGTCGTCCGAGTCGGCGTCGTGGTCGGGATCGAGTGCCCTGGTCGTCACCAGTACGAGAACGCCGGGCGTCACTGCCGCGTCGAGGAGCTGATCGTCGATGGTCACGCGCAGGCGCTCGGGCTCCACGTCGTCGAGCGCCTCGCGTGCGGCCTCCCGCGCCCGCGCGGCATCGTCCATTACCGTTTAATTGCGCCGGGAAGGGCAAAGACCTTTGGAAACGACCGCCTGCCTCCGGCATGATCCGCACTCGCGGGGACGGCGATGTCCGCGTCGTCACCCTCGACCGTCCCGACCGCCGGAACGCGATTCGTCCCCGGGATCTGACCGCGCTGGAGGCGGCTGTTCGGGAGGCCACAGAACCTGTCGTCTACCTCCGGGGTGCCGGGGAGGCGTTCTGTGCGGGCGCCGACCTCGATACGGTGGCCGCGCTCTCGGACCCCGCAGCGTTCGCCCGTCACGGCCAGCGGGTGGCCCGGACCATCGAGGAGTCGGAGTCGGTCGTGGTTGCGGGGGTCGATGGCGCGGCCCGCGGCGGTGGCGTCGAGCTGGCGCTCGCGGCCGACGTGCGCGTGGCGACGCCGGACGCGACGTTCGCGGAGCCGGGCGTCCGATTCGGGCTGTTCGGCGCGTGGGGCGGGACGGTGCGGTTCCCCCGCGTGATGGGCGAGGGGGAGGCGCTCGACTTCGCGCTCTCGGGGCGGGTGCTCGACGCCGACGCCGCGCTCCGGACGGGGCTGGTGTCGCGGGTCGTCGCGAATCCCCGGGCGGTGGCCGACGAGATCGCCGGCGGAAAGGCGGACGCACTCCGCGTCGTGAAGCGGCGCCTGCGGGACCGGGGCGAGGCGGGCGCGGCGGAGGACGCGGCTCGCGAGGCCGCGGAGGCCGAGGCGTTCGCGGAGCTCCATCGGGCACATGCGGAGGCCGTGGGCGGCTCGCGGGAGTGAGGGTGGGGACGGTTCGCGGGTGCGAGGGAGGCGGAGGTCGCTTAGAGCTCGTACGTCTCGCCGTCGGCGGCCAGGGGCTCCTCGAACGCCTCGTCGGCGGGGTAGAAGTGCGCGAGATGGACCAGCCGCGTTCGTTTCGCGTCGAGGTCGTCGGCGAGCGCGAGCGCTCCCTCGCGGGTCATGTGCTTCGTGCCGAAGGTCCGGGGGACGCCGTCGGGCCCCTCGTGGCGGCCGCCGATGGGGTGGCGCTCGCAGACCGAGGCGGGGACGATGGCGTCGGCCAACAGGAGGTCGGGGTCGGCCATCGCCTCGCGGGATTCTCGGGGAATGTCGTAGCTGCTGTCGCCCGATAGCGATAGCTTCGCGCCGGTTTCCGGGTCCTCGATGACGACGCCGTAACAGAGGAGGGGCGGGTGGTCGACGGGGACGAACCGGACCTCGAACCCGCAGGTCTCGAACCGCTTCATCGGCGGCCGGGCGTGGACGCCGATCCGGTCTTCGAGGTAGTCGTACTTCCTGCGGACGGTCTCAGCGACGCTCTCGTCGGTCGCGGGGTCCGTCTCGTTGGGCGCGTGGACGGTCAGCCCGTCGAACACCCGGTAGGCGTTGCCGAGCCCGTCGAGGTGGTCGAAGTGGATGTGGGTGACGAGCCCGGCGTCGGGGAGGGGAACGTCGTTGTCGAGAAACTGCTGGCGGAAGTCGGGGCTGAAGTCGACAAGCAGCGATTCGCCGGTCCGTTCGTTCTCGACGTGGACCGAGAAGCGCGATCGGGAGACGCCGCGCTCGCGGGCGGCGGCACACGTCTCACAGTCGCAGCCGACCGTCGGCGTCCCCGTCGTGTCGCCGGTTCCGAGGAGGGTGACCCGCATTCGAGTTCCCCTCGTGGCTCCACGCTCTTAGCGTCCGGGGTCGGGGCAGCCGTTATTTCGCGGTTTCGTCGCCGGCCTCGGTTCCACTCTCGTCGAGTTCGATCGCGGCAGGGACGTTCCCCTCGATGTCCTTCGATTCGGCTTCGACGTAGATGCGGTTCGCGTCGGGCACGGTCTCGCGGACTGCGGCCTCGACGGCGTCGACGGCGGCCTCCACCCCTCGGGTGTCGAGTTCGGGGTCGAACGCCACCTCGCAGGCGACGAGGACGGACTCCGGCCCGAGGTGCATGGTGCGGAGGTCGACGACGCGCTCGACGCCGGCAACGTCGCCGATGGCGTCGAGCAGCGCCTCGCGCTGGGATCGGGTGACGCCCTCGCCCACCATCAGGCTCCGGTTCTCCCATGCGAGCCCGAGCGCGAACGTCATCAGGAGGAGGCCGATCCCCGCGCTGGCGGCGGCGTCGTACACCGTGTTGCCGGTCACGTCCGTCAGGTAGATGCCCCCGATCGCGAGGAGGACGCCGATGACAGCGACGAGGTTCTCCGTTGCGGCGGTGATGAGCGGGCCGTCCTTCGACCGCCGGAACGCGCCGTACAGCGTGCCGAACCCCTCGCGTTTCGCCTCCTCGTCGACCGCCTGATAGGACTTGTAGAAGGCGTACAGTTCGAAGACGAGCGCGACGCCGAGCACGGCGTAGTTGATCCGCACGTCGACGGCCTGGTGGACGGCGCCGAGCGCGGCGTACCCCTCGCGCACGGAGGCGAATCCCGCGACGCCGAACAGGAGGACGGTGACGACGAACGCGAAGAAGTACTGCTCTTTTCCCCGCCCGAACGGGTGTTTCCGGCTTGCGCCCGCTTCGCTCAGCCGAAAGCCGAGCAGGAGCAACACCTGGTTGCCCACGTCGGACAGCGAGTAGTACACCTGACTCAACATCGCGGCGTTACCCGTCGCGAGGTAGGCGACGAACTTCGCGACCGCGATGGCGGCGCTGGCGACCATCGAGACGTACACCACCAGCCGGGTGGAGACCATTGGCGTGAGGTACTCCCGGGACGTAGTAGGGTGTTCCGGCGGCCGGCCGGCATCGGTCGTGGTCAGACCTGGTCGGTGTTGTGGTCAGACTTCCTCGACGAACGTCGCGTCCGCGGAAGTGCGCCCCTCGTTGAACGAGAGCACTTTCGCGCGGATCACGTCTCCCTCACCGATTCCGGCGGGCACGTCCTCGGTGAAGACGACGAACCCCTCGACCTTGCCGACGGCGACCTCGTTGCCGGAGTGGTGGTCGGTCATCTCCGTCACGCCGAACTCATAGGTGTTGCCGATCGCGACCGGCGGGTCGCGCTGTTGGGCCTCCTCGTGGGCCTCCTGTGACGCCTTTGCCTCCGCTGAGGGGCTGCGGAGCCGGCGAACGACGAGCGCGACGACGAAAAGCGCCGCGAGCGCAGCGGCGCCGACGTAAACGAGTTGCATATTTGGTGCATATCCGCAGAGGTTTTTAAACGGTTGGTTCCGACGAACCGTGCCGGTAGCCGTCTGACGGGCGCGCTCGACTGGCGCGCGCTCGCGGGAGTTGGCGAGCGTTCGCGGAGTTGGCACGGATCGGCGGTTCACTCTTAACCCCTCGCGTCGAACGGCAGTCGATGGCCGACCTGGAGGTGACGACGACGCTCCCGTGCGGGATCGAACGGGCCTACGAGCTGGTTACGAGCGTCTCCACACACGAGCGGGCGATGGCACACTACGGGGAGGCGGTGGTCCACGGGCCGGCGGACGACACGCTGGTGGAGGGCGACCGGATCACGCGCCGGACCAGCCACTTCGGGATGTCGATGACGCGCACGACGGCCGTCGTCGCGGCGACGCCGCCGCTGTCGTTCCGCGAGGAGCAGGTGGACGGGCCGTTCGCCTCGTTCGTCCACGAACACGCGTTCGAGCGGATCGACGACGACCACACGCTGATCGACGACCGCGTCTCCTACGACCTTCCGTGGGGGCCGCTCGGCGACCTCCTCGACCGGGCGTACGTCGAGGGGTATCTCCGGCGAGTCGTCCGCGAGCGTAATCGGAAACTGGAGCGGTTGGCTGGGGATTCGGAGTAACCACGGCCGGGTCGGCCGCATGAGAAACGCCTTTCCCCCCGAAGCACCCGTCTCCGGATAATGCGAGCCAGACCCCGGCGTGGTGCGCGGTGAAGGTGGCGGAGGCGGTGCCGGAGTTCGCGGACGCGTTCGGCTTCGAGGAGTTCAACCGGATGCAGCGGGAGGCGCTTCCGGGCATCTGGGAGACCGACCACAACGTCGTCGCGTCGGCGCCGACGGCCTCGGGCAAGACCGCGCTTGCCGAACTGGCGATCTGCAAGACCCTCTCGGAGGGGGGGACGGCGCTCTTCATCGCCCCCCTGCGCGCGCTCACCAATGAGAAGGAGAGCGAGTGGGAGCGCTTCGAGGAGCTGGGCTACTCCGTCTACGTCGTCTCCGGCGAGCGCGACCTCAACCCGCGGCGCGCCGAGCGCGCCGACGTGCTCGTGATGACGCCGGAGAAGACGGACAGCGCCACCCGGAAACAGGAGTCCGCGCGCTACTCCTTTATCACCGACGTGGACTGCGTCGTCATCGACGAGGTCCATCTACTCGACTCCGAAAAGCGCGGCAGCGTGCTGGAGGTCACCGTCTCGCGGCTGCGGCGCCTGCAGGACCCCCGCGTCGTCGCGCTCTCGGCAACGATGCCGAACGTCGGGGACGTGGCCGAGTGGCTCGACGCGCCCGCCGAGACCACCTACGAGTTCGGTGAGGCGTATCGTCCGGTCGAATTGGAGACCGGCGTGAAGACGTACTCGCACGGCTCGAACGCCTTCGCGGACAAGTATCGCCGGCTCTATCGGGCGCTCGACCTCGCGGAGCCGCACGTCCGGGAGGACGGCCAGGCGCTCGTGTTCGTCTCCTCGCGGCAGGACACGGTGCAGGCGGCCAAGAAGGCGCGCGACGAGATCGCCGAACGCGACATCCCGATCGACTCCCACGGCGACTACGACTTCCACAACGAGGCAAAGGAGCTGACGAACGACACCCTCCGGCAGTCGGTCGTCGACGGCGTCGGCTTCCACCACGCCGGGCTCTCGAAGGCGGACAAGGACCGCGTCGAGGAGTGGTTCAAACAGGGGAAGATCAAGTTCCTCTTTTCGACCTCGACGCTGGCGTGGGGCGTCAACCTCCCCGCGCGCTGTGTCGTGATCCGCGACACGAAGTATCACGATCCCCTGGAGGGGGAGACGGACATCTCGCCGCTCGACGTGCTCCAGATGCTCGGGCGCGCGGGGCGGCCGGGCTACGACGACGTGGGCTACGGCTGGGTCGTCTGTGACCGCGCGGACGCCGACAAGTACCGCGACCTGCTCCGGGAGGGCAAGGAGATCGAGTCGCGACTCGCGGAGGACCTGGAGTCGCACCTCAACGCCGAGGTGGCGATGGGGACGATCCGCGGGCTGGAGGACGTGATGTCGTGGCTGGAGACGACGTTCTACTACGTCCGCGCGCAGTCGAAGCCCGACGACTACGACTTCGCGGGCATCCGCGATCGGGTGCGTGACACCCTTGACGGCCTCATCGACGAGGGGTTCGTCGAGGCCGACGCCGACCTCTCCGTCGAGCCCTCCACGCTCGGACGGCTCGCCTCGAAGTACTACATGCGCCTCGACACCGCCCGCGAGTTCCGCGATTTGGCGGAGCGCGAGACGCTGACGGTCGATTCGGTGCTGGAGACCGTCGCGGCCGCCGGCGAGTTCGACTCCGTCTCCGCGCGCTCGGCGGAGGCCGACGCCGTCGACCGCGTGCTCCAGGGCCACGACACCCATCTGGAGGACGGCCACCGGAAGGTGTTCGCCATCCTGCTGGCGTCGATGGACGGCTCGACGCCCTCGGACCTCCGCTCGGATGCGTGGGTGATCCGCCAGAACGCGCTTCGGCTGCTGGCCGCGCTGTGTGAGTTCCTCGACCGCTTCGCCGGCGCCCGGGCCGCCAACCTCGCACGCCGCGTCGAGGCGCGTGTCGAACACGGCGTCCCCCGCGAGGCGGTCGCGCTCACCGCCATCGACGGCGTCGGCGCAAGCCGCGCGGAGCGGCTCGCGGATGCGGGCTTTACCTCGCCCGCCGAGGTGGTGAATGCGGGCGCTGGCGAGTTGGAGCGCGCCGGCATGGGCGAGTCCGTCGCCGAGCGCATCGTGAAGGCGGCCCGGGAGCTGCCCCGTGTCGACGTGGAGTGGGGCGACTTCCCCGACAGTATCGCCGTCGGAGCAAACGACATGCGCGAGGTGACCGTCCGCAACCGCGGCGGCGGCGCCCGCGCCGGGGTCCGGGTGACCGTCAACGACGTGGAGATGAACGACGACACCACCTACCTCGACGACGTGTTCGACGTGCCCGTGGGCGTGTTCGGGTCGCCAACCGCCGACGAGCTGGAGTTCGTGGTCGAGACGGTGTTCCCCGACCTGCCCCTGATGCCCGTTCGGGCGTCACGGACGGTTGACGTGGAGTAGCGCTTTTAAGTGGCGTTTGGGAGGAAGGTCGGGTGTGGTTCGGAGACTGCAGCGGCTTACGGAACTAACGCACCTGTCGGCTCCTAATAAGTGGATGACGCGGAGTGCGTCGTCGCGGACACCTCCAAAGCCCCAACTCGCTCCTTATAAGCGGTTTGTGTAGTGAACACGACGGCGAACACCTCCAAAGCCCCAACTCGCTCCGGTCGAAGGGCTTGCTGCGCGCTTTTCAGGGCGTCTCTCCGCACAGCCCGACGCCCTGAAAAGTGCTTACGTCGCCCGTCTTCCCGGAGCGAGTTGCCCCTTTGAGTCCCACCCGACCGCACAGCACCGCACCTCACGCCTCCCCAGCCTCGGCGGAGCGCCCGCCGGCGGACCGCACCGCAGCGCCGGCGGACGCCCGCCTCCCTCGCGCTCCACTCGCGCCCTTATCAGGGCGCTCGTGGGCGCGCCACGGTGGAATGTCGGGGATGTGAGTTGTTCCCAGTTTGTGCTTTGAGCGCTTCCGCTGCCGACTGGAAGTTGGATTTAAAAGTCGACGCAAGCGACCGGATCTGCGGTTATTCGGCCGACTGCTGGAGCAGTTCGACGGCGGGCAGCGGCTCGCCGGTGAGCGCGCGGATGTAGGCGCCGCCGGCGATGGAGACGTGCGAGAAGTCGGCCTCGTCCATGCCGTACAGCTCGATCGCGCGGGAGGTGTCGCCGCCGCCGACGACGGAGAAGCAGTCGGTCTCGGCGATCGCTTCGAGGACGCCGACGGTCCCCTTCGAGAAGCGCTCGTCCTCGAAGACGCCGAGCGCGCCCTTCACGAAGACGGCGTCGGATTCGCGGATCAGCGGGATGTACTCCTCGACGGTGCCGGTGCCCACGTCGAGGTAGGCGACCTCCTTCTCGTTGATCTCGGAGACGGCGTGCTCGGCGCGCTCGCCGTCTTCGTCCTCGTACGCGAGGTCGCTGGCGAGGTACACCTCGTCACCGCGCTCGTCGAGGATCGTCTCGACGGTCTCGTGGTTTTTCTCCCACTGGTCATCGAACAGGTCCATGTCGCCGATGTCCCGGCCGACGGGGTGGCCGGCGGCACGGAGGAAGAGCTCGCCGGCGACGCCGCCGAGCAGGAAGCGGTCGACCGTCCCTTCGAGGGCGTCCATCACGCCGATCACGTCGGTCGCTTTCGTCCCGCCGACGACCATCGTGACGGGGCCGTCGAACTCCTTCCGCGCGATGGCGGTGTTGGCCTCGTACTCCGACTCCATCACGCGCCCGGCGTAGGCGGGCAACACGAGCGGGAATCCGACCAGCGAGGCGTGTTTGCGATGGGCCGCGGAGTAGGCGTCGTTGACGTACGCATCGAACAGCGGCGCGAGCGTTTGGACGAACTCGGTTTCGCTGTTGACCTCCGGGCTCTCCTCCGGCAGTTCGTCGTCACACATCCGAACGTTCTCCAACAGGAGGATCTCGCCGGCGGCGAGTCCCTCGATCGCCTCGATGGCACGCTCGCCGTAGGTGTCGTCGACGAACGCCACGTCGCGGTCGACGTGGCCCGTGAGGATCTCGGCGTGGCCCGCGAGGCTCGTGAAGTCGTCGCGCCCCGGCCGTCCCTGGTGAGCCATCAGCACGACGCGGTGGCCGGCCTCGGCCAGCTCGCGGACGGTCTCGGCGTGGCGCTCGAAGCGACGGTTGTCCTGCGGTTCGCCGTTCTCGATCGGGGAGTTGAGGTCGAGTCTGACGAGCACCCGCGCGTCGGCGGGGAGGTCGTCGAGGGTTCTGAAGTCGGTCATGGTCGAAGGTGGGGTGGGTGGTACTTAGGGGTGGGTGGATGGGACGAAGAGCGAGGCGATGCCGGGTGGGGTCGCTACTCGTTCAGGAACGACGCCATGTCGAGCATCCGGTTCGAGAAGCCGTACTCGTTGTCGTACCAGGTGAGGACCTTCACGAGGTCGCCGCCGGCGACGACGTTCGTCGACTGGAGGTCGACGTACGAGGAGAACGGGAGCCCGGTGATGTCGCTGGAGACGACCTCGTCGTCGGTGTAGCCGAGCACGCCGGCGAGGGGACCGCTATCGGCGGCGTCACGGAACGCCTGGTTGATCTCCGACTCGGCCGGGTTTTCGTCGAGGCTGACGACGAACTCCGTGATGGAGCCGTTGGGAACGGGGACGCGCATCGCCATGCCGTCGATCTTCCCCTCGAGCTGGGGGAGGATCTTGGTGGCCGCGCCCGCGGCACCCGTGGAGGTGGGGACGATGTTCTCGGCCGCCGCGCGCCCGCGGCGGGTTTTCGCCTTCGGGCCGTCGATGAGGCTCTGGGAGCCGGTGTAGGCGTGGACGGTGGTGAGCGTGCCGGCCTCGATGCCGAACTCCTCGTCGAGCACCTTCGCGACGGGCGTGATGGAGTTGGTGGTACAGGAGGCGTTCGAGATGACGTCCTCGCCGTCGTACTCCTCGTGGTTGACGCCGTAGACGAGCTGTTTGACGGGTTTGTCGCCCTTCGGCGGGGCGGAGATGACGACTTTGTCGGCGCCGCCGTCGAGGTGGGCGCTCGCGTCGTCCTTCGTGCGGAAGACGCCGGTACACTCCAGCGCCACGTCCACGTCGAGCTCGTCCCACGGCAGGTCGGCAGGATCCTGGACGTTGAACAGCGGGACGGAGGTCCCGCCGATGGCGAGCTCGTCGTCGTCGCCGGCGAGCTCGACGCCGTCGAGCCGCCCCATGACGGTGTCGTACTTCGCGAGGTACGCCATGTCGTCGAACTCCATCACGTCGTTGATGCCGACGAGCTCGATGCGGGGATCCTCCTGGACCGCGCGGAAGAGGTTGCGACCGATCCGGCCGAAACCGTTGAGTCCCACGCGCACGACTTCTTCCTCGGGCACGTCCTCACCCGCGGAGAGATACGATTTACTCATATCCGAATAAGGGTGGCCCAGCTACTTAAATTCGCACGAGATTTCTTTACGGACTGTGGGCGACGTTCGGCGCTGCGTTCGTCAGCCGTCGATCCCATGGCATGCGTGAGACAAACACACGTTCCCGTTCCCGGGCGTCTTCGCGGAGTATTCGGTGGATTCCGGCGGGAATGGGGAGAGGGAGAAGGCTTATCCGATCCACGACCTTGATTTCGGGCATGGATAGAGACGACCGTGACGACCCGTTCGGGGACTTCTTCGAGGAGATCGAACGGATGATGAACGAGATGGCCGGCGGTCACCACCCGCACGAGGAGGACGCCGGCTTCGGCTCCGAGACGCACGTCGACGCCTTCGCAACCGAGGAGACGGTACGACTCGTCGCCGACCTCCCGGCAGTCTCGAAAGAGCAGCTCTCCATTCAGTGTGACGGCGACTCGCTCACCATCTCGGCGGCCTCCGACCGGCGCGAGTACGACGAGACCGTCGAGCTCCCGGCGCCCGTCGACGAGCACTCGGGCAGCGCGACGTTCAACAACGGCGTGCTCGAAGTCGAGTTCGACCGCGTCGACGACTCCGCCTCCATCGACGTGCTGTAGCGGTCCGGTTCGGTCCGATCTCCGGTAGCGGCCCGGTCCACCGTAGCGGCCCCTCAGTTTTCGCCCGCAGTTTTTCGCACCAACGCCGCCAGCCGGTCGTAAAACCCGTCGTCGTACTTGGCGGCGTCGTCGACCGTCGGGCGGGCGTTCGTCTCCGAGACCACCAGCCGGTCGTCGGTCTCCAGGAGGTCGACGCCGAGGTAGTCGATCCCCAGCACGTCGGCCGTCCGCTCGGCCAGGTCGCGGTGTTCGGCGGGGAGGTCGACGCCGCGCGCCGCCGCCCCTCGGTGGACGTTGTGCTTCCAGCCGCCGGCGGCCCGGGCCTCGGGTGAGAGCTCGCGGCGCACGCCGCCGACACAGACGCCCTCGACGACCATCGCGCGGTAGTCGCGGGCGTCCGGAAGGAACTCCTGTAGCAGGTACGACTTGTCGCCCGTCGCCCGATAGTCGTGGACGAGGTTGAGGTAGTCGACGACGCCGAGGAGCGTGTCGCGGTCGGCCGCCGTCGTCACGCCGACCCCACGGGTCGCGGAGTTGGGCTTGACGACGACCGGATAGTCGAAGTCGGTGGCGGCGTCGACGACGACCGACTCGTCGACGGGGTTCGACACCATCGTCGTATTCGGCACCGGGAGGCCGGCGTCGTCGAGCGCGGCGAGTACACCTGCCTTGTTTCGCGAGGTGAGGATGGCCCCCCGACCGTTCACCCACGGCACGTCGAGCCGGGCGTCGAGCGCGGCGCCCTCCATCTCGCGGGTGGGATAGACGAAGCCGATGTCGAACTCCTCGTCGGGATCGGGGTCGGTTCGGTCGCCGGCCACCCGGATTGCGCGCTCCTTTGCGCGCAGGTGGGCGACCTCGATGCCGCGCTCGGCGAACGGGTCGCGGAGCCGATCGAACGTCTCCGCGCGGGAGGCGACGGCGAGACGAAGCATGCCCGGACGTGGGGTGTGGTTGAACTTAAAAGGGGACGGCACCGGACTCCGCGGCTGTCCGTTGTGGCTGCGGTGTGGTGAAGGGAACCGAAACGGAGGGCAGCGCGGCGGGTTAGCTCAGGTGGCCTTCCTCGCGAAGCTGGTCGGCCTCGCTCTTCTCGTAGCGCCAGGTGATGTCCGCCTTTTCGTCCTGCCAGTCCCACGGCTCGACGAGGACGATGTCGTCCTCCCGGATCCAGACGCGCTTTTGCATGCGGCCGGGGATCCGCGCCGTGCGCTCCGTCCCGTCGGCACAGCGGACCTTGACGCGGTTCGCTCCCAGCATCTCCAGGACCTCGGCGAACACCTCGTCGTCCTCGGGCATCCGGAGGTCAGGTCGGCCGTCGCCGTCTCCGTCGCTCATACGTGTGCGGCGTTACGGGGCGCGGGGCTTAAAAGCGCCCCCTCTCGGCGGGGCTGGCGGGGTGGCGGAGGGACGGCGAGCCGTCGGATCGGCGAGTACGCCGTCGAGAGCGCGCCGGCGCCACGACTGCCGAAACGCCCCTTTTAAGAGGCGCCGCGAAAACCGCCGTCGTATGCGCAAGACGCTCGGACTAGAGGGGATCATTGGCGTGATCGTGGTGTTTCTCGCCGTCGCGCTCGTCACGATTCGGGACCCGGTCATCGGCGCCGCCTTCATGCTATTCGTCGCCGGCCTCGCGCTGATCGCGAAGGGGGTTGCCAACTCCGCGATGCGCGCGTTCGGGATGAAGTAGCGGCCGTACTGGTGTGTGGGGGTATAGGGGGTTGCTGTGGTGGGTGTGGCGGCGAGCGCGGAGAACGGGACCGTCAAATCCCCTGCCGGCTCTTTATAAGCGAGTTGCACGGTGAGCACAACGGCGACCACGGAAAACACGACCGCCAAAGCCCCAGCCGGCTCCGGTCGAGGGGCTTGCTGCGCGCTTTTCAGGGTGCCTCTCCGCACAGCCCGCCGCCCTGAAAAGTGCTTACGTCGCCCGTCGTCCCGGAGCCGGCTGCCCCTTTGAGTCCCGCCCGACTGCACAGCGACCGCAGCCTCACACCTCCCCAGCCTCGGTTGACGGCGGCCGCGGGACCGCACCGCACCGCCGCGGCCGCCGCCAACCTCCCTCGCGCTCCGGCTCGCGCCTTATGAGGCGCTCGCCGGGCGCGCCGCGTGGACGGCCGACTTCTCGTCGCCTTCTGCAGGTTAACTCGCGGAGAGCAGTTTCAGGCGGAGCTTTCGCTCGTCGACTTCGTACTTGAAGGAGGGGTGGCCGTCGACGAACACGTAGGGGACGCGCTCGCCGTACTCCTCGGCGAGCTCGGGGTCCTCGTCCACGTCGACCATCGTCACGTCAACGGGGACATCGAGGTCGTCGGCCACGCGCTCGACGGTCTCGCGGGCGGTCACACACAGCGAACAGTTCTCGCGGGTGTAGATCGTAACGGGGACGGCGTCGCTCACGGCCGGAATAGGGGGAGCCGTCGGGATTGTCTTTCGGTCCGGGTCGAGCGGGACCGGCGGCTCACTCCGGGTCGACGACGAACTCCACGTCGCCGGCGACGACCGCGCTGGCGATCACCGCGCTGCCGACGACGAGCGCGACGCCGAGCGTGATCAGGCTGACGGTCAGCGCGGTGCCGCCGACGGCGACGCCGACGAACGCTCCCACGGCGCCGCCGACACCACCCGCGATCACCGCGAGCGTGCTCGCCTCGTTCATACGGCATCGTCCGCGGAGCCGGGTTATAAACGTTCAGACGAGGATATCGGCGGTGATAATGGGGGCGAGGCTTCGTGGGGTGTGAAGCGGCTACCGCGGGTAGCTGCGGTCGAGGTCGACGGCGTCATCGTCCGCACCGCCGCCGGTGGCCTCGTCGTCGGATTCCCCCTCCGTCCCGCCGGGGCTGACGCTGCCCGTCCGGTAGCCGGCCATGTCGAGGGTGACGTGGTCGAAGCCGAGATCGGAGAGGTGTTCGGTGACGGCCTCGGCGAACGCGGGGTCGAGCGCGCGCTCCAGCTCGTCGGGTGCCACCTCCACGCGGGCGAGCCCGTCGTGGTCGCGCACGCGGAACTGCTCGAACCCCCACTCCCGCAGCACGCGCTCGGCCTTCTCGACGCGCGAGAGCCGCGCCTCCGTCACCTCCAGTCCGGTCGGGATCCGCGAGGAGAGACACGCCATCGACGGCTTGTCCGCGACCGAGAGGCCGTACGCCTCGGCAATGGCCCGGACTTCGGGCTTCGTGATCTCCTCATCGAGCAGGGGGGAGAACACCTCCAGCTCCTCGACGGCGCGCAGCCCGGGGCGGTGGCCCTCGCCGGGGTCGGAAGCGTTCGTCCCGTCACACACCGTCTCGATGCCGAGCTCGCGGGCGCGGTCGTACATCCGGCCGAGCCGCATCGTCCGGCAGTGGTAACAGCGGTCGCCGTCGTTGGCGACGAAGTCGGGGTCGTCGAGCTCGGAGAACGTCACCGTCTCGTGACGAACGCCGATCTCCGAAGCGACCCGGCTGGCGTCGTCCAGCTCGGCAGCGGGGAGGGTCTCGCTGCGGGCGGTACACGCCACCGCGTCGTCGCCGAGCGCGTCGTGTGCGAGCGCGGCGACCACCGAGGAGTCCACCCCGCCGGAGAAGGCGACCACCACGCCGTCGCGCGCGGCGAGCGCGTCGCGGGCCGCAGCGGCCTTCCGGGCCGTCTCGGCGTCGAGCGGGCCGTTCTCGACGGCGAGCACGTCGTTGTCCATGACCGCCGTTCGGGACCGCGGAAGAAAAACGCGTTGTCCGCGGTGACCCTCGGCGACCCGCACCCTTTTGCGCCTTGCCGCGATAGCTCCGACTCGATGGAGCTGGAGGCGATCCCCGGCGTCGGCGAGAAGACGGCGCGAGCCTTACGCGAGCTCGACGACCCCGAGGCGACGGTCGAGTCGGGCGACGTGGCGGCGATCGCCCGCGTGCGCGGCGTGAACGAGGCGCGAGCCGCCCGGATCGCGCGCGGCGCGATCCGACGCCGGCACGACGACACCGACCGGCTGCTGGCGACCGACCGTTCGCGGGAGGTGTACCGCGACGCTGTCGGACTGCTGAAGGAGCGCACCGTAACCGAGTACGCCGAGAAGCGGCTGGAGACGTTCTATCCCAGCGGCTCCGCCTCGCGCATCGCGGAGGCGCAGGCGTTCGTTGAGGCGGCCGTCGAGCGCGAGCCGGACCCCGACGTTCTCGACGCGCTCGCGGACGTGGAGGCGCTTGAGGACCCCGGAACGGTCCGCGTACGCGAGCGATGTCTCGCGACCACGGACGCCGAGGTGTACGCGGAGGCGGAGGCCGCGGTGCCGGAACTCTCCGTGGAGACGGTCGAGGACACCCGTGACATCGCGGAGCTCGCACGGTCGTACGCCACCGTCATCGTCCTCGACGAGGAGTTCGCGGGGATGGACGTGGACGGCGACGTACACGTCCGTCCCGACGCCCTGGAGGATCCGGCGTTTACGGTGCCTGAGCGCCTGCTCGCGTTCTTCGCCGAAAACCGCGAGCGCCTCCTCGCGGCCGCGGCCGTCCACGAGGCCGCCGGCGAGGAGCCCGCCGTCGATCTCGGCGCGCTCCGGGACGCCCTCTCGCGGCTGGACGACGACGGGACCGTCGTCGGCGACGACGAACAGGAGCGACTGGTCGCCGCGGTCGACGACCTCGACGCCGCGGTGTCGACCGGCGAATCCGCCGCGAACGACCATCTCCGGGACGCGATCCGCGAACAGGACGTCACCATCGAGGGGACCGACTTTCTCTCCTTGGTCGAGCAGGGCGCCCGCGTGGACTCGCTTTTGGACCGCGAGCTGGCCGACGAGTACGACGCCGCCATGGCGAAAGCGCGAGAACGCCTCGCGGACGCCCTGCGTCTGAAATCCGACGAGGCGGAGCTCGCCGAGCGCGTCTTCGAGGGTGATCCTACGTTTCCGGTCGAACACGACGAGGCGGCCGTCTCGCGGCTCCGTACGGAGCTGTCGGCGGCCCGCGATCGCCGCGCCGCGCGCCTGAAATCGGAGCTGGCAACCGACCTCGGCGAGCTTCGCGAGCCCGTCGAGGCCCTCGTGCGCGACGCCTTGGAGCTGGACGTGGAGCTGGCGATCTCCCGATTCCACCGCGACTTCGAGTGTGCGATGCCGACGGTTCACGAACCGGGGGCGAACGATCCCAGCAACGCTACCTCCGACGGCCCCGCCGGCTTCCGGATCGAGGCCGGTCGCTCCCCGCTGCTTGACGTCGACTTCGAGCACGTCGACCCAGTCGACTACGCGGTGTCGGGCGTGACGCTTCTTTCGGGAGTGAACTCCGGCGGGAAGACCTCGACGCTCGACCTTGTCGCGCTCGTCGTCGTGCTCGCGCAGATGGGGATGCCCGTCCCCGCCGAGGAGGTGGAGGTCGAGCGATTCTCCGAGATCCACTACTACGCCAAATCTCAGGGAACGCTCGACGCTGGCGCGTTCGAGTCCACGCTCCGCGACTTCGGCGACCTCGTGGAGGGCGCCGCCGGCCGGCTCGTGCTCGTCGACGAGCTGGAGTCGATCACGGAGCCCGGCGCCTCCGCGAAGATCATCGCCGGCATTCTCGAAGCGCTCGACGGGCAGGATGCCACCGCCGTCTTCGTCTCGCACCTCGCCCGCGAGATCCGTGAGGCGGCTGACGCCGAGGTCGCGGTCGACGGCATCGAGGCCGTCGGGCTCGTCGACGGCGAGCTCCGCGTGAACCGCTCGCCCCAGAAGAACCACCTCGCGCGCTCGACGCCCGAGCTGATCGTCGAGAAGCTCGCCGACGACCGGGGCGGCGACTTCTACGACGACCTGTTGGAGAAGTTCCACTAGGACCTTTTTTAACGGGGGGTTCGCGGAACCGGCAGAGCCGGTTCCGCTCAACCCCCGTCAAAAAATCTCCACCAAAAAAGAGCCGCGCGCTCGTCGGCGGGCGCCAGAGGCGCCCGCGACTCGCCCACGGTACTCAAAGGGACCGCACAGCCTCCGCCACCGCACAGCCCCCGCCACCGCACAGCCCCCGCCACCGCACAGCCCCCGCCACCGCACAGCCTCCGCCACCGCACAGCCCCCGCCACCGCACCGCTCCCGTTTGGACGGCTCGCTCCCGGACCGCGCCCTTTTAAACGCCGGCCGACCACACGTTCTGGTAGATGCTCACGGTCGTGTTCCTCGTCGTCGTCTTCGTCGTCGCCGTCCTCGCAGTAGCGGTCGGACCGCTGTACGTCAACGACCGGTTTCGCGACCTCCGGGACCCGACCGACGCCGAGCGCGCGCAGTTGGAGGAGTGGGGAACGACGACCGGCCTCGACGTCGAGCGGGTCGCCGTCGTGGAGACGACGGGGGAGGCCTCCGTCGACGTGGCGGTTCGGGGGCTCCCGCGCCGGCGCGTGCTGTTCGTCACCGACTACGTACTCGACGAGATGGACGACGACGCCGCGCTCGGGCTGCTCGCGGCGGAAGCTGGCCGCGTCGACACGTACTACGGCGAGTTTCGGGCGGTGGCGGTCGGCGTCGTGCTCGCAATGCTGGCAGCCATCGTCACCGCGCAGGTGCCGTTCGACTCCGGATTCCTCGCGCTGATCGCGGTCGGCGTCACGGCCTTCTGGGCCGGGCGCCGCGTCCAGTACGAGGCCGACGACCGCGCGGCGGACGCGGTGGGTGCCGACCGCGTGGCCGACGCGTTCGAGCACGTGGCCGAGCTGCGTGGCGTCGAGCCCGAAACCGGCGACTGGTCCACGTGGTTCGAGGTCCAGCCGCCGCTCGGCGACCGGATCGCGGCGCTTCGCCAGCGAGCGGCGCGGGAGACGGAGGAGGCGGCGAAGCTTGGCGATGAGACGGACGCCGGCGACGACACTTAAGTCCCCCCAGCTACCAGCATCGGCCATGCTGATCGGACTCGTTTCGGACACGCACGACGACCTCGACGCGGTCGAGGCGGCAGTGACGTTCTTCGAGGAGCGCGGCGTCGACGCCGTCGTCCACTGCGGCGACTTCGTGGCGCCCTTTTCAGCGACCCCCTTCGACGCCGATTTCGCGTTTCACGCGGTTCGCGGGAACAACGACGGCGAATGGGCGCTCTCCTCGACGGTCGACGACTTCGGCGAGTATCACGGCGAGGCCGCCGTGCTGGAGTTCGACGGGACCAGCCTTGCGGTCACGCACGGCACGAGCGACGTGGTCGTCGACGCGCTCGTCGACTGTGGCGACTACGATTACGTCGCGCACGGCCACACTCACGCACATGGTGTCGAGGAGCGCGACGGGACGGTGCGAGTGAACCCTGGCGGGCTCCCGATTCCGGTCGCGGGTGCAGATGACCGGTTCCGCGTGGCGACGCTCGACACGGACGAGGCGGGCGCCGACGCGGTCGCTCATCACGTGCTCACGGAGTAGTCGTCGGCCGTGAGGTGGTGGCGCGAACCCGTTCCAGTGAATGGTCCCCGCTATCCCCAATGCCACCGGTCGTGGAGCCGGCGGATCGACAGGTCAAGGCAGTATCCCACGAAGCCGATCACCAGCATCACGGCAGGGATCTCGGCGTACGCGAAACGGTCTCGCGCGTCGAGGATGAGGTAACCCAGCCCCGAGTTGACCCCGAGCATCTCCGCTGGCACGAGAATTATCCAGAGGATGCCGACCGCGAGCCGGACACCGGTGAGCATGTCCGGAATCACTGCCGGGACCACGACTCGACGCAGCAGCGCCGGCGTGTCGCCGCCGAGCGATTCTCCCACGGTGATCCAGTCTTCATCCAGCGTCGTGATCCCGTGGGCCGTGTTGAGGATGACGGGCCAGACTCCGGCCATGAACATCACGAACACTGCCGACTGCGTCCCAACGCCGAAGACGATGATCGCGATTGGGAACCACGCGAGCGGCGAGATCATCCGGAGGAACTGGAACAGGACGGTGGACGCTCGTTCCGCTGCGTCGAAGTAGCCGACGGCGATTCCAACCGGCAGCCCAACGACCAGACACAACACCAGCGCGATGAGGAACCGGTAGACGCTGATCCAGACGTGGTCGTAAAACGAGGGTGAGCCCAACAGCTCGACGAGCGTCGCCGCGGTGTCGGCGGGCGCAAACTGCGTGATGATGCCGTCGCTCAGCGTCGTGACCGTCCACCAGACGGCCAATGCGACGAGGAGGCCGACGAACGGGAGCGCCCGGCCGGCGTCCTCGCGGAGCTCAGAACCGTATCGTCTCGTTTCTCCGAAAGCCATCCTCCTCGGAAACGTCGAATGCCGGTGGACCGCCGGCGTCGTCGAGCGCTGTGCGAACCGGGTCGTACGTGACGAGGTCGTCGGCGACGCCTTCAGGCGTTACCTCGTCGAGGAACGCCGCCTCCCCCTCGACGGCGGTGTCGCGGAGACGGCGCACCAGCTCCTCGGTGTACGACGGATACGGGTACGGGTAGAAGCCGATCCGGTCGGTGTCCCAGTCGTGCCGAATCGCGCCGGACTCGCGGTACGGCTCGTGGTCGTCGTAGTGCGAGAGCGCACGGTTGATCGGCTCCGGTTCTTGCGGAAGCAGCCCGGTTTCGGCCGTCGAAAGCAGCCGTGCGGCCTCGCCGCGGTTCTCACGGAGCCACTGCTGGGCGTCGACGAGCCCCCGCATCACGTCCGTCGACCACTCGGGATGTTCCTCGAGGAGTTCCTCGCGCATTACGACGACACAGCAGGCGTGCTCACGCCACACGTCGCCCGTGAACCGCAGGATGTCGGCGTCGGCGTCGAGTTCGCCGATCGCGTTGAACGGCTCCGCGACGATGTATCCCTCGATCGACCCGTTGTCGAGTGCGGCCGGCATGTCCGGCGGCGGCATCACCACGAGGTTCACCTCGTCGTCATCCAGTTCCTGGTTGGGCACGTCGGTCCGGGGTGTGAGTCCGTGCTCACGTAGCCCCATCTGGACGATGACGTTGTGGATCGAGTACCAGAACGGGACGGCGACATCGTGGCCGCCGAGGTCCGCCCAGTCGTCGACGCGAGGTTGGACCGTCAGCGCGGAGCCGTCCGTGTGGTCCCACGCAACGACCTGCACGTCCGCGTCGAGCTCGCCGTAGCGCATCCACACCGTCATCGGCATCAGAAAGTGGGCAACGTTGACACTTCCCGAGAGGAACGCCTCCGAGAGGTCCGACCAGCCACGGAACAGCGTCGGCTCCGCGACATCGACGCCGTGGTCGGTGAAGTGGTCGTTGGCGTAGCCCGTTAGCAGCGGTGCGGCATCCGTAATCGGGAGATAGCCGACCTCTGCGGTGGGCGACCCGTCGTCGCCGAGACAGCCGGCGGTCGCACCGACGCCCGTCGCCGCCAGCGACGCGAGTCCCGACTCCTTCATGAACGCCCGGCGTGAGAGCCCTCGGGTTCGAGCGGTTGCGGAGGGGTCCCGCCAGCCGGCACCGCCGATGAGTTTGCGCGCTGCCCCGGTGACACCGCCGCTGATGGACTCCTCGCCGCCGTGCGAGCACGCGTGAGGGTCGTCATTCATTCCAGCCCCACTTCCTTGAGGTGATCGAACAGAACCCGCCGCTCCGCGAGAAACGCCTCGTCGTCGCGCGATCGGGTTTCGCTCGCGATCGACTCGACGTGACGGATCCCCGCCGGAACCGTCCCCATAACGGCGACGCGGTCACCGAGGTACACCGCCTCGTCGATATCGTGGGTGACGAAGACGGCGGTGACGCCGAGCGTGTCCACGATACGGAGCAGCTCGTCTTGCAACTGCATCTTGGTGAGCTGGTCGAGCGCGGAGAACGGCTCGTCGAGCAACAGCACCTCCGGGTCGTTGGCGAGAGTACGCGCCAGCGAGGCTCGCTGGGCCATTCCACCGGAGAGGCTCGCCGGGTCGGCATCCGCGAACTCCTCGAGGCCGACCAGCTCGATCAGCTCGTCGACGTGGCCGCGGTCCGGCTCCTTCCCACGGAGCTTCGGGCCGATCTCGATGTTCTCGCGAACGGTGAGCCACGGATACAACAGTGGGTCCTGGAAGACGACACCCCACCGGTAGTCCGGACCAGTAACCGGATCGCCGGCGATCTCGACGCGGCCGGCCGTCGGCTCTTCGAGTCCCGCCAACAGGTGCAACAGCGTCGTCTTCCCGCATCCGGACGGGCCGAGCAGACAGCAGACCTCTCCGGGAGCGACGGTGAGCGTCAGCCCCTCGAACACGAGCGTCTCACCGTACCGCTTGGTGACCCCGTCAGCCGCGATGGACGCGGCATGGCTCGCGCCGCCGACCACCTCCGCGGAGGCGGAAGCGTCGTCGCTTGCGGTGCCGCTCTCGTCGCCACGCGCCGCCGATCGGGACTCGAGCGCCATGGTCAGTCGGCCGTCGCTTCGGCTTCCTCGTCGTCCTCCTCGGGGAGCACGTCGTCGCCGTCGACCTCCTCGACCGTGCCGATGTCGGGGTCGTCGGGGACGAACCCTTTCTCGCGCATCCACTCGGTCGTGGCGTCGATCCGCTCCTCGTCAGGAGCGCGGACCGGGAGGAACTCACGGAGCTCGAACTCCTCGCGGAGGCGGTCGAAGTTCACGTCGGCGAACGCCTCCCTGTCACCCGCTTCAGCCTCCAGTAGGCCGACGTATCGGTCCGTGTAGCCCTCGAGGTCCTCGTTGATGTCGGCGACCGCTCGGTTGAGAGCGGCGAGGAACCCCCCGATCTCCTCGGGGTCGGGCTGCTCGCGGGTCGTGATGGCTGCGCGGCACGGCCCGTCGAATACCTCCTTGAGCTCCTCGTCGAAGCGACCGAGGGTGACGAACGGTTCGAGAACCGCGATCCCGTCTACCTCACCTGCCTTGACGGCGTCGAAGCGCTCCTCGGCGGAACCGACGTGCTCCAGAACGATCTCCTCGCTCCCGAAACCCTCGTTCTCCAGCATCTCGCGCATCGAGTAGAACGAGGTGGCGTACTTGTTGATCCCGATGGACCGGCCGCGGAGGTCGTCGACCGTTTCGGCTGGGTCGTCCGTGGCGACGAACACCACACGGTCCCACTCGCTGTAGGACCCGATGATGTCGCGGTCGGTCTCGGATGCCTCCTGGACCGCGTTCCACTCACAGACCCCGTGCGTGCCGCCGTCCTCGTCCATATCCTCCCACCAGTCGGCGTCGAACGCGTTCTCACCCTCGAAGTCCTGCGTGCCGGGGGCGAAATACGAGAGGTTCGGGTCGACACCCTCCTGTTCGAAGTAGTCGTTCTCCTCTGCGACATCCTGCACGAGCTTCCACGTGAAGTATTCGTGCGAAACATTCAGATCAGACATCAAATGCCTCTTGGTTTTATTCCATCATATAAGCAGGAGAACGTGACAGTACTGCGTGATGGATCCACACTCCCGCAATGGTTGCGGAGGTTGACGACGGCGTTCGGCCGGTCGTTCAAGAGACCTCGCCGTTGTATCCGGATTAAATTGTGAACTCACGAGGATTTATCACGTGGGTGTATGAGGTTGTAACAACACTTGACGCGGTTTCGTACGGGGACATTGTCGGGACGACCGGCATGGTCGCGGTCATGGCGCTCGCGAGGGTTGGGCGTCGAAACGAGGCGGTGACCGAACGGCGAGGTGTCGGATCGGAATGGTCCTCGAAAAGGTGCCGCAGGGCGGCGATGGCCGTTCAGTCGTCGGCCGTAAGCCGCTCTCCCTCGCCACCATCGGCGAGCAGGCTGTCGAGGCCGACGCCGAGCGCCTCGTTCGTGCGAGCGATCGACTCCTCCGCGGGTAGCTCCGTGCACATCGCGCGGATCGCGTCGACGTTTTCGGGGACCACGTCGGCCTCCTGATGGACGTTCTGGAAGAGGTAGAGGTCCCGACCGGAGAGGTTCACCGACCGCTCCCAGATGCAGTTCTCCCAGAGGTCGCCGCGGGGACGCCCGGCGTCCATCGCGTACTCCTTGAGCTTGCCCGCGCCGTCGATGCCGGCGGCCTCGGGGATGAGGAACGTCCGGTTCTCGCCGGCAAGCAGGTCAATGACGGCCTCGCGGTCGGGCTCCGTTTCGAGCGTGACGTTGAGGCTGTGGGTGTGCATGTGCGTGGCCGGCACGGTGAGTCCGAGCGTGTCGATGTCCACGTCCGGGAAGATCGTGTTCACGTCGGGGCCGTGGTGAGAGGGGACCTCGACGGGATCCGGAATGATGTCGTTGATCGGACCGCGGTCGGACTGGGCCGGATCGCCGCCACGTCGGACGAGCGTCGCGCGCACCTTCTCGATGCCGTACGTCTCCTCCAGCGGAGCGAGCACCCGTGAGAGCCCGGTCGTGTTACAGGAGACGACCCGCACGTGGTCGTCGCCGCGGGCGGTCTCGAAGCTCCCACGGGCGTTGAAGGAGGCTTCCGCGATCTCGGCGTCCTCGCCACCCTGGTAGATCGCCTTCACGTCGTGGGCCTCGTACATCGGCTGGTTCTCGGCGCCGATGCCGGACGGACAGCAGTCGACGACGACGTCGACCGCCTCCAGCATGTCCGAGAGGGCGCCGGCCGTTTCGACGCCGGCGTCCGTGAAGGCGTCGGCGCGCTCGGGGATCGCGGCGTACAGGTCGTAGCCGCGTCGGAGCGCCGCCTCGGCCTCGAAGTTCGGCCGCGTCTTGGCGACGCCGACGAGCTCCATGTCCGGCTGTGCGGCGACCGCGTCCGCGACCCGCTTGCCGATGGTGCCGTACCCGTTCACGCCCACGCGTATCATGCCGTAGTATCCCCGGCCGAGGGTGATAATCGTTACGAGTAAAGAATAAAGAAATTAACTACACCACGAGTAACCGATCGGTTAATTCGCCCGTGGGGAGGGTGTAACTGTATTTCGAAACCGGATTATTTTGAGGCGTCGGTCGCGACCCTCGGCGAGGATGGCAAGGCCTAGGACCCGCCGGATCCACCTTGGCGTATGAGCGACGAGATCGCGAAGGCGGCCCGGACCGCAGTCGAGCAGTGTCTGGATGTCGGTGACGACGAGACGGCCATCGTGGTCACGGACGACGAACGCGCGCCCATCGGTGAGGCGCTGTACGAGGCGCTCGGCGCGCGCACCGACGACGCGACGATCCTCCGTTACCCGCCCGGTGACCAGCACGGCGCGGAGCCGCCGGCGCCCGTCGCGGCGGCGATGGCCGACAGCGACGTGTTCTTCGCCCCCACGACGAAGAGCCTGAGCCACACTCGCGCACGAGGCCGTGCCTGTGAGACCGGCTCGCGCGGCGCCACGCTCCCCGGCATCACCGAGGAAGTGTTCGTCACCGGGCTCGACGCCGACTACGCCGCCATCGAGCAGCACTGCGAGGACGTGCTCGACCAGGTCGCCGGCGCCGAGGAGCTCCGCGTCACGGCGCCCGCCGGCACCGACATCACCTTCGCGGCCGGCGACCGCGAGTGGCTCGCCGACACCGGCATGGTCCACGACGCCGGCGGCTTCTCGAATCTCCCTGCCGGCGAGGTGTTCGTCGCGCCCGAGACCGCCACGGGCACCTACGTCGTCGACGGAACGATGATGCCGTACGGCCTTCTCGCGGACGACCAGCAGCTCAGCTTCACCGTCGAGGACGGGCTGGTCACCGAGGTGTCCGACGACGAGGTCCGGAGCCAGCTGGAGGCCGCCGCCGAGGAAGTCGGCGACGCCGCCTACAACCTTGCGGAGCTGGGGATCGGGACGAACGTCGGCGTCGAGTCGCTGGTCGGCTCCGTGCTCCTCGACGAGAAGGCCGCCGGCACCGTCCACATCGCCATCGGGGACAACGCGGGCATCGGCGGCGAGACGGAGGCGCCCGTCCACCTCGACGGCATCGTCCGCAATCCGACGGTCCTCGCCGACGGCGAGGAAGTGACGCTGCCGAGCGCCTGAGAAACGGACGGTCGGATCGGACTACGTCGACTCGCTGACCGGACTACGTCGACTCGCTGACCGGACTACGTCGACTCGCTGACCGGACTACGTCGACTCGCCCGCGAACTCCCGGACGTGGTCTTCTGCCGCCGACAGTTCCTCACGGGTGTTGATGTTCGAGAAGGTGCGTTCGGTCGTGAGCGACCGGATCGTCGCGTCGTCGACGACGACGTAGTCCGTCTCGAACACCGGGTCGAGGATCTTCCGGTCGCCGCGCGCGAGCGCGGCCTCGCAGGCATCGGCCATCGCGTCCGCGCGGTAGGCCGCTTGCGTCGTCTGGTACCACTGGTCCTCCAGCTGTGGCACCGCGGCGTCGTGGCCCTCCGCGCGCTCCAGCAGGGCGGCCGCGAACGACGGGTCGACGAACGGCATGTCGCAGGCGACGACGAACGCGTACTCCGAGGGTGCCGCCCGGCAGGCGTTGCGGATCCCCGCCATCGGCCCGAGGTCGGTGTCGTCGTCCAGCGCCCAGCGCACGGGCAGCGAGTACCCCGCCAGCGCCGTCTCGATCGCCTCTCGCTGGTCGGGCCGGCAGTTGATCACGAGGTCGTCGACGACGGGCTCGCCGCCGCTCGCGCGCTCGGCGCCCGGCGGCACGGCGGCGTCGACGCCCGCCAGCCGGTTCGCGACCCGGCGAACCATCGGCGTTCCCGCGAGCGGTGCGACCGACTTGTCGGCGTCGCCAAAGCGGGTCGAGCGCCCGCCCGCGACGATGGCTCCGGTCGGCATGTCCGGTGTTGGGCGCCGGCGCACCTTCGCGTTTGTGGTCCGAACTCCCTGCGGAACGACGCGAACGTTCGAGATGAGCCGGACGAATTCCGCACTCCGACGTGCGAACTCCCGGTTCCGTTGAAACCCTTCTCGGGTGAAAACACCAATTCTGCCGCAGTCTTTGCAGACTCCTTGATGAGTGACCTCGGGAGTGGGTGTTGTACGAGGTTGGTGTTGGCGTTTATCAGTGGGACGTTGGTGGTGTTGTGGTTCGTTTATAAGTAGAGGTTGTCCGGTGAGTTGCTGGAGATACGCTGGTAGGGACCGCCTGCAAAGCCCCAGCCGGCTCCAGTCGAGGGGCTCGCTGCGCGCTCAAAAGGGCTCGCACGGCTCGCCCTTTTGAGTGCTTGCGTCGCCCGTCTTCCCGGAGCCGGCTGCCCCTTTGAGTCCCGCCCGGCACCGCACAGCGACCGCACCTCACGCCTCCCCAGCCTCGTCGTCGCCTGCGGCGACGACTCCCTCGCGCGCCGGCGAGCACCCGCGGGGCGCTCGCCGGGCGCGCCACCGCACCGCGCCTCCGTTTATAAGTCAGACGTTACTTCTACTCTCGACCGTTTATATACTACATCACCACCGACGATCTGCAACACTCACTCCCGAGGTTGATTAATGGGAAGTTTCTATCGAATGGCTGCGTCATCCTGTGTTCTATCTAAAACGTCGTGAACGGATCCGAACTCCCGGGATCCGACAGCATATACGTGCGGGCGCGTAACCTCGCCTGAACATCGCATGGCCGGACGAACACACGTGTTGCGGGCGGATCTGTCTGCGGGAACCGTCGAGCGCGAGCCCGTCCCCGAGTCGTGGCGACGGCGCTTTATCGGCGGAAAGGGCCTCGGCGCCCGCTACCTCTACGAGGAGCTGCCGGCCAGCGCCGACCCGCTCGGCCCAGAGAACCTGCTGGCGTTCTGTGTCGGCCCACTGTCGGGGACGCTTCCCGGCGAGGGCCGCTACGCCGCGGTCACCAAATCCCCGCTCACCGGGCTGTTTCTGGACTCGTACGCCGGCGGCGAGTTCGCGAGCCGGCTCGCGGGGAGCCTCGACGACTGTCTCGCCCTGCTCGTCGTCGGCGAGCGCGACGACGGCGACGACCCCGTGCGGATCGAGATCGAGAACGGCGACGCCGAGATCGTCCCCGCAGAGACGTGGGGCAAAGACACCGTTGCGTCCGCCGAGGCCCATCCCGACGCGGCCGTCGCCTGCGTCGGCCCGGCCGGCGAGCGCGGCGTCTCATACGCCACTATCGCCAGCGACGCCGGGGATCACCACGCCGGCCGCGGCGGTGCCGGCGCCGTGATGGGGGCAAAGGGGCTGAAGGCCGTCCTCGCCCGCGGCCCGCCGGCCGAGCCGCCGACGCCCGAACTCGCTCGGCTCCGGGAGGAGTACGCCGACCGCTACGCGGACGACGACACGGGTCGCTGGCAGGCCGCCGGCGAGACGCTGGAGTCCGTCGACTTCGCCAACGAGGTCGGCGCGCTCGCCACGGAAGGGTGGCAGTCCAGCCGGTTCGAGTCGGCCGACGCCGTCGGCATCGACGCTGCGCGCGAGGCCTCACACGCCCGCGAGAACCCGGACGAGACCGTGCCCGGCGGGTTCCGCGTCGAGACGGACGACGGCGACACCGTTCCCCGTGGCGCCGCCCCGATGACGCTCGGCGCCGGCCTCGGCGTCGACGACTTCGACGCGGTCGCCGCGCTCGGCGAGTGCTGTGACCGCGTGGGCGTCGACGTGATCACCGCGGGCAACGCCGTTGCGTGGCTCGCCCGCGCGACCGAGACGGGTGTCATCGACACCGACGTGACCTTCGGCGACCCCGCCGCCGCCCGCGCGGTGATCCGGGCCGTGGCGACCGGGGAGTCCAGCCCCGACTACGAGATCGACGAGGCGGTCATCGATGCACTCCGAGAGGGCGTCGACGCCGCCGCAGAGCAGTTCGGTGCCGACACCATCCCCACGGTGAAGTCGATGGAGCTCCCCTCCTACGACCCGCGTGCTGCCGCAGGGATGGCGCTCGCGTACGCGACGAGCGACCGCGGCGGCTGTCATCGGCGCGCGCGCCCCATCGAGGAGGAGGTGTTCGCGGCGTGGGACCGCGACGAGCGCGTGACGGCAGTGGTCGCCGCCCAGGACACTCGCTCGGTGTTGTGGAGTCTCGTCGCCGACGACTTCGCCGGCGAGACGCTGTGGCGCGACTGCGGCGCCGTCTTCACCGCCGCTTACGCCGACTCCGTGGGCGCTCCGATCCCGACGGAACCGGAGGAGCTCCGGCGAGCCGGCGAGCGCATCTGGTCCCTCGTCCGGCTGTTCAACGCCCGCGAGGGCGTCGACCGGTCCGACGACGTGCTTCCCGAGGCACTCTCCGAGCCGATCGAGGAGGGTCCCGCCGAGGGGAGCCGCGTCGACGCCGACGCGCTCGACCGCCTGCTCGACGCCTACTACGTCGCTCGTGGTTGGGGCGAAGACGGCCTCCCGACGGCGGCGACGCTGGAGCGACTCGACCTCGCCGGCGTTCGCGACGCGGACACGCCCGTCGGGACGCCGTTCGAGTAGCGAACCCCGGCTCCGTTGAACTCCCTTTTAATGCGTGGTCCAGTGTGGTACGTAGGCCGAAGAGAGCGACCTACTGATCGACACCGGGAGTGGGTATTGCAACTGACGGCATCGGGAATCACTTATAAATGGTCGTGAGCGGTTTCGCTGCTATCTTATAAACCTAAGATGCGGTCGGCGCGCGCGAGAAGCGCGCGCGAGGGAGGTCGGCGGCGGCCGCGGAGCGGCCCCGCGGCCGCCGTCGACCGAGGCTGGGGAGGACTGAGGCTGCTGTGCGGTGCTGTGCGGGGAGGGACTCAAAGGGGCAGCCTGCTCCGGGAAGACGGGTGACGCAAGCACTTTTCAGGGCGTCTCTCCGCACCGCCCGACGCCCTGAAAAGCGCGCAGCAAGCCCCTCGACCGGAGCAGGCTGGGGCTTTTGAAGGCGGTCCCCATCAGCGTACCACCAGCAACTCACCGAACAACCTCTCCTTATAAACGAACCCCACCCCCACCCACGCTCCGTTTATAAACGGCACACCCGACCTCATGATACACGTACTCCCGAGATCACTCATCGGGGGCCGTATACTAACCGGAACAGGACCAGAATGTGCTCTTGATGAGAACTACAGCGGAGCCCAAAAGCGAAATCCGCGTCGGTCTCAGCCCTGGAACTCCTCGGGCGGCTCGCCCGGCGGCTCCTCGCCGGGCGCCGGTCCCGCGGCGCCGTCCTCGCCCGTCGGCGGGACGAACGCCTCCGTCGTCGTCAGCTCCTCCTCGGTCGGCACGTCGGCTTCCAGCTGGTAGCCCGGCTCCAGCTTGTCCAGGTCGACGCTCAGACTGTAGGCGTCCGCCTGTAACACGCCCTCCAGCAGCCAGCCGACCGCCTCGTAGAAGGTGTCGTCGGCCAGCTTCTTGATGTCCTCGGCCACGTCGGGCAGCCACCAGCCGTGCATGTGGAAGAACGCCCGGCGGAGATCGTCGTCACCGCCCGCCGCCAGCACTTCGAGGATGGCGAGCTCGACGGCGACGTGGTCGGGCTCCTCACGGAGGTCGCCGAGCTCCAGGCCGAGATCGTCGATGGTGCCTTTCACCGCGGCCAGCGGCTGGCCGTGGAAGTCGTCGGCGTACCACGACTCGTACGCCTGCATCTTCGGGTGCGGTCCGATGAACAGGCTCGTGTGGACGCCGTTGAGCCGCTTGGCCTCGGCCTCGGGGTCGTCGACGGTCGTCTGCCACTCACGGAGGAGCTCGAAGCCGTTCTGAATCGCCTGCGGCGAGGCGTCGTGCGGGTAGTCCTCGTCGAGGAGCTGGCTGACGCCCTCGGCTTCGGGTGCGTCCGCGAGGACGCCAGAGAGGAAGCCGTACAGCTCCGCGCGTTCGTCGTCGGTGCGTTGTGAATCGGTCATTGGTCGTTGTGTAGATCTGGAGACTCCAACCGCTAATGGGTTTGGAAACGGGGAAAAAGTCGGTTCGCGGCGTTACACCGGCAGCGGCATCGGCGTGAACTCGGCCGCCTGCAGGTACGACAGCGCGAGCAGGATCTTGCCGATGACCGCCAGTACCGCGGCAACCACGTACGTCGAGACCACGCCGGTCTCCGACAGGGAGCCGCTGCGGCCGCCGTAGATGCCGACGCCGAGCAGGGCGATCGGCACGACGAGCCCGGCGACGAGCGCGCCGCCGACGAAGCCGACGGCGTTCGCGCCGAGCAGGTTGTCGACGGCGGGCCCTGCGCCCTCACGGACGCCGGGCAGGAACAGCACCGTCGCGACCAGCGCCAGCAGCGTGCCGGCCAGCAGGCCGGCCGCGGCGGTCGCCTGCTTGCGCAGGTCCGCGCCGAGCGAGCGGTCGACGGCGGCCGTCAGGCCGACCGAGGCCGCGAGGCCGACGCCGAGGCCGCTGAGGATCTGCACCGGGATGAGGAACGTCTTGTCCCACAGCGGGACGCGACCCGTCGAGCCCTCGCCGAACGCCATCGCGGAGTACAGCAGCACGCCCGCCGCGATGAGCGCGAAGATGCCGCCGATGCCGAATCGGACCTTCTTCGTGGGGCGCGTGTAGTCGGCCAGGGAGTCGACCGGGCCGAGCAGGCCGACGGACGCCGCGACGCCACGGAAGCCGCCCGCGGTGGACGCCTTCGCCGCGCCGGGGTCACCGCCGTCGGAGGCGACCTCGCGGCCGCCGTCCGGAATCGCGCCGGCGGCGCCGTAGGGTCGCTCCTCGCCGAACGCGAGCCAGAGGAACATCAGGATCGTCCCCAGCACGAACAGCATGATGAGGTACGAGCCGATGGCCATCCACGAGCCCAGGTTCGTCATCGTGAGCGGGATCATCATCGCGCGGAACGGCGTCGCCAGGTGCGACAGCAGCACCGGACCGCCGATCGCCGCGCCGATAAAGCCGATCAGGTAGCCGAACTTGGCGACCGCACCGTGCGTTTTCGAGCCGCTTCTGTCGGCCAGCAGGTCGGAGACGTACCCCGTCAGGTACGCGCCGCCGGCCATCCCGATGAGGGCGACGTACACGCCGATCTTCCAGTTCCATTGCGTGATCGGGTCTTGGAATATGATTTCAAGTGGCATTGGTAGTCACTCCGGCATGATCCGGTCCGCGTCTGCTCCGAAGACGACCTCCGCCGCCGCGTCGTTGAACGGCTTGGAGACGTGTTCGTCCTCGAGCTTTTCTGCGAGTTCGTCCGGGGTGCCGAACAGCAGCGCGTCGGTCGGACACTCGGAGGAACACGCGGGTTCGAGCCCGCGCTCCTGGCGCGGCTCACAGGTCGTACATTTGTCCATCAGGCCGCCGCTTTTGGCGCCCATCGGCGTCTCCTCGGCGGCGTTGGGTACCTCTGCCTGCGGGTACTGGGGCGCGCCGAACGGACAGCCGACGCCACAGTAGTGGCAGCCGATACACTGGTCCGCCTTCACGCGGACGCTGCCGTTGTCGCGGAAGCGGAGCGCGTCGGTCGGACAGACATCGACACAGGGTGCCTCCGTGCAGTTGTAACACTGCATCGGCTTCTGCGTCTCGTCGTTGGTGCCGTGGGCGAGCTGAACGACCTTGATCCGTTGGCTCTCCGGCGGGAGGTCCCAGGTTCGCTGGCAGGCGACCTCACAGGCACCGCAGTCGATACATGACTCCCAGTTCGGGATGACTCGTGCGGGTCCGTCTGATTGTTGTGTGCTCATTGGTTGTTAGCGCTTGTTGCGGTTGAGGAGCTGCTCCTGCCAGTCCTGCTGCTGGGACGGAAGCTCGGGGATCTCGTCGTCGTCGGCCGGACGGACGGTACACAGGGTCGACTTCGTCTCCTGCATCTGCGTCTCCCGGTCGTACGCCGGCGAGGTACCCTGGTTGATGCTCGACCCGATGACGAACGGCGAGAGGTCGTTCCCCTCCTCGTCGGTCGGGACGTTCTCGGTGTTGACATCGCCCTCGAGGACGCCGGACCAGTGGTACGGCGCGAACGCGTGGTCGGGGGCGACGCGCTCGGAGATCTTGAGCTGGACGGACATGTCGGCCTGTGGGCTCGACACGACGATCCAGTCACCGTCCTCGAGCCCTTCGAGGTTCTCCTCGGCGTAGTCGGGGTGGACCTCCAGGTACATCATCGGCGCGCGCGACGCTGTGCCCAGCGTACTGCGGGTCTTGGCGCCGGCGCCGGTGTGCTCGACCTGTCGGCCGGAGGTCAACACGAGGTCGAACTCCTGGTGTGCCTCGCGGTGTTCCTCCTGTACGGCGCGGTTGTCGAGCTCCAGCCGCCAGTGGTCCTCGACGCGGTCGTTACAGGGGTACTCGTCGATGAGGTCCTCGCGCGGGGAGATGGCGGGCTCCCGGTGTTCCGGGTACTCGTCGGTGAGGTTCCACGCCTTCATACGGGCGCGGCCGCGGCCCCACGCCGCGTCGGGCTGCGGGTTGTCGAACTCCGCGTACATGTCGACATCCACGTCGTACCCTTCCTCGTCGAGCGCCTCGGCGAGGTCGGCGACCGAGTGCTCCTCGCTTTCGGCGTACTCCATCGGGAGCGTCTTCTCCGCCGGGTCGCCGTCCGGCAGATACGTGTGGAACATCGGGTACTGCGGAACGCCCTCGATTGTGCCGTCCCACCAGTCGGGCTCGTAGGAGTTACGCAGCTGCCGGTTGTCGTCCGGGCTCTCCCACCAGCGGGCGCGGAAGTCCATCCCGCCCTCTGACGGGTGTTTGGAAGCGTCATACAGAATCGGCGTGCCGGGGTGGTCCTCGTGCCAGCACGGCCACGGGAGGCCGAAGTACTCCCCGTGGAGGTCGTGGTCCTCGTCGACATCCGGAAGGAGTGTGTCGATGTCGAACAGCTCCGAGTTCTCCATATGTGCCTTCATGCGCTCCGGGGTCTGGCCGATGTAGCCGACCGAGCGGACGCCGAGGTTCCACTCGCGAGTGACATCCTCGACCTCGTCGTAGTCGAAGTGCTCGCCGAAGCCGAGTTCCTCCGCGAACTGGCACATCAGCTTCCAGTCCGCACGGGCCTCGTGTGCCGGCTCGGCGGCCTTGTAGCGCCACTGGATCTGACGACCCGTGTTTGTGGCGCTGCCGGCCTCCTCGAGGTTCGTCGCCGCGGGCAGGAGGTAGACGTCGGTGTCGGTGTCCATCTCCGCCAGCTCGGCGACCTGGTTCGGGAAGATGTCGATGTTGACCATCAGCTCCAGCTCGTCGATGGCCTCCTTCACCTTGCCGTACTCGGAGAGCGACCCGAGCCCGTGGCCCCAGAAGATGGCGGCCTCGATCGGGTCGGGCTGGTAGATCTCCCACTCGTCGTCGAGCACGCCCTCGTACCACCGCGCGACGGTGAAGCCGTCCTTCTCCATCAGGTCGGTCGACGTGAACTGGTCGACCATGTCCTCGTAGGAGACGGTGCCGGACGTGGAGTCGGTCTCCGTCCAGACGTTCGCCCAGTGACGCCACGCGCCCTCGTCGAGCCCGTAGTAGCCGGGGAGGCTGGAGGCGTCGACGCCGAGGTCGGTCGCGCCCTGCACGTTGTCGTGACCCCGGTAGATGGGGGTCCCGCCGGCGGACTGTGCGGAGTGACCCAGCGCGAGGTTGAGCATCGCGTAGGCACGCACGTTGCCGTTGGCGTTGTTGTGCTGGGTGCCGCCCATCGCCCACTCGACGCAGGAGACGTCCGCAGCGGCGAGGCGCTCGGCGAGCTCTTGGAGGTCCTCCTCGTCGATCCCACAGATGTCGGAGACCGTTTCGAGGTCGTACTCCTGAAGCTTCTCGTCACGGAACTCCTCCCAGTCCATCACGCGGTCGTTGAGGAACTCCTCGTCGTAGAGGTCCTCCTCGACGATGTGGTAGAGGAGCCCGTAGATGAACGCCACGTCGGTGCCCGAGCGGAACTGGTAGTAGCCGTCGGCGGCGGCCGCCGACTTCGTGTACCGCGGCTCGGCGACGATGTGCTCGCCACCGCGACGCTGGGCCTCCTGGAAGTGCTGCCACGCGACCGGGTGGCTCTCCAGCGGGTTGTGCCCGATGATGAGGTTCACGTCGACGTTCCGCATGTCGTTGTTGTTGTTCGTCATCGCGCCCACGCCCCACGTGTTGGCGATGCCGGTCACCGTCGTCGAGTGACAGATACGGGCCTGGTGGTCGATGTTGTTCGTGCCGTACATCGAGGCGAGCTTCCGGATGAGGTACGCCGCCTCGTTGGAGTGACACGCCGAGCCACACCAGAACGTCGAGTGTGCACCGGTCTCGCGTTTGATGTCGTTGAGCTGGTCGGTGATGTCGGCGATCGCCTCGTCGTAGTCGACGACGCGCCACTCGCCGTCCTCGAGCTTCATCGGGCGCTTGAGGCGCTTCGGCGAGTTCTCGGTCTGCGTCAGGGACGCGCCCTTCGAGCAGAGCCCACCGTTGTTGATCGGGTTGTCGTCCCACGTTTCCTGCCCGACGATCGTGTCGTCGTCGACGACCATCTGCAGCCCGCAGCCCACCGAACAGTGGGTACAGACGGTCTTGACGAGTTCCGTTTCGTCGGGGTCATGGTGTGGTGGATCGGATTCTCCGTCCGATGCATCGCCACGCTGGACGAGCGTTCGCCCGCCGACGGCGGCAGCCAGCGTCCCCGCTGCCCCCGTCTTGAGGAACCCCCGCCGGTCCAAATCGATCATCGATCGTGACATGCTATATCACTACGTCAGATCGCTATTAAGCCTTCTGTATCGTTACATCACATCGCTCGGAAACGAGAACCGGTTTCGCCGGAGGCGGGGGAGCGCCTTATCCCGGTTTTAGTAACTACCGTGGTTTACAAAACGGGTTAATTACTCGCAAATGAACGGTTAGTGAGATGACTGTTCCGTGGCGATCTCACGGATCTTTCGGAAGTCGAACGCCGGCGTCGAGCCCGATGGGCCCGGCCCACCGTGGCCTTTATTTCCGCCTCGGGACCTACAGGACCGTGATGAGCATGAAGAGCGCGTGGAACACGATGAGCCCGGCGTGTCGCCTCACGGACGGGGGACGGCGATGAGCGACACGATCGACCTCGACGAGGAGTTCGAGTCGGAGGCGCCCGAGGAGGAGCCGGACGGCAACTACGGCGACTGGCTCTGGAAGGACGGCGACCCCGACGACGAGCCGGAGCCCGCCTACGTTGGCTGGCCTGACGACGGTGCGGGCGAGGCGGACACAGCGACAGCCGACACCGAGGGCGCCGTCGAGGCGACGCCGAGCGCCGGCGGGAGCGAGGAGTCGTCCGCCGGAACGGCCGAGGCGCCGTCCGCACCCGACGTGGTCGACGAGGAGGACGCGCCGTCCGCGCCCGACGAGGGTGACGTACCAGACGCGACGGATGAGAGCGCCGACGCCGAGGCCGGCACCGCGATGCCCGGGATCCCCCGGGAGTCCGGACCGGTGGGCGTCCCCCAGTCGAAGGGTGGCGCCGGCGGCGGTCCGAACACCGACGGGCCGGCAGCCACGCCCGACGCTGCCGGTGCTGACGCCGACGCTGCCGCCGGCGGAAGCGACGAGGACGCCGCCCGCGAGCGCCGCACCACCAACCACGGCGGGAACCCCGACCCCGACGACATGACGATGGCGTTCACCTACGAGGCCGTCAACCGCCTCGCGGACCCGGCGTTCGCGGTCGCCGACGCCCGGGGCTGGTGCGACTGGATCGGGATCGTCGGCAAGGTGTCGACGCCCGCCATCCGCAAGTTCCAGCGCGACAACGGCGTCGACCTCGACTTCTTCGGCGGCAACGAGTCCGGTCCCGCCGAGCGGCTCAAGGACGTCACCGAGGACTCGATGTTCTACGCCGACCGGATGGCGGTCGTCGGCACCTCGGGGGACGAGTGGATCGCGGAGGAAGCCGGCTGGGAGTTCGTCCCGCTCGCGGACGCCGCCGACGGCGCCGACTGGGAGATCGAATACGCGGAATAGGGAGATCGAATACGAGGAGTAACGAGAACGGCTGTCGCGCGTTTTTATTCGCTATCGTGCTTTGCTCGCCCGCCAACCGTGTTGCCGTGCATCATCTCGGCGCGGCACTCCGGACAGTAGTCGAAGATGCCGTGGTCCTCGGTGGGCGCCATGTCGGCGACCTTGTCGCCGACGCGCTCCTCGATGGCGTCGACGGTCGCCTCGCTGGCGTACTTCCGGCCACAGCCCGCACACGACTGCATCTGCCCTTCGTACAGCTGCTCCCACTCGGGTTCGTCCCCCTCGCGGTTCTCGGGCAGTCGCGAGAGGTCCAGCCCCGTCTCCACGGAGAGCACGTCCTCGACGCAGACGTCCTCACACAGCCCGCAGTTCACGCAGCGTTCGTGGTTGAAGTCGAGTCCCGTGTCGGTGCGGCGGAGCGCGTCGGTCGGACAGTAGTTGGCACACGTCGGCGTGAGCGTACAGCCCTCCGCCACCTCGACGATGCCGAAGTCCTTCAGGCCGCGAACCTCGTCGCGCTCCGGCTCGACGTGTTCGAGGATCGCCCGGACGCTCTCCAGCGTCCACCCGTGACTGTCGAACGGCGGATTCGGGCGGTCCGGGTCGTCGATGCCGCCGGTCGCCTCGTGTGCGCCGGCGGGAATCGGCGTCTCGTCCAGCGTGTGGTCGACGAACTGCGAGACTTCCTCGACGAACGCGCCGGGGGCCTCCGGCTCGGGCGCGAAGAAGGCGACGCGCTCGCCCAGCCCGAGGTCGGTCGTCGCGGTGTTGAGCCGGTCGACCAGCTCGGCTTTCGGGTCGGGACCGGAGTGGAGACAGCTCCCGCCACAGCCGACGATGGCGACGCCGTCCGCGCCGGCCGCCAGCGCGTGCATGACGTGGGCCTCACCCACCGTGTCCGTGCAGTTCACGTTGAGCGGGAGGATCGGCGGGTACTCGATGCTGTCGTCGCCGGCGGCCGCCATCCGACCGTACTCGGTGAGGGTGCGCTGGGCGCGCTCGGAGCAGACGAACGCGACGACCGTCTCGCCGAGCTCCGGTTTGGAGCCGCCGAGCAGCCCCTCGACGAGTCCGGGGTCGTCGAGGACGGGGTCGACGAGCGCCTCGACTTCACGGGCGAGCATCTCGTTGCTCGGCTCGTGGAGCTGGGTGGCGCCGGTCGGACAGGCGCTGGTACACGCCCCGCAGTCCTGACAGCTGTCAAGGTGGAACTCCACCTCGTCGATGCTGGCGCGCTCGACGGCGTCGTGGGGACAGGCCTCCACACACTCGTTACAGCCCTGCGCCCCGCCGTCGCCGGCGGCACAGACGCTCATGTCGAGCTCCAGATGGTCGGGGCCCTCGAAGCCGCCGAGCAGGCTCTCGACCGCCTCGACGGTGGCGCCGTCGACCGGTCCGGTGTGGAATCCGCGCTGGCCGCCGATCGTCCCGCTGTCGCCGGCGGGGTAGACGACCTGGTCCGCGGGGAGGGTGTGCGTGACGCCGTCCATGTCGATCGCGCCGGTGGGACAGACGTCGGTCCAGCCGCCGTCGGGCGCAGCCGGGTCGATGTCGACGGGATAGCGAGTGACCATCCCGTCGGGGCCGGCCTCGACACACTTCATACAGGAGATACAGTCCTTGGTGACGGTCGCCTCCAGAACGACCTCGAACTCGCCGTAGGTTCCCTCGACCGCAGTGACGCGCCCGCGCTCGACATCCACGCCCTCGAGGTCGGCGTCCACATCGGCGAGCTCCTCGCCGTCCGCGATGAGCGTCACGTCGGCGGCGGGCGAGAGCGTCTCGGCGGCCTTCGGGTCGCCGACGACGACCACGTCGTAGCCCGCGCGGTGGATGCTCGACGACCCCATCGACTCCGCCTCGCGTCGCGCGCGACGAGCGTTGAGCATGCGGGCCGTCTTCACCGTCGCGCCCGCCTCGTCGTGGACCCAGCCGGCGGCCTCCCGCTGGTCGACGAACTCGACGTTGCTGCCGGCGACGCCGCTCTCCTCCGCGACGGCACGGAGCTTCTCCTGTGCGGCCGTCTCCGGGCAGGTGACGGTTACCTCGTCGAGCTCGTACTCGTCGATCACCGACTCGAACGCGCCGATCTTCTCCCCGCAGAGTAAACTGGAGCTTGCGGAAACGTCGACGTCCGCGACCCCTTCACGTGCCGCCTCGAGATCCACGTCACACGTATCGGCACACGAACAGAGAAACGCGCCTGTCTTCATTGGCGCAGGGTTACGATGTGACGGGATTAAATCTGTCGTGCGAGGCGATGGAGTCGGCTGTCGCCTACGAGATGACTTTCGCGGACTCCGGCGACAGCTCGATCGTCACGTCCTCCAGCGTCTGTTCGGCGATCTGGTCGAGGTTTCGGGTGAGCACCTGGAGCACGTCGGCCGGCTCGTGGTAGACGAGGATCCCCTCGTCGTCGTCGCGGACCGCGAGGTGCGTGTCCTGTAGCATCAGCGTGTCCTGCTGGACGCCGCCGACGACGACGGGGATGCGCTCGGGGCCGGCGGGCTCGCCCTCCTGCACCTCCGTCACGTGCATCTCGTCGAGGTTGATGACGTGTTTGTGCTCGGCGAGGCGCTCGGCGGCGCGCACCATGTCGCGCGTGATGGCGGTTTTCACCTCGTCACCGTGCTCGCCCGAGTGGCAGTGCTTGCAAACCCGCAGCTCCATCTCCATACCCCCGGTTGCTCATCGAGCGGTATGACGGTTGCGGCATCGGCGCTCAGGGGGATCGGCGCTCACGGGGAGTCGCGACGCGCGCCGGCGTCGTGTGCGCGAGAAGCAGCGACTGCACGCGGACGTCGAACTTATACGTCGGTGTCGAGCTCGAACTGCTCGTTCTCGGTGACGGCGTTGAGCACGACGCTGGTGTTGGACTCACGGATGTCCGCGTCCGTCAACAGCGCCTTGATCTGGTCGTTCATCCCGTCGGTGTCGGTGAACTTGCCGATCGCGATCACATCGTAGTCGCCGGTGACCTCGTAGACGCTGACCATCTGCTTCTCCTGACGGAGCTTCTCCGTCACGTCCGGCAGCGCGCTCCCCTCCACTTTCAGCTGAAGGATGGCCGTCACGTCGTAGCCGAGCTTGTCGTAATCCAGAACGGGAGTGTACCCGCGAACCACGTCCTCGTCCTCGAGGTCGCGAAGGTGGTTCGACACGGTCGTCACGGAGACGTCGAGCTCCTCGCCGAGGCTGCGGAGGCTGGCGCGACCGTCGCCGAGTAGTGAATTCACGAGTTTGGCGTCGAGGTTTTCGTACGTCATTACACCCATACACGCCCTGGGGGGTTTAGAATTTTACGAATGTCCAATCGAGAACCGGAGGTGGCGGTTCATGCACCAAGCGACAAGGCCTTTATACTGGGAGTTGAGGAACTAATCGTCCAGAACATGACGGACGAACACGCAATGACTGACGGCGGACTCACGGCGAAAGAGCAGGCGGTTCTCGACGAGATCGAAGAGCAGAACGTGGACTTCCTCCGGCTCCAGTTCACGGATATTCTCGGAGTCGTCAAGAACGTTTCCGTCCCGGCCCATCAGGCCGAGAAGGCGTTCACCGAGGGAATCTACTTCGACGGCTCCTCCATCGAGGGGTTCGTTCGGATCCAGGAGTCGGACATGCGGCTCGTCCCCGACCCCGACACGTTCGCGGTGCTCCCGTGGCGCGACGGCGAGGACGGCACCGGCGCCGCGCGCCTCATCTGTGATATCGTAGACACCGACGGCGAGCCGTTCGTGGGCGGTCCGCGTCAGGTGCTCAAAAGCGTGCTCGAGGAGGCCGAGGAGATGGGCTACTCCGTCTCCATCGGTCCCGAGCCGGAGTTCTTCCTGTTCAAGACCGACGACGAGGGCAACGCGACGACGATCCCACACGACAACGGCGGCTACTTCGACCTCGCACCCAAGGACCTCGCGTCCGACGTCCGCAAGGAGATCATCTTCACGCTGGAGGACATGGGCTTCGAGATCGAGGCCTCCCACCACGAGGTCGCCGAGGGCCAACACGAGATCAACTTCAAGTACGACGACGCGCTCACGACGGCCGACAACATCGCGACGTTCCGCGCCGTTGTCCGCGCCGTCGCAGCCCAGCACGACCTCCACGCGACGTTCATGCCCAAGCCGATCGCGGCGATCAACGGCTCGGGGATGCACAGCCACATTTCGCTGTTCGACGAGGACGGCAACAACGCGTTCGCGGACGACGACGACGAGTTCAATCTCAGCGAGACCGCCTACAAGTTCATGGGCGGCATCCTGAACCACGCGCCCGCGTTCACGGCCGTCACCAACCCGACCGTGAACTCCTACAAGCGGCTGGTGCCCGGCTACGAGGCACCCATCTACGTCGCGTGGTCCGACACGAACCGCTCGGCGCTCGTCCGCGTGCCGGACGCCGCCGGCGTCTCCGCACGCTTCGAGGTCCGCAGCCCCGACCCGTCGTGTAACCCCTACCTCGGCATGGCGTCGCTCATCGCCGCGGGGCTCGACGGCATCAAGAACGATGCCGACCCCGGCGATCCGGTTCGCGAGGACATCTACGAGTTCGACGACGAGAAACGTCAGGAGTACGGCATCGAGACGCTCCCGCCGAACCTCGGCGCCGCCGTCGAGGAGCTGGAGGCCGACGACGTGCTCCAGGAGGCGCTCGGCCCGCACGTCTCCGAGAAGTTCGCGGAGGCGAAGTCCCAGGAGTTCAGCGAGTACCTCACCCAGGTGTCCGAGTGGGAGGAGGACCGCTACCTCGAGACGTTCTAACCGGGACTATCCGGTTTACGCCGCCGAATCCGCTTTTTTGACCCTGCTCGCCGCGATCGCCGGCATCGCGAGCACGACGGCGACCGTCGCTATCGTCAGTCCCACCGTCACGGGGAGCGACGGCAGCGTGGCGAACACGACGACCCAGACCGCACCCGTGACCGCGAGCGTCGGGACCGCAAGCCGAAGCGGGACCGCCGGCTCGTCGCCCGTCATCAGCCGCCAGCCCGCGGCGCCACCGAGACCCGTCCCGACGCCGATTCCGGCCTCGACGACTTCCTCGCCGTGTCCGCCGGCCATTGCGACGACGACGGCGGCCCCGGAGACGACCGCGGCCAGCAGAAACACGGGTGTCGGGTCCAGCGGTCGTCCGTGATCCGCCCGGAATCGGCCGTCGCCCGCAAGCCGGAGGCCGACGAGAAGAAGGCCGACTGCGAGCAGCGCGCCGACGACGATGTCGACCAGGTAATGGACCTGAAGCACGACCCGCGAGGCCGCCACCGCGACCGCCACACCGGCGGCTGCCACCAGCCGACCACGAGAGCTCCCGCTCCGATCCGCAAGTAGCGCAAGCGCGCCGTACGCGGCGGCCGCACCCGCGGCATGTCCGCTCGGGAAGCCGAACCCGTCCGAGGCGACTTCGGCGAGGAACCACCCTTCCAGCGGTCCGACCAGCCACGTCGGCGGCACGGGCTCCGCGGGCGGTCGCGGGACGGCGAACGCCACCTTTCCGAGCGTCACCGCCGCGAGCACGAGCGTCACGAGCGCGATGGCGACCGCACCCGCACGCCGAGGATCGCTCGCGTACCGGTCGGTGCCGAACCAGTAGCCGGTCGCCAACAGCGCAAAGAGGAACCAGGTGTCCGCAAGGTGGGTGGTTGCCGCGAGGAGGACGACGACGGCGTCGGGGAGGGCGTCGACGAGCGCGAACTCGCCGACCGACCGGGCCACGGCTCAGTCGCCGCCCCGGTCGCGGGCGTAGTCGAGCGCCTTCGCGGGCGCCTCGATCAGGTTGAGACCGATGCCGACGGCGATGAACACGACGTACAGCCCGAGCGTCGACAGCGCCAGCACGAACATGGCGCCGATGGCGTAGATCCCGTCCATCCAGTAGAACGCGCCGAGCGTCAGTATCGTGCCGTACAGCAACACGAGATACGGCCCCCATCCGCGGGCGTGGCCGCGGCGCATCCGCGAGCGGACGTACGCCTTCATCTCGGTCTCCAGCTTCGGCTTGTCGACGGTTCGCTTTTCCACGTCGTCCTCGAACTCGTCGAGGTCGGCGCGCAGCCGCCGCACCTCCGCTTCGAGGCTCGCGACGTCGGGTGCGCCGCGGGGGCGCTCGTCGTCGCCCGCACCGTCCTTGGCTGCATCCTCCCCGGCGGCACCTTCGGCCGCCCGGTCCCGCTTGCCGGTCATACTCGTGGGTCGGCCCGGCCCGTGTTGTAGCTGCCGGTCCACGAACTCGCCGGGCGCCAGCGGCGAGGTAACGGGGTCGTGGTCGAACCCGGGCTCGCGCCCCTCCGCAAGCACGACGTTGATCACCGCACCGAGCATCACGACGATGGCGGCGATGTAGAGCCACGTCACGAGCAGCAGGATCCCGCCGATGACGCCGTACACCTGATACTGGCCGGCCTGTGCGGCGTACACCTGAAAGCCGGTCTGGAGCACGGTCCAGCCGACGGCGGCGAAGGCGGCGCCCGGCAGCGCCTCACGCACCGACACCTCCGGATACGGGAGCAGGTAGTACATCGGGAGGAACACGACCGTGAGGAACGCCGGCAGCAACACGATGCTCGCCACCTCCAGCGCCGGCAACGCGTCGACGGCGGCGACGAACGTCCCGACGCCGACCATCACGGCGATGCCGACGCCGATTCCGACGGCGACCGACGCCGCGTCCAGCAGCTGGTCGAGGAAGGTGACCTCCTCCTCGACGCCGTACACCTGCAGGAAGGCGGTGTCGAGCCCCCGGAACACCTTGAGTGTCGACCAGACGAGCACGGCGACGCCGATCACCGTCGCCCCCGAACGCCCCTGTGCCGACGCGATGGCCGCCTCGATCGCCTCCTCGCCGGTCGGCGTAAGAAACTCGCCGGTGACCGTGAGCAGCTGCTGGGCGACGGCCTCGCTCAACACGCTGCTCGTGATCACGACGAGCAACAACAGCGCGGGGATCAACGAGACGAACGCGTAGTAGGCAACGCTCGCCGCCAGAAACGTGACGCGCTGGTCCTGGGCGGCGTCGACGACCGCCCGGACCGTCCCGACGAGAGTGTTCGGAGTTCCGCTCACGCCAGCCGGTTCGCCCGACGGCTACAAAAACGAGCGGGGTCCGTCGCTCATCCGTGGTGGGTGTCCAAGGTCGCGCAGGGTCGCTGCGGCCGTGACCCTCGTGACGCCTCAGGGGTCGCGTGCGGACGACGCTCCGCCGTCGGCTGCGGCTGTCCCCCCGCTCCCCTCGTCATTGGGGGCGGACGGGTTCCCGTCACTGTCGGCTGACGGCTGCTCCTCCTCGCCGGTGGCCACCTCCTCGTCCATCGGTGCCTCCGCGGCGGGACCGTTCGCCGTGCGGCCGTCGTCGACCGGCGGGCTCGGGTCCACGTGGCCGGCCACCACCGCGTTGACCGCCGCGCCGAGCACGAGCGCGAAGTTGGCGACGTAGATCCACGTGATCAGGAGCAGTAGCCCGCCGAGGACGCCGTACAGCGCCGCGCCGTCCGAATGTGCGGCGTAGGTGCCAACGATCGTTCCGGAGATGGCCCACGCGCCGGCCGCAAACAGCGTTCCGGGGAGGGCCTCGCGGGCGGGCACCGCCACGTTCGGGACGGTGACGTACACCGAAAACAGCGTGATGGCGCTGGCGAGGAACACGACCGACGGCGCCGCCAGTCGGAACTGCGCGGGCGTGGCGAAGACGGTGAGCGCGGCGACGTTGGCGACCGCGCCGATCCCCGCCAGAATGGTGACGGGAAAGACGATGATGCCGTCATGCAGCCGGGAGGCGGGCCGCGCGCTCTCGACGTCGTACACGAGCGCGATCGCCCTGTCGAGCGTCCGAAGGATCTGCACCGCGCTGGCGCCGGCGACCGCGGCGGCGAACACCACGATCCCCGTCCGTCGGGCGACGTCCTCGACGCTCGCGAGGACGAACGTCCGTCCCCGGGGGGTGAGGAGGCTGCCGAACCGGCGCACGGCGGCGCGGGCGGCCTCGATCTCCCCGACGTACGCGATGACGACGAACGTGAGCAGGATGGTCGGCATCAGCGCCGTCAGCGCGTAGTAGGACAGCGCCGCGACGAGATACGCCGCCCCGGTGTGATACGTGTGGCTCACGGTGTGAACCGCCGTCGCCACGCGGTCGGGGATCCAGCGACGCTGTTCGAGGTCGAGACTCACTAGGTCCCCGTACTCTCCGGGGTTAAAAGAGGCCGGCGGCCGAGGCGGAGCTCACGCTTCTCCCGTATTTCGGCATGCTCACGCGTCAGAACCCGCTCTACTCGCCCAGCACCGCCTCGCGCATCTCCGGAATCGAGGCGTCCGTCTTGAACGCCGTGCCGCGGTAGTGCGCGCGGGTGGCCTCGAAGCCGGCCTGCCGGAGCTGGCGGAGGAAGTCGTCCATCCCGATGGCGGCCTCCCCCCACTCCTTGTAGATCCGGTGTTGGTCGTAGTGGGTCGGCGTGGCCAGCTCCTCGGCGACGCGGTCGAGCAGCTTGCGGGCCCGCTTCGCCTCGCCCATGTCGTCGGTCACTGCGGCGCGAACGTCGCGCGCGAACTCCGGATCCGCGACCGGCCCGAGCCAGAGCGGGCCCGCGGTGAGCACGCGGTCGGAACCACACTGCGGGCACGCGTCGACGGGGTTCGCGATCAGCCCGTGGGTCGGCTCCCGCCAGAGGCAGTCCTCACAGTGGTCGACGTAGCCCAGCTCGTCGATGCAGTCGTCGGCCGCGCGCGCACCGGAGTTCAACTCGAGATAGGTGCGCGCGTAGTGTCTTGAGACGTGCGAGACGATCGGCCGGGCGGCCTTGTCGTATCGGGCCGCCGTGCGCACGAGCGCGGAGACCAGCGTGCGGAGCCCCATCTCCGGGTGGTAGTCGGTGTTCTGCGGGACGGCGCCGTACTTGCGGATCCCGCTGTTCTGGTGGGCGCCACACAGCGGGGCGGTGTCGGTCGCCGTCACGCAGACGAGGTTGCGCGCGTTGGCGAACGCGGGGTCCGCGAACGGGATGGGTGTGCCGTACGGGTCCAGGTCGACCACGTCGAAGACGTTCTCGTACAGCAGGGCGTTGACGTCCCGGTGAACCGTCTCCCCGTCGAGGTCGTTGGCCGCGAGGTTCTCGCCGGCGAGCTCGACGGCGTCCTCGTCGACATCCGCGCAGGTCACCGAGTACCCCTCGTTGGCGGCGCGGACGCCGCGGATCCCCGAGGCGGCCATCGCGTCCAGATAGCTCTCGGCGCGCGGCTCGCGGTCGCGGTACGCCCGCAGCACGGCGACGGTCACGTCCCGGTTCAGCTCCTGTGTGGGGTTGAAGAAGACGCCGCCGCCGGTGCCCTCGCTGGCGCCGTCGCGCGACTCCGGCACCGTGATGGTGAGGCCTCCCTCCTCGATCTGCATATCCGTCGTTCGGCGATGACGCCTAAAAGGGGCGCGCTCCCGTCACCGACGACGTTTAGGAGCCCCCCGGTGAACGATTCGGTCATGGAGCCGGTCGACGACTGGGCGGCGGCGCTCGACGACGCCGGCGAGCTGGCCGCACCCATCGCCGCCGCCATCGTCGACGAGCACGGCGACCGGGGGAAACGCGCCATCGAGGCGGTCGCCGAGGAGCGGGTCAAACGCTACAACGACTTCACCGTGGTCGTCGGCCACGAGGACGAGTACGTCATCGAGGAGGGGCAGTGCGACTGTGCGGACGCGACGTACAACCTGGAGCGAGACGACCCGGAACAGCGCTGCTGGCACGCGCTCGCCGTCGAGATCGCTGAAGGCGTCGGCGCCGTCGACCATCACGACATGTGGTACTCGGAAGTGCGCGAGTTCATCTGAGCCCGAATCGGGGCCATCTCCGTCCGCCCGGCGACGAGACATCCCGCGGCGGCGCGATTCGCCGGCTCCGACAGTCGGAAACGTTTAGAGCGCCGCCCGGGTATTCTCCGTCATGGCGGACTGTCCACTCGCCGACGACTGCCCCGAATTCGACGAACGGATCCAGGGGATGGGGTGTCAACACTACGGCAACAAAGGCGGCGCGGAGTGGTGCAACCACTTCGACATGCCGATCCACGAGCTGAAAAAGCAGCCGGTCAAACCCGGCGAGGAGGTCGTCGTCGAAGTCGACGACATCCACGAGAGCGGTGCCGGCGTCGGCCGCACCGAGGACGGCTTCATCATCCTCGTCGACGGACTCCTCCCGCCGGCGCGCGCCGTCGTGAAGATCCACCGCGTCCAATCGAACCACGCGACCGCCAAGGAGGTCGTCGAGCGTCTTCCCGAGGAGGGCGAAGGGGAGGAGGGCGACGACGCCGAGGCGACCGAGGGTGACGACGAGGACGACGAGGACGACGAGGACGAATCCAAGAGCCAGCGCCACGCTGCCCGCGAACGGCTCGGCAGTCGCGAAAACTTCTGGGGCAAATAGCACTCGACCGGGGTGGCCCCACCCCACGGACAGTCCGAACTCCGCCGATCGTCGCTTTCCGCGCGCTTTTCCCCCGCCGCCACGTCCCTATAGCCATGCCCGTAGACGACGAGACGTCCGCGGCGTCCGAGACGCCCGACGCCGACACGCTGTTGGCGCGCGCCGGCTTCGACGCCGACGAGAGCGTGCTCACCCGCCGACAGGCCGAGGTGCTGGCGCTTCGCGAGCGGGGGCTCCGCCAGTCGGACATCGCCGACCGGCTGGGTACTTCCCGGGCCAACGTCTCCAGCGTCGAGGCCAGCGCGCGGGACAACGTCGAGCGCGCCCGCGAGACCGTGGCGTTCGCGGAGGCGCTCTCGGCACCCGTCCGCGTCGAGATAACCGTCGGCACCGACCTCTACGACGCCCCCAAACTCGTCTACGACGCCTGTGACGAGGCCGGGGTAAAGGTGGGTCACACGGCCCCCGACCTGATGAAGACGATCGGCGAGCGCGCCGGCGACGCCGTGCAGGGTCGCGAGGTGCGCGAACAGCTCCTCGTCACCGTCGACAACGAGGGCGCGATCCGCGTGCGCCGGCCGTAGGCCGTACCCCGATTGGTTTAGGAAGGCCTAAAACCATTCATCCAGTAGCATCTTCCGTTCGCAGGTCCGTCGCCAGCCGATAGTATCGGCGGAAGGGGATCTCTCACGCGGTTTTTCCGGGAAGTAACCGACAGGTATATGGTTTTAGGTCGGCCTAAAACAAAATAGATGACGAACGACCACTCCCGTTCGGACACGAATCGTCTGCTTGAACGCCGCCCGTTCCTCGCAGCGGGTGCCTCGGCCGTCGGTCTCGCCGGGCTCGCCGGCTGTCTCAGTGGTGACAGCGACGAAAACGGCGGCGACGCTGGTGGCGAAAACGGCGGCGGCTCCGGGTCCGTCGCTGACGCCGCACCGATCGGGTCGCCGGTCGACCCCTCGGGCGTCTCCTGGGACGAGCTCGGCGACCTCGAGGGCGAGCTCACCGTCTACTCCGGGCGGACGCCCGACCAGATCGACCTCGTCTTCGAGGAGCTGGAGGAGCAGTACGAGAACCTCACGATCCACCGCGATTACGACGACAACGACGTGAAGGTCAACCAGCTGATCGAGGAGGGCGACGCCACGCCCGCGGACGTGTTCTACTCGCAGGACCCCGGCGCGCTACAGGCGGTCACCGACGAGGGGCTCGTCCAGCCGCTTCCCGAGGACGTGGTCGACACCGTTCCCGGCAGCTACCGCGAGCCGAACGGCAACTGGACCGGCGTCAGCGGTCGCGTCCGCTCCGTCGTCTACAACGAGGACCGGCTCGACGAGACGCCGTTCGACAGCTGGGACGAGCTGCCCACGGACATCTTCGAGTACGCGACCGACGACCGGTTCGAGGGGATCATCGCGACCCGTCCCAACTCCGGGACGTTCCGCGGGTTCATCCAGGCGATGGTCCAGATGGAGGGTGAGGAGGCCACCCGCCAGTGGGTGAGTGATTTCATGGACCAGGACCCGCAGCTGTTCTCCAGCGGAAGCGACCACGCGGCCGCGATCAACCGCGGCGGCGACGACGACCCCATCATCGGCCTCGGCAACAGCTACTACGCGGCCCGGATCGTCAACGAGGACCCCGACGCGCCGGTGCGCGTGACGTTCACCGAGGACGACGCCGGCGCCCTCTTCAGCGTCGCGGGCGTCGCGGCGACGAACAACGTGGACGACCCCGAACTCGCCGCCGAGTTCGTCCGTCACCTCGTCGCCGTCGAGGGCCAGGAGTTCATGATGGACGACAACGGCGAGTTCCCCGTCGTCGACGGCGTCGACTACGTCGGCCCGCTGCCGGGTCCCGACGAGCTCGACTCCCCCGACTTCGACCTCAGCGAGTTCGACATGGAGCTGCAGGGTGCCCGCGAACTCCTTGAGGACGAGGGGATGCTCCCGCTGTAGGCGACGGTCGACACGACGGTTCCGTGGGCACCCCCGCCATCGCGTCCGGATGTGGCGGGGTTTTCAGCGCATTCAAGACGCCCGAGCCGATAGCTCGCGGTAGGACGCAGCCGTCCCCACCTCGCCCGACCATGTCACGACCCACCACGACGAACGCCGAGGAGTCATCCGGCCCGGTCGAGCGGCTGTTGGGTGGCACCGACTCCTGGACGGTCGGACTGGCGGCGCTGTGTGGGGTTCTCGCGCTCATCATCATCCTCCCGCTGCTCTGGCTGGTCTGGCGGGCGTCGGCGGTCGAAGCCGGTCGGGCGATGGACCTGCTGTTTTCGAGCCGGACCGCGTGGATCACGCTCAACAGCGTGGTGCTCATGGGAGCCGTCACGCTGTTTTCGATCCTCCTCGGCGTGCCGCTGGCGATGTTGACGACGCGGACGGACCTGCCGTATCCGCAGTTCTGGACCATCGTCGCAACCCTGCCGCTCGTGATCCCGAGCTACATCGGGGCGATCGCCTTCGTCGCGACGTTCGGCTCGGGCGGCGAGATCGACACGCTGTTCGGGTTCACGCTCCCCCGCGTGCACGGACTCTCCGGGGCGATCTTCATCATCACCCTGTACACGTACCCGTACGTCTTCCTGACGACGCGAGCCGCGCTGCTCTCGATGGACACGAGCCTCGTCGAAGCCGCGCGGTCGCTCAACAACTCGCCGCTGGAGGCGTTCCGCCGCGTCACCCTCCCGACGATCCGCCCGGGGATCGCCGCCGGCGCGCTCCTCGCGGCGCTGTACGCCGTCTCCGATTTCGGAACGCCGGCGTTCATGCAGGCGAGCGTGTTCACGAGCAGCATCTACAACGAGTTCAGCGGGTTTGCCGTCGACTACGCGGCGCTGCTCGCGCTCCAGCTCATCGCTCTCGTCGCCGTCATCCTCGTGATCGAAGCCGGAATCGGCCGCGACGAGGACGCGAGCGGCGGCGGCGGCGAGGGGTCGACCATCCGGCTCGGCCGCTGGAAGTGGCCGGCGATGGGGTTCATCGCCTCGCTCGGCGCCCTCACGATCCTGGTTCCCGTCGCCATCTTCACCCGGTGGCTGTTCATCGGGGCCGGCGACCGCATCCCCGCACTGGAGTTCCAGATGGAGTTCGCGTTCAACTCCGTGTACCTCGCCGTGCTCGCCGCGGTCGTCTCCTGTCTGGTCGCCATTCCGGTCGCGTACTACTCCGGACGGACGAACTCCCCGGTGTCGCGCGTGCTGGAGCGGGCGACGTATGTCGGATTCGCCGTGCCCGGCGTCGTGATCGGGCTCGCGCTCGTCTTCGTCGGCACCCGAACGTTCCCCTCGCTGTACCGGCAGGGCGTGTGGCTGCTGGTGTTCGGCTACGTCGTGCGCTTCCTGCCGCAGGCGGTCGGCACCGTTCGCTCCTCCGTGCTCCAGATCGACGACAGCACGCTTGAGGCGGCCCGGACGCTCAACGCGGGGCGGCTGGAGGCGTTCCGGCGCGTCACCCTCCCGCTGATCGCGCCCGGCGTCGTGGCGGGTGCCGTACTCGTCTTTCTCACCACGATGAAGGAGCTGCCGATCACCCTCATGCTCCGCCCGATCGGGATGGAGACGCTCGTGATCAAGGTGTGGCAGGCGCACGACGCGCTGGCGTACCGGTACGCGGCGGTGCCGGCGCTGCTGCTCGTGCTCGTCTCGGGTGTGACGATGCTCGTGATGCTCCGGCAGGAAGGCTACGAGGGAACGTAGGCGGCGGTCCCTCGCGCCGGTTTCACTCGGCGATCCGCTCGGCGACGCCCACCAGCGTCGCACCCGCCGTAATCGTTGACTCGCGAGCGATCGAGTAGACGACGCCGTCCCGGTCGGCCGTGGCGGTCTGGAGCGTCTCGTAGCTCGTCGGGTCGTACAGCTCGCCGAGCGTTTCGCCCGCCCGCACTTCGTCGCCGATCGCGAGCTCGGGGTCCGGTCGGAACAGTCCGGAGTCGTCGGCTTTCACCCGGCCAAGGTGGTTGCGTGCGAGCGTGCCGTCCCAGTCGTCGGGCGCCCCCGCCAGTACGCCTTCGTTCCTGAGCACGCCGAGCATGCCCGCGACGCCGGTCTCGACGGCGTCCTCGACGATCTCGCGGCTGTGTGCCAGCTCCGGGGTGATGGTGGGGATCCCCTCTCGGGTCGCGGCCACCCGGAACTTCCCGCCGAAGTTGCGCTCAGACCACTCCGTATCAGCGTCGTCGCCGGCGGCCTCGGCCAGTAGGAGGTCGGTGCCGAACGCCTCGGCGAGCGCGCGGCAGTCGGCGTCGCCGCGCATGAACACGGTGTGAGTGAGCATCGACGGCGACCCGGTGTGGAGGTCGACGACCGCGTCCGCCGCGCTCGCGAGCGACCAGAGTCGGTCGGCCATCCGCTCGTGGAGCGTCCCGTCGGGGTCGCCCGGCCAGCAGCGGTTCATGTTGGCGTTGACGGAATCGAGCGCCTCCGGCGTCGTGTACGAGACGTGGTCGAAGGTGAGTGGGTCGGCCACGGGCACCGCGACGAGCGTCCCGTCGAGCTCGCGGTCGCCCTCAACCAGCTCCGCATGCAGCCGGTGGAGCACCGCCGTGCCGTTCACCTCGCGGCCGTGCTGGGCCGCCTGCGCGTAGACGACGGGCCCGTCGCCGGCGGCGAGTTCGAGCCCTCCATCATCGCCCTCGGCGAGGTCACCCTCGCCGTAGACGTGGACGGTCGTGCGGATCGGGACGCCCGAGGGCAGCCGGGCCAGCGTCAGGTCGCGACTCGCATGCATGGCCGACTGTGCGGGCGTCCACCGCTTATAAGCGTGGGATCAGCGAACACTCCGCGTGACACCCCACCGTGGCGCGCCCGGCGAGCGCCCACCGGGCGCGAGCCGGAGCGCGAGGGAGGTCGGCGGCGGCCGCGGCGGTGCGGTCCCGCGGCCGCCGCCGACCGAGGCTGGGGAGGCGTGAGGTGCTGTGCGGTTGCGGGGTGGGACTCAAAGGGGCAGCCGGCGAGGACGAAGCACGGCGCAGCAAGCACTCAAAAGGCCGAGCGGTGCGGAGAGGCCTTTTGAGCGCGCAGCAAGCCGCGCGAGTCGTCGCCGGCTGGGGCTTTGAAGATGTTCGCCGTCACGCTCCCCGCACAAACCGCGTATAAGGTGCTGTCTGAGGCTTTGGAGATCGAGTGCTCTGCGTTCGCCGTCGCCTCACCACGGCAACCACTTAAGAAGGCCCGACTGAAACAGTGGCGGTCCGGTTCGCCACTGACCGCTCACCACCCCACGACCTGCTTATAAGGCGCTTGCAGGATCCTCAAAAGCGCTCGCCGCCGCACGCACCCAAACATCCGCCATCCCAACAACCACTTATCAGGGACTCGCCTACAGAGGGTGAATGCGGCTCTCCGACTACGACGTGCACCTGTTCGACCTCGACGGCACGCTCGTCGACGCCGAGTGGTCGTACACCCGCGAGGTGTTCGACGGGGTGGGCGACCGGATCGGCCGCGAGTTCACCGACCGGGAGGCGGAGGTGCTCTGTCACGGACTCGGCGGCGCGCGCACCGAGATCCTTCTTGAGTGGGGCGTCGACCCCGACGCCTTCTGGACTGCCTTCGACGAAGTCGAGGACCCGACGGCGCGCGCCGAGGCGACGTACCTCCACGACGACGCCGCCCGCGTGCTCGACCACCTCGACCACCTCGACGACGCCGACACGCCCACGGGACTGGTCACCCACTGTCAGCAGTTCCTCGCGGGGCCCGTCCTCGACCGGCTGGACCTCGCCGACCGGTTCGACACCGTCGTCTGCTGTACGGACGAGACCGGGTGGAAGCCCGACCCCGAACCGGTCGAACTCGCGATGCGACAACTCGGAGTGGACCCCGCCACCCACCGCGGCTACTACGCCGGCGACGGGGCGAGCGACGTGGGCGCGGCCTGGAACGCCGGGCTCGACGCAGTCCACGTCGAGCGCGTCGGCCACGAGCACCGTGGGCGGTGCGTGCTCGGTGATTGGCGAGTGCAGCGGCTCGACGAACTGGTTTAAAACGGAGCTACTGCTGTCCTCACTCCCGCTTTGTCTCCGCGAGCACGTCCTCGACGAGCGCGAGCGTGTCCTCGGCGGCGGCCACGCGCTCGTCGATCTCGCCGCTCTCCAGCAGCGCCAGCTCCGCGTCGTCGAGCGTGTCCCGCACCTCGGCAGCCCGGCGAAGGCGCTCGAAGTCGTCCTCGCGGGCGACCTCCCGAACCTCCCGCAGCGCGGCGACCGTCTCATCGTCGGCGATCCGGGCCGCAAGCGGGATCAGCTCCTTGACGACGTACGCCAGCTCGTCGCCCGGTTTGGGCGGCCACGACAGGGTGAACGGCTCGCCGTCGAGCCGCTCGATGTACGTCCGGTGGACGGCGACCGCCGTCCGGAGCGCGCCGGGGTCCTCGACGTAGTGTTCCAGCTTCGAGTTGGAGTAGTCGGCGTACTCCAGCAGGTCCGCGAGCGGCTCCTCGCCGGCGGCGTGCTCGTCGACGTACTCGCGGAGGTCCGTCGGCGGCACGTCCACGTCGACGAACGGCGTGCCGTCGGCACGGTCGAGGAAGTCGAACACGTCGCGGGCCGACGCCGTCTTGTAAAACGCGCGGAACGCCTCGCGGATACCCGCGTTGTACGTCTCCAGCGGCTCGCGCACCCGCGACACGTCGGCGTCGAGGTCGGCATCCGCCATCTCCGCGATCCGCCGGAGGTCCTCCAGGTGGGCTTCGAGCTCGTCGCGGGCGTCGCGGGCGTCCTTCCGGGCGCTCCGGAGGGCGTCCTCGGCCTCGTCGCGCGCCTGTAGCAGGTCGACGTACTCGCTCGCGGGCTCCAACGCCTCGCGGGCGGCGTCGAAGTCCGATTCCGAGAGGCGGCGCTTGCTCACCGCGTCGTCGGCGGCGGCGAACGCGTCAGCGGCGGGCGCGTCGTCGGGAACGTCGACGGCGTTCGAGATGGCGGCCTCGAACTGCACGTAGGAGCCGAAGTCCCCCGTTCCCACCGCGTCCTCCTCGTACTGTTTGAGCACGCGCATCGCCTGCCGGTAGGCGTCGGCGGTCGTCTCGACCCGGTCGCGGCCGAGGTCGGCGATCCGTGCCTCCAGCCGACGCAGCTCGTCGTAGCGCTCGCGGAGCTCGGCGGCGGCCTCGCCCGCCTCGCGGAGGGGGGTGTCGTCGACCACCTCAGTACACCTCGTCGGGATCGAACACGCGCTCGCCGACGTGCTCGCCGTCTATCGTTCGATGGAAACACGAGCGGTGGCCCGTGTGACAGGCGCCGCCCTCCTGGTCGACGAGGTACAGCAGCGTGTCGGCGTCACAGTCGACGCGGACCTCCTGAACGGCTTGCGTGTGGCCCGAGGTGCCCCCCTTGTGCCACAGCTCGTCGCGGGAGCGGGAGTAGTAGTGGGCCTCGCCCGTCTCGCGGGTCCGCTTGAGCGCCTCCGGGGAGACGTACGCGAGCATCAGCACCTCGCCGCTGTCGGCGTCCTGTGCGACGGCGGGAACGAGCCCGTTCTCGCCGAAGTCCACGTCGACGGCGTCCGGGTCGTCGGCACTCGTGTCGGCGCCGGCGTCGGCGTGGACTTCGGCCTCCTCGCCCGCGGGCTCCGCGTCGGCGTCGGTCATGTTCGGGAGATGGGTGGGGTCGCGAATAGTCCTTGTGTCTGTCCGGTCGCGACGGATGGCGTCGTTTTAGACGCCGGGGCGTCTGTCTCCGCCAATGCGAGCCTTCCGTGTCGCCTACGACGGGCGCGCGTTCGCCGGCTTCCAGCGCCAGCCCCACGCGAGGACCGTGGAGGGGACGCTCCTCCGGGCGCTGGCGAGCCACGATCTCCTCGACCACGGTGAGGGGCCGACCCACGAGACACCGCCGGGGTACGCGGCCGCCGGACGCACCGATGCCGGCGTCTCCGCGGTGAGCCAGACCGTCGCGTTCGAGGCGCCCGACTGGCTCACCCCGCGGGCGTTCAACGGCCACCTGCCCGCCACGGTCCGGGTGTGGGCGGCCGCGGACGTGCCCGAGGGGTTCCACGCCACCCACGACGCGACCCGCCGGACGTACCGCTACCACCTGTTCGCGCCGCCGGGCGGCGACGGCGTGCCGGAGCCGGGCGCGCCCGACGCCGCCCCGCCGCCGGTGGTCGACGACGACCGGTTCCGCGCGGCACTCGTGCGGCTCGCGGGCACGCACGACTACGCCAATCTCTCCCCGGACGACACAGGGACGGAGCGGACGGTTGCCGCGAGCGTGACTCGCGAGGGGGACTTCCTCGTCGTGGAGGTAACCGCGGACGGCTTCCCCCGCGAGTTCGTCCGCCGGTTCGTCACCGCCGCGCGCCGGGTTGGGACCGGCGCCGCCGACCTCGCGTTCCTCGACCGCCTGCTCGATCCCGAACCCGTTTCCGGCGGACTCGCCGTCGGGCCCGCACCGGCGACGCCGCTGGTGCTGTGGGACGTGTCCTACGACGGCGTCCCGTTCGACGTGGACCCGGCGGCGGCCGAGAGCGCGCGGGCGGCGTTCGCCGAGCGCCACCGCGACGCCCGTCATGCCGCGGCGGCGACCGCGGCGCTCCGTGACCGGGTTGGCGGGGAACTGGGGTCACAGGGAGCCGACGCGCCGACGGAAAACGGTCGCTGACCGGCGTCGACCGCCAACCGCCTCAATCGGCGGGCTGGTCGACCGGCCCCTCGGCCGGTGCGCTCGCCGTCTCTCCCGACGATTTGACTGACCGGACGCTGAGAAGCAGGGCGTTCTCCGAGGCGTCGACGGCGTCGACGATCCCCGACACGCGAAGCCCCGTGGAGGGGGTCGGCCCCACCGTCACCCGGTCACCCTCGGTGAACGCCCGGAGCGACCCGCGGAACTCCACCTTCGCACGGCAGCGGTCGGGATGGAGGACCGTTGCAAAGTCGATCCCCTCGACGTTGACGCCGTCGACCTGAGACCCCTCCCGCTCGACCGGGATCGTTGCAGGGTTGTCGAGACGGGCGACGTCGAGGGTCTCGTACGCCTTGCCGGTGGGCTTGTAGCCACCCTTCGGCCCCGGCACACCCTCAACCAGCTGGAGCGCGCGGAGACTCTGCATCTGGTTGCGGATCGTTCCCGGATTGCGGTCGATCTCCGCAGCGAGGTCCTTCCCGCGTACCGTGGGGTTCGGTGCATCGGCAGCCTCCGAAAGGTTGATCAACGCGCCGAGAATCCGACGTTGACTCTGGCTTAACTCGATCGTGGACATACTCTACTGTCGCGTGATTTTACCTGATAAATGTTGGGCTATAATGGCCTTATATACGCTAAAACACTGTCTTTTTGAACTATTTTGGATGTATGGTCAGTTAACGCCGGATTAATATACCGTTATCGTACGGATGGTTCGGGAATTCAGTCGTGAATTGGTGGTAGAGAACTTCTTTGGCTGTTAGCACATCACTTGAGCTCTCATCGGTGGTACAGGTGACCAAACATGTGGGTATTTCTGCATTCCTTATACTCTTGTCACACAGTCCTTATCCGTGGTCGAGTGCGAACAGCCGGTAATGACTGACACCCCTCTCACTTCCTCCACGAACGGGTCGGCAGGCCCGACGGACGCGGCGAACACGGGCACGCCGGCGGCTGGAGACCCCGTCGACGGGACGCCGTCGCTCGCGGATCCGGACGCGGAGCGGGAACGAATCGTCCGGTTCCTCGCTGACCGCGTTGACGAGGCCGGCGCGGACGGGCTCGTCGTCAACATGAGCGGCGGGCTCGACTCCACCGTGACGGCCGCGCTGGCCGCCGAGGCGGTCGGTCCCGACCGGGTGTACGCGCTGATCCTCCCGTGTAACAAGGTGGGCGAGCCACACGCCCGCGACGCGGAGGCGCTCGCCGAGGCGCTGGGCATCGAATTCGACACCGTCCACCTCCACCCGCTCGTGGGCGCGTTCGACGCCGCCGCCCCCGACCGCTTCGCCCTCCAGGAGGACCCGATGCTGTCCGGGAATCTCACTGCGCGCCTCCGGATGGCGATGGCGTACCTCGCGGCCAACGCGACGAACGCGCTCGTCGTCGGCACCACGAACCGGAGCGAGCGCCTGCTCGGCTACCTCACCAAACACGGCGACGGCGCCGCCGACTTCCTGCCGATCGGCCACCGCTACAAAAGCGAGGTTCGCGAACTCGCGGCCGCGCTGTCGGTGCCGGAGTTCGTCCGTGAAAAACCCCCGAGCGCCGGCTTCCTTCTCGGCCAGCGGGACGCCGACGACCTCGGCGCGCCGTACCCCGTCGTCGACGCGGTGTTACACCTTTCCGTCGACGAGGGGCTCGACGCCGCCGCCGTCGCCGAGCGCACCGGTGCCGACCGGGAGACCGTCGACCGGCTGCTCGAACGGTACGAGAACGGCGCGCACAAGCGGATGCAGCCGCCGATGCCGGACGCTGAGCACTGAGATCGGCGCCCCGCCGTAACCCTTTTCGCCTACTCCCAGCCGGCCGGCCACAGGTCTGCCGCGCGCATCCCCGTCTCGAAGTCGGCCTCGCGGAAGGCGTCCGCGAGCGCGTCCGCTTCGAGCCGCGGGAGCTCGCGGTCGGGGGCCGCCAACTCCGCGAGCAACAGCGCCGTCAACATTCCGTGTTCGCGGATGTTCCGGTCGTCCACCTTGTCACGGGTGTCCGCGTGGGTGTGGCCCCAGCCGCGCCCGCGCTCGCCGGAGTCGCTGTGGAGCTGGAGTGCGGGCACGCCCCGCCGGACGAACGGCCACTGGTCCGAGAACGGGTGCGGCTCCGCTTCGACTTGCACGGGGTGTCGGGTTGCCTCGGAGACCGCCTCGGCGACCGCCGCCGTCGCGCCCGACGCGTGTGCGAGCGCGACGAGGTCGCGGAACCGTCCTGCGCCGTCGACGTTGAGCACGCCTTTTACCGCGTCGAGGTCGGTCGTCTCCGCGAGGTGTTCGGCGCCGAGCAGCCCAACCTCCTCACAGCCGACGGCGACCACGTCCACGCCGAGGTCGAGGTCGGCCTCCGCGAGGACGCTCGCCGCCGTGACGACGGTCGCGATCCCGCAGCCGTTGTCGAGCGCGCCCTCCGCGATGTCGTGGCCGTCGTAGTGCGCGACCAGCAGAAGCCGCTCGTCGGTGTCCGGACCGAGTTTTCCGACGACGTTCCGGCTCTCGGCCGGGTGCGTCTCGGCGTCGACCGCGACCGACAGCGTGCCGGTCGGCCCCGCGGTGTTGGCGGCGTACTCGCGGAGCCACTCGCCGGTCTCCTTGGAGACGCCGACTGCGACCGCCTCGGCCTCCTCGCCGAACGTGAGCGACCCTGTGGGGGGTAACTGGCCGTCGAGGTGGTTGACGAACACGAAGCCGGCCGCGCCCTCGCCGATCGCGTAGCCGAACTTCTCCATCCGGTGGACGAACCGGGAGTTCGCCGGCGTCGTCGTGGAGGCGACGACGATCTTCCCCGCCACGTCCTCCGCGTCGACCTCCTCGGGAGTCCCGTACCCCACGTCGACGAACTCCGCTTCGACCTCGCCCGCCGGCGAGTACGGCAGCGCGAGCGCCTCGAACCGGCGTGTGGCGTCCACGTCGTCGCGCCCCGGCGTCGTCAGGTGGAGGTCGGTCGACCCGCGCTCCCACGCCGTCATCTCGAAGACGTCCTCGTGGACGTCGCGAACGCCCGCGCGCTCGAAGGCGTCGGCGACGATGCCTGCGGCCTGGCGCTCGCCGGTGCTGCCACCCATCCGGCTCCCAAGCGCCGTCAGATCCGTGATGAACGTCCACGGGTCGTCGTCGGTCCACGTCGCGCCGAGCGCCGGCGCCAGCTCCTCGGCACGCTCCTGGACGCGCTCGATGTCCGCCTCGGTCGCCGTTTCGTCGGTCATAGTCGGGAATCCGCCGGCGACGGCTTAAGGGTGTGGAACCCGGTGACATGGGGTGTCCGGGAAGCGCTACGTTCAAGTGCCGGCGTCGGATACGAACGGCTGCACGCACCGTTGGTCCAGTGGTAGGACATTAGCTTCCCAAGCTAATAGCCCGGGTTCAATTCCCGGACGGTGCATTTCTGCGGCGAGCAATACCGCGAGCCGCAGGAATCAGCAGGAGAATTGAACCCTGGAAGTCGCAGCCCGGACCGGCCGAGCGTCGTGAGGTGCGACCGAAGGGAGCACCTCAATACGCGAGCGGCGAAGCCGCGAGCAGCGAGGCCGCATGCCCGGACCGTCTTCCTCCGGTTCAATTCCCGGACGGTGCATTCCTCCGTCGTACCCCGGTCGTCGTCGCGCTCGCCGGCGCTCGCGAGACTTCAGGACGTGTCGTTCTCATCCCGGCGGCTCTGTTGGAATCTTATTCTTCAAACACAAAATAGTGTGAAAAATCTAGTCGATGAGACTCGCTTGTTGCGCGATATCGGGAGTAGGTGTATCACGGAGTCTGGTGAGGTATTTATAAGTGGGACGTTGGTGGAGTTGTGGTTCGTTTATAAGGGGTGTTTGACCGGTGAGTTGCTGGTGGTGCACTGGTGACGACCGCCTGCAAAGCCCCAGTCGGCTCCGGTCGAGGGGCTCGCTGCGCGCTCAAAAGGCCTCTCGGCACCGCCCGGCCTTTTGAGTGCTTGCGTCGCCCGTCTTCCCGGAGCCGACTGCCCCTTTGAGTCCACCCCGCACCGCTCCGCAACCGCACCTCACACCTCCCCAGCCTCGTCGTCGCCTGCGGCGACGACTCCCTCGCGCGCCGGCGAGCACCCGCTGGGCGCTCGCCGGGCGCGCCACCGCACCGCATCTCGTTTATAAGGAGACCACTACTGACACTCTCGACGGTTTATATACTCTATCGCCGGCGTCGATCTGATACACTCACTCCCGAGGTCGATCAACAACAGATTCTCTCAATCGCCTGTACTAACGGCACCCGAGCCAGAATTTGCCACCTTCTGAGGATTTCAACACCTATGAAAGCCTGCTAGCGCAACAAACCACGTCTGCGATACTATATTTTTCGCCGGGATCGCCCCGATCTTGTCCACGGAGAGAAAACCGCAAGCAGTCATGGGGGTTGCTCAGGAACCAACCGGCAGGCGGTCAGAACGTGAAGGCGTTAGCTGTAGCTCACGCCCGCTGCGACCCGCCGATGAGGGCCGCCGACTCGGCGGCCCTCAGGCACTCACCTCTGGTGGATCGTACACCTCCTCACGCTCCAGCATGTGGAAGATCGATACGAGCAGTTTCCGCGCTGTTGCGACGATCGCTATCTGATGGTTCTTCCGCTGTTTCAATCGAGCGTAGAAGCGTCCAAGATACGGATCATTACACCGATGAACCGCTGTTTGGACGCATTGGACAAGGATCCAGCGTAAGTCTCCACTCCCACGTTTCGAGATCGACCCTTCAGTCCGCGAGTCGCCTGACTCGCGGACGACCGGATCTAATCCTGCGTAGCTCACCACCTGTTTCGCCTCGTCGAACCGGTCGATCTCACCGATCTCGGAGGTGATCAGCAACGACGAGTAGAAACTCACGCCGGGAATCGTCATCAACAGCTGCGTCTCCTCCAGAGACGCAGCGGTCTCTTCGATCATTTCTTCGAGTTCCTCAATCTGTGCCGTGAGCTCGTCGATGATCGAGAGGAACGACTCCATCAGCTGATCGCCGACTACACCGAGCGAGAAATCCTCGCCGGCGAGGATTTCTCGCCCGTTCACGCTGAACGGATCCCAGTCGTAGGTGATCCCGTGTTTGTCGAGAACAGCGTGGACTTCGTTTTTGAAATCCGTCCGCTTCTCGACTAAGCGCTTCCGGCCGCGCAGGAGTGCGCGGCGCTCCCGGAGCTCTTCGGGCGGAACGTAACTCTCAGCGATCATGCCAGCTCGGCGAAGTTGCGCGAGCAACTTCGCGTCGAGCCGGTCGTTTTTCACCTCAGCATAGCCGATCGCCTTGGTTTGTGCGGGATCTGCGACAACCACGTCGAGATGCTCGTTGAGGGTGTCGTAGACCGTGTAGTAGTTGCTGGTTGCTTCGATCGCAGCTTTGGCTCCAGCGTATTCTTCGGCGACTTCGTCGAGATTCGCGTTTGGGACGCGAATCTCTTCGACGACCTCGGCATCGTCGTCCAAAACAGCGACGTGCGACTCATCTTTATGAAGGTCGATTCCGAGGTAGTACATGGTTCCTCTGGAGTGGGAAGTGCGTGAAGGGAGCCACACCTATTCGGGCTCGCCGCCCGGGTGCCGTCGGCATCCGGGCGGCCTCCCATGATAGTGCGTCCTTGGCAGGTAGGCCAATCAGAGCCACGCGTTCTATGACGCTGTTGAATCATCGGCCTTTGACCACCCCAGTACCTCTTCACGCACGCTGGGGACTTAGCAGGCTTTCATCCCATCAGAGCCATCCCGGCCATTTCGCATGGGAGAGACGGTTCCGACTCGGTCGCCGCTCCGGTTAGTCGTGGGAGACTGCGGCGGGAAGCGTAAACGAGAACGTCGTCCCCTCGCCGGGTTCGGACTCGATCCAGATGTCACCACCGTGTCGCTCGACGATCCGCTGACAGAGCGCGAGCCCGATTCCCGTTCCCGAGTATTCCTCTTGAGTGTGCAGCCGATTGAACACCTCGAAGATGCGGTCCTGATGTTCGGGGTCGATGCCGATCCCCTCGTCACGGACTGAGACGACGACCTCGTCGCCCTGTTGCTCGGCCGTCACCTCGATTCGTGGCGGCTCCTCGCCGCTGTACGTGATGGCGTTGTCTAGCAGGTTCTGGAACACCTGGCGGAGCTGGCTGGCGTCGCCTTCGACGACCGGAAGCGGATCGACGGCGACCTCGGCGTCGGTCGCGTCGATCTGCATCCGGAGATCGTCGAGAACGTCCTCCAGTACGGTGTCGAGGTCGGTTGGTGACAGTGGGTCTCCCTGCTGTTCCACCCGGGAATACTCCAAGAGCCCCTCGATCATCTCCTTCATGCGCTCGGCGCCGTCGACCGCGAAGTCGATGAACTCCTCGGCGTCGTCGTCGAGCGCGTCGCTGTACCGTTGTTCCAGCAACGAGAGGTAGCTGGAGACCATCCGCAGCGGCTCCTGGAGGTCGTGTGACACCGCGTAGGCGAACTGTTCGAGCCGCTCGTTCGACGCCTCAAGCTCCTGCTGGTACTGGTCGCGTTCGAGCTCGTAGCTCAGCCACTGGCCGAGCAGCTCGACGAACGTGACCTCCCAGTCGGAGAACGCCTCGGTCCGGGCGGACATGTCGTAAAAGCAGAACGTCCCGTACACTTCGTCGTCGACAGTGACCGGCGTTCCGAGGTAACACGAGATCCCCCACTCCGCGTTGCCGGCGCGATCGGCCAGCTCCGGTGCATCGTTCTCGACGTCGGCGAGCACGAGCGTCCGTCGGGTCCGGACGACGCGCTCACAGTTGGTCGCATCGAGGGGGACTGAGTCCCCAGCCTCCAAGTCGGCGTCCGCGGGACCAGCGATCGCCTCGAACACGTACTCGTTGGTCCGCTCGTCGGCCCACGACAGGGTCGCATAGTCGGTGCCGATCGTCGAGCGAACTTGTTCAAGCAGGGCCTCGACCTTCTCGTCGAACGGACGGTCCGGGTCCGCGATGATCTCGTACGCCTCGTGCAGTGCCCGCTCGCGGCTCCGAAGCTGCTCCTGGCGGTCCACGCGCTCCGTGACATCCCGGAAATACACCGACACGCCGGTCTTCGACGGGTAGACGGTTGCCTCCACCCAGAAATCCAGCGGTTCGTAGTAGAGGTCGAAGCTCCGTGGATCCTGGGTTTGCATCGCGGTCTGGAACGCCTCCCAAACGTCCTCCGTCTCGGCGGCTTCAGGGTACTGCGTCCAGATCGTCTCGCCGATCAACTCCGCTTCTGACGCCTGCAGCAATTCCTCGGCGCGGTCGTTCACGTGGGTGAACCGGTACTCCTCGTCGAGCGCGAAGAACGCGTCAGTCACTCGTCCGAACACCTCCTCGAGTTCGGTCTCCAGCTCGCGCTGCTCGGTGATGTCCTCGAACGCGAAGACGACCTGCTTCAGGTCGCCGTGCTCGTCCCACTGCGGGGCACCGTTGACCGAGACCCACACCCGTTCACCGGATGGCCACCGGAGCCCGACGACTTGGTCGTACACCGGTTCCTCCTCCGCGAGCACGCGGTCGAACGGTGCCTCTTCCGGTCCGAGCGGCTCCCCTTCCTCGTCGACGAGGTCCCAGCGGGGGTCGTCGTGGGCGAACGCGTTGAGAGCTTCCTGTGTCCGCCCGTAAATCTCCTCGGCGTGCTCGTTGGCGAATACCACCTCACCGTCGGCATCAACGATGGTGATTCCAACGGGGCTGGTCTCGAGTATCCCTTGTACGAGCTCCGGCTCAGCCCAGAGGGCCCCCTCGCCTGAGTCGGGCATACGAACGCAGTCGGGATGAACTCGGATAAACTCCCCGCCAACGACGAGTACGTTGTTCACAGTGAACGGATTTCGAGCCATTCACCCCCGCGAAAACGGCGTTAACCGTCTTCCCGAACGCGCCTCGAGATCCGCGTCGCTCGAAACTCGGCACTCAGCGGCGGTCAGTCCACGTAGCCGAACGCTCGGCCGTCGATCTCGGCTTCGACGAACTCGTGGCCCCGCTTCGTGAGCCGGTAGAATCCGGCGCTCGCGGTGAGCTCGCGGACGAGGTCGCGCTCGGCGAGCGTCTCCAGCGCTCCCTCGACGGCGGCGAGCCCGTGGGTCGCCTCGGTGAGCTCGGCGAGGTTCACGGCGAGTCCCTCGGGGGAGACCGCGATCCCGGACTGGTAGAGCAGCCGGAGGACGGCGTCGGTCGTCTCCGTGCGGTCCAGTTCGGCGAAGTCGTCCGTCTCGTCGGCGTCGCTCATGCGGGTGGCGACGGCCGGCGGTCGGAAAACGCGTGTGGCCGGCACGGGACGGAGGCCGTCGGGCTCCCCTACGAGCTGGCTCACCCGCTTACGCCGCTCCCGGCCCGGGAAAGCACTTACCGGCCAAGCAAGTACAACCGTCCATGCAAAGACGTGCCCTCCTCGCCGTCACCGCGGCCGGCGCGTTCCCCACACTGGCCGGCTGTCTGGACGGGGTTCCCGGGGCCGGCGACGGCGGCGACGGCGACGGCGGCAACGGCGACGACCACGCCGTCGACGAGGACCGGATCGAGTCGTGTGCGCTGACGGTCGTCGAGCCCGACGTTGAGGCGGACCGGGAGGATCCGGCCGTCGAGCGCGTCGGATCGCCGAGTGCAGCGGTGGTCGAGACGACCCCCCACGAGGATCGTGTCGTCTACACCGTGGAGGTTCGCTGGAGCGTCGACGAGTCGGACCGCCGGGTCGTCACCGTCGAGCCCGCCGCCGACCCGGAGCCGCCGGACGACGCCACAACCACCGAGGACGAGGCGTTCGCGGATGCGCCCCTGCTTCAGGAGACGATCTTCGAGGCGGTCGACACCGGCGAGAGCGTTCGGTTCGACGAGTTCAATGACGGCTACGACGACGCGATGGCGGCGCTGGCCGACGTGTTCGGCCGGGAGCCGGACGACGACCCGCTGGTGATCGACCACGACGGAACCGCGGTCGCGATCACCGCCAGGATGGAGCCCGGCCTCCACGCCGACAAGGGCCGAGACCTGGAGCTGTTCGCCGTCGACGGGACGGTGTATCAGGCGGTGGACCAGCCGGCTGGGGAGGCGCCGGTCGACGATGGGACGCCGATCGACTGCTGAACGAGTTGACTCTTGGCTACCGCAGCCCCGGAACTCGCTCCAGCAGCTCGTCGGTCGCCCCGTCGTCGTACCGGAGCGGGCGGCGCCACCACGGGCCCTTTCCGGAGTCCGCCGAGAGGTCGGTGACGAGCCGGTTCGCGTCCGCGCCGGCGTCGGGCGTCGAAAGTGGGAGAACACGCTCGAAGAGTCCTGAAGCGTTGGGGTCCCCCCGCACGACAACCCGAGCGTCGACGGGCCCCCGTTTCAGGTGCGCGTTGGTGGGAACGAGGTCGGCGGCGGTCGCCTCGCTCGGGTCGTTCACCACCGTCTCGACGCGCATCGCGGCGAACAGGTACGCCCCCCAGTCGGGTGCGAGGTCGTCGTTGACCGCGGCTCCCGTCTCGCCTGTTTCGCTCGTTTCTCGGAGCCAGTCGCCGCCGCGCTCGTCGGCGCCGTCGTCCCCCACGACCTCGGTGCCGGGCCCGCGCCAGTCGGCAGGCCGGAGCGTTAGGGTGGCGTAAAACAGCAGCCAGTCGCCCCGTTCGAGGTCGCCGATCGGCCCGGCCTTGATCGGCGCGTGGTCGCCGTACGTGGGGGCACTGCGGCCGTGGACGCCCGGAAACTCGGGGTCCTGATGGACCGGCACGTCACGGAGCTTCGTGGGGAGTTCAAACGGGAGCTCGCAGTCGGCGTACGTCGGAACGGGATCGGCGACCGGGAACGCGCTCGGCGGGCGCGTCGGCTCGCGCTCGGGGATCGGGACGTACGCGAAGGTGCCGTCGGGGTACACCGGGCCGCGAAAGCCCGGGTCGTTGGTGTTGGCGGCGACGTTGACGGCGACGGCACGGGCCATGCGGAGACGCTGCTACTCGGCACCCGGCGGCGTGAGGTCCCGCTGGAACTCGTCGAACACGTCGAGGTCGTCGGGGAGCTCGTAGTCAATCTCGCGCTCCTCCTGCCGGTTGATGAGGCGACCGTCCTCCAGCTCCTCGGCGTCCTCCTCCCAGCCGGGTTTTACGCGGACGCTCCGGGCGGGCGTGCCGACCACGACGTGGTGGGCCGGCACGTCGCCCTGCACGACGGCGCGCGCGCCGACGACGCTGTTCTCGCCGACTCGGCAGCCGGCACGCACCATCGCGTCGTAGGTGACGCGGGCGTCGTTCTCGATGGTGGTGTGGTAGTTGCGGACCTCCGTCTGGTCCACGAGGTCGTGGTCGTGGCTGTAGATGTGGACGCCGTCGGAGATGGAGGCGCGGTCGCCGATGGTGAGCTTGCCCCTATCATCGAGGTGGACGTCGTCGTGGACCACGACGTTGTCACCGACTTCGATGTTGTGGCCGTAGGTGACGGAGATCCCCTTGAAGAATCGGCAGTTCTCCCCGCACTCCGCGAACAGGTGGTTGCCGAGCATGTTCCGGAAGCGGAGCGCGAACTCCACGTTGTCGGCCATCGGCGTCGCGTCGAACTGCCGCCAGAGCCACTGGAGGTGTTTCGAGCGCTGGAACCGGTCTTCGTCCTTCTCGGCGTAGTACTCCGACTCCAGCGTGGCGTTACAGGGGTCGTACCCCTGCAGGCGGACGCGCTCGGCTTTCGACACCGACTCGCCGGCTTGCCACGCCTCCCACGCCTCGCGGTCGCCGTGCAGGTCAACCAGAACGTCGCGAACGACGTCGCAGGTGTCCTCGTCCGAGGAAAGGCGTTCGTCCACCTCGTCGATGAAGCCTCGGACCCCGGCCTCGGCGGCGTCGGGCAGGGACACGTGTCGCTTTGTCATCGTGCCGCCTTCGACGGCGACCCTCAAAGGGGTTCGGTTGTGCGACGTTCGCGTCAGGGCGCGTCCCCCGTATCCGGTCCCTCGCCGGCGGCGGGGTCGGCGTCGATCATCCTGTCGCGGTCGGGAATGAGGCCCGCCGCGCTCCCGATGACGGTGAGTACGAAGAGGAACAGCACCGTGAAGGCGGGGCCAACGGGCCCGTACTGGAGCGTGACTGCGGCGAGCGCGGCGGCGGCGATCACCGCGAGCAGGAAGGCGATGGCGTCGAGCGCGTCGTGGAGGGACTCGTCCATGTCGGGCGCACTCGCGCGGTACCCTTATAATCCCGGTCAGCCGGGCTGGGTCCTCCGGCGTTCGCCCCCGTTTTCATGACGCGGGATCAACCGCACCCGCTAAGTGCCCGGATCGCCAACTGGCGACCATGCACTACCGCGAACTCGGAAACTCCGGCGTCGAGGTGTCGGAGGTCGGCTTCGGCGCGTGGGTCGTCGGCACGAACTGGTGGGGCGACCGGTCCGAGGACCAGGCCGTCGGCATGGTCGAGGACGCGCTCGACCGCGGCGTGACCTACATCGACACCGGCGACGTGTACGGCCACGGCGACAGCGAGGAGATCGTCGGGAAGGCGATCGCCGGCCGCCGCGACGAGGTGACGCTCGCGACGAAGATCGGCTACGACTTCTACGACAACCCGCAGGCGGGCCACGGTGAACTCCCCAAGGAGCTGAATCGCGAGTACCTCGAAGACGCCTTCCAGCAGTCGCTCGACCGGCTCGATACCGACCACGTCGACCTGCTCCAGCTCCACAACGCCAACGTCGACGAGGTGACCCCCGAGGTCCGCGACCTCCTGCGCGAGTGGAAGGCCGACGGGCGCGTGAAGGCGCTCGGCTGGGCGCTCGGTCCCTCCATCGGCTGGCTCGCGGAGGGCGACGCCGCCGTCGAGTTCGAGGAGTTCGACGCGGTCCAGACGGTCTTCAACCTCTTCGAGCAGGAGCCCGGCCGCCACTTCATCGACACGATCCGCGAGACGGGCTCGGACACCTCCGTCATCGCCCGAGTCCCGCACTCCTCCGGCCTGCTCAACGAGCAGGTGACGCCCGATACCGTGCTGGAGGACGGCGACCACCGCTCGCACCGCCCGCAGCAGTGGTACGAGACGGGGTGGGAGAAGGTGGAGGCGATCCGCTTCCTGGAGAACCCCGACCACGCGGACGGCACGCGCACGCTGGCGCAGGCCGCGATCCAGTGGCTGCTGTACCACGACGAGGTCGCCTCCGTCACGCCGACGTTCCGCACGAGCGAGGACGTGGCGAACTGGGCGGCCGCCAGCGACGTGCCGCCGCTGTCGGACGACGAGTACGAGCGGTTAGAGGAGCTGTACGCCGCCAACTTCGAGATCGACGGCGACGACGGGATGGACGCGCTGCGCACCTCCGTCGACGGCGAGGACATCGAGGCCGCCGGCCTCGACAAGCGCGCGGCGTCGTACTGAACGGCGAACGCGAAACGGACGGCCCGGTGGTCGGACCGGCGCTCCGCGGCACGCCCCTCTTAAGTCAGCGACCGAGAACCAGCCGCCTTCCAACCCGCTTTCTTCACGTCGAAACCCGACGACTGCGAGCCGGTCGTCTCCTCGTCGTTCACTTTCGCTCCGGTTACAGTTCGCCCGGTCGTCGTTGGTGCCGTGCGCTCGCCGGCCTCACTCCGGGCGCCGTCGCTCGCGGCTGTAGAAGTGGTGGCTCGGGTGAAAGTCCTCGTCACAAGGGGCTCGGAGGGGGTAACACGTCGTCACGGCCACCACGATTGACAGTATCCCGCTGACACTTAAAAAGTGACCGTGATGCGTCGTTCCGGTCGCGGTCGTCAGCCGCGACAACGCCGGTGTGCTCGGCGGTTTCGGCCGGCGGCCTCGAGGTCCCCGCCGTCTACCTCGTCAAGGAGGTCGACGCCGAGCGCTGTCGCTCGGTGGTGTGAGGAGAGCCCGGCCCGCTACGGTGACCAAAATGCTGTGTCTGCGATTTGACGCGCAAGGTGACCACAACGCAATCACCGGCGGCACCGGGCTCCGTTTCAGTCATCTCTCCGATTTGTAAAACAGCACCGGTGAGAACTACCTGCAGTCAGGCTAGCAGGCACGTGTGAAACACGAATGGGAGGCGTACGACTCTAGATGGACGTTAGCTCATCGATGAACTCGAAGCCATCCCAAAACAGAACTCGACCCTTGAATCCATTCGATGAGAGCGCAGAAACAGCGCCTTCTCCAGCGTCAATGTCCGTCGTGACAATGCAGGCGAACTGCTTTTTCTCGTCGTTCAGTATTTCCGCTGTGACGCCAGCAAGAGCAGTATCGGCTTTCTCAATTTGATCCTCATTGCGCTGAGATGACCGAGCAATGTACGTCCGCACGTCGTCCATCACACGGGCAAGGATAGGGTTGGTGTAATCGAGTTCATCGGCAACCGTCACCCAGCCGGCTTCGATCGCGCTATTGATCGGCGTCCGACCCGGTGTGCTGCGTTCAGGAGCACCACCCAGCTCGTTGTAGACACGTTGTGGAATGACGAACGTGACATCATTCTCACGCGCAAACCGTTCGAGCTGGATGTACTTGTCATTCTGCTGGCGACCGCAGGCGATGAACAGGCCCGTATCTGCGACCCATGCAACCGACTCACCGAAGGGATCGAACGGCTCGCCCATCCGTTCAGATCACGCTTCCTGCTCCGGCGACTCCTCACGAGCATTCCGAATTTCGCCGAAATGAGGATCGACCGTCCGCATTTCGAGAACGACCTCTCGGAGTGCATGGAGCACGGCGACCGCGAAGGCGGGTTGGAGGTCGAGTTCACGAGCAGCAACTCGCTCGGACATGTTACCGTCGGCGTACGGGATCGCATAGGTGAGCGAAGCTGCGAGCTTCCCCAGCCCGTGTCGCTCGAGAAGAAGGTCGAGGTCTTGATCGCGCGGCGCCCGCCCGAACGCCTCGATTAACGTTGCTGTCACAGTGTACTCGTCGCCGTCGAGCTCAACGCGAAGCAAGACCGGGACGGCAGCGTACGTATGCGTCTTCTTCGTTTCATCCCGAGTGAGAACGCCGAGCTCAACGAGATCTGTCGCATCCGAGTGTGCCGTCGTCCGTGGCAGGTCCAACGCGTCGACGATGTCGTCGATCGTGACAGTGTCCTCCCGAAGGACGAAGGTATAGAGCCGGGCAAGCCGAGGCTCTTCCAGCAGCTGGGCCACTGATAGAAGCCCGTTAATCGCTCGTTCCGAGCCGTTCACGGCTTTCGACATACAATTCATAATTTGCGTATTATGTAATACGGATTGGGGATAGGAGACCCTCATGGAAAAGTCCCGCGCGACTGGTTCGGCGCGCTTCCGCTGAGCGACCCCGTTTATCTCTCCTCGTTCGACACCGGATGCACCCGCCACTACCGGCGGGGTTTTTGTCCGGCGGGCCGGAGGTTTCGATATGGAGCTGTTCGCCGTCCCCGACCTGCCGGAGATCCGGGAGGGGGACGACCTCGCCGCGATGGTCGACGAGCGCGTCGACCTCCGCGAGGACGACGTGGTTTGCGTCGCCAGCACCGTCGTCTCGAAGGCCGAAGGGCGCCTGTTCGAGCTCGACGACTTCCCGGCGAGCCCGCGGGCGCGGGAGATCGCTGACCACCTCGCGGACATTGCCGGCGAGGAGAAGGACCCGCGCTTCGCGCAGGCCGTCATCGAGGAGTCGACGGAGCTGATCATGGAGGCACCGTTCCTCCTGACGGCGACCCGGTTCGGCCACGTCGGCGTCAACGCGGGCATCGACCGCTCGAACGTGGCGGACGGCGACCTGCTGCTGTTACCGAAGCGCCCCGACGGGAGCGCCGCGCGCATTCGCGAGGGGCTGTCCGCCGACCGCGTCGTCGTCACCGACACCTGCGGGCGCCCGTTCCGTCACGGCCAGCGCGGCGTCGCCCTCGGCTGGGCCGGGATGCCCGCCGCCCGTGACTGGCGCGGCGAACACGACCGCGATGGGCGCGAGCTCGGCGTCACCGTCCAGAACGTCGTCGACGAGCTGGCGAGCGCCGCCAACCTCGTGGCGGGCGAGGGCGACGGCGGGACCCCCGTCGTCGTCGTCCGCGACTGGGCGTTCGGCGACCACGAGGGCTCCGACGCCCACTTCCGCGAGGTCGACGGCGACTTCGTGCGCCAGGCGCTCCGCGAGTGGCGCTTCGAGGACTGACCGGACACTGACCACACAACACCCATGCTCGGCATCGAACTCACCCCCGAACACGACCTGCATCGCCTCGTCGACCTCGGCGTCCGCGCCGAGGCAGCCGGCTACGACGCCGTCTACTCGACGTGCCACTACAACAACCGCGACCCGTGGGCGTTTCTCTCGCGGCTCGCCGCCGAGACCGACGAGGTGCGGCTCGGCCCCGGCGTCGCCAACCCGTTCGAGACCCACCCCGTCACGCTGGCCTCGAAGCTCGCGACCCTCGACGAGGCGTCGGAGGGACGCGCAGTCTTCGGGATCGGCCCCGGCGACCCCTCCACGCTCCGGAACCTCGGGCTGGAGGACGAGCGCGGACTCCGCCCCGTCCTGGAGGCGTTCAAGACCGCCCAGCAGCTGTGGGCCGGCGAGCGCGTCGACCACGACGGCACCTTCGCGGCGACCGACGCCGGGCTCAACTACGAGCCCCCACAGGGCGCGGACCTTCCAGTCCACGTCGGCGGCGAGGGCCCCCACATGTGTCGGATGGCCGCCAAACACGCCGACGGCCTGCTGTACAACGGCTCACACCCGGCGGACCTGGCGTGGGCCCGCGAGCAGGTCGACGACGGACTCGGAGACCGACCCGACCATCGCGGCGACTTCGACCTGATCGCCTACGCCGCCGTGAGCATCGACGAGGACGGCGAGGCCGCCCGCGAAGCGGCACGGCCTCCGGTTGCGTTCATCGCGGCGGGCGCGGCCCCACCCGTTCTGCATCGCCACGGGATCGACCCCGACGCCGCCGCGACGATCGGCGAACACGTCTCCGCCGGCGAGTTTTCCGCCGCGTTCGAGCGGGTGACGCCCGAGATGATCGAGGCGTTCTGTATGGCCGGGACGCCGAACGAGGTGCGAGCGCGGGCGGACGCCGTCGCGGAGCACGCCGACGGGCTCGTCGTCGGGTCGCCGCTCGGCCCCGATCTGGAGGCGAGCGTGGAGCTGGCCGCCGAGGCCGTCGGCGACGCGTTCTGATCCGCGGGGTGTACGACAGCGTTACTGACTGCCTCGGGGACCGGCGGCCTCCCGTCCACCCCATACGGTGTCTTGGCGAGCGATATCGGGGGTGAGTGTTGCAGATCGCCGCCGGCGATGGAGTATATAAATAGTTGAGAGCGGTGGCAACGGGATCTTTATAAACCGGTGTGCGGTGCGGTGGCGCGCCCGGCGAGCGCCCGGCGGGCGCTCGCCGGCGCGCGAGGGAGTCGTCGCCTCCGGCGACGACGAGGTTGGGGAGGCGTGAGGTGCTGTGCGGAGCGGTTCGGGGTGGGACTCAAAGGGGCATCCGGCTCCGGGACGACGGGCGACGCAAGCACTCAAAAGGCCGGGCGGTGCTGAGAGGCCTTTTGAGCGCGCAGCGAGCCCCTCGACCGGAGCCGGCTGGGGCTTTGGAGGTGTTTGTCGTCGTCCTGTTCACTCAAACAGCTACTTATAAACCCATCACAATCCCACCAACGCCCCGCTTATAAAAGCCACATCCACTCACCTGACACACCTACTCCCGATATTGCTCGGCACTCCTCACGAAAAACGTGCGGAAAAGCCGGCTCTGTGCGGGGCCGGACGGACGGCGCACCTCCCCTACTCGACGCGGCCGCGACCGCCGAGCGAGGGGAGTGTAACGCCGAGTTCGTCGAACACGGCGCCGAGCGCGGCGTAGCCGAACACGAGCACGGCGAGCCCGATGATCGCCTGTCCCGCGACGAAGATGGCCGTCGAGACCGGGTCGACGCCCAATAACACGTCGTGCACGAAGATGGAGATCAGGCGCTCGACGTCCAACACCAGCCGTACCACGAAATCCAGCAGCGCGAACATGGCCGGACGTTTGCGGGCGGGGTACTTGTGTGTTGAGGGTTGCCGTCCGTCGTCGTCCGCCGATCGGCGTTCGCGGAACCGAACGCCTTACACACGGCCGACGACAATCACGGTGCAATGAGTACCCTGCTGTGGGTCCTGACGGGGATCCTCGCGTACACCGCCGTCGCGATGTGGCTCCGGAACCGCGGCGTCCTTCCGGACTCCGTCTCGATATCCGGGCCGCTCGCCACGGTTCACACGCTCCGGGGACGGGCGTTTCTCGCCCGGCTCGCCGGACCGAAGCGGTTCTGGCGTGCGGTCGCCAACCTCGGGCTCGGCGGCGCGCTCGTCGCCATGGTCGGCTCGTTCCTGCTGATCGTCACCTCCGGACTCTCGGCGCTCGCCGCTCCCCAGCCCTCCGCGGTCCAGCAGCCACAGAACTTCCTCATCATCCCGGGCGTCAACGAGTTCCTCCCGCTGGAGGTCGCCCTCGAGATCGTGATCGGTCTCGGGATCGCGATGGTCGTCCACGAGGGCGCCCACGGCCTGCTGTGTTACGTCGAGGACATCGAGGTGGAGTCGATGGGACTCGTCTTCTTCGCGATGCTCCCGGTCGGCGCGTTCGTCGAACCCGACGAGGAGGCGACCCAGGAGGCCTCTCGCGGCGCGCGCTCCCGGATGTTCGCCGCCGGCGTCACCGCCAACACGCTCCTGACGATCGTCGTCTTCGCGCTGTTGTTCGGTCCCGTCGTCGGCGCGATGTCGGTCGCCCCCGGCTTCGCCGTCGGCGAAGTGTACCCCGGCTCGCCGGCCGCGGACGCCGACATCACCGACGGCGACCGGATCATCGAGGTCGCCGGCGACCCCGTCGCGGACGCCGAGGCGTTCGAGGCCGCGATCCACGACGCCGACGCCGACGTGACCGTCACGGTCGACGACGGTGATGCCGAGCGCCAGACGGACGTGGCCCGCGAACTGCAAGTGGTCGGCTCCGCGGGCAACAACCCGCTCGGGATCTCGATAGAGCCCGGCGGCACCGCCATCGACGTGGAGTCCGTCGACGGCGAGCCGGTCCGGACGGAACGCGAGTTCTTCGAGGCGGTCGGCGACGCCGAGCGCGCCACGGTCGACACTGACGCCACGGACCCGACCGAGGTCCCGATCGGCGCGTACATCGTCGGCATTCAGGAGGACGGCCCCATCGACGAGGCCGGTGCACCGCTCGAAGAGCCGATGACGATCGTCGCCATCGACGGCGACCGCATCCGTGACGACGACGATCTCGCGGAGGTGCTCACGCAGCGTGAGGCGGGCGAAACCGTCGAGGTGGCCGCCTACACCGTCGACGACGAGCGAACCACCTACGACGTGGAGCTCGACGCCCACCCCAACCGCGAGGGCGGCTACGTCGGGGTCAACATCTTCCCCGGCACGTCGGGCATCGCGCTCGACGACTTCGGCGTCGACGAGTACCCGGCCGGCGCGTACCTCTCGCTGCTCGGCGGCGACGGCGGCGAGGGCTCGCTCGACGGCGTCGGACTCGGCCAGCTGACGGACTCCCCGCTCGGACTCGTCTTCGTCACGCTGATCCTTCCGCTCGGGAGCCTGTTCGGGCTACCGTACAACTTCGCGGGCTTCACCGGCGACATCACCAACTTCTACGTGCTCGACGGAAGTCTCGCACTCCTCGGTGGGGGTGCGTTCATTCTGGCGAACCTCCTCTTTTGGACCGGGTGGATCAACATCCAGCTCGCGCTGTTCAACTGTCTGCCGGCGTTCCCGCTCGACGGCGGGCGCATCCTGCGGATGGTTGCGGAGGCGGTCGCCAGCCGGCTCCCGCTCGACAACCGTCACGCGGCCGTCCGGACCGTCACCGTCTCCTCCGGGCTGATCATGCTGTTCGGGCTGATCGTGATGATCTTCGGCAACCAGATCATGGCGGCGCTCGGGTTGGTCTGACGGACTGACGGTGGGTGGTTCTCAGTCGGTCGATTCCGAGGCCGCCGGCGCGTCTTCGCCGTCGAGGCCGTCGGAGGGGTCCCAGTGGCCGCCGCTGATCCGTGATCTCCCCGAGGATCTCGTAGCCGTACCGGGGGTGCTCCGCGAGGCGGTCGAGCACGAGAGACGAGATCAGGGACGCCGAGCGCAACTCGCAAACCCCTAAGTCCCGGCGGCCGAAGTTCAAGTATGGTCGAGGCACCACAGACCGAGGAAGGCTGGTTCGTGCTCCACGACTTCCGGTCGATCGACTGGGACGCGTGGCGCGCGGCGCCGGAACACGAGCGCGAGCGCGCCATCGAGGAGGGCGAGACGTACCTCAAACACCGCGAGCTGGTCGCCGACGCGGACGACGGCGACTCCGGCGTCTTCTCCGTGATCGGCCACAAGGCCGACCTCATGCTCGTCCACTTCCGGCCGACGCTGGACGACCTCTCGGCCGTTGAGCGCCGGTTCGAGGACACCGCGCTCGCCGACTTCACGACCCAGGAGACCTCCTACGTCTCCGTCACCGAGGTGTCCGGCTACGTCTCCGACGACTACTTCGCGGGTAACGAGGAGGAGGTCGACGAGGGACTCCGCCGCTACATCGAGGGGAAGCTCAAACCGGAGATCCCCGACGACGAGTACGTCTCCTTCTACCCGATGAGCAAGCGCCGCGGCGAGGAGTACAACTGGTACGACCTCTCCTTCGAGGAGCGCGCCGAGCTCATGTCCGGCCACGGCGACACCGGCCGGGAGTACGCCGGCAAGATCAGCCAGGTGATCGCCTCCTCCGTCGGCTTCGACGACCACGAGTGGGGCGTCACCCTGTTCGGCGCCGACCCGACCGACATCAAGGACATCGTCTACGAGATGCGCTTCGACGAGGCCTCCTCGCGCTACGGCGAGTTCGGCCAGTTCTACGTCGGCCGGCGCTTCCCGCCGGCGGACCTCGGCGCGTATCTCGCCGGCGAGAAGGTCCCGACCGGGGCCCACGACGACGAGAGCGGTCACGAGCACGGGCACGGAGCCGGCGGCGGTCACGAACACGACAGCGAGGGCGGCCACCACCACGGCGAGGGCGGCGACTCGCACGGCGAGGGGGACCACCCGCACGGCGACGGCGACCACTCGCACGGCGGGGCGGACGGCGGGAGTGGCGAGGGCGACGCGGAACCCTCCACGGACGCGGAGATCCGCGGCGAGCTCGCGGATCTGGACATCTACGCGGGCAAGCCCCACGGCGAGGACGTGTACGCAACGGTGCTGTACAGCGAGGCGGACGTCGACGAGCTGTTCGACGAGGTCGAGGGACTGCGCGGCAACTTCGACCACTACGGCACCCACGTGAAAACCGCCGTCTACGACGGGCACACGTCCGACCGCGCGGCCGTCGTCTCCATCTGGGAGACGGCCTCCGCCGCGGAGACGGCCGCAGGCTTCCTCTCGGAGCTGCCGGGCATCGTCGCGCGCGCCGGCGAGGAATCCGGCTTCGGCACGATGGGGATGTTCTACGAGACGAAACCCGAACACACCGAGGACTTCATCGACACCTTCGAGGACGTGGGCGCGGCGCTCGCCGAGATGGAGGGCCACTTCGACACGGACCTGATGGTGAACGTCGAGGATGAAAACGACATGTTCATCGCCAGCCAGTGGCGCTCGAAGGAGGACGCGATGGCGTTTTTCCGCTCGGACGACTTCCGCGAGACGGTTCAGTGGGGACGCGAGGTGCTCGCGGACCGGCCGCGGCACGTGTTCCTGGCCTGAGAAAGCGGGGCTTCGGCCGGCGGCGCGTCGGCACTCGTCGACACGCGCTCCGTCAACCTCGCCTTCCCGTTTCGCTCAGCGCACCGTCGTCACCGTCACCGGGGCGTTCCGAACCACCGACTCCGCGACGTTGCCGACGAGGATCCGGTCGATGAGCGACCCGCTGTGGCTCCCGAGCACCACCACGTCGTACGCGTCGGCGTGTTCGACGATCGTGCTCGCCGGCGAGCCGTAGCCGATGCGGAGCTTGACCTCGGCATCGCGCTCGTCGACCAGTTCGCGGGCGCGGTCGAACACCGGCTTGCCCTCCTCACGCACGGCTTCTCCCTTTCCCTCCAACGCGACGCTCGTCGCGTCACCCATCATCGGGGAGGCACCGCCGACGACGTGTAACACCGTGATCTCCCCATCCGGATACGTGTCGAGCGCGTGTTTCAGCGCACGCTCGGCGAGCTCGGAATCGTCCATCCCAACCAGCACACGAGCAACCATGATAGGAGATGGCACAGGAGCCGGATAAGGACTCCGGCGTGCGGGGGAGTGGCAGTTGCGGGAGCTGTGCGGCGACGGCGGGATCAGCCGGCGTGCTCGCACGTGCCGTCCAGACACCGGACGCCGGTCGGTGTCTCGAACGTCGGGAGCCCGCAGTCACACTCCCCGACCACGACGCCGGCGGGCAGCGAGAACGTCGTCTCGCAGTCGGGGTAGTCGTCACAGCCGAGGAACACCCGGCCGGGCGCCGACTGAACGGTGAGGTCGCTGCCGCAGTCGGGACAGTCCCAGACCCGGTCGAAGCGGTCGCGGACGGCCTCCACGAGCGGGTCACAGCTCGGGTCGAGACAGAGATGGAACGGCTCGCCGCGCTCGACGCGGATCTTGGGCAGCCCGCAGTCCTCGCAGGTCGACTCCGTCACGCTGGCGCCCGCCGGCAATCCCCACCGTTGCTCGCAGTCGAGACAGGTCACGTCGCCACGCGAGCGGATGAGCGGGCCACCGTCCTCGGGACAGGTGCCGACGGGGACGCCGGCCTCCGTCACCGGGAGTCCGCGGCTCGCCGTCGCCTCTTCGGCGACGACGCGGAGCTGGCGGGACCCCTCGTGTGCGGTGACGGTGAAGCCGTCGCCGTTCCCCTCGACGACGACCGACTCCGCGCGGGTGAGCCACGCCACCGGCTGGTACCCGTCGGCGTCGTGAACGAGCGTGGTGTTGTCGGGCTTCACGAGGACGACGACGCGCCCGCGATACGTGCGGGTGCGGTCGCCGCGCTCGGAGACGGTGCAGTCGCCGGCGAGGACGCGGAGGCGTTCGGGCACCTGGCGAGTTGGTCGCGGTATCGGCCTTAAAACGTGGGAGTGCCGCTACCGCTTGGCGACCTCGTACGCCTCCGTCAACCGCTTGAACGCCTCCTCGTCGCCGCCCTCGGTGTCGGGGTGGAGTCGTTTGGCCTTCTCGCGGTAGGCGTCTCGCACGCTTCCCTCGTCGGCGGCGGGATCGACGCCGAGCACGTCGTAGGCGCGCTGTGGCGACATCCGGTCGGTGGAGGGTGCGCGGTCGCGGGGGTCACCTGTGGCGCTTCTATCTCCCGCGCCGCCTACACCGCCGGCGGCCTCGCGCCTACCTGCACCGCCTCCGCTCACGTCGTACGCGCTCCGGCGGTGTTCCGCGGCTCTGGCCCGTTGGCGGGCGCGGGCGCGCTCCGTCGCGGAGGCTCCGGCGGCCTCGCGACGGATTCGGTCGCGGAGCCGGCCGCTGGCGTGGTACCACAGCAGGTACGTCACCGCGCCGAACGGGACGGCGACCGCGAGGAGGAGCGGGTTGACGACGACGCCGGCGACGAGGAGCAGGGCCGTGAGCCCCGCGAACGCCGCCGCCATCCCGACGATGATCGGCCGGTTCGTCACGTGCTCGCTTGGGAGTGGAGGATTGTAAGCGTCTCGGGACCCGGACCCGTTCACCCTCGCACGTGGATCGAGGAGCCGAGATACTTGTGGAGCGTCTCGTCCACCGAGTCGGCGTTGAACGCGTCGAGGTCGTCACGAATGGCCGTTTTGAGAGCGTTGAGAGACGCCTCGTCAGTGCGAAGCTCGCGGAAGTCGACGGCGACCACGTCGACGCCGAGTCGGTCGCCGGCGAACCGGCGGAAGGACGGCTCATCCCCGACCTCGCCACGCCAGAGTCGGTCGCGGAAGAACAGCCACCCGTTCTCACCGGGCTCCGCGGCGGGGACCTCCATCGTCGTCTCGAAGGTGTCGGGGTCGACGCGGACAGCGTCGCCCTCCTCGCGGATGGGAGCCGGATCGAGCCGGAACGTGACGTTGAAAACGTACGCGGCGTCCATGTGGTGAGAGTCGGCGGCCGACCGGAAAAGTCGTCGGGCCGGCTCAGAACTCGTCGTTACAGAGGCCCGCCAGCCGAATGTCGCGGTTCGTGATACCGTCGGCCTCGTGAGTCGTGAAGCGGACCGTCACCTCGCCGTAGCCGATCACGATCGTCGGGTGATGTTGCTCCTCCTCGGCTACCTCCGCGACGGCGTTCGCGAAGGTGACGCCGTCGAGATAGTCGTCGAACTGGTAGCTGCGGACGACCTCGTTCTCCTCGCGGTGCCACCCGTCGGGCAGGTTCCGGTCGATCGCGTCGTCGTCGAGTACGTCGGGCATGCACGAACAGTCACCGTGTGGCCCGTTAATCGTTTCCCCACGAACTGCGGCGAGCGACCCGGGTCGGACGGTCGGCGGACGGCCGAGGAGTCACACAAACTACATACCTCGGGGTGGCGTTCGTTCGCCCATGATCGGTCGGCTCCGCGACGGCTTCGAGCGCGCCTACCGGCGCCACCTCCGGCGGGAGATCGACGACCCGCCCGCCCACGTCGCGGTCATCCAGGACGGCAACCGGCGCTACGCCCGCGAGCGCGGCGACGATGCGCCCGACGGCCACCGCGCCGGCGCCGACACCACCGAGCGCGTGCTCGACTGGTGTGCGGATCTCGGCGTTGCCGAGCTCACGCTGTACGCCTTCTCCACGGAGAACTTCGACCGGCCGGACGAGGAGCTCGACCCCCTCTTCGACCTGCTGGAGCACAAACTCCGGGAGTTCGCTGACGCCGACCGCGTCCACGAGCAAGGCGTCTGCATCCATGCGATCGGTGACGTCGACCGGCTTCCGCCGCGCGTGCGGGACGCCGTCGCCTACGCGGAGCGCCGCACCGCGGGCTACGAGGAGTTCCGACTCAACGTCGCGCTCGCGTACGGCGGTCGCAACGAACTGCTGTCGGCCGCCCGCGAGATCGCCGGCGAGGCCGCCGCCGGCGACCTCGACCCGGAGTCGGTGGATGCAGAAACCGTCGAGGACCGGCTGTACGACCGACCGGTTCGCGACGTGGACCTCATCGTCCGCACCGGCGGCGACGAGCGCACCTCCAACTTCCTCCCGTGGCACGCCAACGGCAACGAGGCGGCCGTCTACTTCTGTGCGCCCTACTGGCCGGAGTTCTCGGAGGTCGACTTCCTCCGGGCGATCCGCACCTACGAGTCCCGCGAGGAGTCCTGGCAGCGCGCCCGCACCGAGCGCGCCGCCGCGCTGGTTCGTGCCGTCGCGGAGGTCGAACTCGACGAGGCGCGGCAGGTCGCCGCGCGACTCCGCGAGCAGCTCCCCGGCGGCGACCCCGACTCGCTGGCCGACGACGCGCTCGGGGTCGGTGCCGCGGACACGGAGGGGGCGGACTCGGAGCCGGCGGACTAAGGCAGCGCACCGACCCCCGGCGCGACGCCGCAGTCGTTCCGGGGCAGCAGGGACAGTGTAGCCGACGACAGCCGGTGAGGAGGTGACGTGGGCGGGCAGTCGACGGCGGCGTCGGCGGCCAGCCGGCGCGTCGCTACGAGGGGTTCTTGCGGCTCAGGTCGCTGCCGCAGATCGGGCAGCGCTCCTTGTCGTCGTCGAAGACGCGGCCACAGCCCGCACACTGGAAGCGCCACTCGCGTTCCTCGGTGATCCCCTCTTGGGCGATCGCCTCGACGGGAATGTCGAGGCGCTCGGCGACGTTCTGCATCGCGTAGTCGTCGGTGACGAGCGTGGCGCCGAGTTCGAGGGCGGCGGCGATCAGCCGCACGTCGGTCTCGGAGAGCTCGCCGGCGTCGCCGGAGCCCGCGGCGGCGCGCTCGACCCGGCCGATCACCTCCGGCTGGGGGACGTGGACGCGCATGCCGGAGCCCTCCATCGCGTCGAAGCGGAGGGCGTGGCCGCCCTCCAGCTCCTCGTGGACTTCGGGAATCGAGACGACCTCGGCGTTCGTCGTGTACTCGTGGATGAACGCGGACGTATCGAGGACTTGCATCAGCGGCTAACGACGATGTAGTCTTTCACCGCCTGCACGTTGGCGACCGGCACCAGCAGTCGCCCCATCTCGTCGACCTTGAAACTCGACCGCGCGGGGTCGAGGTGTTCGTGCGGGCTCACCAGCAGGTGGTGGAGCTGCCCCGATTTGAGGTCCATCGTGATGTTGTACAGGTCGCCGATCTCCGTCCCGTCCGACCCCATCACGGCCTTGCCGGAGAGGTTCTCCGCGAGGATGTCTGCCATGTCCCCATCCACCCGTGCAACGGGCTTAAACGCCACGGAGCGTCAGACGGGCGGCCGACGGCGACGCCCGGCGGTCGAGCCCGGCGTCTGCTCCACCCGTCGTCATTCTGAAAGGCTTAACTGACGCCCGGGCGGAACCATGGACAACCACCTTTTTGGGGCGATTTCCATGACGAACGACACCAACTCGGAGACCCTGCGGACGCCCATCGTCGCCGTGCTCGGCCACGTCGACCACGGCAAGACGAGCCTGCTCGACAAGATACGCGGATCCGCCGTCAGCGAGGGTGAAGCCGGCGCGATCACCCAGCACATCGGCGCGACGGACATCCCGCTCTCGACCATCTCGGAGATGGCCGGCGAGCTGATCGACCCGGACGACTTCGACCTCCCGGGGCTGCTGTTCATCGACACGCCCGGCCACCACTCCTTCTCGACGCTGCGGGCGCGCGGCGGCGCGCTCGCCGACATCGCGGTGCTGGTCGTCGACGTGAACGACGGCTTCCAGCCGCAGACCGAGGAGGCGATCGACATCCTCCGACGGACGGGCACGCCGTTCGTCGTCGCTGCCAACAAGGTGGACACGACGCCCGGCTGGAACCCGCAGGAGGGCGAGCCGATCCAGCAGAGCATGGAGGCACAGTCCGAGCGCGCGATGTCGATGCTCAACGAGAACCTCTACGAGATCATCGGCGAGCTCTCCGATAACGGGTTCTCCGCCGACCTCTACTGGCGCGTGCAGGACTTCCAGAAGAACATCGGCGTCGTCCCCGTCTCCGCGCTCACCGCGGAGGGCATCCCGGACCTGCTCACCGTCCTGATGGGGCTCTCCCAGCGGTTCATGAAAGAGGAGATGGAGATCGACGTGGCCGGCCCCGGCGAGGGGACGGTGCTTGAGGTGAAAGAGGAGCGCGGCTTCGGCGCCACCGTCGACGCCGTCCTCTACGACGGCGTGGTCCGCGCCGGCGACACGATCGTCGTCGGCGGCCAGGACGACCCCATCGTCACCGAGGTGCGCGCGCTGCTCCAACCGCGCCCGCTCGCGGAGATCCGCACCGAGAAGAAGTTCGAGAAGGTGGAGGCCGTCGGCGCGGCCGCCGGCGTGAAGATCGCCGCGCCCGACCTCGACGACGCGATGGCCGGCGCCCCCGTGCGCGTCGTGCGCGACCGCCCGCTGGAGGAGGTCATCGAGGAGGTAAAAGCCGAGCTCGCCGAGATCGAGGTCGACACGGCCGAGGACGGCGTCGTCGTCAAAGCCGACACGCTCGGCTCGCTGGAGGCGATGGCGAACGCGCTGAAGGAGGCCGAGGTGCCGATCATGCGCGCGGAGGTCGGCGACATCGCCCCGCGCGACATCGCCATCACGGAGACGGCCAACCAGGACGAACACAAGGCGCTGCTCGGGTTCAACGTCGACGTGCTGAAAAACGCCGAACGCGAGCTGGAGAGCGCGGACGTGAAGCTGTTCACCAACGACGTCATCTACCAGCTGATCGAGGACTACGAGACGTTCGTCGAGGAGCGCCAGCGCGCCCAGCAGGAGACCGTCCTCGACAAGATCGTCAAGCCGGCCCGCTTCCGGATCCTCCCCGACCACACCTTCCGCCAGAACGACCCCGCAGTCGTCGGCGTCGAGGTGATCTCCGGCACCCTCCAGAACAACCGCAACGTCGGGTTCTTCGAGGGCAACGAGTTCGAGCGCGTCGGCCAGCTCTCGGGCATTCAAAAGCAGGGTGACGACGTGGACGAGGCGCGCGCCGGCGAGCGCGTCAGCATCGCCATCGACGGCCCGACCGTCGGACGCGACATCGAGGAAGGCGACACCCTCTGGACGGAGATCCCCGAAAAGCACGCCAAGATCCTCGAACAGGAGCTGAAAGGCGAGATCACTGCGGACGAACTGGAGGCGCTCTCCGGCTATCTGGAGACGCGTCGCAAGCGGGACCCCTTCTGGGGCAAATAATTGGAATATTATTCACCAATCCACCGGCAATTGACCGTGTCTGGTTGGTGATCCCTGTTGAAATTCGCCGACAATAATCTATATTTGATATTCTCCCGTAGTGTACACCGGAGGTGATGAACATGAGCGTACAGTCCCCAAACACCTTCGACGACGTACAGGCGAACGACCAGTCGACGACTACGTACGACCTGCTACTGGCGTCGATCCCAGTTCCGTTGGCCGTCGGCGGTGGTGCGGCAACGCTGGGGATAGTGAGCGAGCCCGTCGGCGTCGGCCTCGGCGCCGTGCCGGCGGCGCTGCTCACGCTGTACGCGCTGTTCGTCGCCGCCCCGAAGACGCCGAGCGTGTCGGCAGCCTAATGTGAAACCCCGGGCCAGGAGTATCGCGACCGAGAAGATTCGCTCCGTCCAGTCGGATTCGCGCCGGCTGACTCGCTTTTCTACCGCGCGGTCGGCGTCACGTCGCCGACCGCGTTCATCACCTGGACCGCCGCGCTCGCGGCGAGCCCGCGGGCGACCTCGTCGGCGTCGTCGTCGGTGATACCGTCGGCGAGCTCGTCGGCATCCGGCGTGAAGCCGGCCGACACGGGGTGGCCGGCGGGTGGGTTGACGGCGACGGTCGCCTGTGCTCCTTCAGCGCCGACGGAGAGCTCGGAGCCGACGACGTAGCTGTCGGGGAGGTACGATTCCGTCCGCGTGACGATGCCCGCGACCGTCGTCCGAAGTCGCCGTTCCTGCTCGGGCGTGAGGTCGACGGCGGCGGGCTCGCCGGCGTTCGTGACGCCGGGTGCACCCGCGTACGGGTTGTTGCCGTTCATGAAGCTGACACACCTTGGCGGCAGCGCCTCAAAAAGGCGTCGGCGTCGAGGGTCGTTGCCGGTTATAAGGGCGACTCCGAGACGCCGTAGGCGGCGATGACGACTGCGGTCGTGTAGCCGTCGGGCGCGGGGTCGGCCGCCTCCACGTGGACGGTCCGCTCGGGGAGTTCCCAGTCGCGGAGGTCGGCGCCGGCGTCGAGGCCGGCGTGGATCCGCTCGCGCACGTCGTCGGGGTCCTCGCCCGTCACCTCATAAAAGAGCCCCGGGCCGGGACCGGTCGCCCAGCCGAGCCCGGCCGCGACGGGTGGGTGATGGCGCGGCGCTCGCGTCGAGCCGGACTCCTCCGCGCCGGCGCGGCCACCCTCGCGGAAGTCGACCTCGTCGCCCGGACCGACGGTCCGGCGGGCCTCGACGACGGTGAGCTTGTTCCCGGCCGGGCCGAGATCCGGGGCTTCCTCCACGTGTTTCACCTCGGCTTCGGCGGGGACGACTGACGACACCGCGACGAGGTTGTAGTTGTGGAGGTTCGCGTCAGCGAGCGCGGCGTCGTAGGAGGCCATCGCCGTCGGGGCGACGCCCACGCCGCCTGCGACGTGGATGGTGTTCATGTTTGGTCATCGACGGCGTCCGAGGTAAGGGGTTACGGAATGCGGTTCAGAGGGTGGTGTTTGAACGCTTATAAGGGACGTTTTCTCATCCGGATCCACTCCAGACAGAATCCTTGATGAGTGACTGCGGGAGTGAGTATTGCAATTCGTCATCGGCGGGAGAGTATATAAACCGTCGAGAGTGGCGGTGACGCTCTCCTTATAAATGGAGGTGCGGTGCGGTGGCGCGCCCGGCGAGCGCCCCGCGGGGCGCTCGTCGGCGCGCGAGGGAGTCGTCGCCGCAGGCGACGACGAGGCTGGGGAGGCGTGAGGTGCGGTCCGGTTGCGGGGCGGGGTGGGACTCAAAGGGGCAGCCTGCTCCGGGACGACGGGCGACGTAAGCACTCAAAAGGCCGAGCATCGCGAGGCCTTTTGAGCGCGCAGCGAGCCCCTCGACCGGAGCCGGCTGGGGCTTTGCCGGCGGTCCTAACCAGCGTCTCACCAGCGATTCACCAGTCAAACACACCTTATAAACAACCGACAACCCCACCAACGCCCCACTTATAAATGCCACTACCAACCACGTACTACACTCACTCTCGAGGTCGCTCAACAGGCAATCTCCATCAACCGGCAGTTTCAGATTAGTTGGCGCCTAAAAAGGAGTTTCAACAGAGTCGGTACAGAGAGACTGGGCGGGCGGTTGTGGTGCCGCGCAGTGGCTGCAAGAGGACGTTGCGGTTCGGACGGCCACCGGCGAGTTCCGCGAGCGCCGGCGCTCGCGGCCTTGTGGGTGAGATTTGTGGCCGGGGTTGAGCCGAATCGCCGCGGGCGATTCGGCGAACCTCCGGCGAAAACGGTCCGCTCTAGTACTGGTAGTTGATGACGCGGTCGGCGGTCTCCTCGGCGTCCGCGAGCTTCTCGCGGGCGTTCTCGAAGTCCTCGCGCCGGACCTCGGTGCGGTCGTCGCGGATGGCGAACATGCCGGCCTCGGTGGCGAGCGAGGCAACGTCGGCGCCGGAGTAGCCCTCGAGCTCGCGGGCGATGTCGGCGGTGTCCACGTCGTCGGCGACGTTCATCTCCTCGGAGTGGATCTGGAGGATGCGCTCGCGACCCTCGGCGTCGGGCTCGGGCACCTCGATGAGGCGGTCGAAGCGACCCGGGCGGAGGATCGCCTCGTCGAGCATGTCAAAGCGGTTGGTGGCAGCCATGATGCGGATCTCGCCGCGGTCGTCGAAGCCGTCCATCTCGGAGAGCAGCTGCATCATCGTCCGCTGGACCTCGGCGTCGCCGGAGGTCTTCGAGTCCGTCCGCTTGGCGGCGACGGCGTCGATCTCGTCGATGAAGATGACGGCGGGCTCGCGCTCCTCGGCCAGCTCGAAGAGGTCGCGGACGAGCCGGGAGCCCTCGCCGATGAACTTCCGGACGAGCTCGGAGCCGGCCATCTTGATGAAGGTCGCGTCGGACTCGTTGGCGACGGCCTTCGCGAGCATCGTCTTCCCCGTGCCCGGCGGGCCGTGGAGGAGCACGCCGCTCGGCGGGTCGACGCCGACCGCATCGAACTGCTCGGGGTTCTCGAGGGGATCCTCGACGGCTTCACGGACCTCCCGGATCTGCTCGTCGATGCCGCCGATGTCGTCGTACACCACGTCCGGCGACTCCTGGACCTCCATCGCCTGCGCACGCGAGTCGGTCTCGTCGTCGAGCACCTGCTGGACGGCGAAGGAGTCGTTGATCGCGACACGGTCGCCCGGCCGGAGGTCAGCGTCGAGCCGCGTGGCAGCCTTCGTCAGCACCTCCTGATTGTTGCCGTGCTGTTTGATCACGACGCCCTCGTCAGTGATCTCCTCGACGGAGGCGATGTACAGCGAGGAGGTTTTCAGCACCTCGTTTTCGCGTTTGAGCTGGTCGACGTCCTCCTTCAGGTCGGTGCGACGACCCTGGGCGTCGTCGAGGCGATCCTCGAGCTGGTCGTTCACCTGCACGATCCGCCGGAAGTGTTGGCGGATCGCCTCGAGCCGTTCCGCCTCGCTCATCTCCGGATCGAGTTCCAGGCGGGGGCGGTCGGGCAGTGAGGGGCTGTGTGACATTCGTTGTGGTCGGCTACGGCGCGCGCGTAAATGTGCCTTTGGGTCACGGCTCCCTCAGTTCGGGTCACGATCGTCGGTTCGTCGGTAGCCGGCGTGCTTGTCGTGGCCGCTGTTCGCGCTCGACGTGCTCGCCGCGCGCGACGCCTCACCCATCCTGTTATCATGACGGATCTCTCGGGGACAGCGTTTATTGCCGCGCCCGTGAAGGTTCACTCATGACCGTGCGAGTCGTGACGACGGACACCGAAAGACCGGATCGGGCTGTCGTACACACGGGCGACCACGGGTGGCCATGAGCGACGACACAGCGACGGTGCTCGCCGTCGACGATGAGGCGGACTTGGCGGAGCTGTACCGGGTCTACCTCGCCGAGGCGTACGACGTTGACACCGCCACCAGCGGCGCCGAGGCGCTCGACCGCATGAACGAGGACGTGGACGTGGTGTTGCTCGACCGGCGTATGCCCGACATGTCCGGCCACGAAGTGCTGACGGCGATCCGCGAGGAGGGATACGACGCCCGCGTCGCGATGCTCACCGCCGTCGAGCCCGACGTGGACATCGTCGAGATGCCGTTCGACGATTACCGGACGAAGCCGGTCGACAAGGCGGAGCTGCTCGGACTCGTTGCGGTCCTCCTGCGCCGTGCGGAGTACGACGCCCACAGCCAGGAGTTCTTCGCGCTCGCCTCGAAGAAGGCCGCTCTGGAGGTCGGCGACCGAACGAACACCGAGGAGTACGAGGAGCTACTCGACCGAATTGACGACGCCCGCGAGGAGGTCGACGCTGCGCTCGAGGAACTGGCCGCTCGCGACGCTCTCGTGGAGATCTCCGGGGACGTGTCCTGAACCTGCGGGACCGCGGCGGACCGCCGTCCGCCGCCACCCACTACACGACCCTTAAAAGTCGTCCTCGAACACGAACGTGCCGTTGCGCTGGACGACCTCGCCGTCGACCTCGATGACGGAGTCCTCGCTCATGTCGACGATCATGTCGACGTGCTCGGCGGACTCGTTGCGCTCGTTCTCCTCGCCGACCGTCTCCGGATACGCGGAGCCGACAGCCATGTGCACGGTGTCGCCCATCTTCTCGTCGAACAGCATGTTGTAGGTGAACTGGTCGATCTGGCGGTTCATCCCGATGCCAAGCTCGCCGAGATACCGCGAGCCCTCGTCGGTGTCGAGGATCCCCTCCAGCAGGTCCTCGTTGCGCTCGGCGGCGTGTGAGACGACCTTCCCGTCCTCGAACCGGAGGCGCACGCCCTCGATCTCGCGGCCGTAGCGGTACAGCGGCAGGTCGAAGTACACCTCGCCGTCGACGCTATCGCGCACGGGCGCGGTGAACACCTCGCCACCGGGGAGGTTCGCCTCGCCGTAGTCGTTGAGCGTGTCGTTGCCCGCGACGCTCATCGTGAGGTCCGTCTCGTCGCCCGACTTGATCCGGACCTCGTCGGCGTCGTCGAGGAGTTCGACCATCTGCGCCTGGAACTCGCGCTGTTCGTCCCAGTCGAGCGAGACCGCGTCCCAGACGAAGTTCTCGTACGCCTCCGTGCTCATCCCGGCGAGCTGGGCGTGTCCCGAGGTGGGGAACTGCGTGAGACACCACGTCTTCGAGAGCCGCTCCTTCTTGACCGCCTCCATCGCCCGGTTGTACGCCGCGTTGGTCTCGGGGTCCACGTCGGCGTCCTCGGTGACGTTGGGGCCGCCGCGCGCGATGACGAACACGTCCGTCTCCTCGAACAGCGCGAGCTGGTGGTCGGGCTCGTCGAACTCGTCGGCGCTCCGCTTGAACGCCCGGTCGGCGCGCTTGGAGTAGTTGATGTACACCGGATTCGCACCGCGGTCGCCACACACCTCGTGGAGCGCGACGGCGAGCTCCTCGGCCTCCTTGGGCAGCTGGATGACGACGTTGTCGCCCGACTCGATGCCGGTCGAGTGGTCCGCGATGATCTCCGCGTGCTCTCGGATACGGGAATCCATACGGGTGGCTCTCGCTCGCAGGAATTACTCCTTTCGGAACGAGAATACGGTGGTCGGCCCCACAGCCGGGGCCGTCGCCGGTGCGCGATCTCGGTCGTCGTCCGTCTCACCGTGGGGATCGACCGGAACGGCCGAACGTTGCACTACACGTTGATCCCGTAGTGGGTGTACAACAGCAGGCCGACGGAGACGGCGCTCACGATGACGATCCAGCCGACGATGATCCAGCCGACCTGCCGCATCGTGAGGTTCTGTCCGTCGAGGATTTCGGAGATGCCCATAACTCACCAACCGAACGCCGACATATAAAATATCTCAATCGCCGGGGGCGGTGTCGCCGTCGTCGTCGCTGGCCGGCGCCGGCCAGCGTCGACCAGCCCCGACTACCCCTCGAAGCCGTCCTCCCACCGGAACGTCCCGTCCCGCTGGACGACCTCGCCGTCGACCGCCATCCGGGAGCGCTCGCTCACGTCCGTGATCATGTCGACGTGGACTGCGGAGTCGTTCCCGTCCTCACCCTCGGGCATGCAGGCGTCGTAGGCGCGCCCGACGGCCATGTGAACGGTGTCGCCCATCTTCTCGTCGAAGAGGATGGAGTCGGTGAAGCGGTCGATGCCGCGGTTCATCCCGATGCCCAGCTCGCCGAGCCGGCGGGCGCCCTCGTCCGTGTCGAGGATGCTCGCAAGCTCCTCTTCGCCCGTCTCCGCCGAGAAGTCGACGACCGCCCCGTCCTCGAAGACGAGATGGACGTTCCGGACGCGGGTGGCGTTGATCGTCATCGGCACGTCGAAGTACGCCTCGCCCTCGGTGCCGTACGGCGCCGTAAAGACCTCGCCGGACGGGAGGTTGTGTGAGTCGTACGCGACCGACGCCGCGGAGTTGACCGCCGTGCGGCCGTCGATCCGCATGGTCACGTCCGTGTCGGGAGCGTCGTCGCGCTCGGTGACGAGCCGGACCTCCTCGCCGTCGTCGAGGATCTCCTTCATGTTCGCCATCTCGTCGGCGAGGGTCTCCCAGTCGCGGAGCACGGCGTCGTACACGAACTCCTGATACTCCTCGTAGGCCATCCCGGCCTGCTGGGCGAGGCTCCGGGTGGGGTGGACCGTCGAGACCCAGTCGGTGTCCATCCGCGCCTCCCGCACGTCCTCGCGGGCCTTCGAGTACTCCCGGCGGATCTCGCTCGGCACGTCGGCGGTTGCCGTGGTGTTGCGCCCGCCGCCGAGGCTGAGGTAGACGTCGGCGGCCTCGAACAGCGCGCGGTCGACGGCGGCATCGTCGTCGAACTCGCCGTCGTGCGCCTTCAGGTACGCCCGGCTCATCTCGGCAGAGGCGTACAGCGTCGTCACGGTGGCCCCGACCGCACCGAGCTTCTCGGCGACCGCGACGCCCAGCTCGTGGGCGTCCTCGGCAACGCTCACGACCACGTCGTCGCCCTCATCGACCCGTGCGCTCCAGTCGACGAGCACGTCGGCGTGCTCGCGTACACGTTCGTCCATGCCGGTCCAACTCCATCCCGGACAAAAACCCCGACGGAAGCGGCTCGGAGGACCGGTGTGTCCAGCGACCGGCTTTTAAGACCCCTCGCGGAGACGCTGTTCCATGTACCACCCCTCCCGGAGCGAGCTCGGTCGACCGCTCGGTCCCCTCGCGTTCGCCGCGCTCTGGCTCGCCGGCGACGGGCTCGGGCTCGCGCCGGATGCGGCCGCCGCGCTCGCGTGTACCGCGTGGATCGTCGTCTGGTGGGTGACCGAGGCGGTCCCCATCCCGGCGACGAGTCTCCTCCCGATCGTCCTGTTTCCGGCCGCCGGCGTCTTCGACACGGCGACGACCGCGCGCCAGTACGGCGACCCGATCGTCTTTCTCCTGTTGGGCGGCTTCCTGCTCGCGCTCGCCGTCGAGCGCACCGGCCTCCACGAGCGCGTCTCGCTGCTCGTGATCAGCAAGGTCGGGATGAGCGCTCCCGGGCTCCTGTTCGGGTTCATGGCCGCCACCGCGCTGCTGTCGATGTGGATCTCCAACACCGCAACCGCGATGCTGATGATCCCCATCGCGGTCGCCGTTATCTCCCAGACGTACACCGTGACGCCCGGTCCAAAGGTCGACATCCCCGAGGGCGTCGGCGACCTCGTCCACGACACCGACGAGGACCCCGACCAGCTCCCCGTCACGGAGTTCGGCGTCGCGCTCATGCTCGGCATCGCCTACTCCGCCTCCATCGGCGGCGTCGGGACGATTATCGGCAGCCCACCAAACGGGATTCTCGCGGGCGTCGCGGAGAACCAGCTCGGCGAGCCCGTCGGCTTCCTGGAGTGGATGCTGTTCGGGGTCCCGGTCGCGGTCGTCGGCGTGCTCGCGGCGTGGGCCGCGCTCGTCGCCGTCGTCCGGCCGACGGTGAACGTGGAGCCGGGCCGTGAGGCGGTCGCCGCCCACAAGCTCGCGGAGCTGGGGCGGATGACGCGGGGCGAGCGCCGGATCGCCGTCCTGTTCGGGCTCGTGGCGCTCGGATGGATGACCCGTCCGTTCCTGATCGAGCCGTATTTCCCGATGATCTCCGACGCGGTCATCGCGGTCGCCGGCGGCGTTGCGGCGTTCCTGATCCCGACCCGGGCGAGGAAGGGGGAGTTCCTGCTCGACTGGGAGTACGCCGTCCGCCTCCCGTGGGGCGTCCTCCTGCTGCTTGGCGCCGGCTTCGCGTTGGCGGCGGCGTTCCGCGAGACGGGACTCGACCGGCTGGCGGCCGACGCGATCACCGGCATCGGCCTGGAGTCGTTCGTCGGACTGGTGATTCTGCTCGCGGTCGTCGTCGTGGTTCTCACGAACGTCACCTCCAACACGGCGACGGCGTCCGTCTTCATGCCGATCGCGGTCGCCGTCGCCGCGGCGGTCGGTGCCGAGCCGCTGGCGCTGATGGCGGTCGTCGCGCTCGCGGCGTCGTTCGCGTTCGTGCTTCCCGTCGCGACCGCGCCGAACGCCATCGTGTTCGGCTCCGGCTACCTCACGATTCCGCGGATGGCGAAGGTGGGCGCCGTGGTCAGCGTCGTCGGCACCGTCGTCATCGTGCTCGGCGTCGTCGTCTGGCTGCCGATCGTGTGGGGCTGAGGCTCCCCTACTCGTCCTCTCCAGGCGACCACAGGACTATCCGACTGGGAGGCATATGATAAACGATGCCAGATGACAAGCGCGGTCGAGAGAAACAGGCACGCAACGCCGAGCGGCGCCAGCGAGAGCGAAGTATCGCCGAGGAGCTGGAACGGGGAGACGAGAGCGAGCCGCCGATCGACGACGACGCGCTCGTCGACGTTGACGCGGACCTCGAATCGGTCGAGTTCCCGGCAACGGGAGCAACGGTCGTCGCGGCGGTCGGCGATCGAACGATCGACACGGGCGAGGAACGCTACGCCGTGGCTGACCTCGTTCCCGAGACGGCCGCGGAGTCGTTCGACTCCCCGGGCGCCGTTCGAATGCGCATACAGCGCCCGACGGTCGCCGCGGCGATGAAACGCGTCGTCGAGGCTGCCGAATCGCTCCCGAACACGGAGCTCGTCAACGCACAGCGGAAGGCCTACGAGACGACCTTCCGGGAGCTGAAGGCCATCGATGCGGATGACGACGACGAGGGGATCCGCGTCGTCGCCGACTGGATCGTCGACCGGATCCGCGACGACGAAACCGTCCCGGGCTCCCGGGCGGTACGCCGCCGCGCGGCGGAGTTTTGCCGGGAGAACGGCTACGAGATCCGGAACGACGAGTGGCTCGGCATCTAGGCCGATACTGCGGATGCAGGCGTTGCCGGTCGCTTTTTCAGCTGTCCAGTTGCTCCCGTGCGACCCACCCACCTACGCCGTTCGTCGCCGGAGCCACCAGCCGCCGATGGCGAACGCCGTGAGCACGGCGAGCACCACGATCACGGTCACCGCCTCCAGCGGCGCGCCGTCGGGCAGCCGGCGCCACGCGGTCACCAGCGGGTCGGTGGCGAAGCGGTAGGCCGTGACGACCCCGAGCATCGGGGGGATGACGTACTTCACCAGCGGGAGGACTGGCGAGGATCCGAACTCCGCGCGGAGGGCCGCCGAGTCGCGGTACCACGTGAAGCCGACGGCGACGAGGAGCGCGGCGACCGGCAGGCCGAACGCGCCGACGGAGCCGTCGAGCAGGTCGAGCACGGGCACGCCGGCGAGCGTCAGGTCGACCGCGCTGTAGCTCAGCGCCGAGGGAAGCCCGAGCAGGATGATGCCACCCGTGGCGACGACGGTTGCCGCGCGCCGGCTCAGGTTCGTCGTCCGAGTGACCGAGGCGACGCCGACCTCCAGCATCGAGACGGAGGGCGCGATCGCGGCAAAGAAGAGCAGCCCGAAAAAGAGCAGGCCGAACACGCCGCCGAACGGCATCTGCGCGAACGCCTCGGGTAGCGTGGCGAACGCGAGCTCGCTGCCGGCGGTCGGCGTCAGCCCGAAGGTGAACACGACGGCGAAGATGACGACGCCCGCCAGCAATGCGACCGCGAGGTCGGCGGCGGCGATGACGGTCGCCGACTTCGCCACGTTCGCCTCGCCGTCGAGGTAGCTCCCGTAAGTGAGCATCACGCCCATCCCCACGGAGAAGGAGAAGAACACCTGGCCGAACGCCGCACTCCAGATCAGCGGGTCCGACAGCACCGAGACGTCCGGCGTGACGAAGAACGCCAGCCCCTCGCGGAACCCGTCGAGCTGGGTGGCCCACAGCGCCATCGCGCCGAGGATGACGAACGCGAGCGGGATCAACACCGTGGTGAGCCGCTCGATGCCGTCCTGCACGCCGAAGGAGACGACGAGGCCGACCAACAGCGCCGCCACGACGAACGTCACGACGGGCTGGAGCGTCGCCGTGAAGCCGGCAAAGGTGAGCCCGCCGCCGGTCGCGGCGTCAACGAGAAACGCCAGCACCCAGCCGGTGATCACGAGATAGTAGCTGAGCACGACGACCACGACCGCGGTGACGAGCCAGCCGAACGCCGCGAACGCCGGGCGCACGCTACGGAACGCCGATACCACGTCCGCGCGCAGCGATCGTCCGGTCGAGATCTCGAAGATGAGCAACGGCAGCGCGAACGAGACCACCGCGATCAGGTACGGGACGAGGTACGCACCGCCGCCGTTCTGTCCGACCACTGCCGGAAACCGCCACACGTTGCCGAGGCCGACGGCGGCGCCGATCGCCGCGAAGACGAATCCGAGTCTGGAGGACCACTGTTCCATGCGAGGGCGGTCGGCGGGCCACCTCAAGTAGGTTCGGGCGTGATCGTGTTCGCCGAACGACGTTACTCAGTCCAGAAGGCGCGCTGTCGGTCCTCTATCTCCGCAAGTACCGCCGAGAGTACGTCACGCCAGTCGGTTGAGTGGTCGGCGTCGTCTCCCGGCGTCGGCGCGTCCGGTCCGCGATGAACGTGGTCCCGCGTATTGTGGTCCGAGGGGTGTCGGTCCCATCGATGGTCGAACGTCCGGTCTCCGTGGTCCTCGTGGTAGTGGAGCGAGAAGTCCCCGTTCTCGTACCACGCGACCTCGAGATGCGCTCGTTCGACGACGTCGGGATAGAACCGCGAATCGTACACGCACACGAGACGGTCCGGCACGAATTCGGGCCGTTCGTCGATCCGGCTGAAGCGGTCGTCGGTCGCGAGGCGGTCCCGAACGACTTCGAGCCGGTCGAAGTCGATCGGTGCTCCGCCGTTCCCCTCGGGTGTAGTGTCGCCGTCTTCCCGGTCCGTCATACCGCCGTTCGCCCACCGACGGCGCCGTCGGATCCGGTCGTGAGAGCGCGTTCGAGAAGCTCGACGCGCCGTCGAGCCGTCTTCCACGCGGACACGTCCTCCCACACGTCCTCGACCGACCGACCCGTCTCGGAAGCGTGTGTGGTGATCGACACCGATTCGGGTGATGCAACGTCGAAGCGTTCGCTGAGCGACTCCGTACGCTCGGTTTCCTCCTGCAGAAACGCGAGGAGCTCGTCGTCCGAGTACGCCTCCCGGAGTCGCTGGACGCGACGCCAGTTCAGGTACGCCTGATTCCGGCGGTACGTCGCCGGCGATTCGGTGACCTGCGTGACGATTCCGAGGCGCTCGAACCACTCCAGATACTCCCGTGCCGCGTCGACGCCGCGTCCTGCGCGATCGGCCACCTCGCCTGCGGTCGCCGGCTCGTCCAGCCCGAGGACGGCGTCGAAGAAGTCGTCGCGGGTTCGGTCGCCACGGACGACCTCATCGGGCGGCGTCAGGGAGTCGAAGTCGGGAGGAGTCGCCTCATCGGCAGCCGCCGCTTTGCGCTCTTCCCTCGGGGTCTCCATGTACCATGCTACACGTGCTGACGGAATAAACCTTGTTAAGGAGATATATCCCGTCCACATACGATCCGTCGTTTTCGGTCGCCGCGTCGGTCTCCGCTCCGTCCCCGGCCGAACCGCAACCACTACGGCGGCCGCCAGCGACCCTCCGCACATGCAACTGGGCGTCATCGGACTCGGACGGATGGGGCAGATCGTCGTGAACCGCTCGCTCGACGCCGGCCACGACGTGGTCGCGTTCGACCTCTCGGCGGAGGCGACCGCACACGCCGCGGACGCGGGTGCGGAGCCGGCCGACTCGGTCGCCGACCTCTGTGAGCGACTCGGCGCCGAAAAGCGGATCTGGCTGATGGTGCCCGCTGGCGACGCGGTCGACGCCACCCTGGAGGACCTCGAACCGCATCTGACGGAGGACGACGTGGTCGTCGACGGCGGCAACTCCCACTTCGAGGAGAGCGTGCGCCGGGGCGAGGAGACCGACGCCGCCTACCTCGACTGCGGCACCTCGGGCGGCCCCGCCAGCGCGACCGAGGGCTTCTCGCTGATGGTCGGCGGTCCCGAGTGGGCCTACGAGGCACTCGTCCCCGTCTTCGACGCCGTCGCCACCGGCCCGGCGGGCCACGACCGCATGGGCGAATCCGGGTCGGGCCACTACGTGAAGATGGTCCACAACGGCGTGGAGTACGCGCTGATGCAGGCGTACGGCGAGGGGTTCGAGCTGCTCCACGACGGGCGCTACGACCTCGACATGGAGACGGTCGCGCGCACCTGGAACAACGGCGCCGTCATCCGGTCGTGGCTGCTGGAACTCTGTGAGGAGGCGTTCGCCGAGGAGGGCTCCGACCTCGGGGACGTGGCCGACCACGTCGCCGGCGGCTCCACGGGGACGTGGACCGTCGAGGAGGCGCTCGAACAGGAGGTGCCCGTCCCGCTTATTTACGGCGCGCTCGCCGAGCGCTTCGACTCCCGCAACGAGGGGCGGTTCTCCCGGCGGCTCGCCAACCGGCTCCGCTACGGTTTCGGTCGTCACGAGGTCGCGCGCGAGGAGTAGGCGAGAAAGAAGCGGGACACAGGCGAAATCGTTTTTCACCCACGCACCGAAACGTCGCGTATGAGTGAGAACCCCGACGACGAACGGCTGGAGGAACTGCGCGAAAAGAAGATGCAGGAGCTTCAGGAGCGCGCCGGGGGCGAGGGCGCCGGCGCCGACGCACAGGCCCAACAGCAGGCACAGGAGCGCGCGGAGGCGCAACAGGAGGCCGTGCTCAAACAGCACCTCACCGACGGCGCGCGCCAGCGACTCAACGCGGTCGAGATGTCGAAACCCGAGTTCGCGGCCAAGGTGAAAAAGCAGGTCGCCGCGCTCGCCCAGAGCGGGCGGGTGCAGGGCCGGATCGACGAGGACCAGATGAAGGAGCTGCTGCGGGAGCTCCAGCCCGACCAGCAGAGCTTCGACATCCGGCGGCGGTAGATGGAGCTCGCGCTGCTGTACAGCGGGGGGAAGGACTCCTCGCTCGCCGCGCTCCTGCTCGACCAGTTTTACGACGTGCGGTGTGTGACGGGCACGTTCGGGCTCACCGACGACTGGGAGCACGCCGAGCGCGCCGCCACGGAGCTCGGCTTCCCGTTCGAGCGTGTGGAGCTGGACCGCGCCGTCGCCGAGGCTGCCGTCGAGCGCATGGTCGCCGACGGCTATCCCCGAAACGGGATCCAGCAGGTCCACGAACACGCGCTGGAGACGATCGCCGAACTCGACGTGGACGCCGTCGCCGACGGGTCCCGGCGTGACGACCGGGTTCCCACGGTGTCGCGAGCGCAGGCACAGAGCCTGGAGGACCGCCACGGCGTCGACTACATCTCGCCGCTGTCCGGCTTCGGCCGGCACGCCGTCGACCGGCTCGTGGCTGCTACCTTCGAGGTGGAGCAGGGGCCGAGCGAGGAGATCCCGAAGGCCGACTACGAGGGCGAGCTCCGGGCGCTGCTCGCGGAGACCGCCGACGAGGCCGCCGTCGGTGAAGTGTTCCCCGAGCACGACCAGACGTACGTCCACGGACGGAGCGACTGAGCGGAGGCTGGCTTTTTTTGATCGACCGCCACGCCCCGCCTCGAAAGGAGTGGTTTCAAGCGGCCGAACGCCGAACCACGGTTCATGTACGACCGACTCAAGGGGTTCCGTGACTTCTACCCCGGCGAGCAGTCCGCCCGGCGTGAGGTGACCGACGCCGTGGAGGGCGCCGCCGCGCGCCACGGGTTCCGCGAGATCGCCACGCCGGCGTTGGAGCGAACCGAGATGTACACCGACAAGTCCGGCGACGAGATCGTCGAGGAGCTGTACGCCTTCGAGGACAAAGGCGGCCGCAATGTGGCGATGACGCCCGAGCTGACGCCGACCGTCGCCCGGATGGTCGTCGACAAGAGTCAGGAGCTCTCGAAGCCGATCAAGTGGGTGTCCACCCGCCCGTTCTGGCGCTACGAGCAGGTCCAGCAGGGCCGGTTCCGCGAGTTCTACCAGACCAACATCGACGTGTTCGGCTCCTCTGAGCCGGAGGCCGACGCCGAGGTGCTCGCGGTCGCCGCTGAGGCGCTGACGGACCTCGGGCTGACGGGCGACGACTTCGAGTTCCGGGTCTCACACCGCGACATCCTCGGCGGGCTGGTCCGCGCGCTCGCGGACGACCCCGATTCCGTCGATACCGCCGACGCCATCCGCGCCGTCGACAAGCGCGCGAAGGAGGATCACGCCGCGTATCTCGGCCTGCTGACGGACGCCGGGCTCGCCCGTGACACCGCTCGGGAGTTCGACGACCTGATCGCGGGCGTCGACACGGTCGACGACCTCGACGCGATCGCGGATGCCGGCGGCGAGGACGTGGAGGCCGCCGTCGAGAATCTCCGAAACGTGCTCGCGGCCGCCGACGACTTCGGCGCCGGCGAGTTCTGTGAGGTCTCCCTGACGACCGCCCGCGGGCTCGACTACTACACCGGCGTCGTCTTCGAGTGTTTCGACTCCACCGGCGAGGTGTCCCGCGCGGTTTTCGGCGGCGGGCGCTACGACGACCTGATCGAGAGCTTCGGTGGCCAGCCGACGCCCGCGGTGGGCGTCGCCCCCGGCCACGCCACCCTCAAGCTGCTCTGTCAGCGCGCCGGCGTCTGGCCCGACGAGGAGCCGACGACGGACTACTACGTGCTCTCCGTGGGCGACACGCGCGCGAAAGCGGCGGCGATCGCCGGCGGGCTCCGCGAGCTCGGCCACGTCGTCGAGCAGGACGTGTCCGACCGGTCGTTCGGCGGCCAGCTCGGCTACGCCGACTCGATCAACGCCGAGACGGTGGTCGTCGTCGGCGAGCGCGACCTCGCGAACGGCGAAGTGACGATCAAGGACATGGCCAGCGGCGACGAAACCACCGCCCCCGTCGACGACTTCCCGCCCGAGTCGGGCCGGCCGACCTACGAGGACTACGAGTAGGCGCATGCGCCGGCTCGCCGTCCGTGCCGTCATGGGGGTCGTGGGGATCTTCCTGCTTGTCGCCTACCTCGCCGCCGCGGGGCTCGCCGCGTGGGTTCTGAGCTGGCTGTGGGCCGCACGACCGGACCCGCTGGAGGTGGCCGCGATCCTCGCCGGCATGACGCTGCTGTCGGCGTACCTCAGCTACCGCGTCGGAACCGCACAGCTCGTGCGGGCGCTGGAGTCGACGCGGGTTCCCCGCGATCGGGCGCCGGCGGTTCACCGCCGGGTGGACGCGCTGACGGAGCGAATGGAGATAGACCGCCCCGAGCTGTTCGTCGCGGACATGCGCGCACCCAACGCGCTCGCAGTCGGCGGGTCGGAGAACGGCGCCGTCGTGCTCGACCGGTCGCTGTTCCACCTGCTCGACCCCGCAGAGCTGGAGGCGATCATCGCACACGAACTGGCGCATCTGGAGGCGGACGACGGCCTGATACAGGCGATCGGCCACGGGATCGGCCGGATGCTCGCCGGGCTCGTCACGCTCGTGTTTCTCCCCGCGCTGTTGGCGCTGTCGGGGTTCGCGAAGGCGTCGGCGTGGTTCCGTGGGCAGCCCTTCGACCGCACGGGGCCGTTCGCGCGGCTCCACTGGACGCTGGCGTCGGTCGTGATGCTCGTCGTCGTGATCGGCACGCTCGTCGTGCGCGCCCGGTCGCGCAAGCGGGAGTTCGCAGCCGACGACCGTGCGGTGGCGGTGACCGGCGACCCGATCGCGCTCGCCCGCGCGCTCCGGAAGATCGAACGCGCCAGCGAGCCGTCGTGGCCGCTGGCGCCGCTGTCGACCAACCGGGAGACCGACGACGCGATCGAACGCTGGCTCTCGACGCATCCGCCCACGGACGAGCGGATCGAGCGGCTGGTCGAGCGGGCCGAAGTCGAGTCAAAGCGGCGGGGACGGGAGGGGTGGACGGGCGTGCCGGTGCGGTAGCGCCGCCGCACGCAGGTCGTCACCCTCCGACCACCCACGAAACCGCCGGTTCCCACAGCCCCTTTTGACCCCCGGCCGTCGCGCCGGTATGACGGAGCTTCCGGCGCGCGTCCTCGGCGACGCGCGCACCAGCGACTTCGGATGGAACCTGCTCACCGACCTCACCGATATCGGCGACCGGATGGCCGGCACCGCCGGCGAGCGCGCAGGCGCCGAGCGCGTCGTCGAGGCCTACGAGGAGGCCGGGTTGCGAAACGCCGGCTTGGAGGAGTTCGAGATCCCCGGGTGGTGGCGCGGCGACAGCGCCATCGGGGTTTCAGGACCCGTCGAGCGCCGACACGAGAGGAGCCACGACGTGATCGCCCTTCCGGGAACTCCCGCTGGCGAGGTGACGGCGCCCCTGGTGGACGTGGGTGACGGCACCCACGAGGAGTTCGAGAACGCGGGCGCGAAGCTGGAGGGCGCGGTCGCGATGGCGAGCTCGCGAACCCCCGACGACCACGGGCGCTGGCTCCACCGGATGGAGAAGTACGTCAACGCGGCCGAGCACGGCGCCGTCGGCTTCGTCTTCCGCAACCACATCGAGGGTGCGCTCCCGCCGACCGGCGAGATCGGCTACCACAACCGCCCCGGTCCGATCCCGGCCGTGGGGGTGTCAAAGGAGGTCGGCGCCCGGCTGGAGCGGCTGACGGCGGCCGCCGAGGAGCCCGGAGGCGACGGCGAGCGCCCCGAGGTCACCATCGAGGTGGACTGCCGCAACGAGCCGACCACCTCCGTCAACGCGGTGGCGGACGTGGGGCCCGACACGGAGTCCGCCGTGTTCCTCACCGCGCACGTCGACGCCCACGACGTGAGCGACGGCGCCAACGACAACGGTGCGGGCTCCGCGCTCGTCGCGGAGGTCGGCCGGCTCCTCAAGTCCGTGGAGGACGACCTCGACACCCGCGTCCACCTCGTCACCTTCGGCGCCGAGGAGATCGGCCTGTGGGGCGCCTACCACGCCGCCGAGACGACGCCGACGGAGGCGATCGAGTGCGTCGTCAACCTCGACGGCGCCTGCAACTCCCGGAATCCCCGGGTCGGGACGAACGGCTTCGACGCGATGGGCGAGGTGTTCGCGGACGTGGCCGACGCGTTCGCCGCGCCGCTCTCGACCGGAGACACCATCTCGCCGCACGGCGACCAGTGGGCGTTCGTCCAGGAGGGGATCCCCGCCGTGATGACGTCGACTACCTCCGGGCAATCCGGGCGGGGATGGGGCCACACCCACGCCGACACGCTGGACAAGCTCGACGAGCGCGACCTCCGCGAGATGGCCGCGTTCGTCGCGGAGGCCGTCTTCCGCTTCGCGAGCGACGACGTGGAGACGCCGCACCGCTCGCGTGAGGAGGTGCGCGACGACATCGACGACGGCTACGTGCAGGAGCTGAAGACGGGCGGGCGGTGGCCGTACGACGACGAGTAGAGCGGTGTCGACGGCGACGGCGGCTTCGGCCTCTCTCGTGGGTGATTCCGGGGCGTTTCTGGCCTTAAAAGGGGGTTCCGGCCTTTCCGTTCGAGGGCAGCAGCCTGTGCAACGTCGGGTGGTTGTGCGGTTGCGGTGGTGAGCACGACGGCGAGCATCTTCCACGCCTCTGCCGGACCCTTATAAGCGGTTGATGGTGTGATGGTGAAAGCAAACACCGCCAAAGCACCAGCCGGCTCCTTATAAGCAAGTTGTGAGGAGAACACGCCGGCGAGCACCTCCAAAGCCCCAGCCGGCTCCTTATAAGGAGTCTGTACGGTGAGCACGACGGCGAACACCTCCAAAGCCCCAGCCGGCGACGACTCGCGCGGCTTGCTGCGCGCTCAAAAGGCCTCTCCGCACCGCCCGGCCTTTTGAGTGCTTGCGTCGCCGTGCTTCGTCCTCGCCGGCTGCCCCTTTGAGTCCCGCCCCGCCCAGCACAGCAACCGCACCTCACACCTCCCCAGCCTCGGCGGGCGGGCGCCCGCGGGCTCCGCACCGCGCCGCGGGCGCCCGCCGCCTCCCTCGCGCTCCGCTCGCGCCCTTAAGAGGGCGCTCGCGGGCGCGCCAATCGCATTAAAAAGAAGTTTTCTCGCGTCTCCCGTTTCAGTGTTCGCCGCCGGTGCCGCGCCGGTCGGAGTCGAGGTCGATGTCGAGGTCCTCCAGCAGTTCCTCCGCCTCCTCGCGTTTCTCCTGGTGGTCTTCGAGGAACTCGCGCATGAGCTCGGCGGCCTGCTCCTTACAGCCGCCACAGAGGCGCTCGCCGCCGACGCACTCCGTGTACACCTCCTTGGTGAGTTCGTCGTCGTCGCCCGCCAGCAGGTAGGCGTACAGCTCGTAGACGGGGCAGTCGTCGGGCTCGCCGCCGAGTTCGCGCTGCTCGTCCGCGGTGGCGCGCCCGCCGGTCGCCGCCGCCTTCACCTTGTCGTAGCCGTCCTCGGGGTCGTCGAGCAGCGAGATGTGGCTCGCGGGGATCGACGACGACATCTTCCCGCCGGTGAGCCCGGACATAAAGCGGTGGTAGATGGAGGAGGGCTGCCGGAAGCCGAAGCCGCCGTGGTCGACCTCGACCTCCTGTGCCAGCGTCTCGGCCTCGCTCCGGGTGAGGTCGAACGCGTCGACGTGGCCCTCGAACACGCGTTTGTCGCCCTCGACGGCGTCGATGAGGGCCTCGAACGCCTCGTCGGTCGCGTTACGATCGAAGAAGCGGACACGCGGGCGGAGCGGCTCCTTGCCGCCGGCGCGGAGCTTCTCCATCGCCCCCGGCTTCGCGCCGGCGAGCTCGGGTACCGGCCCGTACGCTTCCAGCCAGTCGGCGGCGTCCGCACACCGAACGTCCGGGTCGTCGGGATCGTCCGCCTCCGCGGCGAGCGCGTCGTAGGCGGCCCGCACCAGCTGGCGCTCGTCGTCGTCAAGCTCGAAGGAGGCGAACGCCTCGGTCACCTTGAAGTAGCGCATCCGGGTGGCGAGGTCACGCGTGAGGCGGACGTGCGGGTCCTGGTCGGGTCCGACCGGGATGACGGTCGGCTTCGGCTCGTCGACGAGCTGCGGGTAGAGGATGTCGGCGGTCTGGGTGATCACGCTCTGCATGTGCGAGATGTTCGTCTCGCCGTCGAAGCCGTAGATCGCCTCGAACTCGGAGAAGTTCGCCTTCGAGCCGAGCTCGAAGCCGAGGTCCTGCACCTCGCGGTTGTCCGACTGGCGGTAGAGCTCGCCGTCCTCGGCGTCGAAGCCGAGCGCGAGCAGCGAGAGGAGGTAGTTGCGCGCGTGCTCGTCGATCTCGTCCCACGACATCCCTCGCGCGGAGTGCGCCTCCAGGTCCGCGATGAGCCCGAAGGCGTCGGCGCCCTGCTCCTGATGCCAGATGATCTCGTCGAAGACGAGTTTGTGGCCGATGTGCGGGTCGCCCGTCGGCATGAACCCGGAGAGCGCGGCGAACGGCTCGTCGTTCGCCATCGCCGAGGCGACGGCGTCGTACTCGCGGTGGCCGAAGATGACGCCACGGCGCATCAGGTAGTGTGGGTCCGGCACCTCGTCGGCCACGTCGTCGAACGCCTCGATGCCGAACTCCTCAAACAGGTCGCGGTAGTCGCCGACCGACGCCGACCCCCACGGGTCGAGCGCGACGTCCTCGGCCGGATCGTCCGCGCGCTCCGTCCCGCCGTCCGTGCGGACGGCGTCCGTGGGGTCCTCGGCAACCGGGGGCATGCCGCCGTCCGCCGGCGGGCTCCCCTCGGGGGTGTCCTCGTGCATACATATCCCTCCCGGCGGTCGACGCAAAAACCGTTCGCTTGCGCGGGAGGGCGTGACACCCCGTCGAAACGGTGATCGCTCTGTCGCTGTTCAGGGGGTGAGCCGGGTCACCGCCAGCCACTCGATGTCGGCATCGGTGCCGGTCGCGTCGTCGCCGTCCGCGCGGTCCGCGCCGTCGCCCGCGTCCCCGCGGACGGGCGAACCGTCCGTCAACGCGAACGTCATCTCCTTGCGGACGCCGCCCGCTAACCGCACGTCCAGCGAGAGCTCGCGAGGCGAGAACACGTGGTCCGGCTCCACCACCCGCACGAGGTGCGTCGAGTGGGGGAGGTCCTCAATCGTCTCCACGTCGAGGTACGTCCGGAAGTCGGCACCGAACTTGAACCCGGTCTTGGGCACCGCCTTCCCGCGACGGAGCTCGCGGTAGACCGCCAGACGACGGTCAAACCGCTCACCTTCCACGGCGCGCCCGCGGTCGAGGATCGCCGCGGTAGCGGCCGCCGGGTCGTCGGTGCGGCCGGTTTTACCAGCTCCACCGATCGCTTCGTCGAGCGTCAGCACGCCGTCGCTCGCCAACGAGGCGGCCTCAAGCAACGAGAGCTGGACTGCACCCTCGATTTCGGCCGCGCGCCCCGTCAGCGGCTGGCCGTAGAAGCCGCGCTCGTAGAGTCTCTCGGGGGCGTCCCAGACGACCACCCGGTCCGAGAGCAGGACGCCCGAGAGGGTCGCCGGCGGCTCGTAGTCGGTGGCACCGCCCATCTCCGGCTCCGTCGCAGCGAAGTAGGTGAGGTCGCTCTCCTCGTCGACGACCGCGAGGGTGCGGCCGGCGAGCCCCGCGGCGGGCAGGGACTCGCGCTCACCGACCACCCGAACCGGGTGGAGCACGTCGCCCGTGTCGGGCGTGGAGCCGCGCTCGTAGGCGATCAGGTCCACGTCGTCACCGAAGTCGGCGCCGTCGCGGCCGCCGTCCCATCCCTCGCGGACGGGCGAGAGGTAGAAGCCGCGGTCACGGAGGTCGGCGTACACGAGGTAGCGCACGGCGAACCGCGATTCGGCCGCCGCGCTCGCGACGAAGAAGCGCTCGAAGCCGACCGTCTCGCCGATGCCGCTGGCCCCCTCGTCGTCTCCGAGGTCGATGCCGGAGAGGTCGCCGCGGAACAGGAGGTGTGCCGCCTCCACGCGGGTCAAGGCGATCTCGTTGCCCGAAAGCGGGCGGCCGTAGCCGCGGGAGTCGTAGAAGCGCTGGCGGGCGTCGCCGCCGACGCGGACGGCGCCGTCGCGGAGCACGCCGGTGGGTTGCATGCACGAATCGCCGGCCGGGCGGCGTAAGGGGGTTGCGGTTACCGGCCCGCCTCGACCGCCTCGCGCATGTCGTTCGCGAGCCGCTCGGCGCGCTCGGCGTCGGCGGACTCGGCGTAGATCCGGATCTTCGGCTCCGTCCCGGAGGGGCGAACGAGCACCCACGCGTCGCCGTAGTCGAGCCGGTAGCCGTCCGTGGTGTCGGCGTCGGCCTCGGCCGTCTCGACGTACGCGCGGGCGGCCGACAGCATCTCGTCGCGCTCGTCGGCATCCTCGTGGGTCACGTTGATCCGGACGAAGTGGTAGTCGCTGTACGGCGCGACGACCTCGCTGGCGGGCGCGTCGCTCGTGGCGAGCAGCTCGAGGAACTTCGCGCCGATGTAGGCGCCGTCACGCGAGAGCCGGTACGGCGGGAAGAAGACGCCGCCGTTCCCCTCGCCGGCGATGGGGACGCGGGTGCCCTCGCGCTGAAGCTCGCGGGTGCGGGTGATGATGTTCGTCGCGCCGATCGGCGTCAACTCCAGGTCGGCGCCGGCGGCCTCACACACGTCGACCAGCCGCTGGGAGACGTTGACGGCGCTGACGACGGCGTCGCCGGCCTCCAGCTCGGCGTCCGCCAGCGCGGCGAAGGAGGTGTCGCCGTCGATGAACGTCCCGGTCTCGTCGACGAAGACGGCGCGGTCGGCGTCGCCGTCGTGGGCGATCCCCACGTCGGCGTCGGAGGTGGCGACCAGCCGACGGAGCGCTTCGAGATTCTCGGGGACGGGCTCGGACTCCCGGCCGGGGAAGTGACCGTCCGGCGTCGCGTTGACCGTCCGCACGGTGCAGCCGAGTTCGCGGAGCACCTCGGGAGCGGCGACCGACGCCGACCCGTGACCGGGGTCGACCGCGACGGTGAGCTCGGCGTCGGCGATCGCCTCGCGGTCGACTGCGTCGACCAGCTGGGTGACGTAGTCGTCGACGACCCCCTCCACGCGGGTCGTGTCGCCGGCGGTGTCCCACGTCGCGAGATTGTAGTCGTCCTCCAACACGCGGCGTTCGACCCGTTCGAGGTCCTCAACGGCAAGCTCCACGCCGTCCGGGCCGACGAGTTTGACGCCGTTGAACTCCGGCGGGTTGTGCGATGCCGTAACGAGCACGCAGGGGACGCCCGCACTCTCACAGTAGTTTCCCACGGCCGGCGTGGGGACGACGCCCAGCCGATCGACGTCACAGCCGACGGCCGCGAGCCCGCTGGCGGCCGCATTGACGAACAGCTCGCCGGTCGTTCGGGTGTCGCGTGCGACGGCGACGCGGTCGGCGTCCCACGTCGAGCCGGCCGCCTTCGCGATGTCGAGGACCAGCTCCGGCGTGAGGTAGCGCAGCGCCACCCCGCGAATGCCGCTGGATCCGAACAGTTCCATATCCGTTCGTCCGCCGGCCGACGGGAAAGCCGTTCCGAACGACCACCACTACGACTGGGCCTCACACGCGCACGCCGGGACAGCCGGCCCTGTCGCCGGCGTCCGCGGCGATCGGCCGGCTTCGCGGGGTTGAAACCCGACCGGCGGCAAACTGGAGCATGACTCGTTCGCGACGCGACCTGCTCCGTGCCGCCGGCGGTCTCGCCGGCGCCGGCGGACTCGTCGGTGCCGCCGGCTGTCTCGACTTTGCGGCCGGCGACGGCCCACAGGGCCCCGACGGGACGCCGACGGAGCTCTCCTGTGCCGACGAGTCGTTCGTCCGGCTGGACGCCCCGTTCGACGGGCACGTCGCCGAGCGCACGACGGAGACGCCGGAGACGACCCTCGAACTCTCGACCGAGGGAACCTCCGAGACGTACGGCAGCGACCTCCGGCTCGTGCTCCGGAACACGGGTGACGCCGCCGCCGAAACCCGCGGCGACGAGGCGTACGCCCTCCAGCGGGAGACCGACGCCGGCTGGCAGGACGTTCGCGGCTCTCCGGACGGTGAGGCGAGCGAGCTCGGCGACGACCCCGCCCCGTTCGAGCCGAACAGCACCCACTCGTGGGACCTGACGCTCACCGAGGACGGGCTAGCCGACGACATCGACGCCGTCGACTCCGTCGGCCTCACGGTCTGTCCAGACCTCGGCCCGGGCACGCACCGGTTCGTCTACTGGGGCATCGAGGACGCCGACCCGGTCGGGATCGAGTTCGAATTGGTGGGGTAAGGGGCCCCCACGAGCGTCTCCACCCCGTGGCGCCCCGTCCGCGTCAGTCGACGGTTTCGGCGACCGCGTACCGTTCGGTGGCGGGCGTGTGGACGATCTCGCTGCAGGTCCCCACGAACTCGGTGAGCCGTGACGCGGCCGACCGGTCGAGCGAGATCAGCGTTCCCTTCGTCCCGTCTTCGGGGAGGTGGATGACGACGCCGTTCTCGTGGACCTCCGTCGTGGCGTGGGTCCGTCCGAGTCGTGGGTACTCGGACTCGGGGATCAGCGCGCGCTCCGCCCGTGCCCGTTTCACCGCCGTCGACACGATGTCGCGGAGCTCCTCCGGGGGGAGGTCCGGTCGCCCGTAGATGGCATCCCAATCGTCCGCGTCGTAGTGGACCGCCGTCCGGTAGCTGTCGCCCGCCTCCTCTTTGAGGTACTCGTGGAGCCGCCGGTGGCGTTCGGATAGCACAGTCGACATCTCATTTCGCTAATTGAAAGAAAGTGGTGGCCGTGAATCGGCTTACTCAGTGTGAGACACGCTGAATGGGGGTCTCAGCGGTTCAGCGTGTGGATCGCCTGGCCCTGCGCGTTCTCGGCGGCCTCCATGACGGCCTCCGCGAGCGTGGGGTGGGTGTGGACGGTGGCGCCGATGTCCTCCAGCGTGGCGCCCATCTCGATGGCGAGCGTCACTTCCGCGATCAGCTCGGACGCCTCCGGGCCGACGATCTGGCCGCCGAGCACGAAGCCGTGTTCGGCGTCGGCGACCAGCCGGACGAACCCCTCGGTGTGACCCGTCGTCATGGCGCGTCCGGAGGCGTTAAACGGCATCTGGCCGACGGCGACCTCGAAGCCGGCCTCCTCGGCCTCCGCTTCGGTCATCCCGACGGTGGCGACCTCGGGGTCGGTGAAGACGGCCGCGGGGATCGCCTGCTGGTCGAGCGCGGCGGGCTCGCCGGCGATCACCTCCGCGGCGACGACGCCCTCCTTCGACGCTTTGTGGGCGAGCATTGGCTCGCCCGCCACGTCGCCGACTGCGTGGATGTGCTCGACGTCCGTTCGGGTGCGGTCGTCGGTCTGGAGGAAGCCGCGCTCGTCGGTCTCCAACCCGGCCTCCTCGAGGTTGAGCGTGTCCGTCACGGGCTGGCGGCCGACGGCGACGAGCACCTTGTCGGCAGGATAGGTGGACTCCTCGCCGTCCTCCGTCTCCGTGTGGACCTGGTAGCCGCCGTCGGGGGACTCCGACCAGCCGCTCGCGCCCTCGCCGAAGTGGAACTCGACGCTGAGCTCCTCGGCGCGCTTGCGAACGACGCGCTTGATGTCGTCCTCGTACGGTCCGAGGATGTCGTCGAGCATCTCGACGACCGTCACGTCCGCGCCGAGCTTGGCGAAGACCGTGGCGAGCTCCATGCCGATGTAGCCGCCGCCGACCACGACGAGCCGCTCGGGCACCGTCTCGGCGGCGAGCGCGTCCTCCGAGGTCCAGATATGGTCCTCGGCGAACTCGAAGCCGGGGATCTGGATCGGCCGCGAGCCCGTCGCGACGATGGCATGCTCGAAGTCGATCGACTCCGACCCCTGGCCCTCGCCGCCGTGTGCGACGCGGACGCTGTTCTCGTCGGCGAACGTCGCCGTCCCCTCGATCAGGTTGACGCCGTTGGCCTTACAGAGCTTCTCGACGCCGCCCGTCAGGCGGTCGACGACGCCGTCCTTCCACTCGACCATGCGCGTGAGGTCGACGGCGGGGTCGGCGTGGACGCCCATGAACTCGGCGTTGCCGGCCTCGTGAGCCAGCCCCGCGCCCGTGATCAGCGCCTTCGACGGGATACACCCGCGATTTAAGCAGGCACCCCCGTAGGCGTCCTTCTCGACGAGCGTCGTGTCGAGCCCCTCCTGTGCGGCGCGGATGGCGGCCACGTAGCCGCCCGGTCCCGCCCCGATCACCAATACCTCCGTTCCGGTTGAAATGTCTCCTACGACCATCTTACTCGTTCAACAGCAGCAGCGGGTTTTCCAAGTGGTCCATCACGGTGTTCGAGAACTCGGCGGCGATCGCGCCGTCGATCACGCGGTGGTCGATCGACAGCGACAGCGGCAGCGTCGGGGCGGGGACGACCTCGTGGCCACCCTCGTCGTCGAGGAAGCCGTCGCTCCCTTCCCGTTCGCGTACGACGGGACGCTTCTCGATCGCCCCGAGCCCCATGATGGCGGTTTCGGGATAGTTGATGATCGGCGTGGCGTACTCGCCACCGATGGCGCCGAAGTTGGTGATCGTGAACGTACCACCCTGCATCTCCTCCGGCTTGATCTTCCGATCCCGGGCGCGGCTCGCCAGGTCGTTCACCTCATCAGCCAGCTCGAAGATCCCCTTCTTGTCGACGTGTTTCACGACGGGCACCATCAGCCCGGCGTCGGTCGCCACGGCGATCCCGATGTTGTACTCCTTTTTGAGGGCGATCTCCTCGTCGTCCTCGCGCAGCTCGCTGTTGAGGTACGGGTGCTCTTTGAGCCCCGCGACGATCGCCTTCATCACGAACGGCATGTAGGTGAGCTTCACCCCCTTGGCCTCGGCTTTCGGCTTCAGCTGCGCGCGCGCCTCCACGAGCGCGTCGACCTCCGCCGTGTCGTGGTGGGTGACGTGGGGTGCCGTGTACTTCGACTCCGCCATCTTCTTGCCGATCGTCCGGCGGACGCCGCGGTACGGCACGGTCTCCTCAACCTCTGTTGCCCCACCCGTCGCGGAGACGGGCTCGGTCTCGCCGACCGGCGTCGCCGCCGGCTCCGTCTCACCCTCGGCGTACGCCCGCACCTGCTCGGCGGTGACGAACGCCTCGCCGTCGCGCGTCTCGTCTGTCGGCACGTCGTCGATATCGACGCCGAGTTCGCGGGCGACTTTCCGGGTTGCTGGCACCGCCAGCGTCGTTTCGCGGCCGGCGGGCTCCGCTGTCGGCGCAGCGGAGGGCGACGCACCCTCGGCCATCTTTGCGCCCTCGCCGCGCTTTTTCACGGCGGACTTGCGCTTGCCGGACTCCACGTCCGTCGGCTTGGGGCTCGGTTTCCCATCGTCCTCGCCGGCCGCACCGTCCTCGCCGCCCGCGCCGCCCGCGCCGCCCGACTCCGCGTGGGCGCGTACGTCGGCCTCCGTGATCCGACCACCCGGGCCGCTCCCGGAGACGTCGCCGATGTCGACGCCGAGCTCGCGGGCCATCCGGCGGGCGGACGGCGGCGCGAACGTCCGGCCAGAGGCGGTCTCGGGCTCGGTGTCGGCCGATTCGGCCTCGGTCTCCGGAGATTCGGATTCGGTCTCGTCGGTCGACTCTCCCGGCTCCTCCTCGCTGGCGTCCTGGGCCTCGTCGGCCGCCGCAGCCTCCCCATCCTCGTCGACGCGGAACGAGATGATCACGTTGCCGACAGGGACGATCTCGCCCTCCTCGGCGAACAGTTCCTCCACGACGCCGTCGTACCGCGAGGGCACCTCGACGAGCGCCTTGTCCGTCTCGACCTCGGCGACGGGCTGGTCCTCGGTGACGCGGTCACCCGGCTCCACGAGCCAGTTGACCAGTTCTCCCTCGGCGACACCCTCGCCCACGTCAGGTAGCTTGAACTCCTTGATGGCCATGTTAGAACTCCACCGTGTCGATGATTCCCTCGGCGATGCGCGCCGCGCTCGGGAGGTAGTAGTCCTCCAGCGCGTACAGCGGGTACGGCACGTCGAAGCCGGTGATCCGCTTGACCGGTGCCTCCTGATACAAGAGCGCTTCCTCCTGTAGAATCGCCGTAATCTCGCCGGCGAGGCCGCCCGACTTGGGCGCCTCGTGGACGACCGCCGCACGCCCGGTTTTCTCGAACGCCTCGATGACGGCCTCGCGGTCCAGCGGGGAGATGGTGCGGAGGTCGACGACCTCACACTCGATCCCCTCGTCCTCGGCGAGATGCTCGGCGGCCTCCAGCGTCGGGCGGGTCATCGCGCCGTAGGTGAAGACGGCCACGTCCGAGCCCTCACGCCGGGTTGCGGCCTCGCCCAGCGGGATCGTGTACTCCTCCTCGGGCACCTCGCCGCGGAACGCCCGGTAGATCAGCTTCGGCTCCAAGAAGACGACGGGGTCGGGGTCGCGGATCGACGCCGCGAGCAGCCCCTTCGTGTCGTACGGCGTCGAGGGGATGACCACCTTCAGCCCGGCCTCGTGGGCGTAGAACGCCTCCTTCGACTCCGAGTGGTGTTCCGGCGCGCGGATGCCGCCGCCGTACGGCGCGCGTAACGTCATCGGCAGCGACATCTCGCTGCGGGTCCGTGTGCGGAACCGCGACATGTGTGAGACCACCTGGTCGAACCCGGGGTACATGAACCCGGAGAACTGGATCTCCGGCACCGGCTTCAGCCCCATCGCGGCCATGCCGACCGCACAGCCGATGATGCCGGACTCCGCCAGCGGCGTGTCGACGACGCGGTCGCCGCCGAACTCCGAGAAGAGTCCTTCCGTCGCGCGGAACACGCCCCCGTTTTTTCCCACGTCCTGGCCCAAGACGAGCACCTCGTCGTCCCGGGTCATCTCGGTGTACAGTCCGTCCCGTACCGCCTGTACCAGCGTTAGATTCTGTGTGTCGCTCATTTAGTCCTCCAGGAACGCCTCATCGCCGTGCTTCTCGCGAACCGCCGCGAACTCCTCGTACTGCGCGGCGAGCTCGGCGGGCATCTCCGCGTAGGCGTGCTCGAACATCTCGCGCGGCTCGGGGCGCGGGACGCTCTCGGCGTCGTCGATGGCGTCTGCCACCTGTGCCTTCACGCCGTCCTCGATCTCCGCGACGCGCTCGTCGTCGAGGATGCCCTCGTTCCGGAGATACGCCTCCAGCCGCGGAATCGGGTCCTTCGCCTTCCACGTTTCGACCTCCTCGTCGTCGCGGTAGACGGTGGGGTCGTCCGCGGTGGTGTGCGCGCCGAAGCGGTACTGGACCGCCTCCACGAGCGTCGGGCGCAGCTGCCCCTCGTCGGGGTTCCGCGCCTTCTCGACGGCCGCCTTCGCGACCGAGTAGACGGCGAGCGGGTCCATCCCGTCGACCTGGACGCCGTCGATGCCGTACGCCTCCGCCTTCTGTGCCAGCGTCGCGCTCGCCGTCTGCCGCTCGCGCGGCACGGAGATCGCCCACTGGTTGTTGTTACACCAGAAGACGGTGGGGGTGTCGAACACGCCGGCGAAGTTGAGCCCCTCGTGGAAGTCGCCCTCGCTGGTGGCGCCGTCGCCGAAGTAACACATGAACACGTCGTCCTCGCCGCGGAGCTTCTTCGCCCACGCGCCGCCGGTCGCGTGCGGAATCTGCGAGGCGATGGGCACCGCGACGGGGAACACGTTCGTCCCCTCGGGGAACTCGTTGCCCGCCTCGTGGCCCATCCAGTAGAGCAGCGTCTTTTTCAGTGGAACCCCGCGGACGAGCGCGGCGCCGTGCTCCCGGTAGGACGGCACCATCCAGTCGTCCTCGGCGAGCGCGAACGCCGAGCCGATCTGTGCGCCCTCCTGGCCCGACAGCGGCGGATACGTCCCCATCCGCCCCTGTCGCTGCAGGCTCACCGCCCGCCCGTCGAAGTGGCGGGCGAGTTTCATGTAGCGGTACATCTCGACGAGTTCGCCCTCGTCGAGGTCGGGGACGTCGCCGACGACCTCCCCGTCCTCGTCGATCACGCGGACGGTGTCGTCGTACGCTCGGTCGAACACGGTCACGGCCGAACCCTCCTGTGCATACATGGACACTCCGACGCCCGGCTAATAGGGTTTTCGTAAATAATTTACTATGAACAGAAATTCTGCCAACGAGTAGCAAACCGTCCAGCGTCACGGTTCCAAATCGTACACTCTTCTACCCGATCTCGATTATAGGGCAATACTTTCGGCCAAACGGTAATTTTGCCGAATAGTAATGGACAAACGGGAGGGATTCTCGGGGAATCGGAACCGGCCGGCGACACCCATCGTGGACTCGGGCCCATGGATGCGGTTTCACTTCCGATCGACGGTGACGCCGTTGGTGTTCCAGCGTGTCGTCTCGTACCCGTACAGCTGTCCTCTCGACGGAGTTTGTTGAAACACGCCGATTCGATCGTGTTTTCGCCCGAAACTGCAGGCCAATCAGTGCCGCTTGATGACCGATACCGGGAGTGAGTATTGCAATTCGTCATCGGCGGTAGAGTATATAAATCGTCGAGAGTGGCGGTGACGATCTCCTTATAAATGGGGTGCGGTGGCGTCGCCGGCGCCCCGCGCCGGCGGGCCGCGGCGGCGAAGCCGACGCGAGGCGCCCGGCGAGCGCCCCGCGGGTGCTCGCCGGCGCGCGAGGGAGTCGTCGCCTACGGCGACGACGAGGCTGGGGAGGCGTGAGGTGCGGTTGCTGTGCGGTGCGGGGCGGGACTCAACGGGGCAGCCGGCGAGGGCGACCGGAGGGAGCCCTCGGAAAGCGAGCGGCGAAGCCGCGAGCTGGCTCCGGGAAGACGGGCGACGTAAGCACCACAGCGGGCGGTGCTGAGAGCGAGGAGCGCAGCGAGCGTCCCGCGAGTCTACGAGCGGGACGACGGAAGTCGCAGCCGGCGAGCGCTTAAAAAGCGCGAGCCGGACCGTCTTCCGGAACCCTCGACCGGAGCCGGCTGGGGCTTTGCAGGCGGTCCTCACCGGCGAACTCCCGGCGACCCACCGATCATTCACGCCTTATAAACGAAGTACGACACCATCTACGACCTACTTATAAATGCCGCACCCACTCACGTAATACCCCCACTCCCGATCTCGCTCAGCAAGGAATCTGCACTGACCGGGTCCGAGTCAGAATGTGTCCGCTTCCAGAGCGTGCAACAGAGCCGTCCGACGAGAAACGCCACGGAACCCCGACTCCGACGGTACGGGAACGAGTAGCCCCGCCCGGTCAGTCGCCGCCGGCCGCCCGCGCCCGCCGGCGGGCCTCCTCGGCGGAGGTGCCCTCGCGCAGAAGCGCCTCGACGAACAGCTCGCCGGCCTTGTACGACGACCGGACCATCGGGCCGGACGCACAGTAGAGGAAGCCGAACTCCGCTTCTGCCACCTCGCGCCACACGTCGAAGGTGTCGGGGTGGACGTACTCGAACACGTCGAGGTGCGAGCGCGACGGCTGGAGGTACTGGCCGAACGTCACCACGTCGACGCCGATCTCCCCGAGGTCGCCGAGCGTCCGGTACACCTCGTGGTCGTACTCGCCGACGCCGAGCATCAGGCTGGTTTTCGTTTTGATCTCGGAGGTCCGGTCCACGTGGTCGAGCACGCGCAGGCTCTGCTCGTAGGTCGCCCGGCGGTCGCGGACGGGCCACTGGAGCCGCTCGACCGTCTCCACGTTGTGGGCGATCACGTCCGGCCCGGCGTCGATGATCCGGTCGACGGCCTCGAGGTCGCCGCCGAAGTCGGGGATCAGCGTCTCCACGAGGATGCCCGGGTCGCGCCGTTTGATCTCGCGGATCGTCTCCGCGAAGTGGGCGGACCCGCCGTCCGCGAGGTCGTCGCGGTCGACGGAGGTGAGCACGACGTAGTCGAGGCCGATCTCCGCGACGGCGTCCGCGACGTTCGCCGGCTCGTCGGGGTCGAGCGGCTCCATGCCGCCGGTCTCCACGTCACAGAAGTTGCAGCCGCGCGAACACCGGTCGCCGAGCAGCATGAACGTCGCCGTTCCCGGGCCATCCCGGCCGGACCAGCACTCCCCCATGTTCGGGCAGTTTGCCTCCTCACAGACGGTGTGAAGGTCACGCTCCCGAAGCGACTCCGTGATCTCCGTGAACCGGCTGCCGGACGGGGGCCGGGATTTCAGCCAGTCGGGTTTCCGCCGGCCGCGTTGCATACCTGACCCTTGGCGGGGGGAGGCAAAAGCGTGAGGATCCCCCGTCTCTCGTGTGGTGGCGGGAGGCGGCCGCGTGTCATGACCCGTCACGTGTCGTCCACCGACCGCCTTCGTCGCCGACTTGGTGAAGTACCGGGCGATTCGCTTCCCCATCGCCGTCGCCGCAGTCCCCGCAAGTGCCATCGTCCCCGCGTTCGGGGTCGCGGGTGTCCCGGGGTCGGTTGGGGAGGCGAGGCGATCGTCTGTGCGGTCATCATCTCGAACGTCGCCGGCTTCCTCGGGCTCGCGACCTCCTTCACGTACACGACGGCACAGGGATCTTCGCCAACGCGGCGGACCGTGCGACCGCGGCCGCCGGCGGCGGAGACGGCGCGGACGCCGACGCCGCGAACGACTGAGCCGCGTTCCGCGGCGGCCGCTTCTCCTCCCCCTCACCGCTCCCGCTCGAAGCCGGCGGCGAAGGCGTCCGCCCCGATCGTGAGCACCGTGGGTCGGCCGTGCGGGCAGGCGAACGGGCGCTCACACTCCCCGAGTCGGTCGACGAGCGCGCGGGCCTCCTCGTCGCCGAGGGTGTCGCCACGTTTCAGCGATGGGTGACAGGCGAGATCGGCAAGTAGTCGCTCGCGGGCGTCCGCTCCGGATGCCGCCTCGTCGGCCAGGGTCGCGATCGCGTCCCGGAACGCCTCGGGCTCCGCGGTGCGGCCGAACGGAGCCGGAACGCTTGCGAGCCGGACCGTCCCGCCGCCGAACGCACTCGTCTCGAACCCGAGCGCCGCGAGGTCCTCGGCGTGCGCCTCGGCGGCGGCCGCCTCCGGCGCCGACAGCGAGACGGTCACCGGCGGGTCGAGCGGCGCGGTCGCCACGTCCTCGTTCGCGAAGGCCCGCTGGAGGCGCTCGTAGTTGACCCGTTCGTGGGCCGCGTGCTGGTCGACCACCAACAGTTCACCGTCGGCCTCGAACAGCAGGTATAGTTCCGCAAACTGGCCGACCGGCTCCGCGTCCGCGAACGTCGCCGCTCGCGTGCCGTCAGCCTCGCCAGCCGGCGTCAGCGCGGCGTCGATCCCGGTTGCCGTCTCCTCGCGCCGCCGGAGGTCGGCTCCCGTCAGCGCGTCGTGGACGGCGGCCTCGACGGCCGTGGCGACCGCCTCCCCATCCCGCAGCCCGACCTCGCGTTTCGCCGGATGGACGTTCGGGTCGACCCTGTCCGGGGAAAGCTGCACGTCGACGGCCGCCACGGGTTCGCGCCCGTCGGGGAGCAGCCGCCCGTATCCCGCCCGCACCGCGCCGGCGAGGGCGGGGTTCCGGACGGGCCGACCGTTGACGGAAATCCGCACGTGGTCGCGGTTCACACGGGTGACGGCGGGATACGCGAGCACGCCGGCACACGCCACCTCGACGCCAGTATCCGATGTCGCGGTCGCCGTGAACGTCGTCGACTGGCTCGCCGTCTCGCGGTCGTACACGCCGAGCAGCGCGTCGGTCGAGCCGGTGCCGGGCGTCGAGAGCGTCGTCGACCCGTCATGGTCGAGCGTGAACGCCACCCCGGGATTGGCGAGCGCGTAGTCGGCGACGGTGCTGGAGACCCGCGCGAACTCGGCCCCTTCGCTCGCGAGCGCGTCCCGTCGCGCTGGCCGATTCGCGAACAGGTCCCGGACGATGACGGTCGTCCCGCGTGCGCGCCCGGCGTCTCGAACTTCGGGGTCTGCGGAGTCGTCGTCACCTCCTCGGGGTCGCCCGTCCACGACGACGCGCGTCCCGAGCGGACCGCCGTCGTTGGTGACCACCTCCAGCCGCCCGGCGTCGGCGAGGGCCGCAAGCGCCTCCCCGCGAAAGCCGAGCGAGGCCACGCCGACGGGGTCGTCGCCGGGCGCGAGCTTGCTCGTGGCGTGGCGGGCGACCGACAACTGCGCGTCCTCGCGGGACATGCCGTGGCCGTCGTCGGCGACGCGGATCTCGTCCGTGCCGTCGCCCTCGACGGCCACCTCGATTCGGGAGGCGTCGGCGTCGAGCGCGTTGTCGACCAGCTCCGCGACCGCACGAGCGGGGCGGGTCACCACCTCGCCGGCGGCGATCCGGTCGACCGTCGCGTCGTCGAGCCGACGAACGCGGGGCGGGTCGTCCCGGCTCATCGCTGCCCGCCGAACCTGCCTGGCCCGTCGTCGTTCTCGCCGTCGTCGTCCTCGCGATTCCGGTTCGTGCGGTTTCCTCCCTCTCCGTTCCCACGATCCGCCTGCTCCTGCAGATCGTGGAGGGCGTTCAGCGCCTCGATCGGGGTCATCCGTGCGAGATCGAGGTCACGGATCGCGTTCTCCAAGTCGCTCGCCGGCGGTTCCGGTGCTTTCGGAGCTCCGTTCGCCTCGTCAGTGGCGGATCCGGGCCGTGGCGGTCCGTCCGCCGCCGGCGAGTTCGCACCGGATTCCGTCTCACTGGCCTCCGTTTCCTCAAGGAACTCCCGAAGTGACCGTTCCTGTGAGGGCTCTTGGTCGGGCGTCGTTTCGTCGGGGTCCGGCCCTTCGTTTCCCGCCTCTGCACGTTCCGTCTCGTCCGCATCGACGAGCTCGCGCGAGCGCTCGACGACCGTCGAGGGGATCCCCGCCAGCTCGGCCACCTCGACGCCATACGACGACGACGAGGCGCCCCGCACGACGCGGTGGAGGAACGTCACCTCGCCGTCCTCGCGGGTGGCGGTGAAGTGGAGGTTGAACACGCGCTCGCGCTCGTCCGCGAGGTCGGTGAGCTCGTGGTAGTGGGTGGCAAAGAGGGCGGTGGCGCCGAGCTCGTCGTGGAGAAACTCCACGGCGGCGCGAGCGATCGCCCGCCCGTCGGTGGTGGCAGTTCCCCGTCCCACCTCATCAAGGAGCACCAGCGAGTCCGGGCCGGCGTCGTGGAGGATCTCCGTCAGCTCGCTCATCTCGCGCATGAACGTCGACTGGCCGCCGGCGATGTCGTCGGACGCGCCGACGCGGGTGAACACCCGCGAGAGGACGGGGAGCCGCGCGGCCTGTGCGGGGACGAACGACCCCGTCTGTGCGAGTACGACGGCGAGCGCAACCTGCCGCATGTACGTCGACTTTCCGCTCATGTTCGGACCCGTGATCACTGCCACGGAACCGCGTTCGAGGTCGGTCTCGTTCGGGACGAACGACTCCTCGGTGCGCTCGACGACCGGGTGGCGTCCCCCCTCGATCTCGATGCCGGCGCCGGTCCCGATGCCGGCGTCGGGGTCGTCGACCATCTCCGGCCGGACGTAGTCGTGGCGGACGGCCACCGCCGCCAGCGACCGGAGCGCGTCAAGCTCGGCGAGCGCGTCCGCGAGCGCCTGGATGCGCTCGGTGGCGTCGGCAACTTCCTCGCGCACCTCGACGAACAGCTCGTACTCCAGTGCGTCGGCGCGCTCGGCGGCGCCGACGATCTCCTCCTCGCGCTCCTTCAGCTCGGGGATGACGTACCGCTCGCTGTTCTTTAGGGTCTGCCGGCGGCGGTAGTCGTCGGGCACGCGGTCGAGGTTGGCGTCGGTCACCTCGATGTAGTAGCCGTGCACCTGGTTGTGGCCCACGGAGAGCGAGTCGATCCCCGTCCGCTCGCGCTCTTGAGTCTCCAGGTCCGCGACCCACTCACGACCCTCCCGCTCGGTCGCGCGCAGTGCGTCGAGCTCCTCGTCGAACCCCTCGCGGATCACGCCGCCCTCGGTGATCTCCTGTGGCGGATCGGTGGCGATGGCGTCCGCGATCAGCTCGCGCACCTCGGTCAGCTCGTCGAGCCGGTCGTGGAGGTCCCGGAGGTGGTCCGTCCGTGGGAGCGAGACGTTCGGCTCGTCGGTGGCTTCCCCGCTTTCCGCCCCGACGAGCGTCGCCTTCAGCTCCGGCACGACCGCGAGGGTGGTGTGCAGCGACCGGAGGTCGCGGGCGTCCGCCCGCCCCCGCGAGACCCGTCCGATGAGCCGTTCGAGGTCGTACGCCGTCGAGAGCGCGTCGGCGATTGCCTCCCGGGTGAGCGTCCGGTCGGCCAGCTCCCCAACTGCGTCGTGGCGACTCTCGATGGCGGTTGCGTCAACCAGCGGCCGTCGGAGCCACTGCTCCAACCGTCGTCGGCCAAGCGCACAGCTCGTGTCGTCGAACGCGTCGAACAGAGTGTCGCCCGCGCCCAGCCCGCGGTTCTCGAACAGCTCCAGACTCCGCTGGGCGGCGGCGTCCAGCCGCAGGTGGTCGCGGGGGTCGTACCGCCGGATACGGGTGACGTACTCCAGCGGGCCGTCGTCACCCTGGGTGTACTCCGCGTACGCGAGCACGGCGCCGGCGGCACGGATCTCGGCGTCGCCGTCGAATCGCCGGTCGGGCTGCGGGAGGTACGCCGAAAGTCGGTCCTGGGCCGCCCGCGTCTCGAAGACGGCGTCGTCGTAGTCGTGTTCCTCCCAGCCGCGTGCGGCGTCGGCCGGGTCGTATCGCGGAGCGTCGGGGCCGCGGATCAGCTCCGCCGGTGCGATGCGGTCCAGCTCGTCGGCGATCGTGTCGCGGTCGCCGGCGGTGACGAGACACTCGCCCGTGGTGACGTCGACGGCGGCGAGCCCGACGGGTGTCGTTGCGTCGTCAGGATGCTCGCCGCCGTCCTCATCGCTCCCGCGAGCGACCGCCGCCACGTAGTTGGTCGTGCCCGCCTCCAGCAAGTCGTCCTCGACCACCGTCCCGGGCGTGATCACCTCCGTCACCGCCCGGTCGACGAGTCCGGACGCCTGCTCGGCGTCCTCCACTTGGTCGCCGAGCGCAACCCGGTAGCCCGCATCTAGGAGAGAGTCGAGATACGGTGCGGCGTTGTCGATGGGGATCCCCGCCATCGGGTAGTCGCCGGTCGAATCCGACCGCTCCGTGAGCGTCACCTCACAGACGCGGGCGACCGTCTCCGCCGCCTCACAGAACGCCTCGTAGAAATCGCCCACCTGGAACAAGACGAGTGCGTCGGGGTGAGCCGCACAGAGGTCCGCGTATTGGGAGAGCATCGGCGTCAGCTCGTCGCGGACCGCCGCCACGCCGGGCGGCAGTCCAGTGACCGTCTCGCGGTCCGCCGTTGGCATACTCAAAAAACGGGTCAGCCGCGGATATAAACCGCACGGAGCGGCAGGTCCGGATCGGGGTCCGTCTCGGGATCAGGCTTGGAGACTAGTGCTCCTCGCCCGCCCAGTCGCCGCCGACGCGGTCCAGCCCCATCATGTTCTCACCGGCGTGCTCCGTGAACACGACCTTCGCGTTCGGCTCGGGGACGCCGAACTCCTCGACGGCGTGTTCCATCACGGCGACGGCGAACGCGCGCTTGTACTCGAACGGCCGACCCTCGCGGATTTCGGCGTCCAGCAACAGCAGGTCACCCTCGACGGCCCGTCCGAGATGAAGCTCGGAGGGTTCGCGCTCGCGGAGCACGACGGCGACGTGTCCGGCCGTCGTCTCCATCTCCGTCGTGTAGGCGTCGGTGACGAACGCCGCAAACGACTCGCGCGCGGCGGGCGACAGCGACAGGGTGGTCTCGAACTGTAAGAGCGGCATACCCGCGGGTGGGGTTGGTGGTTGTTGACTGTATCGGCGGTGGCAGTGGCGGCGACACGACGGCGGTTGGACGCACCGCTTGATGGGTAGTTTCGAAAGGAAAGGGCATCGGCCCGTGCCGGGAAAAGGTGGCACGAGCCGTCGCCCCTATAGGTCCCCGCTGACGCTTCGGCCCTCCAAAGCGAAGCGTCACCTGAACCAAACGGCGGGAACAACTTAAGGATGCCGGGGGCGGCAGTCGCCGCCGTTGAACAACTGTTCAGACAGTTTTCATCGGGATATTGTCGGGTGATTACACCCGAATAGTGTTCGCAGAATTACTGCTTTGCCGGGTGGTCCTCGCGAAGGCCGGATTGTCCCTCTCCGAGGAGTCGTTCACGGAGCGTGTCGCCGGCGGGCGCCTCGTCGGGCGCGCGAACCAGTCCGCGCTCGCGGAGCTCCGGCACGACGAGGTCGACGAAGTCCGTGAGCGAGTCGGGGCGGACGACCTCCTTCACGTTGAAGCCGTGAACGCCGACCGCCTCGTGCCAGTACTCGAGCTCGTCGGCCACCTGCTCGGGCGTGCCGACGAGCTTCGGCGAGGTGGTGCCGAGCCCGCAGAACTCCGCGACCTCGCGGACGGTCCACTCGCGGTCCGGCTGGGCCTTGGTGAACGCGTTCATCGTCCCCTGGATGGCGTCCGTCTCGATGTGCTCGACTTTGGTGTCGGGGTCGAGTTCCGAGAGGTCCATGTCGAGGAAGCCGGACAACAGCGCCAGCGTCGCCTCCACGTCGACGTGGTTTTTGTACTCCTCGTATTTGGCCTCCGCAATCGCCTCCGTCTCACCGACGACGGGGACGACGCCGATGAAGAACTTCAGGCTCTCGGGGTCGCGACCGTTGTCGGCGGCGCGCGCCTTCACGTCGTCCATGTACTCGCGAACGCCCTCCTCGGTGGGCTGGCTCGCGAAGACGGCCTCCGCGTTGGCGGCCGCGAAGTCGCGCCCGCGGTCCGAGGACCCGGCCTGATACACGACGGGCGTCCGCTGGGGCGACGGCTCACAGCCGTGCGGGCCGGGCACCGAGAAGTGCTCGCCCTCGTGGTCGATGGCGTGGACCTTCTCGGGGTCCGAGTAGCGCCCCGTCTCCGCGTCGCGCTCGACGGCGTCGTCCTCCCAGGAGTCCTCCCAGAGTGCATAACACACATCGAGGAACTCGTCGGCACGGTCGTATCGGGTCTGCTTGTCCATCCGCTCGTCGAGCCCGAGGTTCGCGGCCGCCGACTCCAAATAGGAGGTGACGACGTTGAGCGCGATCCGGCCGTCGGTGAGGTGGTCGAGCGTCGAGAACTCCCGTGCGAGCTGGTACGGGTGGGTGTACGTTGTCGAACGCGTCACCGCGAAGCCGAGGTCGTCGGTGACCTCCGCCATCGCCGGGACGACGAGCTGCGGGTCGTTCGCCGGTGTCTGGACCGCTCGCTCGACGGCGGTGTCGCGGTCGTCACCGTACACGTCGTAGATGCCGCGCACGTCGGCGAAGAACACCGCGTCGAAGCCGCCGCGCTCGGCGGTGCGCGCGACCTCCGTCCAGTACTCGCGGTCGGTGTACTCCGTCGAGCGATCCCCCGGATACCGCCACGACCCCGGCGAGACGTGCTCGACCGAGTTCATCGTGAAGAGGTTGAGGTGCAGGTGGTCGGACATACACAGGGGTACGTCGTCCGGCCGTAATACCCCGGAGATGGTGGCGATAATCGTTGGTTCTTGCCCGGATTCGGCATAGGCGTCCGGAACGCCGGCAAGGTTCGCCTCGCGACGCGGGCAAGGTTCGCCTCGCGGCGTCGGTCGCGGTCCGCCGCGATCCCGGACGTTGCCCCCTGAAAATGCGCCGTCAGGTCGTCGTCGGCGTCCCGACCGTCGAGAGGTACGACGCCAGGTCGGAGGTGGTGATCATCCCGATAGGGGACCCCGTCTCGTCGACGACGGGGACGTGGTGGAAGCCGCCGTCGACCATCTTCGCGGCCACGTCGGCGACGCTGTCCTGTGCGCCCGCCGTCACCAGCCCCGTCGTCATGTACCGTTCGACGGTCGTCTTCGCTTTCGGCTTGCTCTTGGCGACGATCTCCACGAAGTCGGTCGTCGTGAGGATCCCTACCAGCTCCCCGTCGTCGACGACCAGTACCGAGCTGATGTCGTTGTCCAGCAGCACCGCGGCGGCGTCCTCCACCAGCGTGTCCGGGGTGACCGTGTGGAGGTCCGTCGTCATCAGGCGTGCGACGAAGATGTCGTCGATGTCGTCCATACCCGGAAAATGCTCCGCTCCGCTCATAAGGATTGTCATGGGTAGGTGTGGCACCCGACTCAGGAGGGGCGGGTCGCCGGCGGCCGCCGTCCGGCTCAGTCCGGACTGTGGGTCAGATCGGGAAGTCGAGCACCCACGCCGAGACGCCGATGAAGATCACCATCCCGAACACGTCGACCATGTTGGTGACGATGGGGATGGTGGTGTCGTCGGGGTCGATGCCGAGCCGGTAGGAGCCGTACGTCGCCGCAAACGAGAAGACGACGGCGATGGCCGCGACGGCGAGCCCGCTGGTAAGCGAGATGACGAGCAGGTCGCCGAGGCTGAGCACGGCGCCCGTCGCCTGCCCGATACCCCACGCGCCGAGCGCCAGCGCGGTGAAGACGGTGGCGGCGAGCGCGAAGACGGCGGCGACGTTCGCCCAGAGCACGCGGTCGCGCGGGTCGAACTTCGTGGTCCCGAGGTGGAGCCGCGTGGTGAGCCGCGAGGAGAGGATGGCGCCGAGGTTCCCGCCCATGTCCACCATCGTCGGCACCATCACCGCCAGCAGGCCGTACTGCTCCAACATCTCCTCGGCGTCCTCCAGCGTAATGCCTGCCCAGAGGACGATCGCACAGAGCACGACCAGCAGGGGGAACATGTTGGTGACGATAGACTTCGCGTCCCACGAGCCGAGCGACCCGCTGCCGCCGGGGACGACCATCAGAAGGTCACCTCCACGACGAGCACGGCGAACAGCAGGAACACCATCCCGAAGATGTCACCCAGCGTGGTGACGATGGGACCGACGAGATTGTCGGGGTCGTAGCCGCGCTTGTAGCCTAAGAAAATGAGCAACAGCAGCCCGAAGATGAGCACGACGGAGGTGAGCACGCCGGCGACCAGCATGATCGCCACGAGCTCGTACATCGGCGCGGCGTCGCGACCGAGCGCGATGAGCGCGATCCACGAGATGATCCCGATCACGATCGAGATGCCGATTCCGTTGACGAATGAGGCGATAACGGCATTAACCAGCCGCTCCTGTCTCTCGAACCGTGGCTCGATCAGCCCCTGGTGGAGCCCGCTGGAGATCCGCCCGCCGAGCGCCCCGTACACGTTTCCGCGTGTCGCGAGGAACACCGGCACCATCACGAGTAGCCCGGGGAACCGCTCGACGCTCTCGATCAGCTCCTCCAATACGAGTCCGGCGAACAGGCCGCCGGCGAGCGCCACTAACAGGATCGGCAGCGCCTCCCGATAGATGGACCAGAACCCCTCGCGGAAGGTCATGTGCTGTGGTCGGAGAGTTCGATGTTAAAACTACCGAGACGATGAGATATGGGCGTCCGCCGTGCGAGGACTCGCCACTATCCGACGGATTCCGTGGCGTTCGGCTCGTGACCCCGCAACACTCAACAGTCGCCGGCGACTCACACGACACGAGTCGATGGACCCATCAAGAGGACAACGGGACGTGGACCCGCTCGGTGAGGACTACGACCCGTCGGTGTTCTCCCGGGGACTCGACAAGTTGGTCCCGAACGCGCTCGCACGCCGTGCGGTCGCCATCGACGTTGAGACCGACCGTGCGGCGTACGCGCCGGGCGACCGGATCGAGATCCGGGTGACGGTCACGAACCGGCTGCCGGTCCCCATCGAGGTTCCCATCGCCGGGCAGCGCATCTGGGGGTGGACGGTCGACGGCTTCCTTGAGGGCGCCGACGAGCGGACCTACGAGCCCGACGGGAGCCGAACGCTCGCGCTACGCGCCGGCGAGAGCCGGACGTACGAGCGGGAGTGGAACGGCCGGGTGCGCCACGACGCCGCCCGGACGACCTACGACGTCCTCGACCGTGGAGACCACGAGATCACGGCGTTTCTCGGAACCGACCCGAAAAAGACGGCGACGACGACGATCCGGGTCCGCTGACGGACGCCTCGTCGGTCTCCGGACGGTCACGGCCCGTTTCGGGGCGCTGCGGCCTGCGAAAATCACGGAGCGATCCCACGGCTGTAGCCGTCGAGGGATGTCACACCGCGTCGTCGCGGTGGAGGTGGCAGCCCACGAAGTGCCCGCCCTCGCCGTACTCGGACGGCACCGTATAGTGCGGCTTGTCGGTTGCACAGACGGACTGTTCCTCGAACCGCTCCGTGACGAGTTCCTGTGCGTCGTCCCACTCGCGGTCGGCAACCAGTCGACTGACTTCGTCGACGACGTCCCCGGCGGCACCGTCGGGACGGCCGTCGGGGAAGTACTCCGCGTCGACCGTCTCGTCGATGCGCCCGACGGAGAGGCCGGCGTCGTCGTCCGGGTAGTCCGGGGCGAACGTCCGGCGCTGGATCGCCCGCGTGAACGCGAGCACCCGGTCCCACCCCTCGGCATCGAGGTCGTACTCGTTGGGAGCGATCAGCTGTGGACATCGCGTCCGGAACCGGCAGCCGCTCGGCGGGTCGATGGGGCTCGGCACGTCACCCTCCAGCGTTCCGCGTGCGTCGCGGCTCCGCGGGTCCGGGATCGGGATGGCGTCGAGCAGCGCCTGCGTGTACGGGTGTTTGGGGTTCTCGAACAGCTCCTCCTTCCCGGCCAGCTCCGCGATGTGGCCGAGGTACATCACGGCCACCCGGTCGGCGATGTAGCGGACGACCGAGAGGTCGTGTGAGATGACGAGGTAGGTGTAGCCGTACTCGTCCTGGAGCTTTCGCATCGTGTTGAGCACCTGTGCCTGCACGGAGACGTCCAGCGCGGACACCGGCTCGTCACAGACGATGAGGTCCGGGTCCGTCGCCATCGCCCGCGCGAGGTTGATGCGCTGTCGCTGGCCGCCGGAGAACTCGTGGGGATAGCGGTTGTAGTACTCGCGGTCGAGCTCGACGCGGTCCAGCAGCTCCTTGGCGCGCTCGCGCCGCTCCTCGACCGTGTACATGTCGTGGGCCTCCATCGGCTCCTCGATGATCTGTCCCACCTTCATCCGCGGGTTGAGCGAGGACTGCGGGTCCTGAAAGATCATCTGCATATCCCGGCGGAGGGGACGGATCTCCCGCTGGGAGTGCTCGGTGAGGTCGACGCCCTTGAATGACGCGCTGCCGGCGGTGGGCTCGATGAGCTGGAGGATCGTGCGCGCGAGCGTGCTCTTCCCGCAGCCACTCTCGCCGACGAGCGCGAGCGTCTCCCCCTTCCGGAGGTCGAACGAGACGTCGTCGACCGCTTCGACGGAGTCCGAACCGAACAGCCCGGCGAGGAAGCCGGAGTCCGACTGGAAGTGTTTGGTCAGCCCGTCGATCTCCAGTATCGTCTCGCCCATCTCGACCTCGTCGAGCCGGTCGAGCACGCTCATTGCTCGCCCTCCGTCTCCAGCGGCTCGCTCTCCCAGTATCCGATGTCCTCGTGTTTGAGGCAGGCGGCGCGGTGCGACTCGGCGTCCGCGTCCCCCACTGACGTGAACGCCGGCGCGACCTCCCGACACGGCTCCCGCGCGTCGGGACAGCGCGGATGGAACCGACAGCCCGACGGCGGATTGCGCGCGCCCGGCATCGTCCCCGTGATCGGCTCGAGGTCCTCGACCGTCCGGTCGGGACGAGGGATCGAGTTCAACAGCGCCTTCGTGTAGGGGTGTTTCGTGTCGTAGAAGATCTCGTCGATCGGCCCCTGTTCGACGATCTCTCCGAGATACATCACGTTGACGCGGTCACAGATCTCGGCGACGACGCCCATGTCGTGGGTAACCCAGATGAAGCTCGTTCCGTACTCCTCTTGGAGCTCGTTGACGAGTTCGAGTATCTGTCCCTCGACGGTGACGTCGAGGGCGGTCGTCGGCTCGTCGGCGATTATCAGGTTCGGTTGACAGCCGAGCGCCATCGCGATCAGGACGCGTTGACGCATGCCGCCGGAGAACTCGTGTGGGTAGTCGTCGTAGCGGTCGGCTGCCTCAGGGATCCCAACGCGACGAAGCATCTCGATCGCCTCCGCTTTGGCCTCCTTCCCGTCGATGTCGCGGTTGAGTTCGATGAACTCCCTGACCTGTCCGCCGACGGTGTAGACGGGGTTGAGACTCTCCATCGGATCTTGGAAGATGATGGCGATCTCGTTGCCCCGGATCTCCCGGCGCATCTCGGCGTCCGAGAGCATCTCGTCGCGGGGGACGAGCTCCTCGCCGGTGTCCTCGAACCCGACGAGCGTCCGGTCGCCGTACGTCACTTCCCCGCCGACGACCTCGCCGGGCTCCTCGACGAGCCGCATAATGCTGGAGGTCGTTACGCTCTTTCCGGCGCCGGACTCGCCGACGAGCCCGACGATCTCCCCCTGTTTCACGTCGAAGGAGACGCCGTCGACGGCGCGAACGACGCCCCGTTCCGTGTAGAACTGTGTTTTCAGGTCGCTAACGTTGAGAATCGTGTCTGACATGTGTTGGTAAGACTGGAGTAGATCACTTGATTCGCGGGTCGAGCGCGTCCTGTAGCCCGTCGCCGAAGAGGTTGAACCCCATGATCGTGATGAGGATCGCCATGCCGGGCCAGATGCTCATCCACGGATTGGAGTGCATGTACTGGTGTGAGATCCGCAGCATCTCGCCCCAGTCCGGCGTCGGTGGCTGGGCGCCGTAGCCGAGGAACGAGAGTCCCGCGACGATGAGGATGGTGACGCCGATCTGTAGCGTCGCCAGCACCAACACCGGCGCGAAGCTGTTCGGGATCACGTGGCGCCGGAGGATGTCTCTGTCCTTCACGCCCGTCGCGCGGGCGGCCTCGACGTAGTCCATCTCCCTGACGCTGAGCACCCGGCTCCGTATCAGTCGGGCGAACACCGGAATGAAGGCGATCCCCACGCCGAAGACGGCGTAGGTGATGTCGGGGTCACCACCGCTCACGAACACCGTAAAGACGATGACGAGCACGAGCGGCGGGATGGCGTACAGCGTCTCGACGGCACGCATCAGCACGTCGTCGATCCATCCGCCGTAGTAGCCGGAGACCGCACCGACTATCGTCCCCCCGACCAGCCCGAGTCCCGTCGCGATGATCCCGACGAAAAACGAGATCCGGGTCCCGTAGACGAGCCGAGAGATGTAATCACGGCCGTTCCGATCGGTTCCCAGCGGATGTTCGAGCGACCCGCCCTCGACGAAGAACGGCGGCATCCGCCGTTCCGTCGTTCCGGGATCCGGATGTCGCTCGGGGTGATACCACACCGAATCGATGAGCGCGAAGTCGTCGACGCGTCCGAACGAGAGCCGTGAGAGGTTCGCGTCGACCGTCGTCACGACCGCGATGGTGGCCACCACCGCGATCACGTACAGCCCGAAGCGGGCCGTCGCGTCCTCCATGATCTTCCCGAACGTGTGACGCCAGCCGACGCTCGCCTCGAACTCGTCGCCACCTCCCTCGTCTTCCTGTGTCTGTTGTTCGCCGATAGCCATGTTAGCTCTCCTCCCCGTAGGACACGCGGGGATCCACGTACGCGTACGAGATGTCCGTGATGATGACGCCGATGACGAACACGAACCCGATCACGACGGTCGTCCCGAGCGTGAGTTGGTAGTCGTGCGTCTGGATCGCCTGGATCAGGAGCCGTCCCATCCCGTTGATCGAGAACACGGTCTCGATGAGGACGGCACCCCCGATGGCGCTCGTCAGATTGAGACCGATGAGCGTGATGACGGGAAGCTGGGACGGCCGGAACGCGTGCTTTCGAACGATCTTCCGTTCGGAGACGCCGTACGCGCGGGCGAGCTTGACGTACTCCTTCTGGAGCGATTCGATCATCGAACTCCGCTCGACCCGCATGATGGTCGCCATCTGCAGCGTCCCGAGCGCGATCATCGGGAGGATCAGGTGTCTGACCGTCTGGTAGTACAACTCGAGCTGTGAGCCGAGCCCGTAGTGTGACGGGTCACGCCATGGATACACGAGCCTGCCGGAGGGTAACCATCCCAGTTGGACCGAAAAGAGGATGATCAACATGATCCCGATCCAGAACGACGGCGTCGACACGCCGATCAACGCGACGACCCGCGAAACGTGGTCGGCCGGCTTGTTCCGGCGTTTCGCCGCGAGCACGCCGAGCGGAACGGCCGTCACGATCGCGAACGCGAACGCGGAGGCCATAAGCAGCAGCGTCGGCGGCAGCCGATCGATCATGAGGCCCGACACCGGGCGTTCGTAGTACATGCTGAATCCGAGGTCACCCTGTAGCAGTCCCGGCGGGCTCCCGGCGAATCCGGGGACCCCGACGGCTCCGAGGATCCACGACGCCCCGATGTAGTTCAGAAACTGGATGTGTAGCGGTTCGTCGAGCCCGTACCGCGCCTCGATGGCCGCGATCAGTTCCGGGCTCGCTTCCTGCTCGGCAAGCATGAGATCCACCGGATCCCCCGGCATCGCGTTGACGAGCAGAAACGTGATAACGGCGATCCCGAACATGACGGGGATCGACTGTAGCACGCGGTTGAGTGTGTATCGGAGTAGTCCCATTGATTAGTCGTTGACGATGGTTATCAGTGATGTCCGCCCGATTCGTGTGAACGATCGCAGTGGATCGAACGGCGAGTCGGTCGAAGGGTGTGAGCCCGGCGTTACTGTAGCGAGACCGATGGCAGGTCCACGCGCGGGGTCGTGGACGTGCTCGTGTCAGGGAGCACGCCGTCGACGCGACTCTCGTTGATCGCGATCGCGCTCAGCGTGTTCCAACCGGGGATCCAGACGCACTCTTCGAGGAGCTCCTCCGTCACGTCGATATAGTTCTGGCGACGGGTCTCGAAGTCGACAGTTCGTCGCGCTTCTTGGATCTTCTCGTGGAACTCGTCGCTGTCGTAGAAGTGGCCCTGATTGACGCCCTCGCTGTCACGATGGAGCAGGTTGTAGAAGTACGTGTCCGGATCCGCACCGCCGGTCCACCCGAGCGTGTAGGCGTTGTAATCGTCTGCGTCCCCGGTGTCGTACGTGTTGGTGAACGTGTCCCAGTCGAGGCGCTCGACCGTCCCGCCGTACCCGATCTCGTTGAGCCGGTCGGCGGCCAGCTCACACCACTGCTGACGGAGGTCGTCCGGCGGGGAGATGAAGTGGAGCTCCTCACCCTCCTCGATCGCGTCGGAGCCGTCGAGCAGCTCCTGTGCGAGGTCGGGGTCGAACTCGTACGCCATGTCGTTCCACTCGTCGACCGGGAAGTCCCACTCGTCGGCGATCGTCGGCGCGACCGGATAGTTGATGTGCTGTCCGGCCTCGCCGATGACGTCGTCGACGAACGCGCCGATGGAGTGGCAGTGGGCGACCGCACGGCGGACGTCGGGATCCGTGGTCGGGCCTTCGTTCGTGTTGAACGCCATGTAGAACACGCCGGTGTCCGGCGTGGACTCGACGCGGATCCCGTCCTCGTTTTCGATCTGCTCCCAGTCAGCCGGCGGAATGCCCTCCATCACGTCGGTCTCCTGTGCGAGGATCCGCGAGACGCGGCCCGCGTCGTCCTCGGCGGGCTCCCACCGGATCGAGGGGATCTCGCTCGGCTCATCCCAGTAGTCGTCCCATCGCGTGACGTCCGCGAACTCACCGACGACGGCGTCATCGAACTGGTAGGGACCGGAGCCGATCGGGTTCTCCGTGTTGTACGCTTCGGGGTCCGACTGACGTGCTTCGGCGTTGACGACGTGTCGGGCCAACGTCATCTCGGCGAACGCGCCGTACGGGAACTCGAGGTCGAACTGGACGGTGTGCTCGTCTATCGCCTCCGCCGACTCGATCATGTCGACGTCGGGCATGTTGTCGGTCTGCTCCTCGACCGGGGCCAAGTACGTGTGCACGACGTCCTCGGCCGTTACCGGCGTCCCGTCGTGGAACTCGGGTTCCTCCCGGAGCGGGACGATGAACCGCTCGCCGTCGCGCTCGATTTCAGGTTCGGCGGCCGCGATCTTCGGCTGCGGATCGAGCGTCTGCACGTCGTACTCGTAGAGACCGTCGTACACCGTGTGAATGATCTGTTCCGAGTACGCGTCGTTCAGGATGATCGGGTCCCACTCGATCGGCGCCACCTGTTGGGTGATGTTGAGCTGATCGACGATGTCGTCATCGCCGCTGGGGTCCTCCTCACCGTTTTCGCCCGGAAGTTCTTCCGACGGGTCATCGTCGGCACAGCCTGCCAGCAGCAACGGCACGGAAACTGCGGCTCCGCGAGCTATCGCCTGTCTGCGTGTGAGTCGTGAACGGGGATCACTGTCGCGTGACATGGACGGTGCTTTTGAGCATCAGTTTATAAATCTTGTCCAAAGTTACGGGAACCACCTCGAACGATCCGCGCATTTCGAGAAAACGCTGGGATTCTTCGAACTAAGCCTGACGATCGTTTCCACTGGGTCCCTCCCCCTCGCCGGCGTTCTCCGGCATGTTCGTCGCGTCTCACTCAACATCGACGACCGTTCCGACCCCCTTCGAGCCGCCCTCGCGGAAGACGAACCGCTGTCCCTCCTCGACGAGGTACGGCCGAAACTTGAACCGGACCGTCACGCGGCCGGTGTCTCCCGGGAGGAGCTGCCCCCCAGCCGGCCGAAACTCGGCGGCCTCCGAGAGCGTCTCTAGGTGGACGACGGGCTCGTACCCCTCCCGGATCCGAGTCGGGTGGTTGAGCACCATCACCTCGGCCTCGAACTCCCGGACGGCCTGCGGGTCGGCGTCCCGCGGCAACAGCGCCATGCCGCGCTCGATCTCCGCCTCCTCGACGCCCTTCAGCGCGATGCCGACGATGCGGCCGGCGGTCGCCTTGTCCACCCGGTGGTAGTGCATCTCGATGGAGCGCACCTCCACCTCGCGGAAGGAGCCGTCCGGCATGGGACCGAGCAGGAGCTCGTTGCCGGCCTCGACGGTGCCGGAGGTGACCGTCCCCGAGGCAACTGCGCCCACCCCGGTCACCCGGTAGCTCCGGTCGACGTACATGCGGAACGTCTCCCGTTCGGGCGTCGCGCGCTTGGGGAGCGCGGCGAACAGCCGGTCGAGGTCGTCGATCCCCTCGGTCGTCACCGCGCTGGTTCGCAGGACGGGCACCACGCCGTCGCCGACCTCGGCGACCGCCGTGTCGACGCCGTGGCGCTCGACGAGCAGCGGCGTCTGGTTCGCGTCCCGGAGCATCGACTCCACCTCGCGTTCGGCCGCGGCGAGTCGCTCGTCGGTCACGGCGTCCGTCTTGGTGAGCACGACGAGCGTCGGCAGCTCCGTCGCCAGCAGGATCCCGAGGTGTTCCCGAGTGGTCTTCGTCGGACCGTCGTCGGCCGCCACGGCGACGAGCCCGTAGTCGAGCTTCTGGCCCACCAACCCCCGAATCGTCGTGCGGAGCCACGGCTCGTGGCCCACCGTGTCGACGAACGAGACGAGCCGGTCGGCCTCCTCGACGACCGATGCGCGGTCCGTCTTGCGGTGGGGGTTGTCCATCCGCACCGCGTCATCGGGGTCCGGTGACCCCTCCTCGTCCTCCCGGAACCCGTAGACAGCGTACGAGAGGTCCGCGGAGAGGCCGCGCTCGACCTCGTGTGGCTGTACGTCGAGGAAGCTGCGCGTGCTTCCCTGTCCGTCGTCGGCCTTGCCCGTGACGAGCGTGCCGACGAGCGTGGACTTCCCGTGGTCGACGTGGCCCGCCGTCCCCACCACGAGGTGGTCGTCGTCGGCCTCGAACATGCCGCCCTCCCGAATCGTGGCGAGTCCGACGAGCCCCTCGTCGTCGCCGTTTCCGGCCGAGCCCGCGCTCCACGTCTCGACGTCGGCGATGTGGGCGTCTGCCTCCTCAGCCAACAGCGAGAGCACGTCCATCGTCTCCGAGAACGCACGGGGAGAGATGCCCGCGAGCCCGCCGTCGTCGGTGACGCCGAGCACGTAGGTGGCCTCGCCGTCCCCGGAGAGCACGCGATGCCGGAGTTGGGCCACGAGCGACTCCATACGACCCTCCGAGAGGTGTACCTCGCGGGTGAGTCGCTCTTTGAACTCGATGGAGCCGCCGTCGCGCTCGCCGTGGTCGATGGCCCGCCGGAGGGCGGACCGGTCGGCGCTCATAGAAGAGCGTAGGCGACGACGCTTGTTAACGGTTTCCGTGGGTTTGGTACACCCACGCACGAGGTTGCGGCGCCTCGCCCACGTTCGGCGATCGGGTCAGTACCCCTGCGCGTTCCCGTCTTTTCGCGGCTCCGTCGCTCCCGAGAGGACGCCCTCGGCGTCCTTCCGGGCGATCTGCGCGCCGCCGAACAGTCCGGGCGAGAGGGTGCGCACGTCGTGGCCCTTCCGGACGAGTTTGGCGGCCACGTCGTCGTCGAACTGCGGTTCCAAGGCGAGCTCGCCGTCCTCGCGGTAGCGCCAGCGCGGCTCGTCGAGCGCGCGCTGGAGCGGCATCCCGTAGTCGACGATGTTGGAGATCACCTGCACGTGCCCCTGCGGCTGCATGTAGCCGCCCATCACGCCGAAGGCGGCCCAGTCGTCCTCGTCGAACTCGACGAGCCCGGGGATCAGCGTGTGGAACGGGCGCTTGCCCGGCTCGATGACGTTCGGGTGGTCAGCGTCGAGCGAGAACGACGAGCCGCGGTTCTGGAGCGCGATGCCGGTGTCGCCGGCGACCAGCCCGGAGCCGAATCCGGCGAACCGGGAGTTGATGTAGGAGACGACGTTCCCCTCGTCGTCCGCGACGGTGAGGAGTACGGTGTCGGCGTCCTCGGCGACGGCCGCGTTCGGCACGCCGAAGCTCACGTCGTGGTTCGCCTCCTCGCCCACCTCGGCGGCGCGCGTTTCGGCCCACTCCTCGGATGCGAGGGGCGGAACCTCCTCGTACTCGGGGTCGGTGATGTAGCGGTGGCCGTCGTGGAAGGCGACCTTCATCGCCTCGGCGAAGTAGTGGACGCGCTCGGCGGTGTCGTAGTCGTACTCGCCGGCGCCAAGCTTCTCGGCGACGTTGAGTGCCTCCAGCGCGATGAGCCCCTGGTTGTTCGGCGGGAGCTCGTACACCTCGGCGCCGTTGTACGTCGTGGAGACGGGCTCGGGCCACTCGACCTCGAAGTCGGCCAGGTCCTCGACGGTGAGGAAGCCGCCCTCCGACTGCACCTCCGCCGCGATCTGCTCGGCGATCTCGCCCTCGTACACCACGTCGGCGCCCTCCTCGGCGATCGTCTCCATCGACGCGCCGAGCTTCGGCAGCGTGACGTACTGGCCAACGTCGGGGGATTCGCCGTCAAAGAGGAACGCCTCGCGGGCGTGGTCGCTCTCGAACAGCTCCTCGCCGTGCTCCCACTGGGCGGCGACGACCTCCGAGACGGGGAAGCCCTCGGTCGCGTACCGGATCGCGGGCTGGAGCAGGTCGCCGAGCCCGAGGGTCCCGAAGCGCTCGGCGGTCGCCTCCCACCCGCGGGCGGTTCCGGGGACGGTGACGGCCTGAGCGCCCGTCGCCGGCATCTCCGCGTCTGCGGGGTCCTCGGCGTCCGTCTCGTCGTCCGCGGCGACCGCTTCGCGGACGTTTTCGAGGGTGGCGTCCGCCGGCGCGCCGCCACAGGCGCGCATCGCGCCGACCTCGCCGTCGGCCGTTTTGTAGAGGGCGAACACGTCGCCGCCCAGTCCCGTGGAGGTGGGCTCGACGACGTTGAGCGCGGCGGCGGTCGCCACCGCGGCGTCGAAGGCGTTGCCGCCCTGCCGCATGATCTCGATGCCCGCCTCGCTGGCGAGCGGCTGGCTGGTCGAGACGACGCCGCGCGATCCGTAGACGGTGGATCGACGCGAGTTGAACCGGTCGAGGTCTGGTTCCATACGCTCGCTTGCGGGGGCGTCCCACTAAGAACCCCACCGAAATAGTTCGGTGTCGGTGGCTCCCCGAATAGTTCCGGTGTGAGGATTATTCGCCCGGCGTCCGCACCTCTCACCATGACGTTCTCCATCTGCGTTCGTGAGGAGACCGAGGACGGTCCCGTTTTCGCGACGGCCGTCACGACCGACGCGCCCGCGGTCGGCGCGCTCGCGCCGTGTATCGGCGAGCGCGGCGTCGTGAGCACCCAGGCGTTCGTCAACGTCCGGCTCGGCCGTCGCGGCGTCGACCTCCTTGATGCCGTGCCGGTCGAACAGGCGCTCTCCGGCGTGCTCGAACGCGACGCCCACAGCGACCTCCGCCAGCTTCACGGCGTGGACGACACGGGCGTGTTCGTGCACACGGGCGAGAACACCGAGGGCTGGTCCGGCCACGAGACGTACCCCGACGAGGGCGTCACCGTCGCCGGGAACATGCTCGTCGGCCCCGCCACCCTCACCGCGGTCGCGGAGGCGTTCCTCGAAAGCGAGCCCGGGGAGGGAGCGGGTGCTGGCGGGCCGGACCCTGACGCGCCCGACGCCGGCGTCGTCCCCCGCCTGCTCGACGCGCTCGCTGCCGGCATCGAGGCCGGCGGCGACAAGCGCGGCCACAGCTCCGCGGCGGTCCTCGTTCACGCGCCGACGGTGACGCCGTACCACGACCTCCGCGTCGACCACTGCGAGGACGACCCCGTCGTCGAGCTCCGGCGCGTGTACGAGGCCGCCTACGAGGCGACCGACGGCTTCAGCGAGGACTCCAAGGAGCGCGTGTTTCGGTGAGATCGCCCCGTTGTGGGCAAGCTTGGTGAGGAACGCTCACGGCATCTTCACCGGCGGGACGTAGCGGATTGTGAGTGACCACGGGAGTGGGTGTTGCACGTGGGTGGAGGTGGCGTTTATAAGCGAGGCGTTGGTGGGGTTGGTTTCTCTTTATAAGGCGTGTTTGTTCGGTGAGTTGCTGATGATTCGGTGACGGAGACCGCCTTCAAAAGCCCCAGCCGGCTCCGGTCGAGGGGCTCGCTGCGCGCTCAAAAGGGCTCGCACGGCTCGCCCTTTTGAGTGCTTACGTCGCCCGTCGTCCCGGAGCCGGCTGCCCCTTTGAGTCCCGCCCCGCACCGCACAGCGACCGCACCTCACGCCTCCCCAGCCTCGTCGTCGCCTCCGGCGACGACTCCCTCGCGCGCCGACGAGCGCCCAGTGGGGCGCTCGCCGGGCGCGCCACCGCACCGCATGTCTGTTTATCAGAGGAACGCCACACCCTCTCTCGACCGTTTATATGACACGTCGCCGGCGGCGAACTGCAATACTTATTCCCGATCTCGCTCAATAAGCAGCTCCTACTGACCGGCTGTTTCAGTCGAGAATATATTTAAAACCTATATCCGGCACGTCCGTAGCCCCACGTATAATGCAATTCTGCGACGCGTGTGGGTCGATGATGCACACGGAGGACGAACGGTGGGTCTGTCGCGCCTGTGAGAACGTGGAGCCGCGGGACTCGCAGGCGGAAGCGGCGATGGCGACGCGGGAGGGGCAGCGGGATGACGGGGCCCCTGCCGTGGCCGATACGACCCAAGACGCCACCGAGACGATGCAGGAGCCCTGTCCGGCGGACGACTGCGACGGCGACCGGGCCGACTACGAGATGATGCCGAAGCCGGGCGGGTCCTACGAGGTTCGGCTGTTCACCTGCGTGGAGTGTGGCCGCAAGTGGCGCGAGTCCTGACGGCACATCTCGCGCCCGCCCGTTTCACCGACGCACGGGGTTAGTCGTCGACGGTCGGCGTCCCCGGCGCCTCGGGGTCGTTGCGGTGGCACGCCGCCCAGCCGGGGTCGACCCCCTCGGGCGTCGTGGCGTCGATGTCGCCGGCGGCCACGCCCTCGTCGGCGTGGACCCGCCGGGGGGCGTCCGTCTCACACGGGGAGACGAACGCCTCGCGAACGGCGTCGGCGGCGGCCTCGTCGTTCCCCTCGGCGGCGTCGTGCGCGGCGGCTTCGACCGTCTCCGCGGCGTCCGCGGGGAGGTCCGCAAGCGTGCCGGGCAGCGACTGCTCGATGAGGTAATCGGCGATCGCTCCGGGATCATCGGTGCCGAGGCGCGTGGCGGCGGCCTCGGGGTCGACTTCCCCGTCAAGGAGGCGGTTCCGGAAGGCGAACGCCGCCCGGAACGCGGGCTGGTCGCCGGTCCAGTCCGCCGGCGGGATCACGGCCGGACACCGGGTGTGGAACCGGCAGCCCGACGGCGGGTCGATCGGGGAGGGAACAGTCCCGGTTAGCAGGGTGCGGTCCGTCCGCGTCTCCGGGTCGATCCGCGGGACGGCCGAGAGCAGCGACGCCGAGTAGGGGTGGGCCGGCGCCTCGAACAGCCGCTCGGTGGGCGCCGTCTCAACGATCTCGCCGAGGTACATCACCGCGACGCGGTCGGCGACCTGCCGGACCACCGAGAGGTCGTGGGTGATGAACAGCATGGCGATGTCGAGCTCCTCCTGCAGCTCCTCCAGCAGGTTGAGGATCTGCGCCTGGACGCTCACGTCGAGCGCCGAGGTGGGCTCGTCCGCGACGAGGAACTCCGGCTCGACGGCCAGCGCGCGGGCGATGGCGACCCGCTGCTGTTGGCCGCCCGAGAACTGGTGGGGGTAGCGGTCGACGTGCTCGCGTTCGAGGCCGACGCGCTCCAGCAGGTCGCGGGCGCGCTCCAGCCGGTCCTCGGCGTCCGCCCCGATGTCGTGGACCTCCATCGGCGCCGTGAGGATCGAGCCGACGCTCTGACGCGGATTGAGCGACGAGAGCGGGTCCTGGAAGATCATCTGCATCCGCCGGCGGTACGGCCGCATTTCCCGGTCGGAGAGGCCGCCGATCTCGTCGCCGTCGAACCGGATCTCGCCGTCGGTCACGTCCTCAAGGTTGAGCACGGTACGGCCGAGCGTCGACTTTCCGCAGCCGGATTCGCCAACGACCGCCAGCGTCTCGCCGCGCTCGACGGCGAGGTCGACGCCGTCGACCGCCTTCACGCTGGCGGACTCCCCGACGAGCTTGTCGAGGAAGCCGTCGCCCTGCGGGTAGTGCTTTTTCAGCCCGCCGACGCGCAGGAGCGCGTCCTCGCGAGTGCTCGAAACGCCGGCGGTGTCGGCGTGGTTACCGTCGACGCCAGCGGACGCCGAGTCGTGTTCCGGCGTGTCGGCGCTCATAGGCGCTCACCCTCCGGGCCGCGGCGGAGACACGCCGCCTCGTGGTCCTCGCCCACGTCACGGAAGTGGGGGTCCTGTTCGTAACACGCCGACTTCGCCTCCGGACACCGCGGCGCGAACTTGCATGGCGGCTGCTCGCCGACGCCCTCGGGGACGCTCCCGGGGATCGGCTGGAGGTCGGCGTCCGGGTCGTCGACCCGGGGCGTGCTGGCGATCAGCCCCTGCGTGTACGGGTGCGAGGGGGAGTCGAACAGCGTCTCCGTCGGGGCGCGCTCGACGATCTCGCCGGCGTACATCACGTTCACGCGGTCGCAGGTCTCCGCGACGACCGCAAGGTTGTGGGTGATGAGCAGGATCGTCGTGTCGAACGCCTCCTTGAGGTCGCGCAGCTCGTCGAGGATCTGCGCCTGGATCGTCACGTCGAGCGCCGTCGTCGGCTCGTCGGCGATCAGCAGGTCGGGCTCACACGACAGCGCGATGGCGAGCATCGCCCGCTGGCGCATCCCGCCGGAGAACTCGTGGGGGAAGTCGCCGGCGCGCGCGGCGGGCTCGGGGATCTGGACCGCCTCCAGCATCTCGATCGCCCGGCGCCACGCCTCGCTGTTCTCGGCGGCGCCGAGGATCTTCCGTTTCATCTCGGCCGACAGCGAGACGGACTCGCCAACGTCCTGGTTCAGCCGGACCGTCTCGGCGATCTGCTCGCCGACGGACAGCGTCGGATTGAGGCTGTGCATCGGGTCCTGAAACACCAGCGAGACGGTGCTGCCCCGAAGCTCGTTGAGCCGTTCCTCGTCGGCGTCGACCAGCGATTCGCCGCGGATCCGCACGTCGCCGCCGACGATCTCGCCGGGGTCGTCGACGAGCCCCATGATCGAGCGTGCGAGCACGCTCTTGCCGGAGCCGGACTCCCCGACGAGCCCGACGATCTCGCCCGAGTCGAGCGAGAGGTCGACGCCGTCGACGGCGGTGACGGTGCCGCGGTCCGTGTGGAACGCGGTGTGGAGCCCCTCGACTTCCAGCAGCGATGCCTCCTCGTCGACGGCGGGCGCGGCGTGTCCGTTCGGGGTATCCGGCGCGTCGCCGGAGGGGGTGGAGCTCATCGGTCGCTCACCTCGCCCTCCTTGACGTCGAACACGTCACGCAGCCCGTCGCCGAACATGTTGAACGCGAGTACGGTGATCATGATGGCGAATCCGGGGAAGATGGAGATCCACCAGGCCTGCGAGAGGAACTGGCGGCCCTCCGACAGCATCAGCCCCCACGTGGGGGTGGTCGGCGTGACGCCGAGCCCGAGGAACGAGAGCCCCGCTTCCGCGAGGATCGCCAGCGGGATCATCAGCGTCACCTGCACGATGATCGGCGCGACGGCGTTGGGGAGGATCTCCTTCGTCATGATCCGGCGATCCCCCATGCCGACGGCGCGCGCGGCCATCACGTACTCCTCCTCACGCAGGGAGAGGACCTCCCCGCGCACCAGCCGGGCGAAGTCGTCGATGAACGCGACGCCGATCGCGATGATGACGTTCCAGACGCCGAGCCCGCCGGCGAACGCGATGATGCCGGCCGCGAGGATCAGCGTCGGGAACGCCCACTGGAAGTCGACGTACCGCATCAACACGGTGTCGACCCAGCCACCGTAGTAGCCGGCGACGACGCCGATGGCGGTGCCGACCGTGAACGCGAACAGCACGGTCGCGGCGGCGACCAGAAGCGACACCTGCGCCCCGTAGATGATCCGCGAGAGCACATCGTGGCCGTAGGAGTCGGTGCCGAGCAGGTGGAAGAACTCCCCGTCCGCGGTCGTCGAGTGAGTGGCCGGCTCCTGCAGCACGGTGAACGTCGTGTTCGGGTCGTACGGCGCGAGGATCGGCGCGAGCAGCGCGGTGAACACGAACCCGACGACGACGACGGCGCCGGCGAGCGCCTTCCGGTCGTTCCGGAGGCCGGCGACCAGTCGTTCGCGGAAGGTGCGGCGCGGCTCGACGTTCCCGTCGTCCTGGAAGCGTTCGGGCGGCGCCGCACCGGGGTACGCCTCGCCGGCAGCGGTGCTGCCGGGAGCGTCGCCGGCGGCTTTCGTGCTGTCGTCGGTCGGGGCATCCGGCCCCGTGGGATTGGTGCCGCTCATTGCTCACCCCCGTAGCGGATCCGCGGGTCGATGAACGTGTACAGGATGTCGACGGCGAGATTGGTGAACACCATGATGGCGGCGACGAGCAGGATGACCGCCTGGGTGACCGGGTAGTTCCGGTCGAGGATCGAGTCCACGAGCATCCGGCCGATGCCGTTGATGCCGAAGACGATCTCGACGGTGACGGAGCCGACGAGGATCAGCGCGACCTGGATCCCGGCGACGGTCACGACCGGGATCAGCGCGTTCTGCATCGCGTGTTTGTACAGCCGCACGCGGGAGTCGACGCCCTTCGCGCGCGCCGTCGTCATGTAGGGCTCGTTCATCGTCTCCAGCAGCGACGACCGCATCATCCGCATGACGATCGCCGCATACGGGAGCCCGACGGCGATACCGGGGAGGATGATGCTCTCCAGCCACGGGACGAACCCGTCGCCGATCGGCGTGTAGCCGTAGATCGGCAGCCAGCCGAGCTGGACGCCGAACACGATCGCCAGCAGGATGCCGATGAAGAACGCCGGCATCGAGAGCCCGAGGAACGCCACGACGGTGGCGACGTAGTCGGCGGGCTCGTGTTTCCGCGTCGCGCTCACGATCCCCGCGGGGAGCGCCAGCGCGAGGCCGACGACGACGCCGACGATGGCGATGGAGAAGGTTCTGGGGAACGCCGACGACAGCAGTACGGTGATCTCCTGACCGGTCGTGATGCTGGTCCCGAGGTCGCCGACGAACAGCCCCGAGAACCAGTCGAGATACTGGACGTACAGCGGCTGGTCGAGCCCCATCTGGGTTTCGAGGGTCTCGACGGCTTCGGGCGTCGCCTCCGGGCCGAGCATGGCGCGGATCGGACCGCCGGGGATAGCCCGGAGCCCGAAGAAGACGACCGTCGCCACGAGCCACATCACGAAGAGCGCGTGGAGAACGCGTTTCGCGACGTACTGCTTCATTCCTCGACCCAGACCTCGTGGAAGTTACGGAGGAACGACGGAATGTGGGTGAAGCCGCCGACGTGGTCGCCAAAGCCCACGACGTCCTCCTCGTGGACGAGGTAGGCGTCGGGCGCGTCACGGATGAGGACGTCCTCGAGCTCCTGGAGGATCTCGGCACGCTCGTCCTGGTCGGCGGCGCGCCGCTGGTCGCCGAGCAGGTCGTGGGCCTCCTGGCTCTCGTAGTTGTACCAGTTCCAGACGCCGCCCTCGTCGGGCAGCCGGTAGAAGTTCCAGACGGACTCCTCGGGGTCGGGTTTCTGGACGCTGCCGGAGACGGTCATGTCGTAGTCGCCGTCCTCGTAACGCTCCCAGTAGGTGGAGTCGGTGACCTGGTCGATCTCGACGGAGAGTCCGAGGTTCTCCAGCTGGTTCTGAACGGTCCGTGCCGCGCGCAGACTTTCCTGCGTCTGCATGATCTGGAACTCCTCCTCGTCGTCCATCAGCGGCGTCCCCTCAAGCAGCTCCTGTGCCTCTTCCGGGTCGTGGGCCTGCGTCTGGTCCTTCTCGTCGTTCGGGCGGGCGACCCACTCCGGGAGCGGACCGAACACGCCCGTCGCGGGTTCCGCGTAGCCGAAGAAGGCGTTCTGGGCCAGTAGCTCGTTGTCGATCGCCTTCGCGATCCCGCGACGGACGTCGACGTCGTCGAACGGCTCGCGATCCTGGTTCATCGAGAAGCCGAGCCAGCCGTTACCGACGACGCCGCTGATCTCGATCTCCGGGTTCCCCTCGACCTCGTCGACGTTCTCGAGCGGGACCTGGTTCGCGAAGTCGATGTCGCCCGCCTGAAGCGCGTTGACGATGGTTCCGGGCTCCGGGATCATCTCGATGTCGACGCCGTCGAGATACGGGAGCTGGTTCCCCTCGTCGTCGGTCTCGTGGTAGTCGTCGAACGCGTCAAGCGTGATGTGCGATCCGACCTCGTGTTCGGCGACCTCGAACGCGCCGGTGCCGACGGGCTCCAACGAGTACTGGTTGACGCCCATCTCCTCGAGGGCCGTCTCGTTGATGATCGCGCCCACGCGGCCGGGACCGCGCGTGAGGTGTGCAAGTGCCGCGGCGTTCGGGCTCTCGAAATTGAGCGCGACGGTGTAGTCGCCGATCACTTCGACGCCACCCTCGTCGATGGGCTGGAGGTCGGCGAGCCGCGACGCCTGTGGTGCGTTCTCCTGGATGTTGTGCCGGAGCGTGAACTCGACATCCTCGGCAGTGAACGCCTCGCCGTTGTGGAACGTCACGTCGTCGCGGAGCTCGAACTCGTAGCGGAGCCCGTCGTCGGAGACCTCCCAGTCGGTCGCGAGGTCGCCGACGATCTCGACGTCCTCGTTCAGCGTGACGAGGCCGTTGAAGATGTTTGCGGAGATCTGGAAGTACTGGCCGACGCTGATGTACGCCGGTGCGAGGTCGCCAACCTCACCCAGGTACCAGCCGGCCGTGATCCGTCCGCCCTGCAGGTCGTCGTCGTCGACCTCGCCCGGATCCGGTCCGTCATTGCCGCCGTCGCCGCCACCGCCGTCGTCGCCGTCGCCGTCGCCCGCACAGCCGGCGAGCGCGCTGACTCCAGCAGCTCCGAACAGTTTCGTGACGGTTCGTCTGTCGACGTGAGGTCCGGAGAGCTCCTCCGGGTCGAATTGCTGTGACATGCGGTTACACATGGGTGGGATATCCATGTGGTTGAGTGTTTCACCGAATATATCCGGACCGCGGCAGCGTTTGTGATCCGCCGTCCTCATATTGCTGTTCAGGAACACGGATCGATCATCCAAAAACGAACTTCCGGGACGTACGTACACACCAATGGCTGGTTCGGACCATGAGCGCCGAACGCCGGGACTCGATGATGGTGCCGAAACCGCTATCACCCTCCGTCCGCTGACGGAGGTATGCGCGAGGTGACGCTACGGATCCGCCACAACGGCGAGCCGGAGTGTGAAGTGAGTGCCCGCCACCCCGACGTGACGATCCGCTCCGTCTCCTCGATGACCGGTCGAACCGCCGAGCGGAAGCGGATCATCGAACTCGAGGGGCCGACCGACGCCATCGAGTCGTTTCTCGTGGCGTTCCGCGAGACCGAGTCCGTGCTCGAAGCCGAGCCGCTCTCCCCGCTGAGTGGCGACCACGTGTACGTGGCGCTCGTCGTCGACGCCTACGAGTGGGACAGCATCTCCGAGCGGCTCTCGGATATGGGCATCCACTACCGAATGGGAACGACGATCACCGCCGGCGTGGAGCGCTGGACGCTGTATCTCGACCCGGATGACGACCTCTCCGGCGTGATGCGGTCGCTTGAGCGCGGCGGCAACGACGTCGAGCTCGCCCGAAACGTCCACCTCTCGGAGATCGACCGGCCGCCCCAGCTGGAGGTAAGCCGCTTTCTCGACGACCTCACCCGTCGTCAGCGGGAGGTCCTCGCGACCGCCATCGGCGTCGGCTACTACGACCACGGCGGCGGCGTCGGCGTGGAGGCGGTCGCAGAGGAGCTCGACCTCGGCACCACGACCGTCTGGGAGCACCTTTCGCGCGCGGAGGCGAAGGTGATGTCCGGGATCGCCGACCGGCTCGTGGAGTGAGCGGTCGACGGCCACACCACCGCCCGCCTCCACACCACCGCCCGCCCCCACACCCGCCGACCGCCGACTGTTTACCCGTCGCCCGCGAACGCCGGCCATGACCAGCGGTCCCGCTCCACCTCTCGACCCAGCCGCCGTGCCGCCGGGCGCCGACACCGTGCTCGTTCGGGTCGGCGCCATCGGCACGAAAAGCGAGTCCGTCCGGCGCAACATGCAGGGGACCCTCGGTGAGAATCTTCGAGCCCTTCTCGCGGACCGTGGGATCGACGCCGCGGTGGAGCACCGACGAAATCGCCCCGTGCTCACCTTCGAGGACGCCGACCCGGATCCGGCCGCCGTCGCCGCGGCAACGGACGCTGCCACCGACGCGCCCGGCGTCGTCTCCGCAAGCCCGGCAGCCACCGTCGAACCGACCCACGACGCGGTCGTGGACGCCCTGGCGCGGGTCGCGGCAGCGGGCTTCGAGGGAGAAACCTTCGCCGTTCGTGCGTCCCGTGTCGGCACGGACTACCCCTTCGACAGCAGGGACCTCGAACGCGACGGCGGCGCGGCCGTCGCCGGAGCGCTCGCCGACCGGGATCCGACCGTCGACCTCGACGACCCCGACTACACGGTCCGGACCGAGGTTCATCCGGACCGGGCGTTCGTCTTCGACGAGAAGCGACCCGGTCCCGGCGGGCTTCCGCTGGGAACCCAGCGGCCGCTCGTCGCGCTGCTGTCCGGCGGGATCGACTCGCCGGTCGCCGCCTTCGAGGTGATGTCGCGGGGCGCGCCCGTCATCCCCGTCTACGTTGACCTGGGAGACTTCGGCGGCCCGGACCACCGGGCGCGCGCCGAGGCGTCCGCCCGCCAGCTGGCGACCTACGGCCCGAACCACCTCGACGAGCTCCGCGTGGTCGACGGCGGCCCGGTCTGCCGGGAGCTCGCCGACACGATGGACACCGGCCGGATGCTCGTCTTCCGGCGCTTTCTCTACCGTGTCGCCGCCGAGATCGCCGCCGCGGAGGGCGCGACCGGCGTCGTCACGGGCGAGGCGATCGGCCAGAAGTCCAGTCAAACCACACAGAACCTCTCCGTACTCGACTCCGCGACCGAGTTTCCGGTCCACCGTCCCCTCCTCACCGACGACAAGCCGACGATCACGGAGCGTGCCCGCCGGCTCGGCACCTACGAGTCCGCGGAAATATCGGCCGGCTGCAACCGGTTCGCCCCCGACCAGCCGGAGACGGGCGCCGGGCGCGCCGAGATGGCGGATCTCGTCCCGGACTGGCTCCGCGAGCGCGCGGCGGACGCTGCCGAGGCGGCCGAGCGAGTTGACCTGTCCGCGGAGCGTTCGTAGCGCTAGACGCGGGGGTTTTAATCGTCCGGGCGCGTTCCCACCACCATGACGGACCGACCCGTGTCGCTGCCGGCCGCCCAGTACGAGCGTCTCGCGGCGCTCGCCGACGCCCGCGGCCTCGACGTCGAGACCCAGCTCGCCCGACTCGTCGACGACGCCTACGAGGGTGCCGGAGCGACCCCGGAGGACGGGCTGCCGCTCGGCGTCTGTGACGGCAGCGAGCGTGAGTGAGGGCGCCGGACTAAGGCCGTCGCCGTCGACCACGCTTCGACGCGGCGACCATCTCGGAGCACGACCCGCCGGCCACGACGACCGCCGACAACGTATAAACCTTCCTCCGGTTCCGGCCGGTGAGGAACGCCCCTGAACCACTTTAGTAGTGCATCCTGTACGACCGAGTGGGCAGCGGCACCCTGACATCACCTCGCGTCGACCGCGACGCGAAGAACCCACCGCAGCCAACGGCTGCCCACCTGCGTGAACACTATCCGACGCCCGTACGGGGGATTCCCCTACGGGGGTCATCTTCGGCGCCCGCGGGGGATCCCTCCCCGCGACCGCGCCCCGGCGGTCGCGGGCGTCCCCCCGCGACAGCCCCTCTTTCCGTCTCCCGTGCGTCCGCCCCCGCTCCCGGGGCGGACGCACACCCATCCACCCGCCGCCCCGCTCGTCCCAGCGGATCGGCGGCGCTCTCACCCTCGAAGCGGCAGCTCCACGCCGTTCGCCAGGTTCCTCACTCGCGCAAAAGTGGCCGACGTCGCTCAATTGTCGAGTTCGTCTTTGCGGTAGACGCCGAGCGCGCCGCCGAGCGCGTGCTGGCGTGGTTCGACGAGGTCGCCCATCCGACCGATCGGGAACCGGGTGGCGCGGCGGCGGACGCGACGCCGGCGGCAACCGCGGCAACCGCGGCGCCCCCCCCCCCGGCACACGCCGGCGACGAACCCCACCGATCTTGCCGGGAAGCGACCGCCCGTGACCCTCCGTGTCGAAGGGGCGGACATGCGAACCACCGAGGCCTTCGTCGGCCTGCGCTGTGTCGACTGTGAGGAGCACTTTGACGCCGAAACAGCCACCCACCGCTGTCCCGACTGCGGCGGCATTCTGGACCCCGACTACGACTACGACCGCATTCGGGTGACGCCCGAGGATCTCCAGGCGCGCCCGTTCTCGTCGATGTGGCGCTACGAGGAGCTGCTCCCGTTCCCCTCGGGCGTCGCAGTGTCGCTCGGCGAGGGGGCGACGCCGCTCGTTGAGTGTCCCGACCTCGCGGACGCGATGGGCGTCGGGCGCGTCCTCCTGAAAGACGAAGGCGACAATCCGACGGGGACGTTCAAGGACCGCGGGCAGGCGGCGGCGATGACCGCCGCCGTCGAGCACGGTGCCGCCGACGTGGCGCTCAACTCCGCGGGCAACGCCGGGCAGGCGGCCGCCGCGTACGCCGCCTGCGCCGACCTCGACGCGCACGTCTTTCTCCCGTCGCGCGCCGGGTTCACGCAGAAGGCGATGGTGGAGGTCCACGGTGCCGACCTCACCGTGACCGACCCCGTCGGCGGCACCTCCCAGATCGGTGACGCGGGGAAGGCGTACGCCGCCGCGATGGACGAGAACCCCGACTGGTACTCCACGAAGACGTTCGTCACGCCGTACCGTCACGAGGGGAAGAAGACGATGGCGCTGGAGCTGCTCGAACAGCTCGACTGGGAGGCGCCCGACGCCGTCGTCTACCCGACCGGCGGCGGCGTCGGCCTCGTCGGGATGCACAAGGCTGCCCGGGAGGTCCGCGACCTCGGCTGGACCGACGAGCTCGCCCCGATGTACGCCGCGCAGGCCGCGGGCTGTGCGCCGATCGTCGAGGCGTTCGAGGCGGGCGCCGACCGCCACGAGCCTCTCTCCGACGACGAGATCACCACTGCCTGCAACGGGATCGCGATCCCGGACCCCGGCGCCAGCCCGATGATCCTCGACGCGCTCCGGGAGTCCGACGGCGGCGCCGTCGCCAACACGGACGCCGAGATCCTCGACGCCGCGATCGAGGTCGCCCGCGAGGAGGGGCTGGAGATGGGCGCGACCTGCGCCGCCGCGGCCGCCGGCGCGTTCACGCTGGCCGAGCGCGGCGAGTTCGGCCCGGACGACACCGTCGTCCTGCTCAACACCGGGGCCGGCAACAAGGACGTGGACACCCTCCGCGCGCACGTCGGCGAGCGCGAGGACGAGGGCGTGGGTGGGGCCTGAGACGGGGTTATAAGAGGCGATACGGGACGATCCCCGTCGGAGACGCTGCTAATCGGCGATCTGGGATGTGCTGAGAGCGGAGCCGGGAGAAACGCCGGCGTCGCCGGCGACCACTGATACGGGCTCTGTGGGAACTCCATCCTTCAGGCACATTCTCGCCTGAAACAGCCGGTCGATGCGGACTGCTTGGTGACCGGCTGTTCCATTCTTCTCCGCGTTTGAAGAAGAAGATTTCAACAGAGTCCGTTGAGCCAGAATTGTTAATTATTATGTGGCGGATTAACGGCCATAATGAACACATCTGGAGACATCGGATCAATAGTCAGCTTCGTTATAGCAATCATAATATTTCAAATAATTGAGTTGTTCACGATAGGATTCCCGCTCCACAACTATCTTAATGAGTTCCACTGGCTCTTCATTCAAGCGGCGATTATAGCAGTAGCTACGGCACTCTTCATTTCTCATCTAGATGTTGAGCTGAAACAGTTTCTGCCAGTGGCGGTGATTATACCCTTTGCGGTATTCTTTCTCATAGCGTTCATTATTAGGGCACGGGCCCCACCTTTTGGTTTTAACTTAATCTCACAGCTTCTCGGGTTTCTCGGAGGTGCCACAATTTGGGTAGCGTATGTATACTGGAGAAGATTCATCAGTTAAGCCGTGAGGTGTTGCCCGCGTTAGATTGTTCCCCTGTATAGACCGAGGCTGGGTCGGCATCGGTCACCTGATGGGGGTTTCAACGAACCCGATAAGGAACGCTCCGCCGCTCATCGTCCACCGATAAAACGAGCCGACGACTCTACTCCAGTTCGAGCAGCTCGGCGACCTCGTCGAGGTAGTCGTCGTAGATGCCGATGGCGGACTCGATCGGGTCGGGCGACGCCATGTCGATGCCGGCGAGCTCGACGACCTCCAGCGGGTAGTCGGAGCCGCCGGCGGCGAGCATCTCGCGGTAGTCGGCGGCGGCCGCCTCGCCCTCCGAGAGGATGCGCTCGACGATGGCGGCGGCGGCCGCGATGCCCGTCGAGTACTGGTAGACGTAGAAGTCGTAGTAGAAGTGCGGAATGCGCTGCCACTCGCGTTCGATGCCGCCGGTGAGCTCGGCGGGCTCGTAGTAGTCGCCCTTGAGCTCGGCGTACATCTCGTCCAGGGCGTCCGGCGTGAGCGGCTCGTCGTTCTCGACCGCCTCGTGGATCCGCTGTTCGAAGGTGGCGAACATCGTCTGGCGGAACAGCGTCGAGCGGAACCGCTCCAGGTACTCGTCGAGCACGTGCGTCCGCAGCTCGGGGTCCTCGACGTTCTCCAGCAGGTAGTGGGTGAGCAGCGTCTCGTTAACGGTGGAGGCGATCTCCGCGACGAAGATCTCGTAGCTGGCGTCGTGCCAGCGCTGTTCGTCGCCGGCGAGCTCCGAGTGCATCGAGTGACCGAGCTCGTGGGCGAGCGTGTACATCGAGGAGATGTCGTCCTGGTAGTTCATCAGAATGTACGGCTGGGTGTCGTACGTGCCCGAGGAGAACGCCCCCGAGCGCTTGCCGCGGTTCTCGTACACGTCGACCCAGCGGTCCTCCAGCCCCTCGGCCATCCGCTCCTGGTACGCCTCGCCCAGCGGGGCGACCGCCTCGATCACCCACTCTTTCGCCTGCTCGTACTCCACGTCGGGGCCCTGCTCGCCCGTCAGCGACATGTAGAAGTCGTGGCTCTGGAGCTGTTCGACGCCGAGTGCCTCCGCCTTCAGGTCGGCGTGCCGGTGGAGCACGTCGAGGTTGGCGTCGACGGTGTCGACCAGCGTGTCGTACACCTCAACCGGAACGTTCGAGCCGTCGAGCGCGGCGGCGCGCGCGGAGTCGTAGTCCCGGATGTCGGCGCTGATCGTGTGCTCGCGGACGGCCTTTTCGAGCGAGGTGCCGACGGTGTTGCGCACGTCGGCCCACTCGTCGTAGAACGTCTCGTGGACGCGCTGGCGGAACTCCCGGTCCGGGTTCGTCTGGAGTTTGGTGAAGTTCGCCTGCGTGATCTCGACTTCCTCGCCGTCGGGGTCCTCCACGGTGCCGTAGGTGAGGTCGGCGTTCGTCAGCATCGAGTAGATGTCGCTCGGCGCGGAGGTGACCTCCGAGAGGTCGGCCAGCACCTCCTCGACCTCCGCCGAGCGCGTGTGCGGTTTCATCCGCAACACGTCGTCGAGGTAGTGCTCGTAGTCGGCGAGCTCCGGCTCCGCCTCGACGAACGCCTCGACGTCATCCTCGGTCAGCTCCTGCAGCTCGGGTTCGAGGTACGAGATGGTGCTCGACGCCTCCGACCGCAGCGAGGAGGCCTTCGCGGACATCGCCTGATACTCCTGGTCGCGCGTGTCCTCGGCGCTGCGAAGCCGGGCGTACACCGCCACCTGTCCGACCTCGCGGAAGATCTCCTCGCGAAGCTCCAGCAGCTCCAGCAGCGTCTCGGCGTCCTCGGTGACGCGACCCTCGTAGTCGGCGAGCTCGTCGATGCGCCCGGCGACCGCCTCGTACGCCTCCGCCCACGCCTCGTCGTCCGGGAAGATGCTCTCCAGATCCCACTGATACTCCGCGTCGATGTCCGCCCGTTCGGGAACCGAGCTCATACTATCGGGTTGCCGTCCCGTCGTGTAAGCCTTGCTGAAACCGGAAGACACGTCGTCCCCGTTGTCGCCGGCGTGGGTGGGCCGTCAGCGTGTTGGGCCGTCAGCGTGACCGGGCCGTCGGCGTGACTGGCTCGCCGACGCGTTCGTCACCCGGTCGGTCAGCGTTCCTCGACCCACTGGTCGAGGTCGACGACGAGCACGAGCGCGTCCTCCCCGTCCGGGTAGTAGCGCGGCACCCGCCGAAGCGGCTCGAACCCCTCGTCGGCGTACAGCGAGCGCGCGGCCTCGTTGCTCGTGCGCACCTCGAGTTTCACGACGGCGGCACCCTGCGCGTGCAGCCGGAGGAGCGCGGCGCGCAACAGCGCGCGACCCACCCCCTCGCCGCGGGCGTCGGGTGCGACTGCGAGGTCCTTCACGTGGCCGATATCCCGGCCGAAGTTGGGCGTGGAGTCGGCGACGACGTAGCCCACGATCTCGCCGGTGGCTCCGTTACTGGACGTCCCCACGGGGGCTCGCTCCGCCACCAGAAACGCCGGCTCCTCGAGAAAGCGCTCGAACGCCTCGAACGGCCACGGGTCCGAAAAGCAGGCGGTCTCGATCCGCTGGACTGCCAGTAGGTCGGCGCGTTCCACCTCCCGTATGGCCGTTTCGACTGGCGTCACGGTCCGACGTTCGCCCTCCGCGCCGATAAGGACGACGGCCCCGGCGGGTGTTTTCCCTTTTAAGCGAGTACGACCTGATTCCGGATGTGTGACCTCGGGAGTAGGTGTAGTACGTGGTTGGTGGGGGAGTTTATGAGTGGGGCGTTGGTGGGGTTGTTCCCCCTTTATAAGCAGAGGTTGTCCGGTGAGTTGCTGGTTTTGCGCTGGAGAGGACCGCCTGCAAAGCCCCAGCCGGCTCCGGTCGAGGGGCTCGCTGTGCTCCTCGCTCTCGACACCGCCCGCTGCGGTGCTTGGCGTCGCCCGTCGTCCCGGAGCCGGCTGCCCCTTTGAGTCCCGCCCCGCACAGCACAGCAACCGCGCCTCATACCTCCCCAGCCTCGCCGCTCGCTCCGCTCGCGGCGTCCCTCGCGCGCCGCCGAGCGCCCACGGGGCGCTCGCCGGGCGCGCCACCGCACTGCAGCCCGTTTATCAGGAGAGCGTTGCTGCTCTGCTCGACTGTTTATATACTCTGCTGACGGCGACGAATTGCAATACTCACTCCGGAGGTCGGTCGACGAGCATCGTCGTCTCGGTGTCTCATGCGCCAACCGCTCCACCACCCTCCGGCGAACGGGCGCTCGCCGACCCTTTTTCAGGGAACCCCGACCAGCAGACGCACCACGAGGAGGGCGACGGACAGCGCCACCCCGCCGACGATGCCGAGCCAGAGCCCGATGCCCATCGGTGACGCCTCCGCGGCGAACTCCTCAAGCCGGTCACGAACGCCATCCGGCTCGCGGGTGTACTCCAGCGTCGCCTCCGCACAGTAGCCGCACAGCGCGCGCCGCTCGCGCGGGCGCTCGTGCTCGCTCCGGCAGAACGGCAGCCCGTCACAGGAGTACGTCTCCGCGCCGATCCCCACGGGGACGGCATCCTCGGGAACCACCTCCTCCCCGCAGTTGGCACACGTCACCACCTCGTACTCCACGTCGCCGTGCGGGGTCGGCGCCGACCGCGTGCGTGCCTGCGACATGCCCGAGATTGGGGCGGCCGCCGGCAAAAGGGTAGCGGGGCGGTGTCGGCGTCGCGCGCCGGTCGCTACGCTACGCGGCTGAAAAAACGGAGAAAACGGGTTGTGGTCTCCAGCTCAGTCGTCGGCGGGTGCCGCACCGGAGTCGCCGCTGTGCTGCTGTTTGACCCACGAGAGCTTGCCACCGGAGGCGAGGATCTCGCGCTCGCGCTCGGAGGCGTCGAGGTCGGCGGTGAACTCCCACTCGCCGTCGTTGACGCTGACGGTGAACTCCTCGACGCCCTCGGCAACCGCACTGCCGACATCGTCGACGATCTGGATGTCGTCGCCCTGGTCGATCTGCTCGTACGTTTCGGCGTCGATCTCCAGCGGGACGATGCCGAAGTTGAACAGGTTCGCCTTGTGGATGCGGGCGAAGCTCTGTGCGAAGACGGCCTCGATGCCGAGGTACATCGGACAGAGTGCGGCGTGCTCACGCGAGGAGCCCTGACCGTAGTTCTCGCCGGCGACGAGAACGCCCTCACCGGCTGCCTTGGCGCGGTCAGCGAACGTGTCGTCGACGCGCGAGAGGGTGAACTCCGAGAGCTTCTCGATGTTCGAGCGGAACTTCAGGATGTCCGCGGTGGCCGGGATGATGTGGTCGGTGGTGATGTTGTCCTCCATCTTGAGGAGCGCTTCACCGCCGATGTCGGCCTCCAGCGCGTCCCGCAGCGGCACGTCGCCGATGTTGGGGCCCTTGATCAGCTCGTCGTCGATCGCCTCGTCGGGCGTGATGATGTCGGGGTCGTCCTGGCCCATACCGGGACCGTAGCTCTCGCCCATCTCGAGGCCGGGCGCCTCCAGGTCGCCGAGCTCGTCGGCGAGGTCACGCGGGTCGACGATCTCGCCGGCGATGGCGGCCGCGGTGGCGACCTCGGGCGAGCAGAGGAAGACGGAGTCGTCCTCGATGCCGGAGCGACCCTCGAAGTTGCGGTTGAAGGTGCGCAGCGAGACGGAGTCGGAGGCGGGCACGTGGCCGATGCCGATACAGGCACCACACGTCGCCTCGGAGAAGTTGACGCCGGCCGCCATCATCTCCGCGGTCCAGCCCTCGCGGGCTAGCATCTCGGAGGCCTGCTTGGAGCCCGGTGCGACGATCATCTCGGTGTGTTTCGCGACCTCGCGACCCTCGAGCATCTTCGCGCCGGGGAGGATGTCCTCGTAGGCGCCGTTCGTACAGGAGCCGATGATGACCTGCTCGACCTCGGTACCCTCGAACTCGCTGACGGGGGCGACGTTGTCGGGCATCGACGGCGCGGCCACGAGCGGCTCGAGCTCGTCGAGCTCGACGGTGATCGTCTCGGCGTACTCCGCGTCCGCGTCGGGCTGGAGGTCGACGTACTCGTCCTCGCGGCCCTGCTTGGCGAGCCACTCTTCCGTCTTCTCGTCGGTCGCGAAGATGGAGGAAGTGGCGCCGAGCTCGGTGCCGAGGTTGGTGATCGTCGTCCGCTCGGGGATCGTGAGGTTCTCCGCGCCGGAACCGGTGTACTCGAACACCTTGCCGACGCCGCCTTTCACGGTCAGCTCACCGAGCAGGTGGAGCGCGATGTCCTTCGCCGTCGCCCATTCGGGGAGCTCCCCTTCGAGCTGGACGTTGACGACCTCGGGCATCTCGACGTAGTAGGCGCCGCCGCCCATCGCGACGGCGATGTCGAGGCCGCCGACGCCGATCGCCAGCTGGCCGAGCCCGCCGGGCGTCGGGGTGTGCGAGTCCGAGCCGAGGAGGGTCTTGCCGGGCGCCGCGAAGTTCTCCTTGTGGACCTGGTGGCAGATGCCGTTGCCGGGCCGGGAGAAGTAGGCGCCGAACGAACCGGCCGCCGAGCGGAGGAAGCGGTGGTCGTCCGTGTTCTTGAAGTCGAACTGGTACGTCTGGTGGTCACAGTACTGCGCGGCGAGCTCCGTCTGGACCTCGTCCATCTCGAGGGCCTCGAACTGGAGCCACACCATCGTCCCCGTCGTGTCCTGTGTGAGCACCTGGTCGATCTCGATGCCGATCTCCTCGCCGGGCGTCAGCTCGCCCTCGACGAGATGCTCATCGAGGATCTTCTCCGTAATCGTCTGTCCCATATCAGCTGAAGATGGCCCCGCCTCGAATATAAATCCCGCGTGTTTTCGTCCGAACGACCGTGTGGAATTCGCCTACGTGCGGCAATTCTTTGTGCGAAATCGGCGTGTTCACATGAGTCATGAAAACGGATCACAATTCAGGTATTGAAGGGTGTAGTGCATCCTTTCACGGTGGGTCGTCCCACGACGAACACGAACGGTTTTGGCGGCGGCCGTGGGACCATCGGTATGTTCGAATCCGGGGCGTACGTGGCCGCCGCGCTGGAGGCCGCCGGCGCCGACCTCGACGACGAGCAGGTGCAGCCGAACGGCGTCGACCTCACGCTCGGAGCCGTCTTCCAGCAGACCGAGCCGGGCGCGATCACCCGCGAGGGAAAACACGTCGCCGAGCGCACGGAGCTGACGACCACGAACGACACCTACCGGCTCGAACGCGGCAGCTACGTCGTCCGCTACGGCGAGCCGGTCGGGATCCCCGACGAGCACGTCGGCTTCGTCTACCCGCGGTCCAGTCTCCTGCGCAACTCCTGTATGCTCAACACCGCCGTCTGGGACGCCGGCTACGAGGGCGTGGGTGAGGGGCTGCTTCGTGTCGGCTACCCGATCGAGCTGGAGCCCGGCGCCCGTATCGCCCAGATCGTTCTCGCGCACGCGGAGCACGAGGAGACGTACGACGGCGACTATCAGGGAGAACGACTGTAGTGCCAGATCAAACGTCCAAACACCTCGCGTCGCCGTGTCACCGGACCGACTAAATCGGCTGCCGCGTGAGGTGAGGTATGCGCACGCCACTCGGTAGGCTCGACGGCACGACCGTGCCGACACTCATCGTCGCCGTCGTGGTGATGCTGTTGGCCGTGGCCAACTATTTCACAGGGGAACGACTCCGTGCGGCGGTGCTCGTGCTGCTGGCAGTCGGGTTATTGCTGTTTTCGATGCGACGCGGTGCCGAGTAGTAGTCCACTCCCGAAACCGTCCCTGACGTTACGCCTCGAACCCGCGCTCGACGCCCGCCTCGTCGAGCACGCGCTCGGCGTGTCGCGTCGCGCGGGCGCGAACCGCCGCGGCGTCGATGCCGACGTGCTCGCCGTCGTCGTAGACCACGTCGCCGTCGACCATCGTGAACTCCACGTCGTCGCCGTGGGTGGCGTACACGAGGTGTGAGAGCGGGTCGTGGAGCGGGGTCGCCCGCGTCTTGTCCGTCGTGAGGCCGATCACGTCGGCGCGGTAGCCCGGCTCCAGCTTCCCGAGGCGTTCGAAGCCGGCAGCACGGGCGCCGTTGACCGTCGCCATCTCCAGCACCGTCTCCGCGGGGAGCCGCGTCGGGTCGAGCGCGTCCACTTTCCCGAGCAGGCTGGCTTGGCGCATCTCCGTGAACGGGTCGAGCGTGTTGTTGCACGGCGGCCCGTCGTTGCCGAGCGCGACGGTGATGCCCCGGTCGAGGTAGTCCTGTATCGGGGCGATCCCCGAGGCGAGCTTCATGTTCGAGGAGGGGCAGTGGGTGACGACGGTGTCGGTGTCCGCGAGCACCTCGCGTTCGGCCTCGTCCGTGTGCACGCAGTGGGCGAGCGTCACGTCCGGACCGGTGATCCCCACCTCGTCGAGCCAGAGCACGTTCCGCATCCCGGTGTCCGTCTCGACGGCGGCGATCTCGTCGGCGTTCTCGCTCGCGTGCGTGTGGATCCGCACGCCGTCGTGGCGGTCGACGATCTCCCGACACCCGCGAAGGCACTCCTCCGTACAGGAGACGGCGAATCGGGGCGTGACGGCGTAGCGCACGCGCCCGTCGGCCGCGCCGTGATACTCGCGGATCAGCGACTCCGTCTCGGCGAGCGCGGCGTCCGTCTCCTCGATCAGCCCCTCGGGCGACTCCTTGTCCATCAGCACCTTGCCGAGCCGTCCCCGGATCCCGGTGTCGACGGCGGCCTCGAACGCCTCCGCGGCGTGGTTCACCGAAAGGTGGTCGAGCACGGTCGTGGTTCCCGACTCCAGGCATTCGAGGTAGCCGAGCTCGGCGGCCGCGCGCGTCGCCTCGGCGTCCATCGCCGCCTCCATGGGGAGGACGGCGTCGAACAACCAGTCGAGGAGGGCGGTGTCGTCGGCCACCCCGCGCCCGAGCGACTGGACGGAGTGGACGTGCCCGCCGACCAGTCCGGGCGCGACGAGGTCGTGCTCGCGCCGCTCGTGGTCGGGGTACTGCGCTTGCAGGTCGTCGCCGTCGCCGACCGCGACGATCTCGCTCCCCTCGACGACGACCGCGCCGTCGGGGATCACGGTGTCGGGGCCGGCGACGACGGTTCCAGCGATCAACATGTCCGTCCGCTTGTGGCGGCGGTCCGCAAAGAGGGTGTCCGTTCGGCGGCGCGTCGAATGGTGTGTCATTTGGTATCAGTTAAATAGATCTTCTCTCGGTGAGAAACTGTGTTTAAAACAGGTTTCGGCGCCTCAGGCATGCGAATTGCTGGTTCGATGTGGTGTCGATCATATTCCGCAGACTTTTGTGAATGAGGCGAATAGTGCGTCACAGCATGCCAAAGCGTGAACACCTTTCACGGAGGCGATTCCTGACTGCATCGGGCGGCGTCGCGACGGCCGCGGCGGTCGCTGGCTGTTCGAGCCAGGAGCCCGACGACGAGGACGACAACGGTGAGAACGGCGACGACGAGCCTTCGGGTCCGGACCTCGGCGAGCACAACGTCGACAAGGCTCAGGAGGCGTGGGAACGCGTCCAGGCCAACCCCGGACCCGAGGCCGAGGACGTCCGCAATCAGGCCTACGTCGAGATCGAGGAAGCGGTCCGTGACGACATGGTGCTGCTCCCGCTGTATCACGGGCTCACCGAGCGCTTCTCCTACGAGTGGGTCGAGCTGGACTCGATGGGCGCGCTCGGGCTGCACCACCAGACGTACAACGACGTCGAGATCGACACCGACCACGACCAGAAGGACGAGAACGTCCTGTCGCTGATCAACTCGACCATCTCGACGCTCGACCCCATCGCGTCCACCGACACCGCGTCCGCGACGCTGCTTAGCCAGCTGTACGAGGGGCTCACCACGTACCCGGCGGGCGTCGCCGAGGTCGAGAACCAGCTGCTTGAAGAGGTCGAGATCTCCGAGGACTCCGAGACGTACACCTTCCACATCAACGAGGACGCCGAGTTCCACGACGGCACCGACCTCACCGCCGGCGACTTCAAGTACGCGTGGCGCCGCCTCGCGGAGTCGCCGTCGAGCCAGCGCGCGAGTTTCCTGCTCGACGCCGGCACCGGCGTCGGTATCACCTACGAGACCGACGAGGACGAGGGCGTCGGTCCGCGTAACGTCGTGCCGGACTCCGAGGGTATCGAGGTCATCGACGACCACACCTTCGAGATCGAACTGCAGAGCCCCAACCCGGCCGTACTCGAGATCGTCACGTACGACTCCTTCGCGGCCGTTCCCGAAGGCTACGTCGACGACCTGCCGGACTACGACGGCGAGATCTCCCAGGAGGACTTCGCGACGGAAGATCCCAACGGCACCGGTCCCTTCGAGTTCGACGAGTGGGTCCCGGACTCCGAGGCGCGCGTCGAGCGCTTCGACGCCTTCCACGGCTCGCAGGCGAACGTCGAGGCCGTCGAGTGGAACGTCATCGAGGACGCCGACGCCATCTGGACGGTCATCACGGAGCGCAACGTCGACGCGTTCGAGATCCCCACCGCCTTCTACGACCGCGAGCTCGTCGACGCCGAGACGGACGACCGCCAGCGCGACATCGGCGAGTACGGCCCGATCGAGAACGGCGACATGCTGAACTACGTCGGCGTGCCGGACATCGCGACGTACTACTTCGGCTTCAACGTCGCCCAGACGGACCGCGCGGCCCGGAAGGCGTTCGCCCACCTGATGGACCACGAGGAGCTCGTCCAGGAGGTCTTCGAGGGCCGCGGTACCGAGGCGTTCAGCTTCACGCCGCCGGCGATCTGGCCCGAGGAGACGATGCCGTACGACGACTGGGTCGACCAGTGGCCCTACGGCGTCAACGAGACCCAGCGTGAGGAGGCCCGCGAGATCATGGAGGGTTCCGGCTACGACGACGACGACCCCTACGAGCTGACGCTCACCACCTATCAGGACCCGACGTTCCAGGACGCCGGCCGCCTCGTCCGTGACAAGGCTGCCGGGATCGGGCTGGACATCGACCTCGAGGAGGCGCAGTTCAACACGCTGCAGAGCCGCGGTGAGGACGGCGACCTCCAGGCGTACTCGCTCGGCTGGGTGTGGAGCTGGACGGACATCGCGTACGGCATGTTCGGCTTCGAGCCCGCCAACACGGACACGGACCTGCTCCCCGAGGAAGCGGACGGCTACTACCTCGACTGGGAAGCGGCCCGCGACGAGTAACGACTCGTCGATCGACGACCGTTCGAACCGCGGGGCGCGTCGTCCACGACCACGCGGTTTGCTTTTTGGGTTCGACAAGCGGCGCGGCTGTGCTCCCACTACAAGCCGTTATGGATCGGGGTAAATATTAGGCTCCACGTTAAGGGTGGGACAGACGGAATCGCAAGCATATGCTACGACAACGGTACACAAACGACCGGCTATGAGCCGCTGGCACTACTTCTTCAAGCGGCTCCTGTTGACCGTCCCCGTCCTCTTCCTCGTGATGACGATCATCTTCGTCGCACTGCGGATGGGCCCCATCGACCCGGTGTCGGCGATCCTGGGTCCCGAGGGGACCGGAGGGGACGCGGCGGCGCTCCGCCAGCAACTCGGCTTGGACCAGCCGCTGTGGCGGCAGTACATCGACTTCATGATCAACCTGATCACCTTCGACCTCGGTCAGTCGTGGGTGATCCACCGGGGCCGGACCGTTGAGGAGCTCGTGATGATCTTCGCGCCGCGGACGCTCTGGCTCGGCTTCTGGGCCATCCTGCTGCCGCTTTTCATCGGCATCCCGCTCGGCTTCTACGCCGGCCTCAACCCCAACAGCTGGGGCGACTACGTCGCCTCCTTCGGCGGAATCGTCTGGCTGGCCATGCCCAACTTCTGGCTGGCGATCATGCTTCTGACGATCCTCCGGCGCACCGACGGCGGCGGGTTCCTCGGCTTCGACTGGTACGAGATCGGGCCGTCGGTCGACAGCCTGATCGGCACGCCCCCGCTGGATTTCATCGCCCCGGGTGAGGGAAGCGTGGTTCTCGGCATCGGGATCCCGATCGACTTGGGGACGCTCGCGGTCGCGATCAAGATGACCATCCCGCCGGCGCTGGTGCTCGGCTCCGCCTCCATGGCGACCGAGCTCCGGATCGGCCGGACGGCGATCCTCGAGACGATCAACTCGAACTACGTGGAGACGGCGAAGGCGAAGGGGCTCCCCAACCGGCTCATCGTCTGGAAACACGTGTTCCGGAACGCGCTGATCCCGCTCGTACCGGTGATCACCAACGAGGCCTTCCTGCTCATCGGCGGGTCGGTCATCGTCGAGGTGATCTTCGGGATCAACGGGCTCGGCGCGCTGTTCTTCAACGCGGCGGTGCAGGGCGACCTGCCGCTCGCGGGCGCGCTCCTGTTCATTTTCACGCTGGTGATCATTCTGATGAACATCTTCCAGGACCTCCTGTACACGATACTCGACCCGCGTGTGGGGTACGACACATGAACGACACCGACACACCCACGACGGACACCGCCACACCCACGACGGACACCGACCGGGCGGCTGACCTCGACCGCTCGCTGCGCGACCGAGTTGCGGAGAACCCCCGACCGGCAGCGCTCTGGCTCGGCGGACTCGCGCTGTTGCTCGTCGTCGAACTCGGTCGCATCGCCGGCGCGACGGTTCGCATCGGCGAGCTGACCCGCTGGGCGCTCGCCCGAATCGCCGAGCTCCCCGGCCAGGTCGAGATGAACGTCGCGGCAAGCGCCGGGATCGTCGGCGGCATGGTCGGCTTCACGGTCACCGCGCTCGTGCTGCTGCTGGTCGCCGCCGCGGTGGTGAAGTCCGTTCTCGTCCCGGTCTCGCTCGTCTCCCTGCTCGGGATCGAGCAGGGGCGGGACGTGGACGAGCTCGTCGAGCGGCTGCTCATCGCCGGCACGCTCGGCGTCGGCGCCGCACTCGTCGTCTACACGCCGGTCGGCGCCGTCCTCGACATGCTGGTCGCCATGTTCACGCAGGCGTTGGAGACGATCTCCTCGCTGAACACGCTCACCAGCCGGGAGTTCATCTCGAACGAGGGCCACCGGCTGCCGGAGGGCGGCTGGGAGGGGACCTTCCTGGGCCTCTCGCCGGCGTGGGCGTGGGCGCTTCGCGTGGTCGTCATCTACGCGTACGCGTTCGCGCTGCTCGCGTGGCTGTGGAAGGGGTACAACGTCTACCGCGACCACTACCGCGAGGCGGACTGGACGCCGCGTGACGACGTGATCAACCGGTTCAGCAGCCACTACTGGGGGCTGCTCGGCCTCTCCATCGTCTTCGCGTTCGTCGTGATGGCCATCTGGGCACCGTCGCTCGGCGCCGCGGCGGTCGAACACAACATCTACCAGCCGTACGAGTACGAGTTCTCCTACCTCGGGGACGACGGCGAAGTGCAGTCGATCGCCCACGGGTCGGCGAACCTGCAGGTGCGCTCGGACGGGTCGGCCTCGACGGTCGGCCCGCTGAGCTACGACGCGTTCGACCGCTGGGCCCCGCTCGGCACCACCGTCGACGGCCAGGACATGATGACGTTCCTCGTGTTCGGCGCGCGGACGTCGCTCGTGATCGGCCTCATCGCCATCGGGCTCGGCACGGCCATCGCGCTTGCGCTGTCGCTGATCACGGCCTACTACAAGGGCGTCGTCGACGCGCTGACGGTGATCGTCTCCGACACGATCATCTCCATCCCGGCGTTCCTGTTCGTGCTGTTGTTGTCCGTGCTGTTCCAGCAGGCCAACCATCCGGTCGCGGAGGTGTACGACGGCGGCCTGCTGTTGGCGCTCATCTTCGCCGCGGTGTACTGGCCGGGGATGTGGCGTTCGATACGTGGCCCCTCGCTGCAGGTGGCCGAGGAGGAGTGGGTCGACGCCGCGAGAAGCTTCGGCCAGTCGCCCGGCGCGACGATGCGCAAGCACATGGCGCCGTACATCGCAACCTACATCATGATCTACTCGTCGCTGCTGTTGGGAAGCATCATCATCGCGACGGCCGCCCTCTCGTTCCTCGGGCTGGGGATCAACCCCCCGACCCCCGAGTGGGGGCGGATCGTCTCCGAAGGACGCTCGTACGTCTCGACGCAGGCGTGGCACGTCTCCACGCTGCCGGGGCTGCTGATCGTGGCGGTCGTCACCGGCTTCAACGCCTTCGGTGACGGGGTCCGCGACGCCATCGACCCCGAAAGCGACGTCGACACCGATACCGCGGCCGCAGGGGGTGGTGGCGGATGAGCGACGTGAGCGACGACCCGATCCTCTCCGTTCGGAACCTGCGGACGGCGTTCTTCACGGACAAGGAGACGATCCGGGCGGTCGACGGCGTCAACTTCGACGTGACGCCCGGCGAGACCGTCGGCGTCGTCGGCGAGTCCGGCTCCGGAAAGAGCGTCACGGCGCGCTCGATCATGGGGCTCGTCGACTCGCCGGGTCGCGTGCTCGACGGGTCGAGCATTCGCTTCACACACGTCCCGACGGTTCGGGAGTTCGCCGAGCGCTTCTCGGGCCACACGGCCGACCTCTCGGCGCTGGACGAGGAGCCGGCGGCGATGTTCGACCGTCCGGACATCGACGCCACGCCGGCAACGTTCGGCTACGAGGACGCCGCGGCGGCCACCGTCGGCGACTTCGTCGCCGCCGGCTACGGCGAGGCGCTCGGCGTGGCCGACGACGACTACGTGATCGTCACCGAGGGGAACCCCAGCGACCCCGACACCATCGAGGAGGGGTACGTGGAGATCACCCGCCTCGAAGGAGAGTCCGCCCGCGCGATGCGCGGCGGCAAGATCGCGATGGTGTTCCAGGACCCGCTCACCAGCCTCAACCCGGTGTACACGGTGGGCAACCAGATCAAGGAGTCGCTGCGGCTCCACCAGGGACTTCGCGGACAGGAGGCGACCCGCGAGGCGATCGACCTGCTGGAGGCGGTCGGGATCCCCGACGCGCGCCGGCGGGTCGGCGAGTATCCCCACCAGTTCTCGGGCGGGATGCGCCAGCGCGCCGTCATCGCGATGGCGCTGGCGTGTGACCCCGAAGTGCTGATCTGTGACGAGCCGACGACGGCGCTCGACGTGACGATCCAGGCGCAGATCCTCGAACTCCTCGAGGAGCTGCAGGAGACGCGCGACCTCGGCATCCTGTTCATTACCCACGACATGGGCGTCATCGCCAACGTCACCGACCGGGTGAACGTGATGTACGCCGGCGAGCTCGTCGAACAGGCCGACGTGGAGACGCTGTTTGCGAACCCGAAGCACCCGTACACGCAGGGACTGCTCCGGTCGATCCCCGGCACACAGAGCGGCGACAGGCTGGAGACGATGTCCGGAAACGTCCCGACGCCGAACGAGCCGGCGACGTACTGCCGGTTCGCTCCACGCTGTCCGGAGGCGTTCGGCGACTGCGAGTCCGTCCATCCGGAGCTGACGCCGGTCAGCGAAGAGACCGACGAGGACGACGACCACCGGGCGGCGTGTCTCCTCTATCCTGAGGGCGCCGACCGGGCGGACGCGGTCGCCCGGCACGCCAAGCGGGGTGCGGACGGCGACCCGACGGGCCGCGCCGAAACCGACGGAGGTGAAAGCCGATGAGCCAGACCACACCACCATCGACCGACGAGGCTGAACCGGCCGACGAGGAGACGCTCTGGGAGGTACGCGGCCTCAAGACGTACTACGACGAGGGGGGACTCCTCGGCGGCGACCCCGTCAAAGCGGTCGACGGCGTCGACTTCGACATCAAGAAGGGGGAGACCCTGGGACTGGTCGGCGAGTCCGGCTGCGGGAAGACGACGCTCGGGCGCACCCTGCTCCGACTGGAGTCGCCCACGGGCGGCGAGATGCGGTACAACGACCGCGACGTGATGGAGCTGTCCGGCAAGGAGCTCCACGCCTGGCGGCGCAACGCCCAGATGGTGTATCAGGATCCAGACTCCAGTCTCAACGACCGGATGACGGTCGGCGAGATCGTCCGCGAGCCGCTCGACGTTCACGAGTGGGGGACGCCGAGCGAGCGCAAAGAGCGCGTTCGTGACCTGCTGGAAACGGTGGGACTTCAGCCCGAGCACTACTTCCGTTACCCCCACCAGTTCTCCGGCGGGCAGCGCCAGCGGATCAACATCGCGCGAACGCTGACGCTGGAGCCGGACTTCATCGTGCTCGACGAGCCCACCTCGGCGCTCGACGTGTCGGTGCAGGCCGAGGTGATCAACCTGCTGGAGGACCTCCAAAACGAGTTCGGGCTCACCTACCTGTTCATCGCGCACGACCTCTCGGTCGTTCGGCACCTCTGTGACCGGGTTGCGGTGATGTACCTCGGCAACGTGATGGAGATCGGCCCGACCGAGCAGCTGTTCGAGAATCCGGCGAACCCGTACACGCACGCGCTGTTGTCCGCGATCCCGGAGCCGGACCCGACGGCGAGCGACGAGCGGATCACGCTTCGGGGGACGCCCCCGAACCCGCGGCATCCGCCACGCGGCTGCCCGTTCAGCACCCGCTGTCCGGTGCGGATCCGTCCGGACGCCTACGAGAACCTCGACAACGAGCTGTGGGGGCGCATCAACGTTCTTCGGGAGGTCACTCACGAGCGAATGCGAACGAACAAGTCCGTCACCGAGCGGATCGGCGAGCTGCTCGGCCGCGAGCCCGCGTTCGGCACCGTCGACGAGGTGTACGACGAGCTGTTCGGCGACGTGGCCGTGCCGCCGGAGGTCGAGTCCGTCCTCGACGACGTGGCCGACGAGCTCCGCGACAACGACGAAGCGGGCGCCATCGAGGCGCTCGACGCCGAGTTCGGCGGGATCTGTGAGGGGTACGACCCCGACGGTGACGAGAGCCGCGAGCCCGTCGAGCCCGACTACCACGTCGTCGACGAGACGGGGCGCAAGAGCCTCTGTCACCGCCACGACGCAGAGTATCGCGACCCCGACACGGTCATCGAACAGCGTCACAACTGACCGGCTACACTGACCTCCGCCCTGACACTCCACGCGGACACACCACACCGACACCCCACGCGGACACACCACACCGACACACCACGCTGACACACCACACCGACACACCACGCTGACACACCACACCGACACACCACGCTGACACACCACACCGACACACCATGTCCACGCGCCGCCATCTCGTTGATCGCATCAGGGTCGCCGCGCTCGTCTGTGCGGACGCGGCCTCCTACGTGCTGGTGGTGACGACGGGCGTGACGCTGCTCGCGGTGTCGCTGTCGCTTGCGGCCGGCTACGGCATGGTCGGCGCCAAGACGCTGCTGTTCCTGATCGGCTTCGTGCTGCTGGGGTACGCCACGCTCAAGCTCTGGCCCTCCTCCATCGACGACGTTCGCGACGAGCGCTCCGGGCGGTCACTGCCCGCCGTCGAGCGCTCGCGAATGAGCCGGATCGCCGCACGCGTACCGCCGGCGCGTTGGCTGCCGGCGCCGGACCCGACCCGTCGGCTCTCGCCGAGCGGGAAGCTGTTCTGGACGGCCGTCGCCGTGCTCGCCGTCTCGCTGTACATGGAGGTCGGGCTCGGCATCGTCTGATCGACCGTCGTACGGACCGACCGTCGTACGTGAGGGCTTAATGTCTGGAGGTCCGATAGCCGGTATGGAACCGAACGGGCCGCAGCCCGCCGGCACTGGACCCGCCGGCGAGGCCGTCAGCGAGGCGTGGACGCGGACGAACGACGAGCGCGAGGCGATCGCCGCCGAGCGCCGCGAGGAGGGCTGGGAGGTCGCGTCGATTCCGACGGTACAGACCTCGACGCCCAGCCGCGCGGAGCGCGACCCCGAGCGCTTCGGGCTCGCACACGTGATCCCGGACAACTACGCCGACGAGTTCAGCGAGGCGTACGAGGCCGGCGAGTTCTCGGAGTACCTGGTGTACTTCAACACCGTCCACAACTCCGCGTTCCTCGTCGTCGAGCATATGGACCCCGACGCGAAGATCGCCATCGTGCTCTCGGCACACTACGACATTCGACACGCACAGGGGATGGTGCGGTCGGCCATCAACGAGGGCCGGATCCACACCTACGCGAAGACGATCAACGGCACGGAGCTCGGCGAGTTCACCCACGAGGAGTACCGGCCCTTTATCCCCGACCCCGCGAAGTTCGACGCCGACATGCCGTCCCCGGACGAGACGGCGTAGAACGCCGGCGGTCGCTCGACTCGCCTTTTGAGGGACCGCACCGTGACCCTCGAATAGCGCCACGTAGTGCTCGATAGTGGGAGTGGGTGTGGTACGTGGTTGGAGGTGGCGTTTATAAGTGGGACGTTGGTGGGGTTGTGGTTCGTTTATAACCAGAGATTGTCCGGTGAGTCGCTGGTGCGACGCTGGTGAGAACCGCCTGCAAAGCCCCAGCCGGCTCCGGTCGAGGGTTCCGGAAGACGTTCCGGCTCGCTTCGCTCGCGGGCTGCGACTTCCGTCGTCCCGCTCGTAGACTCGCGGGACGCTCGCTGCGCGCTTATCAGGACGTCTCTCTGCACCGCCCGACGCCCTGATAAGTGCTTACGTCGCCCGTCGTCCCGGACCACGGGCGAGACGGTCGGAGCCGTCTCGCTGTTTCCCGCCTGCGGCGGGAACGGCTGCCCCTTTGAGTCCCACCCCGCACAGCGACCGCACCTCACACCTCCCCAGCCTCGGTCGACGGCGGCCGCGGGACCGCAACGCCGCGGCCGCCGCCGACCTCCCTCGCGCGCCGGCTCGCGCCCACTGGGCGCTCTCCGGGCGCGCCACCGCACCGCACCCCATTTATAAGGCGTGCGTCGCCGCCGCTCTCGACCGTTTATATACCAGTTCGCCGGCGACGATCTGCAACATCCACTCCCGAGGTCACTTATCGAAGGTCCTGTTTTGACGACCGTTTCGCCTCGTTTCACACGTGAGCTCGCCGCGAGAAGCCGGGCCGGGAGGGATTCGAACCACGGGAAGACGGTCCGGAGTGCTCGCTTCGCTGCGCTCCCGGGCTGCGACTTCTCTCGTTCGAATCCCTCCCTCTTTCGAGACCTGTCGCTCGCGACGTTGCTCGCGACAGGAAACGGGCCGGGAGGGATTCGAACCCCCGACCGTCCGGTTAAAAGCCGGACGCTCTCCCTAACTGAGCTACCGGCCCGCATCCCCTCGTAAACGGAGCCGCCCCATAAGCGTTTAGAAACCCGGCGCCCGCCGGCGACCCGAAACGTTAGGCGGTCCCCCCACGTCGCGCCAGCCATGAGCTTCGACTCCCGCGAGTTCGCGGACCGCCTCTGCGGATTCCGGTCGACCGCTGGCGAGGAGACGGCGGTCGCCGAGTGGCTCCGAGACCGACTGGCCGAGCTGGGCTTCGAACCGTACGTCTGGGATGCGGATGCCGAGCTGCTCGCCGGCCACCCCTCCTTCCCCGACGACCCGGCCGAGATGGCGACGGCGGGCCGGCGGAGCGCCGCCGGCGTGCTCGCACTCGGTGATGCGGACCCGGCCGGGGGCGACGACTACCCCACCATCGTCCTCAACGGCCACCTCGACGTGGTGCCCGCGGAAGCCGAGTGGGAGAGCGGCGACCCCTTTGAGCCCGTTCGACGGGGTGGGCCGGGCGGACTGAATGGCGAGCCCTCCGACGCCCCCGAGACGCTCACCGCGCGCGGCGCCGCGGACATGAAGTGCGGGGTCACCGCCTGCGTCGGCGCGGCTCTCGACGTGCGCGAGGCGGTCGAAACGGGCGACGCGGCGGTCGACTGCCGGATCGTCGTCGAGGGCGTGGCCGGCGAGGAGGACGGCGGCTACGGCGCGGCGACCGCCGCGCTCGACAACCCGTACCCCTTCGAGCGGGACGCCGCGATCGTCGCGGAGCCCACCTCGCTCCGGCCGGTCGTCGCCACGCAGGGGAGTTTGATGGCACGGCTTCGGATCGAGGGGCGGAGCGCGCACGCGGCCACCCGCTGGCGCGGCGAGGACGTGCTCCCGCGGTTCGAGCGGATCCGCGAGGCGTTCATGACGCTGGAAACGGAGCGCGGCGAGGCGGTCACCCACCCACTGTACGAGGCGTTCCCCGTCGCGTGGCCGGTCGTCTGTGGCACCGTCGAGGCGGGGTCGTGGGCGTCGACGGTACCCGCCGAGCTGACCGCGGAGTTCCGGATCGGCGTCGCCCCCGGCGAGACCGTCCGCGAGGTGGAGGCCGCCTTCCGCGAGCGGCTGGCGAACGTCGTCGCGAATGACCCGTGGCTCCGTGAGCATCCGCCGGCGTTCGAGCGCTTCTCCGTGCAGTTCGAGCCCGCCGAGGTCCCGCCGGACGCACCCGTCGTCGAGGCGGTCCGCGCGGGCATGGCCGACGCCGGGCTCCCCGATGCCGAGCCCGAGGGAGCCACCTACGGCGCCGACTCACGCCACTACATCGCGGCAGGGATTCCGACCGTCCTCTTCGGGCCGGGCGACATCGAGGAGGCGCACTATCCTGACGAGACGATCGCGTGGAACGAGGTCGAATCGGCGCGCGACGCGCTCGCCAGTGCGGTCGTGCGCTACGCGAACGCCTTTTGACGGCCCGGTCAGTCGTCCTCGGCGAAGTGGGTGTCGAGCGCCTCCCCGACGACGACGCCGGGGTCGACGTTCCGCATCGAGGCGCGCCGACGGAGTTCGACGTACACCCCCGGTGGAAGCTGCATGGTGAGCTGGCCGAGCTCGACACCCTCTGCCCGGAGGGCGTCCTCGACGGAGGTGCCGTCGTTGACGGCGGAGGCGACGGAGCGCACCTGTCGAACGGTGAGGTCGGCGTCGAGCGCGGCCCACGCCAGCAGATAGCGGTCCTCGCCGCCGACGCGCGCGACGTGCTTGGCGGCGCTCGGCGCGATGTGACCGCGCGCGACGTGGCGGCGGATCGCCTGCGGGAGGTCGTGCACCCGGGCCCACTTGCGGATGAAGGAGACGGAGACCCCGTCGCCGGCGCGCTCGGCGGCGGCCTTGTACGACCCCACGCCGCGAACCAGCGCCGCACAGGCCGCGGCTCCCCGGAGCATCAACACGTGGTCGTCGCCGGCAACGTCACCCGTGGCAAATCGAGCGACCGTCTCGGCCGCCTCCGCGAGGCTCTCTGGGTCGTCGGGGTCGAACCCGACGGCCTCGGATGCGCGCTCGCCGGTGACTTCGGGGTCCGCACGAACAACCGGCTCGCCGACGGGCGAGCGGCGGTCGGCCCGTGACTCGTCGTCCATACGACCGCTTCGACAGCGCCCTACATAAGCGGCAGGCACCGGGGCAGGTATCGCGGACGACGGTGACGGGGACGCGGCAGCGTACCGGTGGTCGTCGAGAGCACGCCGCGAGCGCGGCGAGCAGCTCATCCGTCCGTGACCGAGCACGAGCACGCACGCCCGGTGGCGTTCCGGATCGGACTGTCGCCCTGCGCTACGACGACAGCTCCACCCGCTCGCCGAGCGCCGGCGCGCTCGCGTCGAGCCCGTCGGCCCGGAGTCGCTCGGCGAACCCCGCGGTGTCGTCGCCGTGGACGGGCAGGATCTCGGCGTCGTCGTACTCGTCCAGAAATTCCCGCAACCCCTCACGGTCGGCGTGCGCGGAGAAGTCGAACAGGTCCGTGCGGGCGGCGACCGGGACGACGCCCTCGTTCAGCTCGCAGCGCCCACGATCGAGCAGGTTGCGTCCCGGCGTCCCCTCCACCTGGTAGCCCGTCAGCGTCACCGCGTTCGTCGGGTTCTGTCGGATCAGCGGGAGGTACGTCATCACGGGGCCGCCTGACACCATTCCGGAGGTGGTGACGACGAGCGCGTTCTCGTCGGCGATCCGCTTGCGCTGGCCGTCGCGGCCGCTCACCTCGCGGGCGCCGCCCGCGGCCCGCCGGAGCGAGTCGGGGTCCCGGACGAACTCGGGGTACTGCCGGAGCATGCGTGTCACCTCGACGCCCATCCCGTCGACGTACGGGGTGATGTCGTGTGCCTCTGCGACGAGCAGCAGCTCCTGTGTCCGGCCGATGGCGAACGCGGGCGCGACGACGGTGCCGCCCTCCCACATCGTGGTCCGTACGCGCTCGACCCACTCGCGCTCGACGCGGGCGCGGTCCTCGTGGCTCACGTCGGCGTAGGTGCTCTCGCAGATCACGACATCCGCGTCGGGGCGCGCCGTCGACCCCGCCACCAGACGCTGGTCGTCGGTGTGGAAGTCGCCGGTGTACAGCAGCCGCGTGTCCCCGTCGTCGACGAGGACGTGCGCGCTCCCGGGGATGTGGCCGGCGTTGTAAAAGGTCACCTCGTAGGTCGTGTCCCCCGCCTCGACCTGAAACGGCTCGTCGTAGCCGTGGCGCACTTCCACCTCGCCAAGTCGCTGGACGTGTTCGGCACCAAAGGGGCACAGTGGGCTGTTGCCGTGGAGTTTGAGCGTGTCACGGGCCAGCGTCCGCGCGAGTTCGGCGGTCGGCGGCGTCCAGTGGATCTGCGGCCGGCGGTCGCCTTTTAAAAGGGCGGGCACCGCGCCGGCGTGGTCGAGATGACCGTGCGAGACGACGACGGCGTCGGGCTCGGGCGTCTCGACGGGGTACTGCGGCGGGTCGGCCGACTTGATGCCGAAGTCCAGCAGGAGCTCGTCGTCGACGAGCACCGCGCTCCGCCCGACCTCGCCGGCGCCACCCAGAAACTCGACCTCCATTGGGGGGTCGTAGCCGGCGCGGGCGTTAGTGCTCGTCGGTCGGGGCTGGAACGGCGGAGTGGTCCTTCGGCGGGTGGCTCCGTTGAAAGCCTTAGAGAGGAACACGTTCGTCCTACTTCGGTCAGTCCAAGATCCACGATGAACGACTCCGGGAGTAGGTGTATCACGTGGGCGGGTGCGGCGTTTATAAGTTGGACGTTGGTGGTGTTGTTCTCCTTTTATAAGCAGAGGTTGGCCGGTGAGTTGCAGGTGCGACGCTGGTGAGGACCGCCGGCAAAGCCCCAGCCAGCTCCGGTCGAGGGCCTCGCTGCGCGCTCAAAAGGGCTCGCAGTGCTCGCCCTTTTGAGTGCTTACGTCGGCCGTCTTCCCGGAGCTGGCTGCCCCTTTGAGTCCCGCCCCGCACCACACAGCGACCGCACCTCACGCCTCCCCAGCCTCGTCGTCGCCTGCGGCGACGACTCCCTCGCGCGCCGGCGAGCACCCGCTGGGCGCTCGCCGGGCGCGCCACCGCACCGCGCCTCCGTTTATAAGAAGAGCGTCGCTGCTCTGCTCGACCGTTTATATACTCCCTCGCCGGCGGCGAACTGCAACACCCACTCCCGACATCGGCCATCAAGAAACCCTCACGACCGGCTGTTTACCTGACTTCGTGTCTACAGAATCGGGTTTCAACAGGGGCCAACGGGTGTCTCTTCCGTCCCGCCCGCCTCCGGATCCGTTGAAGCGCTGCGGCTCGCGGCCGCCGGCGTATGCTCCGTCGCGCTCACCAGCTGGGCGATGACCGCCACGGAGACGGACACGCGCCGGCGTGCGCGACGACCCTCATCGTGTCGCTCGGCCTGCTGTCGACGGTCACGGCGGCGACGACCCTCGCGGTCGCGATCTTTGTCGCGGTTCATCAAGTCGCCATCGCCGGCTTCGAGGCCGCGGTCTCGCGCCTTGAGGCGTGAAAAGGCGTCGCCGTCCCCTCAGTAGTCGTCCGCGTCGGGGTCGTATCGGTCGCCGTACTCCCGGGCAGGGTCGACGGGTTGTCCCTCGTCGGTTTCGGGGGCGATGTAGTCGACGAACGCCTCGGGATCGGGGTCGCGAACGCGCACGTCGACGGTGATGTCACCGAGCTCGTCAGGATTGCCGACGGAGAAGTTGACGACGCCCTCGAAGGCCGCCTGCTTTTTCAGCGCGAACGAGAACCCCTCGTCGGTGAGGTTCCGGCGGAACACGCGCCGGGCGGTGTCGAGGATCTCCTGTTCGTGGAGCACGTCCGAGAACGCGTCGAGCGTGTGCGTCTCGGCGACGAGCATCCCGTCCTCGTGGGTGAGATCGGCGTCGGGGAAGACGTTGTGAACGGCGTCGGCCACCCGGTCAGTCACCTCCGTGTCACGAACCGGCGCCTCGATCCGCGCGTCGATGCTGTAGATCATGCCGCGTCACCTCCAGGCTCGCCGGCGGTCTCACTGGCAGTCGCCCCCTCGCTATCCGCCGCCACGCCGAACACCTCGCGGACGCGCTCGCGGAACGCCTCGAGCGTGCCCGTGTTGTCGATGTCGACGTCGGCGCGCTCCAGCGTCTCGCCGAGCCCGAGGTCGATCTCGCGGGCGTCGCGCTCGCGGAGCGACTCCAGGTCGGCGTCGGACTCGTCGCGCCTGCGCTCGCCGAGCCGCTCGGCGCGGAGCTCGAAGGGCGCGTGCACCGCCACTAGGGTGAAGTCGTCGCCGAACGCCTCGCGGAAGCGCTCCAGCTCGACGGTCGACCGCAGTCCGTCCACGACGACGGCGTCGTGCTCGCTCTCCGAAAGCGCCTCGCGGATCCGCGGGAGGGAGCGCTCGGCGATGGCGTCGTCGCCCTCCTCCTCGCGGAGCGCCTTCGCGACGCGTCCGTGATGCTCTGCGGGGTCGAGCCCCCGTCGGATACACTCCTCCCGGACCACGTCGCCCATCACGACGACCGGGATGCCGGCCGATTCGGCCACGTTCGCCGCCTCGCCCTTGCCGCTGCCGGGGAGGCCGACGGTTCCGTAGACGTTCATTACTGCTCGCTACTGGTGTCGCGGACTTAGGCTTGCTGTTGGGCGCCCGTCAAAAATTCGGCGCGAGTTCCGGTCCATCCCCGACTCCGGCGCGTCGACGAGCACGTCCTGCCCCGGAACCGCCACGGGGTCGCCGGCGTGCTCCGCGGGGACGACGACGACCAACTCCGCCACCGTCGCGCGGCAAACCTCGGCCATTTTTAAGCGCCGGCGACGATGAGTCGACGAGGGCGCGTAGCTCAGCCAGGAGAGAGCGTCGGACTTCTAATCCGATGGTCGTGGGTTCGAATCCCACCGCGCTCGTCGCTGCCGCAAGGGTTCCTCCACGCTCCGAAAACACGGGGGAGTCTTTTTGCCGACGTATCTCCCACAGGAGGTATGACCGGTATGGCGAGCCCGACTGCGGAGGAGGCGCTGCACACGACGCTGGACATGTCCTTCGAGGACGCCGTCCCGTTCGTCCAGCTGGAACACGAGCTCGCGGACTTCGAGACGGTGCAGGTGACCCGGCTGGACGCGATGATCGCGGGGATGCTCGGCGACGAGGACGTCGAGCGCACCGCGCTCGTCGTCGTCTGTCACCCGGAGGTCGCCCGCGACGCGATCGCGATCGACCAGACGCTGGCAGGGATGCTCCCCTGCACGACGGTCGTCTACGAGAAGGCGGGCGACGACCGCGTTCACGTCCACCACGTCTCCGCGACGAAGGCGATCCGGGACCTCGGCTGTGCGCCCGGCGACTGCGACGAGGAGATCGAGGACCTGATCGAGCTGACCGGCGAGCGGATGACCGACGTCTGGGAGAACATCGAGAAACACGCCGATTCGGCGTCGATGGACTGAGACGCCGGGCTGTGCGGTCGCCGGCGTGTCGCCGCCGGCAAGTCGGCGCCGTCGACTACTTCGACTACTCGTCGTCGCCGCTGTGCCCGTCTCCGTGGGCGTCCCCGTTTCCGTGCCCGTCTCCGTGCCCGTGACCGCTGGCGCCCTCCAGCGCGCCGGGACCGAACTCGTCGACGGGCATCACGCTGTAATCGACGGTGAGCGTGTCCTTCGTCGCGCGGATCTTGCCGACGAAGGTGGATATCTCCTCCAGATCGCCTTCCAGCACGAACAGCTCCATGCAGTAGTGCGGGCCGACGTGGCTGTGGAAGTTGGAGGCCACGAGGTGCTCGTGTTCGTGACGCAGGTGCATCATCCGCTCTTCGACGCTCGTGGTCTCGTAGTTGAACAGGACGGTGACGACCGCCATCAGGTCGCGGTCCTCCAACTTGGCGTCCTCGAACTCGCCAAGCAGGTTGCGCGACGCTTCGCGTACGACCTCGCTGCGGCCGGTGTACCCGTGCTCGTCCGCGAAGGAGTCGAGCCGTTCGAGGAGCTCTTCCGGCATGGAGACGCTGACGACTGTCATGTAATAACCCAGTGGCCGATTGTTGTTAACCTTTTAGTTCTCGGCGCGGTCCTCACCCGCCCCGTCGTCAGTTGCGGTGCGGTCCTCACCCGCCCCCTGACGCGACTCCCCCGCCGCCATCCGCTCGGAGAGCCAGTCGTAGTGGTCGCGGAGCGCGCGCTCGCCGGCGTCGAAAAGCGCGTATACGTCGGCGAGCCCCTCGGTGTGCCGTTCGAGGAAGCCGGCGTCATCCAGCGCCGAGAGGGTGCCGTAAAAGGAGCCGGGGTCGATCCGCTGGTCGTAGTGGGTCTCCAGCCGGTTTTTCAGCGACTGCGCCCGAAGCTCGCCAGCGTCGTGGACCAGCGCGCAGATGTCGCGGCGCCGGCCGCTGTGGAGCCACTTCGTCATACGCGCCCGTTTCAGGGGACGCGTTAGGTGGGTTTCGGTCGCGCGCGGCGGGCGCGAGACTCGCGCCTGCCCCACTGCCGGATACGCCCCAGCGTGCGCCCGGCGACCGATAGACGAAAGGCACCCGCCCACGCATATCGGGTATGAGCGACGAGGCCGAGGACGTCATCTCGCCAAGCGACGTCGGCGGCGAGGGGCCGCCCATCGAGGAGAAGCCGTACAAGATCATCTTCGAGGCGAACAAGTGCTTCGCCGCCGGGCGCTGTGCGGAGGTCGCCGACAACTGGGAGATGGACATCACGAGCGGCATCGCGAAGCCGAACTCCTACTACATCGGTGAGGACGAGCTCGACGAGAACGTCCGGGCCGCCGAGATCTGCCCCGCGAAGAAGGAGCGCGGCGTCATCCACGTGATCGACCGCCGGACCGACGAGGAGATCGCGCCCGACCCGCACGGGGACGGCACGCTCTCCGTCGACTGGTAGCGCCCCCGGATCCGAAAGGGGTTTTGCGCCCCCGCGGAAACTCCCGGTCGCCGGCGGGGGTGGCTGAGCCTGGCCAAAAGCGGCGGACTTAAGATCCGCTCCTGTAGAGGTTCGAGGGTTCGAATCCCTTCCCCCGCATGCTGCCGCGAACACCCCGTGAGCGGCAGCTTCGGAGTGGGATTCGAATCAGGGAACGGAGCGAAGCGGAGTGACCGTGGTTCGAATCCCTTCCCCCGCATTCCTGCCGCGAACAACCCGTGAGCGACAGCTATCGGCTGAAGGTCCGAAGCGTGTTCCTCGCAGAGTTGTTGGTGTTGCGGTGAGCACGCCGGCGAATATCTCCAAAGCCCCAGCCGGCCGCTTATAAGCGGGTTGTGCGGCTTATAAGATGAGCACGACGACGAACCACTTCAAATCCCCAGCCGGCTCCGGTCGAGGGTTCCGGACGACGGTCCGGCTCGCTGCTCGCGGCTTCACCGCTCGCGTATTGCGGTGCTCCCGTCGGTCGCACCTTACTGCGCTCGCGGGCTGCGACTTCCGTCGTCCCGCTCGTAGACTCGCGGGACGCTCGCTGCGCTCCTCGCTCACTCCGTTCGCTGTGGTGCTTACGTCGCCCGTCTTCCCGGAGCGAGGCGCCCCTTTGAGTCCCGCCCCGCCACGCACCGCAACCGCACCTCACTCCTCCCCAGCCTCGGCGGAGAGCGCGCCGGCGGACCGCACCGCAACGCCGGCGCGCTCCCGCCTCCCTCGCGTGCCGGCTCGCGCCAGCGGGCGCTCGCCGGGCGCGCCACCGCATCGCATGTCCACTTATAAACGGAGCCTCCATGCTCACCCGTCCGTGTACGTCTCCAGCCCGGCGATGGCGTCCTCCTCGAAAGTGAACACGTCGACGTAGCCGAACAGCACCTCGCCGTCGGCGTCGAGGAGTCGCCCGCGGGCGGCGACGCCGACTCCCTTCGGGTAGACGGCGTCGACGACGTGCTCGGTCTCGGTCATGGGACGCTCCTCGCGCATGAACCGGACGAAGCGCTCTCGCCCCTCGATGGTCCGGTCGGGCCGGTGATGGGTGAAGGTCGGCCGGAGCAGGGCGGCGAGCCGGTCGTAGTTGCCGCCGTCGATGGCGTCGTAGTACTCGCGGACGGCGGCCTCACGGGAGGTGGCGTCGCCGGCTGAGTCCTCGGCGACCGAACTCTCGTCGCTCATGGAGTGTCGGTCGGTCGGCGCGGGCAAAAGTCGGCGGGTGTGTCCGTGTCGCCGCGGGGGGTCAGCCAGACAGCCGCTCGAACTCCTCGGCGGAGGTTCGGGTCCCCTTCGAGATCACCACGTCGCCGACGCGCAGCGTGGTATCGATGTCGGGGCCGACCAGCCACCCCTCCTCCGGACGGCGGATCGCGAGCACGCTCGTGGAGATGTCGGTGGCGGGAACGCCGTCGACGACCTCCGTGCCGGCGAGGTCGCTGCCCTCCCGCACCGTCGTCCGGGTGATGATCTCGTCGGACTCCTGAACGGCCATCTCGACGACCGGGTGGACGCCGAGGTCCCGAAGGACGCCCTCGGTGATCTCGAGGGCGGCGTCGGAGATCTCCTCGGTGGCGACGCCGAGGTGGATGAGTCCGCGGAGTGCGACGGGGTCGTCGGCCTCCTTGGCGGCCCGCAGGGTCCACGCCTCGAAGCGTGACTGGAGCGCGTCGACTTCCACTTCCAGATTTGTGACCTCGTCGGCCAGCTCCTCGTTGTCGAAGAGGACGGAGCCGTACGCCAGGTCGACGGCCAGCTCGGAGAGGTTCTTCATCAAGACGATGGAGTCGACGGCGCGCTCCAGGTCGTCGATGGCCGGCTCGGCGGGGGGTGACGGGTCGAACGGCTCGCCGGTCAGCTCCGGGTACACCTCCGAGACGGCGGTCTCCGGACCGCGCAGGAGCATCACGTCGGCGGCTTCGATGCGAGTCTCCGGGCCGGGGTTGAGGATCCAGTCGTCGTCACGCCGGATGGCGATGACGCGAACGCCCGTTTCGCTTTCCAGGTCGATCGCCTGAAGCGTTCGGTCGGCGTAGTCGGAGTCGGCGGCGACGGTGCCCCGAACGAGCGTCTCGACGCCCTCGGAGAGGGCGCCGCGCATCGCATCGGGAAGGCCGATCTCCTCCAACACGATCTTCGCGATGTCGCCGGCGGCGTCGGAGACCTTGTCGGCGCCGGAAACCACGCCGAGCACGGGCGCGAGCTTCTCGGCCTCGTCCGGGTTGCGCGCGGCGAGCATCAGGCTCATCCGGGCGCGCATCTGGAGCACGTCCATCTTGTTCTCCAGTGCCAGCACCTCCTCCGCGACGGTCGGACTCCCGTGGAGCACCGCGGAGTACGAGAGGTCGATCAGCAGCTCCGCCGTGTCCTTCATCTCCACGAGCAGGTCCTTCACGCTCGCGGGCTCGTATTCGACCGGCTCCGGCGGTTCGCGACCCTCGAATCGTCCCATAGTGGTTCCTCATTCGCTCCCGGTAAAAGCGTTGTCACGCCCCGCTGCGAGCGTGAGTCAGGCGGCGTCGCCGGCGACGTAGGCGGGGTCGCCCGTGCTGACGCTCGTCGAGCCCGCACAGACCGGCTCCGCGAGGTCGACGAGCATGAACCACCGCAGCAGCCGGTCCGCCCGGTCGCGCCAGGTCTCCTCCCAGTTCGCGTCGCGTGCGCGGTCGTGGCGTGGTACCGACTCGCGGGTGGCCGTGAACAGGTCGTCGGCCGTCATCGGGTCCTCCGGGGTCGCCGCAGACAGCAAATCATGCGTTTCGGGAGCGAGCAGAACGCCCGACAGCAGTCCCTCCCGGACACGCTCGGCGGTCACCTCGCCGCCCCCGCGGACGAACCCGCGGGGCGTCTCCTCCGCGAGGCCGATCGCGCGCAGAAACGCCAGCCAGTCGTTCGCGGCCTGCCGGCTCGGAAGGTCGAGCCGGTTACGGAGTCGGGCACAGCAGTCGTCCGTCGACCCCGGAATCAGCGGCACCGCTCGGCGGACTTCGCGGAGGGCGTCGAGGTCGTCGGGCGGCTCGGGGACGGGCTTGATGCGCATCGGCCCGCGGGTTAGCGGATGTCGAACGACTCCGCGAGCAGGTCGTCGTCCGTCTCGCCGAACGCGTAGACGGGGCCGTCGACCACGTCGACGGTGACCTTCGCGGGCGCGAAGACGCTCTCGGGCACCTCGTAGAAGTCCCAGTCCGCCTCCTCGAACACTTCGACGAACGGCGTGCCGTAGTCCTCTCGCGCGGTCGAGACCAGCTGGTCGAATCGGTCGTCGTCGCGGGCGACCTGCAGGTGGACCTCGCCGCCGTAGGCGATGGCGTCGTTGGTCCGGCCCATCGCGAGGTCCTCGTCGTACGTGACGGGCGCGACCGGCGCGGAGCCGGAGGCGTGGAGCACGTCGGTAGGCTCGTAGCCGATCTCGAGCAGACGGAAGACGGCGAGCTCGGCGGCGCGTGCGGCCGTCGAGACGGATCCCGCGGTCGAGCCGGTGGCGAACGTCGGGAGGAACACGCCCTCGGGGTCGGTCTCGGTGAGGTCGGCCACGTGCTCGGCGACCTCCTCGTCGGGCAGCTGCGTGGACTCGATCGCCAGCGTGGCGAACTCCGAGGAGTCGTAGTACCCCACCTTCTCGAACTCCGTCTCGCGGCCGACGAGCGCGCGGGCCGGCCCGGAGCCGAGCCCCTCGAAGCCGCTCTCGAAGGCGAGCTCCCACCCGGCCTTCTGTGAACAGAGCAGCGCGACGGCGGGATGGTCGGTGGACAGTTCGACGTGCTGGCGCGGGGTCCCGGCGACCTCGCCCATGCTGGTGCGGACGTTCGCGAGGCCCGCGGTCTGGATCTCCGTGAGGAGGAGTCCCGCCTCGACCCCGCCGCCGGCGTCGACACCGAAGTCGACGACGGTGGCGCCGTTGTCCAGCTCGTAGCTCGACACGTTGAGCTCGCCCGCAAAGTCGAGCGCCTCGTCGACGAGTTCGATCGCGGTCCGGTTGATGCTCTCCATATCCCCACTGTGGGCTCCGCGCGTAAGGGGTTTATCAGTCGGGGCGCTCGTCGGCAGGCCGCTTTCGAAGTCGTCGCCGTCGCGTGTCCTGAGAACTGCCGTGTACGCTCCCGTACGACACCTTATCAACGAAGCCGCCGCACCTCGCCCCGCGATGGCCGACACCACCGACTCCGACTCGCCCCGATCGCCCATCAGCCACTCCAGACGCTCGCTGATCGCCGGGTTCGCGGGACTCGTCGGCGCCGCCACGGCGGCGGGCATGACGCTCGCCACGGCCGCCGAGCCCGCGGTCGCCGTCGACACGGACCCCGCGGCGCTGGAGGTCGGCGGCGACCCGACCGTGACGAGCAACGACGGCCGGATCGAGGCCGTCTACCTCTCGCCGGAGCTCTCGGTGTCGTGGGAGGACTTCGGCGAGGGCGTGGAGATGCTGGAGGTTACGCTCGGCGTCGGCGGCCCGGCTGGCGTCGACGAGATGTACCGGGAAACGCTGTCGGACGCCGATCCGGAGACCACGCCGGGCGACGTGCGCGAGGTGTCAGGCGACGAGTTCGGCACCACCCACGGAGATCTCACGGTCGCGCTCGACCGCGCGGACGCCACCGCGCGCGGCGACGCGGTGACGAGCGACGCCTTGAGCGACGGCGACCTCTCCGGCGGGGAGACGGCGTCGACTACGCTCGACGTGGTGAGTGCCGTGACGGTCGCGGGCGGCGACGACGAGGCGAGCGCCACCCGCACGGCGACCGTCGAGGTGGCGGTGACCAATCCCGAAGGAACCGTCGACGCCGGCGGCGAGGTGGTCGTGGACGCCGCTTAAAAGGCTCTGAGGGGCCGCTTAAGAGGGGTCGTGCTGCCCGCCGCGGGCCGGCCGTCCAAGGTGCTCCTCGACGGCGTCCACCTTGTCGGCGGCCGACTGGTCGACAGTCCGCTTGTCGTCCACCTTCAGGACGGTGGAGACGCGGTCGCCGTCGACCGCCTTGTGGGCGGCGCCGACGGCCGCAAGCAGGGTGTCGATGTCGTCGGCCTCGATCACCGTTCCCATCGGGTTGGTCTCGTAGCTCACGTCGAAGTCGTCGAGGGCCGCGACGGCCTTCGCCACTTCGCCGGCCATGCTCTCCTCGGTCACCGGTGCGACGCTCAGCAGGGCAACGACGGTCATGGCCGGACGTGCGCTCGGCGGCGGCTTAAAAGGGCCGAACGGTGCAGGGACCGACTACCGGTCGAGGGCATTCGCCCGGTGTGACTACCGGTCGCGAGCGCCCACTCGCCCGGTGCGACTACCGGTCGAGGGCGTCCTTCAAAAACGAAAGCTGATGCCCGACGGCGGGCTCGAAATCCTCGCCGTACACTGAAAAGTGGTCGGCGGGCATCGTGACGAGCGTCCCGCGGTCGAGCCGCTCGGCGGCGTCCGCGACGCGGTCGACGGGCACGATCGTGTCGTCCGTCCCGGCGAGCAGGAGCGTCGGCGCGGTCACCTCGTCGATCGTCTCGATCGGCCGGTAGGTGACGAGCTTCAACAGCCCGCGTGCGGGCGTCTCGTTGCGCCAGTTCGACTCCCGGTCGACCAGATCGAGGTAGGCGCGCTGGGTGCGATCCTCGGTGATGGCGGCGAGCTCCTCGCTCCCGCCGACGATCGGCACGGTGCGTCCGCGGCCAAACCGGGCCCCGAGCAGGTCGCGCACGCCGGCGAGCGTCGCCCGCGCGACGTACCGCCAGCCGCGCGAGAGCGTCACGGCCCGGGCGTCGAGTAGCGGCGTCTGGGCGACGACGGCGTCCACGTCGTGCCGGTCCGCCGCGAGCGTGAGGACGTGGGCGGCGGAGAGCGAGGCGCCCCAGAGGACGAGCTCGCGACCGACCGCGTCCACTCGCCGAACCCGCTCGATGGCGGCCTCGTAGTCGGCGCGCTGGCGGGCGGGGTCCACGAGCTGGTCGCGGCGGTCCGACTCCCCGAATCCGCGGTAGTCGAACAGAAACGCGGCGTAGCCGGCGTCCGCGAACCGCTCGGCCAGCGCCGGGTAGCCGAAGGTTCGCTCCGCGCCGAGCCCGGGCGCCATCACGACGACGGGAACGTCCTCGTCGTCGCCGGCGGGCAGGTACAGCGTGCCGCGGCAGGTGTCGCCGCCGGCGTCGAACGCCAGCGACCGGGTGGCGAACCGCTCGCGGGCGGGTCGGTCGAGTCGTCGTTGGGCGCGGTTGACGGGGTGCCGGCGGGTCACTGCGACTCCTCCGGCGGACCGTCGTCCGTGGGTGACGCTTCGCCGTCGACGTGTTCCAGCGTGGCGAGCACGCGGGTGGAGAACTCCGTTTCCGTCAACTCACCGGCAGAGAGCGCCTCGAACCACTCTCCCTCGGCATGCCAGTATCCGAGTTCGTCGCCGGGCGTGCGCACGACCGTCGCCTCGACGCGGACGGGCTCCCACGCGCCGGCGTCCGCGCGGTCGAGCAGCGCGTTGAGCGCGCGGCCGATCTCCCGTTTGTGGACGCTCCGTCCGGGAAACGCCGTCATGTACGTCAGCTTCAGCGGGTCGCCGCCGTCGAGAGATTCGACGCTGACGCCGTAGCTCCGGAGCGTCGCCTCCACACGGTCCGCGGCCTCCTCGGCGGTCATATCGGGTGCACGTTCGCGCCGGATAAATCCCTACCGGCGTCGGCGTCCGGTGAAGGGGATCCACACGTCCACGAGCAGCGACGCCGATGGTCGCCGACGCCGTCGCTCACGGGTGTGGAAAGCCGCAGGCGGGGGCCCGGAACGGGCCTGATCGGCTCTGTCAGAGGCACACGATCGTCCCGCGCGGCCAATTCCGAATATCTCCCGAACGGGCTTAAACGCTCGGTGAAGAAGGTTTCAGTCAGCAGAATTAGATATCTCTCCCTGGTTCGGACGACCGGGACTCGACGAGACCCTGCAGGGGCCGCGACCTATTACTAATGCCAATAATGAACGTGAAGAAATATGTTTGACGCCCCGGTGTGTGGAGTCGGATGCCCGCCACATCGGCCGCCGCGAACGCCTTCGTGATGTGGCTCGGTCGCTCCTTACAGGAACCGTGAAGGGTCTCTGGGGAGCGAGACGGACGACAGCGCCGCCGAGGCGCACGCCGCCGGCGTGGGCTTCGCGCCGTCACCCCGCCGCTGCGGAGTGTGGCCCCTGCTGGCGGTCGTCTCGGATCCCGAAAACGGGGGCTACATTATCGGCGGCTTCCAACGATCGGCCATGCTTGCACTGCAACAATCGCCCCCGACGAGCACGAGAGGGGTGCCGGCGTGACGCTCCGGCGGACGCACGACTGCGTGCGCTGTGGCCGCGCCATCACCCCCGGCGACGAGTTCGCCGCGGTGGACGTGTTGGACCCGGACGGCGAGCTGCGCGTGTTGTTGTGCGTTGGGTGTGGCGGCGATCTTCGGGCGTTTCTCGACGGTAACGGGGCGGACGGCAAGGAGTGAGCGAGCGCCGCCTCGCCAGCCCTTTTACTCGCCGGGCGTCAACTCCAGCCATGAACCTCGTCGCGGCCCTTCGGGCCGAGGACGCCGCCGTCGCCGTCGTCGGCGCGGGCGGCAAGAAGACCACGATGTACGCGCTCGCGCGGCGACTCGACCGCCCCGTGATCACGGCGGCGGTCCGCATCCCGATCTTCGACAACGATGCGGCTCGCGTGGCAACGACCGACAACCCGGTGGCCGCCCTTAAGGCGGCGACCGACGACGACTTCCCCCTCGGATTGGTCGCCGCCCGCGAGCGCGAGGACCGCTATCTCGGCTACGACACCGAGGTCGTCGCCGACCTGATCGACGCCAATCCCGGCGCTACCCTCATCAAGGCCGACGGCGCCCGGATGCGCGACTTCAAGGCGCCCAAGGAGGGCGAGCCGCAGATTCCGCGAAACGCCGACGTGGTGGTGCCCGTCGCCTCCGCGCACGTCGTGGGTGAACCCCTCGACGAGAGGCTGGTCCACCGCCCGGAGCGCGTCGCCGCGGTCGCTCAGGCGGCCGGCGTCGATGTCGCCGTGGGTGAGCAGATCACGCCCGACGTGGTCGGCGCCGTCCTCGCCAGTCGCGACGGGGGGCTCAAGGACGTACCGGCGGGCGCGACGGCGATTCCCCTCATCAACAAGGTCGACGACGAGGCGGGTGCGGCCGCCGCCCGCGAGGTTGCCGCCGCGTTCACTGACCACCTCGACGCCGCTCGGCTGGCGGACGCCGGCGTCGAGGTCCCTCACGTCGTGCTCGCGCGGATGATCGACGCCGCGGTCGTGGATGTCGTCTCGGTGTAGGTCTTTTTTAGCGCTCAGAGCCCGGTCGGATGGCTCACGTACTCCGTCTCCAGCCCCCACGCGTCGACGATCTCCTGGAGGTTGCGGACGCCGAACGTCTCCGTCGCGTAGTGGCCGCCGAGCACGACGGTGATCCCGGCCTCCCGGGCGTCGTGGTACACCTGCTGTTTCCCCTCGCCGGTCACCAACGCGTCCGCACCGGCGTCGACCGCCTCGTCGAGCCAGTCCGTGCCCGACCCCGTGAGCACGGCGACGCGCTCGACGGTCTCCGGGCCGAACTCCAGCACCTTCGGCTCCTGCACGCTCCCCTCGAACTCCGCGAGGTGACTCCGCAGGAGAGGGACCGAAAGCGGGTCGGCGGCGTCGCCGACGAGGCCGACCGTCTCCGGGCCGACCGAGCCGAACGGCTTGCGGTTCTCCAGTCCCAGTTCGTCCGCGACGCCCGCTGCGTTGCCGAGTTCCATGTGGCCGTCGAGCGGGAGGTGCGAGACGTACAGCGCGATGTCGTGCTCGACCAGCGCCGCGATCCGGTCGTGGGTCCGGCCGGTGACGCGCTCGATGCCGCCCCACGAGAGCCCGTGGTGGGTGACGAGCACGTCGGCGTCGGCGCGCGCGGCGGCCTCGATCGTCTCCATCGCGGCGTCGACCGCGAAGGCGACGCGCTCGACGGTCGCCTCCTCGGGGCCGACCTGCAGGCCGTTGGCGCTGGCGTCCACGTCGGCGTAGGCGGCGGTGTCCAGTCGGTCATCGAGCCGGCGAACGAGCTCGGAGAGGTCCATGTGCGCGCTTGCTCGGGATGGGGGTTAAAAACGGCGGCCGCAGGTCGCGACAGCAGTGGAGACGAGTCAGTCGTCGAGTTCGTCAGCGATCGCGTCCGGCATGCCGCCGGTACCGGTGCCGCCGGCGCCCGTTTCGCCCTCGTCGGGCGACTGTGGGGGGGCGTCGAACTCGGGGTCGAACAGGGTGAGGGCGGTCTGGATCGTCTCCCAGTCGTCCTCGGCGGCGGCGTCGCGCAGGGACTTGGTGGGGGCGGCAAGCAGCTGTCCCACGAGCGCGTCCGCCATCGCCTGCACGGACTCGCGCTGGTCGTCGGTGAGCCCGCCTTGCGCCTCCAGCTTGGTGACCGCCTTCTCGACCTCGCGGGCCTTCACGCGGTCGGCGGCGGCGTACATGGTCGAGATGGCGTCGTCGGCGCGCTTGCGCTTGTACGACTCCAGCAGGCGGTCGAGCTCCTCGTCGATCATCGCCTCCACCTCGTGGGCCTCCGCCTCGCGGCGCTCGCGGGTGCGGCGGGTGACGCTCTCCAAAGCGTCGATGTCGTACAGCGTTACATCGTCGAGTTCGCCGGCGGTCGGGTCCACGTCGCGGGGTTGGGCGATGTCGATACACACCGTCTCGCCGGCGTCCGCGAGGTCGCCCCGACCGAGGACGGGTTCCGGGCTGCCGGTCGCGGTGATGACGAGGTCCGCGTCCGGAAGCGCGCCGGCGAGCGCGGCAAGGGGGAGCGCGCGGGAGTCGGCGTCGACCTCGCTGGCGACGAACTCCGCGTTTGGCACGGTGCGGTTGGCGACGACGACCTCCGTGACGCCGGTGTCGTCGAGCGCGCGGGCCGCGAGCGTTCCCATCTCGCCGGCGCCGACGATGAGCGCGCTGGCGTCGTCGAGGTCCGTCTCGTCGCTCGCGAGCTCGACGGCGGCCGAGCCCAGCGAGACGACGCCCTCGTTGATGGCGGTCTCGGTGCGGGCGCGCTCGCCGACGTGGAGGGCTTTCGTGACGGCGTCCTCGAGGACGGGACCGATGCCGCCGGCGGCGCGGGCCTCCTCGTAGGCGTCGCGCACCTGCCCGATGATCTGGTCTTCCCCGAGCACGAGCGACTCCATGCCGGCGGCGACGCGCATCAGGTGTTCGAGGCTCTCCTCGTGGTCGAGACGGCGGACGGCGCCGCCGCGCACGTCGGGCGCGAACGACTCCAAGGCCGCGGCGCCGTCCACGGCGCGGTCGGCGACGACGAACGCCTCGGCGCGGTTGCAGGTCGTGATCGCGAACGCCTCCTCGACGCTGTCGCGGGCGAGGAGGTCGGAGACGGTGGCCCGGACGCTGTCGCCGCCGGCGGCGTCGATCTCGTCGACGCTTGCGCGGGCGTGGGCAACGCTCATCCCCGTGATAACGCCTGTCCGTTTCATGTGTGAGCCGTCCATCTCATCTGTCTACCATCTCCGCTGCGACCCGCTCGGCTTCTTGCCTGCCCTTGGATTCCGCCTCTTGTAAAGCCTTCCAAACCGGGGTGGAGCGGACGACTTCCCGCACCGCCTCCCGGCGGGTTTCGGGGTCGACGCCGCGCGCCTTGAGGTCCTCGCGGATGTCGCCGGAGACCCGGGCCATCGCGCCCGCGCCGTCGATCTCGGCGTCGATCCGCTCGCGCAGGTGCTTGGCGAGCGCGGGGCTGGCGCCACCCGTCGACAGCGCCACCCGAACGGGCTCGTCGGCAACCGTCGCGGGCACGACGACGCTGTCGGCCGCCCGCGAGCCGGAGCGGTCCGTCCGGTTGACGAGCGCGCCGGCCTCGCGAGCCGCGGCTTCGGTCGCGGCGTTGATGGTCTCGTCGTCAGTTGCGGCGACGACGAGCACGGGGTCCAGCCGGTCGACCCACTCGCGGACGCCGTCGGCGTCGGGCGCCTCACGGACGAGTTCGAGGTCGGTTTCGGGGTCCGTCCGAAGCGCCTCGAATCGGTCGTGGAACGCCGGGCTGACGACGACGACGACGCTCGCCTCCGTGGCGAATCGCGCCGCCTTCCGGGCGCCGACGGCGCCGCCGCCGACGACCAGCACCGTCTCTCCGTCGAAGTCGTGGAATAGGGGGATCATGGTGAGTGAGGGCTCATTGTGGGCGGGAGGGTCATGGCGGGCGAGTTACGCCGCGTCCGTGTTGCTGTCGGCGCGCTCGTCGATCCGGATGCCCGTCTTCTTCAGAATGCGCGTCGAGAACAGGGTGTCCCAGTCGTCTGCGCCCACGTCCCAGTAGTCGGTCATCAGGTCGCGCACCTCCGCGACGCGCTGTTCGCTTTCGGCTTCCGTGCGCCCGTGGGTCATCGCGAAGAAGTTGTACTCCCAGACGCCCTCGTGGCGCGGGCGCTCGTAACAGTGCGTGACGAAGTCGAGGTCCGCGACCGCCGGCCCGACCTCCGCGAGCACGTCCTCGGGCACGTCCCAGACGGTCATTCCGTTCTCCGTGTAGCCGAGCGCGTAGTGGTTCGGGATGACGCCCACCCGGCGCACCTTCCCCTCCTGATTGAACCGCTTGATCGTCTCGACCACCCACTCGGTATCGGCGTCGATCGCCTCGGCCACGTCGGCGTATGGCGTGTCCGTCACCGGAAGCCCGCCCTGGATCTCCACGACGAGATCGCGCTCCTCGGGCGTGAGCGTGTCGCGATTTTCGGGGGTTACCTCGGGGCCGAGGTCGGACAGGTCGAGATCGCCGTCCGGCACGGGACCGTCGACGAGGAACTTCGCGCCCACGTGGAACTCCTGCTGTTTCGGCAGATTGTACGTCTCCTGGCCGGTCGCGTCCTCGATCTCCGCGAGCACCTCCTCGACGCGGTCGGACCCGTCCTTGTCCGGATCCGGGTGATCCGCCACCGAGACGACGAACCAGACGTTGAGATGCGGGTGCTCGCGCTCGTAGTTGTGCGCGACCTCGCGGAAGTCGTTCACCGTCTCGACGACCGCCTCGAACCGCTCTTCGGGGGCGTGCATCGCGACGAGCGACGCCGCGCCGCCGATCTCCTCGGCGTTGACCAGCGCGCCGAACCGCGAGAGCACGCCGGACTCGTCGAGCTCCGCGACGCGCTCGCGGAGCTCCTCGCCCATCACCTGAACGTCGCGCTCCCGGAGCGCGGCGGCCGCCGGCTCGAACGGCCGCTCCACGACGGGGAACCCGCCCTGGAACGCGTTGATGATCGCCCGGTCGAGCGCCGACAGCTCCGCGTCGACCTCCTTCATGAGAGGTGATCGGACCCGAACGAGAATAAGGGGTTCGACAATGCGCGGCCGGTGGGAGACGCTGCTACTCGGCGCTTAAAAGGGCGTTTGTGGAGTATGGTGGATGGGCGGTTGTAGACGTGTTTGGCGCGGTCGTGGGCTTATAAGCGGTTGGCGTAGTTGCTGGAGTGTCTACGCCGGCGACCACTGCCAAAGCCCCAGTCGGCACCTTATAAGCGGTTGACGGAGTGAGTGCGACGAAGAACACCTCCAAAGCCCCAGCCGGCGACGACTCGCGCGGCTTGCTGCGCGCTCAAAAGGCCTCTCCGCACCGCTCGGCCTTTTGAGTGCTTGCGTCGCCGTGCTTCGTCCTCGCCGGCTGCCCCTTTGAGTCCCACCCGACCGCGCAGCCCCGCAACCGCACCTCACACCTCCCCAGCCTCGGCAGACGGACGCCGGCGGGAAACCGCTCCGCCGGCGTCCGCTGCCTCCCTCGCGCTCCGGCTCACGCCCGTTGGGCGCTCGCCGGGCGCGCCACGTTATAAGACCGGTCTACGCACTCAAAAGGCCGACCCGCAGTGTCGTGGCCACTTAAAAAGCGGTTCGGGGCGCCCGACTCACCCGTCGATGTCGCTCGCAATGTCCGCGAGTGACGATCGGGGGCCACGCTTGGCATCGTAGACGGCGCGCTCGCCGGGGATCCGGAGCCCGTAGTGGTCACCTGGAACGACCACGTCGAGCACGAGCGCGTCGTCCTCCTCGCGGCCGTGCTCGCGGAGCCACGCGACCAGCCGGTTGTCGCCCTCGCCGGGGGTGCGCGCGAGCCGGCGATTGTCGAAGGCGCCGCGGAACACCCGCTTTTGGCGGTCGCCTTCGACTTTCGCGTGGTACTCCTCTCGGTCGAACGTCAGCCGGACGAGGTCGCCCGGCTCGACGCCGAGCGCGTCACACGAGCCGGATTCGACGCGCTTCTCGAGGTCGTCGTCCGCCGGCAGCCGCACGCAGGGGCGGCGGGTGCCGCCGCTGCGCGCGACGCGGACGCGAACGGACGCGACGCTGTCGTCGTCGGAGGTGACACGCGGCATGTGAAGTGAAATCCGCAGTGAAAAGGCGGCTTACTCCTCGTCGTCGCCGTCGTCGCCCTCGCCGAGCGCGTCAGCCACGCTGCCGTCGCCCTCGACCACCGAGACGTTGATCTGGGCCACGTCGTCGGCGATCTCGCGACCGCGGACGGTGATCCGCTTGCGCTCGCCGTCGCGGGTCGGCTTGTAGCCGACGCCGCCCTCGAGCAGCATCTCCTTCAGGCGCGTGCCTGCAACGTCGCCCCGCATCGGTCGACCGGTTTCGTCGGAGCCACCGGTGATCTCGACAGTGAACCCGTCGAGTCCCACCGCGTCGCCGCCGATCTCGTCGCCGATGTCGCGGCCGAGGAATCGATTTGCGTCCTGTCCGTCAATTTCTTTCTGGAACGTCTCGCCGGTCTCGGGGTCGGCGACGACGACCTTGAATTCAGCCATACGGATAGCGTGTCCCCCGCCGAGTAAAAACACGTCGAAACCTCCTCTTCGCGTCGTCTCCCGGCATAGGCTGTCTCGCCGCCGATCGCTCGGCCTCGACGACGATCCGTCACTCGACCAGCGGTCGTTCGGCGAGCGTCCGAATCCGGCGGTCGGCCGGCGCACCCGATCCGTCCGCATCGTCCCAAGCGTCAGCGAGCGCCGTCTCCAGCGCGGCGGCCACCTGTTTGGACGAATCCGGCCCGCCGGCGGCCGCGACGCTTCCCACGGATTCCGGGTCGAAAGCCACGCCGAGTGCGGCGTACACCGGCTCCAGAACCGAGGCGATGGGCGTCGTGTCCGTCTGTTCGACGAGGACGCACCCGGAGACGAGCGCGGCGTCCGCACGAACCCGTTGAGCGATCCCCGACACCTTTCCACCGCCGGCGACCCGCACGGAGTGGTCGCCCGGACAGAAGGCGTCGGGTGGCTCGTCCGGTTCCACGTCCGCTCCGATATCCCGAAGAGCCTCGACGACCGTCTCCGTCGCTAGATCGTACCGTTCGGTGATCCCGGTTCGCATCCCGGACTGCGGGATTCCGACCGCGAACGCTAGCGTCCGCCCGGTGTACGCCACCGCCCGCCCGCCCACGCTCCGCTCCACCGGCTCGAACCCCTGGGAGCGGGCGGCGGCAGCCGCACGCTCGTAGCCGTCCGCACGAGTGTCTCGGCGCCCGAACGCAACCTGTCGGTGGGTTGCCCACACCCGAACGACCTCCTCCGCGTTCTCGCCTGCCCGGTCGAGCGCGGCGGCGGTCGCCGCCCGGTCTCGCTCGACGGTCGGCTCGCGACCCCGCACCAGTTCCATAGCCGCTCTCGGGGACGGAGCGACAAGTGACTTCCCCGTGTGTCGCTTCGCGTAGGTGCCCGTTCCCGTTTTGGCGGTCGAGGGCCGTACCGACGCCGGTTTCACGCCGCCTCGCGTATCGCCGTCGATGAGCGTCACGCTCCCGGCGTCGGTCTGTCGACGATACGAGCGACTCTCCCGGTTCAACTCGCCGTATCCGGCACACGACGACGGCCGTGCCGTCGACTGCTACCCGTCGACGAACGACGGGATCTCCCCGGTGGCGGGGACGGTTCGTGCGACCCGAACCGTCGGCTGTCCGGACCGTCCGCACGCCGCCGACACGGACCACCTGATCGTCGTCGAGCTTGGCGACGACTGGTGTGCTCAGGCGGGCGCGGAGCCGGGAACGGTCGCACGGATCCTCCACGTGGACCCGGAGGTGGAGCCGGGCGACGAGGTGGTCGTCGGCGACCGCCTCGGGCCGATGACGCGCTCCGGCTTCTTCGGCCAGTGGGTCGCCAACCACGTCCACCTCGGCTTTCGGGCGCCGGGCACGAGCCCGCTCCGGGCGAGCGGATCGCTGCCGGTGTCGCTCGGCGTCGACGTGACGCCCGTTCCGTGGGACGGGACGGGTACCGTCGTCGAGACGGGGCCGACACACGCGGTGCTGGACGCGCCGGCACACCCGGCGTCGGGGCGCGCGTTCGCGGCGCTCGCGAGTGACGGGGATGTCCCGCTGGACGGCGGGCTCACCCACTACGCCGGCGGCGGCACGTTCGAGCGGGAGACGGATGCCGGCTCCGTCGCGGATTCCGCAGTAGGTGAGCCGGTGTCGCTACTCGGCACGCGCGTCGGCATCAGGACGGAGCGCGGGATCGCGTGGGACGACGTTGATGTGCTCGCGAACGGTGAGCGCGTCACGGGGCTGTCGCTGTTCGCGTCTCGCGACCGGCTCGGCGTCAAACTCGTCTGCCCGGACAGCGAGTTCGCCGTTGGCGAGACGGTCATCGTCGCGGTTCGGGAGAGCGACGACCCGATCCGGCTCGGTGTTGGGCGGTAACGGGCCTGTTAAGGAGGGATTTGGAGGCTAACAGCCGGCGCGCTCGACGACCCCACGGCGGTACGCCGGACTCCCGTCTCGGCCGCCGCAGGCAGCTGGTCAGACCACGGCGGGGCTGGTTCGTGATCGGCTAAAAGGTGTGACACCGATTTGGGCGGCGGCATGCGGGAGCGTGCCGTTCCATGCGAAACCCCCGACGTTGAAGCCGACGCCCGACCACCGCCGGGTATGGCAGATTTCGACCCGGGGGCGTTCGACCCGCTTCCCGACGAGGCGGCGTCGTTCGTCGAGCGCTACATCGAGGAGGAGCACGGCTACCTCTCGTGGCTCGGGACGCGTGTCGAGACCGTCGAACGCGGGCGAGTGGTGCTGTCCCTCCCGTTCGACGAGAAGCTCACGAACGCGGACGGCCAGACGATCCACGGCGGGGTCGCCGCCACGCTCGTCGACACGGCGGGCGGCGTCGCCCAGCGCACGACGTTCGCTGACCCGTTGTCGGGCGGCGTCGCCACCGTCAACCTCAACGTGAACTACCTCCGACCGGCGAACGGCGACCTGCGCGCGGAGGCGGATGTTGTCCGCGCCGGCGGCTCCATCGGCGTCAGCGATATGCGGGTGACGACGGGTGGCGGTTCGGCGGCGGACGCGGAGGGCGGGAACGCGCCGTCGGACGACGGCCGGCGGGAGGTCGTCGTCGGTCAGGGGTCGTTCCGGCTGTTTCGGGAGTAGCGCCTGCCATCGTCGCCATCGGCGGGCGACCGTCCCTACGCCTCGTAACCGGGAAGGTCGCCGAGCACGACCGCGAGGTCGTCGAGCGCGGCGTCGAGCTCCCGAACCGCGTCACGCTCGACACGGTCGGGCGCGGCGTGGACCCGGACGGGCTGGGTCCCGAGCGACACGAATCCGCAGTCGAGCTTCTCGGCGGTCGCGCGAAGCCCGAGTCCGACATCCGCCTCGCCGGCGGCGACCTTCCGTGCGGGGCTCTCGAAGGCGCGGACGGTGAGCTCGTAGCCGTTTACGGCGCCGGTTAGCTCCGTCCGGGTGGCCTCTCGCTCCGCCGCCAGCGCGTCGAACGCCTCGTCGAGGCTCCGGCGGAGCCCGGCGTCGGTCGGCCGGTTGACGAACCGGAGGTCCGCGTCAACGAGGTCGTCGAGCCACTCGACGCCTGCGGGGTTCCCTTCGGGGACGACGAGCCCCCACTCGCGCTCGAAGCCGCCGAGCGTCACGCGCTCGACATCGCGCTCCACGGGGCCCGCGGTGACGGCCACGTCCGGCACGCCGTCGCGCAGCCGGCGGAGCCCCTCGCGGGAGCCGACCGGAAGATACCGCGGCGCCGACAGTCGGTCGAGCAGCCGGTTGATCGCGGGGTCGTCCTCGCCGGCGCCCAACAGGGTCGGGGGACGGACATCGGGCGAGAACAGCTGGACGGTTACCTCCTCGCCGGCGTCGAGGTAGTCCGTGTCGGGATCGACGGCGACGACGCCGTCAGCCTCGACGAGGCTCGTCGTCGCGCCGGAGCCCTTGTCAACGGGGTAGACGAGGGGGAGGTCGGAGTCACCCGCCGGCGACTCCGCGGCCGTGCCGTCACCCAGGTCGAGCAGGCCGACGGGCATCAGCCGGAGGCGTCCCTCGCCGTAGCGCTCGCCGATGGCCATCCGTCCGTCGACGGTCGCGGTGCGGGGCTCGGGCTGTCCCGCGGCCGAGCGAATCTTTGGAGCCACGAACGTCCGGAAGATGGTGAGCGCGGAGACGGGGTAGCCGGGAAGCCCGACGTAGGCGGACTCGCCGCCCTCGCCCTTGTCGAGCCGGCCGACGAGCATCGGCTTGCCGGGCTTGACGGCGACGCCGTGGAGCAGCAGGTCCCCGCGCTCCTCGATGACGCGGTAGATGACGTCGACCGCGCTGGCGGAGGTGGAGCCCGACGAGAGCACTAGGTCGCACTCCTCGGCAGCCGTTCGGAGCAGCCGCTCCATCTCCTCGTAGTCGTCGCCGGCGTGTGGGTAGAGCACGGGGTCACCGCCCGCCTCCGCGACGCCCGCGGCGATGGTCGTGGAGTTCACGTCGTAGATCTCCCCGCGTGAGGGGTCGAGCGGCTCGCCCGGCCGGACCAGCTCGTCGCCGGTGGAGACGATCCCCACTTTCGGCCGTCCCTTCACCGGCACCTCGTCGACGCCGAGCGCCGAGAGGAGGCCGATCTCGCGGGGGGTGAGCCGGGTTCCGGGACCGAGCGCCCGGGCGCCGGCAGCGATGTCGGCGCCGGCCGCCATCACGTGGTCGCCGGGCGCAACCGAGGTTCGAATCGCGATCCGGTTGGGATCGTCGTCCGCGGGGTCGTGGTCGACCGTCTCGCCGGCCGTGGCCGATTCTCGCACCTCGTCGGTGCGTTCGACCATCACGACGGCGTCGGCGCCGTCCGGCATCACGGCGCCCGTGGAGATCTCCGCACAGGTACCCTCCTCGACGGTCACCTCGGGGGTCGCGCCCGCGTGGACGTGACCGACGTGTTCGAGCTCGACGGGGTCGGCCTCGTCGGCGCCGAAGGTGTCGCGGGCACGGACAGCGTAGCCGTCCATCGAGGCGCGGTCGAAGCCGGGCACGTCCATCGTCGCATCGACGCGCTCGGCGAGGACGCGCCCGCGGGCCTCCGTCAGCGGGACCCTCTCGGGCTCGGGCGCGAGGTCGAGCGACGCGATCGCCTCGTGGGCGGCCTCGGGCTCCGCGAGGTCGCGGAACTCCTTGCGGTCGCTCATCGGGTCACCTCCCACAGCTCGGCGTCGACGACCTCGCCGGCGTCGAGTCCCTCACGCGGCTCGGGCACGACGACCCAGCCGTCGGCGAGCGCGACGCTGGAGAGGACGCCCGACCCGCTGGCACGCGTCGGCGTCGCTTTGAGCGCGGGCTCGCCGGGGTCGCGACCGCCCTCACCCTCGTCGGCGGCGGGTGCGGGCTCCAGCCGGACGCGCGCAAAGGTGCGCGTCCCGGGTTCGCTCGCCACCTTCCGGGTCAGCGTCGCGCGCCGGGTCGGGTGCGGTTTCGCCTCCGTCCCCGACACGCGTTTTTGAACCGGCCGGAGGAACTGCACGGCGTTGACGATGCAGGCGACGGGATAGCCCGGCAGCGACACCACGGGCGTTCCCGACACCTCGCCGAGACAGACCGGGTGGCCGGGTTTGAGCGCGACGCCGTGGACCAGCACCTCGCCAAGCGAGTCGACGACCTCCGGAAGCAGGTCGCGCTCGCCGACGGAGGAGCCGCCCGTTGTGACGACCACGTCGGCGTCGAGGTCGTCCTCGATGGCGGCCGCGAGCGCCTCCTCGTCGTCGGTGACGATATCGCGGTATCGCGGGTCGCCGCCCCACGACTCGACGAGTTCCGACACCGTGAGCCCGTTCGTCTCGATCACCTCGCCCGGACCGGGGTCCGCTTGGACCAGCTCCTCGCCGGTCGGGATGACGGCCACGTCGGGGCGCTCGTACACCCGCACCTCGTTCAGTCCGACGGACTTCAGCAGGCCGAGGTCGGAGGGGCGGAGGACGTGTCCCTCGTCGTAGAGGTGTTGCCCCTCGGCGACGTCCTCGCCGGCGTCGCCGACGTTCTCGCCCTCGGCGACGGCGTCGAACGTCTCGACCTCCTCACCGACCTCCTCGACCTGTTCGATCATCACGACGGCGTCGGCGCCTTCCGGGAGGTCGCTCCCCGTGTGGACGCGGGCGGCCTCGCCCGGCCCGACCGGTCCCTCGGTGTGCCGGAGCACGGCGGGCGAGCGGTCGGAGGCGCCGAAGGTGTCCTCGGCGCGCACCGCGTACCCGTCCATCGCGGCGCGGTCGTACCCCGGCACCGGCGCCGGAGCGGTTACCGGCTCGGCGACGACGCGATCGGCGGCGTCCGCGAGCGGGACGACTTCGGTCCGGCCGTGGGGTTCGGCGGCCGACAGCAGCGTCGCCAGCGCGTCCGCGACGCGGGTTCGCTGTTTGAACCCGGCCTCGTGTCTATCGTGGCTCATGGGCGAGGGTTCCGCCCCCATCGGGAAAAAGCGCGCGGACGTGGCGGTGCTGTGGCGGTGTGGGGTACACGGCGCCCTGCGTGTGAAACGCCGGTGACACGTGACGGCTACCACACCCTTTTTCGACGCCCAGCCCCAACGGCGAGTATGTCAGCCCTGCGCGACGCGCTCCGGGACCTCCCGGACGCGGTGTTTGCGGACCTGCTCGAATCCGACGAGGCGTACGTGCTCGTCGTCGACCTTCCCGGGGCGACCGCCGAGACCGTCGAGGTGTTCGCGGAGGACGGCCGGCTCATCGTCGAAGCCCGACGTGAGAAGGCGACGCCGGAGGGGTTCCGCTACGTGCGCGAGGACCGACCGCTGTTTCTCGACGCCGAGCTCCCGCTCCCGCCGGATGCCGACGGTGCCGCCGCGGAGGCGGACATGGAGCGCGGCGTCCTCGAAGTCACGCTCCCCAAGCGGGTCGGCGGCGAAGCCCGTGCGATCCCGGTCGAGGGCGGCGAGGACGCCGACGAACCGGCGACCGACGGCGCCGGCGACGCCGACGCCCAGTCGACCGACAGCTCCGACGGGTCGACGACCGACGACACCTAACGGGTGGTCACGCTGGTCCACCTTCGCGCCTACTGGCGGTTTCTCGTCGTCCTCCGGCAGTTCTCCCCGCTGATCGTCGCCTACTGGCGTGACCGGCGGCGGTTTCTGTTGTTCGGCGGCTCGCGGTCGGTCGACGAGGCGACGCAGCGTGAGCGCGCCGACGTACTCCTCGACATTCTGCTGACGCTCGGGCCGACGTTCATCAAGCTCGGCCAGCTGCTGTCGACCCGCCCGGACATCCTCCCGCCGGCGTACATCGACGTGTTGGAAGGACTTCAGGACGACGTGCCGCCGGCGCCCTGGCCCGAGACGAAGCAGGTGTTGGAGGACGAACTCGGGCCGCTTGAGGAGACGTTCGACGACTTCTCCGACGAGCCGATAAGCGGTGCCAGCCTCGGACAGGTGTACACGGCCCAGTACGACGGTGACGACGTGGCCGTGAAGATCCGCCGACCGGGGATCGAGGAGCTGGTGGAGGCGGACCTCGTCGCCATCCGGTGGTCGCTTCCGCTCGTGCGCCGGTTCATCGGCGGCGGGCGCGCGTTCTCGCTGGAGAACCTCTCCGACGAGTTCGCCAAGACGATCCGCCAGGAGATGGACTACCGGCGCGAACGGGAGATGCTCGAGGAGATCAGCGGGAATTTCGCGGACAACGACCGGATCCGGATCCCCGAGGCGTACGCGGGCGCCTCCGGGCCCCGCGTGCTCACGATGCAGTACGTCCCCGGCACGAAGATCAGCCACGTCGACGAGCTCGACGCCGCCGGCCACGACCGCGAGGTGCTCGCGGAGACGCTTCAGGAGGTGTACCTCCAGATGATCATCGACGACGGGGTGTTCCACGCGGACCCGCACCCGGGGAACCTCGCCGTCGACGACGACGGCGCCATCGTCTTCTACGATTTCGGGATGTCCGGGCGGGTCGACCCGTTCGTCCAGGAGAAGATCATCGACTTCTACGTCGCGGTGGCTCGCCAGGACACCGACGCCATCCTCGATACGCTAGTGGCGATGGGGACGCTCTCGCCCGAGGCCGACCGCGAGGTGATGGGTGACGTGTTGGAGCTCGCCATTGCCGACGCGCGCGGCGAGGACATCGAGCAGTACCGGGTGAATCAGATCATCGAGCAGGTGGAGTCGACCATCTACGAGTTCCCGCTGCGGCTCCCGCGGAATCTCGCGCTCGTTCTGCGGGTCGCCACCGTCGTGGAGGGCGTCTGTGTCACCCTCGATGAGGACTTCGACTTCATCTCGACGGCGACCACCTATCTCCGCGAGGAGGGCTACTACGAGCAGACGGCTCGCGACCTCGCCGAGGACGCCGGCCAGCAGGCCCAACGCACCGCGGAGGCGCTGTTCTCCGTCCCGCCCAAGGCGGACGCCTTCCTCGAAACGGCCAATCGCGGCGACCTCCACGTCAACATCACCATCGAGGACGAGACGAACGTCCTCGACAAGCTCGCGATGCGGATCGCCTACTCCGTGCTGCTCGCGGTCGGCGTGCTCTCGGCGACCATCCTCTACTCCTTTGCCGACGCGCTGGAGCTCGCGGTCGTCGTGCTCGGGCTCTCCGCGCCGATGGCCGTCGCGCTCTACCGCTCGTTCCGCAAGAAGCGAGGGATCCGCGCGAAGCCGCAGTTCACCCGGCAGAGCATGAAACAGCAGCGGGACGACGACTGAGAGCGGTACGGAACCGGTCCCTCCAAAGAATTTAGGGAGTAGGCACTTGCTCAACGAGGCCCCTGCTGTGAGTGGACGAGGCGTTTTCCGAGCGAGCGCTCGTCCGACGGCACCCATGTGGACGGATCCCCCTCCCGTCCCCTCGGTTTTCGTGTCCCCCTTCTGCTATGCCGATGCGGTCGTCGAGCGCCAGCCGTCGCTTACACCACCCTGTTCGCGTAGCCGTCGCCGTCCGCGAGCCGACGGAGGCTTTCGGCGACGATATCGCCGACGCGCGCGGCGTACTCCCGATGGGCGGCCGCGGCATGCGGTGTCACCACGACCTCCTCGTGGTCCCACAGCGGGGAGTCCGCCGGCAGCGGCTCCGTCTCGAAGGTGTCGAGCGCGGCGCCCGCGACCGTCTCGTCCGCAAGCGCGGCCTCCAGTGCGGACTCGTCGACGACTGCACCCCGAGCGACGTTGATGAGGTAGGCGTCGTCGCGCATCGCCGCGATTTCCGTCTCACCAACAAGCCCCTCAGTCGCCGGCGTCAGTGGAACTGCGAGCGCGACGAATCGGGCGTCAGCGATCGCATCGGTCAGCCCGTCCGGGCCGACCACGCGGTCGACGTTCGTCACGGGAACGGGCGTACGCTTCACGCCGACGACCTCCATGCCAAGCGCGTCCGCCCGGGCAGCGATTCCCCGGCCGAGCCCGCCGAGCCCGACGACACAGACCCGCTCGCCGCGCAGCGAGAACGGCTCGTCGTGGGCGGGCCAGGCCCACTCGCGCTCACGCTGCTGGTCGCGGAAGACGTGAAGTCGTCGGGCGAACGTGAGCATGTAGCCGGCGACCGTGTCGCCGACGGAGTCGCCGTGGATCCCCGTCGAGTTGGTCAAGGCGATCCCGCGCGCCTCCAGCTCGTCGAACGGGAAGCGGTCGACGCCAGCCTGGATCGAGTGGATCCAGTCCAATCCCGCACTCAAAAAGGCCGCCTCGTACGCGAACGTCACCAGCGCGTCACAGCCGGCGAGCTCGTCGGCGTCCCCCTCCGGAACGACGCGCAGTTCGACGCCGTGCTCGTCGGCGACATCCGCGAGCGCGTCGGTCAGCGACGACGGCGGAAATACGGCCCCGACCGACTCGTGAACGCCAAGCGTGGCAACCATGCACGCGGATCGGGCGGACTCCTACTTAAAAGACGTCGAGCCGGCGAACGGTGCGGACGCCGGCGTCATATCCCGAACTCGCCCTCCTCTTATCGCAGGAACTCCACCGCCGCGCCCTGCCCGAATCCGACACACAGCGTGGCAAGCCCGCGCTCGGCGTCGCGCTTTTGCATCTCGTGGAGCAGCGTCACCGGCAGGCGCGCGCCGGAGGCGCCGAGTGGATGGCCGATGGCGATGGCGCCGCCGTTGACGTTATACACGTCCTCGTCGATCCCGAGCGCTCGGCGGGCGTACTCACACTGCGAGGCGAACGCCTCGTTGAGCTCGACCAGATCGTAGTCGTCGATGGAGGTGCCCGCGCGGTCGAGCAGGCTCTCGGTCGCCGGCACCGGGCCGATCCCCATCACGGTCGGATCGACGCCCTCGACGGCGTTTGTGCCGACTTCCGCGAGCACGTCAAGGCCGTAATCCTCCGCGAACGCCTTGCTCGTGACGAGCACGAGCGCGGCCCCGTCGGAGATCTGCGAGGCGTTACCCGCGGTCACCGTCCCGTCGCCGGCGAACGCCGGCGGGAGCCCGGCGAGCTTCTCGGCGGTCGTGTCCGGGCGGATCCCCTCGTCGGCCTCGACCAGCCCGTCCTCCGTCTCCACCGGGACGATCTCGTCGTCGAACCGGCCGGACGCCGTCGCCTCGGCGGCGCGCTGGTGGCTCCGGGCGGCGTACTCGTCCTGGGCCTCGCGGCTCACCTCGTACTCCTCGGCCACCTTCTCCGCGGTCATCCCCATCTGCAGCTGGGAGACGTTGTACCGCTCGGAGAGCCCGGGATGGAGGTGCTGGTAGGCGTCGCCGTCCATCGGCACGCGGCTCATGTTCTCGACGCCGCCCGCCACGATGCAGTCGCGGTTGCCCGCGGCGACCGCGTCGGCCGCCGAGATGACCGCCTGCATGGAGGAGGCACACCAGCGGTTGATCGACGTCGCCGGCACGGACTCGCCGAGCTCCGAAAGCAGCGCGATCACGCGTGCCACGTTGTTGTCCTGCTCGCCACGCTGCTGGGCCACGCCCCACATCAGGTCGTCGACGTGGTCGCTCGTCAACCCCGTCTCGTCCAGCGTGTGGTCGATCAGCCGGGTCGAGAGGTCCTCACTGCGGACCTCGCTGAAGACGCCGTCGTCTTTCCCCTGTGGCGTTCGGTACGCCGCCGCAACTACGGGCGTGGTCTCGTCGCTCATACCGAGACCTGATCCCTCACGGTCTTAAAGGCGGGTGGAACCCGGGAAAACTCCGCCGGCGTTTACCGTTTACAACACGACGGTGCCTGAACCTTTTAAGCAAAAACGGAACCACACTCGCCGTGACCTGAGAACGGTCCGCGGCGGTCGGGACGGGAGTCCGGCGCGCCGCCGCGGAACACGGGCTCCGCCCCATGCGCCGGCTGTTCGCCACGCCGTTTCTCCGTCCGGCAGCCGTGCGTCCGGCAGCGTCTGTCTAGGCGCCCCAGTTCTCCGTCCGCTTCGGCCGGTCCGACACCGCCATCACGTCGAGGTCGTCGCCGGCGTGCTCCAGCGCCTCCAGCGCCGCCTTCGCGGACGCCGGCGTCGAGAAGTAGGTGATCTCCTCCTCGACGGCGACCTCCAGCAGCTCCCGCTGCCGGGAGACGATGAGGTCGATCTCCCCGCGGCGCGCCGACTCGATGAGGTCGGTCGCCGTCGACAGCTCGAAGTGCGCCGAGAACCCGTCGACGATCGCCTCGCCCGCCTCGGTGTCCGGGTCCGGGAACTCCTCGGCCGAGAGGTCGACGACCGCCGTTCCCGACTCCGGGATCGGCTTGCCCGTCGCGTCCTGGGCCTTGTCGTACGCCTTGCCGAAGGTGTCCGCCGTCCCCATCACCTCGCCGGTCGACTTCATCTCCGGGCCGAGCCGTGGGTCCGATCCGGGCAGACGGTCGAACGGGAGCACGACCTCCTTCACGCTGCACTGCTCGGGGATCTGCTCGTCGACCTCTAGGTCAGCGAGCGAGAGCCCGTCCGTCATCACCTTTGCCGCTAGTTTCGCGATGGGGACGCCCGTCGCCTTCGAGACGAACGGGACCGTGCGCGAGGACCGTGGGTTCGCCTCCAGGACGTACACCTCGGCGTCCGCCTCGGGGTCGTGGACGCCAGTCACCGCCAGCTGAACGTTGAGGAGTCCGCGGGTGTCGAGCGCGCGGGCGATGTCCTCGGTCACCTGCCGGACGCGCGACAGCGTGTCGTCGTCGAGCGACCGCGGCGGGATCATACACGCCGAATCGCCGGAGTGGACGCCGGCGCTCTCGACGTGTTCCATCACGCCGCCGATGAGCACGTCCTCGCCGTCAGCAACCGCGTCAACGTCGAGCTCCACCGCGTTTGCGAGGAACTCGTCGATGAGGATCGGCTTGTCCGGCGAGACGCGGACTGCCTCCTCGATGTAGCGCTCCAGCTCCTCGTCGTCCTCGACGACGCGCATCGCGCGCCCGCCGAGCACGTAGGAGGGACGGACGAGCACCGGGTAGCCGATCCGGTGTGCCAGATCGAGCGCCTCGGTGCGGCTGGTCGCCGTCCCGCCCTCGGGCTGACCCACGCCGATCTCGTCCATCAGGACGTTGAAGCGGTCGCGGTCCTCCGCGAGGTCCATCGCCTCGACGCTCGTCCCCATTATCTCACAGTCCAGTCCACGGCGCTCCAGCTCCGCCTCAAGCGGTTCGCCCACGTTGACGGAGGTCTGTCCGCCGAACTGGACCATCACGCCGTCCGCGCCGGTGCGCTCGACCACGTCGGCGACCTCCTCGGCGGAGATCGGCTCGAAGAACAGCCCGTCGGAGGTGTCGTAGTCCGTCGACACGGTTTCGGGGTTGTTGTTCACCACGTGCGCGTCGATGCCGAGTTCACGGAGCGCGCGGACCGCGTGGACCGCACAGTAGTCGAACTCGACGCCCTGTCCGATGCGGATCGGGCCGCCGCCGACTACGACGACGCTCTCAACGTCGGGGTCGACACGCACCTCGTCGGCCGCGCCGGCGGTGTCGGCGTCCATCAGGAACTCCGGCAGGCGTGCGGAGTAGTAGTAGGGCGTCGACGCCTCGAACTCGCCGGCACAGGTGTCGACCTGCTTGAACGTCCGTTCGGGGACCGACGTTTCCACGTCCGCCACGCTCGCGTCCACGCCGCCGGCGGCAGCAGTGGCGGCGATCTCCGCGTTGGTGCGGCCGGCGCTCGCGGCGGGCGTGAACTCGCCCTCCTGGGCCTTCGCGGTCGCCTCGGCGACGTTGGCGAAGCGCTCGACGTACCACTCGTGGATGTCGGTGAGCTCGACGACCTCCTCGACGGTGTAGCCGCGGTCGAACGCCTCGAACATCGCGTACGGGCGGTCCGGGCTCGGACGGATGAGGTACTCCGTCTCCAGCTCCTCGTCGTCCACCGTCTCGAAGTCGACGGCGGGGTCGTACTCCGAGGAGCGCAACGCCTTCACGAGGCTCTCCTCGAACGTGCGGCCGATCGCCATCGCCTCACCCGTCGACTTCATCGCCGTGCCCAGCTCGAAGTCCACGTCCTCGAACTTGTCGATGGGCCATCTCGGCACCTTCGTCACCACGTAGTCGATGGCAGGCTCGAAGGCGGCGGTCGTCTCGCCGGTGATCTCGTTGTCGATCTCGTGGAGGCGCTTGCCGAGTGCGACCTTCGCGGTGACGCGGGCGATGGGGTAGCCGGTCGCCTTCGAGGCGAGCGCCGACGAGCGCGAGACACGGGGGTTCACTTCGACGACGCGGTACTCGCCGCCGGGGGTCCCGTCGTCGTGCCACGCGAACTGGATGTTACAGCCGCCCTGGATGCCGAGCTCGCGGATGACGCCGAGCGCGGCGTCGCGCATCTCCTGGTGGCCGTCGTCCGGGATCACCTGCGAGGGAGTGACGACGGTGGACTCGCCCGTGTGGATCCCCATCGGGTCGATGTTCTCCATGTTGCAGATGATGATACAGGAGTCGTCGGCGTCCCGCATCACCTCGTACTCCAGTTCGACCCAGCCGGAGATGGACTCGGTGATGAGCACCTCGCTGTTCCGCGAGAGGCGGAGTCCCTTGCGGACGCGCTCGACGAGCTCGTCGAAGTCGTCGACGACACCGGAGCCGGAGCCGCCCAGCGTGTAGGTGGTCCGGGCGATGACGGGGAGGCCGCCGACGTCGTCTACTGCTGCCTGTACGCGCTCACGAAGCGCACTCTCGTCAAAGTCGGTGACCGACTCGCCCTCTTCAAGCGAGATGGTCGTCGACGCGGGGACGGGCTGGCCGATCTTCTCCATCCGCTGGCGGAAGAGGTCGCGGTCCTCCGTCGCGTAGATGGTGTCGAGCGGGGTACCCATCACGTCGACGTCGTGTTCTTCCAAGATTCCCTCTTCCGCGAGTTCCGCAGTGACGTTGAGGCCGGTCTGTCCGCCGAGCCCGGCGATCACGCCGTCGGGCTCCTCGATTCGGATGACCTCGGCGATCGCCTCGGGGGTGATCGGCTCGATGTACACCCGGTCGGCCGTGTCCGGGTCGGTCATGATCGTCGCCGGGTTCGAGTTCACCAGGACGACTCGCGCACCCTCCTCCTGAAGGGCGCGACATGCTTGTGCGCCGGAGTAGTCGAACTCCGCCGCCTGTCCGATCTGGATCGGCCCGCTGCCGATGAGCAGAATGGTCCGGTCCTCACTCATTGTCCCGACCGAGTACGCTCATCGTAATAAGGTCGGCGATAGAGTACGAATCTCGCAGGAGTTTTGCGATTTTCGCAAGCCATGGTGTCACGTGGCACGCTTCGCCCCCACTGGGCAGCGTCGAGTGTCTCGCGGGATTTTTACGGTCGTTCCGCGAGGAGCACGACCATGGAGTTTACGACGCCGCCCCCGCTCGCCGACGACCAGACGCTCGCGATCGTCGCCCCCTCCCGGCCCACGGAGTCGACGAAGCTCCGGATCGGCCGGGAGCGGCTCGCCGACCTCGGCGTCGAGACACGAGTGTTTCCGACGGCGGACCCGGACCGCGAGGAGGCGGCGCCGCCCGCCGAGCGCGCCGCCGACATCGAGGACGCGTTCACCGCCCCGGAGATCGGTGGCGTGATGGCGTACACCGGTGGTGACGACCAGATCCGGATGCTCCCGCATCTCGACGGCGACCTCCTCGCCGAACACCCAACCCGATTCTTCGGGTACAGCGACAACGACAACCTCCGGCTGTTCCTGTGGAATCAGGGGCTCGTGAGCTACGGCCTCGGGATACACCCGGACCTCGTCTGTGACGACGCGCTCCGACCGTACACCGAGCGGTACCTCCGGCGCGCGCTGTTTGCGGAGTCGCTCGGGCGGGTCGAGCCGTCGCCCGAGTGGACCGACGAGTGGTTCGACTTCGACACCGGCGAGCCTCGCGAGTGGGAGGAGAACCCTGGCCCGACGACGTGGGTTGGCCCGGAGGCGGACGGTGACGCTCCCGTCCGCGGCCGCGTCTGGGGCGGGAGTTTTGCGATCGTGAAGTGGCACCTGCAGGCGGAGCGATATCTTCCGGATCCCGCGGATCTCGACGGCTGCGTGCTCGCGCTGGAGACCTCCGAGGACGTGCCGCCGCCCCGCGAGGTCGGCTACACCCTCCGGGCGATGGGGGAGCGCGGCCTGCTGGAGCGGTTCGACGCCGTCGTGCTGGGACGCCCGCGGACGCACTCGCCGCCGCTCGAGTGGGACCCCGACCCGGAGACCTACCCGGAGGAACTCCGCGAGGTCGTCACTCGAGAGCTGTCGCGGTACAACCCGTCGGCGGTCGCCGGCTTCGGCTACGACTTCGGCCACACCGCCCCGACCTTTCCGCTTCCGCTCGGCGCGCGCGCCGGCTTCAACCCGCAAACCGGCGGGCTGACGTTCGGGTAGCGACCCGTCCGCGTGTGACGGCGCCGCCGCTCCCGCGGCGTCGTCGGACACGCTTGACGGCCGTCCGCCCGGTCACGTCTCCAGCCGGTACCGGTACGGACGCCCGGCTATCACGTCCACCTCTCCGCGCTCTGCCCACCGTCCCAACACGGTTGCGACCCGGTGCGGGCTGTCGATCTCATCCGCCTCCGAAAGCAGCGTGTGGATCTCCCGCGCCGTCAACGGCTCCTCGGCGTCGGCGAGCACACCGCGGATCCGGTCGTACTCCTGGGTGTGCATGTGTCTTACGTACGGTCGCGAAGGATATAGGGTTCAGTGAGACGTGAGTCGGACAACCGTCAGACACGGGCGGGAGAGACTCTGAGAGCAGCGAAGATGCCCCTTGTGTGTCCGGAATCCGTCCTCGCCTGTGACCGCCGGCGCGCTCAGGCGTACGGATCCTCGGCTTCCAGGTCGCGCTCGGCACGGTACTGGTCGACGAACTCGCTCACGTCGAACTCGACCATCTCCTCTTCGAACTGCGAGAGGGCATCGTCGTCATCCGAATGGCTCACGGCGTGTTCCATCAGCTCGACGACGAGCTCGATGATCACCTCGTGGAGTCGGCGGGAGTCGAAGTCCGCGACCCACACCATCGCATAGCCCACGTCGGCGTTCTCGCTGGCGTCGTGTGCGACGACCGCCTCGGGGAACTCCTCTAACACGATGCCAAGCAGGTGGGGGGTGTCGAACTCCGGCATCTCCTCGCTCGTCGTCTCGATCGCCTCGCGCAACACGTCGACGAGGAACTCCGGGAGGAAGCGTTCGGGCGGGTGGACGTCCATCACGACGGCGTGGGTCGCCCCGCAGTCGCACTGGTACTCGCGCATGCCGAGGTCGAGCGCCCCGAGCGGAACGGTCTCGCCGCAGGGGAGCTCGAGGGCGTCACCACCGCCGCCGGGGACGCGCGGCTGAGTCATACCCCCGATTGGTCCGTTCGGGGGTTAAAAGGCGCGGAAGGCGGACGGCGATGCGGTCGCCGCGGTGTGGTAGCTGTGCGGATGCGGAGGCTGTGCGGATGCGGAGGCCGTGCGGATGCGGAGGCCGTGCGGATGCGGAGGCTGTGCGGATGCGGAGGCTGTGCGGATGCGGAGGCTGTGCGGATGCGGAGGCTGTGCGGATGCGGAGGCGGTGGCTGGATGGTGTGGCACCGCGAGCGCGCGAGGGCGCTTGCGCCCGATGCGCGGCTCGCGGCTCTTTTTGGTGGAGATTTTTGGCCGGGGGTTGAGCGGAACCGGCGGAGCCGGTTCCGCGAACCCCTGGTTAAAAAGGTCCGTCGCTATTGGAAGCCGATGCGCCCGCTGCCGGAGTCGCGCAGCGAGTCCTTGGCGCCGCCCTTGAACTGCTGCTCGACATCGTCGTAGTACTCCAGCAGGTCGTCGGTGACGGTGGGCCGGACCGACTCCATCGCCCGCCGGAAGTGCTTCATCTCGACCTCCTCGGCGTCGTCGTCGTCACGCAGCGCCTCGATGGCGGCCTCGCGGGCGATCCCCTCGAGGTCGGCGCCGACGTAGCCGTCGGTGATCTCCGCGACCTCGCGGAGGCTCACGTCGGGCGCCAGCGGCGTGTCCTGCGTGTGGATCTCGAGGATCCGCTCGCGACCCTCCTGGTCGGGCTGGCCGATCATCACGAGGCGGTCGAACCGGCCCGAGCGGAGCAGCGCGGGGTCGATCATGTCCGGACGGTTGGTGGCGCCGATCACCATCACGTCGCCCATCTCCTCCAACCCGTCGAGCTCCGTGAGCAGCTGGTTGACGACGCGCTCGGAGACGTTGTTCCCCATATCCTGCCCGCGCGCCGGCGCGAGGCTGTCGAGCTCGTCGAAGAAGACGATCGTCGGGCTCACCTGCCGCGCCTTCCGGAACGTCTGGCGGATCGCCTTCTCGGACTCGCCGACCCACTTCGAGAGGAGCTGTGGCCCCCTCACGGAGATGAAGTTGGCGTTGGTCTCGTTGGCGACGGCCTTCGCCATCAGCGTCTTCCCGGTTCCGGGCGGGCCGTACAGCAGGACGCCCTTGGGGGCATCGACGCCCATCCGGTCGAACTTCTCGGGCGAGGTGAGCGGCCACTCGACCGACTCCTGCACCTGCTGTTTCGCTTCCGAGAGCCCGCCCACGTCGTCCCACGAGATCTTCGGGAGCTCGACGAGCACCTCCCGCATCGCGGAGGGTTCGACCTCCGTGAGCGCGCCGGAGAAGTCGTCGCGTTTGACGATCATCCGGTCGATGAGGCTCGGCGGGATGTCCTCCTCGTCCAGGTCGATCTCGGGGAGGTATCTGCGGAGCGCCTTCATCGCCGCCTCCTTGGTGAGGCTCTCGATGTCGGCGCCGACGAAGCCATGGGTCTCGTCCGCGAGGTGGTCGAGGCTCACGTCGTCGGACAGCGGCATGCCACGGGTGTGGATCTGGAGGATCTCCTTGCGGCCCACTTCGTCGGGGACGCCGATCTCGATCTCGCGGTCGAACCGGCCGGGGCGGCGGAGCGCGGGGTCGACGGAGTCGACGCGGTTCGTCGCCGCAATGACGATCACCTGGCCGCGCGTCTCCAGCCCGTCCATCATCGTCAGCAGCTGGGCGACGACCCGGCGCTCGACCTCGCCGGTGACGTCCTCGCGTTTGGGCGCGATGGAGTCGAGCTCGTCGATGAAGATGATCGACGGCGACTCCTCTTTGGCGTCCTCGAAGATCTCCCGGAGCTGCTGTTCGGACTCGCCGTAGTACTTCGAGATGATCTCCGGGCCCGCGATGGAGAAGAACGACGCGGAGGTCTCGTTGGCGACGGCCTTCGCGAGCAGCGTCTTCCCGGTGCCGGGCGGGCCGTGCAGGAGCACGCCCTGCGGCGGCTCGATCCCGAGCTTCGAGAAGATCTGCGGGTGTTTCATCGGGAGCTCGACCATCTCGCGGACGCGCTGGATCTCCGACTGGAGGCCGCCGATGTCCTCGTAGGTGATGCCGCCGCCGGTCTTCTCGAAGCCGGAGATCGGCTCCTCGCGGAGCTCCACGTCCGTGTCCTCGGTGATGAGACAGACGCCGTCGGGCTCCGTCTCGACCGCGATCAGCGGTATCGCCTGGCCGGGCGAGCGCATGAACGGGTGGTTCGTCGACGACATCACGGGGACGATGTCGCGCTCGACGACCGGCCGCTTGAGGATCTGGCGTTTCACCATGCCGGCGGCGTCCGAGCCGAACTGGACGGACGCCTCCTCGGGCGGGGCCAAGACGAGCTTGTCGGCCTTCTCGGCCTCGGCCTTGCGGATGGTGACCCGCTCGCCGATTCCCACGTCGGCGTTCTGTCGCGTGAACCCGTCGATGCGGACCGTGTCGGTGTTCCAGTCCTGTCGGTCGGCACGCCACACCTTCGCGGCGGTGGTCTCCGCGCCCTCGATCTCGATGATGTCGCCGGGCGAGAGCTTCAGGTGCAACAGCGTGTCGGGGTCGAGCCGGGCGATACCGCGCCCCGAGTCGTTCGGGTACGCCTTCGCCACTTCGAGTTGAACTTCGTTCATGGTTCCTCGCGGGGGATGGAGCTACCTGCACTCGGTGCGGCCATAAGCCTGTTGCTCCGACGGGTATCGCCGTCCCGTCGGGCGGTCCGTGCGCCGCCGCCGAATGAGTGTGTCATATTATAGCATGGTATGGCGCGGGCAGTTAAAACCCCGTCGCATTCGAGGGTTTTCGCCGGCGTCCGTGTCGGCAATTCGGTGTACAGAGCGCGGCGAGCGCAGTGGGGATGGCGAGCGCGACGGAGTGGATGGCTCTTTACGCCCCGCCCGCCTTTGCTCGGCCATGCGAACGCTCGCTTTCGATGGCCGGACCGGCGCCGCCGGCGACATGGTGTGTGCCGCGCTGATCGCGGCCGGCGCCGACCCCGCGGTTCTCGCTCCCGTCGAGGACGCGCTCCCCGTCCGCTACGAGGTCGGCGAGACGACGAAGAACGGCATCCGTGCGACGACTGTCGACGTGCTCCTGACGGAGACGGACGGCGGCGAGGACGATGAAGAGGGGAGCCACGGCCACTCGCATGGTCACTCTCACGACCACGGTGACGGTCTCTCCCACGACCATTCACACCCTCACGGAGATGAGGACCACAACCACGACGATCACAGCCACTCACATGACCACGCGGAGGGCGCCGGCGTCCACCGCACTTACACCGAGGTCGTCGACCTCGTCGAGTCGATGGAGCTCCCCGATTCGGTCGAGAGGACCGCGCTCGACGCCTTCGAACTGCTCGGCCGCGCGGAGGCCGCGGTCCACGGCACCGACCTCGACGAGACGCACTTCCACGAGGTCGGGGCGGACGACGCGGTCGCGGACGTGGTCGGCGCCGCGCTCCTGCTGGCGGACCTCGATCCGGTCCGCGTCGTCACGGGGCCGGTCGCGGCCGGCAGCGGACAGGTGGAGATGAGCCACGGCGTCTACCCCGTTCCCGCGCCGGCGGTCGTGGAGATCGCCGAGCGAAGCGACTTCTCGCTGGTCGGCGGGCCGGTCGACCGCGAGCTGCTCACACCGACTGGCGCCGCGATCCTCGGCGCGATCGCGGAGGGCGTCGACACGCTCCCCTCGATCCGCGTCGAATCTGCGGGCTACGGCGCCGGAGACGCCACGTTCGATCGCCATCCGAACGTTCTGCGTGCGCTGGTTGGCGACGGCGGGGACGCTGCGGAGACGGCTGCCGAGCACCCGACGGGCCACGAGCATTCAGACACGCACGAACATGCCGGATCCCACCACGGCGGGCTCAAACACGACGACGTGGTCGTCCTGGAGACGAACCTCGACGACGCCCCGCCGGAGGTGCTCGGCGGACTCCAGTCGACGCTTACGGACGCGGGCGCCCGCGACGTGACCATCGTGCCGACCACGATGAAGAAGTCTCGTCCGGGCCACCTCGTGAAGGTGATCTGCAAACCCGCCGACTCCGAGGCCGTCGCCGAGCGACTCGCCCGCGAGACGGGGACGCTCGGCGTGCGCGAGGCCACCGCCAGCCATCGGTGGGTCGCGGAGCGGCGATTCGAGACCGCGACCCTCGAACTCGACGGCAACATCCACGAGGTGTCGGTGAAAATCGGCGAGACGACCGACGGCGAAGTGTACGACGTGAGCGCCGAGTACGACGAGGCGGCGGCGGTCGCCGCGGAGGTGGGCGTCCCGATCCGGGACGTGCTTCGCCGGGCCGAGACCGCTGTTCACGAGCGACTCGGTGGGGAAACGTAGCCGGCCGGAGTCGTCGCCGGCCGGTGGCGAGTTAGGACTCGTCTCGGTGCTTCTCGACCGCTTCCGCTACCGTGAGCTCGCCGGCTGCGACCCGGCGAGCCAGTGATTCGTCGACGGTTAGCTCTCCGCCCGACTCCCGCCGGGACTCGTCTTTGATCCGCTGGAGCTCGCCCTCGGTGGGCTCGATCTCCCGTTCCTCGACCCGCTCACCGGGAATGTGCGCGATATTGACCGCGGCGAGCACGTCCGCCATCCCCCGCGCGCCGGCGCCGAGATAGGGAGTCGTCCCGGTCTCGTCGACCAGTTCAACCGCGAGGTCCTCGTCCAGATCGCTGAGATCGGAGATGATGCGGGCCCCTTTCAGTCGGTCGCCATCCCCCACCCGCACGAGAGCGTCGGGCTCGCCGGCGACCTCCTCGACGACCACGCCGGCGGCGTCCTCGACGGGGACGCGAAAGGCGGCGACGACCATGTCGCCGACGAGGACGGCGATACCGGGATTCGGCCCGGGGTCGACGCCCACGATGGTTCGTCCGCCGTCGCCCCGGAGGACGGCGAGCGCCTCGTCGACTGCGGCCCGGGGGTCGTCAGGGTCGCCCGCCACGAATGTCACGTCGCTGCGCCCGCCGAGGTCGACTGCGTCCTCGCGCGTCGCGATCACCACGTCGGCGTCGTCCGGGATCGGATCGCCGGGCTCGATGGTCGTGAACGCCACGCCGCGCTCGCGGAGCGCGCTCACGGCCTCGTGGTACAGCTCGAAGTCGGCGGTGGCGACGACGATCACACACCGGCGTGGGCCGCCGTGGCTCCTAACTCCACCGAAAACCGACCCAGAAACAGCCGCTACTCGAAATCCGTCTCCTCGACGAACGCCTCCCTGAACGCCGGCGAGAGGTACTTCTCCTGCCATTTGCGGGCGCCCTCAGCGCCAAGCACACTCGCCCAGATCGTGATCAGCGTTACGCAGAGCGTGAGGCCGGGGACGACCGCGAGCGCGGCGTCGACGGCCATCCCAAGGTCGGGAAGGAAAAAGCCGACCCGACTTCGTGCGCCCTCCCAGTTCGGGCCGAAGACGGTCCAGCGGAGGAGAAACGGCACGAGTGTGACCGTGAGGAAGGGGTACGCCAACACGTTCGTCACCGGCCCACCCTTCCCGCGAATGAACGCGAGCGTGTAGTAGCCCCAGCAGGCCAGCGACGCGAACACCGTCGCGACGCGGCGAGGCCCGGCGGGGGCGCCGTGGTCGAGGGCGCTCAGGTCGTAGAGGAGCACCGCGCCGCCGACGTACCCGACCAGACAGGCGAGCACGCCACCGACCGCCACCGCGGCGTGTTCGGCTCGGGACTGGTTCGCGAACGGGTGGAGGCCGAGCGGGACGTTCATCGGCGGAGGGTGGGGCCGGCCGGCCGTTGAAGCTTCCGGGTTCGGTCAGGAGAGCTTGCCGAGCGCCTCAAAAAAGTCGGACTCCGGCCCGGCGATCCGCATCGCGGGCTCCGTGCGCTCGACGACGACCTCGACCGGCCCGGAGAGCTCGTGGGGATTCCGACCGTCGCTGACGACGACCGCCTCGGCGTCCGCGCCGGTGACCGTGACGCTCACGGTCGCATCGACGTCGACCGCGAGCGGAGGCATCCCGTCGGTCGGGCACATCTCGTTGACCACGAGCGCCTCGACGGTCGGGTGGACGAGCGTGCCGCCCTCCGAGAGGTTGTAGGCGGTCGAGCCGGTCGGCGTCGCCACGAGCACGCCGTCGGCGTGCCCGCCGGAGTACAGCGCGCCGTTCACCCGGAGTTCGTAGTTGATGCCGCCGCCGTTGCCTCGACGGCTCCCCTGGATCACCACTTCGTTCGCGGCCGGCACCGACTCCCAGCCGTCGGTTCGGGCGGCGAGCCGTGGCGCTTCCCGGACGTTCATCGCGCTCTGCTGGAACTTCTCGACTTCCGCGACCACGGCTTCCTCGGCGCGCTCCGGGGGGACGGCGTTGAGGAAGCCGACCTCACCCAGATTCACGCCGAGAACCGGCGTTGACCCGGCGTTTCGAGCGGCGAACAGGAACGTCCCGTCACCGCCGACCGCGACCGCGAGGTCACACTCCGAGAGCGCGTCGACCGGGCGCCCGTCCGTGCCGACGGCCTCCGCGGTCGCCTCGTCGAGCCAGACGGTCGCGCCGGCGTCGGCGACCGCCTCTCGGATGGCGTCCGCCAGCGAGACCGCCCGCTGATTCCCCTTCCGCGCGACGATGCCGACCTGCATTGGGAGGGGGTTCGTCGTCCGCTGAGAAAAACCTCGGGATAAAGCTTCAAGCGGCCGGCACTCGTTTCCCCCACGAGGCGACCCATTCGGGTCGTGACACAATGAGTGAGGAGGACGAGGACGACTGGTTCGAGCGGGCACTTCGAGACCTTGAGGGGGACGAGGAGGCTGCGGAGGCCGCGGAGGCCGACGACACCGACGACACCGACGACACCGAGGCACCCCCGGGCAGCGACGGCGACGAGGACGCCGAACCCGCCGAGCGTGGCAAGGAGGCGACCGAGAAGCCCGACCAGGTCTCGGAGCCGACCGGCGAACCCGTCCCGGACTCGGAGGAGGACCCGTTTGGCGGCGTGCGCGATGGTGCCGGAGATGCGCCGACGGGCGAGTCCGATGCGTCCGTCGCGCCCCCCGAGCGCGATGCCGGAGACGCCGAGGAGCCGGCGCCGTTCGCCGACCGTGGCTCCGCTCCAACCACAGGGGACGAGAACGACCCGTTTGGGGGGTTCGGTGGCTCCGGTGGCGGGGAGTTCGGCGGCTCCGATGGCGGTGACGAGTTCGGCTTCGCCGACTTCGGCGAGGGTGGAGGTGGGGGTGGGAGCCCTGAGGCCGGCGGTAGCCCCACCGCCTTCGAGGAGGAGTCGTTCGAGTCCGACATCGAGCGCATTCGGATCGGCATCGAGGGGCTCGACGAGATGATCCTCGGCGGAGTCCCCCGCCGGTCGCTCATCTCCGTCATCGGCTCCCCCGGGACCGGCAAGTCGACGCTCGCGCTCCAGTTCCTCCACGAGGCGCTCCGTTCGGGCGAGCGCGCCGTCTACATCACGCTGGAGGAGAGCCGCGAGGCGATCCTCGACACCGCCGAGGAGAAGGGGTGGTCGTTCCGCCAGTACGAGGAGGAAGGGCTGTTGGCGGTCGTCCCGCTCGACCCCATCGAGATGGCGAACTCGCTAGCGTCGATCCGCAACGACCTCACGCGGCTCATCTCCGAGTTCGGCGCCGAGCGACTCGTGCTCGACTCCGTCTCGCTGCTGGAGATGATGTACGACACGCCGGCGAAACGCCGCTCGGAGGTGTTCGACTTCACCCGGTCGCTCAAGGAAGCCGGCGTCACCACGCTGGTCACCTCCGAGGCTAGCCAGGAGCACGCCTACACCTCCCGGTACGGCCTCGTCGAGTATCTCACCGACGCGGTGTTCATCCTGCAGTACGTGCGGCCGGACGACTTCCGCGAGACGCGGCTCGCCGTCGAGATCCAGAAGATCCGCGACGCCAACCACTCCCGGGAGACGAAGCCGTACGAGATCACTGACGACGGCATCTCCGTCTACCGGCAGGCGAACATCTTCTGAACGGACCTTTTTCTGCGTCGGGTCGGCGGCCGGGGCGCCTGCGGCGCCCCTGCCGACCACTCCTTGAAAAATCTCCACCAAAAAAGGGCCGCGAGACGCGGCGCGCGGCGCCGCGTCTCGCGGTACTCAAAAGGGACCGTACAGCCACCGCCCCGCATCCGCACAGCCACCGCACCCGCATTCGCACAGCCACCGCCCCGCATCCGCACAGCCACCACTATCCGATGTATTCCAGCGTTCGGCTATAAAAAGCGAGGCGGATCGAAACTCGTTCAAAAGTCGCTTCGGAGTACCAGTTCGCTCCTCAGTCGTCGTCGGTGACAGGCTCCGTGGTTTCGGCGTCCGTCTCGCCGGCGTCCGCCTCGAATTCCCCCCAGTGAGCGACCTCCTCGACGGGTCGGCGGAACTTCCGGGGGAGCGTCTCGTCGTCGGCGTCCTCCGCCGGGTAGCCGAGCGTCACCAGCATGACGGGCTCGTAGCCGTCGGGCACGCCGAACTCCTCGACGAGCGCCTCCGGGTCGAACCCGCCCATCGGGCAGGAGGCGACGCCGCGGGCGCGGGCGGCAAGCATCAGCTGCGAGGCGGCGAGCGCGGTCGACTTCGTCGACCAGACGCGGCGCTCCGTCTCGCTCTGCGCGGCCATTCCCTCGACCGACTCGCGGGTGGCCTCGGCGCCCTCCTCCGTCCGATACCCCTTCTCCACCTGGTCGTCGAGCACGCGGTCGACGTGTGCGGACGGGTCGAGGTTGCCGAGCACGGCGAGCACGACGGGGGCATCCGTGACGTGCGGCTGGCCGTAGGCGACTTCCTGGAGGCGCTCGCGGTCGTCGTCCTCGCTGACGACGACGAACTCCCACGGCTGGAGGTTGAAGCTGGACGGGGCGAGTGTCGCGTCCGCGATGATCGCCTCGACCGTCTCGCGGTCGAGCTCCTCGTCGTTGTAGTCGTGGACGGACCGGCGTTCGGTGATGACGTCGCTGAAGTTCACACTTGCGCTACGTGGCCGACACGTATCACCTGTGAGGTCTCGCACGCGGTTGCCGACGGCGACGGTTTCAGATACCGTGGGAGGAGCACTAATAACCGTTGTGGGCGTCGCTGTCACCCGGTTACGCTGGTGTTACTCGACGCTCCGCCACCTTCCGTGCGGTGCCCCGACCAGTTCACCGAACGACGGTTGCCGGGATCTCCGATTTGCGGACGACGGACTCCGCGACGCTGCCGAGGACGACGCGTGAGAGTCCCGTACGACCCTGGCTGCCGAGGACGATGTGGTCGAACGGCTCGTCGCCCTCGTCCTGATCGCCGGCGGCGACCGCGAGGATCGTCGGCGCCGGTCGACCGACCTCCAGCCGCGTCTCAACGTCGCGGCCGACGCGGCCGGCGGCGCCGGACAGGAGGTTCTTCCCGCGCTCGCGGGCGGCCTCGTACCACTGCTCGACCGCACCGGGGAACCCGCCTTCGGCGCCCGTCGTCGACTCGGCGGGGTTGATCACGTGGAGCAACGTCAGCTCGGCGTCGGGCCACTCCTCGGCCGCGAACGTGAGCGCTTCCTCGGACCATTCGGAGCCGTCAACCGGAACGAGTATCCGCTTCGTCATGTCCCGGGCTTCTCCGGGAGGCGACAAAAAGGTCGGCGTCCCGGCGGAATGGTCGGCGTCCCGGCGGGATGGTCGGCGTCCCGGCGGGCGTGTTACGGTCGAGGCGAATCAGTCGCCGTGACGCGTCACGCACTTCGGGAGGCCGATCAGCTCCACCGGCTCGGAGTTGTCCGGCGAGTAGACGACCATCTGACCCTTCTCCATGTACGGCACCTTGCCGGCGAGGTTGGTCGGGATGTTGACGCTGGAGATGGCGTCCTCGTCGCCGAGGTTCAACACTATCTTCGTGTTCACCTGCTTGAAGACGGAGTCGGCGATGTCCTGCGGGTCCTGGGTGATCAGAAAGAGCCCCAGTCGCTCCTTCCGTCCCTGTTTCGCGGCGTCAGTGAATTTCCCGATCACCTGAGTCGCCTGCACGGTGTCCGCGTCCGTGAGGAAGTTGTGCGCCTCGTCCATCCCCACGAGCAGCGGCGTCTCCTTGATCCGGTCGCTCCGCGGCGAGTTCGAGAGCTTGTCGTCGATGAGCATCGACGAGACCGCCAGCACGAACATCTCCTTCTGTCGCGAGGAGCTCAGGTGGTAGGTGGGGACGACCGTGAGCCCGCCGGATCGCACGAGGGTGTGGTCGAGCTCCGTGATCGGCTTCGCGTCGCCGTCGAAGACGCCGCCGGGAACCCCGCGAACGCGGCGTTTGACCGCGTCGAACGTCGCCTCGTGGACGCGGCCCGACTCGTCGAGCTCCTCTTTGAGCGCTGGGTCGTCGAGATACGAGAGGAACTGGCTGTACGTGCCCGAGCTGCCGTAGTCGCGGAAAAAGCGGTTGAGCAGGGTGAGCAGCGCGGCGTACTGGTTGTCGTTGAGCCCGCTGCCGGCGATCAGCCACGGCATGTCGTACTCGTCGACCATCGAGAACGGGATGGTGAACGGGACCTGCTCGGCGCGATGGCCCTCACCGGGGTAGGTGGCGTTCGGAACGGTGGGGATCAGCGCGACGGTGTCGTCGTGGCCGCCGTAGGCGACGCCCTCGCGCTCCAGCCGCCGGGCGAACCCGTCGTCGAGGTCGGGGTTGTCGTCGTGCATCTGCGCGTACTCGTCCTGCGGGTCGAACTGGACGACCGCCATCCGCGCCTCCCGACCGTCGTCCATCGGATACGTGCGGTCGGCCGCGAGGTACTGCCGCAGCACGTTCTTCGAGGCGTGCGTCTTCCCTGACCCCGTCCCGCCGGCGACGAGCGTGTGCCGGAAGGCGAGCGGGTCGCCGTCCGCGTAGTCGTCCTTCACCCGGTAGTCGACGGTGGGCGGCTCCGCCGCCGTCCGCACCTTCTCGCCGCCGACGGAGAGGTGACCGAGGAAGACGCCGTCCTCGGGGATCTTCAGCCCCGTCTTGATCTCGGTGGCGTCGGCCGCCTCCTCGACGACCGCACCCGGCTTCGGCACCCGGTCGGTCATCCGACGTTTGGCGTCCTCGCCGGCGCCGTAGACGACGGACATCGGCTCCAGCTCGGCCATGAACTTGTAGTCGCGCTCCGTGAAGTCGTCACGGCGCATCTGGCGGCGGGCGTGGATCTCCGTGGCGTCGTCCGACTGGAACTCCTGGGCGTACTCCAGCCCCGTGATCCGGCAGAACAGTCGCTCGCCGTCGGGATACGCGATGGTGAGGTACTTGCCCAGTCGGACGCGCTCGCGGTTGTCCGCCGTCACGAACGCCTGCAGGGTGGTTTCCTCGGCGTCCTCGGCCACGCGGAGGCCGCGCGAGACGGAGACGACGCCGAGTCCCTCGTCCTCGCCGGCGGGTTCGGCGTCAGTCGTCTCGAACGTCGTCGCCGCCTCGCCGCCGGCGCCCGCGGATTCGCTTTGGGACTCGCCGGCGGACTCCCTCGACGGCCCGTCGTCGGGGGCGCTGCCCTCGCTCCCGCCGTCGTCCTCGTCGTCACCTCCGTAGTCGCTGAAGTCCTCTAAGGTCACGTGCGAGTCACCGCCGCCCAGCCGCAAAGCGCTTTCCCCGTCGCCGGCGAGCGCTCGGGGCGTCCGTGGGGCGTCGGTGCGACAGCCCGCGGACGCCACCCGTCCGCGCGCCCCTTTTAGGTGCCGAGCGCCTACATCACGTATGATACTCGTACGCGGCAGCGGCGGTGGGACGGACCTCACCGGGACGGTGTTCGAGCGCGGCGAGGAGCCGCCGTCCTACAAGGGCGCGCCCGACGAGGACGCCCCGTACGTGTGGGTGTGCGACTCCTTTTATCAGGTGGAGAGTGGCGGCTCCGCGCTCCTTGTCGACGGCACCGAGATTCGCGTCGCCTTCGAGGAGCCGATGGCGCGGGGCTTCGACACCCGGGAACAGGCGCTCGACGCGGCCAAAGAGCACGTCCGCACCCAGTTCGCCCGCATCGGCGTCGACTCCGACGAGGTCGACATCGAAGTGACGAAAGCCGATCCGGCCTGAGAAACGCTCGGAAGCGGCGACGTCACTCGACTCTCTCTTTCCTTTATAAGGACGCTACTGGTGAACAGGCGCGGTGCGGTGGCGCGCCCGGCGAGCGCCCGTTGGGCGCGAGCCGGCGCGCGAGGGAGGCAGCGGTCGCCGGCAGAGCGGTTTCCCGCCGGCGACCGTCTGCCGAGGCTGGGGAGGCGTGAGGTTCGGTGCAGTTGCGGTCGGGTGGGACTCAAAGGGGCAGCCGGCGAGGACGAAGCACGACGACGCAAGCACTCAAAAGGCCGGGCGGTGCGGAGAGGCCTTTTGAGCGCGCAGCGAGTCGCGCGAGTCCCGCGAGCGTGCGAGCGGGACCTCGGAAGACGCAGCCCGCGAGCGCAGCGAGCAGGAACGTCTTCCGGTGGTCGTCGCCGGCTGGGGCTTTGGAGGTGGTCGCCCCCGTGCTCACCGACACACCCACACCCTCAACCACTTATAAGGGCTACCCCTCCAGTTCCTGCCGCGCGCGCCGTGCCTTCTGCGACATCGCGTCGTTCCCCTCCACATCCGCCAGCGACTCGACGGCGTCGAGCCGCCGGATCGCGTTGTCGAGGAACGAGCGAACGTCGCCGGTGTAGGCGTACACCATGTAGTCGTCGGTCATCACGTTGACGATGGCGTCGGGGCCGAACCCCTGCGCGCGGAGTTCGAGGACGTACTGGATGAACTTCCTCTCGGGACAGCCACAGTAGGGGTTCGACTGGCAGTCGCAGTCGAGGAAGTCCTCGGCGAAGTCGAGAATGCGGTCACGGGTCGTCGAGTCGAGCTTGGAGAGCCCGTCGCCCGTAAACAGCAGATCCAGCGTCGCCCCCGAAAACGCTCCCTTCGGGACGTTCGTCTCCAGCTGTGAGGAGAGCTGCTGGTGGTTCTTGACGTAGATCTTGTCCGTGAACGCCACAGTTGCCTCCTGATAGGCCGTCATCCTTCATAAGGGGCGTGGTGGAGGTCGGCAGCGGTTACCGCGGTTGCGGCCGGCGCCCGCCGGCGATCGCGAGTGTGCCGGGGTACCACGCCCGGCGGGAGTCGTAACCGTTATTTGTGCAAGCGGGGTACGTGACGATGCGTGTCCGGGTTAGGGTAGTGGACTATCCTTCAGCCTTGTGGAGGCTGAGACGCGGGTTCGATTCTCGCACCCGGACCTTCTCGCAACTCGTCACCTCCATCCGAGGAGCGACGGCGCCCGCCGACCCCGTTTTCGTCGCCGAGCCCGCCGGCGAGCGCCTCGCCATTCCGCTTGCAATCCTCCCACACACCTAAGTAATCCCCCGCCGACGCATACATATATGCCAACTGACAAACCGGCCGGTCCGCTCGCGGACCTGTACGAGGGGCGCATCGGGACCCCCACCACGGACGACGAGGTGAACGGCTACTGGCTCTTTTCGCTCGGCGTCCTGTTGGGCGTGCTGGGCGTGATCGTGTTCGCGTTCACGGAGCCACGAACCGGCGCCCGCGCGCTCGGCTACGCGCTCGTCGCGCTCTCGCCGCCGCTCGTGATGATCGGCGCCGTCGTGCGCTTCCCGCTGCGAAAATCGGCGACGGGGCTGGCGGCGTTCGGCGGCCTCCTGACGCTGGCGGCCGTCGCGTACTTCCTCACCGTCTTCCCGGACGGCTGGTCGACGAGCGCCGGCAACGAGGTCGTCAACGCGCTGTACGCCGCCGGCATCGTCCTCATCGGGCTCGCGGCGGCCGTCGTGCCGCTGATCACCGACCCGGTTCGCGCGGAGTACGAGCAGCTACAGGCCGAATCCGCGGCCGCCGAGACGGAGCATGCGGGTACCGCGGCCGAACTCGAAGAGACCAAGACGCGCGTCGAGGAGCTGGAGGAGGAGCTCGCCGAGGCGTCGGCGGAGGTCGACGCCCTCCGGACGAGCAAGGCGCGATTCGAGCTGTTCGACGACCGTTCGGGCAACGCTCGCTGGCGGCTCCGCCACCGCAACGGCAACGTGATCGCCAGCTCCGGACAGGGCTACAGCAGCCGCGGGAAGGCCCAGCAGGGGCTTCACAGCGTCCGCCGGAACGCGCTCGGCGCCGGCCTCCTCCGGATCGAGAGCGAGGCGGACACCGGTGCCCAGGCGGACACCGACACCCAGGCGGAGGACGGCGGTCCCGCTCCGGCCGATGCGGAGAGTCCCGACGTGGCTGTCCCGACCGAGGTCGAGACGATCGACAGCCCGGCCACCTTCGAGCTGTTCGCGGACGACGCCGACGAGTGGCGCTGGCGACTCCGCCACGACAACGGCGAGATCCTCGGTGACTCCGGCGAGGGCTACTCGTCGAAGTCCAACGCGACCCGCGCGCTCAACCGGGTTCGCGAGCACGTCGCCGCCGCCGATTACCTCCGCATCGACCCCGTCGCCTTCGAGCTGTTCCGCGACACGGGCGGCGACTGGCGCTGGCGGCTGATCCACAAAAACGGCGAGATCCTGGGCGACTCCGGCGAGGGGTACTCCTCGCGCTCGAAGGCCCGACAGGGTGCCGAGAGCGTGCGGAACAACGTCGGCGAGGACGGCAACGCCGAGTTCGAGGTGTACGAGGACGCCGGCGGCGACTACCGCTGGCGGCTCCGCCACACCAACGGCAACATCATCGCCGACTCCGGCGAGGGCTACGCCTCCGAGAGCGGCGCGGAGGACGCCGTCGAGCGCGTCCGGAACCACGCGCCTAACGCCGACGCCCTCGACGTGGGCAACGCGGCCTTCGAGATCTACGAGGACGCGGACGCGGAGTGGCGCTGGCGGCTCCGTCACCGCAACGGCAACATCCTCGCCGACTCCGGCGAGGGGTACGCCTCCCGCTCGGGAGCGGTCGAGGCCGTTACCGGCGTCAAGGAGTACGCGCCCGGCGCGGACGCGGAGACGGTCGAGTAGCAGTCCCCTCAGGTCCCCCAGTCGAACTCCCCGCGGGCCGGCCGCGGCGGCTCGTACACGTATCGCACGTCGTCGAGCAGCACGTAGTAGCGGCCGTCGCTCTCGATCACGCGGCGGTCGCTGTCGATGGCGACGTCGACGAGCCCTTCGAGCGTCTCCATCTCCACCGTCTCCGCGTCGGTTCGGGGGAGCGAGCCCGCGGAGATCCACTCGTCGAACGCCTCGCGGTCGCGCTCGTGAGCCAGCCGATCGCGTTCGGCGGCGGTCACGTCGAGTCGCCCCCGCCGTCCGTCGCGGATCAGGGTTCCGGCGGCGACGGCTGCGAGCAGCGCGACGAGGGGCGCCCCGTACGCCCGGAGCGGTCCGGGCTCGACCGGCACGGTGACGGTTTCGGTCGCCTCATGCTCGGTCGGCCCGTCCATCTCCGCGCTGACGTGGTACGTGCCGTCCTGCGGGTCGATTTCGAGCCGCTCGGTGCGTGTCTCGGCGGTCGACTCCTCGCCGACCTCGCCGTCGAGGGTCACCGTCGGCTCGACGAGGATCTCCGTCGAGCCGGGCGAGGCGTCGAGGTCCTCCTCGATGGCCGCGACCCGCTCCTCCTGTGCCGGCACGTCGACGGAGAACGGGACGACGAGCGGGTCGTCGGCCGCGACGTCCTCGGCCTCGCGAGTCGCGAGCGTTTCCGCGTCGCGCCAGTGGACGACCGTCTCGCCGTCGACCTCCTCGACGGACCGGACGACGAGCGACAGCTCCGCGTCCGCGACCGCCGCGCCGTCGCCCGCGTACGCGAGGGCGTACTCGCCGTCGAGCTCGGGCGCGACCGACGTGAAGTAGCGGGAGCGGTTTTCGAGGCGCTCGCCCGCGTCGAACACCGCGGTGTCGCGCTCGACGGTCGCGCCGTGCGTGAACGACGCGTCCGTCGTCGCCGCCGCGGTCGTCCGCACCTCCGTGCGCGTCTCGTCGCCCGTGTGCGCGGAGACGGCGATGAAGCCGCCGACGAGCGCGACGACGACGAGCGCGGCGACGACGACGGCGAAGTTGTCCGCGAGGAAGCGGCGGAGCCGCAGTCGGGACGAGTCGCCGGTCATGGGCCGTCGAGCCCCCACTTGTCGGCGAGGTACGATTCAACGTCCTCGCGGTCAGCGTCGGCTTTCGCGACCTCGTACACGAGGAGTTCCGCGATGTCCCCCTCGAACCCTTCGTTTCCGTCTTGGTCCGCACCGAGGCCGATAGTGAAGTCGCCGAGTCCGGTCCCGTTCATGGTCAGGTCGCCCTCGTCGGCCATGTCGCCGTCGAGGTACGTGGTCATCTCGAGGTCGCTATCGTTGCCACCCTCGTTCACTTCCCCTTCGATGACGAACGTAACGAGCGTCTCGCCCGCGAGTTCGGTGTCGAGACGTACCGTCTCCGTACCGTTTTCCGGCTGGGAGAACTCGGCGACCACCTCGCCCCCTTCGTCGTCCTCGTCGATGTCGAACCTCACTTCGTTGTCGTCCTCGAACGTGAGCGGGTAGGCCCCGCCCTCCACGTCGAGGACGAAGAACACCGTCATCGACGGCTCTCCGGTGTCCGACAGGTCGATCGAATCGCCGATGAGATACTCGTCTTCGTCGAACGCGACGGTGCTGTTGCCGTTCAGACCGTCGGTGTCGTACTGCGGAGTGCCGTTATCTTCCACATCGACGCCGTCAGAGAGGTTCTCCTCGTTGCGCGACTCCCAGTCGGAGACGGAATGCCCGTCTGTGGATTCCTCGATCGTGTCCTCGGCGGTCGCATCCAGCCAGACGTGGAGCTCCTCGTCGTTGTCGCTCGGCTCGAAGCCGTCGAGCGTGATCTCGCGGTCGAGCTCGGCGGTCGCACTGTCCCCCGCTGCCGTCAGTTCGACCACGTCCGTGGCGCCGTCGGGGCCGTCGACGTCGATCTGCAGCGACGTCTCCTCGTCGGGGCCGAGGTCCGCGTCGGTCCAGGAGTCGCCCCCCTCATCGACGATCGAGAAGTCGTTGCCGACGCTGGCGGTCATGGTGACGGGCTCCTCGAAGTTGTTCCGCAACTCGATGCGGTGGGGCAGCTCGTCGTACGTGTGCCCGCCGACGAGGGTCTCGTTGCGGATCCCGATGGCGGCGTCCTCGCGGTCGTCGGCCACCTCGACGTCGAGCACGCGGTCGGCGAGCAGGCTGGTGAACGCGCGCGTGTCCGCGGCGACGAGCGCGCCTCCGGCGGCCATCAGCCCGAGTGCGGCCCGTCGCGTGCGCTTCTCGCTCACGCGTTCAGCTCGGGCGGGAGTCCCTCGCTCCCGAGACGCGACCCGCGGCTCTCCAGCACGTGCGCGGCCGCCGAGATGAGGAACACGGAGACGACCACCCCGGCCAACGCCACGTCCGGGACCGACGCCGGGTACAGGCCGGCCCACGCCATCCCGAGCAGCGTCGCGCCCACCGCGGAGAGGCCGAGGTAGTACTCGGCCCACGGGATGGAGTCCTCCGGGACCACGTCCATATACACGTCGAGCTCCTGGGCCTGTTCGGTGAGTTCGATCTCGGAGCGCTCGACGTCGATGACGCCGGCCTCCTCCATCGCCGGGAGGTGCGTCTGCTGCAGGGCGGTGTAGACGCGCCGGCGTTCCTCCGACGTGAGCGCGGCGACCTCCTTCCCGTACTCCCACGCGGCCACCTGCTCGGCCAGGTCGGAGATGTCGATCGCGTCGTCCGTCTGCTTGCAGGCGTGGAGCGCGTAGCGCCGGCGCTGGCTGCTGAGCAAACTGAAGACCTCGTCTTTCGCGATCGCCCGGGATTGTCCCACCATGGTTTCCACGACCGTTAGTACAGAAACCTGACCATAAACGTTGTTGGCCATGTTTACGGCGTCTGAGATGTCGACGCCGGCGCCGGAAACCGCCCGACGAAACCCGGATCACGGGAGGTCTGATCCGGATTATGGCCGTGCGTGAGCCAGTCCCGGGTCGAGCGGGAGAACGATATCGCCGACCCTGATCCTGATCACGTGGCCATTATATAAGCAGTAATCCGGCGTTGGCCGGAGTGCAATCATGAACCTGAACCGTCGAAACGTCCTCGCAGGACTCGGCGCGGCTGCGGTCGGTACTGGTGCGGCGTTCGGATCGGGCGCGTTTACGAGTGTTGAAGCGGAGCGTGAGGTAACGGTCGATGTCGCAGAAGACGCCGAGGCACAGGTGGGCCTTAACGCAGACGACGATGATGACGTAGAAGGAGTAAGTAACTCACAATTGGCGATCAACCTCGACGACGTTAATCCGGAATCGACCGTTAGACTCGGAGAAGTCGATGACACTAGCGACGAGGTGACTACGAGTGCTTTCAGCATCGAGAACAACACCGATCAGTCCTTCGACTCCGGTGAAGAGATCGAAGTTGAAGCAGAGGTAGACGATATCGGGGACGGCGACGACAATATCGAACTCATCGCCGAGGATCCCGATGGGAGCCTCGTTGACCTACACGAGGAATCTGAGGAGGTGACTCTCTCCTCGTCGGAGAATGCTTCAGTAGCTGTCGAGATATTCGTAGAGGGTGAGGAGTTCGAGGACGGGGACATCACATTCTCCGCTGAGAATACCGCACACCAAACTTAAGGAATGCATGTTCGGCCCCTCGTCCTCTCGATCCTCGTTCTTTCAGCTGGAGTCTCGACTGGAACTGCAGCAGTGATACTCGGGGACGAGGTGCGCCACGACGCGGAGCTGTTTCTTTCGCCGGCGGACAGCCTCAACGGGCAGGCGTACGCCGAGCTCGAAGACGACGAGATCGCGGTCGAGATCCGCGGGCTCAACCCGTCCGCGGAGACGGTCGTCGACGACCTGCTCGTCGTCGCGTACGCCGGCGCCCCCGAAAGCGACGCGAACGCCGACAAGGTCTGGATCGACCACGACGCCGAGGAGGTGACGGTCTACCGCATGGACACCGGCGAGCCAGTCGACGGCGAGGCGGACGCCTTCGCACTCGAACCGGAGGAGTCGGTGACGCTCGGGCTGCTCGTCGACGCGGGCGAGCCCGGCGTCGTCCTCGAATCCGTGACGCTCCATGCCGAGGAGTCGCCCGTGTCGAGCGGCGGGGGCGGCGGCGGAACCCCCGACTTCGGCGTGCGCGCGTCGCTGTCGGAGACGGCGGTCGACCCCGGCGGGGAGGTCGTCGTGTACGCGACCCTTTATAACGAGGGCGACGCGCGGGGGACGTTCGAGCCGACGCTGTACGCCGACGGCGAGCCGGTCGCCGAGGCGTCGACGTCGCTCGCGGTCGACGAGGAGCGGCCGCGGGAGTTCGCGGTCACGTTCGAGGAGCCGGGCGAGTACGAGCTCCGACTCGCGAACACGACCGTCGGAACGGTCACGGTCGGCGACGACGGGGCGGCTTCCGGAACCGCGAACGGCGGGAGCGGCGCCGGGACGACCGAGACGCCGACTGCGACGCCGGAACCGACGGAGGCCCCGACCGCGACGCCCGCGGAGGGTGCGGTCGCCGCCGAGGTGATCGAGCCGGAGACCGAGGCGGTCCCCGCGTGGCTGCTGGTCGCCCTGCTCGCTCTGACGGCCGTCGGCTACGGCGTCCGCCGGATCCGCTCGTAGCCGGGGGCGGTCCGTTCGCCCATCACCGTTATCGGCGCGGATTGCGGAGGATGTACACGTCGAATGGACTCGGACGTGCTCGGCAGCCTCGTGACGGCCCTGCTGGTCGTCTGCGCGCTCGCGCTCGTCGCCGGTCAGCTCGCCGGCCAGCCGGTGCTGCTCGGCTACGTGACCAGCGACAGCATGGAGCCGACGGTGTCCGCCGGCGACGGCTTCGTTGCGGTCCCGGCCGCGGTCGCCGACGACCCCGAACCGGGCGACGTGGTCGTCTTCGAGGCGGAGACGCTCCACGACGGCGGGCTGACGACCCACCGCGTCGTCGACGAGACCGCGGACGGCTACGTGACGCAGGGCGACGCCAACCCCTTCACCGACCAGGACGGCGGGGAGCCGCCGGTCACCGACGACCGGATCGTCGCACACGCGGCGGGCCCCGGCGACGACGTGGTCGCGATCCCGCACCTCGGGACGGCCGTGATGGGGACGCAGTCGGCGGTGCTGGCCGCACAGGAACGGGTTGCGGCTGCGCTCGGCACGCGCGCGCTCGTCGGCGCGCAGGGCGTCGGAACGCTCCTGTTCGTGACCGGCCTCGCGCTGTTTGCGCTGTCGGCCGTCGGCGGGCGAACCGAGCGGAGCCGCGACCGGACGGGCGCCCGCAGACGCGGGGTGAACACCCGGCGCGTCACGTTCGTCCTCCTGCTCGTGGTGCTGATCCCGGCGAACGCCGCGATGGTGGGACCGAGCGGGGCGGAGCAGGTCGTGATCGACGGCGACGACACGTCCGAGGCGGGGATCGCGTCCGGCGAGCCGGTCCACGAGGAGATACGTGCGGTCAACGACGGACTGGTGGCAACCTTCGTCGCCGTCGAAACCCGCGACGCGGAGACGGCGGTCGACCCGAACGGACTGGCCGTCGCCAGCGGGGAGAGCGCGGAGGCGACGCTGACGGTCCCGGCACCACCGCCCGACGAGGAGCGGACGGTCGCCGTCTCACAGCACCGCTACCTTCTCCTGCTGCCGCCGTCGGTGCTAGCGGCGCTCCACGGGGTGAGTCCGGTCGCGGCGTGGGGCGCGATCAACCTGCTCGTCGGCGTTAGCGTCGTCGGAATCGTCGTCGGTGCACTCGGGACAGGTCGGGTGCGGGACACGAGCCGCGACCTGCCGGTCGGGGAGCGCGTGCGCCGGCTGTTTCGGTGAAACAGAGCGTTTCGTGGCGGTACTGTTCCCGTTAGAAGAGCCCGTCGTCCTCGGCTCCGCGACCGCGGAGCACGCTCGGCGCGCCGCCGGTCTGGATGATGTTGAACGCGGTCATCAGGTCGGTCCGGGAGATGAGCCCGACGAGCTCGCCGTCGGCGTCGATGATAGGCAGGCGGCCGACGCCGTGCTCCTGCATCGACTGCAGGGCGTCCATCGCGTCCGTCTCGGGCGTCACCGACTGGACATCCCGCTCCATCACGTCGGCGACGGTGTAGGCGTCACGCTCGACTTCCCGAACTTCGCGGGCGTCCTCCAAGGTGACCATGCCGACGAGCTCCTCGCGTTTCATCACGGGGTAGCCGGTGTGGCGCTCGCTGAACATCCGGTTCATCAGCTCCGCGACGGTGGTGTCCTCCGAGACGGTGTGGAGCTTCTCGCGGGGCGTCATCACGTCTGCGACGGTCACGTCCTCGAAGGCGGCCTTCAGGGTGGTCTGCTGGGCCTCGCCGGAGGCGGCGATGTAGATGAAGAAGGCCAGCAGGATGAGGATCCAGTTGCCGAACAGGCCGACGATCGCCATCATGAACGCGAACACCTTCCCGATCGCCGCCGCGGTCTGGGTCGCCTGTGCGTGCGGCTGATTGCGCGCCAGCAGCGCGCGGAGCACGCGCCCGCCGTCCATCGGGAACGCCGGCAGCATGTTGAACACCGCGAGTACGATGTTGAGGATCGCGAGGTAGCCGAACACGAACAGGAGGGCGTCGGCACCCGTCGGCGCCGCGATCTGGACGCCGTAGAACACGCCGTAGCAGGCGATCCCGACGGCGATGCTCACGATCGGCCCGGTGACCGCGATCCAGAACTCGTGTTTCCAGTCCTCGGGGAACGTCGCGAAGTTGGCGAGCCCGCCGAGCAGCCACAGCGTGATCGACTCGATCTCGTAGCCGTAGCGCATCGCCACCAACGAGTGACCGAACTCGTGGAGCGTGACGCCGGCGAACAGCCCGAGTGCGGCGGCGAGTCCGAGCAGCCACGGCATGTAGCCGCCGGCGAGCGCGTCGACGTCGATGCCGGCGCCCATCGCCTGGTTCATCACCTCGGCGATCTCCGGGAGCTGTGAGCCGATGAGGAACGCGAACACCGGGAGGATGAGCAGAAACGTCCAGTTGAGTCTGATCGGGATGCCGAAGGCGCTCCCGATCCGAATTCCACGCATGGTCCGTCGTTGGGGCGGGGGCCGCTTATAAGGTCGGGGCGGGCGGCGGCATTCCGGTACGACACTCGTCGGACGCCGGCGCCACGGCGTGACGCTCGTCGGCCGCCCCGCCGGGCGCCCTTTTAAGTGAGCGCACGGCACAGCATCGCGTATGAGCGACTCACCGAAACCGGTCGTCAAACGCGGCGAGAACGTCACCTACGAGCCGGTCGGCGCCGCCGACGGCATGCGAAAGGGCGTCCTGCTCGACGAAACGGACGGCGCGCCGAACTTCGCCATCCGCCGATTCGAGCTGGATCCCGGCGCCGAGGTGCCCCGTCACACCAACGCGGTCGAACACGAGCAGTACGTGCTTCAGGGGGAGTACACGGTCGGAATCGGAGAAGAGGAGCACGTCGTCGCCGCCGGCGACAGCCTCCTCATCCCGGCGGGCGTCGAACACTGGTACCGCAACGACGGTGACGAGGCCGGCGCGTTCATTTGTGCGGTCCCGAACGGCGACGACACCATCGAGCTGGTCGAGGAGTAGAGGAGGGAGCGGTCGCCGGCCGCCGGCGACCGGTATCCGGCGGCCGCCTGCGCCAGCCCGAAGACACTTATCAGGGCCGGCGGACCTGACGGCCATGCGCCGACGCCACGCCCTCCGGTCCGCCGCCGCGCTCGTTTCGACCGCATTCGTCCCGGTCGCGCTCGCCGGCTGTCTCGACGACGGCGACGGCGCCGGCGACCCGGACCCCTCGGACCACGAACAGCAGGGCGGCAGCCGCGCGGTCCGGCTCTCGGCCGATGTTCGCGAGAGCGAGGAAGGGGAGGAGGAGGACGACGACGAGCCGTCCGCGGACTACGAGTCGGTGACGCTGGAGAGCAGCTGTCTCGACGAGCCCCGCACCCTCGAACCCGGCGACGCGGCCGTCGTCCGGCGCGAGGAGGCCGGCGACTCCTGCTCGTTCACCGTGCTGGTCGACGGCGAGCAACGACACGAGGGGACCGCTTCGGGTGCGGAGACGTACGACCTCCGGGTGGCGCCCGACGGCTCCGTGGAGACCGAGGCGATCGCCACGGTGTAGCGACGACGGACGGAGAAAAGACGAACCGCTTAGTGGTCGTGGTCGTGCCCGTCCTCGTGGTCGTGTCCGTGATCGTGGCCGCCGTCGCCGGCGGTCTCGCCGACGATCTCGGCGCCCTCGCCCTCGATCATGTCCATGTTCTTCAGGTTGTCCCGCTCCTCGAAGTCCTGGACGGCGGACATCACGTCGTCCTGGGTGATCATCATGCGGTCCTCGGTGAGCGCTTCGAGGACGGCCTCACGGAGGACCATTCGGAGGTCGGAGCCGGTGAGCCCCGCCGTGCGCTCGGCGACCTCCTCGGGGTCGAAGTCGGCGATCTGCATGTCCCGGGTGACGACGCGCAGGATGTCGGCGCGCATCTCCTCGTCGGGTTTGGGGAAGTTGACGATCTCGTCGAACCGGCGCCAGGCGGCCGCATCGAGCTGGTCCGGGTGGTTTGTCGCGCCGATCAGCAGCACCTCGTCGCGGACGAGCGAGATGTCGTCGATCGACTTGAGCAGGGTGTTGACCGCACGCTTGAGCGCGGCGTGCTCGTCAGAGCGGCGGGTCTTCGCGACGGAGTCGAACTCGTCGATGAAGAGGATACACGGGGAGAGTCGCTTTGCGACCTCGAACGTCTTCTCGACGTTCTTGGCGGTCTCGCCGAGGTACTGGCTGGTGATCATCGAGAGCTTCACCTCGACGAACGGGAGCCCGAGCTCGTGGGCGAGCGCCCGCGAGATCGTCGTCTTCCCGGTGCCCGGCGGGCCGACGAACAGGAGCTTGCCGATCTCCCGAAGGCCGATCTCCGCGAGGTACTCGCGGTGTTCGATCGCCTTGACGATCTTCTGGATCTCGCCCTCCTGGTCGCCCGTGAGCACGAGGTCGGTGAGCGTCGTCTCGATCTCCTCGGGCGCGCGGACGTTGACGAGGTCGAGCATCTCCGCGTCGTCGTCCTCGTCGAAGTACTCCGCGAGCAGCGCGTCGATCCAGACGCGGTCGGCCTGGATGGGGCGCACGTCGCTGCGCGCCTCCTCGTGTGAGACGGGCGCCGAAAAGTCGGATTCGGTCTCCAGGGCGGCGATTACGGTGGGATTGGACGCGATCCGGTCCGGGTCGGCGTTGTCGACCACCCACTCCAGCGCCATATCGGGCTGGGTGAGGGTGATCTCGCCGGTGAACTCCGTGCGCTGGGTGAACAGCAGCTCCGAGACGGCCTCCCACGGGCGCTCGACGCCGGTGGCGGTGCGGGCCGCCTCGCCGGTCGCCTTCAAGGGGCGCTCGACGCCGCCGGGGGCGTCCTCGGCGGCGTCAGCCGACCAGAACACCTGCCGGAAGCGGGGCGGCAGGTCGTTCTCGTCGAGGTCGCGGTTCTCGGTGTAGAGGTGGGCAGTCAGAACGAACTCGACTACGTCGAGCGCCGGGTCACTCATCCCCGTGAGGTAGTCCCGTCGACCGCTTAAGGCCGTCGAACCGACGGTGTCACCGGCGTCGACCGCGCACGACGCCAAACCGGAACCGGAGACGACCGGCACCCGTCGAACGCAACGGTTAGTGTCGGGGAGTGCGACGCCCTCTCCATGGGCTTTTTCGACACGCTCGCGGACCGGACCGCCGCGACGGACAGCGTGGTCTCCGTGGGACTCGACCCGGACCCGGACCGGCTCCCCGAGTTCGTCGCCGACGCCGACCTCCCGCGGTGGGCGTTCAACCGCCGGATCATCGACGCGACCCACGAGCACGCCGCCTGCTACAAGCCGAACGCGGCCTTCTACGAGGACGCGGACGGCTGGCGCGCGCTGAAGGAGACGGCCGCGTACGCCGAGGGGAAGGGCGTCCCCGTGCTGCTCGACGCCAAACGCGCCGACATCGGCAACACGACCCGCCAGTATTCCGAGGTGCTCGACTGGGTGGACGCGATCACCGTGAACCCCTACATGGGCCGCGACTCGCTCCAGCCGTTCCTCGACCGCGAGGAGAAGGGCGTCTTCGTCCTCTGTCGCACGTCGAACCCCGGCGGGGAGGACCTGCAGGGCCTCGAACTCGCCTCCGGCGAGCCGCTGTACGAGCGCGTCGCCGCGCTCGCGGACGTGTGGAACGCGAACGGCAACGTCGGGCTCGTCGTCGGCGCGACGGCGCCCGAGGAGCTGGCCGAGGTCCGCGAGATCGTCCCGGAGATTCCCTTCCTCGTCCCGGGCGTGGGCGCACAGGGCGGCGACGCCGAGGCCGCCGTCGAGCACGGGCTTGCCGACTATCCGGGCGCCGACGTGGACGTCGGGCTCGTCAACTCCTCGCGCGGGATCATCTTCGCCGGCGAGGAGTCGTCCGCACCCGACGACGAGGCCACCTACTTCGGCGCCGCCGGCGACGCCGCCAAACGCCTGAAAAAGCGGCTCAACCGGTTCCGCTGAGAGCCGGTGTCGTCTTCCCCCTCGTTCCCTCGCCCTTCCACCGCCACGCCGGCTAGTCGTCCAGTTTGAACCCGCTCGGCTGGTCGGGGTCCTCGGCGACCTCCGCACACTCCAGACAGACGTGTGCGTCGGCATCCCAGTGTTTCGGGCAGACGAACGCGCCGCAGCGGTCACAGGTGTACCGTCCCTCCGCGGCCTCGCACACGTCACAGAGTCCTTCGACGCTCATGTAGGGGTCGCCGAACGGGCGCGGTATCAAGGCTGTGGCCGTCGAGCGGCTCGTGGCGAGCCCCCGATCGGATCAGGATGGCGTTCGGGCGGCTTATGACGCCCCGGACCGACCCTCCGGCATGCGCCAGTTCGTCGTCGTCGGCCACGACGCGCCGACGACTCCCGACCCGATCTCGTTCGACGACCTCCCCGGTGCCGGCCGGCTCGACCTGCTGTGCCGCTGTGTGGGCGCCAGCGTCTTCCTCTCACACGGCATCCGCGACGACGTGCGCGTCCATCTGGTCCATGACGACACGTTCACGATCACCTTCGACTCCGCGTCGCTCCGCCACCTCCATCCCGACGAGCGCAACGTCGCCGCGCGGATCCGCGACGCGCTCGCCGCCCGCGACGAGGCGATCGGCCACATGCCCGCGGACGTGTCGCCCGGCGTCGAGTGCCGGCGGATGGGCGTCGAGGCCACCCTCGACCGACTGGACCGCGAGGGGACGCTCGTGGAACTCCACGAGGACGGCGACCCGCTCGTCGAGGCCGAGCCGCCCGCGGACCCGATCTTCGTGCTCTCGGACCACAACGACTTCACGGAGGCGGAGGCCGACCTCCTCGCGGAGCGGAGCGACCGCCGGGTTCGGGTGGGTCCCGAGCTGCTCCACGCCGACCACACGATCACGGTGGCGCACAACTGGCTCGACACTGACGGCTACACCACCTACTGACCATGGCGGAGCGGGAGTCGACCGCTGACGACGTCGACGATGCTGACGACGATCGCCGAACCACCCGCGCCCCCGCGCTCGACGACCGGTTTCCGGTTCTCCTGCGGGGGATCGCCGTCGATCCCGAGACACGCTGTAGCCACTGGGACGACCCCGTGGATGTCGTCGCGCTCCGATTCGGCTGCTGTGAGACGTTTTACCCCTGTGACGCCTGCCACCGAGAGTCGACCGACCACCCAGCGGAGCCGTGGCCTCGCGGCCGGTTCGACGAGCCCGCCGTGCTGTGTGGCGTCTGCCGCGAGACGCTGACGGCTCGCGAGTACCTCGACGGCGACGACGCCTGTCCCCACTGTGGAGCACCGTTCAACCCCGGCTGCCGGGCACATCGGGACCGCTACTTCGAGGCGTAGTTCGCCGGCGGGCGCCGGCACGCTCGGCGGCCTTCTCTCACTCGCTCCCGCGTCCACTCCCGTGTCCACCCCCGAGCCCGCCCCGTGTCACGCCCTGTCCACCGTTCACGGTTTCGGAAGCGTTAAAGGAACGAGCGGCGTTGGAACAAACGCGGGCCGGTGGGGTAGCTTGGTATCCTTCGGCCTTCGGGTGGCCGTAACCTCAGTTCGAATCTGAGCCGGCCCATTTCTACCCCCTTTCAACGTTCGTGAGCCGCCGGTGTGGCGTCGTTCTGGTGGCCGTACCCCAACCCCGATCCCCGCGAGCGAAGCGAGCGCTCGGTGGCGAGTCCCGTTGCGCTCCCAAGAATCCTGCTTAGTCCTCACTGCCGCCGGCGGAGGACCCGTGCCCGTTGGTTCGACTCGGCGTGCCGGCGGTCCACTCGTCGGTCCGGTCGAGGACGAGGTCGAGCGCCTCGCGGTGGCGTCCCTCGGCGACCGCCGTCCGGGCGCGGTCGGCGACCGCCGGCGAGACCTTGTCCAGCCGCTCCAGTTCGTCGACGAGGTCGCGAACGTGCTCGTCGTCCCAACTCGACATGGTTCACGTACCGGCGGCTATCCCCTTAACACGAGGTCGTGCTGTACCCGGATTAATCCGGATTTTCCTCGATTTGGCGGGACGAAGGCGGACCCTCGACATCCTGAAACACCGCTAGAAACTCCCTGAAACGCGTGAAACGGGCGGTATTGGCAGATCGAATCCCGTCGAACGGAGTGTGTCCGGGTCCGCATGCCTCGCGGAGAACCGGGCCGGATTCGGTCGGGGATCGGCCGGATGAACATCGCCGGCGGTCGCGCGCGCCAGCGAAACGGCCAGAAGGTATCTGTGGAACTCCGGTGTCGGTCGGGAGATGACCGGCGACGTGAACGGGTCGGGCGCCGCGGTCGCAGCTCGACTCCGGCGACCGCTCGAAGCAGCGGAGGACGACGAGGCCCGATATCAACTTCGGGAGGCGCTCCAACTGTGCATGGCTGCGGAGGACGGGACGGAGGCCGACGGAGCGGGTGTCGGCGGAGCGTCGCTCTCCACCGACGGCGGGCGCCCGAGGTAGCGGGCCTGCGGCAGCCCGCCGGCAGCAGTACGCCGGCAGTTTTTCCGTGCCGACGGGCGACCGTGGACCATGGACGAACTCGCGTGGGAGACCACCGATACGGCGATCGACTACACCTGCCCGGGCTTCGACGTGCGCCGGGACGCGGTCAGGTTTCCCGACGGCACCGACGACGAGTACCACTACGTCGAGGAGCCGCCGGCGGTCGTGGTCCTCCCGTTCACACCCGACGGCGACGTGGTCGTGATCGACGAGTGGCGACAGGCGGTCGGGCGGACCAACCGCGGGCTACCGGCGGGCACGGTCGACGAGGTGCCCGCGGACGCCGACGGGGACCCCAATTCGACGGTGCTGGAGCGCGCGGCCGCCCGCGAGCTCGCCGAGGAGACGGGCTACGAGGCGGACGCTTTCGAGCACCTGATCACGGTGGAACCCTCCAACGGAATCGCGGACTCGGTGCATCACCACGTTCTGGCACACGGCTGTGAGCCGACCGCCGAGCGCGACCTCGACGACAACGAGTCGATCGCGGTGACGGTGGTCGACTACGACGACCTGCTCGCGAGCGTCGTCGACGGCGAACTCCGAGACGGGCGCACGGCGACCGGCGTGCTCCAGTACGAACTCACGCGCCGGTGACGTGGTCGCCGCCGGCGAGGACCGTCGCTGGTCGGGGTGCACGTTCCCCGTTCGGTAGAGCCATTCGCCGACGGACAGGTCTTTGGCGTCGCCGGTTCAACGGTGGGGTATGACGGACCCCTCCACTCCCCGTGACGGGGAGACGGACGCGGCGGCCGGCGACTCGCCCGACGAACCGGCGGATGACCCCGGATCCGTCTCGGACTCCACGGGGATCGCGGTGGTGGCGGCGCTAGCACTCTCGGTCGGCGGCGTCCTCGTAATGGTGCTGGCGTCGCTCGGAACCTCGCTCCTCACCGCGCCGCTGCCCTTCTCGCCGGGCGTCCAGGTCGGTGTCTCGATCGCCATCGCCCAGTACGTGGGGTTCATCGGCGTCGGCCTGGCGTACCTCCGCTGGCGCGGCTTCGACTGGTCGGGCGTCGTGTCGTATCTCGGGATTCGGCGTCCCTCCCTGCTGGAGTTGGGGCTGGTGATCGGCGGGTGGGTCGTCATCTTCGGCTCAGCGATCCTCATCTCGCTGCTCGTGCAGGCGCTCGGCGCCGAGCCCGCCGCCAACCAGAGCGCCGAGATGGCGTTCGACAACCCGGAGATCATCCCGATCCTCATCCTGGCGATGTTCCTCGTCGTTGGTCCGGCCGAGGAGGTGCTGTTCCGGGGCGTCGTGCAGGGACGGCTCCGGGAGTCGATGTCGGCCGCGCCGGCCATCGTCATCGCCTCGGCGCTGTTCGCGGCCATCCACGTCATCGCGCTCACCGGCGGGATCGAGGGGCGGCTCGTCACCGTCGCCGTGCTGTTCGCTCCCAGCCTGGTGTTCGGCGCCGTCTACGAGTACACCGGGAACCTCGTCGTGCCTGCGCTCCTCCACGGACTCCACAACTCGGTGTTGATGACGCTCATCTACATCGTCGCCACCTTCGGCGAGGACCTTGAGGAGTTCGAGGAGCTCGCCGGCGAGGGCGCCGCGACGGCGCTCGCCACGCTCGCGCCCCTACTCGGGTTCTAAGGAGCGGGCCTCGGTGAGTGGGATCGGGAGTAGGTGTTGTACGTGGTTGGCGATGGGATTTATAGGTGGGTCGTTGGTTGGGTTGAGTGCTCTTTATAAGACGTATTTGGTCGGAGAGTCGTTGGTGCGACGCACATGAGGACCGCCTGCAAAGCCCCAGCCGGCTCCGGTCGAGGGGCTCGCTGCGCGCTTTTCAGGGCGTCTCTCCGCACACCCCGACGCCCTGAAAAGTGCTTACGTCGCCCGTCTTCCCGGAGCCGGCTGCCCCTTTGAGTCCCACCCCGCACCGCTCCGCAACCGCACCTCACGCCTCCCCAGCCTCGTCGTCGCCTGCGGCGACGACTCCCTCGCGCGCCGACGAGCGCCTTATAAGGCGCTCGCCGGGCGCGCCACCGCACCGCATCTCGTTTATAAGTGAGACGTTGCTTCTACTCTCGGTCCTTTATATACCACATCGCCGGCGACGATCTGAAACACCTACTCCCGATATGTTTCACCGGATCCCTCCGTCCGGTTTCGAATCCGAACGCAACCCTTACCGCCGGCGCCCGGAAAGCCGGTGTATGCGCGACCACTTCGAGATCCGGGACCACGACGGCGCCGGCCGTATCGGCCGTCTGGAGGTCCCCAGCGCGGGCGTCACCGTCGAGACGCCGGCGCTGCTGCCAGTCGTCAACCCCAACGTGGTGACGATCGAACCGAGCCGACTTCGTGAGGAGTTCGGCGCGGAGATGCTGATCACCAACTCCTACATCATCCACAGCACCGACCGGGTTCGCGAGCAGGCGCTGGAAGAAGGGCTCCACGAGATGCTCGGCTTCGACGGCGCGATCATGACCGACTCCGGCTCCTTCCAGCTGGCGGAGTACGGCGACATCGACGTGACGACCGAGGAGATCATCGAGTTCCAGCGCCGGATCGGGACGGACGTGGCAACCCCCGTCGACGTGCCGACGCCGCCGGACGTCGACCGCGAGCGCGCCGAGGAAGAACTGGCGACGACCAAACAGGCGCTCGCCGACGCCGAGGCCGCCGACACGGGCGAGATGCTCGTCAACGCGCCGGTGCAGGGCTCGACGTACCCCGACCTTCGCGAGGAGGCCGGCCGCCACGCCGCGGCCACGGACCTGGACGTGTTCCCCGTGGGCGCGATGGTGCCGATGATGAACGCCTACCGCTACGGCGACATGGTCGAGGCCGTGCTCGGGGCGAAACGCGGGCTCGACCCGGACTGTCCGGTCCACCTGTTCGGCGCGGGCCACCCGATGATGCTCGCGCTCGCCGTCGCCTGCGGCTGCGACCTGTTCGACTCCGCGGCGTACGCGCTGATGGCGCGCGACGGGCGCTACCTCACCGTCTCCGGCACGGAGCACCTTGAGGAGATGGAGTACTTCCCCTGCTCGTGTCCGGTGTGTGCCGACAACACACCCGCCGAGCTCCGCGACCGCGACGACAACGAGACTGAGCAACTGCTGGCCGAGCACAATCTCCACGTCACCTTCGAGGAGCTCCGCCGGATCAAGGCGGCCATCCGCGACGGCAACCTGCTCGAACTGGTCGACCGGCGCGCCCGCGGGCATCCCGCGATGCTCGACGGGTTCCGCGCGCTGCTCGACGAGGCCGACCAGCTGGAGCGCACCGACCCCGTCTCGAAGGGGACGTTCTTTTACACCTCCCACGAGGCCGCGCGTCGGCCCGAAGTCCGCCGGCACCACGACCGGCTCGCCCGGCTGGAGACGCCCGACCGGCTGCTGGTGACGGAGTCGAACGCCCCGTCCGACCACGACTACGGTGCCGTCTGGCGGCTGAAACCCCCGTTCGGCCCCTACCCGAAGGCGCTCTCGGAGACGTACCCGCTCACCGCGGAGGTCCCCGAGCGCACCGACCGGGCGGCCGAGGAGGCGGCCGCCGCGGGCGTCGCAAGCCTCGCCGCCGCGAACCCCGACACGGAGATCGTCGTCGGCCACGACGGCTGGGGCGACGCCGCGCTCGCGGTCGTCCCCGACCGGGTCGAGATGGAGAATCTACAGGAGATCGGGCGGTAAGGGTCGCGATTCGGCGCCGATGCCGGTCGCGTACTCCCGGTTCGCACTCGCGGCTTCGCCCGCGCCCGGCGCCACCGGAACACAACACAGTTGAGCGTCCCCCCATGATGAGGCGTATGACCGAGTATTTCGAGGTTCACGAGCGGGACGGCGCCGCCCGCGTCGGCGAGCTCCGCCTTTCGGAGCCCGTGACGACGCCGGCGCTTGCCGACCCCGTCGTCGAGGACGCCGGCAGTCTCTGGGCGGGCGAGCGAGAGGTGCCGGAGGGCGACGAAAGCGCCCTCACCATCCTGCCGCACCGCTCACTTCCTGCCGGGACCCGCGAGCCGGTACGCGAGTCGTTCGCCGTCGACCACCCGGACGTGGAGTTCCCCTCGGCGGCCGTGGTGGACAGCCAAAGTGCCGAGCCCGCGGGCGCGGACGCCTACATCCTCTCGGACGCGTCGGGCTTCGTCGGCCACGGCGAGGCGTTCCGCGACGCCATCGTGCGCGCAAAGGAGGCGCTGCCGGCCGACACCGCGCTCTACCTCTCGGGCGTCGCCACGCCGCTGAACGTCGCCACGCTGGCGTACGCCGGCGTCGACCTCGTCGACGAATCGCTCGCACGAACGAAGGGGACGCAGGGAATGTACCTCACCGCCGACGCCCAGCACTTCCTGGAGGACCTGACGGAGCTGCCGTGTGCCTGCCCGGCGTGTGCAAAACCCCGATCGGAGTTCACCCGTGCGGACTGTGCCGACCACAACGTCAACGCGCTTGCCGCCGAACTCCGTCGGGTCCGCGAGCGGATCCGCGCGGGCCGGCTGCGCGACTACATCGAGGGCCAGGCGCGCCACGAGCAGTGGCTCACCGCCGCCTTCCGGGAGTTCGACGACCAGTGGTCGTACCTCGAACAGCGGACGCCCCTGATGCGCGACGCCGAGGTGACGGCGGCGACCGCGGAGTCGCTCGACCGCGTCGAGATCCAGCGCTTCGCCGACCGGGTGACGAGCCGGTACCGCAACCGGTTTTCCGACCAGCCGCTCGTGTTGGTGCCCTGTTCGGCAACCAAGCCGTACAGCGACTCCCAGAGCCACCGGCAGTTCCACGACGCGATCGAGTGGCGCGGCCACACCGTCTCGATGACCTCGCCCATCGGCGTCGTCCCCCAGGAGCTGGAGACCACCTACCCGGCCCAGCACTACGACAGCGTGGTGACCGGCGACTGGAGCGAGGACGAGATCACGTTCGTCGCCGAGGTGCTCCGCCGCTACCTGGTGCGCAACAACGGCTACTCGCGGGTGATCGCCCACCTGCCCGAGCACGGCTACCGCGAGATCTGCGAGCGCGTCGAGTCGGACCCCGCGATCGACATCCCGTTCGAGTACACCTGCGTCGACCACCCGACGACCGACGAGTCGCTCGGGGAGCTCAACGCCGCGCTCCAGGGCGAGCCCGCCTACAGCAAGCGCGAGCGCGAGCACAACACGGTCCGCGCCATCGCGGACTACCTGCTCGGCGACGGCGCCGGCGACGAGCTGTTCGGCGACATTCGGACGACGGGCCGCTACCCCAAGCTTCAGGTTCGCACCGACGACCCCGAGGCGGGCCGTGGCGGCGAGCCCGGCGCACAGCTCGCGACGATGGTGCCGCAGTACGGCACGCTCTCCTTTACGCTGGAGGGTGCTCGTCAGTGGGTCGAAAGCGACGCACCCACGAAGCGCGTGACGATCGACGGGTTCGTCCCGCGCGGCTCCGTGCTCGCGCCCGGCGTCGTCGACGCCGACGACACGATCCGCCCCGGCGACGAGGTCGTCATCGAGGGGCCGAAGGCGTTCGCCGTCGGCCGCGCGGAGATGTCCGGGCCGGAGATGGTGGAGTCCACGCGGGGCATCGCCAGCGAAGTGCGGCACTGCGACGAGAAGTAGGCGTTTCGGCTCCGTTGAAACTCTCTGCTGCAGGCAGGATGTGGCGTAATACAGCCGGTCGACGGACACCGTTTATTAGTCGCCATCGGGAGTGGGTGTCGCAGCCAGCGACAGCGGCGATCGCTGATAAACGGCCGGGAGTGGTTCCGCCGCACCTTTTTTAAACCCTCGACGGGCGGTCGGCGCGCGCGAGAAACGCGCGCGAGGGAGTCGTCGCCGCAGGCGACGACGAGGCTGGGGAGGCGTGAGGTGCGGTTGCGGGGTAGGGTGGGACTCAAAGGGGCAGCCGGCTCCGGAAAGACGGGCGACGTAAGCACTTTTCAGGGCGTCGGGCGGTGCGGAGAGACGCCCTGAAAAGCGCGCAGCAAGCCCCTCGACCGGAGCCGGCTGGGGCTTTGGCGGTCGTGTTCTCCGTGGTCGACGCCGTGCTCATCACACAAACCGTTTAAAAAGAGCCTGCTGGGGCTTTGGCGGTGTTCGTCGTCGTTCTCACTCCAGCACCCACTTAAAAAGAGCCGGCTGGAGCTTTGGCGGTGTGCGTTGTCACTCCGTCACTCACCACGTCTCCACGTATCCCTCGCGTACGTCCTCCGCACAGCCCTCGCAGTCCGGGTGGCCGGGCTCGAAGCAGGCGGGTCGCCCCTCGGGGTCGACGGCGACCGCCCGCTTTTCGGCGTGACGCCGGCAGACGATCCGGGCGTTGCCCGACTCGTCCGTCGGCAGGTCGTAGTCGTCGGCGCCGCCGCGCTCGCCGGCGCGATCCTCGTGGCCCTCACGATAGGCGCGTTTCGCCTCCTCGTACTGCTTGCCGGCCTTCCGGAGCTGCTGGCGAAGCACGCGTTCGAGCCGGTCGTCCATGGACGTAGTGGGTGATGCTCCCGGATATGTCCGTTGCCGTTCGGGCTCGGAGGTGAGATTATAAGCGAGTGGTGACGGGGGTGCGCCGGCGGACGATTGTGACGTTCACGACTGGTGCTTATAAGTGGTGAGCGGTGTGAGGACGGCACGTTCGGTGATCAGGGTCACCAACTCCCCTGTCGGCGTCTTATACGCGAGTTGAGCGGGTTGAGTGGTGAGCACGACGGTGAACGCCTCCAAAGCCCCAGCCGGCTCCGTATAAGCGAGTTGAGCAGTTTAAGAGGTGAACACGACGACGAACACCGCCAAAGCCCCAGCCGGCGACGACCACCGGAAGACGTTCCGGCTCGCTTCGCTCGCGGGCTGCGTCTTCCGAGGTCCCGCTCGCAAGCTCGCGGGACTCGGGGGACTCGCTGCGCTCCTCGTTCGCTCCGCTCACTGCGGTGCTTACTTCGTCCGCCTTCGTCCTCGCCGGCTGCCCCTTTGAGTCCCACCCCGCACCGCACCGCACCTCACGCCTCCCCAGCCTCGGCCGACGGCGGCCGCGGGACCGCACCGCCGCGGCCGCCGCCGTCCTCCCTCGCGCTCCCCTCGCGCCCCTATCAGGGCGCTCGGGGGCGCGCCACGCGTTCGGGCTGTTGGGTCGTCGCGCTCCCGAATTCGGGGTGGGTGTGTCACACAGTTCCACTCGAAACGGCGCCCGCGTCTGGCTGACGAGCGTCTGACGCCGGCGGTTTGGGCTGCGACCCACGCTCGCAAACCCGCCGCGTACGCCGGCGCTCGCGGGCTTTGGCGCTGTTTCGGGGACGGCGCGGCGAACCACTTTCACCCTGCTTGCGGACTTTTTAATACCATGAGGAACCAATCGGCGTACGCCTCCCATTGAAACACGACCGGAGGCGACACACCCATGAGCGAACTGCGACAGGAAGCGGAAGCGATAGCGGAACAGTTCTCGGACCACCTGGACGTCTCGGCCGACGAGGTCGAGGAGCGACTGGAAAACCTCGTCAACGAGTACCGCGTCCCCCTCGACGAGGCGCGCCGGAGCGTCACCAACAGCTACCTCGACGATGCCGGCATGGAGCGCGACGAGCTCGGCCGCGGCGGCAGCGAGCGCGTCCAAGTGAACGACATCGACCAGGACGAACAGTGGGTCGACCTTCGCGTGAAGCTGGTCGACCTCTGGGAGCCGCGCAGCGACGCGGTCGCACAGGTCGGGCTCGTCGGCGACGAGTCCGGAACGATCAAGTTCGTCTCCTTCGCCACCTCCGAGCTCCCCGAGCTGGAGGAGGGGAAGTCGTACAGCCTCTCGAACGTCGTCACCGACGAGTACGAGGGCAACTACTCGGTGAAGCTCAACCGGACGACGGGCATCACCGAACTCGACGAGGAGGTCGAGGTCGGCGACAACGCCGAAACCGTCGAGGGCGCGCTCGTCGACATCCAGTCCGGCTCCGGGCTCATCAAGCGCTGCCCCGAGGAGGACTGCACCCGCGTACTCCAGAACGGCCGGTGTTCGGAGCACGGCCAGGTCGACGGCGAGTTCGACCTCCGAATCAAGGCCGTCCTCGACGACGGCGAGTCCGTCCACGAGGTCATCTTCGACCGCGAGGCCACCGAGGACCTCACGGGGATCACCCTCGAAGAGGCCAAGGACATGGCGATGGACGCGCTCGACACCACCGTCGTCGCCGAGGAGATGCAGGGCGACCTGCTGGGTCGCTACTACCGCGTCTCCGGTCCCGTCTTCGGCCGGTACGTCCTCGTCGACGAGATGGAGGAGCCCGGTCCGGTCGACGTTGAAAGTGCGCTGATCAAAGCGAGGTCGATGTAAATGAGTCAGTCAACCCCCACCCGAGAAGTCGCCCGGCGCGTGTTCGCAAGCGAGTTCAACGACGCCGGCTACATGTTCCAGGAGTCCGACGACGACCGCGCGCCCCGCTACCTGCTGTTGCCGACGGGCGAGTCGGCCAACCGCGTGTTCTTCGTTGGTACGCTCACCGAGAAACAGGACGTCGGCGAGGATGCCGAGTACTGGCAGGCCCGGATCGTGGACCCGACGGGCACGTTCTTCGCGTACGCCGGCCAGTACCAGCCCGAGGCCGCCGCCACCATCCGCGACATCGAGACACCGGCGTACGTCGCCGTCGTCGGCAAGCCGCGCGCCTACGAGACGGACGACGGCGACATCCGCGTCTCCGTCCGCCCCGAGTCGATCACCGCGGTCGACGAGACGGTCCGCGACCGCTGGGTCGTGGAGGCCGCCGAGCGCACGCTCGAACGCGTCGCCGCCTTCGACGACGAGGGCAACGAGTACGCGCGGATGGCCCGCGAGGAGTACGACCTCGACCCCGCCACGTACAAGGCCGCCGCGCTCGCCGCGCTGGAGGACCTCGACGAGAGCGCGAGCGCCGGGTCCGCCGGCGGCGAACGCGCCGGCGATGGCGGCACCACCGACGCCGCGCTTGACGACGACGTCGAGACCCCGGAACTCTGACCGCTCCGGCGGCACGCCCCCGGTCGTAACGACGACGCCCTGCGGACGGCGACGCTGCTGCCGGCGACGATGCTGGCGGACGGCAACCGTCCGTGCGGGCGTCTGACAAACGCTTAAGTGCGACGCGCCACGATTGGCCGTTGATGGGCAACAAGAACAAGACGATCTCGTTCCGCGTCAACGAGGACGCGTTCGAGACTCTCCGCGACATCGCCGAAGAGCGGGACATCTCGCTGTCGGCCGTGTTCCGGGACTACGTGGACACGCTCGTTGCCCACGACGGACAGGTCCGCGTCGTTCCCGAATCCGAGCTGGAGAGCATGGGCGAGGGCGAGGAGTCGTTCCCCCCGAAGATCGAGGTCCCCAAGAGCTTCGTCCGTGAGCACGAGCGTCTCGAACTCGAAGCCGACCACCTCCGCGAGCAGCTGGAGGAGCACAAACGCTACGTCAACTACCTCCGCGAGCAGCTGGAGGACGGCGAGGAGGACGTGATCCAGCTGGAGGACCTCGACGGCGAGCCCGACGAACCCTCCTTCCGGCTCGGATAGCGGTCAGCCGATCGTCGCCCGCGCCCGCCGGCGTTTTCATCCACTGAACCCGCCACCCGCCAGCTGCGCTACTCCTCGCCGAGCTTCGACTCGCCGACGGCGTCGTGGCCGTCGATGACCTCGGTGCCGCCCATGTACGGGCGGAGCGGCTCGGGAACCGTCACGGTGCCGTCCTCGTTCTGGTAGTATTCCAAAATGGCGACGACGATGCGGGGGACCGCGAGCCCCGAACCGTTGAGCGTGTGGAGGTGCTCGGCCGACTCGTGGTGTTCCTCGCGGTACTGGATGCCGGCCCGGCGCGCCTGGAAGTCCTCGAAGTTCGACACCGACGACACCTCCAGCCAGCGCCCGCCCTCCTCGGGGCCGTCCTCCATGTCGTCGGCGGGCGCCCACACCTCGATGTCGTACTTCTTCGCCTGCGTGAAGCCGAGGTCGCCGGTGCACATCTCGAGGATTCGGTAGGGGAGCTCCAGCCGGCGGAGCACCTCCTCGGCCTCGTCGACGAGGCCGTCGAGTCGGTCGTAGCTGTTCTCCGGTTTCACGAAGTTCACCATCTCCACCTTGTTGAACTGGTGGACGCGGACGATCCCGCGGGTTTCGGTGCCGTGCTCGCCGGCCTCCTGACGGAAGTTGGGCGAGTACGCCTGATACTTGAGTGGAAGGTCCTCGTCGAGCAGGATCTCGTCACGGTGGAGGTTGGTGACGGGGACCTCCGCGGTGGGGAGCAGCCAGAGATCGTCGTCGTCGTACTCCTCCTCGTTGGTGCCCTCAACGCGGTAGGCGTCCTCGGTGAACTTCGGCAGCTGACCCGTCCCCTGCATCGACGCCGAGTTGACCGGGAGCGGCGGGAACACGTCGTGGTACCCCTGCTCGCGGTGGAGCTCCAGCATGAACTGGATCAGCGCGTGTTCGAGGCGGGCGCCGTCGCCCTTCGCGAAGTAGAAGCCGCCGCCGGACACCTTCGCGCCGCGCTCGAAGTCGAGGATCTCCAGCCGCTCGCCGAGGTCGTAGTGGGGCTCGACCGCCTCGGGGAGCTCGCGGAGCGCGTCGAACCCCTCGCGGCGGACCTCGACGTTTTCGTCCTCGTCCTCGCCGACCGGGACCGACTCGTGGGGGATCTGCGGGAGTTCGAGCAGCGACTCCTCCAGCTCCGCCTCCAGCTCGTCCGCGCGCGACTCGATCTCCTGCAGCTCGGATTTGAGCTCCTGTGAGCGCTCGATGGCCTCCTCGGCCTCCTCGTGCTCGCCGGCGGCTTTCAGCTCGCCGATCTTCGAGGACACCTGGTTGCGCTCGTGACGCAGGTCGTCGCCGCGCTGTTTGAGCTCGCGCCACTCCTCGTCGACCGCGAGGATGCGGTCGAGGTCGACGTCGACGCCCTTGTTTGCGAGGGCTTCACGCACCGTCTCGGGATTCTCACGGACGAACTGTCGAGAGAGCATTTGTCGGGGATTCCGCCGGATGGCCCAAAACCGTATCGGAGCGCGAGTCTCGTTGCCAGCGTCCGGGTGCCGGCTGCCGACGAACATACCGGCAATAAGACCCGACACCACCTGACCGTCGATCGCCCGAAGGTGGTTCCGAGACCGACGGCGGATGGTCCGCGACGGCGAACTCGAACGCTGCGAGAGCGGACACGACGACCCACGGGCATCCCGGATATCCGCGGCCGAACCCGTTCGGCCAGCCGGGCGGTGTGCTGCGTAGCTGTTGACGAGCCGAGATGTCGGAGATACTTGCACCACTCGGGAATCATCACTCAACTTTGACGATTACATGAACGTAACCACCCTCCGGGGAGTACGTCGACGTAGATGGCTCGAACACATTCGCGGCGATCCGCGCTCGGTCTCATCGGCAGTACTGCGGTCGCTTCGCTCGCCGGCTGCGTGGGTGGAAGCGGAAACGGAAACGGCAACGGAACCGTGCGGATCTCCGGCGGAGTCGGCCCGCTCCCGATGGTCGAGGTCTGGGTCGACCTGTACGAGGAAACGACTGACGCGACCTTCGACGTCTCCGGCGGCGGCACCGGCGTCGGCGTCTCGGACGTGCTCAACGATCAGGTTGATATCGCGATGATGGGCCGTCAGCCGGAGCCCGAAGAGGAGGATCAGGGGTTGTCCGCCGTCCCGATGCTCATCGACACGGTCGTCGGGACGGTCAACGCGGAGAACCCGGTCCTCGACGAGCTACAGGCGGAGGGGCTGACCCGCGAGGACCTAGAGGAGGTCTTCACCAAGGAGGTGACGAACTGGGGCGAGCTCGTCGACGCCGACGTCGACGAGGAGATCGTCGTCTACGGGCGGTCCGACGCGTCCGCAGCGTACAAGCAGTGGGGCGACTTCCTCGCCGGCGAGGACGGCGCATACACCCAAAACGAGCTCGAGAACCTGGCGGACGCGAACCACAACGGCGACCAGCCCGTCGCGGAGGCGATCGGCAACGAGGCGAACGCGATCTCGCTGAACAACATCAACTACGTGTATGATCTTTCGAGCGGCGAGCTGGAAGGCGACATCCGGCCGATCCCGCTCGACGGCGACGGGACCGGACTCGACCCCGAAGAGGACTTCTACGAGACCCGAGAGGAGTTCCTCGGTGCCGTCGAGGCCGGCGACTACCCCGCACCGCCGGCCCGTGAGATGTTCCTCGCGTCCGACGGCGGCTTCGGGAGCGAGGCGGCCGACTTCGTCGAGTGGGTCCTCACGGAGGGTCAGCAGTACGTTCGCGAGAACGGCTACGTCCCGCTTGAGGAGGATCGGCTCGAAGCGGCACAGGACGCGCTCCCTGACGGGTCGTAGTTCGAATGAGCGAACACTCGGGAGGGACGGATCCGGGGGACGATGGCCGACCGTCACGTCGCGATCGCCGCCTCCTCGTCGAGCGACTGAGCAGCTACTGGCTCCGCGGTGCCGGCTACTTCGCCGTTGGGCTGTTCGTCGCGATCGTGGTGGCGCTGTTCTACCAGTCGCTCCCGCTGTTGGCCGAGTACCCGCTGAGCGAGGTCCTGCTCTCCTCGAACTGGGACCCGGCACAGAACCAGTTCGGGTTCTTCCCGGCGATCGTCGGGACTATCTACGTGACGATCCTGTCGATGGCGATGGGCGCGCCGATCGCGATCCTCGCGGCGGTGTACATTGCCGAGTACGCCGAGGGGCGGCGGAAAACGCTCGTCTCCTCGTTCATCGACGTGCTCGCGGCGATACCGAGCGTGATCTTCGGGCTGGTCGCGCTGGTCGTCGTCGTCCCGTTCGTCGGCAACTACCTCGCGCCCGCGGTCGGCGCGGACGCGACTGGACTCGGGATCCTGACCGTGAGCTTGGTGATGGCGATCGTCGTCACCCCCTTCATGATCTCGTTGTCGGTCGAATCGCTTGAGGCGCTCCCCGACGAGCTCCGGGAGTCGTCGCTGGGCGTCGGTGCGACCGAGTGGGAGACGATCCGCTCGGTCCTGTTGCGCGCGGCGGGTCCGGGGATCTTCTCGGCCGTACTGTTAGGCTTCGGTCGGGTGTTCGGCGCGACGATCGTCCCGGCGATGCTGATCGGCGGACAGACCCAGCTGCCGGACTCGGTGTTCTCGACCGGACAGACCCTGCCGACGCTCATCGTCAACGACTTCGGTGAGCTGATGTCGCTGCCGCTCACCCAGTCCGCGCTGATCTTCGTCGGACTGCTGCTCGTCGTCGTCGTCTGGGTGTTCAACTTCGCCGCGATGGTGGTCCGTCGCCGGCTCCAGCGGAGGTGGCAGTACCAATGAACCGGTACACGACGGAGCGGATCGCCGGCGTGGCGGTCCGCGCGGCGACGACGCTCGTCCTTGCCGTGATGGTGATCGTGATCGGCGTGACGCTCGCGCGCGGCGGTCGCGTGCTCCTCGCGAATCCGACGATCGTCGTCACGCCACCCGGCTCGCGGTACATGCTGGAGGCGAACGGCGGGTTCCTCCACGCAGTCCTCGGGAGCCTGTTCATCGTCGGTCCCGCGACGGTCGTCTCGATGGTCCTCGCCGTCTCGACGGCGTCGTACCTCCAGAGCGACTACTCCAGCGAGCGCTTCGCGGACGTCACCAACATGTTCCTGAACGTGCTCTGGGGGACCCCCCCGATCGTCTACGGCGTGTTCGTGTTGACGATCGTCATCGCGATCGGCGCACGAACGAGCCTGTTCTACGGCATCGTCGCCATCGCGATCTTCCAGTATCCGATCATGACCCGATACACCGACGAGGCGCTTCGCTCGGCTCCCGACACCGTTCGAGCGGCGACGTACGGTCTCGGTGCGACCCGCTTCGAGAGCGCGGTCATGACGGCTCGCGCCGCGCTCCCGGGGATCGTCGCCGGCGTGATCATAGGGTTCGCGCGCGGCGTCGGCGACGCCGCGACGGTCCTGTTCACCGCCGGTCGGAGCACGCGCATGCCGGGCGGGCTGTTCGAGCCGGCGACGACGCTTCCGGTGCTCGTCTTCGACCAGGCGACCTCGTTCAACGCGGAGGTGCGGTCGCACGCGTACGCCGCGTCGTTCGTTCTGATCGTCGCCGTGTTGGGACTCATACTCGCCTCGAAGCTGCTCGCCGGACGCTACGCCCGGTTCGCGCCGGGAGGTCGAAACTCATGACGAACACCGTACTCGAAACCGAGAACCTCGCCGTAACGTACACCGGAGACCGCCGCGTCGACGCCGTCAAAGGAGTTGATCTGGCGTTTCCGGAGAACCGCCTGACTGCGATCATCGGCCCATCCGGCTGTGGGAAATCGACGTACCTCAAGGCGCTCGACCGCCTCCACGACATCCAGCCGAACGTGGAGATCTCCGGGGAGGTGTTCCTCCGTGGGGAGCCGGTGTACGACACCGACGAGCCGGCACCGGAGATCCGAAAACAGGTCGGCTACGTGCCACAGGAGCCGACGGCGCTCCCGCTGTCGATCTACGAGAACGTCGCCTACGGGCTTCGGATACACGGGCTGTTCGACTCGAAAGACGAGCTCGACGACCTGGTCGAACGACACCTCCGCAAGGTGAACCTCTGGGACGAGGTGAGCGACCGGCTCGACGCGCCCGCCGCCGGGCTCTCAACGGGACAGATCCAGCGGCTCTGTCTCGCCCGCTCCTTGGCGGTCGAGCCGGACGTACTGCTCTGTGACGAGGTGACCTCCGCGCTCGATCCGATCTCCGCGGAGAACGTCGAGGAGACGCTGGCGGAACTCGCCGCGGAGTACACGATCATCATGGTGACACACAGCATGGACCAGGCGAAGCGGCTTGCCGACGAGGTCGTCTTTCTGTATCTCGGAGAGGTGGTCGAGGCGAACGACGTGCGGTCGTTCTTCGAGGACCCCCAACACGAGCGGACCAAGCGGTTCGTCAGCGGGCCGACCGACGACAAGTACGCCGTCGCCGCCACGGATTGAACCGCCACGGATTGAACCGCCACGGTTTATGTCGGGGGCCGTATCCCTCCACGCATGTTGCTCACAGGCGCGGAGCTGGCCGACGGACGGGTACGGGACGTGCGGGTTCGGGACGGAACGTTCACGGAGGTCGGCAAGGGGCTCGATCCCGTCGCCGGCGAGCGGGCCATCGACGCCCGGGGCCGGCACCTCCTCCCCGGTGCGCTCGACGTGCACGTCCACTTTCGGGAGCCCGGCGCGAGCCACAAGGAGACGTGGGCGACCGGCTCCCGGAGCGCGGCGGCCGGCGGGGTCACCACGGTCGTCGACCAGCCGAACACGGAGCCGCCGACGGTCGACGGCGACGCGCTCGCGGCGAAGATCGAACACGCCGCCGAGCACTCGCTCGTCGACTTCGGGATCAACGGCGGCGTCACCGCCGACTGGGACCCCGACTCGCTGCTCGACGGTGACCTGCTCGCGCTCGGTGAGGTGTTCCTCGCGGACTCGACCGGCGAGATGGGGATCGCCGTCGACCTGTTCGGCAAGGCGGTCGAGGCGGCTGCGGCACGCGACGTGCCCGTCACCGTCCACGCCGAGGACGAGACGCTGTTCGACGAGTCGGCGCTGGAGGGCGACCTCGGCGGAGTCGGAACCGCAGCGACCGTCGACGCGTGGTCCGCCTTCCGCACCGCCGAGGCCGAGGCGGTCGCCGTCGAGCGCGCGGTCGAGGTCGGGACGGACGCGGGCGGCCAGCTCCACATCGCCCACACCTCGACGCCGGAGGGCGTCGATGTCGTGCGCGCGGCTGCCGATGAGGGTGCCGACGTGTCGTGTGAGGTGACGCCCCATCACCTGTTCCTCTCGCGGGAGAACGCGGGGCGTCTCGGGACGTTCGGGCGCATGAACCCGCCGCTGCGCTCGGAGGAGCGCCGCGCGGCCATGTTCGAGCGGCTTCGTGCGGGCGAGATCGACGTGGTCGCGACCGACCACGCCCCCCACACCGTCGCGGAGAAGACGGCGGGGCTCACGGACGCCCCGAGCGGCGTCCCCGGCGTCGAGACGCTGTACCCGCTCCTGCTGGAGGCCGTCCGGAAGGGCGATCTGTCTCTGGAGCGCGTCCGTGACGTGGTCGCCGCCAACCCGGCCGAGATCTTCGGGCTCGAACGGAAGGGGACGATCGCGGAGGGTGCCGACGCCGACTTCGTGCTCGTCGACCTCACGAACCCCCGCGAGATCGAGGCGTCGGCGCTCCACTCCAACTGCGGGTGGACGCCCTACGAGGGATGGCAGGGCGTCTTCCCCGAGCTCACCGTCGTGCGCGGCGAGGTCGTCTATGACCGGGATCCGGTCACCGGCGCGGCGGCGTTCGGCGAGCCCGCCGGCGAGAACGTGCGGTGACCGGGCGGGAGTGACCGTCGGCCCACCCGACACTATTTAATACCGCCATCGAGTATCCACAACCTGTAATGTCGGAAGTCTGCTCGACGTGCGGGCTGCCCCAGGAACTCTGCGTCTGTGAGGACGTCGCCAAGGAGTCCCAGCAGATCAGCATCCGCATCGACGAGCGCAGATACGGGAAGGAGGTAACGGTCATCGAAGGATTCGACCCCAAGGACGTCGATATGGACTCGCTGTCCTCGGACCTGAAGTCGAAGTTCGCCTGCGGCGGCACCGTCGAGGACGGCGCCATCGAGCTGCAGGGGAACCACTCGGGTCGCGTGGAGGACTTCCTCCGCGAGAAGGGGTTCAACGTCGCGTGACCGTCGCCTAACACCCGCCGTCGAGCCGGTTTTTCCAGCCGTCCCGCCTCGCGAGCGGCGGCGCCGTCGACGGCCGCCGCTCCACACCCCTTTTAACCGTCAGCGGCGAATTCTCCGCCAGTGGACCTGCACGTACGGTACGAGGGCGACGACGACCCGGACAAGTGTACGGCCCGGAAGCTCGCGCGATTCGACCTCGCCGAGCTCCACCGGTCGGACCGGGCGACCCCCTACGGGGTCGTCTTAAACCCCCATGCGGAGCGCGCGCTCTCGCCGGCGGACGCCGACACGGCCCGCGAGGAGGCGCTCGTCGCGCTCGACTGCTCGTGGGAGTCCGCCGGCGAAAAGCGCTTCTCGCTGCCGGGTGACCACCGCGCGCTCCCGTACCTCGTCGCCGGCAACCCCGTCAACTTCGGGCGGCCCATGCAGCTGACGACCGTGGAGGCGTTCGCCGCCGCACTCCACATTCTCGGCGAGCCGGACCACGCCGAGCAGGTGATGGCGAAGTTCACGTGGGGCCAGACGTTTCTGGACCTCAACGAGGAGCCGCTTCGGCGATACGCGAACTGCGAGGACTCCGCCGAGATCGTCGAGGTCCAACAGGAGTATCTCGATCGGGAGTAGGGTAGCGACCCGAAGTCGCGTAGCGACCCGGCATGGACTGTCGGCCCGAGGTGGCCGTCGGAGTCCCGCCGTCGCCGACCTCGGGGAACCCGACCGCAACGCGACGCGGGGCTACTCGACGAACGCGACGATCTCGCGGTACTCGTCCGGGAGCTGGTCGCGAACCCGCTGGAGTTCCCGGTCGGGCACGACGAGGGAGAGCACGAACGTCACCTCCTCGACGTAGGCGCGGGCCCCCTCCTCGGTCACCTCCGCGCGAGCAGCCACGCGGTCGAGGAACTCGTCGATGCCGAAGTCGCCGGCGTCGTCGTGGTCGGCGTCGAGCAGCCAGTCGGCGGCGTCGCCGTGGAGGTACGCCGCGACATCCTCCGCCTCGCCCCGGGTGATTCGCTGGCCGAGGACGTGCAGCGTCGCGCGCGTCGCGTCGAGCATCTCGCCGCCGAGACCCGTCTCCTCACGGACGGCGTCCGTGAACGTCTCCTGGACCGGCACCGCCTCGTCCGCGATGATGGCGCCGTACTCCGGCGGGAGCTGGTCCGCCGCGTTCGCCACCTCCGCAGGACCCGTGTACTCGACGACCGCCGCGAAGACGCTCCGGAGCGTGGCGCGGGGTTGGTCCCCGAGTTCTTCCTCCTCACTTACGGCGTCGACGAACTCGCCGAGCGGCTCCGGCGACCGGTTCCGGTCCTCGACGTCGAGCACCGCCGCCGCGTACGGACCGGGAAGCCGGTCCGCGAGGTCGGACGCCTCCCCCTCCGAGAGGTTCTTCGAGAGCCGCCGGAGCGTGGCCGTCGTGACGGCCTCGGCGTGCTCCTCATCGTCGAACGGTGCGGCTCGCACCACGAGATCGCGGAACTGCCGTTCGCTCATGACGATCGGATCCGCACACGGGGCGCTGAAAAGTCCGATGGCCGCACCGCCACAGCACGCGGGCTCGCCGCCGCCAGCGCCCGCGGGCGTGACGCCGACGGCGAACAGGGGGTGCGGGAAGGCCCCGAACGCTGGCAGGCGGGAGCCGTTCGAACGGAGACGCGGGAGGCGGAAAGCGCCACAGGAGTTACGAATAATAGAACGATAATTAATAATAATTAGTATAAATACCCGCTTTTGTGGCAGCAATCTTAATAACTCCCGGCCCGCTATCTCCTCACAATGACGTCCCGCGATGACGAGTCCGCCGGCACGGACGACTGTTGTTCGGACGGCCACGGCGACGGGAGCCAGGGGGACGGCGACGAATCCGGCACTCCCCCACCCGGCGACGCAGCCGCCGAACTCCAGCTTTCGGTCCCGGCGATGGACTGCCCGTCGTGTGCGGCCAAGGTCGACCGCGCCGTTCGGGAGCTGTCGGGCGTGTCCGGCGTCGAGACCCGTCCCACGACGGGGACGGTCGTCGTCTCGCACGACCCGGATGCTGTCGGGGCGGAGCGGATCCGGGCGGCGGTCGCCAAGGCCGGCTATGCGGTCGCGGACGAGCGCACCGAGCGGTTCTCGGTGCCCGACATGGACTGTCCGTCCTGTGCGGGCAAGGTGGAGCACGCCCTCGACGTCGAGGGCGTGCTCGACGTGGACACGCGCCCGACTGCCGGCGAGGTCGTGGTCACCTTCGACCCGTCGGTCGTCGGCCGGGGCGGCGTGGTTGCGGCGGTCGAAGCGGCCGGCTACGACGTGGTCGACGGTGAGGTGTCGCCCGTCGACGAGGCCCTCTTCCGGAGCCCGCGGGCGATCGCCACCGCGGTCGGCGGCGTCTTCCTCGTCGCGGGGCTGATACTCGAGTGGTTCCTCCCCGAGCTGAACCCCGCGATCGGGACGGTCGGGCCGGTCGGCCCGCTCGCCGCCTGGGAGATCACCGGCGCGTGGGTCGCGTACCTGCTGGCGGTCGCCGTCGCCGGCCCGCCGATCCTGCGGAACGGGTTCTACTCGGTGCGCCAGCGAAGTCTCGACATCGACCTGCTGATGTCGGCCGGCATCGTCGCCGCGATCCTCGTCGACCACCCGTTCGAGGCCGCCACGCTGGCCGTCCTCTTCTCGACGGCGGAGCTGCTGGAGCGGTACTCCGTGGACCGCGCCCGCGACTCCCTGCGGGACCTGATGGAGCTGTCCCCGGACGTGGCGACCGTCCTGCGCGACGGCGAGGAGGTCACCGTCCCGGTCGAGGATGTCGAAGTCGGTGAGCACGTTGCCGTCCGTCCGGGAGAGCGGGTCCCCCTCGACGGCGTCGTGAGCGAGGGGACCGGGGCCGTCGACGAGTCGCCCGTCACGGGCGAGTCCGTCCCCGCCGATAAGGCGCCGGGTGATGAGGTGTACGCCGGCTCGATCAACGAGGCGGGCTACTTCGAGGTCGAGGTGACGACGCCCGCCTCGGAGTCGACCATCGCGCGGGTCGTCGAGCTGGTGGAGGCCGCCGGCGCCGAGGACACCCGCGCCGAGCGGTTCGTCGACCGCTTCGCCGCCATCTACACGCCGCTCGTCGTCGTCGCCGCCATTCTCACGGTGACCCTCGGAATCCTCGTCGTGGGCGGGCCGACGGACCAGTGGTTCGTTCGCGGACTCACCCTGTTGGTGGTCGCGTGTCCCTGCGCGTTCGTCATCTCGACGCCCGTCAGCGTCGTCTCCGGCGTCACCGCCGCCGCGCGCAACGGGGTCCTCATCAAGGGTGGCGAACACCTGGAGGCCGCCGGCGAGGTGGACGCGGTCGCGGTGGACAAGACGGGCACCCTGACGACCGGCGAGCTCGCCGTCACCGACGTGATCCCGCTCGGCGGCACCGACGCCGACGACCTCCTCCGGTGTGCGACCGCCCTCGAACGCCGGAGCGAACACCCCGTTGGCGAGGCGATCGTCGAGCGCGGCGAGGCGACGTTTGCGGGGGGCGATACGCCGGACGACGACCGCGACGTGACGGGCTTCGAGGCGCTGACCGGAAAGGGCGTCCGCGCGGACCTCGACGGAGTCACCCACTACGCCGGCAAGCCGGCGCTGTTCCGCGAGCTCGGCTTCGACCTCGAACACGCCCATCTGCGGACCGACGGCGGGTCGTCGCGGAGCCCGGGGAGCGCGGGCGAGCTCCGCGGTACCCGCGATCCCTCGACGGATGTCGCCATCGGCGACACCGACACCGACGCCGACGCGCTCGCCGCGGAGGCGACCGACTGCGACCACGGCGCCTACGTCGACCTCGTGAGTGAGACGATCCCGCGTCTCCAGAACGAGGGGAAGACCGTCGTCCTCGTCGGCACCGAGGACGAACTGGAGGGGATAATCGCCGTCGCCGACACGGTGCGCCCGGAGGCGGCGTGGGCCGTCTCCCGGCTCCACGACCTCGGCATCGAGCGCGTCGTGATGCTCACCGGCGACAACGAGCGCACGGCCCGCGCCATCGGCGACCGGGTTGGCGTCGACGAGGTGCACGCCGACCTCCTTCCGGAGGAGAAGGTCGACCGTGTCCGCGAGCTCCGAGAGACCTCGGACGGGGGCGTCGTGATGGTCGGCGACGGCGTCAACGACGCGCCGGCGTTGGCGGCCGCGACGGTGGGCGTCGCGATGGGCGCCGCCGGCACCGACGCCGCCCTGGAGACCGCCGACGCCGCGCTGATGGGCGACGACCTCACTCGGCTCCCGTACCTCATCGACCTCTCCGGGCGCGCGGGGCGGACCATCCGGACGAACATCGTCGCGTCGCTCGCCGTGAAGGGCGTGCTCGCTGCCGGCGCCCCCTTCGGCTACGTCACCGTCGCGATGGCGGTGATCGTCGGCGACATGGGGATGAGCCTCGGCGTGACGGGGAACGCCCTCCGACTGGGGAACGTCGAGCCCGCCGAGCCGCCGGCGGAGGCGCTTGACGGGCCGGCTCCCGATCCGTCGGCAGATTGAGGTGCCCGGCTCCCGTTCGACCGGATATGGCGCGGCAGCCCTCCACCGCCACCGAATCGGCAGCGTCCGAGTGGTCCGCTTCATCTCCAGCATCCGCTTCGTCCCCAGCATCCGCTTCATCCCCGACGCCGCCACCGCCCGACCCCGTCGAGTGGGGACCGGTTCGGTACGAGCGCCTGCGGTCGTTCGCGGCCGGCGCGGGACTGTCCGCCCTCTGTGCACTTCTCCTGTTCGTCGGGGCCGTGCTCGCGATGTCGGCCGTCGGCGTGTTCTCGGCTGCGACTGCCGGCGACGCGTCCCTGCTTCCGGCGGGTGACACGCTGCTCCTCGTTGGGGTTCTGCTGCTTGTCGGCGGTCCGTTCTCGCTGGTGTACCTGCTGGTGGCGTACGACCGGTCCTCGCCCGAGGCGCGGTCGTCGCTGCGCACCCAGTTCGGCTCGTACACGTATGACCCGCGGAGCTACCGCCCCCGCTGGGTCGCCGTCGGAAGTCTGCTCGCGGTCGCCGTCGGCTGGGTGGTGCTGACGGGCGGATGGACTGGCGCGATGTTCCCGATGGTGGTGGTTGCCTTCTGCTTCCTCCCGATGCTCGCCGGCACGCGCGGGACGAGCTTCCGGCTCGACCCGGCGAGCGCGACGCTTTCGTCCACCTACCACTCGCACGACCGGACGAACGAGACGGACCTGACCGCCGTCGTCCGCTACCGGCGGCTCGACCTGCCGTGGACGACGCTGTTTCTCACGCCCGTTCGAGGGAACCAGTGGCTCCGCTCGACGCCGTGGCTGTTCGTCCCCCACGACCGGGCGGACGCCGTCGAGGAACGGCTTCGGTGGGTGATCGAACACACCGACGGCCCGGAGCGCCTCAGCCGGACGGAGCGAATCGTGCTCGTCGCCGTCGGCTCCAGCGCCCTCCTCACCGGGGGCCTTTTCGCCGTTCTCGGCGGTGCCGACGGCGGGTGGGTGCTCACGTTGGTGTCGCTCCCCGTCGCGCTGCTGTTTCTGGTGCTGGCTGTGCGGCTGTGAGGCTGCCGTGGGACGCTGAGCGCGAGCGCCGGTGCCCGGCTGCCCGCCAGTGTGTCCTTGTCACATTCTACCACGAAGCTCATATACGCCGGGTTCGTAGTTCAGGTATGGACCCGAAGCGGTTCGACGCCGCCCTCGAGGACGCCTTCGGCGGCACGCCCGCCGAGCGCCGGCCGATCGTGCGCGCGGCGCGCGACCTTGCCGACGCCGGAAAGCCCTCCCGCGACCGCGGCCACGCGCTGACGCCGCAGGGCGTCGTCCGGAATCTGGCGGACGCCCCGGACGGCTCCTCGGTCGTCGAACGCTGGAACTGGTGGATGGGGGCGCTCGACGCCGCCTACGGCGGCTACGACGCGTTCACCGTCCGGTTCCTCTCCGGCGACGAGGAGGCCGAGCTCCAGCGATAGCCGGAGCACGGCGATATTCCGTCGTTCGGCATGACACCCCGCCGCAGTCGCTTACTTTCACTTTCACTCCGGACATGGCTCGATTATAGGTGGAACTCCGCCCATCTTTCCCCTATGAGCTCCCGAAGCACGGGGACGCCGCGGTTCGCCTCCCCCACCCGACTCGACGTGACGGACTGTCCCGCCGACCGCCTCGACGACCGTGCCCGCGCCAACCGGGTCAGCGACGGCGAGCTCCACCTCGAACGGCGCGGCGGCCGCACGTTCCTCGTGGCGACGCCGACCGAGCGGTAGCGAACCTCCCGACCGACGCGTCTCCCGTTCTCCTCGGTTTAAGTGGTTCGCGGCCCGGTTACGGTTGTGACTCCCACTCGTTCCCCGCTCCCCTCCCTCCCACCCGAGGGCGCCCACGAGCGAGCGCGGCTCGCGGGCGCCGGCGCCACGCTCGTCGCGCTCGGCGGCATCCTGCTGGCGACGCTGCTCGATCCGACGTTCTCGTGGGCCGACGACGCGCTCTCCGACCTCGGCGTGCGTCCCCGGTCGACGCCCGTTTTTAACGGCGCGCTGGTGCTCGCCGGGTTGGTCGGACTCGGCTACGCTCCCGGGCTGTGGCGAGTTGGGGATGGCGACGGCGGCCGGCTCCTCCCGCGGGCGGTCGCCGTCGTCTTCGCGCTCTCGATGGTCGGGCTCGCCGGCGTCGGGCTGTTCGACCTGACGCACCAGCTCCACTTCCCGGCTGCCGTGGGCTTTTACCTGCTCGTGACGCTCGCGTTCGCGCTCGACGGGGTCGCCCGCCGGCGGACGCGGACGGGGCGGATCACGCTGACGCTGGCTCCGCTGCACGTTCTCGGCTGGTGGACCTGGACCGCCGGCTACTGGGGCGTGTCGGGGCTCGCGCTCCCCGAGCTGTTCGGCGCGCTGCTGTTCGCGGCGTGGGTGTGGGTGCTCGGCCCGCTCCCGGTCGTCGAGCGCGCTTAAAAGGCGATAGCGGGGTCGTGGTTGCCGTCGAGGTGACCGCTGGCACCTACTAAGTGGTTGGTGGAGTGAGTGTGCCGGTGAACACTTCCAAAGCCCCAGCCGGCACCTTATAAGCGAGTTGAGTGGTGAGCACGCCGGCGAACACCTCCAAAGCCCCAGCCGGCTCCGGTCGAGGGACTTGCTGCGCGCTTTTTAGGGCGTCTCTCCGCACAGCCCGACGCCCTAAAAAGTGCTTGCGTCGCCCGTCTTCCCGGAGCCGGCTCGCGGCTTCGCCGCTCGCTCTCCGAGGGCTCCCTCCGGTCGCCCTCGCCGGCTGCCCCTTTGAGTCCCACCCCGCCCCGCACAGCACCGCACCTCACGCCTCCCCAGCCTCGTCGTCGCCTGCGGCGACGACTCCCTCGCGCGCGTTTCTCGCGCGCGCCGACCGCTCGTCCAGTTTAAAAGGGTGAACACACTCCAAACGCAACCGGAATCGAGCCTCCACTGCAGGTGTTCCGAGCCGCCGTCGCTCACCACGAGGGAACGAGCAGGAGCGCGACAGACAGCGAGATGAAGACGACCTTCAGCACGGTGTTGAGCACGACGACCTTCGTGCCAAACTCCGGGCCCCAGATGCCGTACTGGAACGGGATGGAGCGTTTGAACGTCGAGACGGCAAACGAGAGCACGCCGCCGATGAGCAGCGTCGCCACCGCCGTCCGGGGGGTGAAGGTACCGTCCGCGACCAGGGGCGCGGCGGTGATGGCGCCGGCGGTCGTGTCCAGCGAGTGGACGGCGATGACGGCGGGCGCCGCGCTCGGCAGGCCCACGGCGGCCGTCACGGGCTCCGCGAAGGCGGTCAACGCCTCCACGTCGTAGTAGGTGGTGAAGGCGACCACGAGCGTGTAGATGACCGCGAGTCGGGGAACGATCCGCGAGAGGGTGCTCCACGACTTCTCGCCGGCGTCGCGGACGCGCTCGCGCCGGCCGCGGTCGTCGCCCTCCGGTCCCGACGCCTCCAGGTCGTCGAGCGCGGAGCGGTCGACGTTGCGCTCGGACAGCAGGAGCGCGCCGCCGACCACGCCGACAGCAGTGATCGCGAGGGCAATGCCGGCGCGGAAGGAGACGTACAGCACGCCCGTCGTCGCGCCGAGGATCGGGATCAACACGGGAACGTAGTAGGTGATGACGTGTTGGAGAAACCCGAAGAACGTGTTGATGGTCACCGCCACCAGCGTGGCGCGGTCGTCGAGCAGCCCGGATTCGCGGTACTCCGCGAGGGTGGCGTAGCCGGCGGTCGTCGACGCCGCGGTGGTGAGGATCGCCGTGCCGGCCTCGTCCGGCAGATTCGCGGGGCGAGTGAGGTACCCGGCGACGCCGGCGACGTAGCGCACGAGCCCGAAGGCGACGGCGACGTTGGCCGCGAACACGCCGGCGGCGATGAACAGCGTGATCCGCGCCAGCCGCGGCGCCACCTCGGCGAGCAGTCCGACGAGCTCGACGGCGACCGAGTTCACATCGGAACTCGGTGACGGGTGATAAAAGGAGCGTCGGTGGCTCTCGGTCTGCGGGAGTCGCGGCGCCGAGCGCTCCCCGTGGCGACCCCAACCGGCAACGACCGGCTTTTTGAGGCAGCGACACCCATTCCGGCACAATGGCCCCTGCAGACGACGACATCTCGATCGAGGAAAAACGGGTGTACGCCGGCACCGCGGGACGCACCGACGCGTACGTCGCCACCGCCGACGGACTGGTCCGAGTCGCGGCATCCGGCGACAAGATCGGGTCGTTCGAGCTCGTCGCCGACGTCGCCGCGAGCGACGTGGCGGTGTACGGGGGTGACCCGGAGGATGGCGCGGCCGGCCACTCCGCACCCGTCCTCGCGGTCGCCACCGAGACGGACCTCCTCGTCGCCGCGCTCGACGACGATGCGGACACGGACGGGACCGCGGATCCGGATCTCCACCCCGTCGGCTTCGGGCCGGCGGCCGCGGTCGGCGTGTACGACGACGCCTTCCTCGTCGCCGGCGCGGACGGGACGGTCGCCCGCGTTGATCCCGATGTCGAGGCTGACGCCGGCGGCGAACCGGCGGCCGACGGTGCGGCCGCAGCGACTCCGCTCGGGACCGTCTCCGACCCCCGAGCCGTCGACGGGCCGCTCGTGGCCGCCGCCGACGGCGTCCACCGGGTAGTCGAACGGGGGACTGACGGCGAGGCGACCCTCGAATCGGTCGGTCTCGACGATGTCGCCGACGTGGCCGGGTCGGGTGTCCCGCTGGCGGCCACTCCCGAGGGCGTCTACTGGCTCGGCAACGGCTGGATGGACGCGCTTGCGGGCGAGACAACCCGGGTTGCGGCCGACGGCGACGGCCACGCCATGGCGGTCGTCGATGACGAGCTGTACGTCCGGACCGGGACGGACGGTGCCGGCGGGAGCTGGGACGCGGACGCGTGGACGCCGGCGACCCTGCCTGTGGCCGAACCCCCCGTCGCGCTCGGCTACGGACCGGGCGTCTCGGCGGTGGTCACGGCGGCAGGGACGCTGTGTCTGGACGCCGGCGACGGCTGGCGCCACCAGGTGATCGGCATCCGTGACGCGAAGGCGGTCGCATTGACGCCGCCAACCGACGACTAAAGGAAACTGGTTTACCCGAGTCCACGGAACGGTCGGCCATGATCGTACCCGGGTCGAGCTCCCAGCAGCTCGCGGCCGCGCTCGCCGACGCGACGGACCACGAGCTGGCGACGGCGACGTACGACCGGTTCCCGGACGGGGAACGGCTGGCCGCGGCGCCGGCGTTCGCCGATGCCGAAACGGACCACGCCGTCGTCGTCGCGACCACCGACAGCGACGAGGCGTGGGTCGAACTGCTCCAGCTCCAGGACGCCGTCCGCGAGGCCGGCGCCGAGCGCGTGACGACCGTCATCCCCTACATGGGCTACGCCCGGCAGGACCGCTCGTTCAAACCCGGCCAGCCCGTCTCCGCCCGCGCGATGGCGCGAGCCGTCTCCACCGGCACCGACAAGGTCGTGCTCGTCAACCCCCACGAACCCGCAGTCGCCGACTTCTACGACGTGCCCGTGACGAGCGTCGACGCCGCCGCCGCGCTCGCCGACCCGCTGCCGGACCTGACGAACCCGCTGTTTTTGGCGCCCGACGAGGGCGCCGTCGACATCGCTGAAACGGTGCGGAACGCCTACGGTGCCGGCGATACCGACTACTTCGAGAAACACCGCGACCGCGACACCGGGACGGTGGAGATCACGACCGCCGACGCGTCGGTTGCCGACCGCGACGTGGTCGTCGTCGACGACATCGTCGCCACGGGATCGACGATGAGCGAGGCCGTCGGCGTGTTGCGCGCGGACGGCGCCGACCGAATCCTCGCCGCCTGCGTCCACCCGATGCTCGCCGCCAACGCCGTCACGAAGCTCCGGGCCGCCGGCGTCGACCGGCTGGTCGGCACCGACACCATCGAGCGCGGGTGTAGCGTGGTGAGTGCCGCGGGCGCGATCGCGGACGCGCTGTAGTCGGAGCCGCTTCTACGCCAGTCCACCATGCCCGTCGAGGACCCCCGCGACGCGTACGACGACCTGATCACCACCGAGCGGCGCGAAGAGCTGTCGCCGGAGACGTTCGCCGACCACGCGAGCTCGGAGGCGATGGCCGCCGGCTGGGTCGTCGTGGCCTACGTGTTCGACGACGCCGGGCGCGTGCTGCTGGTCGACGAGCCGTGGGCCGACGGGTGGAAGTCGCCGGCGGGTACTCACAAGCCCGGCGAGTCGCTTCCGGAGACCCTTCGACGTGAGGTTCGCGAGGAGACCGGCATCGAGGCGCGTCCCGGTCGCCCTCACGCCGCGGAGACGTACACCGCCGTGAACGCCGATACGGGCGAAACCGCCTCCATGGTCGCCGTGGGGATGGCCGCGACCGCGGAGACGACGACCATCGCCGCCGACCCCGGGGTGGACGGCGAGACGATCGAGGACGTTCGCTGGTTCACGGAGTTGCCGCCGACCGTGTTCAACCCTGACGTGACCGAACCCGTGTACCGTCGCTGTCTGGAGGAGCACGGCTCGCGATAGTGGGGTGGGCGGGGCGGAAGGACGGACGGAGAACGACGTTCGCGTTACGAGCGGTCGGTGACCGCACGAATCCGCGGAAGCACCTGTTCGTAGCCGAGCGCGACGACGCCGATGTACAGCGCGATGGCGCCCATGCCGAGCGCCCAGAGCCCGGTAGCGACATCACCCGTTGCGATGGCCGAGAACGCGACCCGTTCGAGCGCGACGCCCGCCAGCGCGGCGGCGCCTGCGCCGACGAACAGCACGAGTAACTCGAGCAGCTCGACGGCGAACGCGGAGATGTTCTCCATACATCCTCACGGAGATACCCGGTAAAGACGTTTTCGCCAGGCATCTCGACGGATAGTCGGCGGGTATCGGGTGTTTGCACCCGGTTGTCGTGGATTCGGGGTCGGGAGTGCATCCGTCGTTCAGTTCAACGCTCTTCCGTAGGAGATCGTTGATACAACCTCCCGTTGCAAACACTACTCAGTAGCTGGCCGTCAGAACCGCTGCGGCGCACGTTCTTGACCCGTCCAGCTCACAACAGAATCGCAGGAGTGCTCTCCATCAACAATGTACTACACGAGGGCGTACTTCAATATCGGGCTCCGGTTTGGGCGTTCGTACACCTTCATTCGGACGCCCGTAGCCTGAGCGTTTCACTCGGGCGATTCCGGTGAGATGCGGCACGCCGGTCGGTCGTCGGTCGCGTCGGTTCCCGCTACTCCGACCGGGTCCGTTCCGCCAGCTGCTCCTGCCACTCCTGCACGCGGGAGAGCAGCTCGACCGGCGCCGTCTCGTTCACGTCGAGGTCGGCGAGCGCCTCCAGCACCGCCTCGGCTTCCGGGTCGACGCCGGCGGCGGATTCCGCTGCCGCGGCCGCCTCACTGCTCCCGTTGCTGACTGTCTCGGCCGCCGCCTCACCAGCAACATCGGTGGCCGCCTCACCGACGCCGGAGCCGCCACGCTCGTCCGACCCGTCGAACGACCCCGTCGAGAGATCGAAGACGGCCTGTTTCGTCTCGCCGCTTGCGCCGCCGCTCCCTTTCGCCTCGATCGCCTTCTCCTCGCGGAGCCGGTCGAGCACGGTGTCCGCTCTGTCGACGACCGGGTTCGGAACGCCGGCGAGCCCCGCCACGTGGATCCCGTACGAGCGGTTCGTCGGCCCGTCACGCACCGTCCGGAGGAACGTCACGTCGCCGTCGCGCTCATCGACCGCGACGTGGACGTTCTCGACGCGGGGAAGGTGGTCCGCCAGCGTCGTCAGCTCGTGATAGTGGGTGGCAAATAATGTGCGGGCGCGCACCTCGTTGTGGAGGTACTCCGTGGCCGCCCACGCGATCGAGATGCCGTCGTAGGTGGCGGTGCCGCGGCCGACCTCGTCGAGGATCACGAGCGACTCCTCGGTCGCGGAGTGAAGGATGTTCGACAGCTCCTGCATCTCGACCATGAACGTCGACCGGCCCTGTGCGAGCTCGTCGAGCGCGCCCACGCGGGTGTAGACGCCGTCCACGAGCCCGACGGTCGCCGAGCGCGCGGGGACGAACGAGCCGATCTGCGCGAGCAGCTGAATGAGCGCGGCCTGGCGCATGTACGTCGACTTCCCGCTCATGTTCGGGCCGGTGACGATGAGGAAGCCGCGCTCCTCGTCCAGCCGGAGGTCGTTGGGGACGAAGTCGGTGGTGCGCTCGACGACCGGGTGCCGGCCCGCCTCCACGTCGAGAACGCCGGGGTCGGCCAGCTCGGGACGCACCCAGTCGTTGCCGGCCGCGTGCGTCGCCAGCGACGCGAGCGCGTCGAGCTCGGCGATGACACGCCCGACTTCCTGGAGAAGCGCGGCCTCGGCGGCCACGCGCTCGCGGAGCTGCTCGAACAGCTCGTACTCCAGTTCGCCGCGAGCCTCCTCCAGCCTGAGGACCTCCCGCTCGCGCTCCTCCAGCTCGTCGGTGACGAACCGCTTGGAGTTTTTCAGCGTCTTGATCTCCCGGTAGTGCTCCGGAACCTGGTCGGCGACGGACTTGCCCACCTGGATGTAGTAGCCGTCCGTCTTGTTGCGGTCGACGGTGACGTGGTTCAGGCCGTGCTGGCGCTTCTCGCGGTCGGCAAGCGTGTCGAGCCACTCCTTTGCCTCCTCGTGGCGCTCGATCAGGTCGTCGAGCTCCGGGTCGTACCCCTTCTTCAGGAGCCCGCCCTGCGTCTTGGTGCTGGGCGGGTCCTCGGCGAGCGCCTCCGCGAGTTCCGTGTGCAGGGCGTGCACCCGGTCGCGGTCGACGCGCCGGAGCACCGCGGCGATGGGCGAGTCCGCGAGCAGGGTCTCCTCGATGGCGGCCTCCAACTCGGGAAGGAGCGCGAGCGTGTCCCGCACCGACAGCAGCTGGCGGGCGCCCGCACTCCCGCTGGTGGCGCGAGCCGCGAGCCGTTCGAGGTCGTAGGCGTCAGCGAGCGTCTCCGTCAGCCGGTCGCGCGCCAGCGCCGCGCTCGCCAGCGCCTCGACGGCGTCCAGCCGCCGGTCGAGCTCCGCGCGGTCGCGTTTCGGGCGCGTGAGCCACTCGCGCAGCAGCCGGCCGCCGGGCGAGGAGACGGTGTGGTCGACCGCGTCGAACAGCGACCCCTCCGTCTCCCCGTTCATCGTGCGGGTGAGCTCCAGATTGCGCTGGGTGGTGGCGTCGAGCTCGACGTGGTCGTCGGCGCCGTACGCCGTCAGCCGGCTCATCGAGGCGAGCACGCCGGCGCCCGTCTCCTCGACGTAGCCGAGCACGGCGCCCGCCGCCCGCACCGCGAGTTCGGAGTCGAGCCCCACCGCCTCCGCGGTCTCGTCGCCGAACTGCTCGCGGACGGCGTGTTTCGCGCGCCCCGGCGCGAACGCCTCCGCGTCGAAGACGGAGACGGTGCCGGACAGCTCCTCGCGGATCCCGGAGAGGAGCGCGTCGTCGTTGCGCACCCGCGGGCCGGGGAGCACCTCGATGGGGTCGAACCGGAACAGCTCCGCGCGGAGGTCGCCCTCGTCGGCGATCTCCGTCGCGAGGAACCGACCCGTCGTCACGTCGGCGAACGCCACCCCGTAGGGGCCGTCGGCGTCCGTGCCGTCGCCGCCCGCGCTCCCCGGGGCGTTCGGCCGCAGTGGCCCGTCACCCTCGCGGACCACGGTCGCAAGATAGCGCGCTTCCGCGTCGGTGGTCTCCAGCAGGGTCCCGGGCGTCACGACACGGGTGATCTCGCGGGCGTGACCGCCGTCCTCCGTGTCGTACTGGTCGGCGACCGCGACGCGGTAGCCGCGCTCGACGAGCGCCTTCAGGTAGGGAGTGAGGTCGTTCAGGGGGACGCCCGCCATCGGATACGACGAGCCGTGTGAGGACTTCTGGGAGACTTTTAAGTCGAGCTCGTCGCCGACCGTCTCGGCGTCGTCCGCGAAGAACTCGTAGAAGTCGCCACACTGCATCGCGAGGAGGTCCGCGTCCGTCTCCGATTTCAGGTCGAGAAATTCCCCGACGATCCCCGTTGGCATATACGCGTACTCCCGCCGTCGGCGGCTAAAACCCTGCGGGTCGCCGTGGGCAATATCGAGGCGTTACAAAAATCGTCCACGGTTGTTCGGTCTCGACCGAAACGACGCCGGCGGACGCGAGGCTTCGCGTTAACGGCGGGAACCTAAATAATCGTTCCATCTAAAGTGAAAATAATCAACACCGGGAGTGAGTATTTCACTCAGCGTCATCGGTGACTACTTGTAAATGACCATCAACGATTCCGCTGCTCTCCTTTTAAACACCGGCTGCGGTCGGCGCGCGCGATAAACGCGCGCGAGGGAGGCGGCGGGCCGCCGCGGAGCGGTCCCGCGGCGGCCCGCCCGCCGAGGCTGGGGAGGGCTGAGGCTGCGGTGCTGTGCGGGGCGGGGTGGGACTCAAAGGGGCAGCCGTTCCCGCCGCAGGCGGGAAACAGCGAGACGGCGCCGACCGTCTCGCCCGTGGTCCGGGAAGACGGACGACGCAAGCACGTTGCAGGGCGTCGGGCTGTGCGGAGAGACGCCCTGCAACGCGCGCAGCGAGCGTCCCGCGAGCCTGCGAGCGGGACGACGGAAGTCGCAGCCCGCGAGCGTAGCGAGCCGGAACGTCTTCCGGAACCCTCGACCGGAGCCGGCTGGGGCTTTGGAGGTGTTTGTCGCTGTACTCACTCAAATAGTCACTTATAAACGACTCACAGCACCACCGACGCCCCACTGATAAACGACACACCAACTCACATGACACATCTACTCCCGATCTCACACACCGAGGAGATCGTATAGACCGCAGTGACGTTAGAATCCGTCACCTGATCAGAATTTCAACAGACCCGAGCAGCCATAACGCGCTATCCGGACATCACTCCGTCGAGGCCGTCCACTTCCGGATCTCCCCATCGGCTTCGATCTCGCTTCCGACGTTCTCGAACGTGACGCCACCGTAGGCGACGCTGCTTCCGGGGCCGGAGTAGATCCCTGCACCCCCACAGTCCGCCGCGCGGGCGGATGTGAGCGTCGCGTCGACGTTCTCCCGGAAGCGGAAGGCCTGGTCGACGGCGCCCCGCGCCGTCGTCCCGCGCAGTTGCAGGCCGTCCATGTCGTCGAAGATGACCGAGTTCGTGAACGCGCCGTCGACGACGACGTTCGAGATGTCGCCGCCGTCGAACCCGGCGGCGTACAGCCCTGATCCGCCGGCCAGCCCGTCGTCCTCGGTCCGGACGGTGACGTTGCTGATCGTCAGGCCGCGACGGCCGCTCTCGACGTGGCCGAGGGTGATGCCACGGGCGTTTTCGTGACACGAGACGCGGTCGATCGTCAGGTCCGTCACCGCACTGTCAGGATCGGCCCGAACAGCCGTGAAGCGACAGCCGTCGATGTACCCGTCCGTGATCGAGACGGATTCGTGTGGGCCGCGATGGAGATGCACCCCGTAACTCGGGGCGTTCTCCGGGTCGATCTCGAAGTTCGTGAGCCTGCATCGTCTCGTTGGCGTATCGTCGTCCCTGACGAGGGTCATCGATGTCCCGTCCCACACGCCATTTGAGGTGGTCCCTGACCGCTGTGCGTCGAACTGCATGGGCGCGTCCGACCCGCCCTCGCCGCCCCGACTCGCCCAGTATCCGTCGACGACGACGTTCGTCGAGGAGACGACGTCGATGTGGTGGTAGTAGATGCGGTCGCCGTAGAGGTTCTCCAGTCGCACGTTCGACGCGTGTGCCGGCATGATGCCGTTCGATTCCGGGGAGTCGATGCGCACGTCGCGGACGCTCCAGTTCGAGGCGCCCTCGTATCCCGTCGCGTCGTACCCCTGATTGGACAGGAGCGCGCCGCGCCCGTCGTCCGGACGCACGCCCTCAAAAACGGTCGAACGACCCGCGCCCACGAGGTGCGTGTCGTCGCCAACCAGCGGCGTCCGCTCGAACAGGTATCGTCCGGGTGGGAAGTAGACGATTCCGCCTCCCTCAGCGCCCACGTCATCGAGGAGTTCGTGGACGGCTGCACCGACCTCGGTCTCGCCGTCGCCGTCGATTCCGCGCGTCTCGACGTTCCACACGCCGGCGTCGTCCAAACTGCTCGGCGGTGCGCCGTCGGTCGAGTCGCGGTCGTCGAGACAGCCGGCGAGCGTTCCGCACCCCGCGGCGACCGCGCCGAGGAACGCCCGTCGCCGCAGCCGTGAGCGAGTCATGTCCGCTACCGTTTGCGAGGAGAGTATATAAACCGGGAAGAACGTCCTGACAATTCCCACCGGACACTCAAAAGGGGGAGCTGGCTCCCGAAAACGTCGCTGTCGGCCCCGTCCGTTTATAAGCGCCGCTCGCCAGCGTCTAACGCGTGTCGCGGGGCCGAGTCGGGCCCCTACCCGAGCGACACGGCGCCCGCGACGGGGATACGTCACCACGCGGCGGCTTTCAGTCTTTCCCGTCTCGACCGGTATCGCGACGCCACACCGCCGGCGTCCGGCGCCTGACGGTGGCACGCCTCACTCCAGCATCGTCGGGTTCACCGCACCCGGCCCCTCGCCAATGTCGTAGCCGCGCCGGATCGCCTCGGACATGCCGCCGAGCGCGGCGGCGACGGCCTCCCGGAGAGCCTCGCCGCGGGCCAGGCGGGCGGCGACCGCGCTGGAGAGCGTGCAGCCGGAGCCGTGGGTGGCGTCGGTGTCGACGCGGGAATGCTCGTGGGTGATGACGGCCGGGTCCTCGTTCGCCGTTCCGACCCTCGCGCCGGCGACCACGAGTGTGTCAACAACGGTGTCGGCGGCGCCGTCGCCCCCGCCGAGGTGCCCCCCCTTTATCAGGGCGGCGTCGGCGCCGCGCGCCACGAGCTCCCGTCCGGCCGCGGCGGCGTCCGCGGGCGTCTCCACCGGCTCGCCGACGAGCACCTCGGCCTCGTCGGCGTTGGGCGTCACGAGCGTCGCCTCGCGAATCAGGTCGTCGTAGGCGTCCTCGGCGGCCGGTGACAGCAGCCGGTCGCCCGTCGCGGCGACCATCACGGGGTCGACGACGACCGGCGCGTCGATGTCGGCGACCAGTTTCGTCACCCGCGCGACCGTCTCCGCGGTGGCGAGCATCCCGGTTTTCACCGCGCCAACGTCGAAGTCGTCGACGACGGCGTCGAACTGTGCGGCGACGTGGTCGGCCGGCACGGGATGCACGTCGTGGACGCCCCGCGTGTTCTGGGCCGTCGTCGCGGTGAGGACGCTCGTGCCGAAGACGCCGTGGACGGTCATCGTCTTCAGGTCCGCCTGGATCCCCGCGCCGCCGCCGCTGTCGCTGCCGGCGACCGTCAGCGCGACCGGCGGCGAGACGGGGTCGTACGGGAGGCGGTCGTCGTCACTGGCGGCTCCGTTTTCGTCGGGCGTCGGCGGGCTCATACGCTGGTGGTACTCCCCGCTGGTTTGAATGCGCGTCGCTTGCCTCCGAACCTCACGGCGCATCGTCCGAGGCTGCCGGCGCCGAACGTGCCTTCCGTCTCGCGGCACTACAACAGCCATGACCGACACCGTCACCGTCTACTCCGACTATGTCTGCCCGTTCTGCTACCTGGGCCGAAAGTCCCTGGAGCAGTATCGCGAGGAGCGCGACGAGCCGCTCGACGTCGACTGGCACCCGTTCGACCTCCGGGCCGGCAAGCGGAACCCGGACGGCTCCATCGACACCGATGCGGACGACGGCAAGGACGACGACTACTACGCGCAGGCCCGCGAGAACGTGCGTCGCTTACAGGAGGAGTACGGCGTCGAGATGGCACAGGAGCTCCGGACGGACGTCGACTCGCTGCCGGCTCAGCTGGTCTCGCTGTACGTGAAAGACGAGCATCCCGAGGCGTGGCACGACTTCGACTGGGCGGTGTTCGAGGCGCTCTGGTCCGAGGGTGAGGATATCGGTGATCAGGACGTGTTGGGAGCGGTCGCTGCGGATATCGACGGGCTGGACGCCGCAGTCGTCGACCGCGCGCTCGACGACGGCGACCTGCGCGACCGGCTGGAGAACCTGTTCCAGCAAGCGCGCCGTGAGGGCATTACCGGCGTCCCGACGTTCGTTTACGGCGAGCACGCCGCTCGGGGCGCCGTCCCGCCGGCGCAGCTTCGTCGTCTCGTCGACGGAACCTAACGCCCGACTTCTCACCGCGGTCGCCACAACGCGGTCGTCTGTGGCTGGGGCCCTCACGAACTGGATCGGTTGATGGATCTCCAATATACCGTTATACTTTCAGGAACGGAATTTGTAGAGCTTCTATGAGTCTCACCGACGCGCAGCGTCACCGGATCGGGCTGGGGACGCTACTCGGCGTCGGCGCCGTCCTGTTGACGGTCCCGCTGTTGGACGTGACGACGACGCTGCTGTCGCCGAACTCCCCGCTGTCCTCAGCAGTCGAAAACGCCTTTCCGACGCTGCTCGTGGCGTTTATCCTGTTCGTCGCGTGGTATCTCCACCGGACTGAACGACTCCCCGAGGACACCCTGATCGTGGCACGGTGGACGCTCGGCGGCAGTGCCGTCGGCGCGGTCGCCGTCCTCGGCGTGGTCAGCGTCCAGACGATGACCCAGCACGTCCTCCGGCCGTACCTCGTTGCGGGGAACCTGCTGATGGTGCTCACCGCCGCCGGTACCGTCGTCGGCCTCTCGCAGGTACGCGCCGCCGACCGACGGCGCGAGCTCTCCGTCGAGCGCGACCGCTTTTCGGCGCTGTACGAGAACTCGCCGGACTCCATCCTCGAACTGCACACCGACGGCGAGGTGTCGGTCGTCGACCGAAACCGGACCTACGACGTGACCGTCGACGAGACGGACACCGACCCCTTCGACGCGATCGAGGCGGTCGAGGGTGAGCCGGCGTTCGACCGGGAGACCGTGGCGCGTCACCTCGATGCGGGCGAGAACTACCGGTCCGAGGTTCGAATTCGGTCCGCCGGCGAGAACCGCGACTTCGTCACCCAGGCGATTCCGGTTGGCGAGGAGCGAGCGTTCCTGATGCTCACCGACATCACCGCCCAGAAGGAGCGTGAACGGCTGCTGGAACGTCGCGAGGAGGAGCTGGAACACGAGGTGACGGAGCGTGCCGAGGAGCTCGCCGAGCGCACCAGCCAGCTGGAGTTCCTCCACAGCCTCCTGCGGCACGACGTACAGAACGGCATGATGGTGATCCGGTCGCGGGCGGAGTTCCTCGCCGACAACGTGGGAGGTGACCTCGAACGGTACGCCGACACGATCGTCGCCCGAGCCGCCGACATCTCCGACCAGATCGACCGCATGCGGACGACGATCGACACGCTGACGGGTGAGGACCGTGCCACGAGCCGAATCGACCTCTCCCGGATATTGCGGGAGCGAGCCGCCAAGCTCCGCGAGGCGGAGCCCCGGGCGACCGTCGAGCTCGACGTCGAGCCGAGCCTCGCGATCGTGGCCGACGAGATGGTCGACGACGTGTTCGCCAACGTGTTCCGCAACGCGGTCGCGCACAACGACAAAGACGAGCCGCGGATCGAGGTGGACGCGTGGGCGGATGACGGCACCGTTCGCGTCGAGATCGCCGACAACGGCCCGGGGATTCCCGAGGAGCACCGCGATAGTGTCTTCCGGCGAGGCGTGACGCGCGCGTCGGCCGACCACGAGAGCGGGTCCGGGTTCGGACTCTTCTTCGTCGACACCATGGTGTCGGCATACGACGGCGCCGTCCGGATCGAGGATAACGAGCCCGAGGGAACGCGGTTCGTCTTCGAGTTCACGAGCGCCGACGCCGCCTGACGCCCCCGGGACGGCCACCTCTTTTTTGTTTGATGGATGAGAGATGTTGGATGACGCATGAGCCCTGACCAAGACCCGGTGGTCCTTGCCGTCGACGACGACGAGGAGGTGCTGGAGACGTACCGCCTCTGGCTGTTCAACGTCTGTGAGGAGGTGCGGCTAGCCGAGGACGGTGAGTCCGCACTCGACGCGCTCGACGACGCGGTGGGTGTCGTCGTGCTCGACCGGATGATGCCCGGGTTGTCGGGTCGTGAGGTGCTCGACCGGATCGACGACCGCGAGGAGGACCCTGCCGTCGTGATGCTCACGGCGATGGACCCGGACTTCGACGTGGTGGAGATGCCGTTCGACGCCTATCTCACCAAGCCGACGACCAAAGAGGAGCTTCGCGAGACGGTCGACCTGCTCGCCCGGCGGGAGACGTACACCGAGGACCTCCGGGAGTACTACTCGCTGGCCGAGCGCGCGGCGACGCTGGAGGCCGCCAAGACGGAGTCCGAGCTCGATGACCATGAGGGGTATCAGGAGCTCCAGCGCCGGATCGACGAGCTGAAGAATTCGCTCGGAGACGAACTCGATCTGGGCCACGACGAGTTCGTCGCGGTCGCGAAGGACCTCTGAGGGCGCCGGCGCGTTCAGTCGTCGGCCGGCGCCGCCGTCTCCGCGAAGACGGTCTCGATGGCGGCGTCGAGCGCGTCGACGGCCTGGTCCACTTCCTCGCGAGTGACACACAACGGCGGGGAGACGATCACCTGCACGTCGGGTCGCCCGCTGCCGAACAGCACGCCGTGGTCCTCGGCCTCCTGGCGGACGGCCGCCACCGGGTTTTCTCCCTCGGCTTCCGACAACGGGTCGAAGAACGGCTCGCCCGTCTCGGGGTCCTCGAAGACGAGGCTCCACAGCATCCCCCGCCCGCGACACTCGCGGATGGCGTCGTGGCGGTCGGCGACCGCTTTGAGGCGCTCTTCGAGATAGGCGCCGACCTCGACCCCGTTCTCGATGAGGCCGTCGTCGTACGCCTCCAGCGCGGCGAGTCCGGCGGCACAGGCGACGGGATGGCCGGCGAACGTTTGCCCGAGGTCGTGGTCGGCGGCCCGCACCTCCGCGGCCACGGCCTCGTCGACGATCACGCCGGCGAGCGGCACGTACGCGCTCGTGACGCCCTTCGCGAAGGTGATCATGTCGGGCTTGACCCCCTCCGTCTGGATGCCGAACCAGTCGCCACACCGCCCGAAGCCGGCGATCACCTCGTCGGAGATGAGGAGCACGTCGTGATCGTCACAGATCGCCCGGAGTCGCTCGAAGTAGCCCGGCGGGGCAGTGTAGGCGCCGCTCGTGCCGGCGACGGGCTCCATCACGATGGCGGCCACGGAGTCCGTCCCCTCGTTGCGGAGCACGTACTCGACGTGATTCGCCGCCTTCTCGGCGAGCGCCTCGCCGGTGGCGCCGTCGAAACACTCCGGCAGCGGCGGGAGGAACTTCCCGCTGCCCGTCGTGGCGGCGTAGCGCTCCAGCGTCGAGCGCGTGCTGGGGTCGCCGGTGAGCGCGCCGGCGCCGTAGGTGCCGCCGTGGTACGACTGCCACCGGGTGAGCACTTTCGGTGCGTCCTGGACCTTCCGGGCGATCTGGATCGCGGCCTCGTTCGCCTCGCTTCCCGTGACCGAGAAGAACACGTCGGTCAGGTTCGCCGGCGCCACGTCCGTGAGCGCGCCGGCGAGCGCGGAGCGCGTGTCGTTGTGCTTCGCCGAGGAGACGTACGGCACCGTTCGAGCCTGGTCGTCGATGGCGTCGAGGATCGTCTCGTTACTGTGACCCGCGTTCACACAGTACAGCTGCGAGAGGAAGTCGAGGTACGCGTTTCCAGCATCGTCGTACACCGTGGCATCCTCGCCGTCGACGATCGTGATGCCGTCACCGTCGGGGCTGTACCAGTGTGGGATCGCTCCTCCGTCCTCGGCTGTCACGTCGTCGCTCATACCTCGCCATACACCCGGGTAACTACATGTGTTTCGGTACCACACTGCAGTCTCCGGCACCCGTCGACCGCCACCACGTCGACCAGTCCATCGCGGACGGACGGTGCCTTTTAAGTGGCCTCCCCAGATCAGTCCGCCAATGAGAGTTCAGTTCGAGTGCTCCTGTGGGGCGGAGATCACGGAGTTCGCTCGGGGCCAAACCAGCCGGGGAATCCACGTCGAGTGTGGGAGCTGTGGTGCGGTTTACGCCGTGACGATCACCGAGATCCAGTAGCTCGTTCGGGTCAGCTAACGCCCCGTTGGTCGTCTTCGTCGTGCCGATTCCGAACGGCGTCCACCACGTTCCCCGCACTCGCCGCCGCGCTCGTCGCGTCGGCTCCGTCGGGCTCCGGCGCCGACTGGAACCGGAGCGTGACCCGGGTGCCGTCGTCGTTCGCGTCGAACGTCACGTCGCCCTGTTGGAGCTCACAGAGCCACTTGACGAGCCACAGCCCGATGCTGCTGGCGTGTGACAGCGGCGTCTCCTCGGCCGACTGGAGCACGGCGAGCTCGTCGTCGGGAATGCCGGGACCGTTGTCCTGGACGACGAGTCGCGTCTCCGCCGTCGCCCGTTCGAGGTCGAGCTGGAGCCGACAGGTGTCCTCGTCGTTGTGGGCGATGGCGTTTTCGAGCACCTCCTGGACGGCGTAGCCGCACGACTCGTCCGCTCGTATCCACGCGCTCGCGGGCGCGTCGATCCGCGTCTCCACGTGCTCGGCGTCGCGCTCGACGGTCGCGACCGTCCCCTCGACGATGCCGACCAGGTCGACGCGTCCCTCGGTCGAGCCGGTTTTCACCTCCTCCAGCATACGGAGCTTCTCGCTGATGGAGACCACGTCGTCCGTCGTCTCTCGAATGGTGGCGAGATACTCCAGCTCCCGTTCGTCGTCAGTCCGGCTTGCCAGCAGGTTGGTGTAGCCGCGGACGACGTTGAGGTCGTTCCGGATGTTGTGGCGGAGCACCCGGCTTACCACCTGGAGCTGTTGGTCGGACGCTTCGAGCTCCCGGCGAACGTCATCGGCCCGCCGCTGTCTGGCGGCAACGGCGGCGTAGAGCAGCCCGCCCGACCCCGCGACGAACACCCAGCCGCTCGCCACGCCCGTGGACGAGACGGTGTCGACGCCGAGGGCGGCGTCGAGCGCGGCCCATCCAAGCGGAACCCAGACCACCCCGGCCAGCACGTAGACGGCGGCCAGGGCGCAGGGCCGGCAACCGAGAAGCTTTCGGGCGATAGAGTTCATTCTTCAGATACGTCCCGGGAAAACCCGTAGACGCTATGCGGTTAGTTCATTTTATTAGTATTAAAACTTTATACGGGATTATCGGAACGTACCATCCGCACCGCTTACCAGGGCTTGCAGTCCGCACACACCAATGTGCCGCCGTCCTCCCAGCGGCGTTCCGCGACCGTTCCGCAGCCGTCACACGCCGCACCCTCTCCGGTCCACGCCGACGTGGTGGTCGCCGGCTCCGCGTCATCGACCGTCGCGTCGGGGAGACCGGCGGGGTCGGCGGAGTCCGCGGTGCCGTCGGCGTCGGCAGTGCTCTCGGCGACCGCCTCGCCGCCGGCCGCCCCCTCGCTGCCGGTCGTTCCTTCGTCATCCGCCATCTCGTCCTCCTCGTCGTCGTCCGCGTCACTTCCTGCATCGTCGGCGAACTCGTCGAGCGACCGGTCCTCGGACATCTACGCCTCCCGTCGGAGCCGAGCGACCACGAACTCGCGCTCCAACTCGCCCAAAAACTCCCCGAGCCGAGGCCCCTGCGTCTCGTCGAAGAACAGCCGGTAGCCGGCGGCGAAGAAGTCGGACACCTCCACGTCGTGGTCGCGAGCCGTCTCGAAGATCTGCTCTTGGATCGCCTCACCGTCGTGGCCCGCCGCGACGAAGTCGGCCAGGTCGTCGAGCGCGGCCGCCACGTCGTCGTCGAAGTCGGTGTCGGGGAGGTCGGTCTGAAGCCGGTAGTTGTACTCGTTGTCCATCCGCTCGGCCCAGTTGCGCGCTTTCTCCACGCGGGCGAGGGCCTCCTCGACCGCCCACTCCGGCGTCTCGTCGGTGATGTGCCCCTCGTCGCGCGCCAGCTGCTCGCGGAGCTCCTCGTCCTCGACCATGCCGAGCACGGCGGCGAAGGTGTACGGGAGCCGCACGGTTCCCTTCCGGGGCTCCGCGTTGTCGGGGCCGGTGCCGGCCCCGGATCCGACGACGAAGGGGTACGCCCGCTCGGCGAACGCGGTGAGGTCCTCGTCGTCGACCTCGCCGAAGTAGGCGCGCTCGAACCGGTCGAAGCTGTCGACGAGCTGGTCGAGGCGTTCGAGGTCGAGGTCCCGCGCCTTCTTCGGGTGGAGCGCGAAGAAGTAGCGGAGCACCTCGGGCTCCAGCAGCTCCAGCAGCTCGGGAACGGTGACGATGTTGCCCGCCGACGAGGAGAGCGCCTCCCCGTTGAGCGTGAACCACTCGTACACCATCGGGACAGGCGGCTCGTTGCCGAACACGTTTCGCGCCACGTCGACGCCCGAGGGCCACGATCCTTCCGCGTGGTCCTTGCCGAACGGCTCGAAGTCGACGCCGAGCACCTGCCACTGGCCGGGCCACTCCAGCCGCCAGGGGAGCTTCCCCTCGCGGAACGTCGCCGTCCCCTCGTGGCCGCAGCCCTCGATGGTGTTGTCGCCCACGTCCATGTCCGTGCAGACGTAGTCGACGGTCTCCGCGTCGACGTCGATCTCCGTGACGGTCTCCGTGATCTTGCCGCACGCCGCACAGACGGGGTTGAACGGGACGTACTCGTCGTTCACCTTGTCCTGATACGTCGAGAGCACCTCGCGCACGCCGTCGAGGTCCGAGAGAACCGTGCGGGTGACCTCGTCGAACGCGCCGTCGGCGTACAGCTCGGTGTTCGAGATCATCTCGACAGGGATCCCGAGTCGGTCGGCGTCGGCTTTCAGCAGGTCCGCGAAGTGGGCGGCGTACGACTCCTTCTCACCGAACGGGTCCGGGATCGACGTGTACGGCTTGCCGAGGTTGCGCCCGAGGGCGCCGGCGTCCACGTCGCCAAGTCCGACGATCTCGCCGTCGGGGTTCGCGAGCTTGCGGGGGATCTTCCGAAGCGGGTCCTTGTCGTCGGAGGTGAACACCTGCCGGACCTCGTGGCCCCGCTCGCGGAGGACCTCGGCGACGAAGTAGCCCCGGATGATCTCGTTGAAGTTGCCCAGATGGGCCACGCCGGAGGGAGAGACGCCACCCTTGATGACAACCGGCTCGTCCGGGTCGCGGGCCTCGACCTCGTCCGCAACCGTGTCGGCCCAGAAGGCGTTAAACGACGCTTCTTCCTCGTCGTCGCCCGCCTCGCCGTCTCCGGACCCGCCGTCCCCGGATTCGCCACGCTCGCCGCGCTCACGGGTGGCCTGCTCGGAGAGGATGTGTGGGGAGTCGTCGTAGGTGGTGTCGTCGCTCATCGGTCCTCCCACGCGTCGGGCTCCTCGCTCGCTTCCGGCACCACGTCGGTCCCCGTGTGCTCGCCGGCGAGGATCGCGTCGACGAGGACGGACGGCTCCGTGCCGTCGACGACGATGGAGCGCAGCCCCGCCCGGTCGATCAGCTTGGCGGCGAGTAAGTCAACGGGCGCGGACGCACCCGCGTCACGGCTCATCGGCACGACCACGTCGACCAGCTGTTCGGGGGTCATCTCCGCGAACTGCTCGGCGTCGTCGTGAACGTTCGGATCGGCGTCGTAGACGCCGTCCGCGCTCGTCGCGTACACGAGCAGGTCGGCGTCGACGGCCTCCGCGAAGCCCGCGGCGACCGCGTCCGTCGTCTGGCCGGGCATCACGCCGCCCATCACGGCGACCTCGCCCCGGCGGAGCGCGGCGGCGGCCTCGTCGTACTCCTCGGCGGGCGAGAGGTTCGCGCGCTCGCCGAGCGCGGCGATCAGCAGCCGGGCGTTGAGCCGGGTGGTGCCGATCCCCAGCCGGTCGAGCTGCACCTCGTTGGCGCTCAGCTCGCGGGCGGCCTCGATGTACTCCCGGGCGACGCCGCCGCCACCGACGACGACGCCGACCTCGGCTCCGTCCGCGGCGACTCGCTCGATCGCCTCGGCGTGGGCGGCGACGCGCTCCGGATCCAGATCCGGCGCGAGCACACTCCCGCCGATGGAAACGACGACTCTCATTGTGTGCGGGTAGCCCGGTCGCGGGCTTAAGGATTATCAAGCGTGCACGCGAGGCGGGACACGATGGGGCGGGATGCGACCAAGCGAGTCGCCCGGTGGCGAAGCGCCTAAGCCCGTGGCAACCCGCCGTCCGGTATGCAACCGATCTCGATCCTCGGCCCGGGCGCCGCCGACCTCGCGGCGACGCTCGCCAGGACGCTCGACGGCCGGGTGGCCGTCGTGGAGCGCGACGTGGAGCCGCCCGCCGGCGGCGCGCCGAACGAGACCGACGGCGGCGCGTCGACGGCGGCGACCGGCACGTCCGCGGAAACGGTGCCGGACCGCCCCGGAACGACCGTCGCGCTGGCGGCCGACGGAACCTGGCACGGGTCGGGCATCGTCGGCGGATTCGACGACCTGCTCGACCGATTTGCGCCGGACCACGACTACCTCGTCGCGGTCGGCTACACCCGACTCCGAGTGCCGACCGTGCTCCTCGGTGACGACGAAACGGGCGCGGACGACGTTCCGGGTGACGTGATTCTCCAGGCGGACGCGCCCGAGGACGTGGACCCCGAGTCGGTCGTCGAGTCGCTTGACACGGCCGAGCCGTGGATCACGCTGGAGGAGCTCGTCGCGGAGGTCCGCGAGGCGGACGGCGCCGACCGCTCCGGCGCCATCGCCACCTTCACCGGGCGAGTGCGCGCGAAGGAGGACGCGGACGACGACCGTACGACCCACCTCGCGTTCGAGAAGTACGAGGGCGTCGCCCGTGAGCGCATGGACGACATTTCCGCGGATCTGGAGGAGCGCGACGGCGTCTTCCGCGTGCTGATGCACCACCGGACGGGCGTCATCGAGGACGGTGAGGACATCGTGTTCGTCGTCGTGCTCGCCGGCCACCGCGAGGAGTCGTTCCAGGCCGTCGAAGATGGGATCAACCGCCTCAAGGACGAGGTGCCGATCTTCAAAAAGGAGACGACGGAGTCCGAGGCGTTCTGGGTCCACCAGAAGTAGGATTCTGGGAATACGGTCGATTCTGTTTATAAAGCCCCGTCGGATGGCTGCCCCCGACGGGTGTCGCAGCCGGCGCGCGCGGCGGGGAGGAAGCACGCGGCCGAGCGCTTCGAGGGGAGCCATCCGGCAACTATTGCTGGTGATTGGCGGAGGGTTCGGCCGGTATCGGCGGAAGCGGGTTTTGCCAGAGAGATACCGATCGAGCTACGCAGAACTACTGATAAACAGTCTAAAGAGATTTGAAACGTTTCTAAAGAGTCCGTCAGACACGTTTTAGCATTCGTGAACTCCTGAAATCCCCCGAACGGGGCCGAACGTTGTGGCCTTTATATCCCCCCTCGGCGGCAAGCAGGGAGTGTAACATGAGCGCGACAGCATCCCCCTCCACGGACGCGAGCACGACCGACGAGCCCAGCAAGGAAGAGCGGCTCAAACAGTACCTGCTCGACCGCGCCGAGGACGGCGAGATGTACTTCAAAGGGAAGTTCATCTCCGACGATGTCGACCTCTCGCCCAAGGAGATCGGCGCCCTGATGGTGAAGCTCAGCGACTCCGCGACGGATATCTCCGTCGAGAAGTGGTCGTACACGGGTGCGACCACCTGGCGCGTCGAGCCTGCCTAACGACCGACATCGCGACCGTCCACGCGCGCTCCGCGCGTCCCCGCATCGTCCCCCAACTGGCCCTCCCTTTTCCCCCGACTGCATCTCTCCCAGCGACAGCACTCCAGCCGGCAACAGCTCCTCACCCAGCAACAGCACGACATCTCGCGCCGGCGCCGTTTCGACCGGTGACGCGGGGTTTATACTCGACGACGGACAACTCCGTGCCAATGGCAGAACGCGAGGACGGGACGGCGTCGGACGGCACCGACGTCCCTCGTCCCGAGCCCCTCCGCACGTTCTTCCGCACCGACGCGGTCCGTGACGACGACGGGCGAATCCGGTACGTGGGCGAGTCGTACGTCCCCGAGCGTGTGCTCCTCCGGAAAGTCGCGCCCGCGTTCCGCGATGCGGGCTACGATGTCGAACTCCGGTCGATCGAGGACGCCGGCGTCGAAGCCGGCGCCCTCGACGGGGCGAACGTGGGCTCCCGTCACGTCCTCGTCGCAACGCCGTTCGGCCACGACCGGGGCGGGATTCCGTGGACGAACCTCGCGCTGTTCGTCACCACGGTGCTCACCACGCTGTTCGTGGGCGCACACGGCTGGTACTACATCCCACTCGCGGAGATTCGCGCGAACCCGCTCACGATGCTGCAGGCGTGGCCGTTCACGGCCGCCGTGCTCGGCGTCCTGATGGTCCACGAGCTGGGCCACTACGCCGCCGGGCGCTACCACGGCGTGGACGTGTCGCTCCCGTACGTGATCCCCTTCATCTTCCCGTTCGGCACGCTCGGCGCGGTGATCCGGATGCGCGGGCGGATGCCGTCCCGCAAGGTGCTGTTCGACATCGGCGCAGCCGGGCCGATCGCGGGGCTGATCGCGACGGTCGTCGTCACCGTTATCGGCCTCTCGCTCGATCCGATTCGGGTGCCCGCGGAGATCGCCGCCCAGTCGGGGACGATGATCCGGTTCAACGACCCGCCGCTGTTGACGCTGATCGCCGAGCTGCTCGGCCAGGAGACGGCCCACGAGGACCCCGCGCTGTCGGCACACCCGGTCGTGATCGGCGGCTGGGTGGGGATGTTCTTCACCCTTCTCAATCTGCTGCCCGTCGGCCAGCTCGACGGCGGCCACATGGTCCGGGCGATGCTCGGCGAGCGTCAGGAGACGCTCGCGGCGGTCGTCCCCGGCTTCCTGTTCGGTCTTGCCGCCTACCTCTACTACGGCCGCGGGCTCGGGCTGAACGAGTCCGTGGGATTATGGGCGTTCTGGGGCGCCTTTGCGATGCTGATCGCGTTTAACGGTCCCGCCAACCCGGCCGACGAGCGCCGGCTCGGACTCCCGCGGCTCGTCGTCGGGCTCCTCACGTTCGCGGTCGGCGCGCTCTGTTTCCTCCTCGTCCCCATCGAGGTCGTCACGACGTAGGGCGTTGGTGTGCGGGAGGCTCCGGCTGGTGGCGTTGCTTCTCCCTGACCGCTACCCGTGGGTGTAGCCGCGGTCCGGCAGCGGGTCGCCGTCGACGCGCACGCCGGCGTCCGCCTCGACGACGGTTCCCACGCGCGACAGCCCGGCCGGACACGCCTCGTCGAGGGCGTCGACCGCGCTCTCGGGCACCGTACACACCAGCTCGAAGTCCTCCCCGAAGTGGACGGCCGACTCGAACCGGTCGGCGGGATCCGTCGCGACCGCCTCCACCGCGGGGTCGACCGGAACCGCTTCCCGGTCGAGCGCGAATCCGACCTCGCTCGCCTCCGCGAGCTGGTGGAGCGACCGCGCGAGCCCGTCCGAGGAGTCCATCGCGGCCGTCGCCCGGTCGGCGAGTGCCAGCCCGTCGGCGATTCGGGGCGTGAACCGGAACAGCTCGTTGGCGCGGTCACGGAGGTCGCCGTCGGCTTCGGTGCCGTCGCTCGCCTCGCTCGCGCGCTCGAACAGCCGGAGTGCGGCAGCGGACCGGCCGAGCGTTCCCGTGACACAGAGAGCGTCGCCGGGCTCGGCGCCCGAGCGGGTCAGGGGACCCACCTCGGTGGTCTCGCCGATCGCGGTCGTCGCCGTCGTGAACTCCGTGTGCGTGTCGAGGTCACCGCCGACGTACTCCGCGTCAACCGCCTCGCACACGTCGACGGCGCCACGGACGAAGTCGTCCAACTCGTCGGGGTCGAACGCCTCGTCGGCGTAGACGGCGACCGCCGCGGTCGCAGCGGCACCGGTGGCGGCCACGTCCGACAGCGAGGCCCCGACGGCTCGCCAGCCGGCGGTGTAGCGGGTCGTCCCCGGCGGGAAATCGGTGCGCTCGTGGAGCATGTCCGTCGTGATGACGGTGCCGTCCACGACGGCGGCGTCGTCGCCGGCGTGCGGGAGCGTCGCGGCGAGGCTGCGGAGGGCGTCGCGCTCGTTCACACTGCATCGTGGTGCCGCCGCGTGCTTAAAAGAGGGGTTCCCGCGCACCGACGCCTGTCGCGGGGTTTAATCCGGCGTCTCTCCTACACTCGGCTAATGTTCGACAGCTACCGTGGGGTGTTCGGCGCCGTTCCGTACGCCATCCTCAACACGGACTCGTGGACGATGCGAGCCTACGGGGTGATCGGCACCATCGCGGCCGTGTTCGTCACGACGGTCGTCGCGCTCGCGCTCGTCGTCTGGATGGGCGAGACGGCCGACATGGATGGCGGGTTGTTCTTCTTCTCCCGGTCGCTGTACGTGATCTTGGGGCTAGCGGCCGTCGGTCCGCTCATCGCGCCAATGCTGTTCGTTGCCCGCCGGCACCGCCGGGAGGATCCGGTCCAACCCGGCTACGACCGGGCGCTGGCGCTCGCCGGCTTCGGCTTTCTCGCGTCCCTGTATCTCGCGATGCTGATCTCCGCGCCGGCGGACCTCCGCGACCCCACCGACTCGGCCGTGATCGGGGCACTGTACGCGCTTCCGTCGCTCGCCGGCTTCGTTCCGCCAGTCGTCGCCGCGGTCCTCATCGCGGTGGTTCACCGCCGGCTCCGCGTCGACAGGGAGGACGCCGAGTCGCCGGCGGAGTGAGGGCGTGCCCTCGTGCTCCATCTTCGCGTCCCCGCATCCCCACGTCCCCGCGGCTCGAAACCCGGAAAAGGCTCGCTCGCTTATGACCGAGCATGAGCGACGATTCGGACGCCAAGGAGAGCACGTTCCTCGTCACCCACGTCGAGGCGGAGTCGGCCGTGTTGAAGGACGTCCACGACGGGCAGGTGCACACGCTGAGCAGCAACCCCGGGCTGGAGCTCGACGACGCGGTCGAGGCGACCGTCGCGCCGGACCCCCCGATGAACGTCACCTATCAGGTGGTCGAGGTCGACGAGCGCCGGGCGCTCTCCATCGAGGAGAGTCCGGAGCCGCCGACGAAACAGGAGCGCGAGATCGCCGCCGACCAGCTGGAGGGCGAGCTCACCCGCGAACCCCGGGCGGGCATCGGCGAGATCCACGTGCTCACGCCGCCGGCGGAGACGACCGAGCAGGCGGTCCGTGACGTGGTCGAGGACCGCGAGGCGACGCTCGCACGCGCTGCCCGGCTCGGCGTCAACCGCGTCGAGGTGCGCTCGGAACCGGGGATCGTGAGCGTGCGGTACATGCCGTGACCGGCACCGATAACGCGCGGAGGCCGACCATCGCACACCTGCCAACGTCGACGCCGGCGATCCTGCTGGACGCCGATCGCCGCAGCCGGGGCGAGACTCTCGGTGATGCTGTTCTCGGGCGACCGGAGAGATAAGAAGGCTTATTCGGCACGGTTCCGGATTCCGTGGCATGGTAGAGATCGAGGTACCGGAAGTCGACTACACCGAGTACACGAACCGTCAGCTCGTGATGGTGCCGCTCGCCGTCCTCGTGCTGGCGCTCGTGATCATCGGCGGGTGGTACCTCGCGACGGGTGCCCCGGCCAACCTCGGGCTGGAGTTCACCGGCGGGACGGAGCTTCGTCTCGCCGACGACGGGCAGGGCGACATCGAAGAGCGGATCGAGGAGGCGTTCACCGCGGAGCCGGACTCGATCCGCGCTGTCGGCGGTGACGACGCCTACGTCGTGACGTTCCGTGCCGACGACGCGGACGCCGGCCAGCTGGAGACGGAGGCGGATGCCGCCGGCCTGGAGATACTGGCGATAGACCAGGTCTCCGCGAGCTTCGGCGCCGACACCGCCACCACCGCGCTGTTCGGGGTCGGCATCGCCTTCCTCGGCATGAGCGTGCTCGTGTTCGCGATGTTCCGGACGTTCATCCCCTCCATCGCGGTCGTCGCCTCCGCGTTCTCCGACATCGTCATCCCCATCGCGGCGATGAACCTCCTCGGCATCGACATGACGCTGGGGACCGTCGCCGCCCTCCTGATGATCATCGGGTACAGCGTCGACTCCGACATCCTGTTGAACAACTCCGTGTTGCGCAGAACCGGCGACTTCTACGAGTCGGTGAGCCGGGCGATGCGGACGGGTGTGACGATGACCGTCACGTCCATGTCCGCGATGATCGTCATGGCGATCGTCGCCACGATCTTCGGCATCGACCTCCTGCGTGACATCGGCATCATTCTCGCTATCGGCCTCTGTGCCGACCTCATGAACACGTATCTGATCAACGTCACCCTGCTTCGCTGGTACAAGTTCGAGGGGGTGAAGCGCTGATGCTCGACCCGATCAAGAACAACTGGCGGATCCTCCTCCTCGTCGTCGTGATCGTCGGGGCGTCGGTGGCGCTGTTCGCGCCGCAGTTCGCCCCGGAGACCGCGCCGGGCGAGGACGACGACGACGCGCGGCAGGGGATCACGAACCTCCAGTACGGGCTCGACCTCGCGGGCGGGACCCGGATTCGCGCGCCGCTGATGGGGTACACCGCGACGGGCGTGGAGTTCGGCGGTGACAACCCCTCCGAGGTGGCCCAACGCGTCGCCGACGAGCTCGACGGCGTCTCCGCACGCGACGTGAACGCCGAACGGCGTGACGAGAACACCGGGGACGTGGAGGTGACCGACCGGGACGTGACCGACGAGCAGTTCCGGACCGCACTCGACGCCGCCGGCTACGGGTACGGCGACGTGCGCCCCGGCGTCACTGCCGAAACGCGTGACGCCGCCGAGCGCGTCATCGAGGGGAAGATCAACGAGGCGGGTCTCTCCGGCGGGACCGTCCAACAGGTCGCCTCCGCGACCGGCGAGTACTTCATGATGGTCGAGGTGCCCGGCGAGGGTCGTCAGGACGTGATCGACCTCCTCGAGGAGCGGGGGACCGTCCAGATCGACATCGCCTACCCCGACGACGAGGCCGAGGACGGAACGGGTGTCGCGGAGGAGGTGCTGATCCAGGAGGACTTCGTTAACATCGGCACCGCCAGCCGCGACCAGAACGACCAGCCGTACGTCCCGGTGTCCGTCGTCAACACGGCGCCCGAAGGCGAGCAGTCGCCCGCACACCGGTTCCAGGACGCCGCCGTCGAGTATGGCGTCGCCTCCAGTCAGGGCGGGGCAAACTGCGACTACATGGTTGAGCCGGAGGGCGAGCTCACCCAGCCCTGTCTCCTGCTCGTCGTCGACGACGAGGTCGTCAACGCCTTCGGCATGAACGACGGACTCGCCCAGAGCATGGCGAGCGGGTCGTGGGCCGACGAGGGGAACTTCCGGCTGACCACCACCTCCTTCGAGGACGCCCAGGAGATCTCGGTGAACCTCCGCGCCGGCGCGCTCCCCGCGGAGCTCGACATCGCCGGCGAAGGGACCTCCTCGTTCATCTCGCCCACCCAGGGTGAGAACTTCCGGACGTACTCCGCGCTCACCGGCGTGCTCGCCATCTTCGCGGTCGCCGGCATGGTGTTCCTCCGCTATCGCGAGCCGAAGGTGGCGCTCCCGATGATCGTCACCGCGCTCGCGGAGGTGTACGCGCTGCTCGGCTTTGCCGCGCTCCTCGGCTACCCGATCGAGCTCGCGGTCATCGCCGGCTTCATCGCCGTCGTCGGTACGGGGGTGGACGACCTCGTGATCATCGCCGACGAGGTGATGAGCGAGGGCGACGTCTCCTCCCGAAAGGTGTTCGACTCGCGATTCCGCCGCGCCTTCTGGGTGATCGGCGCCGCCGCCGCGACGACGATCATCGCGATGTCGCCGCTGATGGTGCTGAGCCTCGGGGACCTCTCCGGGTTCGCGATCTTCACCATCCTCGGCGTGCTCATCGGCGTGCTGATCACGCGACCCGCCTACGGCGACATCCTGCGTCGCCTGCTGACGGTGCGGTAAGCCGGCGGGTCGGGGTTTCGTCTGGGTGCACGCCGAGCGCTTGAAGAGACGCGCTTTTTCGCTCGTTGTGAACGGAGACCGTGTGGAGCGTCGGCGTCCGTTTCGTTCCCAAGCGAATTCCGAATCGCGGATCTGCCAAACGCTCATCTGTGATACCGCTGTATCACAGCATATGAGTGCCGACACGAACACCGGAGATGATCGGATGGAGAAGATCAACGTCCGGGTCCCCGAGAGTCTCCTCCAGAGCATCGACGAGGAGTGGAAGCGCCGAGGATACTCCAGCAAGTCCGAGGCCATCCGTGACGCGCTGCGCGACTGGGTGAACCCTGCGGTGACGTTGTCCGAGGAGACGCTCGCGGACCTTGAACAGAGCCGTGAGCAGGCGGAAGAGGAGAACACGGTGTCTGCGGAAGAGGCCCGAGAGCGGCTGTAACGCCTCCCTTATAATCGGACGCGCGGTGCGGTGGCGCGCCCGGCGAGCGCCCGCTGGGCGCTCGTCGGCGCGCGAGGGAGTCGTCGCCGCAGGCGACGACGAGGCTGGGGAGGCGTGAGGGCGGTTGCTGTGCAGTGCGGGGTGGGACTCAAAGGGGCAGCAGGCTCCGGGAAGACGAGCGACGTAAGCACTCAAAAGGGCGAGCATCGCGAGCCCTTTTGAGCGCGCAGCGAGCTCCTCGACCGGAGCCGGCTGGGGCTTTGCAGGCGGTCGTCACCAGTGCACCACCAACAACTCACCGGACAAACGCACCTTATAAACGAACCACAACTCCACCAACGTCTCACTTATAAACGCCTCAGACAACCACGTACAACACCTACTCCCGGTGTCACTCACCACGTCCGTACGGTCCGGTCATCACCGGTCCCGGTATGTCCGTGTCCCGTCCACACCGACATGCTGCCGACGGCCCCCGCTCCGTCCTTAAAACTCGTCCAGCCCGGCCTGTTCGGCGGCCGCCAGCACGTCGTCGCAGGTCGACCACGACCGGCGAGCGCACGCCGGCACGTCGCTGTGCGCCTCGACGTACGCCGACAGAAACTCGCGGGTCGTGGGGTCGCTCGGGTAGCCGGAGCCGACGCCGTCGAAGGCGTCGTGGACGGCGTCGAGCTCCGCCATCCGGGCATCGCGGGCCACCTTCGCGACGATGCTCGCGGCGCCGACCACGGCGTCGTCGGCGTCCGCGCCGTGGTGCGCGTCGACGGCGAGGTCGTCGGACTCGTCATCGCGCTCGTCCACTTCCGCTCTTTCTTCGCCGACGAACTCCGCGAGCCGCCGGGCGAACCGCGACTCGCTGGTGTCGCCGGCGTCCGCAAGCACGCGGTCATCAGGCTCGACGACCCGAGAAACCGCCCGGGCCTGCCCGTGCACGGTGAGCGTGTTCATGTCCGTCTCGGGGCGGTCGATCTCGGCGGGCTCGATAAACGCCACGGCGACGGTCACGTCCTCGCGCTCGCGGAGGTCGGCGGCGATCGCCTGCCGTCGCTCGGGGGCAACGCGCTTGGAGTCGTCCACGTCGTCGGGGAGGGTGGCGGGGTCGGCCCGGACCGCGGCACACACCATCGGCCCGAGCACGGGCCCCTTCCCGGCCTCGTCGACGCCCACGTACACGGCTACGAGGAGAGAAGTTCGCGCGACTCCTCGGAGAGCTCCACGGTGAGGTCCTGGCGCGTTTCGGCGTCGAGCTGGTCGATGTTCCGGGTGAGCACCTCCAGGATGTCGGCGGGGTCGGGGTAGAGGATCATGATCCCGTTTTCGTCCTCCACCACGAGCTGGGTGTCGTTGAGGTGGATCTGGTTCCCCTCGACGCTTGCGGCGATGGCGGGAAGCGCCTCGGCGCCGCCCTCGTCGGCCTCGTCGACGAAGTTGAGGTAGACGGAGTCGATGCCCAGCAGGTCCTTGTACTCGCGGATCGTCCGGACGCACTCGACCATGTCCCGGATCTGCGCCGTTTTCTCGGGGTTGCCGTGCTCTCCGTCGTAACAGAGCTTGCACGCCCGGAGTTCCATCTGCATACACACGGATGGGGCGCGGATTCGGAAATACCTTAAGAAGGCGGCCGCGGACGCCGGCGACCGGCGCCGGCGTGCGCCAGTGTTCGCCGGCGGCGCTCGTCCGCATCCGCCAGCGTTCGCCGGCGGCACGGCTCACGGGGTGAGAAAAACGGAAGCAGGAGACGGGGTTACTCGAGGAGGACCGCGTTGACCTGGCCCGTCTGGCCGGGACGCGAGGTGACGCGAGCCGTCCCTTCGCTCGTCTCGATGACGGCACCCTTCGTGATGATGTTCCGGCGCACGTAGTTGACGTTCGAGGGGTTCTCGACGACGTCGGTGATCTCGGCTTCGACGACCTCGCCGCCGTCGGCGACCTGTGCGACGTTCGTGGAGAGCGCGCGGAGCTTCTTTTCCGTACCGCGGGAGTCGATGTACTGGATGCGGGTGTCGCCGACGGTGGTCTCGGCGGGCTCGCGGCCCAGCTGGTGTCGCTTCTTGTTCGACTGGTGCTTGAGTCGGCCGCCGGTCCGCTTGCGCGTGGAGCGTCCCTGGTCTTTCATACACTCACGAACAGCCAGCGGATACTTGAACCGTTCGACTTCCGGCGTCCGACGCGCCCTGCGAGGGCGGACACGGGAACGATGCAGTCGATGTGCGGCTGGTTCGGTAGGTTTACCGGCGCCCGCTGTCGCGTTGAGAATATGAGTTTGGAGGTCGCCGTCGCCGCGCCGTTCATCCAGCGCGCGACGAACCGACTGGGGGAGGGAGAGTTCGTCGTCGCGCTCTCGTTGGACCGTGACTGGTTCTCGCCGGACCAGGCCAAGCGCTTGGTCGACGTCGCCGTCGGGCGCGGGCTGCTGGAGGAGGACGACGGCGATCTCGTCGCTCGATTCGACCCCGACGAGGTGGCCGTCCCAGAGGAGTTCGTTCCCGACGAGTCGATCCTTCGTGAACAGTCCACGTTCGAGCGCGCGCTCGACGCCATCGTGGCCGCCGGCGTCGAGAAACAGACCGCGGTCGCCGCGATCAACGAGCGCCAGCGCGCGCTGGCGGTCTCCATCGAGGCCGCGGCGGTGCTGTACGCGAAAGAGCACGGCGCGGACGTGTCGGGGCTGGCAGACGACGTTCGTGCGAAACTCGTGGAGGCCGAGTGATGGTCCAAGATCGACTTGACGACGGCGTTCGCATCGCCCAGCTGCTCGCCTCGGAGATCAGCGGCAACGAGGGGCGGCTGAAGCCGCTTGCCGTCTCCGACGCGGACCCTGACGTGGAGCCGACCGCCGACGGCGCGCTCGCGTACACGGTGCGGGTCGCCGGCGAAGCGGAACCCGTGGATGGGGACGAAGCGACCCCCGTCGCGGAGGTGTACGTCCAACCCGACCGCATCCGGGTGGAGTTCACGGTCGCCCCGGATGTCGCTGCGGACGCCGCCGCGGAGGCGGGTTCGGAGGAGGGACTCCGCGTGCGCCCGAAGGCCGTCCACCCGCCCCGCACGCTCGTCTTCGTCGAGGACGGTGCGCAGGTGAAGTGGGTCCTGCCCGTCTTCGAGGCGGTGCTCGCGGCGCGAGAGGACGCGGCTTAGTCGGCGCGAGGGGACGCGGCTCAGTCGTCGGCCGGTGGCTCGTAGCCCGGCGCGACGCCGAAGTGCTCCACGTCGACGCCGCCCGCCTCATCGACGGCGACTTGCAGCCGGAGGGGAACGCCTTCTTCAGGTTCGACCGCCGGGTCGCCGGCCGCATCTCCATCGGCGTCTCCGTCTTCGGCTCCCGCCAGCGTCACCGCCTGTGAGAACGTGTAGGTGCCGGGGATGCAGTCGTGGAGGTGGTACAGCGTGTACGTTCCCTCGACTGCGGCCCCGGCCGCGATCTCGCGACCGGTCAGGCCGGGTGGGACGGCGGTCCCGTCGAACGCCTCCGAGATCCGCCAGCAGCCGTTCTCGGCGGATTCGGGGAGCACCTCCGCGGTGGGCGCGAGCTCGTTGTCGTCCACGCGGAGCCAGCGATCGTCGGCGCCGTCGGGATGACAGACAAGTCGCTCGACGCCGCCCGCGGCCGTCCCGATCCGCTCCGCGAAGGGGAGGACGGGGCCCTGCGTCGATGTCGCGGTCAGCTCCCGGTCGCCCTCGTTTTCGACGCGAAGCGTGAGTGCCGCCGGCGCGTCCTCCGTGAACGGCTCGACGCGCTCGACGGAGAACGACAGCGCGTCGGACGGTCGGTCGGGGCGATCCGGGTCGGTCCCGCCGTCGAGACAGCCGGCGACGCCGGCGAGCCCGGCGGTGGCGACCGCGGCGGAGGCGAGAAATCGGCGTCTGTTCATTGGTTTATATCCTCCGACCAGAGTCAAGTAGCTTCCCACGGATACCCGACCCACTTTTGAGTCCGCGGCACGCTCTGGGAGACGTGACGCTCGACCCAATCCACGTCGAGAACATCGCCCAGCTCGCGTACGGCATCGCGAACGACGTGGACACCTCGGACCACGAGGACCTCTCGGGAGCGGTCTGGAACGACTGGCTCACCGGGCTCCACCGTGACGGCCGCACGGTGATCGAGCCCGTCGGCGACCACGCGCTCCGCCGAGTGTCGATCGACGACGTGGCGCTCGCCGGGCGCCCGTTCGAGACGACTCACGGACTCGATTCGGGGACGATCAACCCGACGACGTTCAAAAACGGGCTCGTCGTCGACGTGGCCCACGCCGCGATGGCCGCGGAGCCGACGGACCTGGACCTCCACCGGGACCGGACCATCGTCGCCACGGTCCACTCCGGCGACTCGACCAGCGGGTTCGACGGCGACTGGACCGAACGCGACGAGGGTCACACCCGCCAGCGGGTGCTGCATGCACCCCGGGTGAACCGGTACGCCGAGAGCGTCGTCCACGCGCTCGCGTTGTACCTCGCCGAGGGGACGCACGCGCTCGACCACGCCGACCGCGTCGAGGACCTGCTCGTGCTCGATGGCCCCATCTACCCCAAGGAGCTGTTCACGTGGGAGGACCGCGACCCCGAGCTCGGCGAGCTCGCGAGGGAGGCGAAACCCCGCGCAGTCGTCGAGAACTACGTCCGGCTCGTCGAACGGTTCGTCGAGCGCGACGTGCCGCTCGCCGGCTTCGTCAAGAACCCCTCCAGCCGGACGATCGTCCGCACCCTGGCGCGGAAGGGCTTCGAGCCGCCGTGGCCCGACGACACCGCCCTCTTTACTGCCCTGCTGGAGCGCCACGAGGACGGCGAGCGCGTCGACGCGGAGCTCACCTACACGACGTGGTTCCACAGTCGCGGCGGCGCGGACCGCCGGATGTCCGCGGACGCGGACGCGCTCGGCGTCGACCGCGAGCTCGATCCGGCGCTGTACGAGCCGACGTACGCCATCATCTACGACCCCCGAACGGACGTGACGTACAAGCTGGAGGCGCCGTACGCGTTCACCCGCGATGCGGACCTTCGCGAGGCCCTGATCCGGCAGGCGCTCGCGGACGTGGCGACAACACGCGGCCCGCCGGCGGCGGTGAAAAAGGCCGACGAGCTCGCGCGCATCAGCACCGGCGAAAAGACGGCGCTCCGCCGCAAGTTCGAGGAGCGGTTCGACAGCGACCAGCAGGCGACCTACGACGACCATCGGTGGGGAAAAACGAACTACTGAAAGGGGCCGACGACCGGTGGGACGGGGTCCTGATAAAGGACGGCGGCGTTGTTGAGAACCCCCTCTTCAAATACGACGCTGAATGAGGCTGCCGATTACGGTGCGTTGCGAAGTGACTGCCGAGAATCCTCCCTGTTCGAGATGGTGTTTGGATCGCCGTGCAGGATGCAGGGGTCAGATACTGCATAAAAACCCATCAAAAACGAACTGCTCGGATCGATCATCAATGCGACGCCGAGCAGTTATAGAATACAAAGATTCTTAGGCGATTACTATTAATGAGTTTACAATAATGGGACTGTCGGGAGAGGAACATCGGGAACTGGTTAGAAACATTCCCAATGGGGTTCTACTTGTGGATGACTCCGGTGAGATTCTGTATGAAAATCCAGCTGTACAGCGTATCACCGGGTATGCGCCGGCTGAGCGTGTTGGTGGTCACGTGTTCGAACATGTCCATCCCGACGACCAACAGCGAGTTCGTGAGGCGTTCGATGAATTCCGCACATCCGAGGATAATGAGATTAGTACTGCCGAATTTCGCTACCGCCACAAGGATGGATCATGGGTCTGGCTTGAGACTAGGGGGAGTAATCGAACGGCGACCGCGATCGACGGATACGTGGTGAGTGTCAGCGACATTACTGAGACCAAGGAGCGTGAGAAACGTCTCAAACAGACCACGGCCCGTTTCGAAGCCCTCTTCGAAAACTCCCCGGATATGATCAATATCCATACCACTGATGGGACTCTCGTCGATGTGAATCAGCGGTTCTGCGAGGCGTTCGATCAGCCGAAAGACGAACTCGTCGGGCAGAAGGTTTGGGAGATCGATCAGGAAATCGGTCAAGACGAATTGCAGGACAGTTTGGATGGAATGGACGTTGGAGACCGGATCGAAGTCGAAACGACATTCGAGGCCGATGACGGCACACGATTCCCTGTCGAAGTGCATCTCACGCGGCTTCCTGTAGAAGATGGTGATCGGTTTCTCGTCATCTCGCGGGACATCACCGAGCGGAAGCAACGGATGCGAGAAATTGAGACACTCAAGGAACGTCTCGAACTCGCGATCGAAGGCGCGAACCTTGGCGTGTGGGATTGGGACTTGACGACCGACGAAGTAGAGTTCAACGAGCAGTGGGCCGAGATGCTCGGCTACACGCTTGACGAACTCGAACCACACCTCCGGACGTGGGAGGCACGCGTTCACCCGGACGACATCGACGAAGTCGAAGCTGCACTTGATGCACATATTCAGCAGCAAACGGATCACTACGACACTGAACACCGAATGCGAACTGCGGATGGCGAGTGGAAGTGGATCCGGGATCTCGGCAAAATCGTTGAACGAGATGAAGCCGGTGACCCCATCCGTGCTGTCGGGACTCACCTCGATATTGATGAATCCAAGCAGTACCAGCGGGAGCTCAAACGGAAAACCGAGGAGCTGGAGGAGCTGACAACCCGGCTTGAAGAGCAGTATCAAACCTTATTCGAGGAGGCCCCCGTGATGGCGGTCGTCACACGAATGGAGAACGGTCGACCAATTATCGAGGACTGCAACAACCAGTTCGCAGAAACCCTGCAGATCGAAACGGAGGCACTCATCGGAACCGAGCTCGCGGAACGCTACACGCCTGACTCCCGGGAGGCACTGATCGAACGTGGTGGATACGAACGCGCCTTAACGGATGAATTTGCCACAGAGCCCCGGAAGTTGGTGACTGCTGACGGGGAAGTCGTGGAGACCGTGTTGCGGGCAGTCCCCCGTAAGGACGCAGCCGGGAAGGTCGTCGGAACGATGGCGATGTACATGGACGTTACGGAGCGCGAAAAAGTAAAGCGAGCCAATGAGAGGCTTAAGGAGTTCGCTAGCATCGTCTCACACGATCTTCGAAATCCGCTGAACGTTGCTGTGGGGCATTTGGAGTTAGCGCGTGACGACTGTGAGAGCCAACACTTGGACAGCGTTGAGCGAGCACACGGTCGGATGGAGAGCCTTATTGAGGACCTACTCACGCTGGCCCGTGAGGGAGAGAGCGCGGTTGAGACGAACGCAGTCGATCTCACAGCCGTAGTCGCAGACTGCTGGAAAACCGTTGAAACAGCCGAAGCCTCGCTTACTCTCGAAACTGATCAGCTGGTAGTCGCTGATGAGCCCCGGCTCAAACAGCTATTTGAGAATCTTATTCGAAATGCGGTCGAACATGGTGGCAGTGCAGTGACCGTAACCGTGGGGGAACTAGAGGACGGTTTCTACATTGAGGATAACGGGAAAGGGATCGGGGAAGCTGCCGTTGACTCCGTGTTTGAGGTAGGGTACTCAACGAATACCGAGGGTACCGGGTTCGGACTGAGCATCGTGCAACAAATCGTTGAGTCCCACGATTGGGACATCCGGGTTACTCGTCGCTCGGGGGGTGGCGCGAGATTCGAGATTACGGGGGTTGAGTTCACCGCTACATAGGCCCTCTGTATCTTGCACGGCCGTCTTACCAGCTGGTGGATCGTCAGTGTGTCCCGTGTTGGTTCGTTTGTCCGTATGGACGGGAACCGGTCCTGCCATTGTCACGTTATGAGGATTTCAACAGCGCCGGAACGACGGCCGGTGCGGCGCGCTCCTCACAACACGCCGTACAGCAGCGTCACGTAGATGGCGGCGTTGTAGAAGCCGTGCGCGAGCCCGGGGACCAGTACGTTGTCGGTGTACTCGTACAGCAGGCCGAGGAGCGCGCCGAGCACGCCGACGACGCCGGCGTACGCCAGCTGTTCGCCGAGCGTCCCGCTCACGGCGAAGACGTGTACGAGCCCGAACAGGGCACTCGCGATCAGGATCGCGGGCCATGCCGAGTAGGCGCGTCGGAGCCCGCCCTGGACGACGCCCCGGAACAGCACCTCCTCGGCGGGGCCGACGACGAGGATGGAGACGACGATCAGCGCGAGATAGTAGACGACGGGATCACCCGTGGGAACGGTCGCCTGATTCTGCCCGGTCGAGAGGCCGATCTGGCTGAGCACGAACAGGAGCCCGTACTGGAGTGCGAGCAGGACGACCGCGCTGCCGGCGATCAGCCCGACATCGCGGAGGGAGGGCGTGTCGATGCCGAGGATCTCCCACTCGTTCGTCACCGCGAGGTAGCCGACAGCCGCGAGCAGGAAGCCGACGAACTGGAGAATCGTCGAGGTGACCCGCTCCGCGGTGGAGTCGGCCGAAAAGAGGCCGAGCTCGACGCCGAGCGCGGTGAGGGAGGTCGCAAAGAGCGAGGCGACGATCAACGCGGCGAAGATCACCACGATGGAGCTGCCGATCCGGCCGATTCCGTTGTCGGGCAGCGTGACGTAACCGCTCATACACGAACACGGGGCAGAGCGGATTTAGGCCCGTCGGTCGCGCGTGTCACGCGCGCGACGGTCGTCCCGCTGGCTGTGTGCTATTCCCGCCCGGCGTCCGCGGAGACGACCAGCTCGCGTTTGTCCGCGACGGCGTCGGCCTCGGGGAAGTCGCCGCCGCCGAGCAGGCCACGGGCCGCCTTCTTCCCCCACTCGACCGCCGGCTGGGTGAACGTCGAGACGCTCGCGAGCTCGCCGTACAGCACCGTGGCGGCCTCCATGCCGTACAGCAGCTCGCCCAGATTCCGCTCGTCGACGCGGTCGATCTCGATCCGCACGTTCGGTACGTCGGCGGCCGCGAGGCTCGCCTCCGTCGCCGCGAACTCGGCGTCGAGCAGCTCGCCGAGCGAGGAGCCGCCCAGATAGGCGAGCCCCTCCAGGTCGGTCTCCGGGATGGCGGTATCGCGTCGCTCGCGGGGTCGGACCAGCGTCACGAGCTTGTCCGGCGGGCCGGCCCGGTAGAGCTGAAGCTGGGAGTGCTGGTCGGTGGCGCCGAGTGCGCGGGCGGGCGTCTGTCCCAGCCCGTCCTTGCCGAGGCTCTCGGCCCACAGCTGGGCGAACCACTCGCCGAACGTCTCCAGCGACTCCGCGTACGGCATGATGGCGTTGGTGAGCGCGCCGCGCTGGGCGAGCGCGTACGTCGTCGCGCCGTAGGCGTATGCCGGCGAGTCGAACAGCGAGCCGGAGAGCGCGTCCATCCCGTCGCGGCCGCCAGCGAGGACGGCCTCGATGTCGTGGCCCTGCAGGGCGGCCACCGCCAGTCCGACCGTCGAGAGGACGGAGAAGCGCCCCGGCACGCCCTCGGGTACGTCGAGCGCTGGCAGGTCGTGCTGGTCGGCGAGCCGGCGGAGGTTCCCCGACTCGCCCGTCGTTACGAGGGTGCGCTCGGTCCAGTCGACGCCCGCGGTCTCCATCGCCTCGCGGACGACGAGGAAGTTGGCGAGCGTCTCCGCGGTCGTCCCCGAGTTGGAGACGACGTTCACCACGGTGTCCGCGAGCGGGAGGTCCTCAAGCAGGGCCTCGACGTGGTCGGGATCCACGTTGTCGAGGTAGTAGGCGTCCACGGGCGAGTCGAGTGCCTCGGAGAGCGTCGCCGCGCCGAGCGCGGAGCCGCCGATCCCCACGGTGACGACCGCCTCGGGGCGACCGAAGGGCTCGACTGCGGTCCGAATCGCGTCCGGATCCGCCGTCTCGGGGAGGGTTAGCGAGGCGTAGCCGAACTCGTCGTTCGCCATCCCGTCGGCGATCCGTGCGTGGGCGTCCGCCACCCGGTCGTCGAGTCGCTCCAGCGTCTCCTCGGTGACGCCCGGGGTCGTGCCGAGCGCGTTGCCGATGTCCACGTCCATACGTGGTGAACCGGGCGACTGCACCTTAAGGGTGGGTCACCCGGAGTTGCGTGGGTCCTCCCGGACGCCCCCTTTCAAGTCCGCCGGCGCGCTCCCCCCCGCATGGACAAGCAGACGCTCCGCGAGACCGTCTGGGACGCGCTGGAGGAGCGCGGCGTCGCCCGATTCCCGTTCCCGCCTCACGGTCGCATCCCGAACTTCGCCGGCGCGGACGACGCGTGCGATCGGCTGACGGAGACCGACGAGTGGCGAAACGCGGAGACGCTCAAGTGCAACCCGGACGCGCCACAGCTTCCGGTCCGCCGAGCCGCGCTCCGGGCCGGCAAGACGGTGTACGTGGCGCAGCCGCGGCTGCGCGACCCCGACCCGTTTCTCCGGCTGGACCCCGAAGAAGTGACCGACATCGACGAGGCGACGACTGTCTCGGGCGTGAGCAAGCACGGCGTCCCGGTCGCCCCCGAGGACGTGCCACACGTCGACCTCGTGGTGTCCGGCTCCGTCGCGGTCACGACCGACGGCGCGCGCGTCGGGAAAGGCGAGGGGTACAGCGACCTCGAATGGGCGATGCTCCGCGAACTCGACGCCGTGAGCGACGAGACGACCGTCGCCACGACCGTGCACGAACTGCAGGTGGTGGATGGTCCGGAGTCGCCGGTTGCCTCGTCCGAGCAGTCGGACGACGAACACGACGGCGAGCTCCCCTCCCCCGACGCCCACGACGTGCCGCTCGACCTCGTGGTCACGCCGCAGGGCGTCGTCCGGACGGAGACGCCGTACGACCGCCCGACCGGCGTGGACTGGTCGGCGCTCGACGACGAGCGACTGGCCGAGATCCCGGTGCTCGCCGAGCGCGCGCCGGAGCGGGAATAAGCGGATGCACGCGGGGAGCTGCGACACCTCCATCCCCACCTTATAAGCCTCGCCCGGGCGACCGACGACCGTGCGACTCGTACAGGTGATGATCCCCGCCGGCAAGCGCGCGGCGGTGATCCGCGCGCTCGACGAGAAGGGGATCGACTACGTGATAACCGACGAGACCAGCGGCCGCGAGTTCACGGCGGTCGCGACGTTCCCGCTGCCGACCGCGGCGGTCGAACCCGTCCTGGAGGAGCTTCGCGACGCGGGGATCGACGAGCGGACCTACACCGTCATCGTGAACGCCGAGACCGTGATCTCCCGGCGGTTCGACCAGCTGGAGGAGGAGTACGCCGAGGAGTCCGAGCGGACCGAAGACCGGATCTCCAGACAGGAGCTCCAGTCGAAGGCGAAGGACCTCGTCTCGGGGATGCAGACGTACGTGCTCCTCACGGTCGTCTCCGCGGTGATCGCGACCGCCGGGCTACTGCTCGACTCGCCGGCGACCGTCGTCGGGTCGATGGTGATCGCCCCCCTCATCGGGCCGGCGATGTCCGCCGCGGTCGGCACGGTCGTCGACGACCAGGACCTGTTCCGGCGCGGGGTGCGGATGCAGGCGCTCGGCGTCGTGCTCGCGGTGGCGTCGGCTGCGCTGTTCGCCGCACTCCTCCGCGGGCTGAACCTCGTTCCGCCGGGGATGGACCCGTTGGCGCTGGCCGAGGTCTCCGAGCGGCTCGCCCCCAACGTGCTCGTGCTCGCGGTCGCCATCGGCGCGGGGATCGCGGGGATCGTCTCGCTGATGACCGGCGTCTCCGCCGCGCTCGTCGGCGTGATGATCGCCGTGGCGCTGATTCCGCCGGCGGCGGCCGTCGGGATCGGCATCGCGTTCAATATCCCGCGGCTGGCGCTCGGCGCCGGCGTGCTCGTGTTGGTGAACGTCCTCTCGATCAACCTCGCCGCCCTCGTGGTGTTGTGGTACGAGGGGTATCGACCGGAACAGTGGTTCCGCGAGGACGAGGCCCGGTCGGCGCTAATAAAACGCGGCGCCGTACTCGTGGTCGCCATCGCCTGCCTGTCGCTGTTTCTCGGGGGCGTCACCTACGACACGTACACGGCGACGACCGCCGAAGAGGAGATCCGCACCGCCGTCGGCGACGAGCTGGAGGCGCTCGACGCCGAGCTCGAACTGCTGGAGCTCGACATCGAGCGGACGGGCACCGTTCCGCCACGAACGACCGAACGCGTGGTGGTTACCGTCGGAGCGCCACCGGGTACGTCGGTCGACGGACTGGCAACCAGACTCGACCAGCGGATAGAGACTGTCACCGGCACCTCCGTTATCGTGGAAGTCCGGGTCGTGACGCTCGAACGCTCGCGATAGGCCGACGGTCCACAACGCTACCGGAACCGGCACCGATCGTTCGCCGTTCTCGATGGCACAAACGGCGCTTTGTCCCACCGCTGGCTTATAGGGGCCGGCGCGTGTGCTGGCTGACATGAACCGGAAACTGGCTGCGCTCGGCGGGCTCGCCTTTCTCGTGCTGTTGGCGGGCTGTGCCGGGCTGACGGGTGCCGCTGAGAACGGCGCCGACGAGGAGATCGACCGCACGATAGACGTGACGGCGGAGGGAGAGGCGGAGGCCGACCCCGACCGCGCAAGCGTTCGCGTGGCCGTGACGGCGACCGACGACGACCCCGAGGCGGTTCGTGACGAGCTGGCGTCCCGGGAGGACGCGCTACGCGCGGCGCTGTACGACTGGGGACTCGACGAGGACGACGTGCGCACGGACCGCTACTCCGTCCGCGAGACGCACCAGTCCCGTCAGGAGCCGAACGTGACGGAGTACGAGGGCGAACACCGCTACGCGCTCTCCGTCGACGACGTGGACGCCGTCGGTGAGGTGATCGACGTGGCGATCGACGGCGGCGCCGACGACGTCCAGCGGATCGAATTCGGGCTGAGCGAGGAGCGGGAGACGGAACTCCGTGAGGAGGCGCTCGCCGACGCGATGGACGCCGCGGACGCCGACGCCGAGATAATCGCGGCCAACGCGGGACTGTCGGTGGTTGGCGTGGCGCAGGTCTCCACCGCCGACGCCCGCGCGACGCCGTACACGACGAGCGACGTGGCCGAGGCGGTCGCGGCCGACGACGCGAGCGCGGCCGAGACCGGCATCGAGGCCGGTGACGTGAGCGTGAGCGTCACGCTGGCGGTGACGTTCGAGGCGGGAGAGTCCGAATAGCGAAAGCGTCGGTAGCGGCGCCGCGGTCTACTCGGCGTCCCGCGAGGGAAGATCCGGCTGGAAGTCGGCGGCCTCGACCGCGAGGTCGAGCACCTCGTCGACGTTCTCCTCGTTGGTGACGCTCATCGTCGCGTCGACGCTCTCGGCGCGCACGGCGTCGAACCGGTCGTGTTTGTTGGCGACGGTGATCATCGGCGTGTCCGCGCCGAACAGCTCGGCGACCTCCGCGCGGAGTTCGAGCTGGGACTCCAGCGGGTAGCCGCAGTCGCCGGAGGGGTCGAGCACGAACAGCACCACGTCCGCGAGGTGGTCAAGCGCGCTGACGGCCTGGCTCTCGATGTCGTTGCGCTCGTCGGCCGGCCGGTCGAGGATCCCGGGCGTGTCGATGATCTGGTATCGGACGTGGTCACGCTCGAAGTGGCCGATCTGGACGCCCTTCGTCGTGAACGGGTACTCCGCGATCTCGTTTGAGGCGCGGGTGACGTAGTTGACGAACGAGGACTTGCCGACGTTGGGGTAGCCGGCGACGACGATGGCGGGCTCCTCCATCCGGATCTCCGGCAGGTTCTTGAGGTCGTCGCGGGAGTCGCCGATGTAGCGCAGGTCGTCTTCGATCTGGTCCATGATGTCCGCCATCCGGGCGAACGCCTGCTTGCGGTGCTTTCTGGCGCCGTCGACGTCCGAGTTGCGGACCTTGGTGGTGTACTCGTCGCGGATCGACTCGATCTGCCGGCTGGCCCACATCACCTGCGAGAGCGCCTGCCGAAGACGGTCGACGTCGACGATCGCGTCGGCGAGCTCGTAGTAGAACGGGTCGACGTCGAAGCCGAAGTCCGGCCAGGTGACGACGACGTTCTCGAGGTTGTCGGAGAGAATGTTGCCGGCCGTCCGGAGCATCGACTCCTGGGCTTCGTGCCCGCTTTTGGCGTGTCCCGCACGGGCCGCCCGGGAGAACGCCTTGTCGAGGAGTTCCTCCGAACGGGGCGTGGTGGGGAGCCCCTCAAATATCATGTTGGCACGTCTAGCCGGTCGAGGCGTATAAGACCGTCCGTTCGTGAAGCCGGGCGGTACGGCGGCACACGGCGTGCAGCCGTTGGGTCGTGCGCTCGACGTGCCGTCCGTGGTCGACCGTCGCCCGCTTCGTGTGGTGAGTGATAACGGGATCCATGCTTTGTGGGAATAATACAATGGGTATTTATGCAATAGAGACATAACTCGGCCGATGGCAGATGGCTTCACGCCGACGACGTTCGAGGATCTCGATCCCGAGCGCCGCCCGAGCGTTCGGCTCGCGCTGGTCCCCGTCCTCGCCGTCGTGGCGTTCCTGGGCATCGGTTCGGCGGTGCTGGGGCTCGACCCCCACGTACCGCTGCTGTGGAGTATCGTCTTCGTCGGCGCCTTCGGCCTCTGGCTCGGCTACGACTGGAACGACCTGTTCGACGGCGTCGCCAACGGACTCGTGATGGGGCTGCAAGCGCTGCTCATCATCTTCACCATCTACGGGCTCATCGCGACGTGGGTCAGCGCCGGGACCATCCCCGGCCTGATGTACTACGGACTCGAGGCGCTCACGCCGACGACGTTCCTCCCCGCCGCCGCGGTCATCGGGGCAGTCGTCGCGTTCGCCATCGGCTCCTCCTGGACGACGGTGGGAACGCTCGGCGTCGCGTTCGTCGGGATCGGCGCCGGTCTCGGCGTCCCCGCGCCGATGACGGTTGGGGCCGTGCTCTCGGGGGCGTACGCCGGCGACAAGCAGTCGCCGCTGTCGGACACGACCAACCTCGCGGCCGGCGTCACCAACACCGACCTGTACGCCCACATCAAGCGCATGCAGCTCGGGACGTTCGCGGCGTTCGGCGTCGCGGTTCTCGGCTTCATCGTACTGGGGCTCCGGACGACGGGGGAGATTCCTGCGGGCCGGATCGCGGAGATCCAGAGTGGCCTCACCGAGGTGTACGCGATCACGCTGCTCGCGTTTCTGCCCCTCCTCGTCACCTTCGGGCTTGCGCTCCGGGGATACCCGGCGCTCCCGACGCTGGTCGCCGGCGTGTTCGCGGGCGCGTTCACCACGATCCTCGTGCAAGGGACCGGCTTTGTCGCCGCGTGGGAGATCTTCATGTCCGGCACCGCGCCCGAGTCCTCCTCGGAGACGGTAAACGAGCTGCTGGCGACCGGCGGGCTGACGGGGTCGGCGTGGACGATCACCGTCGTCGTCGCCGCCCTCTCGCTCGGCGGGATCCTGGAGCGGACCGGCGCGCTCGCGGTCATTGCCCACGGCTTCGTCTCCACGATCCGGAGTCCGGGCGTGCTCGTCGCTGGTACCGGTGTTTCGGCGATTGCCGTCAACGCCCTCACCGCACAGCAGTACATGAGCATCGTGCTCCCGAGCGTCACCCTGCGGAACACCTACGACGAGCTGGGGCTCGACACCGACCAGCTCTCCCGGGCCGTCGAGGCGGCCGGGACGCCGACGGGCGCGCTGTTTCCGTGGCACGCCGGCGCCGTCTTCATGACGGGCGTGACGGGCGTCCCGACGCTGGAGTACGTCCCCTACTACTTCTTCGCGTTCCTCTCGCCGCTGGCGCTGTTCGTCATCGCCGCGACGGGCTACTCGCTGAACGTGTCGAAGCCGCCGGCGTCCGCCGACTGACTGTGCCGCTTTGGGGGGCAGCCGCTGGCCCTTCGGCTACTCGGAAGTATACGGCTCCCCGGCGTCCTGTCCGCCTAGCCAGCAATTCGAGAATAAGCGCCGTCGCTCGGCGGTACGAGCGGACTGAGGGGAGTAAGCCCCCTTCTGTTCGTCCCGACATTCGGCTGAGCGTCCGTGCCGTGGCCGGACTACCTGATGGCACGGACTTGCACCGGCGAGGATTCGCCGTTCCATCCGTCCCTGCCCGTCGGTCCTCTGCGGGTTAACTCCCTTCCCTCGCGGGTCGGTTCGCACGCGTCACGGGTCGGGGCAGGGGGTCTCGTTGCTGTTCCAGAGCCAGCCGTCTCCGACTCCGGGCTTGTGCCCGGTCGCCTGTCCGGCCGGTGGGGGGACTTTCCTCATGGCTGACGCCACGGGAGTCGGGCTCCCTCTGTCCGCCAATTCCTAGCCGACTCCCACCAATAAGGGGTTCGGTCGGCGGGACCGCCGGGCGCACGCCGGCCTCCACTCGCTCGTACCTCCGAGTGGTCATTCGACTCGCAGGAGAGACATCGACCGCGACAGCGGACGAGAAATGAGATATCACCGATCCTCGAAAGGTCATGAACGTTCACGCGGAAGGGACACGTTCAAGTCGGCCGCACCGCAAGGGAAGGTATGTCCGAGGCCCAGACCGTTGAGCTATCGTACGAGGACGGAGCTCGAGCGGTCGAACTCGCACGCGAGGCGGTCGAATCGTTCGTTTTGCAGGGCCAACGTGAACATCCGGGGAGCATGCGCGACGCCTTCTACTCCCGGACGGGTGCGTTCGTCCGCCTGCAGTCGACACGCGGTCGCGGCCGGCTCCGTGGCTGTGCCGGCGCGTACAAGACCTCCGACCAGCTCGGTCACGCCATCGTCGAGGCCGCGATTCAGGCCGCCTCCGACGACTCCTGTGGCTCCGAGGTGGAGCCGAAGGAGCTGGAGCACCTCACCGTCTCCGTCTGTATCGTCTCGAACACGGTGCTCACCAACGACCCGCTCGCCGACCTCGAACTCGGCACGCACGGCGTCGCCGTCGACGCCGGCAACGCCCACGGCTGGCTCTACCCGACGCTCCCCGTCGAGAACGGCTGGTCAGCTGCCGAGTTCCTCTCGCGAGCTTGCCGGAAGGCGGGACTCTCGCCGACCGCCTACGAGGACGAGGAGACGATGGTCACGCTCATCGAGGGCCAGGTCTTCCGCGAGCGCCCCGACGGTGGCGCCGTCGAAGAGCTGTAACGGACTGGAGGCCGCGCCTACTCGACGCTTCCCCGCCTCGGAGCGTCCGCCTCACGCAGCCATTTTGTTTTCGAGCGAGAGCGACGTCGCCGACGTGCGCCGCGGCTACCGCCGCTCCGCAGTCCCGTCGCCGTAGCCGACGTGACCCGCATCCGCCAGCGCCCGCTCCGTGCCGGCGTCCAGATCGAACAGCGCCTCGTCGACCACCTCGCCGTCGCGAATGACGGGCTGGAGCAGCTGTTCGGCGCCTTCGGGCCCCTCACGGCCCGCGAGCCCGACGGCGTGGTCGCCGTCGGCGGTCCGGTACACGTGTTTCGTTCCGGAGAGCTTCCCGCGTTTGGACACCGGTTCGCCGTCGACCTCGACGATGTCGAGCGCGAAGTCCACGGGATCGGCGTTCGAGACGTAGCCGCCGATGCCGAAGCCGTCGACCACGTCGCGGAGCCGTCGGAGGTCGTCGGGCCCGAGTCCGCCGGAGACGTACACGTCCACGTCCTCGTGGCCGCGCGCGTCGAGCTCCCAGCGCACCTCCCGCACGATGTGCCGGAAGTCTCCGCGGCGCGAGCCCGTCGTGTCGAGCCGGACGCCCGAGAGGCGGTCGCCGAGCGCCTCGACCGCCCGGATCACCTCGTCCTTCTCGTCGGTGTAGGTGTCACATAACGCGATCCGCGGGACGCGCTCGTCGACCGTCTCGTCGAACGCGCGCCACGCCGCCTCCTGGTTGCCGGCGCCGAAGCAGATCATGAGCGCGTGCGGCATCGTCCCCGACGCCTCCTTGCCGAGGAGGTCGCCGGCAGCGACGTGCGAAAAGCCGTCAAGGCCCGCAAGCAGCGCGGAGCGCTCGACGACCGCCGTCATCGACGGGTGGACGTGGCGCGCGCCGAACGAGAGGACGTGGGAGTCGGGCGCGGCGACTCGCGCGTCCAGCGCCGCGGTGGCGATGCCGGACGCGTGCGAGAGAAAGCCCAAAAGCGACGTCTCCAGCCGCGCGAACGTCAGGTAGTCGCCCGTGATCCGCATGACTGGCCCGCCGTCGAACAGCCGCCCCTCGGGGATCGTGTCGACGTCCACGTCGCGTCCTTCGAGCAGGGCGACGGCGTCTTTCAGCCCCGCAAACAGCTCGAACTCCCCGTCCGGAAACTGGTCGGCGGTCACTTCCGCGACGACGCGCGGATTCCGGCCGGCGGCCTCGAGCGTCGCCTCCGTGCGCTCGAAGTAGGCGTCGGTGGCCCGTCCCGACCGGATCGCGTCGGCGTCCACGATGTCGAACTCGGTCATTGCTCGCCGTTCGCCCGGCAGCCGCAAAAAGCCAGGTGGGATGCGACCGGTTCGGCGGCACCCAACTAGAACTCGGAGTCAAGCAGATCGAGAGCTGGTTCGACCTCGAACAGCCCGGACCCATAAAACGCTGCGAGCGGTAGCTCGCGGCCGTCCGCAGCGTACTCCTCCCGCCACGTGCTTGCGAGCGTTTTCAGATCCGCTGCTCGAATCAACCGGATGTCCTTTCCGATCTGCATCTCCAAGCGCTCCGCGTTCTTCTCGGCCTCCTCGGTGAAGTCCGGAGCAACGATCAGGAACCACTCCACCTGATGCTGTTTGTCCTTGGTGTCGATGTAGCTCTTTATTTTGCTTCGAGCATCGCTTCCGAGCCGGAACTTCTCCCGCCGGCGCTTGTTGTCCCAGAGTAGCCACTTGCCGTCCTGTTCGATCTCCCCGTCGGCGACCATCCCGGTCGCGTGTTGGCCGAGCTGGTTCGTTCCGTCGAGACCGAACGCCTCCCGAAACAGTTCCCCGGTAGCCTCCTCGAACAGGATGTCGAGCTTTCGGTCCGCGTTCTCGACGTCGACGAGATCCTGTAGCTGTGGCGGCACCTGCGTGACCGTTCCGTCGGCGATATCCTCGTACGTCTCGATAAATAGCTCGACTTCGGGGTCGTCGTCGTCGACCGCCTTCTGCGACTGTTCGAAGTACTCGATGATCGCGGTGACCATCTCGTCCGTCCGCCGTTTGTGAGCATCGAGGCCGTAGCGGTCGACGATCGCTTTGAGGTCCTCCTTGTCGACTACTTCCCGGAGCAGTTCGCTGGGATACACGCCTGCGGCGACGATGTTCTCCCGTCTATTCTCGTTGCGTCCATAGTTTTTCCCTTCGATGTCGAACGTTTCACGCGCCTCTATGAGCACCGACTGACGGTCGAACGGTTCAAGCGTCTCGAGCATCCGGTGAAAGTTCTCTTCCGACATCTCGTAGTGGAGCCAGTCGCCGATGACGTCCGCAAAGTCCTCCGGAATTCCGACGAGGTCCTTCGTGTCTCCGTCGTTCACCTCGTAGACGAGAGCTTGTTCCTGAAGCGACCAGATCCCCTTCTCGATGGTATCACGGGCGTGCTCGGGGCTGTCGGAGCGTGAAACCTTCGGGAACCGCTCGATTGCCGACAGTCGTTTGAAAAACTCCAGCCAGGTGTAGTACTCGTGTTTACTCTCGTACGCACGATTGTGTAATTCAAAGAAGCTAGATACCATATGAAGCTCCGAATCATCGATCTGGTTTTCGTAATCGACGGCTGCGTGTGCCAGATGGAGCAACTCATCGTCCTCGGAGAACGAATCGCCATCGTACGTGTCGATGAACCCCCTCTGCCACTCCTGTACGGCGTCCAGCAACTCCCCTTTCTGCATGCTGTACCCCGGTTGTTGAATGAGTTGCCTGAGGACGCCGAATCTGATCACGAGCGCCTGGTACGGTGAATCGTTGATCGACGAGAGCCGTGGAGGCGTGAAGTCCGTGAGTTCGGCTTTGACCCGTCCCTCCTCGGCGAGCGCCGGTACGTACGTGTTCAGATACGTTTCACGCTCCGAGAATCCGTCGTGTTTGAACGCTTCGGGGTCGAACGCTTCCGTTTTTGACTTGGTATCGTCGTTGATGAAGCGCTTCCGTTCGTAACTGTTCCAGTCCTTATCTATCAGATCGCGCAAGTACATCGGATAGAATGACAATTGGTCACATGATACTTTAAACTGAGTATCGTTGAGACGTAACCTCGACTCGCGGATCTAGTCCCGTGTCCGAAGCACCACCGTGGCACAAAGCAGCGCGACGAGCGCGACGACGACGCCGAACCCGGGCGCCATCTCGTCGGACGACCCGTCGCTTTCGGGCGTACCGGTCGGCTCGTCGGTCCCGGGCACCGGCGTTCCCGCCGCCGGCGTGTCGGGCGCCGGCTCCTCGGGTTCGGGCTCCTCAAGCTCGATGGTCGGGCGGATCTCCATGACGCTCTCGGGGTCGGGGGCGTGGGTGATCCGCACCGTGGTGTCGTCGTGTTCGACGCCGTACGCGCCACGGAAGTCGCCGTCGGCGACGTACCGGACCCCCTCGTCGGTGGTCTCCGGGTCGTGGTGGGCAAGCATTCGCTCGTAGGTCTCGAGGAACTCCGTGGCGTCCGCCTCGGTCTGCCACTCCGTCTCCCAGACGTAGCCGTCCCGCTCCTCGTCGTCGCCGTCGTTTCGGTACGGGTAGAGCTCGTCGCCCGCCCAGCCGTCGGTCGCCGAGTCGGCGTAGTTGTAGGCCGCTCGCGTCCGGAGCTCGTCGTCGGTCTGGAGGTGGACGTTGACGCTCTGCTCCCAGGTCGCCTCGAACGTCGGCACCTCGTACTCGAAGCTCTGGTACCAGAACATCACGAACATCGACGCCTCGCCGGCGGTTTCCGCGCCGTCGACGCCCTGTTCGTCGAACGTCTCCCAGCCGGCCTCTGCGACGTCCTCGAACTCGATCTCCGCCGTCTCGTAGTCGGGGTCACGGTGGATCGTCTCGGAGGTGGTCGCCGGCGGGTCGTTCATCGACGCGTTGACTGCCTCCCAGCCGCCCTCCTCGCGGAGGGACTCCGCGTAGAACGGGCCGTCGGAGTACGGCTGGAGCACCGTCTGGAGGATGCCGTAGTTGAAGTTTGCCGGAAGGCCGTCGTCATCATCGGCCGGCGGCTCGCCGATACAGGCCCACTCCTCGGCACACCGTTCGTCGTACAGCTCCTCGATCAGCACGACCTCACCCTCGACGATCCCCTCGACCGCCAGGTCGGCGTCCTGCGTGTCGCCGGCGTATCGCGGGTCCGCGAGGTCGTGGTACTGGTCCTGCATCGCGTGGGCGAGCTCGTGGACCAGCGTCGAGCCGCTAATCTGCAGCGCCTCGTCCTCGTCGACGACGAGCACCACCCGGTCCTCCGCGGGCGAGTAGAAGCCGGCGACCGCCCCGCCGAACACCGCGTCGAGCGCCTCGGCCGAGGAGTCGTCCTCGCCGACGACGAACAGCGCCTTCCAGACGCCGTCGTTCCAGCGGTTGAACTCGCGTTCGTCGTCGGTCTCCTCCTCGTCGCCCTCGTAGTCGGCCTGGAACTCCTCGCGCGTGACGGTGTCGACCGGCACCGCCTCCGTGAACGGCCGGTCGCGGAGGTACTCGACGCGGGCCATTTTGAGGTGCGTGAGCTCCTCGAGTTCGGCCTCGGTCAGCCCGTCGGACTGGTCGATCCCGGGGTCCTCGCCGTAGTGGATGCCCGCCCAGCAGCCCACGATCTCCGTGTCGTTGGCGTCCGCACACTCGTCGGGCGACTCCGCAACCGGATGGTCGGTCGCGCCGGCGCCGCCGGCTGCGAGGCCGACGGCGAGCAGCGTCACGGCGAGGACGATGAGAACCCGTCGCATACACCCCGTTGCGGGTAGGACCCTAAGTAGCTTGTCGGTCCTGCGCGTCGACGCGGCCGGACGGGTGCAGATACTCCCTGCGTCGACCACAGCCACCCGTCCCTCCCGTGACGCCGGTTTTCTTAACGTCGCCGTCCGAACCGTGCGACATGGAGTTCGATCCCGACCGCACCGCGGTGGTCGTCGTCGACATGCAGAACGGCTTCTGTCACCCCGATGGCAGCCTCTTTGCGGAGCCGAGCGAGGCCGCCGTCGACCCGGTGGCCGACCTCGTCGACCGCGCCCGCGAAGCCGGCGCGCACGTCGTCTACACCCGCGACGTGCACCCGCCCGGACAGTTCGAGGGGAACCACTACTACGACGAGTTCGAGCGCTGGGGCGAGCACGTCGTCGAGGGGTCGTGGGAGGCCGAGCTCGTCGACGAGTTCGACCCCCGACCGGACGAGCACGTCGTCGAGAAGCACACCTACGACGGGTTCTACCAGACCGACCTCGAGGGTCACCTCGACGCGCACGGCATCGACGACCTGCTGATCTGTGGCACCCTCGCGAACGTCTGCGTGCTCCACACCGCCGGCAGCGCGGGCCTGCGCGACTACCGTCCGGTGGTCGTCGAGGACGCGCTCGGCTACATCACCGAGGAGCACAAGGCGTACGCCGTCGACCACGCCGACTGGCTGTTCGGCGAGACGGCGACGCTTGAGGACGTGGCGTTCGCGTAGCGGCAGCCCCGACTTTATAAGTGAATGTCAGAGCGGTGGCGCGCCCGGCGAGCGCCCAGCGGGTGCTCGCCGGCGCGCGAGGGAGTCGTCGCCGGAGGCGACGACGAGGCTGGGGAGGTGTGAGGTGCGGGTGCGGTGCTGTGCCGGGTGGGACTCAAAGGGGCAGCCGGCGAGGACGAAGCCCGGCGCAGCAAGCACCGCAGCGAACGGAGTGAGCGAGGAGCGCAGCAAGCCGCGCGAGTCGTCGCCGGCTGGGGCTTTGGCGGTCGTGTTCTCCGTGGTCGCCGGCGCACTTACCACACAAACCGCTTATAAGGTGTCGGCTGGACCTTTGAAGGTATTTGCCGTCGTGTTCACTCCATCAACTGCTTATAAGGAGCCGGCTGGGGCTTTGGCGGTCGTGTTCTCCGCGGCTGTCGCCGCTTTCACTCATTCTGCCACTTATAAGGAGTCTGCTGTGACTTTGCAGGTGTTCGCCGGCGTCCTCACCACACCAACCGCTTACAAGGAGTCTGCTGGGGCTTTGCCAGCGTCGTCACCGGCTGCTTATACCCGTCTACGGAGCGGATGATGCTACTTGGTGAACGCGACGCCGACCGCCGACATCCACAGCCGGGAGACCCGCCACGGCCCCGCACCTCGTCCTCCCCAACCGGCGACCGGCACCCTCCGCGTTGCTCCGGGTGCCGGTCGGACCCTCGCGCGCGTCGCTCGCGCCCTTAAAAGGGCGCTCGCGAGGGCGCGCGCGGGAGGATGAGACGGCCGACTGACGGACGCCTCAATCTCTCACGCTCCCCACTTATGCGGCGTACTCGCGTTGCAGCCGCCAGCGCTGCACGAACAGGTCCTGCACGGTGCCGTCCTCGCCGCGCTCGAAGCGCACGGGGACGGCCGCGCCCGCCGCGCTCACCGTCTCGAAGGTGAGGTCGTCCGGGGAAAGCGAGGTGGGCTGGAGGTGCATCGTCTGGTCGCCCAGATCCGTCGCCAGCGTCAGCGTCAGCGTGCCGCCGGCCCGCTCGACGGTGCCGCGCGCGACCGAGTGGACGGCGTCGTACTCCCCGACGACCGCGTCGAGCTTCGCGTCGAGCGCGTAGCGCGGCACCGTCTCCGCCGGCTCGTTGCCGGTCGCCAGCGCGAGCACCGCGGGCCCGACGTGCATCGGGTGCGGGTCGGCCGACGTGTTACAGGCGAGTGCGACGCCGATCTCGGCGTCCTCCAGCCAGCCGAGAAAGGCAGTCGCCACGGAGACGCTCCCGCCGTGGCCGACCAGCGTATCGGCGTCCGCATGTCCCTCGCCGACCGCGAACGGCTGGCGCATCCAGCCGTAGCCGTATCCCTGTTCGGCGCCGTCGAGGAACCGCTGGCGCGTGGCGTGTGCGGTGTGTGCCTCCGTGAGCGTCTCCTCGCTCACCAGCCGCGTGCCGTCGAGTTCGCCGCCGTTGAGGTGGAACCGGACGTAGCGCGCCAGCTCGTTCACCGAGGCAACGAGCCCGCCCGGGCCGTCCACGCGGTCGCCGAAGGGGAATCCGCCCTCGGTGAGCGTCCCCTCCCCCTCCCCGTCGTCGGGGTCGCGGTAGTACGGCGTGGCAGCCTCCCGGTCAGCCTCGAACTCCGCTTCCGCGTACGTCGTCCGCGGCATGCCCAGCGGCTCGAACAGGGTCTCGATGACGAACTCCCGGAACGGCTCGTCCGCGACCGCCGCCACCACGTCCGAGAGCACGGTGTAGCCGGTGTTGTAGTAGAAGAACGGCTCCTCCTCGCCGGGCCACTCCTCGGCCGCCACGCGGTCGTCGGCCGTCGTCGCGAGCAGCCGGTCGAAGTCGTCACGCGAGGTCGTCGGCTGTGTCGCCGGCGCCGCGCCGATCCGCCGGGCGATCTGGGCGACGGCAGCCCCATCGGACGGCATTCCCGAGGAGTGCGTCAGGAGGTCGTCGACCGTGATTCCGGTCCCCGCGAACGCGTCGACGTGGTCCGAAACGGGGTCGGCGTAGTCGAGCTCGCCGGCCTCGACGAGCCACGCGACCGCGAGCGCGGTGACCGACTTCGAGCAGGAGCCGATCCCGAACAGCGTGTCGGCGGTCGCGGGCGCGTCGGCCTCGATGTCGCGGGCGCCGAAGCCGGTGGCGTACAGCACCTCATCGCGGTCCACGAGAGCCAGTCCGGCGCCGGGAACGTCGGCGTCGGCCACCCAGTCGCTCACGAACGCGTCGATGCGGCGTCGCGTCTCCGGAGACAGCGTCATGCCGGCAAGTCGGTGCCGGGCATCAAGAACGTACCCCCCGCGGAGGGGGTTACCGGAACACTGGCGGTCGGAGGGGGGAGCCGGTGTGCTGCCGGCGCCCACAGCGCCGCCACCGACGCCCCCGCCGCGGCGCCCGCCGGCTCAGTCGTCGAGCACCGTCGCGGTGTCCTCCTCGATCTCGCCGACCGAGGGACTGACGAACCGGTACGAGAGGAACACGCAGGCGAGCGCGAGGCCGACGCCGCCAAACACGTCGACGAGCCAGTGGATGCCGAGGTACATCGTCGAGATCCACACCGACACTGCGAGCCAGGAGGCGATGACCGCCCACGCGAGGTAGCGTTCACGAGTGAGCAGGGCGAACGCCATCACGGTCGCCGACAGCGAGGTGTGAAGCGAGGGGAAGACGTTGGTGTTCTCGTTCACCTCGCTCGTCAGCGCCTGGAAATCCGGGTTGAACGTGTACAGAAGCGAGGTGACCAGATCCGGCATCACGTTCCGCGGCCCGTGTGCGAGGATCAGCGTATAGAAGGCCAGTCCGATCGCGTAGTTGAGCGCGTAGGCGGTGATGAGCCGTTTCAGCGTCGTCGTCTCCTCTAACACCCCGTACAAGATGAACGGGAACGTCAGCATGAACACGTACCCGTAGATGTAGATCCACGAGAAGTACACCGTGAGCGGCTCCGACTGAAACGTTGCCTGCAGCCATGCCACGAACTCGCCCTCGATCGCGAAGATGAGCCCAGTGAGGTGGAGGCCGAACAGCTCCGAAACCGTCTGTAGCGCCCCGCGACCGAGGGCACTGGCGACCAGTACCGCGATCAGCGCCAACAGTGGGACTTTCAGTTCACGGAGGCGAGGAAGCGCGGTGGTGCGAAGCTCCGCGAGCTTGCGCGGTCCGACCATCACGAGCGCGGCGCCGAGACACATCACGCCCACCCAAAACAGGAGTCGGACGGAGACTGACACCAGGGGGCTGACGGAGTCGAGCGGGTTCATTGCCCGCGCGCGAGCAGTTCGCCCGCCTCGTTGTACCGGTAGCCGGCATCCCTGAGCTCCTCACGCACTCGATCCGCATCGAGCTCGCCGTTTTCGCTGTAGAACGGGTGCTTCGGGTCCGTGCCGGTCTCGTCGTCCCACTGGAGACTCGACGGGACCCACTGTGGAGAGGGTGCGAGCGGCGTGGCGGCGGGCGCTGCGTATCCCTGGAACGTTTCCTCGGCGATCGCTTGCTTATCCAACAGTCCGCTCAGGATCCCACGGAACCGTGGGTTCGAGAGCGGGGTTTGCCGCACGTTGTATCCCACGTGGTAGAACGCGGCGGAACGGGCACTCACCAGTTTGGCGCTTGCCTCCCGGCCGATACGCGGCACTGCGTCGGGACCGAGGTTCGAGGCGGTGGCGTCGGCGAGCCCGTCGCCGACGGCCTGCACTGCCGCAATGTCCGACGGGACGACCTCGATCACCATCCGTTCGTATGCGGGACCGCCGGCGTACGCCGGCGGAATTCCCCCCGGCGTGCTCTCGGGGTCCTGCCGGAGGAAGTGCTCCTCATTCGCGTGGAACGTCACCTCGGATTCGGCGGTCGACTCCTCGAAGACGAGGGGGCCGCTCCCGACGGGCTCCTCGTTGTTCCACACCACCGCTTCCGTCGCCTCCTCGTCGATCTCGATGCCGACGATGGTAGCGGGCGCGGTGAGATCGCTCCAGATGTGTGCGGGCAACACCGGCACCTCGAGCAACCGCTGGGCCACCGTCTCGCTCGAAGAGACGAGCGAGAGCTCGACCGTCCGGTCGTCGATCACCCGCGAGGATTCGACGAGCGAGCTGCGACCGCGGTATTTCGGCGCCGGGACCGGCGTCTCCGCCTCACCAAGCGACGTGTCCGCGAGGAACTCGTAAGTGAACGCCATATCCTCCGCGGTGACCGGCTCTCCGTCGTGCCAGTTCGCCTCGCGAAGCGTCACGCGGAGGGTATCGGTGTCTCCGTCCCACGTCCAGTCGGCTGCGAGCCAGGGTATCCGGTTGCCACTATCGGACCGAACGAGCGGGTCGTACAGGAGGTCGGTGAACGTCCCGTGACGCCGGTATTCGGCCGCGATCGGGTTGAGATTTTCCGTGATTCGGTCGTCCGTCGTCGCCAGCCCCAGCGTCACTGGCTCGTCGTCGTCCACTTCTCCCGCGTGTTCGAGCTGTAGCAGTCCGGACGCACTGGTGGGGCGCCCCGTTTCCCACCCCTCGAAGTTCCCCTCACGCACAGCCGTCAGCGCGTCGGGGAACGCGACGACGTTGAAGGGTTGGACTTCGGCGACGGTTTCGAGTAGCTCCGAGACCACGCCCGGGCGTCCGGATTCGGGGACTGACCGCTGTTCGTCCAGCATCTCGTCGATGGCGAGTTCGGTGAGTCCAAACGGGTTCTGCCATCCAGTCTCCTCGGCAAACCGCGAGTGGAGAAGCGAGTAGAGTGCGTCCGGGTCGAACGGCTCGGCTTCCGAGAACTGGCCGACGTACACGTCGTAATCGTGGTTGAGGAGCACGTTACGATGCAGGTCGGCCTCCGACACCGTGTTGACACGTGTGGCGATGCCGACGGCCTCCAGGTGTTCCGAGAGGTGACGGGCGATGCGGATGCCGTGGGGGTCGGCGTCCGCCGGCGTCGTCATCAGCTCAAGCGTCAACTGCGAGGCGCTGTCGCGGCCCGCGATGTTCCGAACGCGACCGACACAGCCGGCGCTGCTCGCCGCCACGCCGAGTCCCGCGAGGAGTGACCGTCGGCTCGTGGTCACGTTCGTCATTCTATTACAGTTCCGCGCTCACGCTATAACAATTCTGCGGTCGGGCGGTTATATGCCCTCGTTGGCTGGGAAACGCCGGTTCGCAGGACGGCAGTCACCGCTCCCTGCTGACCCCGGCTTAGAGCACGTCGAACAGCGGGAGCGCGAGTCCGCCAACCCACGCCAGTAGCCCGACTGCGAGCATCGTGCGGTCACCGTCAGCGCGCCCGGCGGCGATCAGGCCGATCGCCGCGAGCATCGCCGTCCGATGGACGATGAGGTCCGGCGGCACGGCGACGCCCATGCTCGCGAAGTCGAGCACGAACCCGGCTCCGAGTCCGGCGACGGCGCCGAGGAACGCCGCGGCCGGCTCACACCGGTCGGCCACGGCGAGTGCGAGCGCGGGGATCCCGAGCGCCAACACGAGGTACAGCGGTGCGGCGATCGCCTTGGGCGCGATGCCGGGATACGCGATCTCCAGTCCGATGCCGGCGGCCCGCACCGCGAGGACGATCGCCGCGAGTCCGGCCCCCATCACCGCGGCGTCGCCGTGGCGGCTCGCCTCCTCATGGAACCGCCCGGCGGCGTCGACGACCGACTCCCGGGTTTGTCGGCGGAGCAGCGCCCCAGCCAGCGGCACGACGATAAGCAGGTCGACGACGGAGAGCCAGCCGTCGCTCCAGCCGCCCTCGATGCCGTGGTGCTCGCGAGTGACCGTCGCCTCGAGGTCGTTTTCGATGAACTCGTCTTCCAGCCGCACCGCCGGGTCGTCGATGTCGGTGACGGTGTGACGGAGGCGGAACCAGTCGTAGTACTCCTCGTGGACCTGAACTGCCGTGTACGCCCGGTCGGGCGACTCGTACGCGCGGATGTGGTCGCGCGTCCCGAGATACTCGCCGTCGTGGAGCTCGAACGTCTCGTCGGTCCACTCGCCGCCGTCCGCGCCGGCGAAATACGAGTAGCGGACGGAGCCGTGGGCGTCCTCCCACTCAGTGGTCACCGCGTCCCGGACGAGGTCGGGCTCCGCGTCGCTCTCCTCCTCGTCGGTCTCCTCCCAATCGGCGGCCGGGTCGGTCGTGAGCGCGTTCAGTACGGTATCGCCGTCGTTGTGGAACACGACGTTGATCGCGAGGGTTCGCCCGTCGACCGACTCGCTGCGGCTGGTGTACGGCCACAGCTCGTGGTCGCCGTCGATCTCCACGAGTGCGTCTGCGGGCACTTCGCCGGCTTCCGGCTCGTCGCCCGTCCCGCCGAAAAACCCCGACAGCGCGAGCCCGACGGCGATGACGACGACTACCACCCCGATCGCCACGTTGCGTCGCATACGCCGCTACACGGAGGGTGTCAGTAAGTGTGTTCGGGCTCCGTCAGGTGCGGTCGGGAGCGTCCGAAAAACAGCGACGGCTCAGTCGTCGTCGACGATCACTTCGACAGGGCCCTCGTCGCCGTCGGCCTCCTCGGCGGCCGACGTGCGCGTGGCCTCGCTCTGTTTGCTCTGGTAGTAGAGCCCGCCGGCGACGGCGAGGACGACCCACGAACGCCAGTTCGCGAGGTTGAGCGTGTAGCCGATGCCAAACGGCTTCTCGACCAGCATTCCCTCGTCGGGCTGCCAGTACGACGAGAGCAGGCGGCCGATGCTCGGTCGCTCGAAGTTGTACGGGATTCCGAACAGCTCACCGGAGGACGGTTTGTCTGCCATACCGTCACGTCGGTCGCCCGCCTCATAAACCCTGTCGGCCACGAGGCGTGCAACGCCCGTGTGGTCCCGAGGGTGAGAGGTGGGTCGTCCGGCTCACTGGTACCGGCCGCGACCCTCGACCTCCCGCAGGCGCTCGACGACGCGCTCGTCGCCGACCTCGCGGTAGCCCTCCTCGAAGGCGTCGAGCAGCGGCCCGGGGTTCGTCGCCGTCGCGCTCACGGAGCCCTCGAACACGTGGAGGTCCATCGCGTGGTCCTCGACGTGACCGGTGTGGAAGCCGAGTCCGAAGTCGATGAGGTACGTGCGGTCGTCCGGGCCCCCCACACGGACGTTCCGCGTCGTCGGGTCGCCGTGAACGAAGCCGGCCGCGTGGAGGTGAGCGAGGTGCCGACCCACGTCCCGCGTGCGGGTCGCGGAGAGCCCGGCCGCGAGATCCGCCTCGCCGACGTGCTGGAGCGTCAGCGTCGCCGCCGGCACGTCCACGTCGATCACCAGCGGGGCAGGTACGCCAGCCCGCCGTGCCTCACTCGTCAGCCGTGCCTCCGACCTCGTTCGGGTGTAGCGGAGCGTCTCGTCGAGCTCCGGATGCCGGTACGTCTTCGGCACCCGACGTTTCACCACGCGCTCGCCGTCGGCGTCGACGGTGACGATGGCCTCCGCGCCGCGAAGCGCGGCGTCCGACCCCGCACCAACCCGCGCGACGGAGGGTTCGTGTTCGCGCCAGGTGACGGGCACCTGGTCCGGGCGGAAGTTCGGGTCGACCGCGGACTCGGCGACCGGAATCGTGTCGCCGGCCTCGGCCATGCGCGCGCCAAGCACCGCGATCATGCCGGCGTTGTCCCGGAGGAACCGGGGCTCGGGCGCGTGGAAGTCCGCGCCGCGCTCGGCACACATCGTCTCCAGCATTCCGCGCAGCCGGTCGTTCTGTCCGACGCCCCCGCCGAGAACGAGTTCGTCGGCGCCCGTCAGCGAGAGCGCGCGCTCGGCGACCTCCGTCAACATCGCGAAGACGTGCTCCTGGAGCGAAACACAGATGCGCTCGACGGGGACGCCGTCGTCGTACGCGTCGTTGGCGGCCGAGCTGATCCCTGAAAAGGAGAAGTCCATCCCCTTCACGACGTACGGGAGGTCGAGGAGCGCGTCCTCGTACTCCTCTCCTCTTTCCGCACCCGATTTCTGTGGGTCGTACCGCTTCGCGGCGGCCTCCACCTTCGGGCCCCCCGGATGATTCCACCCGACGTGGCGGGTGAACTTGTCGATGGCGTTGCCCACGCCGGCGTCGAGCGTTTCGCCGAGCACCCGATACCGTCCGTCGTGGTAGCCCAGCAGGTGGGCGTTCGCACCCGACGCGTTCAGACACACCGGGTTCTCGAAGTCGGCCTGGTGCCGGCCGATCTCCAGGTGGGCGACCATGTGATTGACGCCGACAAGGGGCACGTCGAGCGTCGCCGCCAGCGAGCGCGCGGCGGTGCCCACGGTCCGCAGACACGGGCCGAGTCCCGGCCCTCGCGAGAAGGCGACGGCGTCGATGCTGTCCGGGCCGTACTGCGTCTCGGCGTACGTGAGCGCGGCGTCGACGACCTCGGGGATCGCCTCCGTCATGTGCTCGGCGGCCTCCCGCGGGTGAATGCCGCCGCTGTCCGGCTCGTAGGCGTCGGACTCGATGACGGTGGTGTCGGTCTCGGTGTCGTGGACTGCGGCGCTTGCACACCAGGCAGTCCCCTCGATACCGAGAACGCGCATTAAAAAAGGCGTCGTTACTTACGCTTCTTCAGCGTCCGCCTCGGCGTCCTCATCGGCGCCGATCTTGTTGCGGGCGAGCATGTGCTCCTGTTCGACGTCGATCGCGTCGGCCGCGGAGTCGTACACCTTCGCGTAGCCGACCGTCTTGCGCATGCCGAACTTGGTGTTGAGCTCGTGGACGACGACCTCGTCGGAGGACTTGTCCAGCTTGGCCGCAAGCGAGTCGCGGACGGAGAGCCGGGAGGGCGTGGCCTCCTCGTGGGTCGTCTCGAATCGAACGTCCGTACGGTGCAACATGGGGTTCTCGTCTTCGGAGATGATGTCGACGTCCATAGTCAGTTACCCTTACCTCCCCTCGAAAGCTGTAAAAGGATTTCGAAGCCCCCCTTACCCCGGGCGGCCGCCGCCGACTCGCTCAGTGGTCGCCGCCGGCTCACTCGCTGGTCGGATTCCGGCCGCTCGGCGTCGGAGTCCTGCTAGCTCGCGTCCCGGTCGACGCCGAGCGTGGCGTACGCCGTCTCGATGTCCCCGTCGAGCGCCTCGAACAGCTCGCGGGCTTCCGCGCGCGATTCCGGGGTGACCGCGACGCGGACCATCCCCTCGCCCGGCTGGCCGTACACCACGCTGGCGCCGTCGGGCGCGGCGACGATCGCTGGCAGCGCGACGAGGTCCTCCTCGCCCAGCGTCTCGATCACGGTCGTCTCCGACGCCGACGCCTCAAGTGCCTCCCGAAGCGCCTCCAGCGTCTCTCGCGAGAGCGTCGCGGGCGGGTTCTCGACGACGCTCCGGCGGTCGCCGGCGTCCGCAAGCGACTCGCGGATCTCCGGGTCGACTTCCTCACGTTCCGTCTTCCCGTCTATCACCGCTACGTCCGGCTGTCGCCCGGCCTCACGGAGGTGGTACGTCACCACGTCGCCGACCGCGATGAGCGGCGCGTCGGGTGCGTCGTGGGCGATCCGCGTGTCGGCGGCGTCCGCAAGGAGCGCGTTGGGGTCCGTCGTGACCGGGCCCAGCGGTTCCTTGAACGCGTCACGAAGCGAGTCGGGAAGAGAGAGCATCGGTGATGAGCGTTCGCGGTGTCGCGGTGGGTCTACCGGACCTTCAGCGCGTACGAGCCCGGCTTGGAGACGTTCATCTCCTCGGCGATCTCGCTCTCCTCGGGGTGGTTGATGATGACGTAGCCGGCCCAGTCCTCCGTCAACGAGGAGGAGCCGCAGTGTTCACACGTCTGGGAGTCCGGATCGTTCACCAGGTGGCACTCCCGGCAGGCGAGCCGATCCTCCGCCATCAGTCATCCTCCGCGACGCCACCCTGCTCGGCGCGTCGCCGTCGGCCGGCCTCCAGCCAGTCGTGTTTGCCGAGGCCGGGCTGTTTGGCCGTGAGACCGATCTTCGAGTCGCGCGGGTTGCGCTCGTCGATGCTCTTGGTGACGACCCGGACGCGGACGGCGTCGTCGACGCCGAGCGTCTTGTCGGAGTCCGAGGAGGCGAGCTGCTGGTTCGCCCCGTCGAACGTCAGATACTCGTCGGTGATCTGCGAGACGTGGAGCAGGCCGTCGACCGGCCCGACGCCGACGAAGGCGCCGAACTCCACCGTCTCCACGACGGTGCCGTCGACGACCTCCTGCATGTCGGGGTCGAAGGTGAGTGCGTCGAACTCCGCCTCGTAGTAGACGCCGGGGCGGTTCGGCAACACGGCGCCGTCGCCGATGTCGTGAACCTCGATGACGCTCACGACACTGCCGACGTCCTCGTCCATTCGTCCTTCCAGCTTGTCCTGCAGCAGGGCTTTCACCCGCTTGTCGGTGACGTCCGCCAGGTGCTTGGGCGGTACCTCGACCGTGTCCTTGAGTCGAACTCGTTTGTACATGTGCGTGTGTGGGGGGTGCGCGGTAAACCTGCGCTACGGTTCCGTTATCGCCAGTGCGTTCTGACCCCTTAAACCGATTGCTGGTACGTCCGCGTCCAGCACCCGGTTTCGCAGGGGGCCGTCGTTCGTGACCACGTAGTCGACCCGGCCGTCCGCGGCCAGCTCGACCAGCGCGTCGTCGGCGTACGATGCGTCCGTCTCGACCGTTTTCGCCCGCTCCGCGAGGTCCGCTCCGACGCTTGCCGCCGTCGCTTCCTCGCCATTGCCGGTCGCGAGACCGTCGAGCTCCGCGACGACCGCGGCCGGCACGACCAGTTCGTGTGCGTCGAGGAGCCGGTCGAGCTCCTCGAAGAGGCGAACGCTGGCCTCGACCGGCGCCATCAGTGCGCTCGCGTCGAGGGCGACGACGGGGCCGGCGGGCCGATCCTCGTTCGTGTCGTCGTCGCGTTCGCCCGTGTCCGTCACGTTATATGAGCGTCCCGACGCCGATGAGCCGCCATCGGGCGCCGACTCGTCGGTTGATCGCGATCTGGGCGCCCTCCGCGGCGCACACGGGTCGCTTGAGGCTCACTTCACACTCGTCGTCGCGCGCGCTCGTGACGGCGCCGACGGTGGTTGCGGTCCCGACCGTGAGCATCAGCGGCTCGCCGGTGGAGATGTCGTCGACCTCGCCCTCGCCCACGACGCGGTCGAGGAGGTCGACGCTCATCTCGAACTCCTCGCGCGTCGGGGGGAGCGTGCCCGGCTCGCCAACGACCTGGCCGGCGAGCGCGTCGCCCTTCGTCAGGCTGGGGTCGAGTCCCGTGCCGACGCCGAGCAGTCCGCCTGGCTGGGCGACCTCGACCTGCTGGGAGCCCGCCTGCAGCGACCGGACGCTGGTTTCGAGGGGGCGCCACTCCGTCTGGCCCTCCTCGTCGACCTGCCGACCGGGACGGATCTCGATGTCGTCCCCGACCGCGAGCTCGCCCTGGACGAGCGAGCCGCCGACGACGCCGCCGTTGATCTGGTCGGGGCCGGCGCCGGGGCGGTTGATGTCGAACGAGCGCGCGGTGTACATCTGCGCGTTCTCGTCGGGATTGCGCTCCGGCGTCGGGATCTCCGTCTCGATGGCGTCGATGAGGAGGTCGAGGTTGACCTCCTGCTGTGCCGAGACGGGGACGATGGGCGCGTCCTCCGCGACGGTGCCCTCGACGAACTCCTGGATCTGCTGGTAGTTGTCGACGGCGCGGTCGCGGTCGACGAGGTCGACCTTGTTCTGCGCGATGACGATGTTCTCGATGCCGATGAGGTTGAGCGCCATCAGGTGCTCTTCCGTCTGCGCCTGGGGCACGTCCTCGGTGGCGCTCACGACGAGCACGGCGCCGTCCATGATGGACGCCCCCGACAGCATCGTCGCCATCAGCGTCTCGTGGCCCGGCGCGTCGACGAACGAGACCGTTCGCAGGCGCTCGCTCTCGGAGCCGTCCGGGCATTCCGTCTTCGTGGTGTAGCACTCGGGCTCGTCGACGCCGGGACAGCGTCGGAACGTCGCGTCGGCGTAGCCCAGGCGGATGGAGATGCCGCGTTTCATCTCCTCGCTGTGCTGGTCGGTCCACGAGCCGGACAACGCTTGGACGAGCGTCGTCTTCCCGTGGTCGACGTGACCGACGAGACCGATGTTCACCTCCGGTTGTGTGTTGGTTTCTGTCACTTTTGAACCTCCTAATGGAGCAGTCTTGTGCGAATTTCGCCCCGTGCGAGTGATAAAGTTGCTGTTATAGCGGCGTCCGGAACCGCCCCGCGGCGTCCATCGACGGTGTCGCGCGCCGGCGGACGCCGGCGGAGAACGACCGACGGACCGCGCTACCGACGCCGATTTACGCCGGGCGACCGCATCTCCCGCCATGGGATACGCGTGTCCAGTGTGTGCGACGCCCCAGCGTGACGGCGAGCACCTCGCGCACCACCTCGCGTTCACGGCGATGATCCACGGCGACGACCACGAGGCGTGGCTCGACGAACACGCGCCCGGCTGGCAGAAGCAGGACCCTGACGGGCTGGCAAGCGAGATTACGCCTCACGCCGAGGAGACGGCGTATCCGGAAGTGTTCGAGGACACGACTGAAAAGGGGCGACCCGACGTGGACGTGGACGCGCACGCCGGCGGTCAGGGCCACCAGCACGGTGGCGTGCACGGCCACGGTGGCGGGGGCGGACACGGCGGCGGCCACAGCCACGACCACGGTGGCAGCGGTCGGGCGCGCGCCGACCCCGCGGACCTCGACCCGGAGGCTGCGGAGGCGCTCCGGGAGGCACGCGAGCTAACGCGCGAAATGTACGAAAACGGAGGGGATTCTAACGGAGCGGACCCCAACGACACGGGCGATCAGAGGCCCGACGACGAAGAGCCCGGCGACGACACCACCGACGCGGACACATAGCGCAACGCCCTTTTCAGTCGAGCGGATACGACCGGTATGCACACAAACGGAGCGTTCGCGCCGACGACGCGCGCGGAGGCGCTCGAACGCTACGAGGACGCCGGCCCGGCCGCACAGGTCGTCGTGCGTGAGACGACGAAGGCGATGGAGTTCGACGCCGAGGAGTATGACGAGCGCGTCCGTCCGGAGGTCATCGAGACCGCCCGGGACGCCATTTTCGCCGAGCTGCTCGCCGTTCATGTCGGCAGCCGCGAGGAGTTCGACGACTGGCTCGCCGACAGCGAGTTCACCGAGAAGTCGGTGACACGGCTCGGCTCCGAGAACGTCGACAACGTCGCGTGGCACCCGGTCCCCTTCGCGGACGCGGTGATCGCGACGACGTTCCACGAGGAACCGGAGGCCGCCGTCGGCACGCTCCGACGGAACGCGTTCGGGCGCGTCTACCGCGAGGCGTTCACCGACCGGGGACGGTAGCGCGGGCGCAGTAGCCGCGCGAACGGTATCCGCGCGGACGGTATCCGGCTCACGATGCCTTTCGTTCCGGGTGTTTTAAATGACGTGTCCGGAATGACACGTACCATGCTCGAAGACGGACTTTCCTACCCCGTACGGGGCGATTGGATCGGTCGCGTGATCATCGGCGGCGTGCTCGGCTTCTTCTCGTGGCTCATCCTTCCGGCGTTCCTGCTGATGGGGTATCTGGTGCGCGTGCTCGGTACCACCGCTGCGGGTGCCGAAGAGCCGCCGGAGTTCACGGAATGGGGCGACCTGCTGGTGAAAGGCGTGGTCGCCACGGTGATCTCGCTCGTGTACGCCATCGTCCCCATCGTTGTGTACGGGATGTTCGTGTTCGTCGTCGTCGGAACGGGCGGTCTCATCGGCGGCGACGCCGGCGGGATCCTCGCCGGATTTGGGATCCTCGCCGCGTTCGCGTTCATCCCGGTCCTCTTTTTGGTGTACTACGCCGTACCGGCCGCGCTCACCGCCTACGCCGTTGAGGAGAACGCCGGCGCAGCGTTCTCGGTCGACCTGTTGAAGCCGACGCTGCTGAGCGTCGACTACCTCGTGGCGATGCTGATGCCCATCGTGGTGGCGGTCGTGCTCTGGATCCTGACCGGCATCCTCGCAGTCACCGTCATTGGCCTCCTGCTGGTCCCGTTCCTGCAGTTCTACGGGCAGGTCGCGGTGTTCCGGATGTTCGGCTCGGCGTTTGCGAGCGTCAGCGAGGAACTTGACGCCCAGGGGGCGCCTGAGACGCCGAGCGCGGCGGACGACCCCGATTTCTGAGGTCGTCTCACTGCTGGGCGTCCGTGGCCGTCCCACGACGCGCCGTTTAAACCCCTGTGACCGCTTCGTTCGACCATGTTTGAAGACCGGCCGGACCGCGACGCGGAAGTCGTCCTCGTCGGACGCTCCAACGTCGGCAAGTCCACTCTCATGCGTGAGCTCACGGGTCACGACTTCTCGACGGGGGGCAAACCCGGCGTCACCCGCCAGCCCAACCACTACGACTACACCAGCGAGGACTTCATGTTCACCGACCTCCCCGGATTCGGCTTCATGTCCGGCGTCGAAGAGGACCGACGCGAGCAGATCAAGACGAACATCGTCCAGTACGTCGAAGAGAACGCCGACCACATCCTCGCCGGCGTGCTCGTGATGGACGGGAAAAGCGCCGTCGACATCATCGACCGTCACGAGAAACGCGGCAACGTCCCACACGACGTGGAGATGTTCGCGTTCCTCCAGGATGTCGGCGTCGAGCCCGTCGTCGCGGTCAACAAGACCGACAAGATCGACGACCTCGACGAGCGGCTCGACGACATCTGTGACCGGCTCGGCCTCTACCCGCCGTGGCAGCAGTGGTCCGACACGATCGCGCCCATCTGCGCGAAACGCGGCGACATCGAGGCGCTGGAGGACTGCCTGGGCGAGGTGTTCCACGCCAACAATCGCGACGACCTGCTGAAGTTCGTCTGAGGGCGCTCGCCGGCCGCTGCGTGTGAAACCGCGTCCCACGCCGTCTCCCGAATACGATGGGTTTAAACGACGTTAGGCTGAATTCTCACCCAATGGTAACCATCTACGACGTGCCGGCCGACGCCCTCATCGAGGAGGTCGCCGCGCGACTCGAATCGGAGATCGACGAGCCCGACTGGGTCCAGTTCACGAAGAGCGGCTCGGGCCGCGAGCAGTCGCCCAACCAGGAGGACTTCTGGTTCGTCCGCTCGGCCAGCCTCCTCCGGAAGGTCGCCCAGAACGAGCCCATCGGCGTCGAACGCCTCGCCACGGAGTACGGCTCCAAAAAGCGCGGCTCGAACCGCTACATCGTTCGCCCCGGCCAGCACGAGAGCGGCTCGCGCAAGCTGATCCGCGCGTCCCTCCAGGCACTCGAGGACGCGGGCTACGTCGAGACGGCCGCCGGCGAGGGTCGCCGCGTCAGCGACGAGGGTGAGGCGTTCCTCTCGGAGGCTGCCGCCGACGTGATGGAGGACCTCGACCGGCCGGAACTCGAACGCTACGCGTAGACCGGTTTTTTTCGCTGCCGACGTTTTCGACCGTGACGCTCCTGAGTAGCTAGCGTTAGCGCCGGGGTTCGCGCCGGCAGGTGGGGGAACGCGCGGAAGTGCACCGGCGTGCTCGACCGGTGCCGAGCGCCTGACGCCGCGAATCGGCGCCGCTACCCCGTGTTCTTCATCCCGGCCGCAATACCGTTGACGGTGAGCCGCAGGGTGCGCTCCGCATCCTCGGAGCGGTCATCATCCTCGAGCAGCTCCGTCTGCAGCAGGTTGAGCGGATCGACGTAGGGGTTCCGCCGGTCGAGACTCTCCTGGAGCCACTCGCGGCGCAGCAGCCGGTCGCGGTCGGTGATCGCGAGCACGATGTCGCTGGCGCGCTCGTACTCGTCGACCAGCCGCGGGAAGAACCGCTCCTCGAGTTCGTCGTCGGCGAGCGCGGCGTACTCGGCGGCGATCTCCGGGTCGGTGCGCGCGAGCGCCATCGCCGCGTTGTCGAGCGTCGTGCGGAAGAACGGCCACTCCCGGTACATCTCCTGCAGCGTGGCGAACCCCTCGGCCTCGCCGGCCTCGTCGAGGTAGGCGTCGAGCCCCGTCGCGATCGAGTACCAGCCGGGGAGGATCAGGCGGGTCTGCGTCCACGAGAACACCCACGGGATCGCCCGGAGGTCCTCGACGCTTCGCTCGCCCGAGCGGGAGGCGGGCCGGGAGCCGAGGTTGAGGTCCTCGACGACGGTGATCGGCGTCGCCTGCTCGAAGTAGGAGACGAACCCGTCCGTCTCCAGTAAGTCCGTGTACTCCTCGCGAGCGGCGGCCGACGCCGTCTTCATCGCCTCGACCCACGCGTCGGGGACCTCCTCGGTGGGCTCCTCGCTCGCCTCGTGGCGGGCGCGGAGCTGGGCGTCGAGCATCTGCTCCAACTCCCGCTCGGCGATACGTGGATTGGCGTACTTCTCGGCGATCGCCTCGCCCTGCTCCGTGAACTTCACCTGACCGGTGACGGTCTCGTTGGGGAGCGCGAGCAGCGCCTCGTTCATCGGACCGCCACCGCGGGAGACGGAGCCCCCGCGCCCGTGGAACAGTCGGACGGTCACGTCCTGTTCGCGGCAGAACCGCGCGATCTGCCGCTGGTTCTCGTAGAGGAACCAGTTGGCCGCGAGGAAGCCGTTCTCCTTGTTGGAGTCGGAGTAGCCGAGCATCACCTCCTGGACGCCGTTACGGGCGTCGAGCGCCTCGGCGTACGCCGGATTGTCGAACAGGGTCCCGAGGATGCGGTCGGCGCCGTTGAGCGCGGATTCGGTTTCGAGGAGCGGGACCACGTCCAGCCCGCAGTGGTCCGGGAGCGCGGCGACGCCCACCTGGTCGGCCAAAAAGAGCACCTCCAACACGTGGCTCGGCTCCTCGGTCATCGAGATACAGTAGGTGTCGATGGCCTGCTGGCCGTACTCGGCCTGCCAGTCGGCGAGCTCGCGGAATCGGCGGAGCACGCGGTCGGCGGTGTCGGAGACTGCTCCCGGGTCGTCGACATCGACGATGGGGTCGTCCTGAAGGATCGCCTCGGTGAGGAAGTCGACGCGCTCGTCCTCGTCCATTCCCTGATAATCGACGCCCTCGACGCCAACCGCCTCCGCGACCGCCTCGGTGTGGTTCTCGCGATGGTCACGGAGATCGAGCGAGGCGAGGGTGAAGCCGAACGTGTCGACCTGCCGACGAAGCGGCTCGACGAACGCGTCGACCGCCTCCTCGTTGCCGCCGGATTCGAGCGAGTCGGCGATGACGTCGAGGTCCGCGAGCAGGCCATCGGCATCGGCGTAGCCGCCGGGACGCACGTCGTCCACGCGGTCGAGGCGCTCGCGCATCAGCCGGAGCTTCTGTCGGTACGGCTCGTCCGGGTAGCGCTCGGCGGCCTCAGCCGCAACACCGGGAAATCCCTCGGCGTCGGCCGCGAGCGACTCGGCGAACGCGTCGGTGACGGGGTAGCGCTCGCCGTCCTGGCTCAACACGGCGGAGAGCCGCTTGCACTCCTCGCGGTACTTCCCGAGCGCGACGGAACGCTGGTGGTCGAGCGTTTCGGCGGTTACCTCCGGGGTGACGAAGGGATTCCCGTCGCGGTCGGAGCCCGCCCACGACCGGAACTCGAACAGCTTGGGACAGTCCACGTCGGCGTCGTACGCCTCGTCGATCGTCCGCTCGAACTCCTCGTAGGCGTCGCCGACCACGTCGAACAGCGTGTTCTCCAGGTACCACTGGACGTTGCGCGCCTCGTCGTCGGGCTCGGGCTGTCGCTGACGCACCTGTCGCGTCGCCCAGAGGCTCGTCACCTCGGCGGTCACGTCGCGCCAGACGGCCGCGCGCTCCCGCTCGGTGAGCCGTCGCTCGTCAAGCGTTTCGAGGTGGTCCGCGATGGAGCGGAGCTTCGCTTTCACGGTCGCGCGGCGCGCCTCCGTGGGGTGGGCGGTGAACGTGGGCTCGATGAGCACGTCCGCCAGCAGGGACTCCAGTTCGTCGGCGTCGACGCCGTCGGCGTCGAACTCCGCGAGCGTCGCCTCGAAGGAGTCGTGGAGGGCGCCGCCGGCGGCGTCCGCGTCGCGAACCGAGCGTACCCGTTCGCGCTCCTCGGCCAGGTTGATCAGCTCGAAGTAGGTGGTGAACGCGCGGGCGACGACCTCCGGGTCACCCCCGTCGAGCGCCTCGATCGTCTCCCGAATCGCCGCCCGGTCCGACGCGTCGCCTCGCCGGTAGGCGATCGCGTCGTTCCGAAGCCGCTCTACCGTCTCGAAGGCCTCCGTCGAGGTCTGTGCCGACAGCACGTCTCCCACGAGCGCGCCGAGCTCCCTGACGTCCTGGCGAACGCTCCTGTCATGCAACTCCATACCACGATAAGGTGGCGTCTCCCGGATAAAGCCGCTGGCTTTGGCGAAGAATTGCCTCACTTGTGAGTGAACTGTTGGACCGGAAGAGGACGGACGGGGGCGACTCCCGGCCGGCAGGCGGGGGCGTTCCCGCTCGGCCGGAGGGTTCGTCACCCTTTTTACCGGTCCGGCCCGAACAACGTGTATGAGCGAGTCCGACAAGTATCCCGCCGAAACCGGTCGTCGGCGGTTCGTGAAGGGCGTCGTCGGGGGTGCCGCGCTCGTCGGCGTGGGCGCGGCCGGATCGGCGACGGTGAACTCCCTGACCACGTCCGGGGGCGTGGGTGGCGGACAGACCGTCGCGATGACGATCGAGCACACCGGCGGGCCCGCCCCGCGTGGCCTTCCCCAGATTCCCGTCCGCGTGAACGACGACGGCTACATCGAGGGGATCTGGCCCGAGACCCAGACCGTCGAGCAGGAGGGTATCGAGATCGAGGTCGCCCGTGAGGAGCTCGGCGGCCGTACCTACTCCGGCGAGTGGTTCCAGTACTGCGGCGTCGAGTCCCAGGAGAACATCGACCCGAACTTCGAGTCGGACAACGTCTTCCGCTCGGCGGGCGGGTACGACTGGCAGGGTGAGGCGTACGATATGGGTGACCGGATCCACATCGACGACTTCGACGACTATGACACCTGGGGCAACAACGTCGGCAGCGACGGCGTGGGCAAGCCCGCCGCGGTGACGTGGCGCTCCGAGGACGCCGATGCGGACCTCAACGCGATCCTCATCCGCTCGACGCAGATCGAGGAGGCGGCCGAGGACGACGAGTGGCTCCAGGCCTCCACCGACCAGGGGTTCATGGCCTACCTCAACGTCTGTACGCACTTCTGTTGTATCCCCGGCTACAAGGAGCTTGAGGAGTCCGCCCGCTACGACGCCGCCGACGGCGCCTACTGCGTCTGTCACCAGTCGACGTACGACCCGTTCTCGCTGGAGGAGGCGCTGTTCATCGCACGCCCCCGTCCCGACTAACGACTCGCGCTGCAGCCGGGACCACCCGGTACCTCGTCCCGGAAGGCACCCTTCGCCCGAACGCCGCGCTTTTGCCGGCCTCTCCCGAAGCACGCCCATGAGCGACGGCAATGGCAACCGAGACGGCGACGGCAACGCGTCCGACGAGGAGAACAATCCGGCCGACGAGGAGTTCGCCGCGGAGCTCGCGGCGGCTCGCGACCTGATCGACGAGGACGAGGGCGTGGACGCGGTCCACGTCGGCGTGGTCCGCGACGGCGAGGTGGACACCACCTTCGCCCAGCGGAGCGAGGACGACGGCGAGACCGAGGGGTTACGAGCGCTGGCGATGCTCGCGGCCCACGTCAGACTCGTCGCCGAGCAGGCGGGCGTCGATCCCACGACGGTCGCCGGCGACGCCGCGACGCTGGCCGGGCAGGTCGATCGGATTCCGGCGAGTACGGAGGACCTGCCGGACGAATAGTTGTCGACGCGTTCAGGCCGACCGCTCTGTACGGGTCTCTCGCCGACCCCAACCGTCCGGTGTCGCTCGTGGCGTCGGCGGCTGCCGCCGAAAAACGCCGGGTCACTCGTCGCCCGCCGAGCTCCCCGCCGTCCGGAGCCGCCCGAGCTGGTGGACGATGCCGGCGAGCGCGGCGAGCAGCACGGCGAGGTTGAACGCGGCGAGCGCGAACGGCTGATAGGCGTCGTCGACCCACAGCTCGATGGCGGTCCCGGTGTAGCTGTAGAAGCTCCACCCGGCGAGCAGCGCCAGCAGGACGAGCAGTCCCAGCGCGACGCGGTCCAGGACGGCGCGGGCGTCCTCGGCCGAGAGGACCGCAAAACGGGAATCTGCGGGCGATGCGTCCGGGTCGTCGGTGGGTGGGTCGTGCGTGGTGGAGTCGTCGGTCATGGCGGTGTCGTCGCGTTCGTGGATGCTGTCTCGGTCGTCGGCGCGTTCGGGCTCGTCGTTCGCATCCGCGGGTCGGTCGCTCATCGTGCCCTCCGTGCGAGCAGCGCGGTCGTGAGGAGTGCGGCGAGCGCGACGACGGGACCGAACCCGGGGGTGTCGTCGCCGGTGGTGTCGGCCGCCTCCTCCTCCGCCGGCGGCCGTGGCGGCTCGTCGGCGGACTCCTCCGCGAAGTCGCCCACCTCGAACTCCACATCCTCGACGGTCTCATTCGCGGAGACGGTTTCGGTCGGGTTGAGGTTGGCGACGCTTCCGGTTTCGTCGATCAGCACGTCGTCGCTCCAGAGCGCGGCGTCGACGTAGTAGTTGTACTCCGCGGGGACCTCGACGGTAGCGGTCACCGTGTCCGTCCGCCCCGGGCGGATCGGGTCCACGGACTCGGCGGCCTCGTCCGCGACCACGTTCGCGTCGGCCTGTCGGAGCAGCACACGGAGGTCGAGCGGCTCGGAGCGCTCGTCGCCGCGGTTGGTGACCGACGCGGAGACCTGCAGGGTCGTCGTCTCCTCGCCGGATTCCTGGACGCTCACGGCGACGGTCGGCCAGACGCTCCCGTCCGTGAAGCCGACCGGCGAGTCGGCGTACGACGGCGTGAGCGCCGAGACGCCGGAGACGCGTGTCGTCGTTTCCGTTCGGCGTTCGTCGCTCGCGAAGACGACGGTCTCGATCTCGTAGCCGCCGGCGCGCTCCACGTCGAGGCTCCCGTTCACTCCGGTCTCACCCGCGGCCCCGCGGGGGTCGTCGTCGCCAACGTCCACGTCGCCGACGTCGACGGTCGTCTCGTCGACCAGCAGGCCGGACTCGGCGTCCACCGCACGGTAGCGGACGCTGACGTTCTCGACGGTGCCGCCGCGGTGTTCGAGGTCGGTGAGCAGCTGCAGTTCGGCCGTCTCGCCGCGTACCTCACCGGGCGTGACGATCACCTCGGCCAGCGAGAGGTGGCCGGGGTGGTCCGGCTCGTCGTCGGCGCGCGGGTCGTCGAGCGCGCCGGGCGTCGCGGCGACCGCCACCGCCCCGACCGTGAGGACGACGACCGCGACCGCCAGGAGGGTCTTTCGAGTGTCCATACGCGCAACTCAGGAGAGTTCGGTAAGTGTTTTCGGGTGGACGTACCGGCGGTGATCCGGCTGATTTCGATTAGGTTCGGTGGATTGGGTCGGTTACCGAACAGCGACCGTGGACGCTGCTGCGGAGGTGGCGGTCGGAGAAAGCGGAGCGAACGCGTGGAAAAGACGCACGAGACGCGTCAACCGTCGGGGCGAGAAGCGGGATGCGTGGTGGGGCGGACTTAGCGACCGAGCGCGTCGCGGCCGGCGGCCGTGATCCGGTAGACGACTTCGCCGCTCACGCGTTCGACGAGCCCGTCCTCAACCATCGTCTCGACGCTTCGTTCGACGACCGGCACGTGGAGGCCGGTGTTGCCGGCGATGAGTGCCGGGTAGTCGGCGCCGGCGTCCGACAGATACTCCAGGACGCGCTCGTCGGACCGGGTGAGGTTCATCGCCACTGGCGACGACTCGGTTGTGTCGGACGTTTCGGTCGTTTTGGACGTTTCGGACGCGTCGGCCGTTTCGGACGCCTCCGTCGAACGTGCGACGCCCGTCCCTGTCGGGCGCGCCGTCCCCTCGGAAACACTGTGCTCCCGCTCGCCAGGTGTTGACATGGTGTGATAACTGTTATTGTTGTACATGAACCTTTGGTGCGTTCCCAGCCGCCGAGAGGATCGACGGCGGACGGGTGACCACCGTCGACTCCCGGTTCCGCTCCGGGGATTCCGCTCCGGGAATTTCGAGCCGGCGATCACACCGGCTTGAAGCCGAGGACGCGCGCAAGGTCGTCGGCGTGGTTCATCATGATGGTCCCGAGCGTCGCCGTCACGAGGACGTATCCCACCGTGAACGCCGGCAGCGTCTCCGAGAGCACGGTCGTCGTGCCCGCGACCGCGAGGAACGCGGCGATCACCAGCGAGAACTCCCCGCGAGGGGCGAGCGCACAGCCGACGCGCACGGCGCGTGCGGGCTCAAGCCCGTAGGCGCGCCCGGCGAGGTACCCCGAGACGAGCTGGCCGGGAATCGTCACGGCGACGGCGACCGCCACCGGAACTGCGGTGGCGACGAGCAACCCGGGGTCCGTGGCGACGCCGACCGCAAAGAAGAACGCCGCCGCGGTGAGGTCCCGGACGGGAATGACGAGCGTCTCGATCCGGGGGCGGTGGGTCGTCCGGCCGAACGCCGTCCCGACGAAGAAGGCGGCGACCGCCTCGCTCACGCCGGCGAGCATCCCCAGCCCGGAGACGATCGCGGCGACGCCCAACACACCCAGCAGGAACAGCTCCGCCGACTCCGTGGTGAACACCCGGTCGAGGAGGCTCGCGCCGAAGTAGGCGGCGGCGACGACCGCGCCGATGAACGCGCCCGACAGCGCCAGCGACCACACCAGCGTCTCCGGCTGCGCGACGCCGAGCAGCACCGCCGACAGCACCGCGAACGCGGCCGCCGTCAGCACGTCCTCGACGACGACCACGCCGAGGATCGCGTCCGACTCCGGATTCGCGATCCACTTGAGGTCCAGCAGCGACTTCGCGATGATCACCGTCGAGGAATTGAAGACGATCAGCGCCAGAAACAGCGACTCCAACAGCGACCAGCCGAGCGCCAGCCCCAGCGCGATGCCGATCGGGAAGCTGATCGCCACGTCCGCAGCGCCCGCCTTCAAAAAGCGCTCACGGTGGGTGAACAGCTCTTCGAGGCTGAGTTCGAGGCCGACGAAAAACAGCAGGAGCACGACGCCGAGCTCCGCCAGCAGTCGGAACGTCTCGGGGTTTTCGAGCAGCGAGAGGGAGACGCCGGCGACCTCAGGAGCGAACGGCCCGATCGCCAGCCCGAGCAGGATGTACGCCGGGATGACGGAGAACCCGAGCCGCCGGGAGAGCGAGCCGGCGCCGGCGAGCAACACGAGCACGGCGCCGGCCACGACGAGCAGCGACTCGGCCATACGAGGAACACGTTTCCGTGGGGGCGATTGAACCTGACGGAAGCGGTCGTGTAGGGGAGTTTGGGTGAGGTGCGTCGATTGACGCTTATAAGCAGATGTGGCGCTCAGCGGGCACTTATAAACATCGTCGTAGCGCCGTTTCACCCGTCATTCTGGGGGGTGAGGACGGCCCCGGACTCCCAAGGATTAGGCTGCAGTTCATCCCGGTTAGATGCTTCTCCCGTATCTTCGGCTCGAACCACCATCGAGTCATCCACATAGTAGGTGACGACGATGTTCGGAGAATCGCCGATTATCTCTTCTCCGTGTTCCCTTTGAGTTTCGCTATATTTGTACTGACAGCGCCCTACTCCCGCACTTTCGGTCGTTTCAAGAGTGACTGTCCAATCCCAATGCGAACTATGGGAAACAAGATCGCCGCCAAATCTGTTGAGCAAGTCGTTTCGACGATAGGCCCGCTCGTGGGTCTCGACGAATTTCTCGATGGAGTCAGGGTCATAGGACGTTGGCTTGTTGGGATACTGTTTCGGTGAAACCGTCTCGTTCGTCGCACTGGATGGCTCCTCCGCAGTAGGTCTTGGTGCGATTTCTAAGTCATCGCGCGAGGGCGGAGCCGACTCTCCACGGATCTCCTCTCCGGATGAAAAGGTACTGAGGCACCCTGCGAGAATTGGTGTCGTGGTCACAAGGGAAACATATTGGCGCCGGTTCATCATGTATGATCTACTTCATAGTCGGTAAATACTTTGTCCGTACTAACCGCAAGAAGAATAGATGCGTCACTCACTACTGATTTCAACAGGACCAAGAGCATTATAAACGGACCGCACACCTCCACATCCTCAGGCGACTTCTTATAAGTGGTTGTCAGCGTGAACACGACGGTGAACACCTCCAAAGTCCCAGCCTGATCCTGATAAGCGAGTTGGGCAGTTTAAGAGTGAACACGACGGCAAACACCTGCAAAGCCCCAGCCGGCTCCTTATAAGTGGTTGTCAGCGTGAGCACGACGGCGAACGTCTCCAAAGCCCCAGTCGGCTCCGGTCGAGGGGCTCGCTGCGCGCTCAAAAGGCCTCTCGGCACCGCCCGGCCTTTTGAGTGCTTGCGTCGCCCGTCGTCCCGGAGCCGACTGCCCCTTTGAGTCCCGCCCGACCGCACCGCAACCGCACCTCACGCCTCCCCAGCCTCGTCGGCGGCTCCCTTCGGTCGCCACCGACTCCCTCGCGCGCGTTCCTCGCGCGCGCCACAGCCTCACAAAGACGCTGCTACTCAGCGTGGCGTTTCGGTTTATAAGCTCCCGCCGCCCTCAGTCGTCGGCGCTCGCGGAGGAGCCGTCGCCGGCGGACGGTGGTCGGTCGTCGAGCAGCGGGGTGCCGTCGGCCCGCGGGCCCAGCATCGGGCCGTGGGGGCCGTCGTCGGGGTCGATGCGCCGGCGTTCGGTGTAGTCCGTCGAGCGCTCGACGGGGGTGCGGCCGATGGCGGTCACCATCTCGACGTAGTCGTCGAAGGTGCGGTACTCGCCGTACTGGCCGCCGGCGCGTTTGGTGATCTCCTCGGAGAGGATCGTCCCCATGAAGTCGTCGGCGCCGCAGTTGAGGAGTTTGAGGCCGTGTTCGTCGCCGGACTTCACCCACGAGGCCTGGATGTGGTCGATGTTGTCCAAAAAGAGGCGGGCGACGGCGACCAACAGTTCGTCCTCGTCGCGGGAGGGCCCCGAGTCGACGACACCCTGCCGGTAGAGCGGGGTGTTCTCGTGGATGAACGAGAGGGGGACAAACTCCGTGATACCGCCGGTTCGGTCCTGGAGGTCGCGGATCACGCCCAGATGTTCGGCGCGGTGGGCGACCGTCTCGACGTGGCCGTACATCATCGTCGCGGTCGTGGAGAGGCCGGCGGCCATCGCGCCCTCCATCGCCGCGACCCAGTCGTCGGTGCGGATCTTCCCCGGGCAGATCACGTCGCGCACCTCGTCGACGAGGATCTCCGCGGCCGTGCCGGGCGCCGAGTCGAGGCCGGCGTCCGCGAGCTCGCGGTAGACGTGCTCGTAGCTCCAGTCGGTGCCGCGGCGAGCGTGATACGCCTCCTCGGGCGTCATCGAATGGAGGTGGACGCCGCCGACGGACATCGCCGCCATCTGGTCGACGTAGGTGCCCGGATCCGTGGCGTACACCGACGGGGGCTTGTAGTTCACGTCGCGTTCCGGGTCGTCATATCCGCGGAGGATCTCGTGGTGCTCGTCGTTGAGCGCGAACGCGGGATGGAGCCCGGAGACCGAACACACCTCATACACGCCCATGTCGAGTGCGTCCTCCACCACCTGGCGGGACTCCGCCGGCGTCTTGGTGAAGCCGGCGTGCTCGACATCGTTGTCCGCCTCGAAGGCGTGAGCGGTGTTCTTGAAGTTACAGAACAGACAGCCCGTGTTGCAGGCCGTCGTCACGTTGTTGTTGAGGTTGGCGACGAACGTCACTTCCTCGCCGACGCGCTCTGCCCGCCGGCGGTCGGCGAGTTCGAGCACCTGCTCTTTGCGCGCGGGGTCGATCCCCGGAGATCCGGTTCCCGTCGCGAGCAGTTCGGTGGCGTCGTCGACGGTGAGGCGGACGCCGTCGCGCGCCTTCGCCAGCGCGTTCTCGAACGACTGGTCGGTGTCGGGGTCGTCGAAGCCGAAGTCGTCCGGGTCGAGATCACGCGCCGTCGTCATCCCGTGCATCTCTCCTTTCCACGGTGATAAACGGGGTGGTCACCGGAGGCGTTCGCCACGGCCGGCGCCCTCATCACCGTGCGGAGAGCCGCGACCGTTAACCGCCCACGGCCACGATTCCGGGCATGTACCTCTCACACACCGTCCGGCGGATCCGCGAGGAGCCCCAGCCGGACGAGACGGTCGGCCTCGTGGTGGAGCTCAACGAGGATGCCGCCGACGGCGCGCTCGACACCCTTCACGAGACCGTCGAGCACGCCGGCGGGCAGGTCGGACGCGACCTCGGATTCGGTGCCCATCACGTCGCCGTTCCCGAGCCCGCGGTCGACGAGCTGGCCGTGCTCGACGACGTGGTCCGGATCGAGACGGACGCGACCATCGCACTCGACGTGACGGCTCCGGAGGAGGAATCGACGGAGAACGAGACGACTGCCGAGGACCTGCGGGACCACCTCGACGGAGAGTAAGCGCTACTTGGAGGGCTACTGGGGGGCTATTCGCCGTCGCGCCGCCGCACCATCCCGAGGGCGGTCCACGAGATCACCCGATCGCCCGTGTCGGCGTCCACACACTCGGTGTAGAGGTCGGCGTAGCCGCGGTCGGCGTGCGAGTTCGACTCACGACGCTCGACGACGCCCGTCGTCCCGGTGATCGTGTCGCCCGGCCGAACCGGCGTATGCCACCGGAGCTCGTCGACGCCCATCCCGCCCAGAAACGCGAGGTCGGCGAACAGCGCGTCGGTGGCGAGCCGGTTGGCCACACAGTAGGTGTGGAGCCCGGAGGCGACCAGTCCGCCGAACGGCGAATCGTCGCCGATCTCGGGGTTGACGTGAAACGGCTGCGGATCGTAGCGCTCCGCGAATTCGACGATCTCCGACTCGGTGACCGTCGTCTCACCGAGCTCGTAGCGGGTCGTCGTCTCCAGGTCCTCGAAGTGCAGCGTCACGGCTTGCTGTCGGCGTTGGCGGGAGACGAATCCGTCGATCCCGTCCGAACTGCGTCCGCGTGGGCCGTCGCCCAATCGACCGCCGGCTCCGGGTCGTTGAACCCCTCGACCGTCAACCCGGCAACTTCGACCGTCCGCCGCAGGAACTCGCGTTTCGAGCGCTGCGCGACGATTGCCCACCGGGTGACGTCGTTGGCGACGCCCACCTGCGCCACCTCACGGAGCATCCGGCGACCGGCATCCGAACACGGGCGCGTGGTCCGCACGACGAGCACGCCGGCGCCAACGTCGTGCTCGCGGATCAGCGAGGCGAGCGCCGCGATGGCGTCGTCGGCCTCCGACGGCGTCAGGCGCGTCCCGCCCGGAAACTCGGCGACGACGCTCCCCGCCTCGACGCGAGCCGTCCATCCCGTGCGCTCCTCCATACAAACGATCTCACACACAGCGTGTTAAACGCTCGTGCTGAAATATTGGATATGATAATTGGAGGCGGGGAAAGAACGCCGGTAGAGAAGCTACTGGCGTGATCGGGCTCGATTCTCCACCAATGCTCGGCGTGTTCGATAATCGAGGGTACAGGAACACGCACTTGGTCGAGGGACAACTGGAGTCCGACGCACTCGCTGTGCGCGGCTGATCGCGTTCAAATCACGGGATGGTTCTGCGGCTCACGGTGTTGTTCGCCGCAGAAATGCACCGGCCGAGATTTGAACTAGGGAAAGACGTTCCTGCTCGCTTCGCTGCGCGGGCTGCGACTTTCTGAGTTCAGATCTCTCTCGGTGATTTTGCTCACTTCGTTCGCAAAATGCACCGGCCGAGATTTGAACTCGGGTTGCAACCATGGCAAGGTTGCGTGATACCACTACACTACCGGTGCGCTCCTTCGCGTTTGAACGTGCGCGAGTGCGACACTTAAACCTGTCACATTCGGCCGACGGCGGGCACCTTGCGGGCGCCGGCGTGCTCCGCTGGAGAGTGGAAAGCGACGGCTATCGAGTTGAGAGTTCGCCGCAGAAAGTGCACCGGCCGAGATTTGAACTCGGGTTGCAACCATGGCAAGGTTGCGTGATACCACTACACTACCGGTGCGCTCCTTCGCGTTTACTACTATCCCCGGTCGGAGACATAAGGGTTGCGAACCACCGTCGGTTCGGGGGGTCGTGTCACGCGTGACGAGCGCGTCCTCGGCGTGTCTCGTGGGCAACCGTTAACCTGCTACTTCGCTCGCTCACGCGAGCGCGCGTACTCGGCTTCGCAGGCCATCGGCGGGAGGTTCGAGATTGTTGCCGCGATCGCCGGCGGTCGCCGTCCGCCGGATCCCGTGGGGTGTTGCCACGGTGGAACACCGCGAAACCGCCGTCAACGACCGTGTGAACAGTCCACAGCCCCGAATCCGGACCGCTACGCTTTTAGGTGCGGACCCGGAAGTCGAGTTACAGTCTAGCCACGATGAACGCCGAGGACGGACTCACGATCTGTGTGCCGTCCTCGCTCGTTCGCGAAGCCGAGGACAAACGCGAGGCAACTCGCAAACTCGGTTACGTCGCCCGTGCGGCGGCGGTGTTCGCGGCGAGCCGGCTCGTCGTCTTCCCCGACGCGGAAGGCGAGCGCCGATGGGGCGGAGGGTTCGTCCGTACCGTGCTGGGCTACGCCGCGACGCCTCCGGATCTCCGCAAGGAGCTCTGGGGGCAGCGCGACGAGCTCCAGTACGCCGGCATCCTCCCGCCGCTCCGCGTCCCGTGGCAGACCGGCTCGCCCCCCGATGGGGACGAGTCGAAAACACAGGGACTCGTGACCGAGGTCGGACCTGAAGGCCGCGTTCGGGTCAATTCCCCGCTGCGGGAACACCCGATCTCCCTGCTCGTCCCCTCCGATATGGAGGTCGAGCAGGGGGAGCGCGTTACCATCAGGGTCTCTTCGAGAGAACCGGTCCGCGCCCGCATCGCCGGAAAACCGGAGGTCGGTTTTCAGGTCGTGGGAGCGGACCTGTCGGAAGCGCTCGCACGCGAGGAGTACGCCATCGCGACGTCGCGACACGGGGAGGAACTCTCCGTCTCGCGGCTCGGCGAACTCGTCGATCGGACGAGCGAGGTCGACGGCACCGCCGTCGCCTTCGGCTCGCCCGAACGAGGACTTCCGGACATGCTCGGGCTTACGCCCGACGACGTGCGGACGGCCGTCGCCGACGGCCGCCCAGTCGAACCCGATCCGGGGTTCGACCTCTGGCTGAACACGATCCCGGCACAAGGGAGCGGGGTAGTCCGAACGGAGGAGGCTCTGTTCGCGACCCTCGGCTCCCTCACACTCACGGAGTAAACACATGCCACAACCAAGCCGACCACGAAAAGGCTCGCTGGGCTTCGGCCCGCGCACCCGCGCCGAGAGCGAGGTGCCGCGCATTCGGTCGTGGCCAGAAGACGAGGGTGCTCCTGCACTGCAGGGGTTCGCCGGCTACAAAGCCGGAATGACCCACGTCATGATGGTCAACGACGAGGCCAACTCGCCGCGTGAGGGGATGGAAGAGTCCGTCCCCGTCACGGTGGTGGAGACGCCGCCGATGTACGCGGTCGCTCTGCGTGCCTACGAAGAAACGCCGTACGGAAAGCAGCCGGTCGCCGAGGTCTGGGGGTCGGAGTTCCACGAGGAGCTCGACCGCACCCTCGACCTCCCGGCAGAGGACACCTTCGAGGAGGACGCCGAGGAGCTCTTTGAGCTTCTCGAGGAGGACGTCATCGACGACCTCCGTGTCATCACGCACACCGCTCCCTCGGAGCTGTCGACAGTGCCGAAAAAGAAGCCCGACGTCATGGAGACGCGCGTGGGCGGCGGCTCCCTCGAGGAGCGCGCCGACTTCGCGCTCGAACTGGTCGAGGAGGGCGGCGCCCACGAGTTCGGCGACGTCTTCCGCGCCGGCCAGTACACGGACGTCTCCGGCGTCACGAAGGGCAAAGGAACGCAGGGTCCCGTCAAGCGATGGGGCGTTCAAAAGCGGAAGGGCAAACACGCCCGTCAGGGTTGGCGGCGCCGTATCGGCAACCTTGGCCCGTGGAACCCCTCCCGCGTTCGTTCCACCGTCCCCCAGCAGGGGCAGACCGGCTACCACCAGCGCACCGAGCTCAACAAGCGCCTTATCGACTTCGGCGAGGGCGACGACGCCTCCGTCGACGGCGGCTTCGTCAACTACGGCGAGGTCGACGGTAACTACGCGCTCATCAAGGGCTCGCTGCCGGGGCCGAACAAGCGCCTGCTGCGCTTCCGACCGGCCATCCGACCGAACGACCAGCCGCGCCTCGACCCCGAGGTTCGGTACGTATCCACCGATTCCAACCAGGGATAACAGATGAAGGCAACAGTCTACGACCTGGACGGCGGGGACGCGGGCAGCGTCGAGCTGCCGGCCGTCTTCGACACCGCGTTCCGACCGGACCTCATCCGGCGCGCGGTCACCGCCGCACAGGCAAACCGGAAACAGGCTTACGGCGCTGACGAGTTCGCCGGGCTGCGCACGCCGGCCGAGTCACCGGGCTCGGGCCGCGGTATCGCGCACATCCCCCGGCAGGAGAACGTCGCACGCCGCGTCCCGAGCGCAGTGTCGGGCCGCCGCGCGCACCCGCCCAAAGCCGAGAAGGACCAGACCAAGAAACTGAACGACAAGGAGCGCCAGCACGCCATCCGGTCGGCCATCGCGGCCACCACGGACGCCGAAGTCGTCGCCGAGCGCGGTCACGCGTTCGACGACGACCTCGACCTGCCGCTCGTCGTCTCCGACGAGTTCGAGGACCTCAACAAGACGCAGGAGGCCCTCGCGTTCCTCGAGGCGGTCGGTGTCGACGGTGACATCACCCGCGCCGAGGAGGGTCGCTCCGTTCGTTCCGGTCAGGGGAAGGCCCGTGGCCGCAAGTACAGCCAGCCGAAGTCCGTGCTCGTCGTCACCAGCGAGGAGCCGTCCCGTGCCGCCCGCAACCTCGCGGGCGTCGACGTCGCGACCGCCGACGAGGTCAACGCGGAGGACCTCGCGCCGGGCGCGCACCCGGGCCGTCTCACGCTGTGGACCGAGAGCGCTATCGAGGAGGTGGCCGACCGATGAGCAGCCTCATCGAGCACCCGCTCGTCACCGAGCAGGCGATGAACGAGATGGACTTCAAGAACAAGCTGCTGTTCATCGTTCACATCGACGCGACGAAACCGGAGATCCGCGACGAGGTCGAAGACCGGTACGACGTCGATGTCACCAGCGTGAACACGCAGGTCACTTCCAAAGGGAAGAAGAAGGCGACCGTCACCCTCTCCGAGGACGACGACGCCACCGAGATCGCTTCCCGCATCGGGGTGTTCTAAGATGGGACGACGAATTCAAGGACAGCGGCGAGGACGCGGCGGCCCCACGTTCCGGGCCCCCTCCCACCGCTACAAGGCGGAACTGTCGCACAGAACGCTGGAAGACAACGACACGATCACCGGCGAGATCGTCGGGATCGAGCACGACCCAGCCCGCTCGGCGCCGCTCGCGGACGTCGAGTTCGAGGACGGCGACCGCCGTCTCGTCCTCGCGCCTGAGGGCGTGAGCGTCGGCGAGACCATTCAGGTCGGTGTCTCCGCGGAGATCAAGCCCGGAAACACGCTCCCGCTGGCGGAGATCCCCGAGGGAGTGCCGGTGTGTAACGTCGAGAGCAACCGCGGCGACGGCGGCAAGTTCGCCCGCGCCTCGGGCGTCTCGGCGACCCTACTCACCCACGACCGCGACGTCGCGGTCGTACAGCTTCCCAGCGGGGAAGTGAAGCGGCTTGACCCGCAGTGCCGCGCCACGATCGGCGTGGTCGCCGGCGGGGGACGGACGGAGAAGCCGTTCGTCAAGGCCGGCAAGAAGCACCACAAGATGAAGGCGCGCGGGACGAAGTACCCGCGCGTTCGCGGCGTCGCGATGAACGCCGTCGACCACCCCTTCGGTGGCGGTGGTCGCCAACACCCCGGTCAGCCGAAGTCCGTCTCGCGGGACGCCCCGCCGGGACGGAAGGTCGGTGACATCGCATCCAAGCGCACCGGACGAGGTGGCAACAAATGAGTTCCGAATACCGCATCGGCCGCGAGGGCGAGGAGTTCGCCTACCGCGGTCACTCGCTCGACGAGCTGCAGGAGATGGACGTTGAGGAAGTCGCGGAACTGCTCCCCGCACGCCAGCGGCGAACCATCAAGCGCGGCCTGGGCACCGAACAGCGGAAGCTGCTCGAGACGGCCCGGAGCCGAGACAAGGAGACGACCGCCGACGACCCGATCCGGACGCATCTGCGCGACATGCCGATCCTTCCGGAGTTCGTCGGCACCACGTTCTCCGTGTACAACGGTCACAGCTTCGAGCGCGTGCAGGTCGAACCCGAGATGATCGGTCACTATCTCGGCGAGTTCCACCTGACTCGAAGCACCGTTTCACACGGTCAGGCCGGCATCGGCGCGACCCGGTCCTCGAAGTTCGTGCCCCTCAAGTAATCCATGGGAATCAACTACAGCGTCGAGGCCGACCCGGAGACCACCGCCAAGGGGATGCTCCGCGAGCGGCCCATCAGCGTGAAGGACAGCAAGGAGATCTCCCGGGAGATCAAAGGCGAAACCGTCGCCGACGCCGAGGAGTTCCTCCAGGCCGTCATCGACGAGGAGACCTCGGTGCCGATGCGCCAGCACAACGCCGGCGCCGGCCACCGCTCGGACATCGACGGCTGGGACGCCGGCCGCTACCCCGAGAAGGCCTCGAAGGACTTCCTCAAGCTCCTGGAGAACGTCAAGAACAACGCGACCGAGCAGGGGTTCGACGGTGATGAGATGGTCATCAAACACGTCGCTCCCCACAAGGTCGGCGAGCGACCCGGTCGGAACCCGCGCGCTGCGGGTGCGACCCAGTGGAACACCACGCTCACCGACATCGAGCTCATCATCGAGGACCCGGAGGCTGACGAATAATGGCTGACGAACACCAATTCATCGAGGACGGCCTGCGCCGTTCACAGATCAACGAGTTCTTCGCGGACGAGCTCGGCCGAGCCGGCTACGGCGGCATGGACGTCGCCAAGACGCCGATGGGCACGCAGATCGTCCTGAAGGCAGAAAAGCCCGGCATGGTGATCGGCAAGGGTGGGAAGAACATCCGCAAGATCACCACCGAACTGGAGGAGCGCTTCGACATGGACGACCCGCAGATCGACGTTCAGGAGGTCGACGAGCCCGACCTGAACGCCCAGATCGTTGCGGACCGTCTCGCGAACGCCCTCGAACGCGGCTGGTACTTCCGCAAGGCGGGCCACACCACGATCGACCGGATCATGGAGTCCGGCGCCCTCGGCGCCGAGATCGTCCTCTCCGGGAAGGTCACGGGTGCCCGCTCGCGCGTGGAGAAGTTCAACCGCGGCTACATCAAGCATAACGGCGAGCCGGCCCAGGAGGTCGTCGACCACGGTCAGGGCGTCGCCGTCATGAAGCTCGGCACCATCGGCGTGAACGTGAAGATCATTCCGCCGGGAGCCAAGCTGCCGGACGACTTCGACATCAACGAGGATGCCGAGGTTCCGGAGGTCGAACAGACCGTCGAGGAGGAGGGCGTCGAGTCCCTGCTCGAGGAGGAGCCCGAGGAGGTTCCCGAGGTCGGCGGCGACGAGGACGTCGAGGTTCCCGAGGAGGACCCGACCGACGTCATCGACGAGGAGATCGTCGAGGAAGTCGTCGAGGAGACCCAGGAGACCGCCACGGAGGCGACCGACACGGCTCCCGAAGAGCCCGTCGACACCGCCACGCCCGCGGAGGGCGAGGAGGAGATCGACGAGCTCGACGAGGAGATCGAATCGGAGGCCGCCGACCTCGTGGCCGAGATGGAAGAGAGCGAGGAGGAGACGGAGGAATAACACATGGCAATCCTCTACACCGAAGAGATTCGTGACATGACGGCCGCCGAGCGCGAGGTCGAGCTCGAAGAGCTCGAGACCGAGCTGCTCAACACGAAGGCTCAGCAGGCCGCCGGCGGCATGCCCGAGAGCCCCGGCCGCATGAACGAACTCAAGAAGACGATCGCCCGGATCAAGACGATCCAGGCGGAAGAAGGCGACTTCGACGACGAATAACGACAACGATGATCACCCCCGAAACGCTCGTACGACACGAACTCGTCGGCCTCCCGGTGCGGGTGGCCGACGCCGACAACGATGCCCATATAGGCATCGAGGGTCGCGTGTTATACGAGACGTTCCACACCCTCGTGGTCCGCACGGGGTCGGGGGACAAGCGCGTGCCCAAAGCGGGCACGACGTTCGAGTTCGCGGTCGTCGAGACCGCAACCGCACGCACAGATGAAGCCGCCGACGACGGCCAGTCGTCGGGGTCCACGTCCCAACTCGGGTCGGATACTGCAGGGGTCCGCCCCTGTCAGTCTGGCCCGTCCGGTGCCGCCGACGACGGCGGGCGACCGGCGAGCCAGCAGGGCGAGTGCAAAGACGTGGTCTCCGTAACGGTGGATGGCATGCGGTTGCGGCATCGACCCGCCGAACGCACCGAACAAGGTGTTACACAATGGCGATAGGAATCGACGTACCCACGCCTCCGGAGCCAGACAGCCCGGAGGATTACGACTACGAGAAGTGTCCGTTTTACGGGCAGCTTCCCGTCCGCGGCCAGGTCCGAGAGGGCACGGTCGTGTCGACGGATATGGAAAAGACCGTCATCGTCGAGCGGGAATACGACGTGTTCGTACCGAAATACGACCGGTACATGAAGCGTCGGTCGCGCATCCCGGCACACGTGCCGGGCGTGCTCGACACGCTCGAAGAAGGTGACGAAGTAAAGATCGCGGAAACGCGTCCGCTCTCGAAGACGAAATCACACGTCGTCGTCGAGAACGTCTCGGGTGATCTGTGATGGAGGCGCTCAAAGCCGACGTCACGCAGGGGCTCTCGAAGGGCTCGCTGATCACGTGTGCCGACAACACCGGCGCCCGTGAGCTCAAGGTGATCTCCGTGGCCGGCTACTCCGGCACGAAGAATCGCCACCCGAAGGCCGGTATCGGCGACAAGGTGACCGTCTCGGTCACCAAGGGGACGCCGGAGATGCGGCGGCAGGTGCTGGAGGCGGTCGTCGTCCGCCAGCGCAAGCCGATCCGCCGTCCCGACGGCACGCGTGTCCGCTTCGAGGACAACGCCGCCGTCATCATCGACGACCTTGACGAGCCGCGAGGGACCGAGATCAAGGGTCCGATCGCGCGTGAGGTCGCCGAACGATACGGGAGCATCGCGTCCACCGCGACGATGATCGTCTAATCATGACGAAACAGCCACGCAAACAACGAAATCAGTCGGAGTCCGCGTCGCTACACCAGCGACAGAACCAGGTCCGCGCCACCTTCACGGAGGAGCTCCGTGAGGAGTACGGCCAGCGGAACGTCCGCGTTAACGCGGGCGACACCGTTGAGGTCCTCCGCGGCGACCACGTCGGAACGACCGGCGAGGTCGTCGCCGTCGACCTCTCCGCCGAGCGCATCACGGTCGAGGACGTTACCGTCGAGAAGTCGGACGGGGAGGAGGTTCCCCGTCCCATCCCGGCGAGCAACGTCCGCGTGACCGAGCTCGACCTGGAAGACGAGCGCCGGGAGGCGCGGCTCCAGGAGGATAACGAATGACGCGACATCAGAAGCGACTGGCAGTACCGAACTCCTGGCCGGTCGAGCGGAAGACCGCCACGTTCACCGTCAAGGCCGGCGCCGGCCCGCACGGTGAGGCCGGCGTACCGCTCGTCGTCCTGCTGCGGGACGTGCTCGGCTACGTCAACTCGACGAAGGAGGCGCGCTACGCGCTGAACCACGACTCGATCCTCGTGAACGGCGACGCCGTCTCGGACGAGCAGCGTCCGATCGGGATGTTCGACATCCTGGCGTTCCCCGAGCGGGAGGAGTCCTTCCGGATCTTCCCCGACGAGGGCGGTCGGCTCGCGCTGACCGAGATCGACGCCGACGCCGCGGGGAGTCGTCTCGGCAAGATCGCGAACAAGACGGTCGTTCCCGGCGGCGAAATGCAGCTGACGCTGCACGACGGGACGAACGTCCGCGTCGCGGACGACGCCGGCTACGACACGAAGGACTCGATCGTCGTCGACAACGAGTCGAAGGAGATCGTCGCCCACTTCGAGTACGAGGAGGGCGCACTCGTCACCGCCGTCGCCGGCCAGCACGCCGGCCGCATCGGCGAGATAGAGGAGATCGACGTGACGCTCGGCTCCGGTTCGAACACGGTCGAGGTCACGACCGACGACGACGCCTTCGAGACGGTCGAGGAGTACGTCGTCGTCATCGACGAGAACTTCACCGGCTCGGACGAGACGGACGCAGACGCCGTCGAGGCGGGTGATGACGATGAGTGAGGCCGCGACCCACGAGATGCGCCGGGCGCAACTCGAGAAGGTCGTCGTCCACATGGGCGTCGGGGAGGGCGGTGAGCCGCTCGCCGACGCCGAGGAGATCATCGAGGAGATCACGGAACAGCAGTCGGTCCGTACGACCGCGAAAAACACCATCGCCGAGTTCGGCATCCGCAAGGGTGACCCGATCGGGACGAAGGTGACGCTTCGCGGCGAGGACGCACACGAGTTCCTCGAGACCGCGCTGGATCTCGTCGAGATCTCGGAATCGCAGTTCGACGATACGGGTAATCTGAGCTTCGGCGTCGACGACCACACCGACTTCCCGAGCCAGGAGTACGACCCGAACATCGGCATCTACGGGCTGGACGTGACGACGACGATCGTCCGCCCCGGTTACCGTGTCTCCAAGCGGGACAAGGTGAACCGGTCGATCCCGTCGAACCACCGGATGACCGCCGAGGACGCACTCGCGTTCCTCGAAGCGAACTTCGACGTTGAGGTAACGGAATGAGCGAAGCAAACGAAGAGACGGGCGAGCACGCCGCGAAGCGCACCGGCCAGCAGAACGAGTGCCGGCGCTGTGAGCGCAAGCAGGGGCTTGTCGGAAAGTACGACATCAACCTCTGTCGCCAGTGCTTCCGCGAGGTTGCCCGAGATATGGGATTCGAAAAGTACAGCTAATCATGGCAGGAAACGACCCCTTCGCCAACGCACTCGCCGGCATGGACAATGCCGAGGGCGTTGGCCACCTGTCGTTCACGGTAGAGCCCGCCTCTAACATCATCGGCTCCGTCCTCGAGGTCTTCTATGACCGCGGGTACGTCGACGGCTTCGAGTACGTCGACGACGGGAAAGCCGGGAAGTTCGAGGTTGAACTGAAAGGCGCGATCAACGAATGTGGCGCCGTCAAGCCCCGCTACTCCGCGGGCGCCGATGAGTTCGAGAAGTGGGAGAAGCGGTTCCTCCCCGCCCGTGACTACGGGACGCTCATCGTCACGACCAGCCACGGCGTCATGAGCCACTACGAGGCCCGCGAACAGGGCATCGGTGGCCAGGTGATCGCATACGTCTACTAACAATGAACAGAGTCGAAATCGACATTCCGGACGACGTCTCCGCAACGATCGACCACCTCGACCTCACCGTCGAGGGTCCCAACGGGAGCGTCACGCGACGCCTCTGGTACCCCGACATCGACGTGTCCGTCGAGGACGACGCGGTCGTCATCGCCTCCGAGGAATCGGACGCGAAGACGAACGCGACGGTCGGTACCTTCGAGAGCCACGTCGCCAACATGATCCACGGCGTCACCGAGGGCTGGGAGTACACGATGGAAATCTACTACGCCCACTTCCCGATGCAGGTGACCGTGGAGGGCGACGAGGTCGTCATCGAGAACTTCATCGGGGAGAAGGCACCGCGCCGCACCCCGATCCGCGGAGACACTGACGTACAGGTTGACGGCGAGACGGTTACGCTGACGGGCTCCGACAAGGAGGCCGTCGGCCAGACCGCCGCCGACATCGAACAGCTGACGAAGGTGACCGACAAGGACACGCGCGTCTTCCAGGACGGCGTGTACATCGTCGAGAAGCCTACCGGAGGTGCCTAACACATGGCAGAAGAACTCGAGGACATCAGCGGCGTCGGCCCGTCGAAGGCGGACGCCCTTCGTGCGGCCGGCTACGAGACGGTCGAGGACGTGAAGGCGGCCTCCCAGTCCGAGCTCTCGGAGACTGAGGGCATCGGCAACGCGCTCGCCGCGCGTATCAAGGCCGACGTCGGTGGCCTGGAAGTTGCGGAGGAGGCCGAGGCGGAGATCGAAGAGGAGACCGAACCCGAGGAGGAGGCCGAGGCGGCCGAGACCGAGGAGGACGTCGAGACGGAGCTTCGACCCCGCGGTCACGCAGACAAGACGCCGGCACTGGACGACGACACCGCTCGCGCGCTCGCACAGAAGCACCGCGAGGGGAAACCCCAGTTTAACCGGCAGGACTACCACAAGAAGAAGCGAGTCCCCACCTCGTGGCGCAAGCCGCGCGGCGGGCTCTCCAAGCAGCGCCGGCACATGAAGGGCAAAGGCGACATGGTCGAGGCGGGCTTCCGCTCGCCGACCGCCGCCCGAGACCTTCACCCGAGCGGCTTCGAGGAGGTCCGTGTGTTCAACACGGACGACCTCGAGGGCGTCGACGGCGACACGGAGGCCGTCCGCATCGCCGGCTCGGTCGGCGCGCGCAAGCGCGAGCTGATCGAGGACGAGGCGGAGGAGCGCGAGATCCGCGTGCTGAACCCCACCTACATCGAAGTGGAGGTCGACAATGAGTGAGCTGAGCGCCCAGAAGCGGCTGGCCGCGGACGAGCTCGACGTGGGCGAGAACCGCGTCTGGCTCGACCCCGAGGCGGCCGACGAGATCGCGGACGCGATCACCCGAGAGGACATCCGCGAGCTCATCGAGCAGGGTACGATCGAGGCGAAGGACGCAAAGACGAACTCCCGTGGCCGTGCCCGCGAGCGCGCCGAGAAGCGCTCGTACGGCCACCGGAGCGGTGCCGGGACCCGGAAGGGGAGCTCCGGCGCGCGACAGAACACCAAAGACGACTGGAAGGCGCGGATCCGCGCACAGCGCGCCCGCCTGAAGGAACTGCGTGACGACGAGGACGTTCTCGACGCCACGGAGTACCGCGAACTCTACAACAAAGCCAGCGGTGGCGAGTTCGAGGACGTCGCGCGTCTGGAAGCGTTCATCCGGACGCAGTACGGCTATGAGGTGACCGAATAATGGCAACAGGACCACGATACAAGGTGCCGATGCGGCGCCGCCGCGAGGTCCGGACGGACTACCACCAGAGGTTGCGCCTGCTGAAATCGGGCAAGCCTCGCCTGGTCGCCCGGGTGAGCAATGCTCACGTCAGGGCGCAGCTGGTCACTCCCGGACCCGACGGCGACGAGACCCACGCGGCCGCCTCCAGCGAGGAGCTCGGCGAGTACGGCTGGGATGCCCCGACGGGCAACCTTCCCAGCGCGTACCTCACGGGCTATCTCGCGGGCGCTCGCGCAGTCGACGCCGGCCTCGACGAGGCCGTCCTCGACATTGGGCTCAACACGGCGACGCCCGGCAACAAGACGTTTGCAGTACAGGAAGGAGCGATCGACGCGGGACTCGAAATCCCCCACAGCGACAGCGTGTTAGCGGACTGGTCGCGTACCCGAGGCGAGCACATCGCCGAGTACGCCGAGCAGCTCGACGAGCCGCTGTACTCCGGGGAGTTCGACGCCGCGGACCTACCCGAGCACTTCGACGACGTGCTCGCATCCATCCAGGAGGACCATGAGTAGACATAACGACGGCTGGGAGCCACGTACGCGACTCGGCCGCAAGGTACAGGACGGAGAGATCTCGTCGATGGAACAGGCGCTCGACTCCGGGCTCCCGCTGAAGGAGGCCGAGATCGTCGACCAGCTCCTTCCGGGGCTCGAAGACGAGGTGCTGGACATCAACATGGTCCAGCGCATGACCGACTCCGGCCGGCGTGTGAAGTTCCGGTGTGTCGTGGCGGTGGGGAACCGCGACGGCTACCTCGGCTACGCGCAGGCCCGGGACGACCAGGTGGGCGGCGCCATTCAGAAGGCGATCGACGTGGCGAAGCTCAACATCATCCGCGTCGACCGTGGCTCGGGCTCGTGGGAGGACCAGCCCGGCGGCACCAACTCGCTGACGCGGAAGGCGACCGGCAAGGCCGGCTCCGTCACCGTCGAGGTCAAGCCGGCCCCGCAGGGGCTGGGTCTCGCGGCCGCGGAGACGGTTCGCCACATTCTGGAGCTCGCCGGCGTCGAGGACGCCTGGACGAACTCCGACGGCAACACGCGGACGACCGTCAACCTCGCGAAGGCGACGTTCAACGCGCTGGAGAACGCGGCACAGTCGCGGACGCCGGCGCACGCCCGTGAGGTCCACTACGACGAGGGTGGTCGCCAATGAAGGCGATCGTCCAGATCCGCGGTGACGTCAACATGAACACCGGCGTCGTCGACACGCTCGACATGCTGAACGTTGGGCGTGTCAACCACGTTACGTTCGTCCCCGAGACGGAATCGTACCGCGGCATGATCACGAAGGTCAACGACTACGTCGCGTTCGGCGAGCCGAGCGTCGACGTGGTCGCGGCGACCATCGCTCGCCGCGGCGATCCCCTCGAGGGCAGCGCCGACATCGACGACGAGTGGATCGACGACAACACCGACTACGCCGACCTCGAGGCGCTTGCCGAGGCGCTCGTCGACGAGGAGACGACGCTGCGCGAGCAGGGTCTCTCGCCGACGCTGCGACTCCACGCACCCCGTGGCGGTCACGACGGTGTCAAGCACCCGGTCGTCGAGGGTGGCCAGCTCGGCCGCCACACGACCGAGGAGATCGACGCACTGCTGGAGGCAATGCGATGAGCAAGAAACGACGACAGCGCGGCTCCCGTACGCACGGCGGCGGCACCCACAAGAACCGGCGCGGCGCCGGTCACCGTGGTGGTCGCGGCGCTGCGGGCCGCTCGAAACACGAGTTCCACAACTACGGACCGCTCGGCAAACACGGCTTCAAGCGACCCGCGGACGCCCAGACGAACGTCCTCGAGGTCACAGTCCAGAAGCTCGACGAGGACGCGGCGCTGTACGCCGCGGAGGACCTCGCCGAGGAGGACGGCGACGCGTACGTCTTCGACGCGCGCGACGTCGTCGAGGACGGCTGGGAAGCCGACGTCGTGAAGGTGCTCGGCAGCGGGCAGGTTCGCGGCGAGCTCCGCGTCACGGCTGACGCGTTCACGGCCGGCGCCGTCGAGCTCATCGAGGAGGCGGGCGGCGAGGCCGTCCTCTCCGAGCGCGCCGAGGAAGCCGAGGAAGCCGAGTCCGAATCAGAAGACACTTCCCACGACGAGGACGACGAGGCGTAATCATGAGCTGGAAGGACGCCGCCGAACCGGTGCTCACGCGGATGCCCGTCGTGGAGCGACCGGCGGGACACGTTCCGTTCAAACGGAAGCTCGCGTGGACGGCCGGAATCTTGGTCGTCTACTTCTTCCTCACTAACATCAACCCCTTCGGGTTGGCCGCCGGTGGGGGGTCGGACTTCTTCGGGCAGTTCCGCTCGGTGCTCGCCGGCGAGCACGGGTCGCTGCTGCAGGTCGGTATCGGTCCGATCGTCACGGCGTCCATCGTGCTCCAGCTGCTCGGCGGGGCGAACCTGCTCGGTCTCGACACGAACGACCCGCGTGACCAGATCCTCTATCAGGGGCTCCAGAAGCTGCTGGTCATCATCGTCACCGCGCTGACGGCGGCGCCGATGGTGTTTACCGGCGAGTTCCTGCCGGCGGATCCGGCCGTGGGTCAGGCGCTCGGCATCGGCACGTTCGGCGTCGAGCTGCTGATCTTCACGCAGGTGTTCATCGGCGGCGTGCTCATCCTGTTCATGGACGAGATCGTGAGCAAGTGGGGCGTCGGCTCCGGCGTGGGGCTGTTCATCATCGCGGCGGTGAGCCAGCAGATCGTCGGTGGCTTCTTCAGCTTCTCGCTGCTGGGCGAGACCGGCTTCTTCGCGAGCTGGTTCGGCATCATCATGGGCGACGTGCCCCTGGAGTCGCCGCTGACGCCCGCCGGGCTCGAACAGCTGCTGTTCGCGCCAGGGCAGATACTTGCGCTGTTCACGACGATCTTCATCTTCGGGATCGTCGTGTACGCGGAGTCCGTCCGCGTCGAGATCCCGCTGTCACACGCCCGCGTGAAGGGCGCCCGCGGGCGCTTCCCGGTGAAGCTCATCTACGCGTCCGTCCTCCCGATGATCCTCGTTCGCGCACTGCAGGCGAACATCCAGTTCTTCGGGCAGATCCTCTCCTCGCAGTGGGCGGGGATGCCGTCGTGGCTGGGCGTGTACAGCGAGCAGGGCGACCCGATCGGCGGGTTTTTCTACTTCATGAACCCCATCCACCACCCGACCGAGTGGATGTGGTTCCTCGGAGAGATCCCCGCCGGCGTCGAACCCTGGATGATCGCGATCCGCATCGCCGTCGACCTAACGTTCATGGTCGTCGGCGGCGCCATCTTCGCGATCTTCTGGGTCGAGACTACCGGCATGGGCCCCGAGGCGACGGCAAAGCAGATCCAGAACTCCGGGATGCAGATTCCCGGCTTCCGCCGGAACCCGCAGGTCGTCGAGAAGGTTATGGAGCGGTACATCCCGCAGGTGACCGTCATCGGCGGCGCGCTCGTCGGGCTCCTCGCCGTCATGGCGAACATGCTCGGCACCATCGGTGACGTCACCGGAACCGGGCTGCTGCTGGCAGTCTCCATCACGTACAAGCTGTACGAGGAGATCGCCGAAGAGCAGCTCATGGAGATGCACCCGATGATGCGCCAGATGTTTGGCAACGAGTAGCACTATCGTCATGACACCGCGATCTACATCGCGGTAACTTCATGACGGCCTCATTACGGCCGCTACTCCCGCCGAACGCCTTTTATTAGGGGACTTCACCGACTAGTCGTGCGGTTGAGAGGTTTGAACCCCGACCGTACCCAGCCGACTTCGGATGCTTCTTTCTCGGTTCGACCCGATCTCTGTGTTCACTCCGACCGGGAACGTTCGTTGCTAGCTCGTTGTTCGTCAGCTCTGATCCGCTACGAGATCGGTTGGCTGGAAGTTTTTGGCATCAGCCGAATCAAACGAAGCTCCCAAAAATGTGTCTCGTTAGACGAGACGTGTATCGTTTGACGAGGATTCAAACGAAATGACGGTGGGATTTTGAGTAACCGTCACATTATAGTTCTTATTGGAGGATGGTACGGCATGGAACAGATCACGAACTGGTTGAGTGCCATTTTTCTCGCTCTTTTCCCCGGGGTTGTAGCTGTAGTATTGTGGAGTCCGATCTTGATTTCGCACCGGCTTCGAGAACTCTTTCGACGTCTTCCTCCGACCGGCTCTGCTGTTGTAGGTTATGTCATCGTGGCTATTGGCCTTTCACTCCCGTTTATCATCGGCGTCGGGATTGGAGTTGCTGGCTCGACTCAGAGTGTAGATACTGCCAACACACTGCTTAATGTGGCCTTTGGACTGGCAATACTGTATTTGATTGGACTCCCAGTCGGTGCTGTCGTTGGACTTCCGCGAGTCGGAATCGACTGGGATCAGACAGGATATGGACTTAGTACGTGGTTAGTTGTTGTCATGGCGACTCTCTGGTACGTCGCTGTGTTTCTTCTCCCGATTGTCTTCTTTGGATTTTTGTTAGCGCTTCCCACTGGATCGAATCAGTCCACTGCTATTACTGGAACTTTCTGGGGTATCTAAGGCACGCTCAATCTCAGCTTCTGTGCTGCATACGCGCCCTGCATTTTGCAGCGACTCAACGAACTCCCGAGCGGTTGTTAGAAGACCACTGCAAGATACAGAATATTCATCTACCGAAAATTACTCTCAATTCGACTGTAATATCGCCCAGCACTTTCGATCTTCGGTCTTGAGATGATTATCAAGTACGTGATGGCAAAATATATGTATTATAATCTAAACAACGAGAATATGGTACGTCCAGCAGCTATACTGAAGTTGTCCGGGTTACTGGGTATCTTGGCTGGTATGGTAATCGGATTGTATCAAGTATTACTTCGGGATCCAATGATTTTTGGAGAAGCCATGGCTGCACCTCCGTGGATGATAGCAGCCCACGTTCACTTCTTTGGGCTGAGCCTTATCATTCTGTTTTACGCACTTCTCATCGACGATATCTTCGAAGGATATCAGTGGGTAACCACAGCGCTCGCAATAATCGGTCAGTGGGGCTTGCCACTTGTATTGGTACTCGCCCATGGCCTCAATATTATGCTGTGTTGAATAGATGCTGATTCATTGTTACAGCGGTTCACACAGCGGTTCTATGTTAATGATGGCGAACATCAGGACGATCTCACGGAACTGCCGATACCAGCCAAGCGCTCGCACGGCATCGCCGAGCGAGCGCTTCGTTGTCGAGTAGGACGTTTCGGCCATCCATCGCTGAGAGTAGCCGTTTGCTCGGTTGAGCGCGTTGTTCGCGGCTGCTTTCGCTGATGAGCCGCGATAGTGAACAAGGTACTCAACGTCATGTGCGGCGATTTCGTACTCGGTATGCCAGTCTTGGAAGCCGTTGTCGGCGGCGACGGACTGCAGGTCGTCCGCGTTTCGGCGGACGACCTGCGGTCCAGTCTTCGTATCGTGCTTCCACCGCGCTGTGATGTGAACGTCAAGAACCGCAAGCGATTCCACATCAGTCAATGTCGTCACTTTCAGCGTCTGTATCGTTCGTCCTGCCCGCTGGCGGAAGTACGAGGACGCACGGCGGCGGTCGAAGAACGTGCTGTCGAGAGCGGCGTGTCCAGACTGCGGGTGCTGCTGCGCGGAAACGCGCAGCAGCGCCCGCCACACCCACATTTTCAGCCGATCAAACGACTTGTAGATCGTTGTGTGATCGGGGAGATCGTCCCGATCTAAGCCGAGAGCGTCACGGACTTCGTCCATGTACTTCAGCCGATTCGGCGTTTCACGGTAGCTGTGGGCCTCTTCGACCCGAAAACAGTGAAGAACAACGTGGATCCAGCGGGCGAACCCGCCGCTGGCGGGCTCGCCCGCGTGCTTCCCTAACGCTTGTTTAGCTAGGTCACGACACTGCTCAATGAAGTCGAGGATATCGATCTCCATGCCAGGTTCGATTTCCTTGGCTTCACCCTTCTAAACTGGTGATATCGGTAGATAAGATCGCTATTCAACACAGCACAATATTATGCCACTCAACGCGCTGCAACTCCCGCTCGCCGTGATTAATATCGCGGTGATTTTGGCATTTATCATCAACTTCGGACGCCGAGAACTCTAAATTACACTTGTCAGACAGACTGGTGGAAATTTTTCAAAAGGCCGTCTCAAAGCGGTCATTACGACAGGGCAATTGGTGAGTACGGCTGCAAGATACACGCCCTGTATCTTGCACTGCTCGCTCAATCTATCCTGCAACTGGCAGAAAGCATGTGAAAGATATAGAGGATCAATGCAGCACAGTGAGCGCGTTCGTTTTGCACTCGATTTACTGAATTAGCTGTGCTACTCGGGCTGCTTATTGGTCAGCTGAAGAGGGAGCGTACGCTTGAAACTCACGGCCAGTTATGTTGTCCGGAAGTAGCCGATAGTACGCCATTGTGATCTCGTCCGGGTCTGCTCCCGGATAGACATTGAGTGTTGGAATTGAGGCGTTTTCTGCGATAGCAGTCGTAGCACGGGGCTGTTCATTCTCAGTTATCGGTTCGACTGTGCCGCTGACAAGGACACTTCGTGCCGGGTTTTCCGAATACACTGTGAATGTGGCTGTTTCCGTCGTTTCCAAAAACGCCATTTTCTTGCTATCTGAGGTGTACACAAATTGGAAGTACAACCGCTCATTCTCACTATCATAGCCGAACGATTCTGGAATCGAATAGGCCTCTTTCCCATCAGTAAAAGCTAAGACACCAACACCTTCCTCACAGAGTAAAGCATCAATTTCTGCATCCGTTAGCTTGGAGCTCATAGCTAGTAGTTGAACAGAGTTCGGGAATGTGGGAATATATTTCGGACTAGATACTTGCTCTAACACTCCCCAACATGATGAGAGTAGACGTATATAGATCGATACAAACAGTCGATCTTCTTTGAACCCTCTGTGCAAGATACGCACGTTGCATAGACTGCTGCCGAGTTGGCATGTGTCCCTGATGAGTTTCAACAAAGTCTATTCAGCATATTCGCTGAATCTGTCATCCGATGGTGGTTTCAATGAACACGTTCGTTCCACTTTCACCTCGGTTGACATCCCTTATGGGGATGCCGACGGTCGTTTCGAATCGCATGACGACGCGTATCCTCCACGTCAGCGACACCCATCTCGGAAATTGACAGTATGGGAGTGACACGCGTCGGGATGATTTCGCGGACGCGTTCAAATAGGCGATCCAGTACGCTATCGACGAGGGCCCGTCTTTTAGAATATAGTCCTCGTACGATCCATCCCGAGGCACGATACCAAACCAGCTGTTCCCGGCCCAATCTACGCCGGCGACCGTGTATTCGCTCATACTCACTTATCGTAATGAAGGACGAAGTAGCTGATGTTAGTGTAGATTTGGCGAATTTTATCCACTCTAATACGATCACTCGGTTGAGAGGAACTGGAATCTCGCCAGTACAACAGCTGACTCCGCTCTGATATCGCGACTCAGAAATAACATTTAATAGCTGAGGGAAGACGCTCGAGTTCAACGCCCGTCTGTGGGCGTTGAGAGGAGTGTATTGCCAATGATCGATTTCCCGCGGTCAGCATTACAGGCATGACTATCACCGTAGCGACGATTCGGAAGCACAGATCAACGAAATGCTGCTGCCAGCGGAATCGCAGATGATCTGGATGCTCGATTCTCTCTATAGCGGAGAGGAGATACAGTTGGACGATATCAATCCACGTGGCATCTGGATGAAGGCGGAGCAACGATTGTGTGACGCTTTCGACCTTGAGTTGGAGCGGACGACGTGGTGGGATGCACGTCGGAGCGACGGTCATCCCGTGCAGCTGAAATCCTGTGCAACCCACTACTCGAACGGGGAGATTGGCCGGTTCCAGATTTGGGAACGGCAAATCTCTATGCTCCGGCATGGAGGATTCTTCGCATTCTTGGTCTACTTCCCCGAGCACCGGCAGTACATCGTTGCGATGCACATGATCCCAACACTCGATATCCCCGAGTCTCGTGATCGATGGTTGCTACATCATGAGACGATGGGGACACAGTGGTGCAGTTTCATCGAGTGGCCGGACATCATTCCCCTTGAGGCAATACCCTTCGGCTGTCGTCAGAAGTTCACCGAGTACTACTCGGAAGAAGAGGTCGAGGAGACGCTCCATCTGCAACCGTCGATGGACATGGAGTCGTCCGAGGAGATGGATAACACCGAACCGTAACCGATCTCGGTGGCAGCCGGCAACAATCTCTTCTACTGATTTATCAGAGTCGCTAGGCAGCCTTTATGAGGATACCGTAGATCTACGGGCCCTGACTATGTCCAGACCGACACTCGAGACAGCATCCGTGCGTGGTCAGCAATGGTGTGTAGCATGATCGGAAACAACGAAATGTACCACGCACCGGACGAGTCCATCGAATCGTGGTGCTTCCTCCGTTTGGAGACCACCGAAAAGGAGACGGAGCAGTCAATAGAGGGGTGGGAAGTCGGATTCGGAAACAGTGCCCAACTCATTCGCACGGAATCGAGTACGATCTCGCCCGTTCGGAGTGAGGCGGCACTTTTGAAAGAGCTAACAGACGACGTATTGGGTGAACACCGACACGCGGAACACGACCTACATCTCATCACACCTTCCTCGTCAACGATTTCTCTTCTACGCACTCGGTTGTTGAAGAACGAGATCGATGCAACCCTTCGAGGCGCATACCACATCTCGATCGAGGAGATTCTGGATGAGTTTTTTGAGACCGATTCGGCTGGCGGGTGTTCACTCCATCGTGGTGTCGATTCCGGTGAACACTCCGTAGAAGATCTCTGGAATCTCCTGAATCAACTTGCACCGCTCGTTCCCCGACACACTCTCGTTGGCGAACGGCTCTAATCCCGCTACATTTTTGCTCATTACGGCGCGGCTCTGGTGTGTGTTGTGCGGTGTGCGAGTACACACAAAGTACGCACCAATCAGTCTCTAAAAGTATATAGAATGTTCTGAGTGAATACTTTGTGTGTATCTTATTTATATCGGAGACACAAGGATGAAAAGTAGTTCGCAGATATGGAGTTAGAAGCCAGTGAACTGGTTCGAGTACGACTGGATCGCCTGCTCCATGTCGTTCGTGTGAATGTAGGTATCGACGGTGTCGATGTTCTTGTGTCCGAGGAAGTGTGCGAGTTCCTCACGTGTCATTCCGTCGTCGAAGGCATGCGTAGAGACCGAATGGCGGAGCACGTGTGGTTTGACGCGATAGATGTCGTTCTCGTGGGCAGTTTCACCTATAATCCGCTGAATCCCCGCTTTCTCGGCGGCTTGATGAACGGTTTCCCAGACTTCCTGATACCGTACCTGCTTCGATTCCTTCCCGACCATCACATGGTCGCTGGCTGGTGCTTTAGGATACTGTGGCCGCTCCTCATCGAGCCAGATCTTCAACGTGAACTCGATGTCCTCGTGGATCGGGAGAGTACGGTCGTTGTCACCTTTGAGTGTGTTGACCCAGATGCGTCCTTCGTTAAGGTCAACGTGGTTGAGACGCAGGTTGACCAACTCCTTCGCCCGAAGTCCGAGGTAGTACAGGAGACCGATGATGATAGCCTTGCGGAGACCCTCTGCAGCGTCGATCATCTGTTTGATCTCCTCCCTGTCGATACTCGTTCGATCCTCTCCGGAGTCGAGGTCGCTGTAGAGGGCCGGAATATGGCTAACATCCGGTAGGTTGGAATTATAATTGTAGTTGAGGTGCTGATGAAGTGAGTTAATGGTGCTCAGGTACACCTCCATCGTCGACTTGGCACATCCCTTTTCAGCCAGATGATCAGCGAAATCGAGAACGTCCTGATGTTCCGCCTCATCTACCGATTTTTCATCGAGGTGAGGGAGGTATTGTCTGAAAACTGTTTTGTCGTTCTCGACGGAACTTTGCCCTTTCCGGATCGAACGATGGTGAAGGAAATTACGAGCTAACGGATCATCGAATTCCTCGAAGTCATCCGTTTTGAGGATGTCATCTTCGTCATCCGATGGTGGAGAACTATTACTCATGCTAGCGCACCTCCCATTTGAGTAGCTGCTGATCCTCGGCACCTTCGTGCTCGGTGATGGTGTGGCTGTTCCGAAGCTGATCGATCCCGAGTTGTACTTCGTGGCGGGTGAAATCCGTTTCTTCGATTAGTTCAGGGATCGACATCGGCCCACGCTCCCTCAGAAGCTTGTGCAACTTCTGAGCGATCCGTTTTTGCTCCGATGGCGACAGCCCTGATGATTCCCCGTTTTCAACTGTTTCGATCAGCTTGTCGACCGACTCACGAACCTCGTCGAAACGTGTTTTCACCGCCTCAATCTCTTCCTTGTTGTCTTTGATGTGTTGAAGGAGCGGTTGCATCTCCCGGCTAACTCCCTCGTTCTGATCGCGCTGAGAGAGTAGCCTGACGCTTTGACGGATCAAGGCACTTACGGTCGTTCCGCGATCTTCCGCAAGTTCCTCCATCTCGCTGTGCTGTTTGGGATGAACGGTGAAGTTCACCCGCTTCATTCCGTCGGAAGAATTACCATTTTGCTCCGTCTGGCCTTCGCATTCACTTTCGTCGCTCCGTTCTTCCTCGGATGTTCCTGCCGTTGAGTTGGTGTTCGATGTTTTCGATAGTTGTTTCATCTGCTGGCTGACAGGCTGCTACTCGATCGTTTGAAACGACACTCCCACGTCGATGACTCTGTCTTCGCCTTCTCGATCCGCACACAACGCCGGCCCTCTGTCATCGGTATCCCTTGAATTTCTCCTCATAAGCGACGCTAGTGGTTCATTCTCCTCGTCTTTCCCATTGCTCCCCGCCTTTCCGTTAGCCTCCGAACTACTCACGCTAGCGACTCCGTGAGCCATTTGCCGGGGGTGAGTGGGGAGTCCGTTCGTCATCGACAATATGCTGTGGGGGTCGTTAGCACTTAATTTGGGCGAAAGGATTATATTCCATACAGTTTAAGAACGTTTGCGGATCCGAGTTCTGGGGCCTCAATACAATCTATGCGTAAGTATTAGTATAGTGGGTTGGTCAGAGAACTCAGATATATTATGGTTATTGGCTGAGTGGATTCCGGTGATCCGTGGCTACGTCGGTTAATTGGCAAAGACGAGTCCACCAACAGAGAACAGCCGCGATCAGCCGAGGAGACGTGTTAGGAAACCTTCGCTGGTGTTCCGTTCGTTCAGAGATGTGATCCCATCGATATCGATCCATTCTTCGAAACCATCGGGATTCTTAATGACGACGTTCCGACCGCTCTTCTCCGGCCGCATCTTCGTTGGAAGGGTCTTGCGGTAGCTGTAGAGTTCGTGTGGCTCGAGGTCGAAATCGGCTATGAGGTGGTTCTCTCGGCGTTCGAACGTTACGTCCCCGCGATCGTATGCCTGCTTCCACTTGCGCTTCCCGATGTTGTACTGCCGATTCGCCGGCTCCTCAGGGAAGTAACTCGGGTGCGCTCGTCCTGCACGATCGTAGAAGTCGAGGAACACCTGCCGAACATCCTCGACAGTCCCGCCTGCATCGAGATACATTTCGTCTTTCAGGATGCGCCGTGAGACGTACGAGAAGATTGGGTTCCGGGCGTCGAGGATCGCGTTCAGATCCTCCTGCGCTTCGTAGAACCCTTCGTCTTCCGGATTCGAAGGGAAGGCGACGTCGAAATGGAGCATCTTCGCCCGATTCCGGAACCAATCATTCGGTCGGGAATCGTTGCTGGTGAAGATGATCGTCGGATACGCGATCTCGTTCGAAGGGTGCCACGAATCCTGCCAGAAGTTTCTAAGCGTGTCGATGCGCTCGATCGTCTGTTTGGTGATGTCGGAGACGACGTACGGAAACACCGTGTCGACGTTCCGTAGCGCCCGAATCTGGTTTTTCCCGATGTCGTCTCCATCGGCCCCACCTCTGACTAAATCGTCCGAGATGAGCCGCAACACGAACTCCGTGAATTTGTCCTTGCCAGCATCGGATTCGCCGAAGATGTAGAGATACTGTAGCGCGTTATCGAGAGTGACGCTCCCGTAGAACTGCCGGGCGTAGAGGTTCACAAATGGCGCCCATAGCCCGTAGAGAATCCCCTCGTACATGTGCGCCTTCACTGCTCGAGGGTTGTTCGTCTCCCCCCATCGATCGATGGTTTCGACGTAGTTCTCGATGTTTTCGAGGGTTGCGTTGAGGAGTTCTGGGTCGGGATCGTGATCGGCGGTTAGGATCCGGTGGTGCTCTCCGTGCTGGAGGTGAACGCGTTTGTTCTCTTCGTCGATCCACATCTTCGGGACGTCGTAGTGCCTCTGAAGGTAGTTGGTGTATCCTTCGACCGGCGTCGTGATCGCATCCGAACCGACGTCCGCCCCGCGCCGCTTGAGGTCGGTTTTCAACTGATCGAGGTAGCCATCGTTCTCGTATCCCTGCGTCGAGAGCGTAATAGTGTATTCTGGTGTCTTGGCCGCGGTGATGCCCTCGGACTGATCCTCATCCTGTTGCTCTCCAACGCTTCCCTCGTTTGAGGCTGTGTCTCCGTTCTCCGGCTCGATCGTTTCGGGGCTGATGTTGACGACCTCGTCGGCGTCTTCCGGATCGTTGGTGACGCTGACGACACGGTCGACTTCGTCACCCAACACCTGCATTTCCTCCCCGACGTTCGAGTGAACCTCTCCCCGTTCGGACAGCTGTGTGTCCCGGTTATCAATCCACAGCTCGATGCGCCGTTCCTTCTCCTCCTTGTCGTCGATTTGCTCCAATTCCTCGGCCAGATTCTCCATGAAGACGGTGTCCGCGTACTCGTCACGATGGTCGTCGATCCATTGCTGGAACTGTCGGTCGAGCTGGCTGTCGACCTCGGTGTTGAATACGACGACGCTGTTGGTCTGGTTCTTCCAGCTGTTGTACGACAGGTTGGCGCTCCCTGCGATGAGTGTTACTTCGTCATCTTCCTCGACGATCCGGTAGAGCTTGGAGTGGACGACCTTCCGATTCTTGAGGCGAACGATCAGCTTGTCCTCCCGGTAGTACTGTTCGAGCTGTCGGGCGACCGTTGCATCGTCGACGGAGGACTGATACTCCTCGCGATTGCCGACGAGAACGTCCATCGTCTCCAGTTTCGAACCTTGTTGGTTGAACAGCTCGAGAAGTAGTTCGGGCGACTCACAATAGGTGACGGCGTCGATATGTACGGCATCGTCGAAGAATCCGGTAAATGACTTCCAGCTCTTGACCGTCTGCCATTCCATTTCGGCCGAGTTTCCGAATCCACCGAGATTGATTGTTGTCGCCCAGTCCATATGTTAGCACGTTGTAGAGATCGATAATAATGGTTGGTGGAGAATTCGGCCAATCTCTGAGACTTCCCTCATTGGCGAGGATCGCTTGACTGATTACCAAGTTCTCCGCCGTACGTTTATGCTTCCTCGCCAGTATCGTGTGATGATGGCGACTGGAGAGGAGTTAGAGGAACGATTTCGTGAACTCCGCACCTCACTTGAGGCACTGCCGAATATCTCCGAACCACCCAAGTCGACGATTCGGATCCTCGGCTCCGCAAGGTCTGAGGGAACGTGGAATACACTTTTAGCGTACTTTCTCGATCCTGCTCAACCACACGGATTCGGGATCGATCTCCTGAAGAGCTTTCTGGAAACGGTACAACGGGAGGCTGACCACTCTTTCGAGTACCTCCACCGGGATCTTGAGCGCATTAAAGTCGAAACCGAGGTAACGTCACCCGCGAATAACCGGCCCGACATCGTACTTCGCGTGCCCGGTGAGTGGTTCATTTGTGTCGAGTCGAAGGTTGATTCGACTGAAGGTTCTCGACAGACGACTCGATACGTGGAGGACACGCATCTCGGAAACGAAAAAAAAGGAGACATATCCCGAGGATGGACTGCATTACGTATTCCTCTCCAAAGCGTACAGGCCGGATTCGAATGCCGATGCATTCGGAGATCTATACTGGCGACACGTCGTGGATAGCTTCGAAACTGTTCTCGAACGTTCACATGGGCGGTATCCGGAACGGAGCGTGAGTCAACTTCGAGAGTTCATATCGACAATCACACAGGTGGCAAACATGGAAGACGACGATTTTACCGAAATTCAAAAAGAGAAGGTGCGGTTGCTCAGCGAGTATCGGGAAGATATCGACACGCTGCTCGATGCTGCCGAATCCCTTCGAAAGCGTACCATCGAGGACTGGCCGGAGCTGTTCAAAAGCCACGTCGACGATGACTTGTGGACGGACGAGTGGCATACTCGACTCAACCACGGAAAGTATGGCTGCATCTTCAAGCACGGGTGGTACCTCGACGACAACGATCTCGAACCAACTATCGACCGCACGGAAACGCATGGAAAACGTGGTCTTCGTCTCCATTTCGTCCATCTTATCCGCGACGAGGAGTCGTTTAGCCGTGGGAAGCTCACGTTCATCCTTCGCTGTCCAACGCGTGTCGATCTCCGTGATGAGTTCCACCGACTCTACAACTCCGAGAAGTACCAAGACCGTCTCCAGCCCATCCTTGACGACACAGACATCACGAACAAGGGGCAAAAGAAAGATTACACGGAAAAGACGTACGAGGTCGACCAGTCACGTCTCCCGGAGAGTTACTTTGAGACACTCGCTTTGGCGTTCGCCGAACACCAACCACTCGCAAACGTCGTCGACGAGATCGTGGCTGAAGCTCTCGAAAACGTTCGGGAATCGTGATATTGGCCTCGTCCGATTGGTACGACCAGATGTCGTTGTGCTCACTCAGCCCTCCACAGAGCCCCTCGTCAATTGTGCAAACTGAGGCTGGAGATAGAACGGTGGGTCTTCTTTCACTTCGAGAAAATGGTCTCGACGCTTGCCGGAGTACTCCCGTGTCATCCCTTTGCGTTCTTTCATAACCGTCTCAACGGCTTCGGGCTGTTCGAGCAGATCATGCTTTTGAAACCGCTCTTGTAACCCACACTTGGCCGAATTCCTCACTCTTCCATCCTCGTCGATGGAACCGCCTCAGCCAATCGTCTAAGAGGTGGTGATGGCTATCTAATATCTACTTCGTCAAGAACTCAGTTTCTCTTCGAAACTCGGTGACTGTGCGCACCAGTATCCAAATGGCTGATCTCCGTGATTCCTTTTTCCCTATCAACTAAGTGGTATGGATGGTTCGAGATGATATATGACTCTCCGCACCGACGGGAGGGGGACTTCCCTACCGTCGCTCGACTCGACATTTTCTCACGACGAGGTGTCGATGGCGATCACAAGATGCGGGCTTCTCGTCGATAGAGCAGAGACGCTTGCTCGGCTGTACGCCCAATATCGAGACTGGACGGTCGTCGAGGAGAGATGGATCGAAGAACGCTTCGACGAGCGCAGTACACGTGGAAGCTCGAAGGGAATCTACCGCACTCTCAGTTCACGGTTCAAGACCGCTGGTAGCGAGCTTCCGTCTATCGTCCAACTACCCTCTATCCTTGACCAGTGTGAGACGGTGCGTGACAAAGCGCAAATCTTGTACTTCTACTTGCTGGAAGACGACCCTCTCGTGAAGTACGTTGTTCATCGGTACGTCGACCGGCTTCAGGAGTCCGGGGTGGACGGATTGGATTTCGAGCAGGAGACGATCGAGCGTCTCCTAAATGGGTTCCACTACGGCGACGGGAGCGAGTTCGACTATGCGGAATCGACGACGCGTCGATGGGGAGAAGGACTCCGGTCGGTAATGCGGGAAATCGGTGTTCTCGATACACAACAGGCCCTTCAGGGACAAATCCCCAATGTCGGAACAACGCCACTGCTCGTCGCGTCAGGATACTCGTGGGAGACCCACGGCAATGACTGGCTCTCTCAACCGACTGGCTGGCTCTACCTTTTCCAGTCCGAACAGTACTGGGACTCCTTGGCCGAACGTGTGAGCGATGATCCAAATTGGGAAGCAAGCGGAATTCACGGTGAGCTACGACTTCAGCCGGTCGATGACACGTACGACTGGGCTGAACCGTGGGAGGGCGAAGTATGACGCAAGAGGACTGGTTTGCGGCCGATGTCGGAAGCGATTTCGAGGAGTCCGTCCGCATCGACCGCGAAGACAACGGTCGTGATCATCGGCTGGAATCGATTGACACCTACCACGTGACGGAGGAGTCCGAGGACTTCATCTCCGACTTCTTCTCGCGGCTGCTCGGTCGTTCCGAGGATATGCGGTCGGGTGCGAACTACTGGCTCTACGGGTACTACGGGAGCGGAAAGAGTCACCTCCTCAGCGTGCTTCGCGGGCTTCTTGATAGCGAATGGCTTCGACAGCGAGACGATGTCTGGGAACAACTAACTGACGGACGTGAACTGGAGACACTCGAGTCCACGTGGTCATCGATCCACGATGAATACGAGGTCATCCCGATCTCGGTGAACCTCCTGAAGCATCAGGGCCAGAAGAAACTGAGCTTCAGTGAGATCGTCCTCCGAAGCGCTCACACGTCGGAACGCCTCACCGGCGCTGAGGGAGGGCTCTCATCGCAACTCGATGTCGCGTTCTTCGAGGACTGGTACCGGACGACCGACGCGTGGGATGATCGAACTACCAACACCCAAACGGCACTCCGGAATACGGTCGACAGCCCCGAGAAATACGACTGGACGGACGTTCAGCAATACAACGCGCTTGCTGACGCCGTTCTTCCCACACTCTTCGAGCAGGAGACCGGCACAGCGGACGGCTTAGACGACCTGATGCCGTCCGATCTCGACCCCCAAGCGATGGTCGAGCGCCTCGAACAGCTACGAAATGATCGCGAAGAAGAACTCGGCCACCCGGTCAAGCTCGTGCTGTTGCTTGACGAGGTCAGTCTCTTTATCGGGACGGATTTCGACCGACTCACCGAGTTGCAGACGCTCGCAGAAAGCGTCGACGAGACCGGCGACGGCGACATCCAACTGGTGGCAACAGCACAGGCCAAAATTGAGGACGTCCAACCACAGTTCGCCGCTCGTGGGGCCGACTTCAGTATCGTCAAGGATCGATTCCCGCATCGCTTCGGCCTTCCGAGCCGACATGTTGGTGAAATATCGACGCAACGGTTACTCAAAAAGTCCGAAATCGGGAAGGAAGACACGGAACGCGTCCTCGAACGAACCAGCAACGAGCCCGAGACACTGCTCGTGTACTCTGGCATCGAACAGAACACCGAACCACCGCTCGACAACATCGATCGTGAACGGCTCATCGAGTTCTATCCGTTCCTTCCGTATCAGCCACCGCTGTTCCTCGAGATACTCTCGAACCTCCGGCAGGAAGCTCACGACCCGGCGAAATCGATTTTCTCTGGGACTGCACGGGCGATTCTGGCCCTCGTTCACGGGCTCCTCCAAGAGTGGGTAGAGGCCGGCGATGACACTCACGTCATTTCGCTGGTTGACTTCTACGACCTTATCGAGCCGGAGCTGGATGATATTACGCCACAGGACGTGGGAGTCATCGAGGAGATTGCGGAACAACACGAGGCAGGCGAACTGGAGGAGATCGACGTGGATGTTGCAAAGGCCGTGCTGCTTCTCCAACACATCCCGGACACTATTCCGATGTCCGAGCGGAACCTCGCAGTTGCCGTGTTGAGCGACCTCGACGGCCCGACCCAGTTCCAGATGGAGAATCGCGTCGAGGATTCGCTCCAACGGCTTCGAAGATTCATCCGTCCGACGCACGACGAAACCGGGCCGAAGTACGCGTTCACTCATCCCGAAGAGCGCGAGATCATCGAAGCTTCCGAGCAGAACCTTGATAACCCAGACTGGCAGTCCATCGTCGAAGCCGTGGACGGGTATGTTTGGGAGGACATCGTGCGGGATCTCTCACTGCCGACATCAGCCGAGTACAAAGATACCGGCGAGCAGTACCCCGTTCGCTACGAATTCAGTATTGACGGAATTGACCTCGATACAACGGTCGATGCTGAGGACGCGCTCGATGTCGAGATCGCCGTCGAAGGGATTTCTCCCGCTGCAGCAGACATCGACTACGCTGGCGATCCGCTCGAATGGACGATCGGTCAGGACGGACTCGATGATCTCCGAGATAGCCTTGTCGAGTGGTGGTCGCTCAGAGATGCCGTCGGAGACCACACGCTCCCACAGTCCGTGGAGCGTGACCTCTCTGATCGGGCGGCTCGGGTTCAGAGCAAACTTGTCGGAGCTCTCAACAGCGGGACGTTCGACATCAAGGATCGCGGCGATCAGATCGGGGGAATGGTCACGGGAGTCGAGGAATATCTGGATGTCAATTATCCCGACGACTTCCATCCCGTGATGCTGCAGATCGGAGACGAGTACTTACAGGAGCTTCGGGGTCTCTCCGCACAAGATCTGCTCCCCACGTGGGCTCAACAGATCGATGTCGCAACGGAAGACCCGGAAACGCACGGTGGTTCGATCCAGAACAACGTACGCGCCTTCACCGGCCAGCAGTTGAAGCAACGTGGCGGGAACCTCGCGATGGCGACGATCCTCGACGGGATCGTCAAGAAGAAGCCGATATACGAGGATGCTCGCCCCGCGCTGTGTGCGATCATTTGGGGTCTCTGCCGGAAGGGGGATTTCTTGCCCGTCGACGAAACGGGCGACTCCCTCGAACTCGACGCCGTCATCGATCTGAATAAACTGACGACGACGCGTCTCAAGATTGCAGGGAGTGGTGGTGTACGTGAGATTCTCCGTAAGGGAGGATTCATCGATTCGACGGAGACCATTCCGGACGGAATTGTCAGGCTCCAGTCTGCGAACGACACGCTTGCGGGTCGGCTCGGTAGTCTCGTAGAAGACGTCGGGCTGGTCGCCGAGAGTGACATCCAAACGCGAGCCGTTCGCACCCTCCTCGAGTCGTTCGTGGAGACTCTCGAAGCCAAGCAGCAGAGCGCGATCGACCGAAGAGAGGCCGTTAAATCACGCGACACCGACTGGGAGGAAGTTGTCGAAGCAACCAACGACGCGCAAGGGTGGTACGACGATGCCAAGGAAGTGTGGAGCTTGCGTCTTGCCGCCATCACACGAATCGATGCGCAGCTAACTCTCGCCCAGCAGTCGTACGACTGGCTGACCAAAGAGTGCGAAACGGCCAGCCAGACCCTCCGTGAAAGTATCGACGGCTACGAGGGTGAGTGGTGGACACACGATGGGTGGGATCGATTCAACGACGCCCAAACCACCTCGCCGGCGCTCGACGACGCGATAGAGACCGCATGGGACTCGTTCCGAGAGGGAACCGATGTCGATGCGTTCGTCGACGAGTTAGAGGAGCATCCGTGGATCCTGCCCGCAAGCGAGTTTGGTTCGAACGTTCGGCCGGCCTTCGAGAACAAATACATTACACCGCTCCGCCGTGCCGAATCGTGGTACAAGAATGTCTCGAACGCGGTATCGACGGTGACTGGCGGAACGACCAACGCCGAAGCTGACGACTTCATTCGCGCGACGAACACCCTCGTCGACAGCGAACTTCTCGCTGTGGTTGCCGGTAGCGACATCGACGAATTACGTGAGACGTTCGAGGAGCTACAGACACTTGTTGGGGATCAATCTCCCACAGAGACCACGGCAATCGGGGTTCTCCCGTCGGATCGCGAATCGCTGGACTCCGAACTGGAACGGCTCGTTAAACGCCATGACCTCCGTATCGAGCGGACTGGGACGGGGGTGATCATTCGATGACGACCAAGCGTCCCTTCCACGACTTCACGGAGCGACTCGCCCAGTTCGCCGACGGGCGACGCGGCATCCGAAACCCGTTTGTGATCGTTCCCGTCCAGCCGATATACGAGCGACGAGTTGCCGAACGGCTCACCGAGTGGGCATCGAACCCACATCGTACTGAGGACTTCCCGGATGACGGAGCCGCCCAAGTCCTCCGACTGGATGAGCTATTTGTCGAAACCGATGTGTTCAAACTCGCGGTCGATCTCGGGGAGAACAGCCAACCGGCGACCATCACCGAAACGATGCAAGACCGGTTAGCGGAAGAACTTGTCGCGGTTATGGTCGAGAAAATCGAGGCGCCAGCCCAGCAGCGACACGTCGTCCTCCTCACCCATCTCGGAAGCCTCTACCCGTTCACGCGTGCGTCGGAACTTCTCGACGAACTCGACCGTCGAAACGTCCAGTCCACTATCGGCATTCCGTTCCCCGGGGACATCGTCGGTGGGAAACTGAGCTTCTTCGGCGAGGAATCGCGAAACTACTACCCGGCCCACCAGATCGAAGGCCGGGTCGAGGGGGTGCATCTCCAATGAGCGACACACACATTCACGACATCTTCCAGCAGTCACCGACTCGCGAACTCGAGGAAGTTCAAAAAGTCAACTCCAGAGCGCAGGCCGAAAACGACGTCCGCGAGTTTTACGAGACCGATAGCGCTCGCGACGTGCTTACCACGCTCGGAAACCTCGTCGACAAGTATCCACACGAGGAACCGCGCTTCCTCTATATCTCCGCGACGTTCGGGTCGGGGAAGACGCACCTCCTGAAACTCATCGGGTTCGCTGCCGACACCGAATCAGAGTTCGCCGATCTCGGCGAAGAACTAGCGAACAGATGGCCGGGCTTTCAGTCGTTCCGACAGAGCGTTGCTGACTCTCACGTCGACCGTCTGAAACCCGTCTTCCTGAACCTCCTCAATCGAGATGCGTCACAGGAGCCGCCGCTCCCGTATCTCATCTATGAGGCGATCGGCCGCGAACTCGGGTATCCGACCGACCCGAACTGGCTGCTTGAGTGGGCGTGGCAGCTCGATATGAACCACGGTGACTGCTGGGAGCGACTACAGGAAATCGAGCACGACGGACGGACGTTCGACGATGTGTACGACGAGCGGGCGTCGCTGCGGAGCTGGCTCTACGACGCCGTTCCGACACTCAAAGACTCGCCGTTCGCGTCCCGGGAGGAGGTCAAACAGTCCATCGACGACGCCATCGAGGAAGTCGACCCCGACGAGTTCGACCCCGACGAACTCGTCGACCGCGTCGAAGCGGCTCAAGAGTCGTTGAGCACGCCGGAGACCGAGACGGAGTTGCTGATCGGGCTTGACGAGGTGGCGCTGTTCATCGGCGATGGACGCCATCGATACAGAGAGTTCCAAGAGACGATGAAATCGCTGACGGAGCTTGGCGTTGGGCCTAATCCTCCGGTCATCGGGACTGGACAGTATCCGATCGAGCGTATCCACGGTGAGTTCGAAGATACTGAAGTCACGGATCAGCCGTGGTACGGTGCCCAAGAACCGTTGGAGGGTGCCGACACCGAGATCATCGTTCGGAAGCGGTGGCTACAGAAAGATACCGAGGGTGGACAGGCCGTCGAGTCCTCGCTTCGGGGGATGCCCGACCTGACGCTCGATGCGTACTCCGATATTGCCGGCGCCGATCCGGATGCGGTCGAGTCGTATCCGTTCCGCGAGTACGATCTCGGGTTGCTCCGGACGGTGATTCAGCAACTGATGCCGCGGGGACGCGTCACCGAAGAAGAGTACGTGCAGGGCCGGGCATTGCTCATCCTCGTCCGCTCGCTGTTCACGCGGTTCGAGTGGGGGAACAAGCAGGTCGGAGCGCTCGTCACGTGGGACGAGTTGTACGATCTGCTGGTCGAAGAGACGACTTACATCCCGCTATGGGTGCAGGAGATGGTCGAGAACAAACTCGTCCCCTCGGCGGGCGGCGACGAGGATGCGTTCTCCGTCCGCGTTGCGAAGGGACTGTACCTGCTGAATCAGGTTCGTTCCGAGGTGCCGTCGACGCCGGCGAACCTTGCCCGTCTGATGGTCAAGTCGACTGACGAGTCGTTCGAAGCCGTCCGGGACGATGTCGAATCGGCGCTGTCCGACCTCCTCGAGGATCGGAAAGTGCTGACAGAGACGAACGATCGTGGCGACGAGGAGTATCTGCTGGTCTCCGAACAGCAGGAGGATATCCTGACGCGAGCGAAGACTCGCGCACAGCAGATTCCGTCGCATCGACTTTCGGCCAAGTTGGAGAATTCCCTTCGGGAGGGAAGCGACCTCCTGCTCTCAGAGGGCAGTCGACACGAGGTCGATCTCGAGGCTGAGCGGAAAGTCCCGCTCCGCTTCGGCTACTCCGTCCTCGACCCTATCGAGCAAGCGCCAACGCCGGAGTTTGACGCCGTTCGTGTGCGGCTGGTCGCTGGCGGCGGCGATGAGATAAGCGATCAAGTTGATGCATGGCAGTCGACGAATGAGAGTCGAGATGGGGGAGAGCACGTCCTCGTCGCCGTCGATCTACAGGGATCGACGATCGACCGACTGCGGGACGTGATGGGAATGCAGGAAGTCCTCTCAGAGGAGACGGAGACGTATCCGGATTTGGAATCCGACCACCGCGACGAACAGCGGGCCCTCGAGTCAACGATTCGCGAGCAACTCGAGGAAGCGAACGTCTACGTCCGAACGGGTGGGACGAGGGGACGGTACAGAGACGTGTTCGAGCAGGTCGTGGAAAAGCAAGTCAAGTCCGTGTTTACCGGGACGCGTTTCGTCCTGACCAACGGAATAACGGAAGTCAAGGATGCCAAGCAGATGGCGCGGTTCTTCCGCGGCGTCAATGACTGGCCGCTCTCGAGCGAGGACGCTGTCACACTTGGTGTGGATACTGACCGAGCCGAAATCGCCGACGGCTGGTGTCAGGAATTCCTCGACGAGTACGAGAATACCCAATCGCTTCGTGCCGAGGACTTACTCAGCCAGACCGTCCAGCGAGGGGGCACGTATCGCGGGACACCGCAGGAGTCGATCTCGGCACTGCTAATCACGCTCGCAACGGCTAACAAAATCGCGCTACGCCGCGACGACGAGTACATCACCGAACCGGACGCGATCGGGCGAGCGGTCAGAAACAAGACGAATCTGACCGACGTACAGATTCGTTTCGAGTCGATCGGGGACACCGATCCAGAGCAGATTCGGGAAACCGTTGAGACGCTGATCGGCGAGGAGCCGGAGGGAACCGACCCCGACGCGTGGCTCACCGAGTTAGCTGAATGGGTGAATCAGAACAGTGTGCTAGTGAAACGCGTCCTGCGAGGCGTCAGCAGAGAGTTCGGCGAAGGCGCTTCGCTGGATGAACTCGAAACGGCCCTCCAGCCCGCACTCGGCGGCGAGGGTCTCGAAACAGACGATTTCGCGTCCGACGAGATCGAGCGCCAATCCGAGCGCTTTGTGCGGGCGAGAGAGCTGTTCCGGTCGGTCGAGGATGGCGACTCCCTCTGGGGGCAGTTCAGCCAGCGAACGATGGAGATGCAGCGGCTCTACCCCGGTGCGGACATCACGGGAGAGATGCAAGCGATCGTCGGCGGGGACGAAGTGCCTGATGCCGACCGGCTTCGAGCAACGATCGACGAAGCCGACGCTCACAGACGAACCGTCGTCCGTGAGCAGTACGAACGCATCACGGGGGAGTCGCCGCCGGACGAGGAGCCCGAGAGCGTGGTTGCCAGCCTCGCGACGTGGCTCCACGCTCACGACGGGAGCAGCAAGGAAACTGCCGACCGCGTCGCCGTCGAATTTGACGGTGTGACCATCGACGACCTCTACGACCTCTTCGAGACGGCGTGGGATGGTGACTCGTTCTCGGAGGAAGACCTCGTTGACCCAACGGTCGTTCAGCAAGCCAAGCGGTTTGAACGGGCACGGCGACTCCTCGAAGCAACCGGTAGCGAGGCGTCCCTCTGGTCGCAGCTTCGCGACGCGTCGAGACGGCTCAAGGAAGCACACCCGAACCATCCGGTCACGAACGACGTGAGCGAGATGCTCAGTCGATCGCAGCCGCCGGGTGTCGACGATGTAGCGCAACTCCTCGACGAGGCGGAGAACCCCTTCGAGGTCGACGAGCGACTCGAGGAACTCGCCGACAAGCTGCTCTCGGAGTATCCCGACCACGATCTCACCCAAGAGGTCGTCGATGCAGTAGAGGGAACCAGCCCACCGAGTGAGGAACGCGTGGGTGAATTGATCGAAGATGCAGAGCAGTTGCTGGATGGTGTTGACGAGCAGCTGCGGCGGATTCGGGAGACCATGGATGCACTACCGGATGGCTCTGTAATGATGATCGAGCCGCTCGACTGACGGTCTGGTGTTGCAAAACACCGAACTTATTTATATTCGATTCGCAAATACGCAACATAGTGTACACTGAGGCAGAGCTTCGGGCGCTGGAAGCCCTTCAGGGTGAGTCGACGGTTTCGGGACTCGCCGAGGAACTAGACCGGAGTCGGAGTTACGTCTCTGAACTCGTTGATCGGATGGAGTCGAAGGGGTTGGTTCACACCAGCCGCGAGGGGAAGCAGAAGCAGATCAACCGGTCAGATGCCCGCGCAATCGAACTGTTCGACAGTTTCGTCCAACAGTACACCCACATTCCATTTCCCGAATTGCTCGGCGGCGCAACGCTACGTATTCTGTACTACCTGCAGTCGCCGGCGACCGCCACGGAACTCGCGGAGCGAGTCGACGTTCACCGAAGCACGGTACATCGGTCGCTATCCCCGCTCGAGAACCGCGGGATGATCTACAAGTCGGACGGAAAGTACACGCTCAACGACGAATTCGAGGAGCTATCTACGGTGGCCCGTGAGTTTGCGCACTTGCGGCACAGACATCGCGTCGAAGACTACGCGGAGTCGTTCACGCTTCTCTGGGAATCGCTGGACGAGTTTCTCGTCCAGACCCGTGCCGAGATCGAGGCAGACGCGTTCCATCTGACTGGGCCGGAACTGTTCCAAGCGTACGGTCTCCCATTGATGGCTCGCCAGCGCCGATATTACCTGTACTCGGAGTCAGTCGATGACGTGTCGCCGGCGGAGCTGTGTTGCCACATGCTCGCGATCGACGACGGCACGCGCTCGCAGTCCTACTGTCTCCTCTTGCTCAGCGAGACTGCAGTCGACCGCGATGCGTTGCTCGAAGCCGCACAAAAATACGAGGTCGACGAACGGGTGTTGAATCTCCTCGAGTACCTTGATACCGAGGGCGAGAACCGGTCGGGACGCCTCCCGCGATGGGAAGAGTTCCGTGAGCTCGCCGACGAATACGGGGTGGCAGTATGAGGCGGCGGTTCGACAGCGAGTACATCGAGTCCGAGCTGCGGCGTGTCGGCAGGCAGCTCGAAACCGAGCTGACCGTCTATCTGATTGGTGGCGGTGCGATGTCGTTCCGCGGTCTCAAGGAGACGACCAAGGACATCGATCTCATCGTTTCTGACGGCGACGACCTCCGAGTACTACAAGCGGTTTTGCTGGATAACGGATACGACATCGTCAAAGATCCCGGAGAAGAGTATGACGACCTCGGGGCGCAGCGGATTCTCGAAAACGACGATGGATGCCGCATCGACGTCTTCAATCAGCAAGTAATCGACAAGCTCGTTCTCTCAGATGGGATGCGCCGGCGAAGTGAAGCCTATCTCGACGCCGGTGGGCTGTCGGTCGCGCTGGTCAGTGCCGAGGACATCTTCCTGTTCAAGTCTGTTGCCGGGCGGACAGACGACATCGAGGACATGTACTCGCTCGTACAGACCGAACTGGATTTCGACGTTATCGAAGACGAGTTGGAGCAGCAGATCGACCTGCTGGGACAGGAGCTGTTCGTCACGCACGCGAACGAGGCACTACTGGAACTCGAAGCGCAGCACAACATCTCGACGCCGTTGGCCGAGCGGGTCTCCGAAATCACCGAACGCGTGTACCGGGAACTCGAAGTGTTACAGGCCTTCGACGAGTCGATCTCTCGGTCGGAGTTGGAAGCGGCGGTCGATCTCTCTCCCGAGGACGTAGCCGAAGCCATTGAACATCTCGTAGAGAAGGACGTCGTCGCGATTGACGACGACGTTATCGACCGGAAATCGACCAATCTCTAACAGAACCGCGATAGCGACGAACGAGCTGCTGAACGGGTTATCCCAACGATTAATGGCGGCGCCAAGAAAGCTCGAAACAGACGTCCCGCTGATGGAGTTAATCCACTCCAATCGTTGCTGGAGTGTACTTGTTTCAGGCGTACCCGGCGGCAGCCCCGGTTCATTCGGTGGCGGTCTACTGAGGGGTTGAAACAGCTGAAGATCGAGTAGCGGCGCCGTCGCCGCTAGATCCCCAGCTACTCGATCGCCCGATGAGTGACAACGACACCCCAATTCGAACAGATGGATTCGCTCGGACTACCGGACGAGGATCGACTCTGGACACTAATGGAGCGTCTCCGACTGCTCCTTCATATCGCGTGGCTGCTGGTCGTGCTCGCGATGTTCGTGATCGGGCTGTTGTAGGCCCGGTCGCGGCTTTCTAACAGCGAGCAAGTTAGCCGGTTTCGGGTAGATCGTTCCAAAAGACTATCACTCGTCTGTGACTCTATCTCGACATCATGCTTAGAGTCGGGGACGAGGAAGACGTTTCTACGTTAGAAACGGTCTCCCTGAAGAACGAGGGGTTTCGTGAGGACGACCTCCGAGAGTGGATCATCAACAGTCCCGAGAGCATCCTCGGGGAGGACTTTCGGCTCATCGGACGGGAAGTCTCCGTGAAGCAGATCGGCGATGGGATCGACCTTCTTGCTATCGACCGAGACGCCAACGTGGTCGCCATCGAACTCAAACGAGGCGCGTTGAAGCCGAAGGTCGACTTTCAGGGACTCAAGTACGCCGCCTACACCTCGCACTGGGATTACTCCAAGCTCCGCGACCAGTTCGAGAAGTTCAAATCCACGACGTGGGGTCGAACGCTCTACGAAGAGGAAACCACGTTTACCGAAGTACTTGACGAGTTCTGCAACGAGGACTACACACTCAATCAGGATCAGCGGATCGTCTTCGTCGGTGAGTCCGTCCGCGAGCGGCTGGACATCGTACTCCGGTGGCTCAGCGACAGATCGATCGACATCTCCGTCATCGAGTTCCAGCTCCTGAAGGACGGCGACCGGCTGTATCTCGATGCGGAGCAGACGATCCCGACGCCGGAACACACCGTGACGGACGTAAGTCCCGATACCTCTGAGGAACCGTGGAAGGAGGACGGGCAAGGGTGGCATCTCAACGAGCGTTCCAACGAGCAAACGGCTGATCTGCTGGAAGATGTCACAGCTGCGCTGCAGGAACTGGAGTTCCTCAACGGGCCGGAGTGGGGGCAGAAGCACTACGTCGCGTTCAACAAGGGCCGAAAACGCCGCATCGCGATCCGGACGAAGCGGACGCTGTTCCACATCGACTTGTTCGACGTCGATACGGCGTCGCTAGACGCTGCGGATATCGCCGATGAAATCGGGATCGACGCTGAGTCAGTTGCAGTCAATGAGGATATGCGAAGCAGTGGTCGAAGCGGAGTGAGAATCACCTGTAAGCCAGATCAGAAGATCGACTTTGACGCGCTTGAATCACAGGCTCGCGAGATACTTGGCGGGACTACTGAGTGAGTCTATCCAGCATCCTGCTTTGAGAGCGAGATGTACTGCTCATTCGTAAGCGGCGAGTCGAGGTGATCGTCGTTGAAGAAGCGGAGAACGGCCCAAACGTCTCGCTTGTCGTCCATTTTGATGGACATCTCTCCGTCACCGTTTTCCTCGAATTTCACGTCGGTATCGAAGTTGTCGCGGATATACGTTGCGTCGTCTAAATCCATATCTTCGTACACGCCCCGATCGTGTACTTTGTACATCAGTCTCAGCACACGGTTGTTCCCGTACACTGCCTCCTTGAACATCTCAAAGTCGTGGAAGGGAATGTCCGTTTCTTCGATTCGGTCAATGACGTCATCCGCACACCGCTCATACTCCGCGAGATAGTCGAATATTTTCTCGAACCGGGACTGGTCGAAGATGTACATCAGTCCGTCGTAGTAGATGGAATCGACGCGGTCGGGGATCGAGATCAGCGAATCGCCTACTTTCGTATGTTTCTCACTTCCCACCCGCATACGGGCTCGAGACGTTCGACCCATAATCTGGCGCCGACTGTAGTTCAGAAAGGCAATCGCCATCTGACCGTTGTCGGCATCCTGAATACGGATCGCTTGGAACTCGGGTTTCGGCGGCTCCGTATATGTCGTGTGACTAAACCGCTCTCCCTCCAGCAGGCGTTCGAAGTTCTCGAACTGGGGGATGTTCTCCGTGGGTTCGTGCTGAACGAAGGTCTGGTCGCGATCTCGATTTTCGATGCCGTAATCCGAAAATCGGATCTTGTCGTTTTCGAGCGCAGATTGCTTGTGTTTGACCTTCTCGCGAACCAGATTCTCCAAATCCTCGGGGAGCTCTTGATCTAGCGAGATGCGGTCAAAGGTGTAGTCATAGTCTTCGGCGCTCTCCTCGTCCAGACGAGCCAGTAGCAGGTCGATCCCAAGTTCGCTGGTATCGATGTCCTCGATCCGCTGGAGGAATGCGACCAGTTCGTCGAAGTGGTCTCGGGGGTCACCCCGGCTCGCTGAACTCATTATTTTGTAGTGATATAGACATCGCTACTTATTCTTGCGGTATTGAGTGTCATATCATTCTCATCGAGTTGCTGCTTGGTGAGGAGGATCCGTCTGTCGTGCTCAGTTTCGATTTCGTAGACGCGGTAGCGGAAGCCGATCAGAACCGGATTGACGAACAGGCGGTTTGAGCGGATCACGATCGCGGCGACCGTGAGAAATAGCACGAGAAATGCCGCTACATCGTATATGTCCGAGAACTCGAACACGATGAACGGGAAGATGTAGACTAAGAGATATTCCGTGAACATATCTGACCGATTTCGGTAATGCTCGATATCACTCAACTGGCCTTGCCTTGTGCGATTCATCCGTATCATCAGGGCCAAGAAGACGACACTAATCACCGTGAGAATCGAGGAACCGAGCGAAAGGTAGGATAATTCAACAGGCCCGATTCCGACGGGCTCCAGTTGATACCCGAAAACCGAGTGGGTCGAATCGTGGGCGCGGAGGGCGACGATAACGAAGAGCGGGCTATAGGAGCTCAAGAACAGGACGATCTTCGCCCAGCTCGGAATGCGCCCCATTAGGTTCGCTATGTTCTATTCGGAGGTCAAAGTCAGTTTTGTATCCACTTCCCCGAGAACATCACGGATACTGACCCGGCCGCCGTCCGAGAGTACATGGACAATCTTCAAGACATCGTGCTGACTCTGCTTGTAACATCACTGAGTTTCGCATGGACGGACAATCTACCCAACCCCGCAAGGCCCAGCTCGACAAGGAAGAGCGTGAGCATCTCGAGGATGTCGTCATCGAGATGCGCGACCGCGTCGAGGCGAACGTCCGCTACCAGCTCGAGAACGAGTACGAGCTCGACGAGAAACCGGACGACGACGCGTCCCTGAGCGAAGAGCAGGAAGACCTCGTTGAGGCTATCGAACTCGAAGCCGCTGATGGCCACAATTGGGAGGAAGCTCACGAACAGTACATCACGGGTGTCGGCTACACGATCGTCAATCGGCTGGCCGCGCTCCGCTGTATGGAGGTTCGGGACTTCATTGACGACGAGGTCACGGCCTTCCGCGACGCCGGCCTCACGCCGGCGGCCGACCGGCTGGTTACGGAGGAGTTCATGCTTGAGGAGGAGGCCGTTCTCGAAGCCTACCGGAACGCGTGCGACGACCTCGCCGAAGAAATCGAGATTCTCTTCGACCGCTCGACCGTCTACAGTCTAATCGACCCCGACGACGACACGTTCGAAGACCTGTGTGGGATGCTCGACAAAGTTCCCAACGAAGTCTGGCGAGGAGACGACGTACTGGGCTGGGTGTATGAGTACTACAACCGACCCGTCGTCGAAGCGCTCGACGCGAAGAACACGCTCGAACCGGAGGACGTGGGCCCGGCGAACCAGTTCTATACGCCGCACTGGGTCGTCCGAATGCTCACCGACAACTCTCTCGGGAAGCTCTATCTCGAAGCCAAAGGACAGGAGTCGGCAGTACCGGAACCGGAAGCGCTCAGTCCCGAGGAACGCAAGGAGCGGTTAGTCACGCCGGAAGACAGTCCGTCCGTTCCCGAACTCTGTACGTACCTTATCCCGGACGAGGAGGCCGGCGACGCACCGGAGTTCGACCACCCCTCGGAACTGCGCGTCATCGACCCGGCCTGTGGAAGCGGTCACTTCCTGCTGTACGCGTTCGACGTGCTGGAGCGCATCTGGTGGGCCGAGACCGATATCGACCGCGCCGAGATTCCGGCGAAGGTACTCGAACACAACCTCTACGGCGTCGACATCGACCTGCGCTCGTGTCAACTCTCGGCATTCAATCTGTATCTGAAGGCCCGGACGCGTGCCGAGGAGGAAGACGGCCAGTTCGAGATGCCCAACGTCGACATCGTCTGTGCGGACGCCCGCGTAGCTGAGGTCGAAGAAGGCGCAGAAGTGCTGGACGAGATCACCGGCGAAGGGACTGACCTGCGGGAGGCACTCGGCGAGATTATCGATACGTTCCAGCACACGGAGGCACTTGGAAGCCTGCTCGACGTGAGCGGGACGCTTGAGGAGGTGTTCGAGAGCGGGCAGACGGGTCTCTCAGACTGGGGCGACGGGACGCATCAGTCGCTAAACTCGTTCCTGAAGGCTCTCCGTGAGGCAGTCGACGAGCGTTCATCAGATTCGTTCGGCGAACAGAACCTCAGGAGTTTCCTGAATCTATTAGTGGTGTTGACGCAGGAGTATGATGTCTCTTTGATGAACCCACCGTATGGGATGCGAGGCCGAATGCCAGACGATGTGCAGGAATATGTCTCTGAGCACTACAAATACCACCAAGAATATTATGTGAATTTCTTTGAAGTCTGTGAGCGGCTTTCTAAAGGAAACGGTCGCGTTGGAATGCTAATTCCGTGGTCGTTCATGTTCCGGAAAGTCTTCGAAAGCTTCCGAGTTGACTTTGTAGGCGATGATCGGGCATTCGACTTCCTCGCTGAATTCGGATATGACGTTCTGGACAACGCAACGGTTGGAACGGTAGGGACGGTTGTGAGAACCGAACCGGATGAGGCTGATGACGGTCGGTTCGTTCGCCTTCACGATGTGCCCAAAGCAGACAAAGAATCTACTTTCATTTCGTCGGCATTTCTTGACGAGATCGACGGTGGTGTTAAGCGGGTATATACCCGAAGCGCGGAAGAGTTCTCTATTATTCCCGGTGCCCCAATTTCTTATTGGGTTCCGAGAGAACTCCGCGAACTATATGATGCAGACACAGTATTGGACGCGGATAATGCTGGGTTAGATGAAAAAGAAAGTATCGGGCGCGTCAAGGTTGGACTTCAAAGCGGGGATGATGAACGCTTCTTGCCATCCTACTGGGAAGTCCAGAATATGCCTGATGCGTTTCCACCGGTTTCGAATGGGGGATCGAACACTTGGCTTCTCCCGAAGAACACACAAACGATATTGTGGGAGGAGAGTGGCGATGAGGTTCGCCGTTACTCTGGTTCCTACCTTCGTAGTCCCCATCTGTATTTCAAAGAGGGGATCACGTTTAATCGACGTAAGCGAAGTGGCCGACACTTCGGATTTATGCATGCTGATTCGATATTCACAGAGTCGGGAACCGCAATATTCCCGGATGACGCGGATACTTGGGCATTAATTTCATATCTGAATAGTCGATTAGTGACCTATCTTAAGCTAGCTCAGACGTTCGAACGCAAGTGGGAGACTGGGACGGTATCTCGACTTCCTGTGCCGAGGACGTTCTTCGACAATATCGATGAACTCGCTAGTGCTGCTAAGTCACAATTTGGAAAGGTGCTTGGTCAACGGAGTCTTGATTTCACTTCTCCCCACTTCTCTGGGAGTTTGGCCGCACAGATGATTGGGTACGGGAATCCACATCCACCGGATCACCCACACCGAACCTTACTTGAAAAGATAGACTGGGAAGCACCCCCAGAAGCCAGTCCAGATACGAGCATGAAGCAGCTCGTTAAGCAAGGGGAGGAACATCTGAAGCAGCTTGACCAAGGTCTGGAACAGAGTGCCCGCGAGACGGATCAACTACTGTTCGATCGCCTCGAATTAAACGAGAACCTCAAACACGAGATCCTTCAGGAAGTAGAACTGAGAACAATAGATGATCCACTAACAGACCTCAAGCAGCAAGAGAACGATGATGATCAGGGTTCTGATTTATTAGTGAACCCTGCTGATTTTGTGCAGGATCTGCTTCTCCAGTTTAGCATAGATATTGTGAGAGAGGACAGCGATGGCATCGTACCGCTCTCGACAGTTGATGATCACGACGATCTCCTCTCTCGAATCGAAAATCGCTTCGAACGCGTCTGGGGCGACCACGCAACCGCCCGCCTCGCAGAAGTTGATGAAATACTCGGAAATCGGAGCGCGAGCGATGAGGCATACCCAAACCTTCGAGCGTGGCTCGAAGACGACCTGTTTGAGTACCATGTCTCGAAGTTCGACCGAACGCCAATCCTCTGGCGGTTATCGACTGAACGGCTCGTCTCCGACGCCAAGAGCGAGGGCTTCGGCTGCCTCATCGACTACCACCAGTTAGACGCGAGTATCTTCGACCGCCTGCAGAACCAGTACCTCGAACCGCGCCGGACGCACCTCCGCGAACGACGGGCAGCGGCGAACAGCCGCCGTAACGATGAATCGCTCTCCACCTCGGAGCGAGCTGACGCCGCCGAGGAGTACGAACGGTGCGAGAGCGGGCTCGAACAGCTCAGCGTGTTTGAAGAACAGCTGGGCGAACTTGCCGAATCCAACCCCCGCGAGTGGCCCGACGAGAATCAGGAACGCGCCGCCGAGGCAGCCGAACGCGTCGCGGAGTTCCGGGAGCGGACAGCGTCACGGCTGGACACCCTCGAAACGCTCGCCGACCGGGAGGACGTGGATATGGAAGACCTGTTCAGCCCCTCGTTCTATGAGACTGTACGGGAGAACAAGGACGAGTGGATCGACGCGCTCGACGACCTACAGGCTGCCTTCGAGGCCTATGCCGAGGATGGTTCCGAACCCGTCAAAGCACATCTCTACGACCTCTTCGAGTACTACGACGATCTCGTCGGCTCCTCACACTACGCCAGCAACGGGATTCTGTTTATGACGTACTACTTCGACCAGTTCGAGGACGCCGGGCAGGCACAGATCGGGGATGCCGGTGTCTCTGAACGGCAGCGTCTTCTCTCGGAACTCGCCGCCGACGTCGACGAGTACTCGGAACTGGCCGACGAAATCTCTGAAGACTGCGACGAGGTCGCTGCAGACATCCCCAACGATTGGGCAGACCGTGCGCTCTCAGAGGTGACGACTGCGGGCTACCAGCCTGTCCACAAACACGGCGTCGCGATCAACATCACGCCGCTCGCAGAGAAGAAGGTCGTCCCCGAGATCGTCGGCGACAAAGTAATCTAGACACCCACAACGAGAGTTTGATGACACGTTCCTTAGTAAACCAATTCCCGAACCACTTTCACTAGTGTAAGCTTATGAAATCGAACCCCTAACTCTAAGTATATGATCGAGTTGACCGACGCAGACGACTGGTTTGAAATCGACTCTTGGTGGGAGTCGTTCCGAGTTTCACACTCCCTCGGACAACTGGAACAAAGAGAGAGTCGACTCGATAGCAGATGGTGGGACGGTGTCGCCGACGATATCGACCAGTGGGTCGAACAACACCGGAGCGAGTTCGCGTTCAGTCAGCTCGATAGTGACACACTAACAGTAACCCACCGCTGGAACGAGGGGCACTGGGAAACACTCGATCCGTGGTGGGAAAGCTACGACGAGATTCGAACCGAGGTTGCCAGACAGCTCTATGAGGAGCTGGAACGAAGCGACGAGCGCTGGCAGCATTCAAACAGCCGCTTCGATAGCGACCCGCTGTCGGCCGACTGGCGGAGACACCATCCTACCCGTGGCCCGCTTCGACCAAATCAAGAAGAAAACTGGTCACAGTGGCTCGCACACCTACTACGTGGTGCTGATGGGATTCTGCTGGAAGAACTGTTCGGCGAGAGGTGCGATGAATCACCGCAAGCAGTCGAACGGGAGGTATATCTCCCAGCAGAGAACGAATCTGACCGGTATGCGGATATCCTCGTCTTCCTTCGTACTCGGGGCCTTTCGATAGAGGTCAAGAAAGGCGACGAACACTACAAAAAAACTACTCACACAGCGAGTCTCGTAGAGGACGAGTTCCTACACGAGTGGATGCACACGCTGTTACTCCCGAAACATAAGCACGCATCATTACGAGACTCGTTCGAGCGCTCGTTGTGCGAATCAGAATCTGGTCGCCTGACGATCCATTCCGAGGACTCGACCGATGTAAACGTCGTGTTCTGGGAAGAAGTCAGTCACGCTATTCGAGCTATTCTCCTCAACGATGAGACGGTTCCCCCACATTGGGAAGCGAGCGCATATCTCTTTTGTACCCTGATCGAGCAGAAACTGCTCGACTACAATCCGAAACCTGTCGTTTCGAAATTGGTCTCAAGAAGCGACGTAGTACACAGTTCCCAATCGCTCCGGATTGCAACTGGCAGTCCGGAAGAACAAATATCCTACCTTCGGAAAGCAATTCCATGACTGATGAGTTCGTGACACAGGCGCTCCAGCAGGACAGATACCTGAAAGCAATCGAGTTAATCGACAGGTTCGAGACGGAAATCGAGCGTCTGCAAAACCACACGGGAAAACGGATTGTTGAGGAAAATCAGGAGCTGTTTGTTGACGATTTGACTCCGGATTTTAGATCCAGACGTAATCCGAGTACTACATTCGCCTTCGCCCGGACGGATTTCAAGATGTCACGATTCGCTAACGAAGAGCCGGACGCGAATCGACTAAAAATGAGTCTCATGATTCACTGGAACGATGCGACCGTCTTGGGACACGATGAAGGGTATGGAGCACTTGCCGTGGCCAGTCTTAGAATAAAGAACCTGTCCAAAGTAGAGTATCAAGAAATCAAACGCGAGACGTTGGAAGAGGGATGGAACGACATCCAATTCGGAGAGGATCCGTTTAACAACTCTCCGGGGATCATTTATTCTCCGGTTGAGACAATACAGGATATTGACCACGCTCACGAACGATTTGCCGCCCACTTCAGGAAATACGGCCAAGACTATGGAAAATCTCACAGAGGGACGTGAAATGAAATCCTCTGCACACTCTGACCGGTCAAACTCACCAAGCAAACGTTTCACGATGAGTGAGTAACCCAGCCAAATTTACTCTATGCAAGCAACCAAAACCCTCCCCGACGCCGCAAAAGACACCATCCGAAGCCAGTTCGACCGGGCCGAGTCGTCAGATCCGATCGTCCTCTGGTGGGACGACGGGAACTACCTCGAGGACATCATCGAGCAGGCCTGCAACGAACTCGGCGTTCACCTGAAGGTCGCCGAGGAGACGCCGTTGGAACTCCGCGCCGACCCAGTCGACGGCGAACAGGTCTGGTACGTCCCACACGTCAAGGAGCCCGAAGACACCGAGGGCGACTACGACTGGTTCCGCGACGTCGAGCACACGGGCGGCGAGGTGGAGATGAGCATCGAAGACCTCACCGTCCACGCGTTCGAGCGCGGGCAACTCGATGCGTGGGAGCTGAAAAGCGCCACCCAGTCCGACGATCCCACAAAGCGCCGCGAGATCGCTCGGATCCTCCACGACCAGCTCACCGGCGGCCAGCTCCCGACGCTCGAACAGCTCCGCACGCAGATCGTCACCGGCGGCTACACCGACCCGGTCGCGTTCGTACTGGAGAACGGGTGGGGCGACATCGACGACAGCCACGACACCATCGAGCAGATGCAGGACTTGCTGACCAGCGAGGGCGTCGACGCCGTCGCCGCCGAAGACGAGCCCGTAGGCATCGTCGCGGCGACGCGTCGATGGGCCGTCGCCGAGTGGCTGATCCACGCCGGCGCCGACGCCGAACGCTTCCCGAGGGAGTTCCGCGCCGAGACGGCCGGCGATCACGACCTCCCCGAGCTCAAGTCGCTGTTGAACAACACCACCTCGGCCAGCCTTCTCGCCGACCGCTACCTTGGTGAGGCGATCTGGCCCGATGTCGTCGCGGACGTCGACGACCCGTGGGAACTCGCGGACTGTATCGTCGACGGCGCGCTCGAACGCCGCCTCTGGGAGGAGTGGCACGCGTCGTTCGACGCCGGCGACTACGAGGAGTGTCTCGAGCGTGCCGAGGAGCGGTACGACGCCCTGCTCGGGAGCGAGGACTTCCGTGGCACCTACCGCGGCGCCTACGGCCCGGACAGCCCGTGGACGCGGACGTGGGAACAGGCCGCGGAGATCGCTCAGCTCGCCCACCAGCTCGAGACGTGGAACGAGCACGCGACCGACGATGTCGTCTCGCTGTACGCCGACCCGGACGACGGCACGTGGCAGATCGACAATGCGGTGCTCAACCTCGTCGTCGCCGGCGAGCCCGAGTCCGACCTCCCCCGCGATCACCCCGCGACCGCCGCGCTCGACGACCTCCGCACGCAACTCCAGTCCGAGTACGTCGAGTACCTCGAAGATCTCGGCGACCTCGTCACGGAGACCGTCGAGGCGGGCGCTCCCTTCGTCGACGACGATCACGCTTACCAGTTCTTCACCAAGGAGTCGTCGGGGCTGGAGAGCGGACAGACGGTCGCCCTGTTCGTCATCGACGCCCTCCGACTCGATCTCGCCCGGCGACTCGCGGACGAGTTGCGCGACTATGTGGCGCAACTCTCGTCCGATGCTCCCGAGTTCGCCGTCGATGAAGACGTCTGGCTCGGGACGCTCCCCTCGGAGACCGAGTTCGGGAAGGCAGCGCTCACGCCGGGGGAGATCCAGATGTTCGACGTTTCGCTGGTCGATGGCGAGTTACAGCCGCTGCGAAACAACCGTCGAGTGACGACCAACCGGCGCGAGTCGCTGTTGGGCGGCGACGGCTGGACGGTCACTCGCGAGCAGGACGACGGCTGGCAGTCGACGCGTGTCGCCTACTTCAAGAACGACATCGACGACATCGGCGAGAAGGAACTCAGCGACCTCGAGGCGATGCTGGCGCGACGCGTCGACTCGCTCGCGGAGTTCATCGGCACGAAGCTCGAACAGGGCGAGTGGGATCGGGCCTACGTGCTGACTGACCACGGGTTCGTCCTGCTCCCGGATAACGCGTCGCCGGAGAAGATCTCGCGGCCGGCGGAAGCGTCCGACTCCGGGCGCCGGTGGATCGCTGGAGAGAATGTGGACGGGGACTCGCCCGGCGTGCTACTCGACTCCAGTTCACGACTGGGGTATCTCGATGCCAACGTCAGCGTCCTTGCGAGCCCACTCAAGCGGTTCAGAAAGCAGGGGCTCGGTGACGCGCGGTTCTATCACGGCGGACTGCTGCCACAGGAATTCGTGCTTGACTTCATCAGTATCACACAGGGCTAACCCCATTGAAAGCCCTAGATCTGTGGCAGTAGGAATATACGTTCGCTCTTGAGTAGAGGATCGTTGGTGAGGGCCTATCAGTTCAGGCCAGTCCGAAGAAGCCACGGTTTAGCCGGGAGCACGTCAGTTCTCGAAGAGTGGTGCAAGTGAGTTAGACTTTGTAAAACCGCAGGACTGCCCGCCACCAACAATCTACGCCACAAGAGCGAACTGCTAATCTACCGGCTGTTCCACATGGTTTATGTCTTGACAATAGAATTTCAGCAGAGTATATCACCTCTATTTGAACCGGTACAATTGAATATGACTCCGCAGAATTCGCAGACATGGATCTTCGAGTCGGATTTATGGTCGTGCTTGTGGCCCTCCTTGCTGGGGTCGGCGCACTAGTTACCCTTCCGCTTCTGCAGTATCTATTAGCGGCTGCGTTACTTGCATTCGTCTTATTTCCGCTTCACAAAACGCTTGCAAATCGAACAGTAGAGATCAACGGGATCACGTTTACGGTCACACCCCGGATTTCGGGGGTTGTTGTCACTGTGTTTGGAATGACTGCAACAGTGCTTCCATTACTTATCCTCTCACTTGTTGTCTTTCAGACGGTGATCTCGTTCGTAGACCGTCTTAGCGAAATGGGGGTTTCCGAGCTTCTTCACGACGCGCTCCGCGAAATAGGGCTTGATGATACTGCGATCGCTGAGTTAGAAACGTATCTTACGTCTGAAATGGAAAGTCTTCTCGCGCAGAGTGCCGAACGCGTCCTTCAAGAAATACTTGCATTACTGAATACGAGCTTTCAGGTCGGACTTGGTCTACTGGTTCTGGTTTTCTTACTATATTACTTCCTCGTCGACGGGGAACGATTGGTGAATTGGATCGGATCAGTTGCACCGATCGAAGACCACGCTCGAGAAGAGCTGATAGGCCAAATCAAGAACGTTACATGGGCAGTAGTAATGAGCCACGTACTCGTTGCGCTTTTAGAGGGCATCCTTGGAGGGATCGGGCTTTACGTTTTTGGTGTCCCAAATGTTGCGTTCTGGACAATTATGATGATTGTCGTTTCGTTTCTTCCTGCGATCGGAATCTGGCTTATCTGGGCCCCTGCTGTTGGTTACCTCTTCCTAATCGGAGAACCGGTTAGTGCAACGCTACTGTTAGCGTATGGGATTGCTGTTCTGTCCGTCGTAGACAACTATCTCCGTGCCATTCTGGTCGACAGGGGTGCTGGCGTCCATCCGGGAACCGTCCTTGTCGGTGTTATCGGTGGACTCTACCTCTTTGGATTTCTCGGGCTGCTGCTTGGCCCGGTGTTCCTAGCGACGCTGAAAGCTGTTGTAGAAGTGTTTAGTGAAGTGTACGACATCAGTGATGAACCATCCGGGGATGCCCTGCAGAAATAGACCAGACAGCCTTTCGTCAACTAGCCCATGCACGGTAGCATAGTACTTGTCAGGATAATGCATGGACAGGCAATATTGAAGACGGCGCGTGGTCTTGCCATACACATCACTTGATGACGGATTCTACCCAGTTCTCTCCGGGACAGCAGGTAATTCTCAACGGATCTCCGGCTGAAGTTATTAAAACTCAAACTGTCGGCGAGATCGAGTACCTAAGAGCATACATCGACGGCGAGGGCGCCAAGACAGTCTGTCTCGACGATGTTGAGATTCAGCCGCATCGCTCCGGAATCGAGGAACTGTCCAACCAGCGAATCGATGATCTTCACCCGGGCCATGACGCTGTGTCAGCGCAGTGGTTCGACCTCCACACACAGGCGACGAAACTCAAACTCGCCCACGAGCAGGGACAACTCCTGAGCATCTCGAACTCGCTTGTTCGGCTGGAGCCCTACCAACTCGACGCCGTGAACTGGGTGATGCAGAAGCTCCGCCAGCGGGCGCTCATCGGCGACGACGTCGGACTCGGGAAAACGATAGAGGCGGGGCTCATCCTCAAGGAACTTGCTGCCCGGAATCGTGCCGACCGCGTCCTGTTCGTCGTTCCTGCTCACCTCCAGAAGAAGTGGATCCGAGATATGGAGCGCTTCTTCGACATCGATCTCACCGTCGCAGACCGGGCGTGGGTCGAAGGCGAGCGTCGACGGCTCGGTGAGGAGGCCAACATCTGGCATCAAGATCAGCAACAGCTCGTCACCAGCATGGCGTTCCTGCGACAGGACGAGTTCCGGCCCGCACTCCGGGACGCGTTCTGGGACGTCGTCGTGGTCGACGAGGCACACAAGACCGCAAAGCGGGGAGAATCCCCGAGCAAGACGGCAAACATGGTTGATACCGTTACGGGGAACTCCGACTCGCTGCTGCTTCTCAGCGCGACTCCGCACGACGGGAAGGGTGAGGCGTTCCGCTCGCTCGTCGAGTACATCGACCCGTTCCTCGTCGCCGAGAACCGGGAACTCTCACAGGAGACGGTCGACCGCGTAATGATCCGTCGCGGGAAGACCGACATCTACGATGAAGATGGAGAACGAGTTTTCCCAGACCGTGAGGTCAACTCGGTCTCGGTCTCGATGACGCACGACGAGCGGCAGTTCTACCGGGCGGTCACCGACTACGTCAAAAACGTCTACAATCGCTCGGAGAAGCTGAACGAACCTGCGGTCGGGTTCGCGATGGCCCTCATGCAGAAACGGCTGGTGAGCAGCGTCGGTGCCATTCACGCAACGCTCCGTCGACGGCTGGACGACCTCCTCAACGAGGAGGCGGAAACTGACGGCCTGTCCGAGGAAGCGCGAGCCTACCTCGATGGAGAGGATCTAGACGAGGACGATAAGGAACACGCGGAAGACGAGATCGCCGGTCTGACGGTTACCAGCACTGACGAACAGCTCCAAGAGGAGATCGATACGCTCCGCGACCTCGTCTCACTGGCTGAGGACTTACCGGTCGACTCCAAAGCGCAGAAGGTCAGGCGATTCATTTCCCAACTTCTTGAGGAACAACCGGACGAGAAGCTCCTGTTGTTTACGGAGTACCGAGACACGCTTGACTACCTCCTCGAGTACGTACAGGACGAGCCGTGGGCCGACGAGATTCTCGTGATTCACGGCGACGTCGATAAGGACGACCGGGCGCGGATCGAAGACGAGTTCAACCATGGTCAGTCGCGACTCCTGTTCGCGACCGATGCAGCGAGCGAGGGGATCGATCTCCAGCACAGCTGCCACATTATGGCCAATTACGAACTCCCGTGGAACCCGAACCGACTTGAGCAGCGGATTGGACGCATCCATCGCTACGGACAGGAGGAGGAGGTCAAGGTCTGGAACTTCCTCTTCGACGACACCCGCGAGAGCGAAATCTTCGAGATGCTTCAAACCAAGGTCGAAGAGATTCGCTCCGAGCTCGGAAACACGGCGGACGTGCTCGGTATCCTCGACGACATCGACGTGGACTCGCTCATTATGGAGTCTATCGAGAACGACGAACCGCCGAGTGCGACTAAAGGGGAACTCGAGGAGATGATCGAAGAGCGTCAGCGGACGCTCGAGGAGTGGTACGAGCGGAGCCTCGTCGATACGAGCACGTTCGACGCGGAGAGCCGCCGACAGATTCAGGAGGTCGTCGACGAGTCAGAGGACGTCTACGGAAGCGAGGGGGACATTCGCGAGTTCTTCGAGCGAGCAGTCGAAGCCTTCGGAGGCGAATTCGAGAAGCGCGGCACCAACCTCTATCAAGCCGAGTTGCCGGACGGAATCAATTCGTCCGGCCAAGGTGCGACGTTCGGCCCGTTCACGTTCGACCGCAACTTCGCGATGGATCACGAGGATATCACCTACATCGCTCCCGATACGAACGTTCTACAAAGGCTCATGGCACGCGTGTTGGAGGACAAGCGCGGTGAGGTCGGACTCAAATTGCTTCCGTTCGTCGATACGCCGGGAATTACCTACAACTATCGCGTAGCGTTCGAGGACGGTACTGGCGATGTGATTCGCGAGGAAACCATCCCCATCTTCGTGGATGCTGCGCAAGAGGACGCCCAGCAGGCGCTCGGTGAACGTGTCGTAGAGGGCGATTCGGTAGCAGCAAAGCCCGACATCGACGACCTTTGGACGGTTCTCGATGTTCAATCCGACTTACGGACGGCTGCCGATCGATATGTGAGTGTGCGGGTCAGCGAGATCAAGAACCATCTTCAGGAGAAGCGTCACGAGGAGACTGCTAGGGAACTGGAGAATCTTGAGGAATATGCACAGGCAGAACGAGAACGTATTGAGGCCTTCATCGAGGATTACGAACGCAAGGCCGACGCTGGCTCTGATATGGACATCGCGATCCGGGGACAGCAAGAACGTCTCGAACAGCTCGAAGACAGAATCGAGACACGTCGCGAAGAACTGCGGCGTCGGGAGCAAATCATCTCCCTTGCGCCCGAGGTTGAGAACTACTGTCTTACGCTACCCCTCTAGTTCTACAGCAGCCCCCTCGTGTTACTTTTCCCGAGCCGAATCTCGTCGAGAGCACGAGCGGCCTCTTTTTGGTCGCACCGCGAAACTGGATTCTGTCATTCTCCGGCTTGCTCATGTTCGGATTACGCGATCCATCCAAATAGCCGTTAACCAACCGCTCGCAAATACCGTCGCCGAGATCGTTTCTGAGGCTGTCAAAAACGTTTGTGAGTCCTGAATGTTGTCGGAATTGATCCGAATAGAGCGCTCTGTCCGTGTGTCACTCGCTCAGCTCGTCACGGAGCCCCTCGGTCAATTGAGCAAACCGAGGCTGGAGGTGGAAGCGAGCGTCTTCTTTCGCTTCGAGAAGATGGTCACGACGTTTCCCGGAGTATTCCCGAGCTATTTCGTCGAGTTCGTCCATAACTGCCTCGACGGCAGCGGGTTGCTCAAGTGCGTCGTACGTTCGAAACACATCTCGTAACCCACGCTTGGCCGAATTTCTGACTCGCCCGTCCTCGTCAGTCATCGCTTCGAGCATGAAAGCACGGACTGCGTCCGTTTGGTCTGCAACCTGTTCAAGCGCGTCATCTCCTTGTTCGTATAGGTTTACTACCGCCCCGAGTCCGGGTGAGAGGTGTTCGACAACCCGGACGATGGACTGACGAACATATCCGTCGTTGCTGCTCCCGTAGAGATCCCTCAGGTCGTCGAATCTCTCCTCGAACAACTCGATCCGCTCGCGCACGTCTAACGATTTGATCTCCTCGACTGCGGGATTAACCCGATCGGGATCGCCAGAGGTGACCGCATCGACGAACTCCTCCCAATCCGATTCCATGCATATGTATTCGATTGGTGATCTCTTCAATTCACGTGTTTTGACGGAGAGTTCTCGAGGTGCCCGGTCGGTTGCGCCACGCTCTTCCGCTACGACGAGGCCGTCTCTGGCAGTACTGAGCACGTCAATGTCAGTCTCGCCGGGGGTGACGAGTCGTGATCCATCGGGCATGTCACGACCGCAGCGAGACGAACTCCCATGACGTGAGGTAGACGACTTGGAGGACTCTCTAATGAGTTCCGCGAGACGCTCGATAAATCACGAATCTCGCTTGTCGTCGAGAACAGCCTGAATCAACTCCCGCGTGTGCTGGTTGTGTCTCCAGTCGTACGCCACCTCTTTGTCACCCACGTCGTCGGGACTGTCCGCATCGAACTCGTCTCTCCACTCATCGATCTCCGACTCGATACGCTCCAACATTCGTCGCAACTCCTCTTCGGGTTTCTCGGCGAATCGCTTCCGCTGCTGATCCCGCAACACCTCCTCGTCCCATGCCCATACATCGTCACCCGTCGAAACGAGCGCGTCATCCTCGGCGGCGAATTCCTCTACGATGCGCCGTGTTTTGTCTTCTGATAATCCGCACGCCTCAGCGATATCTACGATAGCAACTTCGTCAATTGCCGCCCCGACGTAGCACTCCACCCGTTCTTCGTCGCCCCAATCGGAGGGCCAATTCAACGCTCCTTCGTCGAACTCGAAGTCGGCAGAAAACGACTCCCGCCACTCTTCGTCGGTTATCCTCCGTTCGCGTTGCCCAACCGCAACCGAGATGGAACGGCCAATTCCGTCTACGTCTCCGAATTCTTCCCGGACGCGTTCCGCCGACACCCGCCCCTCCGCCAGAGCATCGAGCGCATCCCGCACGTCGTCGAATTCCTCGGTCATCGAAGGATCCACGCCGAGATGAAAGATAAAAGCCGGCCCAGCTCCGTTCTGCTGGTTCTCGCTATGTGCATCTGGAATGGTCGAGATTGCGCGGCTCGAAGAAGCCGGCGGCGGCACGCGGAACTACTACAAGTCGAACACGCGTGTCTTCTCCTACGACCTTCCGAAAGACAGCGAGGAGATGCTCGCGGCGGTGCAGGCAACCACGACCAACGAACTTTCCGACCTCGTTGAGACGCTGTACGCGGGACATGGCAAGGAGATCTAGACGGTCGCCCGCGAGATGATACCCTGCGAGTCCCGTGAGACGCAACACTACGAGGAGTACCTCCTTAGAGATCTTCTCAATCGTGCCCTTCTCAACCTGAGCGAATCGGAGGAATTGGACGATCTCCGCTGACTGGTGGATTCACCTCTCCGTTTGCTCGGCCATGCGGGCGGCGAGTGAACTGATCATCCTATTCGGGTGACGAACAGCCATCGGAGCGTCTCCTCGGAGAGATCTGAACCGATTGTCGTTCGCTGAGAGCCTCACAGCGAACTCTCGAAGAAGGGTCTTTATTCGCCCACCTTCAATTCAGCAGTACTGTACCGCTCCGTTCGGCAGCCATTCATGACCGACCCATCTGACCCGTCAAATGACGACGACTCCCGCTATACTCGACGAGCAGCACTTGGTGCGGGGATCGTCGCCGCAGCAGGACTCGGAGTTGGCGGTTACGTTGCGACGCAGTCGCTACGAGACGATTCCCCCGTCGAATCGCAGACGTATCCGGAACCGGTCTACGGCGATCCCGATCGAGAGTACCATCTGACTGCCACAGTCGGAGAGATCGACATCGGATCTGGAGAATCCCTCGAAACGTGGCTCTACAACGATCAGTATCCCGGGCCCGAATTACGGGTTGAAGAAGGTGAGCGCGTCCGAATCACCGTCGAAAACGCGCTTCCGGAAGAGACCTCAGTTCACTGGCACGGGATGGCACTGCAGGGAGCAAACGCAATGGATGGTGTTCCGGGGGTGACCCAACCTCCTATCGAACCCGGCGACGAGTTCGTCTACGAATTCGACGCAGCACCAACGGGCACCCACTGGTACCACAGTCACGTTGGGTTGCAGCTCGATCGGGGATTACTCGGGCCGCTCGTTGTCGAAGAGAGCGATCCGCACGTCGAGTACGACCGCGAACACCTGATCGTCCTCGACGAATATCTCACCACCGAACCCGAAGTGGAGACTGACGAGATGGGTATGATGGGCGGCTTTCCGGGTGCGCCAGACTACGCCGGGACGTTGGTCAACGGGAAACTCCCGCGTGAGCCGGACGTACTATCGGTCGAAGCGGGCGAACGCGTTCGTCTGCGATTTCTCAACGCGGGGTCGGCAACGACGTATCGCGTCGCCATCGCGGGGCATTCGATGGAGATAACACACGCGGATGGGCCGGCAGTCGAACCGGTCGAGGTCGATGGGTTCGATATCGGGATGGGGGAACGGTTCGACGCGGTCATCACCGCGAGCGAGCCCGGAACGTGGGAGATTCGATCCGACCCATTAGACGACGGGGCTCCATCCGGACGCGCGCTCATCGAGTACGAGGAATCCGACGACGATGAACCCCGAACCGAATTCACCGGGTCGCGACGTCTCGAGTATAGCGATCTCCATGCGGTGACAGAACTCGACCACCACGACGGATCACCCGATCGCACGGTCGACATTGAGCTGTCACCCGGCGGAATGATGGGTGGAGGGGGTGACGGATGGACGATCAACGGCGAGGCGTATCCGGACGCGGATCCGATTCGAATCGAAGAAGACGAGCATGTTCGCGTTCACGTGAGGAACCGGAGTCCGATGCGGCATCCGATGCATCTTCATGGCCACCACTTCGGAGTTGAGGGCGCACTTCACGACACGGTGACCGTCCCGGGACATATGGGTGAGCAGACGCTGGATTTCGTCGCGGACAATTCCGGAGAGTGGGCCTTCCACTGTCATCACCTCTATCACATGGAGACTGGGATGATGCGTGTATTCGAGTACGACTGAGATTGGCTACCGAATTCACATGGTCGAGTACGAAGAAGCCGTTCGTCTGTCTGAACAGTACCGTGAGAGCGATATAGGTCTCGCACTCTCACCCGTTCCGTGTTGTCAGGCACCTCGTCGATAGAGGGCGGCGAGAAGGACGAGCAACATGCCCTCAGAAAGTTTCGCTGCCCGTGCCCACACGTCCTCCCGCAGATGTGAGATAACGGCTTCGTGCGGCTGAACTCCATGATAATGAGGCGTGCGTCCGGGGAGAAATCCGCCGTGCCCGGAGAGATGCCACGCGAAGTACCCGACGATGTAGGTCACCATCAGAAGCATTCCGAGGACGTAGATGTACCGCCTCACCACGTCGAACACCACTAGATAGATGCCTACGACGATCGCAACTGCCGAGAGGACAAACGCAACCGGGCGTGGATGGGAGAGGAATAATGCAGGGTCTGTTGTGAGCAGGAGCAGAAACCGTTCGAGGCCGTATTGTGGATGGAAGAGATGGAGTCCCGCGACGAGAAGTGCCACCGCTCCAGCAACGTATCGCAACTGCTGATTTGTCGGCTGGTGTGTTCCGAGGTAGCGTTGAATCTTGTTCATTCTCTTTGTCTCTCGTCGAATAGCCGTTCATCGGTTTGCGTGTGCAGAGATATACCGTGATGTGGATCGCTTTCCACATGTGGGTATCGATGTCTCAACGGCCGATTTGCTTCACTAACATCGATGCTGGTCACTGATCGTTTACTGGTGGTCGATTACACTCACTCCGAGAGATCACCTCGTCTGAGTAACTGGGCGTTGATCGCGACGATGACCGTGCTGGCGGACATCAGAACGGCGCCTACCGCCGGCGAGAGCAGGATGCCGATCGGCGCGAGAACGCCTGCCGCTAGCGGGAGCGCGAACACGTTGTACCCGGCCGCCCAGACGAGGTTCTCCTGCATCTTCCGGTAGCTCTTGCGGCTCAATCGGACGAGTTTCACCACGTCCCGAGGATCGTTCTCGACGAGGACGACGTCGGCCGACTCGACGGCGACATCCGTCCCCGAACCGATTGCGATGCCAACGTCAGATCGCGTTAGCGCCGGCGCGTCGTTGACGCCGTCGCCGACCATTGCCACGAGATTCCCCTGTTCCTGTAGTTCGATGATCTTCTTGTCCTTGTCGTCGGGCAACACCTCGGCGAAGTAGGTGTCGATGCCGAGTTCCTCGGAGACGGCGCGAGCGACGTCCTCGCTGTCCCCAGTCAGCATCGCAACCTCGACGCCCATCGCGTGGAGCGCATCGATCGCTTCGTAGCTCTCGTCGCGAACCACGTCCGCGAGAGCGACCGCCCCGATCGCTTCGCCGTCTCGGATCAGGTAGACGACGCCTTGTCCGCGCTCGCCCGCCTCCTCGCTGAATGTCTCGAGGGCACTGCCGGATTCGACATCGAGGTGACGAAGCAGGTTCGGCCCGCCAACGTACACCGTCTCTCCGTCCTGTCCACCGCTCGTCTCAGCGCCGGGCACCGCGGCGGCCTCCAACTCGACGGTCGCGCGAACGCCGCGGCCTTGGAGCGCCTCGAAGCCGTGTGCTTTGGGGACGGCGAGGTCGCGCTCGCGGGCAGCCTCTCGGATCGCTTCGGCGATCATGTGCTCGGAGTCGCTCTCGACGGCCGCCATGAGTGCAAGCACCTCGTCTTCGTTCCAGTCTGGAGTCGTCTCGATGTCCACGACGCCCTGTTCGCCTTTCGTGAGCGTCCCCGTCTTGTCGAAGACGATGGTATCGAGATTGCGTGCCTCTTCCATCGCGATCCGATCCCGAATGAGCATCCCGTTGTTTGCGGCCATCGTCGTGTTGATCGCGACCACCAGCGGCACCGCGAGCCCGAGCGCGTGCGGACAGGCGATGATCAGCACCGTAACCACGCGTTCGACGACGGGCAAGCCGAAGCCGACAGCGATCGTCCACGCGACGGCGGTGAGCGCCGCGACGCCGAGGGCAGCGTAGAACAGCCAGCCGGCAGCTCTATCGGCGAGCACTTGCGTACGCGACTTGCTCTGTTGAGCCTCCTCGACCAGCCGCACAATGCCCGATAAGGTCGTCTCGTCTCCTGTGGCAGTCACGCGAACGCGCAGGCTGCCGTCGCCGTTAGTCGTCCCGCCGATGACCTCGTCGCCCGGATCCTTCTCGACGGGGCGTGATTCGCCCGTGATCATCGCCTCGTTGACGTTGGAATCTCCTTCCTCGACGACGCCATCAGCGGGGACGTTTGCCCCCGGTCGGACGAGTACAAGGTCACCTGCTTCAAGGTTGTCGACGGGCACTTCCTCGGTCTCACCGTCTTCGATGATGCGCTCGGCTTTGTTGGGCATCAGCTCGGCGAGTTCATCCAACGCGCCCGAGGCCCGTCGAACGCTACGCATCTCGATCCAGTGCCCGAGCAGGAAGATGACGATCAGCGTCACCAGTTCCCAGAAGAATGGCTCGCCGATGTCGAACGCGACGGCAGCCGCACTGTAGACGAACGCGACGGTGATCGCCAGCGAGATCAACAGCATCATCCCCGGTTCGCGGTTGCGAGCCTCGACGGCGCCCATCCGAAGGAACGGGATTCCGCCGTAGAGGAACACGATGGTGCCGAGTACCGGCCCGACGAGCACGCTTCCCGGGAGGGTCGGTGCCGCGAACCCGAACCACTCCTGCAACATCGGACTGTACGCCAACACCGGGATCGCGAGAACGAGACAGACGAAGAACCGCTGCTTGAACAGTTCCTCGTGATCGGAATGGTCGACGTGAGCGTCGTGATCGTGGTGATGTTCGTGTGCCTCGTCGTCCGAGGGATCGTCTGAGTGATCGGTGACGTGTTCGTCGTGCTCGAGTTCCGATCGTGCGTCTCCTGTCGTCCCCCTCTCGTCCAGATGGCAGACGCGGCAACAGGGACAATTACGATCGGTTGGTCGCTCACCAGTCGCGGCAGATTCCGCGGGCGGATGCTCGTCGTGGTGGTCGTGTTCAGACATCAGTGGGATCACTCATCTCGCTGTAGCCGTTCTCTCCGCTGTTCATATTCCTCGTCGGAGAGGTCGCCGCGAGCGTATGCAAGGCGGAGTTGTTCGAGCACCTCATCCGAGGCTTCCGTTTCTTGCGAGCGGATCGCGTTCACCACCAGATAGCCACCGCCGAGAACGACTACCAAGAGTACCAACCACATGAGGAGCCACGGCCACCACATCCCTCCGGCACCATTCCATTCCCACATGTGGCCCCAGCCCATCATCCCCATCATCGGCATCGCGAAGAGCATCATCAAGAATGGGATGAGGACGACGAGCGCAACGATGATTAATAGAGTTCGACCGAGCGGATCACTATTGGACATTATACTACTGCTTCACTCCCGGTTGTTATAATACCACTATCGGGCCAGCCGAGACACCCGGCGAGAGCGAAAGCTCTGAAACACAGGTATTAGACCCCACTCGCTGTAATAGGGATACACGATGTACGATCGACTACTGCTGCCGACGGACATGAGTCCCGGCGTTGATCAGGCAATCGAGCACGCAATTGATGCCGCCCAACGGTACGATGCGGAGTTGCACGTCCTCTATGTCGTCGATTCGGAGGCGTACAGTTCATATCCCGGTGACGAATACGTCCACGAATTCGAAGGCTTGGAGAAGGCTCTCGAACAGGCCGGACAGGATGCTGTCGAAGAAATCACTAACCGAGCCGAAAGTGAAGGAGTCGAGACGGAGCCGGTCATCCGTCATGGCGTTCCACACGCGGAAATTCTCCACTATATGAACAAAGCGAATATCGATCTGACCGTCATCGGATCGAAGAACCGATCCGGCGAGTACCGGCGTCTACTCGGAAGCGTCGCCGAGCGGGTCGCCAATATGGCTGAGCGTCCAGTAACTATCGTCAAAACGCCAGTCGACGACGAGTAATTTCTCTCGAAAGTAGAGGAAACTGGTTAGAGATACGACTCTGGGGACTCTCGGAACTGGGCCCGAGAATCTTCACTTTCGAAGTAGTAGATTGACTCGTCGTGTACCGTACAGTAGTCGGCATTCTTGACGGTGATATCGGTTGTAGTGACCGGATCCTCCACGACGCGATCGCCCGGAGCGCCCTTTCGACCCCGCATAAGAAGAGCGATGAATCCGACGCCGATCAGGAGGAACAACACGTTTAGAATCGTCACGGGCTCGAACCCAAGGATCGTCACACCTTCACCCGTTGGTTCTAATGTGGCATCGGGGATGAGACCGACCGCTGTAAAGAGATAGTACACGATGAACCCGGTCGTCGCCATCGACACGAAGAGGATGATCGAGATACGCGTCCCGATCTTTTTCCCCCAGATCTTCCGGTAAATCCGGATCAGCTGTGGGACGATCAGATCAGCATACAGGAACGCGATCACGCCCGCGAAGGCAAATCCAGACCCCCACAGTACCGCAGCAAGCGGGACGTTCCCCATCGAACCGACGAACGTCGCCATCGAGATGAGCGGCCCGAGCACGCTGTTGTAGGCGACCTGCGTCACGCCCGCGCCGCCGCCCTCGAACAGAAGCGTCCAGACAGTTTGGGGAACGGCGGCTGCGATGAGCCCTGCCAACAGGAAGCCGATCGCCAGCTCCTTCCAGAGCATCTTGAGATCCTTTTTCGTCTGATTCGCGGCTCCGACCCATCCGTTCCACGACGTGATCTTCTCCTTCCAAGATGCCGTGTGCGCGTCCGGGTTCTGTTCGAAGAGTCGTTTACACCCCTCCGAACAGAAGTAGACCGTCTCGTTTTTGTGTTCGACTGGAATCCCGTTTTCACGGTTGAGACGCATCTTGCAGACCGGATCCGTAACGACCGGCTGTTCCTCCTTGAGAAGCCGTTCTCTTGCCTGTTGGGTTTCATCGTACGGGATCCAGAGGTGGACGAGAACGATCGCAATCAGAATGAAGATGGGCGCGCCGACCGCCTGTGCAACGGCGAACTCCCAGCCCAGCAGCGCCCAGATGACGAACGTAAGCCCAATAACGAAATTCGTCGATGCGATCTTGAAGGCGACTGCCGGGATGATGTGTGCCCCTTTCTTGAACAGCGTTTTCGTCGCGGCGATGTCGCCAAACGAGCAGGACGTTGAGGCAGTCCCGAAGCCCACCGCATAGAGGACGGATTTCAGATCGGGGTCGCCCATGTAGTTGACCATCCCCTCCTTGGAGACGAATGCCTGAATCGCTCCCGAAATCATAAATCCGAGCAACAGGGCCCACAGCGCCTGCCAGAGGAAATCCCCGGCAAGATAGAGCCCGTCTCCAACTGTTTCCAGTATTGTTCCGATCATCTGTTCGTATTACCGGAATGCAATCTCATCATGGCTATTGGTATCAGTACCGACTCAACGGAACGTGATCTTCCACGAGTTCTTCCTCCGTGCGTATTAACGAGCATATTCCATCGTGTTTGTCGAATATGTGTTCTCACTGTAAGAGATGAGTACGGTCTCCTACAGTTCGATTTTACTGAGTCGTGCAGAGTTCGTGATTACCGAGAGGCTCGACGTGAACATCGCCACGACCGCAATAACTGGGTGCAACAGCCCGAAGAACGCGATCGGAATCGCGAGCGTGTTGTAGATGAACGCCCAGAACAGGTTCTGCTTGATTTTCGAGAAGATGCGCTCCGAGAGGGTGAACGCGTCCACGAGCGCACCGAGCGACCCGCGCACGAGGCTCACGTCACTCGACTGGATGGCGATATCCGTCCCGGTACCGATGGCAACACCGACGTTCGCCTGTTTCAGGGCTGGTGCATCATTGATTCCGTCACCGATCATCGCGACCTCCTTGCCCTCATCTTGCAACTGTCGCACTTTGTCGATCTTGTCCTGTGGAAGCACCCCTGCCATAACCCGATCGGGGTCGATATTTACCTTGTCAGCAATCGCTCGGGCCGTCCGCTCGTTGTCTCCCGTGATCATCCACGTCTCGATACCTCGATCGTGGAGGGCTTCGATCGCCTCGTAGGAATCGTCCTTGATCGTGTCAGCAGTGCTCACAACCCCGACAATCTCGTCTTCGATACCGACCAAAACCGTGGTCTTTCCTTCTCCTTCGAGTTCGTTCACCTTCGACTGGTAGAACTGCGGGATCTCGATCCCGACTTCGTCGAAGAACTTCACGTTCCCCACGTAGACCGTCCGTCCGTCGATGACGGCTTCGATCCCTTTGCCGGGAACGCTATCGAAATCGCTCAACTCTGCGAGTTCGATACCTTGCGTTTCGGCATAGTCGATGATCGCCTGACCGATCGGGTGTTCGCTCCCGCGCTCAGCCGACGCTGCAAGCCGCAGAACCTCACGTTCCGAATCTCGTTGCTCGCCTTCTAACACGCCACCGTCTGCGCGGACGCTGGTATCGTCTCCAACGACGACATCAGTCACCGAGTGATTCCCCTCGGTGATCGTTCCCGTCTTGTCGAGGACGACCGTATCGATGTCTTTCATCGTCTGGATGGCCTCGCCGTCTCGGAACAGGACGCCGTTCTCGGCGGCCTTGCCGGTACCAGCCATCAGTGCCGTCGGCGTCGCGAGTCCGAGCGCACACGGGCAGGCGATAACCAGTACGGCGACCGAGGCGAAAATGGCGAGCGTCAGCGGTTCGAGCGCCAGATCCACCCACGGCAGCCACGCCCCAACGCTCGCCACCGTTTCCATCGCCCCGGGAATCGCGAGCCAGAGAACGAACGACAGCACGGCGATCGTCAGCACCGCCGGCACGAACACGTTGGTAACGCGGTCGGTGAGGGCCTGAATCGGCACTTTCGTTCCCTGTGCTTCCTCGACCAGCTCGACGACCTGTGACAGGAACGTTTCGTCGCCGACTTTCTGTGCTTCGACCTTGAGGAGACCGGCGCCGTTGACCGTCGCACCGATGACCTCATCCCCTTCTTCCTTGCTCACGGGATCGGATTCTCCCGTGACCATCGATTCGTCGACGCTGCTGCGTCCGTCCACGACGACGCCGTCAACCGGGACTTTTTCACCCGGTTTGACAACCATCACGTCGCCGACCTCAACCTCGTCGACGGGCACTTCGACTTCGTCTCCATTACGCTCGACGCGGGCGGTTTCCGCCTGCATCGAAACCAGCCCCTCGATTGCGGCACTTGCGCGACCCTTGGCCTTGTCTTCGAGGTACGTGCCGACGAGGTGGGACGCCATGATCATCGCACCGACGCCCGCGTAGTTCTCGATCGGCGTCACGAACACCATCACGCCAGTTGCCCACGCAACGACGGTGCCCAGCGCGATCAACGAGTCCATGTTGAACGTGCTGTTTCTGATGGCCCTGAGCGCAGACGCGTGGGTCGTCCTGCCGTAGTAGAAGACCACCGGCGTGGCGAAGATGAGCATCAGGATATCGATCTGGAAGCCTGAGAGGAGATCGAGCGGCGTCCACATGAACACCATGAGAAGGACGATCGGTGAGGTGACGATCCACGCCCGGATCGCCATTCGCTTGATCGTCTGGAGTTCCTCTTCGTCCTCCAATTCGTCGTCTAATAGTTCGTCGCGAACGCCGTATCCGACATCCTCGACGGCTTGGATGAGTTGTTCCTGTGAGACACTCGAGTCGTGGCTGACGTCTGCACGTTCGGTTGCGAAATTGACCGAGACATCGTCGACTCCATCGACGCTCTCGAGACTTTCCTCGATTGTTGATGCACAGGTTGCACACGACATCCCCGTTAATGAGAGATCAGTCCGTTCCTGTTGCGTTTCTGGCATTGGGGTTCACCTCATCTGTATATATGGGCTACTTCCCTATGTCTATTTTCAGTAATAAAACAAGGGTTTGATGGGGGGTGAATCTTCGAATCGAAACCGACGAGTCAATCAGAATTGGACTGAAACTCTTCAAACTCTCGTTCGTATGTGCTTTTGCAAGAGGGACAGCAGAATGCGAGGGTTCGTTCGCCGATTGTAGCGGTGATCCCGTCACTTTTCACAGTGTTATCACACACTTGGCACGGTAACGAGAACTCTGCTTTGTCGAGTTGCTGTGTCCACTCGAACTTCTCGATCATTTCGAAGTCGATATCCGCAACGTGTTCTAAGTCTATCTCTTCTCGAAGCCACTCGATTGGATTGCTCTCCGGGGCGTTCCCATAGACGATGATCGTGCCGTCGTATTGTTTGAACGCGTGTTCGACTCCAGCGAGTGAACACAGACGCTGATAGATCTCCTCAGACTCGTCTGGATGTACTTCGAACTCGATCATGATTGGGGTTCGCTGCTGCAGTTTGAGCCGGTCGATGTCGATAGTAAACTGTCGAATGACGCCCTGTTCTTGCAGTCGATCGATTCGATCGGACACGGCAGGTGGAGAGAGATTCACGACCTCCGCAAGCTCGCTATAGGGGCGACGAGCGTCCTCAGCTAGCAATCGAATGAGTTCTAGGTCGGTCTGGTCGAGATCGCGTTTGTCTCTCATATGCTGGTGTAGCTGCTATCGAGTATTCAAATCATAGGCTTATTCTCACAACACTTGGTACCCCTCTCACTGTGGAATTTTAACGAAAATGGAGATAAATAGGCAGCACGTAGAATCACGTGTATGAGCCAACGAATCACGGTGTCCGGGATGAGCTGTGAAGGCTGTGAGGAGAGCGTCGAGGAAGCACTTACCGCCGTTTCCGGTGTGACGACTGTCGACGTTGACCGAACGACGGGGGCGGCGACCGTCGAGGGATCGGCAACTGTCGATGAACTCGTGGCTGCTATTGAAGAGGCTGGCTACGAAGCAGCAGAAGCTGATGCCTGAACTAAATAATCATGACTCAAACGGAACCCCTGACACGGACGATACTGCTGGTACTGATCGGTCTCTTAGCCATTCCGTTGGTGATGATGCTGGTGATGATGCCAGCGATGGGGGCAGTCGGTTGGTCGCACATGGGTAGCTGGATGTGGGACAGTTCTGGCGGATGGTTAGCGATGGTTTTGATGATGGCTATTCCCCTACTCGTCGTGATTGGAATTGGATACCTTATCTATCAGTCACTTGGAACAGAGACTACTGAGCAAACAGACGAGGCGTTAGAGGAGCTTCGGCGAGTATATGCACGGGGTGAAATCTCGGATGAAGAATTCGAGAGGAGGCGTAAGAATCTTCGAAAGGATACCGAGCCAGCGTAGTAGAATCCCATAGTGACATATTTTCTCTCATCGCTTCGAGGGGAAATCACGCCGATCGGCCCCGATCGCGACTTCAAGCCACCACATGATCGCGACAGTTTCCCGACCCAGCAACCGGACGCGCTCACGAAGTGAGAGCGACCTATCCTCGTTGAGTACTCCCATCGGCTAGAAATAGACTGACCAATTAATGCCTCACCGACCGTAGTGGATACTATGATACGTAGATTCGTCGGTGTCCTCGGCGTCCTCACAGCACTGTTTCCGAACAGAATGATAGACATCTTCGAAAGACTTGCCATCGAAAAGCCTGACGAGTGTGCGACGAAATCGTGGATTAGCTCTGGCATACGAGCAGAAGGTGTTGTCGTAGTTGCGGCTAGCCTGATCGGAGGACGGGCGTACGCGTGGATGATGAATCTCACCGGAACGTTCGGTGCCGTGATCCTCCTGTTCCCACAACTGTACCAGAGAGTCGCCACTACTCTCCTCTACGAGCACCCAAATGAGGTTGAGTGGAACGATCAGTTCACGAAGGGGGTGCGGATCATCGGAGTGGTGTATCTCCTCTTGGCGATCAGATCACTCAGACAACGGCTGTAGTTGCGAATACCAACATCTGTGTCTGAGTTTCGCTCGCCCCGCAAGGCAGCCATCGAGGCGAGACCCGCGTACACTGATAGGGCGGGCCCACCTATTTCTCTCCGCATCCGGAACCACGACGTATGACCACCGATTCCGACGACGGAGTTCGCGTGTGGCTCGTTGAGCGGACGTACTCCGACGACGAGCAAAACCTGATCATCCTCACGTACGCCACCACCGACGGCGAGCGGTACTTCCGCAAGGAGCGGGCGCTCACCTCCTTCACCGACGTTCGCGACACGACCGCCGCCGTCGCCGCCGACCCCAACAACCTCGGCACCGTCGACGACACTGACCTGAGAGAGCAGTACGCCGCCGAAGCCCAGCGGATGGCAGATGCCCACGACCCCAACGACATCATCTAGCTAAAACAGAGACGAAGCAGACGAAACGACCTGTTTTATCCCGTTAGTACGTAGCACACAGTATGCGCGAACTCGTCTTCACGCTCGAGTACGAGCCCGGGTGTAATGCGGTGGCGGACACGCTCGCCAGCCACCTAGATGCCCGGATTCACTCGCTCTCGCTACACGCCACCCTAGAGAGCCTCTGGCGCGTCGATCACGCTACTGGCGACGCCGACGCCCTCGACGCTATCGAGGATACCTTTCTCAACAACGACTACTACGCGGATTGCCTCGCCTCAGAAGACTGTGGAGCTACTCAAACCACGGAAGTCCTCGACCATACCGACGACACGCTCATCCTCTACTCCTACTGGGAGCGCACTCCCACCTGCGCGTCCGTCCCGCACATCGCGCTCGACCACCTCGGCGACGGAGCACTTTTCGAAACCCATCACGAGGGCCGCGAATACAAGTGGCGCGTCATCCACTCCGGCGATGGCGATGTCCGCACCTTCTTGAATGCTATCGACGACACAGTCGGCGACTGTGCCGAGATGGAACTCGTGCGGCTAACGGATGCAAAGCCGCCGATCCCCGAGCCGGCGAACGAACACGACGGATTCTCTTCCGAACAGGAGGCTGCGCTCCGAGCAGCAGTCGAACACGGCTACTACGAGACGCCGCGCGAGGTTGACGTCGGAGATCTCGCCGATCGCCTCGACATCCCCCGTTCCACGCTCACCTATCGACTGCGTCGCGCCGAGGAGTTCTTGGCCAAACGCCACGTCGCTCGAAATCCTCCAACGGAAGGCGTCTCCGCGCCGCTCTAATCGGTTAGTTGGAAATTTCCAATACACTATTTGGAATATTCCAATGAAAGTATAACCGAGCCGGGAGGCTACGAAGAACTGATGGAAGACGATGTGACCAACGCCATAACAAGCGGGGATAGTCGACCGGAAGAACTGGCCGTCACCCTCTCCGTCCCGGAGATGGACTGTCCCTCCTGCGCCGGGAAAGTGGATAAGAGCCTCCGACGGGTCGACGGCGTCATCGAGTCCGACCTCCGCCCGACCGAAGGCACGGCCACCGTGACGTATGACCCCGATCACATCGACGAAACTGACGTGATCACGGCCATCGAGGGCGCCGGCTACGAAGTCACGAACCGCCCATCCGACGACGAGACCGATGCCGACGAGATCTCGCCGCCGTCGGAGGTCTGGACGAGCAGCCGCGCCATCAAGACGTGGATTGGCGCCATCTTCTTGACCGGCGGCCTCCTCCTCGAGTTCGTCGTCACGGGGTGGAACCTCACGGTACTCCCGACCCCGATTTTCGACATCACCGCTGCCGACGCGACGTTCATCGTCGCCATCCTGACCAGCGGCGTGCCGGTCGTCCGCAGCGGCTACTACTCCGCTCGCAACCGAAGCCTCGACATCGACCTGTTGATGGGGACGGCCATCGTCGCCGCGACCTCGATCGGGCTGTTCATCGAGGCGGCGACGCTGGCAGTCCTGTTTAGCATCGCCGAGCTGCTCGAACGGTATGCGATGGATCAAACCCGCGACTCGCTGCGGGAATTGATGGAACTCGCGCCGAACGAGGCGACCGTCATCCGGGATGGCGAGGAAGTAACCGTTCCGGTCGACGAGGTGGAAGTCGGGGAGATCGTCGTGGTGCGCCCGGGCGAGAAGATCCCTGTCGACGGCGTCGTCCGCGACGGATCGAGCGCCGTTGACCAGTCGCCGATCACCGGCGAGAGCGTTCCCGTCGACAAGGCCAAAGATGACGAGGTGTACGCGGGCACGCTCAACGAGGAGGGGTACCTCGAAATTGAGGCGACGACAGACGCCGACGAGTCGACGCTGTCGCAGATCATCGATCTCGTCCGCAACGCGCAGGCGAAAAAGACGGAGAAGGAACAGTTCGTCGACCGATTCGCCAGCTACTACACGCCCGCCGTAGTCGTGCTGGCGATCCTGACCGCTGCGCTCCCACCGTTGCTGATCGACGGCTCTGCCACGTTCGGCGTTGCGGGCCTCTCACACACGTTTTCCGGCGATCCGCTGACGTGGTTCGTGAGGGGATTGACGCTGCTCGTCATCGCGTGTCCGTGTGCGTTCGTCATCTCGACGCCGGTCAGCGTCGCGTCGGGCGTCACGTCCGCTGCCCGCAACGGCGTGCTCATCAAGGGCGGCAACTACCTCGAGGCGATGGGCGAGGTCGACGCTATCGCCTTCGACAAGACGGGAACGCTCACCAAGGGCGAACTCACCGTGACCGACATCGTCCCGGTCGGCGATGCCACCGAGTCCGACGTACTCCAGTACGCCGGGGCGCTCGAACGGCGGAGCGAACACCCGATCGCCGACGCCGTCCTCGATCGGGCCGACGAAGGGGACGTGCGACTGCCGGAGGTGGCCGACTTCGAGAGCATCACCGGCAAGGGAGTGAAAGCTCGCATCGACGGCGGGACTCACTACGCGGGCAAGCCGGGCCTGTTCGAGGAGTTGGGATTCAACCTCGACGATCCGGGAGCGGTTCCCGACGGTGGCGTGGTCGATGCCGAGTTTGACGAAGATTCGACCGATCGGAGCGATGCGATCGCGGCATTGCAGCGCGAGGGGAAGACTGTGGTGCTGGTCGGTACCGACGACCAGCTGCTTGGCATTATTGGGATTGCCGACGAGATCCGTCCGGCGGCGAAGCGGGCCGTGGAACACCTCCACGATCTCGGCGTCAGGCCGCTGGTGATGCTCACCGGCGACAACGAGGGCACCGCTCAAGCGGTCGCAGAAGAACTTGGAATGGACGAGTACCGCGCCGAACTGCTGCCCGACGAGAAGGTGGCGGCCATCGAGGAACTGGAGGACGAGCACGGCGACGTGGCGATGGTCGGGGACGGGATTAACGACGCGCCCGCGCTGGCGACCGCCTCTGTCGGCATCGCGATGGGGGCGGCGGGCACGGATACGGCGATCGAGACAGCCGACATCGCGTTGATGGGCGACGACATCGGGAAGTTGCCGTACCTGTACGCGCTGTCTCACAAGGCCAACGGCGTCATTCGGCAGAACATCTGGAGCAGTCTCGGCGTGAAGCTCTTGCTCGCGATCGGCGTGCCGTTCGGCTACGTTAGCGTCGCGATCGCCGTTGTCGTCGGGGACATGGGGATGAGTCTCGGCGTGACGGGCAACGCGATGCGGTTGTCGCGGATGAAACCCGACCGGTTTCTCGACGCCTGAACCATCGGAACAATCTCGTCTTTGTTTTCGCCTTCACCGAGACCATCTCGGACGTCTATCAGTTAAGTTTCACCACTAACGCGACGACGGCTGCCGCGTACAATCCGAGAAGGGGTGTCGCCACTCGGGCGTACGCTTCGTATTCGTCCGGCGTTCCGCCGGGGATCATGAACCCGAGCAGCAGGAATCCGGCGACCAAGCCGCCAACCACGTATGCAACACCGAGTCCGATTTGCGTTGGCCGCCGGCTGGGCTTGAACAAGTGGATTCCGGCCAAGACGGCGACACTCAGCGGCACGACCAGCAGGAGGCTGAGCTCTTGGAGGCCAAGCCAGCTGACCACGAGAACGCCGAACAGAGCGAGCAGCGTTTCGGGCAGTCTGGGAAGCCACGGGTGTGCCATCACTCTACCACCGATCTTGAGGGGGTAGTCCGTCGGTTCTGAAGAAGATAGCCGCCGGCGATGACCGGCAGCGTGTAGCCCAGCAACATGCCGATCATCACGGGATTCAGATCAGTCACGTTCGCGATGATCCCGGCCGGGGTAACGAGTACGACCGCTACTGCCCACGAGAGGATAGACAGGCCGATCCCCATGGCGGCACCCCATACCCCGAATCGCCCCGACCACTTCCCCGAGGTCGCCCACCGCGTCCAACCGAGCACTCCGGCGAGGAGGACGGTGATCGCGAGACACGCAGCAAGGAAAAATAGCAGGACGAACAGCATCCACAAGCCCTCAACGTTCGTCAAACTGTTCTCCCCACATAGATTGCATTGAATAACTAATCCGGTCGTGATAAGCGTTCTTCAGGAGACAATTACTCGGGTGGATGACGAAGTATTGGTCAGGTGTTTCTGAAGATCTACCTCCTAGCGTCGCTTCAGATGGCGACAATAGACACGTAACATGCAGAACGGACTCGGTGCCGATTATGAGAATCTCGCTCTGACGCGAGACGCATCGGGCGGTAATTTGGTTTTACACCCAGACCTTCGAGGAATATCTGCGTGAGAACGGGTGGGAGGGCAGCAAGAACGAACCGGCTCACGTCCCCGGCTGACCAAAGCGATGCAATAGTTGTTGCGACGACCGCACTAGACTGAATACGGGGATTGACATCACGGCGCATCCACGAGGATGTAGACCGATTCTGCCTGCCGTCGTGAAGTCTCCAGAGGAAGATCGGATGATCCGTTATGAACAGTATATTTTGGCTAGAGAAAGAAATATGTGGTCTATCGCCGTTGGTAGATGTATGACAGACGAAGCCCGCCACGACGGCCCACCTCCGTTCGGGAGACCGTTCGAAGACGAGGACACGAAACAACGCGTCTACGGCGCAGTATTGCACGCTCGGGAGCCGATGACGGCCGCCGAGATCGCCGAGCGGGCGGACTGTTCGGCAGAATCGGCGCGGACGCACCTGTCCTTCTACGCCGACCTCGGCATCGTCATCTGCCACGAAGGGCGTCCTGTCAGGTACGAGCGCAACGACGACTACTTCGAGTGGCGGCGGGTGAACGAATTGGCCAGAGAGAACACCCTTGACGAACTGCAGGCCCGCGTCTCGGAGCTAACCGACAGGATCGAACGGTACCGTGACGAATACGGTGCCGACTCGCCCGCGGGCGTCGATGTTCTTGAGTTCGACGCAGAGGTGGTCGACGACGTCTACGTGGATCTCGGGGAGTGGGCTACCGCTATCGAGGAGCGTCGTCTCCACGAGCGCGCCCGGAGGAAGGTTGCGGGTTCGACGGCCTCGTCGCACAGCTAACGATGGTGCCGGTGGACGATGCCGCGAGTCCCGCGCCGATAGACCGGGCGGTGTTGGAGCGGATGCGTTCCCTGTTCGTCGGACGTCGCATGTTCGCGTCGGCGGAGATTGTCGAAGAGGGGAGACTGCACCTGCGCGTCGAGGTGTCCGGCGAGTACTATCCGGGCGAGACCTCGGCTCGACTTGAGATTCGCTGGTACCGCAACGACGATTTCAACATCCACTATCAAGAGGAGCGTCGGGATGGTGTCTGGAAGTGTCGATGGGATCGGCAGCCGAACTCACACAACTCGCGGGATCACTTCCATCCACCGCCGGACGCCAGCCGGCACAATGCAGAGGACGCTCAGTGGCCTAGCGACCATCGAGATGTCTGCCGCCTCGTTCTCGATCGGCTTGAAGAGCGCATCGAGAAGTTGTGGAATCGGCAGTAGCGAGAACTCGTACTGCTTCGTGGGCACTGTGGAGACTCTACTGCTGTCCGGCTCCCTCCGGTCAACACGCTGGTGCTCAGGCGATCACCATTCCAATACAGTTCTCCGTCGTAGTCACTCGTAGCGCGATGAGAACACGAGATCAGAGATCGGTATCAGCGACGGCAGACAGCGCATACGTCTCATAGCAAATCTCGACATCGGTTACTCGACGTTCCACGCTCGCTGGAACGCTCTCTTTCGAGACTGACGATGGTCGTGAACGTACTTCATCGTCGTTTCCAGTTTGCTGTGGCCGAGTTGCTTTTTCAGGAAGTGGATGTCGACGGAGGTCTCGTTTGCGTGCCACGTTGCTGCGGAGTGCCGGAGACAGTGTCCAGTTATTTTCCAGCGTGGATTTCCGTGGACGTCGTATCCAGTCACCTCTTGAATGTCGGCATTGAATCCTGCCTCTTTGACCTGCCGTGAGATGTAACTCGGGCGCATGAACGGCTTCTGATTCGTCACGAATAGCCGATCACTCTCGTAGGCATACGGACTTGCATTACGGTGGCCTTGGTCGAGCCACTGTTGCAGAAGTGGTTCGATGATCTCCTTCGGATAGTACACCCACCGGTAATCCGCTTGGTCGTCGCCTTTTTTCAGGTTCGGAACCTTCAGCCGTCCTTGCTCACGGTTGAGACCGTTGTCAGGATCGTCAGCAGCGATGACTGTCTCGGAGATCGCTCTCGTCCGGCACGTGGTGTACCAGATCAACTTGAAGAGTAGTTCATTGCGAACGCGCGGGGACGGGATGTTCTCGGGTTGCCAGAGTTTGACCGCTTCCTCTCGCTCGATCCACTTGTAGTCGTCAGCCTCGTCGGTCTCACGGCGGCTCTTCTCCAACTCCCCGGGATCGAGATCGTAGTCGTTGATGCTCCGGTTCTTAGTGAGGTTCTCCTCGAGTGGCCCCTCGTCTTTCGCCCAGCGGTAGAACCGTTGGCAGGCTGCGAACCGATTAGATCGCGAGTTCCGTGACCACGGCGTGTTCACGAGCCACTTCAGATAATCGGCGATGTCCGACTCATCGACCTCGACCGGATTTTTGACGTCACGCTCGGTGTCCAGCCACGCCACCAGCGGCTTTACGCCTCGATAGTATCGCTCCGCCGAATCTTCGGACTTCTTCGCCGCGACGTCGACGGCGAACTGACGGAGTGTGTTAGCTGCCGGATGTGGTTCGATCTCCTCCTCACTTTTCGTGGATTCGGCTTCGGTGACGATCTCGTAATCCCGAACTTCGTCTACCGACGGCCCCGGGATGGAAAGGTCAAACTTCATCGGTCACTCCGCTATCCGGTACACCCGCTTGTCCTTCTCTTCTTGCGGGCGTGCATACGTTGCTTCGACCGTCGCCGAGTCGCGGTCGAGTCGCTCGATGGCTTCCTTGATGTTGAGCGGTTTGTAGCCTTCCCCTTGGAGTAATTTCACGAGATGAGACGTACTTCCAGTTTTACGAATTATTTCTTTGAGATCGTCATCCTTGTTCGGTGATGTCGACAGGATTGACTCACGATCGCTTACTTCCGGAATGAGGTCGTGGATCCGCGCCGTGATCTCCGTGTAGTTCGACCCGTCGTCACGCACGAGGAAGTACGTCTCGTCAAGTCTGTCTTCGACGGTATCGAGCTTGTTGGCAAGCGTCTCGAACCGCTCGTGGACGCGGTCGAGTTCGACCTCACCAACGGCTTCGTCGGACTCGTTGTCCATCAGTTGGTGCTCAACACTGGTGACCATCAGGTGGGTCAAGCTCCGCCATTCCGGATCGTCGTCCGCAGCTCGCTTCCACCGTTGCTTCCGTTGTTTGGATACGCGTATCTGGATGTAGCTGCTTTCGGGCATCTCCTCAGCAGGAAGCTGGGCTCCGAGCACTTAGAACTATTGGATATTTGAAACCTCAAGAGTTATATGGGGTTGATAGGGTCAATTAGGGGCTAAATGCCTATTTTTGATATATCAGATAGTATGTGTTTACGGGCGAGTGGGTGCGTGATGGGATGGCTACCGCCCAAGCTGCTACTCAAATTCGGGAGATGGTCGTCGTAGTCCACCGGCTACAACGACGTGCCGTCGCGCTTCTCCAGCAGGAACCATCACGATAACGACACAGGGGTATTAAGTGAAACCGTTCGAGAGTGGATCGCAAGACGGCGTCGGGATGGGTGTGAAAACCGTCCTAATAGTGTCATAACGAGACACCTTGAAGCGCCAGATGTTCGGTAACGAGTAGTCGGCCGCACGGTCGGCGGGACCGTTCCGTCTCCCGCCATCTTCTTTCACACTCCGTAGCCGGTGGCTCGCAGGCGCGCGATGCGCACGCCGGCCACGTGGTGACGCGTAATCGGCGCGAGGCCGGATTCCCCGTCGCAGATACTGTTGTCGTGTCCGCGACGTTTGCCCGCTGGTGCTATCGAGTTCGGTTCCTCGATGGATCACACGCCTAGGCTATTATCGAACAAGATAATTTGAGCCTGGCGTATAACCCCTGTTCTCCGAAACGGCGAGTATGGGAGGTCGACTCGTCCCCGCCGTGCTTGCCTGCTGCTATCTTGTCGCTGTCGCGGTAGCGGCCAGCGTGGGGGCTGTCGGCGGGGGGAACGTCACGGATGCCACGCCCTCCGGACCTGAATCCGTGTCGGCGGCCGATCCCGTCGCATACGAGCGGTTCAACGCTGCCACGGCCGAATCCGAGATCGCCACTCTCGTGAACGACGTGCGAACGAGAGACGGCCTGTCGGCGCTCGACGGCGCGTCGGCACTCGACGGCCTCACTCGATCACACAGCGTGGACATGGCCACACGTGGCTACATGGCCCATGAAACGCCCGATGGACAGGACCTCACCGACCGCGCTCGTAACGCGGGAGTGTCCAGTTCGTGTAACTCCGTCGGCGAAAATGTCGGGCGCGTCTATCTCGACAGGCCGTTCAGGGCGGCGGGCGAGACGTACGACACCGACGACGAGGCCGAGATTGCGGCGGCGCTCGTCGCCGCATGGCTGGAGTCGCCGGACCATCGCGAGAACCTGTTATCCGAAAAGTGGTCGGAGCAGTCTGTCGGCATCTCAGTCGACGCTGAAGGCGCCGTCTACGCCACTCATCATTTCTGTGAACGGTAGCGACGAGAGTGCCCTCGATGGCGTCGGCGGTACGGCCGTGTTCCCCCTCCAACGGCTCGAATCCCGTCGAACGGTCGTCATGCCGGTCCGTGTTTCGCCGGCGTCCGCTTGCTACCGCACCTGTCCGCGGGTCCTGAAAGCAACCCGTTAAGTGGCCGCCGGCCGAACCCGAGCGTATGCCAGAGGCCACGGATCTGGAGGAGCTGAAGCGAGGGACGGAGCTGGTGAAACGCGGCTTCGCCCGGATGCAGAAGGGGGGCGTCATCATGGATGTCGTCACTCGCGAGCAGGCCCGGATCGCCGAGGACGCCGGCGCCGTCGCCGTGATGGCGCTGGAGGCGGTCCCGGCGGACATCCGCAAGCGCGGCGGCGTCGCTCGCATGCCCGACCCCACGAACGTCACGGAGATCATCGACGAGGTCTCCATCCCGGTGATGGGGAAGTCCCGCATCGGCCACACCAAGGAGGCCGAGGTGCTGGAGGCGCTCGGCGTCGACATGATCGACGAGTCGGAGGTGCTGACGCCCGCCGACGACGAGTACCACATCGACAAACGCGGATTCACCTCCCCGTTCGTCTGTGGTGCCCGCAACCTCCCCGAGGCGCTCCGGCGCATCAACGAGGGCGCCGCGATGATCCGCACGAAGGGCGAGGCCGGCACGGGCGACGTGAATCAGGCCGTCGACCACCAGCGGACGATGAAACACCAGATCCGGGAGATCTCCGGGCTCACCCACGAGGAGCGCGAGAAGTGGGCGCGCGAGCACGGCGCCCCCCGCGACCTCGTTCACGAGACCGCGGAGGCCGGCCGCCTTCCGGTGGTAAACTTCGCCGCCGGCGGCATCGCGACGCCGGCGGACGCCGCGCTGATGATGCACCACGGCGTCGACGGCATCTTCGTCGGCTCCGGCATCTTCGGCGCGGAGGACCCCGTCGAGATGGGCGAGGCGATCGTCGAGGCCGTCAACAACTGGGACGACCCCGAGGCGCTCGCCGACATCGCCACGGGCATCGGCAAGGGGATGAAGGGCCAGTCGAAGGACTCGATCCCCGAGGAGGAGCGGCTCGAAGGCCGCGGCGTCTAACGCGGTATCGACCGTTCTCCGCTTGCGACCCCGATTCCTCCGCTCCTGATCTGCGTTTTCTCCGCTCGCCGTGTTCCGGCTTTCATCCTCCGGCTTCCAGCCACCGGCTTTCGTCCTCCGGTCACCACCTACGCGCGAATCGCCGGCGGCTCTCCGCTATTCCCGTCTCCGTCCACGACCGTCTCGACGACTGCACAGTCACCCACGACGGTCGACCCCGACAGCTCACCCTCGCCGCGTGCCACGTGATTCTCGACGGGCGGAAGCGGGACACGCCCCGGCCGGTCGAACGCGTACGCGTGACGGTCGTGGAGCTCCCCATCGGCGAATCGGCGTTCCAGCGCCGCCGCATCCGCCCCGGCGGGACCCTCGCCGTTACCTAGCGGGCGACCGACGACGAACCCTTCCCCGGCTAGCGGTTCGTGGAGGGCAGCGACGGCCTCATCTCCGCCACGTTCACTTTCTGTCGGGGGGTTCTCGGTGCCGCCCTCACCGCCCGTGGCGATGTCGACGGTGTGTCGAATGCCTGATTCCGTGCCGAGCTCGTCGACCGTTACGAGAAGCTCGCCGTCCGTGAACGCGACCGCTCTATCGGCCGCTTCGTCGACGTAGCAGTCGAGGCCGGCGTGCTCACCGACGCCGTCGTAGCTGCCGAACAGCAGTTGGAGCCGGATCGTGACGGCGTCGAACGTTCCCGTCAGCGAGAGGTAGCGGTCGCCGGCGGCGTACGCGAGCACTTCCTCGGCATCGATGCCGAACTCGTCGACCTGCTCGCTGACGGCCGACTCGACCGCCACGAGGATTTCCTCGCGCGCGGCGTCGTTCTCCGGGTCGGCGCCACTGTGGGAATCACCGCTCCCGCGGAGCGCATGGAGGTCGATGAACGCGAACGTCCCGTCGTCGGTCGCCGGGTCGAGCAGGTCCTCGGTCGTGGGGGACTCGGTGGTAGCCGGGCCGGTGGTTGACGCCTCGGTCGTCGCGGGCGACGATCCTGTATCCGCCGCTCCCGTGGTCGCGGACAGCGAGAGAGTAGCGAGTACGGTACCGGTCGTCGTGAGCGCGCGCCGTCGTGTGTGCATGGACGGGCCGGGTTGGCTCCGTCATCCTACTTAAGGAGTCACTCGTCGAGGACGATGGCGCCCTCGCCGATCCGCGTCTGATACGCCCGCGCGTCGATGCCGGCGTCCGCGAAGGCGTCGAGCATCGCACTGGCGACCGGCCGGCGTTCTCCCCCGTGGCAGGCGGCGACCACCGACGGCCCCGCGCCGCTGACGGTGACGCCGGTGGCACCGGCCTCGAACGCGGCGTCGTGGACGGCGTCGTAGCCGGTAATGAGCCGCGCGCGCTCCGGCGTGACGACCGGGTCCGACATCCCCGCTCCCACGAGGTCGGGGTCCGACCGGCACATGCCGACCGACAGCGTGGCGGCGTTGCCGACCGTCGCCACCAGGTCCTCCATCGACGCCGTCTCCGGCACCACCCGCCGGGCGTCCCGCGTCGAGAGCGCCACGTCGGGCAGACAGACGACGAGGGGAATGTCCGCGCTCACTGCGCGCGTCCCGTCCGCAGTCGTCACCGTGAAGCCGCCCAGCAGCGCGGGCGCGACGTTGTCCGAGTGCGCGACCCCCGAGACGACGGCCTCACCCTCCGCCGCGACCGACACTAGCTCCGAGCGAGTGAGCCCCCGGTCGTACAGCCGGTTGAGCGCGACGGCCGCGCCCGCCGCGCTCGCCGCCGAGGAGCCGAGTCCCGAGGAGGGCCGCACTCCCTTGTCGATGTGGATGCGCGCGGGCGCGTCGAGCTCCTCGACGACCGCGCCGACCGTGTTCTTCTCCGGGTCCTCGGGGATGTACTGGGCGCCGGCGCCCGTCACCTCGATCGTCGTCTCCTCGGCCCGCTCGACGGTGATAACGTCAGCCGGGCGGGACAGCGCCACCCCGAACACGTCGAAGCCGCTGCCGAGGTTCGCACTGGTGGCGGGTGCCCGTACCGTGATCATAGCGGTGGGAGGATGCGGGGACGCAAAAAACAGCGGGTTCGGGTGACGACGTCGGCGGCGACCGTGACCGCAGCAGTCGCCGCCGGCGACGACCGCGCGCTTAGCTGTCCGCCGTCGTCCACAGCAGCGGGCCGACGACCGCGAGGCCGACGCCCGCGAGGATGAACGGCGCCGGCATCGTCGTGAACGGCGCCATCAGGAAGATCGCGCCGAAGCCCATGACGACCGTCGCGAGCACCTTTTGGGATTTCAGGGGCAGCACACCGAGTATCGACGCGACGAAGGCGAGCAGCAGGATGTGCCCGAGGTGGTAATCGAGCAGGATGCTGTCGACGAGCTGCAACGGGAGCATTCTTGTTCGGAGTTGGGAGGGATTCGCGCATTAAAGTTCCGTTTCCCGTGACGGAGGCGGACGCCGCGCTCGTCGGGCGCTCGAGGTGCAAAACGACACGAGCCGTCGGCTCGCGAGTTAGAGAATACCGAAATTGGGTGGCTGGGGAGTTCCCGGCCCCAATTTCCCCCGGCCCGGAACGGGCGGGGAGTCAGTGGGCCAACACGGATTTGAACCGTGGACCTCCCGGTTATCAGCCGAGCGCTCAACCTGACTGAGCTATTGGCCCAGGTGAGCGCATTCAGTCGTAGCGTGGGTAAGAGTTTAAGAGTTTCCTTTCGGTCGCGCCGCCGCCGTCGGTCGGTTTTCGATGTGTGAACGTGGGCCTCGGCGTCCACTCGTCGCCGCGCGCGGCGAGCACTGCGGTCGCCTCGGTGTCCGCCGCGCCGCTGTCCCGGTTCCGACGCGCCGCGACGAAAAGGGCTATGGGCGCCCGGCCGGAAAGGCGAGTATGCGCCCGCGAACGCTGCTCGCGTTGCTCCTCGTCGTCCCCTTCCTCGACGCGCTGTTTCTCGTCTACGTCGCGACCCAGCTCGGCGGCCCGGTGACCGTCGCACTCGTCGTGCTCACGGCGATCCTCGGGATGCTGCTGTTGCGCGCCGAGGGCCGGGCGACGCTCGCCCGCGTCCAGCGAAAGCTCGCACGGGGAGAACCGCCGACGGACGAACTGCTCGACGGCGGCTTCCTCATCGCCGCCGGCGCGTTCCTGCTCACGCCCGGGCTGCTCACGGACCTGATCGGGTTCCTGTTCGCGTTCCCGATCACGCGCGTCCCGATCCGGATGGCCGTCAAGAAGTGGATCGTCATCCCCTACATCGAGAAGGAGACGGGCGGCTTCGCGACCGGCAACGTGTACATCGGCGGGTTCCCAAGCGGCGACTTCGAGGACTTCGACGCGGACGACTTCCAGAACGGCGGCTTCGGCCCCGGCGCGAACGCCGGCTTCGGGGACGGCCCGGATCCGGATGACGCCGGCGGTCCCGTCAGCGGGAGCTCGGCGGCGGGCTCGTCGACTACCGCCGGCGGCACGGAGGACGTGGATGACGTGGTCGACGTGGAGTTCTCGGTGGAGGACGACGCCGACGGGGCCGACGCGGACGACGACGGCGGTCGCACGGGAGCCGGCGACCGGTAAGGTCCGCCTCCGACCACCTCCGACCGCCACCGCTTTTTAGCGAGCCGTCTGACAACCGGGTATGAGCCGTCTCACCGCGCTGAGTCGGGAGCCGCCCGAGCGCGAGTCGCTGTCGCGCTGGGTCGCACCGCTCCCGAAGATGCTTGAAGACGTCGCCTACCGGTTCGTCTGGGTGATCGTCGCGGTGAACCTGCTGGGAACCGCGTTCGGCTTCTGGTACTACCGGTTCCAGTTCGGCCGGGTGCCGCCGGAAATGTGGATCTTCGTCCCGGATAGCCCGCTGGCGACGCTGTTTATCGCGCTTGCGCTGGCGTCGTGGGCCGTCGGCCGGTCCAGCGACACCCTCGCCGCGCTCGCCTTCTTCGGCAACATCAAACTCGGGCTGTGGACCCCGTACGTGCTCGTCGCGTTCGCGCCGGGCTTTCTCGAGAACACGGCGACGTGGATGTACGCCTTCCTGTTCGTCAGCCATCTGGGGATGGCGCTGCAGGCGTTCGTGCTCCACCGCATGACCGACTTCCCGCTGAAGGCGGTGGCGATCGCGACCGTCTGGTACACCGTCGACCTGCTGATGGACTACTTCGTCCCGCTCATGGGCGACGTCACCCACACCCCGCTGCCGTACGCCGGCGCGGAGCCGTGGTTCACCACGTCGGTGCTGCAGGTGGCGGCCGCCGGCGCCGTCACGCTCACGATCATCCCGCTGTTTCTCGCGTTAGCGACGCGCGTGGAGACGCTTCGAGCCCGCGCCGAGTGAGGCGGAAAGCCCGCGCCGGAGTGTCCTCTCGTCGTCCGCGTTTAAGACCCCGGAGCACCTCCGGATGGTATGAGCCTCTACGACGCGTTCGCGGACCGGACATTCACCGTCGAGTCGGTGGAGCGGCGTCGCCACCTCGCGGACACGACGAGCGGCTTCGAGCGCGCGACGACGGAGATCCGCCTCGGCGGGGAGGGCGTCGTCGGTCGCGGCGAGGACGTCACCTACGAGACGGACGACCACTACGCGTTCGCGGATCAGGACCTCGACGAGTTCGACCTGGAAGGTGAGTGGACGATCGCGGCGTTCTCCGACCACCTCGACGATCTCGACCTGTTCGCGACCAAGGAGCCCGAGCAGGCCGCCTCGCGCAACTACCGGCAGTGGGCGTTCGAGAGCGCGGCGCTCGACCTCTCGCTGCGACAGGCGGGCGAGTCGCTCGGCGAGGCGCTCGGCGTCGAGCCCTCGCCGCTCCGGTTCGTCGTCTCGACTCGGCTTGGGGACCCGCCGAGCGCCGACCGGGTGAAGTCGCTGTTGGAGACGGAGCCGGACCTGGAGTTCAAACTCGACCCCACACCCGACTGGCCCGACGACCTGTTCGTCACGCTGCGAGAGACGGGTGCGGTGCGTGTGGTCGACCTCAAAGGCTGGTACGAGGGGACGGACGTGGACGTACCGGCCGACGCCGAGCTCTATCGGGACGTGCTCGCGGCGTTCCCGTCGGCGGTCGTCGAGGACGCGGCGTTCACGCCGACCACGCGCCCGCTGCTGGAGCCGCAGGCCGACCGGCTGGCGTTCGACTATCCGATCTCCTCGGTCGAGACCCTCGAAGATCTCCCGGTCGAGCCCGGCTGGTGTAACGTGAAACCCTCGCGGTTCGGCTCGCTGGAGGCGCTGTGTGATACGGTCGACTACTGTCGGGAGCACGGGATCGACATGTACGCCGGCGGCCAGTTCGAGCTCGGCCCGGGTCGACGGCAGGTGCAAGCGCTCGCCGCGCTGTGGTTCCCGGACGCACCCAACGATATCGCGCCCGGCGTGTTCAACGACCCGAAGGAGAGCCCGCCGTATCCGGACAGCCCGCTGCGACCGAGCCGCGAAGTCGTCGGGTTCGACTTCTGATCCGGCGATGCCGCCGATTCCCTCCGAGTAGACAAACCCGAACGCTACTCCGCTCCATACGGAACTCGTGATGAGTGATTTCGGGAGTGGGTATTTCAATCGGCGTCATCGGTGAGTGCTTATAAACGGTGATGGGTGAATTCCGCTGATCCCTTATAAACCCGGACTGCGGTCGGCGCGCGCGAGGAACGCGCGCGAGGGAGGCGGCGGGCCGCCGCGGAGCGGTCCCGCGGCGGCCCGCCCGCCGAGGCTGGGGAGGGCTGAGGTGCGGTTGCGGTGCTGTGCGGGGCGGGGTGGGACTCAAAGGGGCAGCCGGCTCCGGGAAGACGGACGACGCAAGCACCGCAGCGGGCGGTGCCGAGAGCGAGGAGCGCAGCGAGTCCCTCGACCGGAGCCGGCTGGGGCTTTGGAGGTGTCCGTCACCAGCGTAGCACCTGCAACTCACCGACCCTACACTCCTTATAAACCATCCACATCACCACCACCAACCCGCTTATAAACACCACACCCACTCACGTAATAGACGTACTCCCGACATCGCTCAAAAGCAGTCTCCACGGACCGGTTGGTTCGTACCACTTTGTGTCCGCACAAAATCAACTAACGACGGTCCTCCGCTCTTTATAAAAGCTGACCGACTCAGTCGACGTGCAGCTCGTCGCGGAGGTCGCCGAGCGCAACCTCGCGTTCGGCGTGGGCGTTGTGCTGGTGGATCGACTCGTCGTTCGACTGTTTCAGGGTGACGACGGCGTCGTCATCGAGGTGATCGAACTCCTTGACGGCGCCCTCGGCGAGCGCGCGCACGCAGTCCTCGACGAACTTCGCGTCCGCGTGGGCCTGGTAGGTCATGTGGTCCTCGTCGGGCCGTTTCGCCATGTTGTAGATCCGCGCGCTCATCGAGTCGCGCGCAATGTCGATGATGTCGCCGAGGTCGACCGGCGGACGCCCGTCGGTCGTCACGGTGAGCGTGGCGTGGCCGCGCTGGGAGTGGCCGGGCTGGGGGACGGCGTCGAGGAACTCCTCGGTCGTCTCCTCGTCGACGCCGAGCTCGTGGAGCTTGTCGCGGGCGCGGGACTCGGACATCCCCTGCGAGCAGGGGCACACCGTCATGCCCGTCACCTCGGCGCCGATCTCGGCGCGCGTCTTCTCGTCGGTGGCGACCGCGCTCGCGATGATCTCCGCCGTGTTCTGGGTTTCGAGATCGGACGCCGGCGTCCGCTCGCGGGTGACCAGATCGGCGGACATCCGGACCTCGGCGGTGGAGGTGTAGTCGTGTTTCTCCAGCAGGCGCTCGGCGGCGTCGACGCAGACGTCCTCGACGCGGTACGCCTCCTCGCGGGTGATCTCCTCTAAGATCTCGTCGACGGTCGCGAGGTTCCGCGACATGTCGATCCCCTTCCGGCCGCTCGGAAGGTCGACGAACACCTCGAACTCCGCCATCAGGACGATGGGGCGTTTGTCCTCCCGGGCGAGCTTCACGAGTTTCTCCACGCCGGTGACGCCGACCTGCGAGAGCCCGACGGCGACGTCGGGTGCGGACGCCTGCACGTCCGGCAGTTGGTGACTCATTAACCGGTCTAGGGCGACAGCGGGATTAGTGCTTACGATAGGGGGCATGCGACCCGATGGGGACGGGTTATAAACGACGTGCGATGACGGCGTCCCCGGGGGTGCGGTCGAGCACGCCGGCGGGCTCGCCGTTTTTAAACCCCCCGTCACGCCCCAGCCCCACCGCGAACGGGCTCGACGCCTTTTAAATGCCGGCGCGTCTCACGTCCGAACATGGCCGATCTCCATCCCGTCGCCAAGCGGATCCACAACATCCAGCCGCGTCCCGTCCGGCTCGAACTCGACACCGGCGAGACCGGCGTCTACGAGTTCTCCTCGACGGAGTTCTTTCAACAGGAGTTCCAGGGGGAGGGCCGGCGGACCGACGCCGATACGGACGCGGAGTTCCGGCTGATCAGCTCCGAGGATTACGAGCAAATCCTGCTCGGACGCTCCGGCCCCGACGAGTCGGGCTGGACGATGGTCGGTGAGGTCGTCGCCGCCGAGCGCGTGGAGGAGTAGGATGGACCACGCAGCCTTCGACGACGTTCCGAACGACGCGTACGACGACCTGCACGCTGACCGACGGGTGCTGACCGAGACGCTCTCTGCGGACGGCCTCGCGCTGGCGCGCTACGAGCTGGCTCCCGGTGACCGCCTTAGTGGGGCCGTCCACACCCATCTTGAGCAGGAGGAGGTGTTCGTCGTGCTGACGGGCGCGGTGACGTTCGAGGTCGGTCGGGATGCGGACAGTGCGGAGTCGGTGACGGTCACCGCGGACGAAGCCGTCCGATTCGCGCCCGGCGAGTTCCAGTCGGGGTTCGTGTCGGTGGACGCCGACGAGCACGCCGTCGTCCTCGCGCTCGGCGCTCCCCGCGAATCCGGGGAGACGCGCGTCTCACGGATCCCCGTTTTCGACCACGACGTTTCCTGTCCCGACTGCGGGCGCGGGGACCTCCGGTTCGCTCGGGAGGACGACGAGACCGACGACGACCTCGTCTGTCCGGACTGCGGCGGGTCGACGACGCCCGACCAGTAAGCGGGTGTCCGCGGGCCTGTAGGTCCCTCCGCCTCAGTCTCCACCCCACGCCCTCGCGAGAAACGCTACCGCGCCGCCGAGCATCGCGGCGTTGCCGAAGAAGGCGAGCCGCTCGCCGGACCGGTCGTCGGGGTCGGCGTTCCAGAAATCGTGCATCGTCAGCGTCACCACGGTGAGGAAGGTGACGGCAGCGCCGGTGGCGATCCGCGGGAGCTTCCAGAGCGCGATCCCGAGCCCGGAGACGACCATCATCCCGGAAGCGGTCGGCGCCGCGACCTCCGGCGCGGGCACGCCGGCGGATTCGGCGTACTCGACCGTGTCCTCCATGTCGCGGAAGTCCTCGCTGGCCTGCGCGGCGAGGCCGATCCCCAGTAGCACTCGCCCGAGCGTCACACCAAGTGTCATCTCGGAGGGTCCGCCAGTCTCGTCGTCGGCCGATTCCCCATCGTCCGTGAAGATTGTGACCATACAACATGTTCGGCCGGCGGGCACATAATCGTCACCCTGGGAGGAGCCGTGGCTGGGGATGGGGAGGGAACAGGGAGGGAACGGAGAGGGACGGCGGTCACCCCGGAGGCTCGTGACCGCCGGCGTCCCGTCCGCAACCACTAAACGCGACACACGCGAATCCCCGTCAATGGCCGATTGGACGGAGAAGTACCGCCCGAGTACGCTCTCGGAGGTTCGCGGCAACGACAAGGCGCGCGACGCGTTCGAGGAGTGGGCGCGCACCTGGGACCAGCACCACGAGGCGGTGATCCTCCACGGGAGTCCGGGCATCGGGAAGACGAGCGCGGCCCACGCGCTCGCGAGCGACATGGAGTGGGAGACGGTGGAGCTGAACGCCTCCGACCAGCGCACGGCGGACGTGATCGAGCGCTTCGCGGGCCGCGCGGCGAAAAACGCCACGCTCGGCGGCTCCGCGGCGGGCGGCGGCGCGGCCGGCGGCGACACCGCCTCGCGCCAGCTCGTCATCCTCGACGAGGCGGACAACATCCACGGCAACTACGACCGCGGCGGCGCCTCCGCGATCACCAAGCTCGTGAAGGAGTCGGGCCAGCCCATCGTGCTGATCGCCAACCAGTTCTACGACATCTCGCGCGGACTCCGCAAGGCCTGTCAGGACATCGAGTTCCGCGACGTGTCGGCGCGCTCCATCGTCCCCGTCCTCCGGGACATCTGCCGGAAGGAGGACGTGGAGTTCGAGTCCGACGCGCTCCAGGAGATCGCCGAGCGGAATCGCGGCGACCTCCGTGGGGCGATCAACGACCTGCAGGCGGCCGCGGAGGGACGCGACCGGGTCACCGTCGACGACGTGGTCACTGCGGACCGCGACAAGGCGATGGGGATCTTCCCGTTTCTCGACGCCGTGCTCAAAGAGGAGTCCGCCGAGGAGGCGCTCCAGTCGGCGTACGCCGTCGACGAGACGCCGGACGACCTCACGAAGTGGATCGAGGACAACATGCTCGGCGTGCTCGACCCGATGGAGGCCACGCGAGCCTACGACTTCCTCGCGAACGCCGACGTGTGGCTCGGGCGCGTCCGCGCCACACAGAACTACTCCTACTGGCGCTACGCGACGGATAACGCGGCGGCGGGCGTCGCCGCCTCACGCGACGGGACGAAGGGCGGCTGGACCCGATACGGCCGGCCCCAATTCTGGCGCAACACCAGTGACACCGCCGACGAGGTGGTTTTGAAGATCGCGGAACGAAGCGGATGCAGCATGGGGACCGCCCGCCGTGAGGTGTTGCCGTTCCTTCAGGCGATGACCCACCACTGTAAACCGCGGGAGTTGACCGTGGCGATGGCAGCCGCCTACGACCTTGAGGAGGCCGCCGTCTCCTTCGTCACCGGCTCCGGCGAGTCGACGAACAAGGTCGCGTCCATCGTGGAGGACGCCGCCGCGCTCCGCGAGGAGCGGATGGAGGCGCACGCCGAAGGCGCCTTCGCCGGCGGCACCGGGCGGACGCTTGCGGAGGACACTGCGGCAGACAGTACGGCAGACAGCGAGGGCGAGGGAATGACAGCCGCGGCCGCCTCGGCCGATCAGGGCGAGGCCGGCGGCGACCCCGATGACGGGGACTCAGCCGACGAGGATGACGGACAGGCGGGGCTCAGCGATTTCGTCTAACCGGACTCCGCCGGAGGCGCATCTCAATCGCCGCCGTCGGTGGCGCTTCGTTCCGGCGCGGCGTCATCCCCATCGCGGTCGACGGGGACGCTCGGCTCCCGGCCACGGCGGTCGACGCCGGTGAAGTCGAAGCGGGCGCCGCCGTCAGTCTCCGCCAACGTCACCTCCCAGCCATGTGCCTTAGTGATCCGCTCGACGATGGCGAGTCCGAACCCGGTCCCATCGTGGTCAGTTGAGAATCCCGGGTCGAAAACCTCGTCACGGTGCTCCGACGGGACTCCCGGCCCGTCGTCGGCGACGTAGAACCCGTCCGGGAGCGTGCCGATGCTGAGGGTGACATCGTCGCCGGCGTGCTCGATCGCGTTGCGTACCAGATTCTCGAACACCTGCTGGAGTCGGCCGCGGTCACAGTCAACGATCCCGAGATCGCTCTCGACGACGAGATCGGCATTGGCGTCGTCGACGGTTCGCCATGCGCTTTCCGCGACCGACCGGAGCGGCGCCTCGCTGGTCTCCTCGACCGTGCGACCCTCCCGGGCGAGTGCAAGCAGGTCGCTGATCAGCGCGTCCATCCGGTCGAGCGCCCCGCCGACGCGTTCGAGGCGCTCGTCGGCGGCGTCGCCGTCGAGCTCGCGGGCGAGTTCGAGATTCCCGACGGCCACGGAGAGGGGGTTTCGGAGGTCGTGTGAGACGACGCTCGCGAACTCCTCCAGCCGCTCTCGCTGGGTTTCGAGTTCTTCGCGGCGGGCACCGCTGTGAGGGGTGGGCAACAGATAGCCGACGACGTCGCCGTTCTCCCACCGGCCACACTCGTGGACGTACACCGGGTCGGATCGGCTCGGGACAGTGATACGGTAGATCACGTCGACGGCGACGCGATCAGCCCCTGTGTCGTCGTCGAGCGCCTCCACCAAGCGCGGTCTATCATCGGGATGAACTGCGTCGGTGTACGACTCGGAATCGACGGCGGAGGCCGGGATTCTCGTGTCCTTCCCGCCCTCGATCTCGAACCGTTCCGGGGACCCGTTCGGTCTCCGATAGACAACTCCTAGCCGACCGTCGGACACCCCGGTCATTGATCCAACATGGAAAATGCGTGCCAATAAACCTTGCCAAACCAACACTTCCCGACACCAGGTGCCGCAACAGCCACCGTTGGGTGGCAGTTGACGTGCGTGGGCTCGCCGGCATCGACGCGTTGATGTGGCGTCCGGACTCGGAGTTCAGCATGCGAGCCGCCATCCTCCGCGAGTACGGCGAGCCGCTCGTCGTCCGCGAGCTGCCGGATCCGACACCCGACCCGGACGGGGCGGTCGTCCGCGTCGACGCCTGCGGCGTCTGTCGTAGCGACTGGCACGCCTGGAAGGGCCACGGCGAGTGGGCCGACGACCGCGTTCCTCGCGGGCAGGTGCTCGGCCACGAGCCTGCCGGCGAGGTGGTTGCCGTCGGTGACTCCGTCGACCGCTTCGAGCCCGGCGACCCGGTGGTCGTCCCGTTCTCGATGGGTGACGGCGTCTGTCACCACTGCCGAACCGGCCACGGCAACGTCTGTGCCGACGGCCGGGCGCTCGGTTTCCAGCCGGAAGCGCCCGGCGCCTTCGCGGAGGCAGTCGCCGTGCCGGCGGCCGACCACAACCTCGTCGCCCGCCCGGACTGGCTCTCGGCACACGACGCCGCCGCGCTCGGCTGCCGCTACATGACCGCCTATCACGCGCTCGCGGAGCGAGCGGGCCTCGGTGGGGGTGAGACGCTGGCCGTCCACGGCTGTGGCGGCGTCGGCCTCTCGGCGGTCCAGCTCGCGAGCGCGCTCGGCGCGCGGGTCGTCGCCATCGATGTGGACGACGACACGCTCGCCCGCGCGGAGACGCTGGGTGCGGACCGCCTGATAAACGCCCGCGAGGCCGACGACGTCGTCGAGGCGGTTCGGACGTGGAGCGACGGCGGCGTCGACGTCTCGATGGACGCGCTCGGCGTCGCGGAAACCTGCCGCAACTCCGTGCGCTGTGTCCGTCCCCGGGGCAGCCACGTACAGGTCGGGCTCACCACGGATGCCGAGCGCGGCGAGGTGGCGCTACCCACCGACTGGATGACCCGCTGGGAGGTGTCGTTTCTCGGCGCCCGCGGCATGCCGCCGACCTCCTACGACGACCTCTTTGCCGTCGTGGAGGCGACGGGCGTCGACCCCGGCGCGCTCGTCACCCGGGAGCTGTCGCTGGAGGACGTGTCGGAACGACTGGCCGCGATGGACGACTACGACGCCACCGGCGTCGAGGTCGTCACGGAGTTCTGAACGGGGTGGGCGGACGATCCCCGGCCCACCTCACCGCCCCCGTCCACCTCACCGCTCGCGTTCGGCGCCGATTCCGGGAACCGCGACGGCCTCCTCGACGCGCGCCATCAGCTTCGAGGCCGTGAGCACCAACGCGAGGTACGCCAACCCGGTGACGGCGAAGATGACCGTGTAGCGGAAGGTGTTCGAGGCGATCTCGAACGCCCGGTAGTAGAGCTCGGGGACGGTGATGAACGCCGCCAGCGAGGAGTACTTGATCAGGTAGACGAACTCGTTGGTCCACGAGGGGATCGCGTAGCGGAGCCCCTGCGGGAGCACGACGTAGTAGATCGTCTCCACCGTCGAGAGCCCGATTGAGCGACCGGCAAGCAGTTGACCGTCGTCGACGCTCTCGATGGAGCCGCGGATATACTCCGCCTGATAGGCCGCCCCGTTGAGGATGAAGCCGACGATGGCGACCCAGACGACGTTCCGGGGGAACACGCCCGAGAGGAATCCCGGGACGTACTGGCCGAGGTTGAGCCCGAAGTGGAGCACGAACAGCTGTGCGAGCAGCGGCGTGCCTCGAAGTAGCTCCGTATATGCGAGCGAGAGGTAGGCGGTGTAGTGGCCGTACACCCGGGCGACCGCCAGCGGCACGGCGATGAAGAACCCGACGAACAGGCTGACGGCGGTGATCACGACCGTCAGCCACATCCCGCGGGCGATCTCCGGCGAGATCCGCACCGCGAACGCGAGGTCGTTGGCGTGGGCCGCGAGGACGGGGACGCTCGCGAGCGCGGCCTCAACGCCCGCCGGAGAGACGAACGGGTCGCCGACGGGAACGATTGGGCCGCCGAGCCACCGGTTCACCCAGCTGAGCAGGAGCCAGCCCCAGAAGAGCGCGCCGGCGCCGACGACGGCGATCTTCGCTGTTGACGGCAGCTCGGCGTCGAGTCCCGTGCCCGCCGTCGCGTCGGTTCGTCCCACCATCAGTCGTGGGCGATGCGGTCGAGGAAGCGACCCGTTCGCTCGGCGGTCGGGTTCTCGAACAGCTGTTCCGGCGGGCCGACCTCGACGACGCGTCCGTCGTCGAGGAACACGATGCGGTCGGCAACCTCTCGCGCGAAGCTCATCTCGTGGGTGACGACGAGCATCGACATCCCCGCCTCGACCAGATCGAACATCACCTCCAACACCTCGCCGATCAGCTCGGGGTCCAGCGCGCTCGTCGGCTCGTCGAACAGCATCAGCTTCGGCTCCATCGCGAGCGCCCGAGCGATGCCGACACGCTGTTGTTGACCGCCGGAGAGCTCCGCCGGGTAGGAGTCGAGCTGGTCGCCGAGCCCGACGCGCTCCAGTTGGGCTCGTGCGCGCTCGCGAGCTTCCTCCTTCGGAAGTCCGAGCACCCGCTGTGGCCCGAGCGCGACGTTGCCAAGCGCCGGGAGGTGTGCAAACAGGTTGAACCCCTGAAACACCATGCCGACCTCACGGCGGAGCTCGTCGACGTCGACGCCGGGCGCCGTGACCTCCTCGCCGTCGAGGTGAATGGCCCCCTCCTGGATCTCCGCGAGCCGGTTGACACACCGGAGCATCGTCGACTTGCCGGAGCCCGACGGCCCGATGAGGACGGTGACATCGCCGCGCTCCATCTCGAAGGAAACGTCGTGGAGCACCTGCTCGTCACCGTACCACTTCGAGACGTGCTCGACGCTCAGGAAGGGGCGGTCGCCGGCGGTCGCGTCGTTCGGCTCACTCACGCCGACTCACCGCCGGGAATGGCGTAGTAGTCGCCGAGATAGTCGAGCGCGCGGTTCGTCGTGAACGTGAGGACGAAGTAGATGGCACTGATGAACAGGATGACTTCAAGCACCGCGGTCGTTCGCTCCACGAACAGGTTGTGGCTTCGCGTCAGCAGCTCAGCCAGGCCGATCGCGAAGACGATACTCGTGTCCTTCAACACGATGGTGAACTCGTTTTGGAACCCCGGAATCGACCGTCTGAGAGCCTGCGGAACTACCACGTGGCGCACCGAGTCGAACCGGGACATGCCGAGCGCGCGCGCGGCCTCCAGCTGTCCGTCGTCGACGCTGCCGAGCGTCGACCGGAAGATCTGTGACTGGTAGGCGGCGCTGCGCAGCCCCAGTCCGAGGATCCCGGAGGCGACGGCGCCCGAGATGGTGTAAAAGCCCAGGTGTATCGACGGCACGCCGAGGATGAAGTACATGAACACGAGGATCACCACGATGGGCGTCCCGCGGAGCACGACCCCGACGACCTGCACGATCCGCTTGAGCGCCCCGTCGCCGTACACCTCGACGGCGCCCGCCGGGAAGCCGACCGCGAACCCGAGCAGGATGGAGGCGATGGTGAGCGCGATGGTGAGCGCGGCGCCGCCCGCCAGATAGTCGACGTTCCGACAGACGAACAGCCAGTCGGCGGACAGGATCGGCGACGCCGGGTCACAGACTGCGGTCTCGACGAACAGGGGGGCGAGCGAGCCGACGGTCAGCGCGCCGAGGCCCATTCAGCTTACTCCTGGCCGAACCAGCGCTCGGTGATGTCGGCGTAGGTGCCGTCGTCGCGCACGGCGGCGAGCCCGTCGTTGAGCGCGGCCTGCAGCTCCTCGTCCTCCTGACGGATGCCGAAGCCGAACTCCTCGCCGGTTTCCTCGATGAACGCGATCTCCACGTCCCGCTGTGCGGCGAACGTCTCGGCAACGGGGAGGTCGATGACGACGGCGTCGATGTTGTCGTTTTCGAGGTCCTCGACGGCGAAGACGTAGTTCCCGTACGAGGAGTAGTCGTCGTCGTCGATGATGCCGGGGTCGATGAGGTTCTCCTGGACCTGGTCGGAGCCGGTCGTCCCGGACTGTGCGCCCACGCGCCGGCCCTCGAAGTCGTCCCACGAGTCGGGCTGGAAGTCGCCGCCCTCGCGCACGAGCACGGCCTGGTCGGACTCCCAGTAGGGGTCCGAGAAGGAGATCGTCTCCTGACGCTCGGCGGAGATCGTCATCGCCGCCGCGATGGTGTCGATGCGGTCGTTGGTGAGCGCCGGGATGAGCGAGTCGAACTCGAACTCCTCCCACTCGCCGATCTCGTAGTCGGTCTCCGCGACGACGGCCTCCAGCAGGTCGATGTCGAAGCCGACGAGCTCGCCGTCCTCCATCATCTCGAACGGCGGGAAGCCGGGCGCGGTGCCCGGGGTGATAACGTCGTCGTCGCCGCCCAGACAGCCGGCGGTCGCGGCGAGTCCGGCGACGGCGGATCCGCCGGTCATCTGCAGGTAGGTTCTACGGCTCACGTCGGTGTCGAAGCGGCGTGTCATACAGCGTCAGTGGACGACCAGCGGTTTCAAGGTTTCTTCACGCCGCGACGGCGGAGGGCTCCCGAATCGGAAGGTCGACGCCCTGGCCGGTCACCCGCCGCGCGCGGCGGCGACACCCGTGGACTCCGCCGACTCCGCGTCGCGGGCGATCCACGCCGCGGCGCCCGCGAGGACTATGGACCCAACGAGCGCCAGCCGGTTCGCCGTCTCCCAGCCGCTCGTGTACAACACCAGGTCGCGTCCGAGCAACAGCGTGACCACCAGCAGCGCCATCGCGCCGCCGGCGAGCACGCCCGTCGAGCGCGCCTCTCCCGGCGACAGCCCGATCCGGTCTGTCGCCTCCGCGGCGGTGACGACGACGGCGAGGAGTCCCAAGTGGGCGGCAAGCCCCGCAACGTAGAAGCCGGCCTGCGCGCCCGGCGAGTAGTTCACGAACGGGACTGCCCGCGAGAAGACGGCGCTGGCGAGGAGGCCGACGAGCGCGACGGCGAGCCCGATCCGGAGCAGTCGCGGCGATCCCGGTCGGGGGCCGCCCCACATCGTCGCCAGCCCGAGCAGGGTGAAGATGACGAGCGCGACGATGAGGTGGGCGGCGTGGGTCGTCACCGTGTAGCCGCCGGGCACCAGCCCACCGATCGTGACCGTGATCGCGCCGACGGTGATCTGGACGGGGAGCACGACGACCGCAAGCGTCGCGGCGAGCCGCGTCCGACGGTCGAGGCCGCCGAGCCAGCTCCACGCCGCGACGCCGATGATGAGGAAGCCGGTGACCATCGCCCACACGCGGTGGAACCACTCGATGAAGTCCGGGTTGATCGTCAGCGCCGGGATCAGCTGGTCGGAACACAACGGCCACTGTGCCTCACAGGCCAATCCGGAGCCGGTCGCCGCGGTGTAGACGCCGAGGGTGAACAGCGTCAGCGTCATCGCGGTCGTCGCCGCCGCGTACCGCCGGAACGTCAGCCACGCTGGCCGAAGACTCATTGGCGGAACTCGGGCGTCGGCGTACTTAGACCGTTCGCTGCGTCCTGCCGGCTGGGAACGTTGGAGATGCCGGCGCTCGTCCGTCGGCGTTTGCCACTCGGCCGCCGACCGCGCCCGTCGGCTTTTAACCCGCCGGCCGCCACCACTCACCCATGCAGACGCACATCGTGCTGGTCGAGTTTGACTACGACTTTTATTGAAGAGGTAGGTGAACCTCCAAGCTCAAAGTTTGGACTGACACAAGAAAGTTATAGTTTGCTCACAATATAAAAGCAGAACAGCACAAATGGCGGACAAATATTATTCTATCGGGTGGAGTCATACTTGTTTCACTCTTGATTTTTCTTGTTCAAATCTTGCCGATCCTATTGTCCATGTGAATCATTCCCTGTGTGCTAAAACGCCGGTGGGATATCTTGATGCACTTGGCTCAATGTAGCAAATAGCATGAGCAAACCAGAATGGTCAAAAATACTTGATTATTTATATACTAGCCAAGAAACTGTAGACTATCATAGGCATGAGTTGGAAACTATGGGCATATCAAGAGATTTGAGTATTGATGGTAATGATCTTCGAAACGAATTGGATAATATGGTAGAAATGGGAATTATTGACAAGTCAGATCTGTATAAAAATACTGCAAGTTTTGTGTCAGATAACTCAGACATGACTAGGTATACTCTTTCACAGAAAGGATTTGACGTTGCTCATGAGAGACAACAGAAGATTAGAAGTGAGAAAACAAATAAATCAATAAGGAACTTGACAGTTATTCTGGCGATAGCAGCTTTGATTCAAGCCATATCAACCGTGGCTACGGTGGAAATGCCAGAGGTTCTTGTAGTTATTGGTGGTTCAATGGTGTTTCTCATAATAGGTTTGATTGGTTTAGAACGTAGCTGGTTCTAGAATCTGAATATTATAATCCTAGCTAGGGTGCCTCACAGAGTCTAGATGATCTTCTTCAAGAAGAAATTGAGTAAGATCCTCATTCACTATTTGCCGTCGCTAAGCTCTTCACCATTCTATTATTCTCTGAAGCTGCTAATCTACCGTGGTTCTAGGCGATCCACGAAAGCACCCGGTCTTTTAACGTTGTTAGTCTAACCAGTCAACAATGGACCGAAGGGAGTATCTCGCTGTAACAGGAGGTATGATAGCAATAGCTGGTTGTTCAGGATCTTCGGACGAAGAGCAATCATCCAATAATATTTCTGAAAACGAATCATCTAACGATGCAAACGGACTAAGAGGGCCTGAAGAGGCTGTAGAGCATTATAATGATGCTATTGAACTCTTAGAAAAGAATAGTGATGAATTTGAAGAGGTACGTCAGCAACTAATCACAGATCAGGAACCACCCGATTTCAGTGCTACTACGATTGCTTCAAGAACGTCAGAAATCCGTTCGAAACTCGGGAGGGCGAAAGAATATGATGATGGTTCATTGTCTGATGCAATTGAGGCACTACGAAAAATGTCCTCTTATCAGGATAAACTTGCAGAATATAATGAAGAATATTTGAAACTTGTTGGACTAATAAATAATGGGATGAATGAATACCGCGCTGGAGAGCATCAATCTGCGATCGGAGTGTTTGAAAATGCTCAACAACAGATAGAACCCACTAACTCTGTTTTCGATTCTGTTGTTATAGAATTAGAAGCGGTACAAGATACGGCTGAACAAGCCCAAATGAACGATGAATTGATACAAGAAATCACGATGGTAGAAGAAGATCATGATGAGATTCAAACAGAACTCACTATACTTAGTGATTTATTACCTGCACGGATAGATGAGATTCGAGGAGATTCATTATTTATACAGGGAGACGAATCATTTGAGAATGAAAATTATAGCGATGCACGCTCACATTATTCAGATGCTGAAAGTCATTTTATAGCTGCAAAGACTCGCTTAGAAAGCATAAGTGTTGAAGAAGTCACAGTATATATTCAGAGATTAATTAACGATATCGAGGGGTTGATTTGCGACTACGAGTTTAGTGCAGCAGCGAGTGACGATCTGCAAAAAGCTGCAAATGCAATGGAGAACGGCAATTTTGATGAGGCAGAGGAACATTGGGAAAATGCCAATTCCAATCTTTCAAGTATGGATATGTGCTAATGGTAAATAAGTGATAAATATAGAGAATTATAACTAGACGTTCTTACATTACTAGTCTGAGTAGCCTACTTATTCACGATATGGCTTCAGATACTCTTCCTCGACTAGCAACCGAATAAGAGATTCATTCACTATTTGACGGTTGGTAAGGTTCTCTGTGCGTTTTAAATCGTTCAGCAAACAAGTTCGATGTACGGTTGAAGGGTATGGTAACTGGTGCTTTTTATAAGTAGCACCATTACGTACCGCACATGCAGACGCACATCGTGCCGGTCGGCTTCGACTACGACCGGCTGATCGCCCCGCTCATCCGGGACCAGTTCGACGTGGACCGGGTGATCCTACTTGAAGGCGCCGTGGGCAGCGAGGCGAACGTCGAGTACTCCCGGAACATCGCGCGGAAACTGGAGACGGACTTCCAGAACCTGCTCGGCGCCGAGACGGTCCGCGAGCGGCTCCCCGACGTGTACGACTACGACGCCGCCTTCGAGCGCGCGTTCGACCTGATCAACGCCGAGCTCGACGCCGAGGGGGGCGGGGAGGCCGACGCTGAGGACGGCGACGAGCCCCGCGAGGTGTGGGTGAACGTCTGCTCGATGCCCCGGCCCGTCTCCTTCGCGTTCGCCACCGCCGCCCACTCGATCATGGTCGAGCGGCAGGCGGACCGCGACCGCATCCACACCTACTACACCGCCCCCGAGAAGTACCTCGAAACGGAGCTGGCCGAGGAGCTGCGCGAGAGCCGCGACCTCCTGCGGGAGCTTCGCGACTCGGGCGATGTCGACGACGCGCGCGTCGACGAGCGGCTGGAGACGACCACGGACCTGCTCGCGGAGTTCGACGAGCGCGGCACCACCATCGGCGCAAAGCGGATCGGCGACAGCCACATCGTCGAACTCCCGGTCGCCTCCTTCCAGAACGTCAAGCCGTTCGAGGAGCTCGTGCTGTTCACGCTGGGCGAGCACGGCGAGTTCGAGTCCGTCTCCGAGCTGGCCGAGACGCTCGCCGCCGACCTCAACGAGGAGTACACCGACTCGTTCCGATCGAAGGTGATCTACAACGTCGACCGGCTGGGGCCGGGCGGCAAGGGGTACATCGAACAGGAGGAGCACGGGAAGTCCTACCGGACGACCCTCTCGCGGATCGGCGAGCTGTGGGTCCGCGCGCACGCCGGCGGGGAGCGCGACATCGACCGGCGGTAGGCGGTCGTCGGTGGACCCGAGCGGTCACCGAAACCCCCTCACCCGAACGACAGCGGCTCCGCCTCGTTCCACCTCGGCTCGAACTGGTCTTTCACGTCGGCGGTGAACTCCGGATCCTTCAGGTCGATCATCGCGAACGGCTCGCCCGAGGAGAGCGGGTGGGGAACCTCGATACACACCTCGACGCCGTCGAACACGCTGAAGGTGCCGTCGATTCCCTCCGTCGTCCGGACGGAGAACCCCTCGTGGTCGGCGAGCTCGGCGGAGTAGCGTCGGCCGACACTTCGCGGGAGCTCGTCGACCGCGTCCGGCGAGAGCAACACCCGGATCTCGACGCCACGCTCCAGCGCGGCCGCCAGCTCCTCGGTCACCTGCTCGCCGACGGTCGCGAGGTCGAATCCGGTCGTCGGCGCACCTGCCACGACGACCATCCGGTTTTCGGCGGCGGCGACGCGTTCCAGGAGGAGGTCGGTCGACTCCTCGGCACCGACCGCGGCCGTCCAGAAGCCGCCCTCCACGGGCTCGGCGGCGTCGAGCTCCGTCGAGAGGTCGTCGACGACCTCCTCGTACTGCTCGGCCTGTGACTGGAGCTCGCGTTTCCGCTCGTCGAGGAGCCGGTCGAGCGCGGCGTCCGGCTCAACGGCGGCGTACTTCTTCGGCCGGCTGGCCGCCTGGCTCCGCACGAGATTGTGCTGTTCGAGACTGTTGAGCACGTCGTAGATCCGCCCCATCGGCACCTCGCTGGCCCGCGAGAGGTCCTTTGCGGTCGTTGGCCCGGTTCGCAACAGCGCGCGATACGCCCGGGCTTCGTACTCGGAGAGACCGAGGTCACGAAGCGATGACATAGCCGTACAACTACACGGGAGAGCATAAACGCACCGACCGTTTACCCGGCCGCCTCCCTGCTCAGTTCACGGTGTCGGCGACGCGTGCCATCAACTCGTCGGGCGTTGTCGCCGGCTCCGAGACGCGGTCGCCGGCGAGAACGACTGCGGTCCCCTCCGCGACCGTTCGCGGCGCCGGCGCGTCTTCGCGGTGGGCGTTCGGCACGACGACCTTCTCGTGGTCCGCGACGCGCCAGCCCGCCCGGTGAAGGTCGCTTCCCGGCTCGGTTCCGACGACGACCGTGGTGGTGTCACGAAGCAGTCGCCCGACGAGGCTGCCGTAGCCCGCGACCTGCACGCCCAATCGGTCGGTGGCGCCGGCAAACGCCTCGGCGGTCTCGTGGGCCACCTCCCGATACTGGCTCTCGCCGGTGAGCGTCGCCAGGTCGAGTAGCGCGGTCGACAGCTCCACGTTGCCGTCCAGCGGACGGAAGGGGCGGTCGAGCAGCCCGGCGCCCTCGCGCGGACCGTCGACGAACGAACCGTCCACGTGAAGGCGGTCGATCGCGCGGTCGGCGACCGTTCGAGCGATGTCGGCGTATCGGGAGTCCCCAACCACTCCTGCCGCCCGAACGAGCGCACTCACCACGCGCGCGGCGTCCTCCAGCAGGTCCGTCTCTCCCACCTCGTCGCCGGACCGGAATCGGGTGACGGCGCCCGTCTCGGCGTCGATCAGCTCACGTTCGAGATGGTCGAGGATCCGGATCGCGTACTCGCGGGCGCGCTCGTCGTCGGTGTAGGCGTGGACCGCGAGCAGCGCGTCGGCCGCCAGCGCGTTCCCGCCGGCGTAGACGGTGAGGTCACGCCGGGGCGGGTCGAGGTCCTCGCGGTCGTCGGCGGGGGCGGCGTAGTAGGCGCGGCCGAGCCCCGGCCCCAGGCTGCCGCCCACTGCGTAGCCGGTCCAGAGGTCGTCTGTGAGGAAGTCGACCGCCTGCTCGGCCGGCTCCAGATAGGCGGCCTCGCCGGTGTAGAGGTAGGCGTTCGCGAACGCTCGCGTCACGGCGGCGTTGGTGTCGACGGGCTTCTCGTAGGCCACGTCGCTCCAGTCGCGGGTGCCCGCAAAGCGGAAGAAGCCGCCGGCCACGTCGTCCGCGAGGTGGTCGCGCACGGCGTCGAGCGTGCGGAGCGCCTGCTCTCGCTCCCGTTTGAGCGCGAACTCCACGGTGAGCGGCAGGGGGAACTTCGCGTCCGTCCCCCAGCCGGCGTACTCCGTGTCGAACTTGCTGTCGAGCTGTCCGGCGAGGTGGCTCTCGATGGCCGAGGAGAGCTCTCCACTCGGGGGGAGGTCGGCGTCGAGCGCGCGCGGAACGCGTCCCGCCTCACGCCCCTTCTGGGACCACATCGTGCGGACGGACTCCAGCACCTGGCGCATCCCGTCGACGCCGAGGTAGCCGGCGCCGGTGAGCAGCGTTCCGTCCGGCGCGAGAAACGCCGTCGTGGGGAAGCCGCCCATGTTGTAGCGCTCACGCACGCGCGGGTTGCGGTCCACGTCGACCCGGACGGGGACGAACCCCTCGTTGATGTTGGCGGCGATCCGCGGCTCCGCGTAGGTGGTTGCGTCCATCTCGTGACAGCCCTCACACCAGGTGGCGGACAGCGAGAGCAGCACGGGACAGTCCCGCTCGTCGGCCTCGGCGAACGCCTCCGGCCCCCACTCGCGCCACTCGACGTGCGTCCCGTCGGTCATGGACGCAACTCGGCGTGGCCGGCGGGTAAGCGCTTCGAGACGGGACGGAGGGAGGCGTCGAACGGGGGAGAGAAGCGGGCACCGGCAGCGTGCGGCGTGGAGGGGCGCCGGCGCGCGAGCCTCCTCGTTGCTCACCCGTTGTTGTACTCGTGGCCGACGGCGAGCGCCAGCGCGTTACAGAACAGCAGGCTGACGAAGAGGTAGCCGGTGAGGCCGTCGAGTCCGGCGTACAGCAGCGGCGGATACGACATCGGGATCGCGACCGCCGACCAGAAGGCGGCGGCCCGGACGGTCTCGGACATCCGCCCGGCGAAGGGGAGTTCGGAGACGGCGCGATTCAGTGGCGCGGGGGTCGACATGGGACACTCCCTGCTTGGACGCTGTTGCACATATACCCCACCGAGCGTTCGGGGCATTTCACCCCGACTGGTTAGTCGAGCAAGACGTTTTACGAGCGTCACAGAATCGTCGAGACCGTTCATACGGGCCACTCATTCTTTTTCACCGGATCGACGTGTGTCGAATTACTCGCTGCCGACCGGCCCCGATCGAATGCATACCTCGTGCGAGACGTGCCGGTGGGCGAACCGCTTAGGGGCCGCCGGTCCGAGCTCCCTGCATGCCGACTTCCTCATCGTCGTTCGACGACGGAACATCCCCGCACGTGGCGGTCGTCGCGTGCGGCGGCACCATCGCCTCGGAGCCCGACGACGCCGGCGCGGCACCCGAAAAGACCGGTGAGGATCTCGTCGCCGCCGTCCCCGGCGTCTCCGATCACGCACGAGTCACTGCCCACGAGGTGTGTTCCCAGCCGGGATTCGACGTGCGATGGCGCGACGTGTTCGCGACCGCGGCCACCGTGCGCGAGGTCGTCGCTGGCGGTGCGGACGGCGTCGTCGTCACTCACGGCACCGACACCCTCGCGGACACCGCGTTCGCGCTCGACCTGCTCACCGACCTCGACGCGCCGGTCGTCGTCACGGGCGCCCAGCGTCGCCTCGACGAGCCCTCCAGCGACGCGCCGGCGAACCTGACGCTCGCGGTGCGGGCGGCCGCCAATTCGCGGTTCGCTCCCGGCGTGCATGTCGCGTTCGACGACGAGCTCCACGCCGCCCGCGACGTGGTGAAGGGCCACTCGAACGCGCTTTCGACGATGACCGCGCCCGCGAAGGGGCCGGTCGCCTCGTTCACCCGTGCCGCAGTGCAGGTTCACCGCGAACCGCGCCGCGGGACCGAGGTGTCGGCGCTCGCGGACGCGTTCGATCTCGAGAATCGGGCTGCGGCCGCCGAGCGCGTCCCCGAGGTGCCGGTGGTCCACTCCGGGACGGGAGTCGGCGCCGGCCAGCTCGACCGCGCGCTCGGCGCAGAGGCCGTCGGCGGCGTGGTCGTGGAGGGGACCGGCCTCGGCAACGTCACCGCGGCGCTCGGCGACCGGATCGGCGAGGCGCTCGACGGGGACGACTCGCCTCCCGTCGTCGTCGCCGGTCGCCCCTTTTCGGGGCCGACGGAGCCGGTGTACGGCACCCCGGGCGGCGCCGTCACCCTCGCGGACCACGGCGTCCTCTTCGCCGGCGATCTCCCGGCGGCGAAGGCCCGCGTGGCGCTGGCGCTGGGAGTCGCGGCGGGCCTTGAGGGAGACCGACTGGCGGCGCTTTTTGAGGGGCCGGCGCGACGATAGGGGGATCGTCGACGGAAACGGGAAGCGCACTGGCCGGGTTGCGGTTCCGGAGGACAGTACTGAGGACGTCCGCTGTCCCGTGTGGAATTCTCAATGAGCGATATCGGGAGTAGGTGTTGTACGAGGTTGGTGTTGGCGTTTATAAGTAGGGCGTTGGTGGGGTTGGTTGCTCTTTATAAGGCGTGTTTGTTCGGTGAGTTGCTGATGATTCGGTGACGGAGACCGCCTTCAAAAGCCCCAGCCGGCTCCGGTCGAGGGGCTCGCTGCGCGCTCAAAAGGCCTCTCAGCACCGCCCGGCCTTTTGAGTGCTTACGTCGCCCGTCTTCCCGGAGCCGGCTGCCCCTTTGAGTCCCACCCCGCATAGCACCGCAACCGCACCTCACGCCTCCCCAGCCTCGTCGTCGCCGTAGGCGACGACTCCCTCGCGCGCCGACGAGCGCCCGTGGGGCGCTCGTCGGGCGCGCCACCGCACCGCATCCCGTTTATAAGGAGACCACTACTGCCACTCTCGACAGTTTATATACTCTATCGCCGGCAGCGAACTGCAATACTCACTCCCGATATCGCTCAACAAGCATCCTCATCAAAAACCCCGAATCCTCCTACAGCGCCGGCGGCGCGTCCCGGCCGATGACGATCTCTTGGCCCTCCACGTCCTCTAAGGCGGCGACGCGGCCGCCGATCTCGACGCGACCGCCCTCATCGGTCTCGACGACGAGCGACGCCACCTCCTCGCTGTCCTCGAAGGCGACATCGACGACGCGACCGCGGACGGTGACCGGCTCGCCGGTCTCGATGTCGCGTCCCTCGACGGTCGCGTGGAAGGTGCCGTCGAGCTCGCGGAGGTCCTTCACGGCGCGCCGGATCGAGGCGTAGCGCCGGGGAAACGGGCGGTCACCGCGATCATCGGCCAACGTTTCGGCGGTCGTCCAGAGGACGGTGCCGAAGAAGCCGGAGACGAGAAAGCCGAGCGCGGAGCGGTTGAAGATGACGCCGTAGCGCTCCTGGTCGTCCCGCAGCGCGTCCTGGGTGGCGTAGACGGAGTACTCGCCGTCGCCGACCGCGAGCACCGGGGTGGTGATCCCACGTCGTGCGCGAGCGGTGGTGGCCACCTCCAGATAGTCGAACTCGGCCGGACTCGGTGCCCGCGAGGCGGGCGTGACCAGCAGCTCGACGCTGACGCCGGCGGCGACCTTCGCGGCCAGCTCGTCGCGGAACCGGCGGAGCAGGTCGGGCGTGAGCGAGACGGCGAGCTCGTACTCGGCGCCGGCGATCACCTCCTCGATGTACCGGAGGATCGTCGAGCGCGACTTCACCAGCGAGACGGCCTCCGTCTCGCGGGCCGGCGCGGTGTAGCGCGCCTCCAGCTCGTCGACCATCTCGGTGAACGACGAGCGGAGCTCGCCAAACGCCTCGTCGGGGTCGACCGCGACGATCTTCATCGGCCGTGACTCCCGGAGCTCGACGAGTCCGCGGTCCGCGAGGCTCCGCACCGTGTCGTAAACCCGGGGCTGGGGAATGTCCGTTCGGTCGGCGATCTCGCTTGCGGTCAACTCGCCGTGTTCGAGCACCGCGAGATACGCGTCGATCTCGTACTCGCCGAGGTTGAACCGGTCCCCGACGTAATCGAGCGTCGCACGGAGGTCGTCTGCCATATCCGGTCCAACGTGGTCACCCTGTATAGGTGTTTACTATGAGCCGAGTTGCACGTCGTTCCGAAGCCGACTCCCTGCGTTCGGGACGGCCGTGTTACATGTACATCCGGTCGTGCGAGGACTCGACGTCGCGCTCCTCGATGCGCTCGGCGAGGTCGGCGTGGTACTGCTGGACCTCGGCGGCGAACGCCTCCAGCGGCCCCGAGTCGACGCCGAGGTCGTAGAGATCGTTGGCAGTTTCGACCAGCCGGATCGCCGCTTCGATGTCGGTCGCCTGCGCGTGGACCGGCGTGATGAGGACGCCGACGCCGAGCTCGGTGTCCATCCCGCGTTCGAGCAGCGCGGCGTTCGTCCCGTCGAGAAAGCCGGTCTCCATCGGCGGCACTGCGGGGTCGGCGTTGGCGAGCCGGCGCTCGTGGAAGTCTTCGGTCGCCACGTGGAACGTCCGGTGGGCGTCCGGTCCGTGCGGCACCGGAACGCCGGCGAGGACGGCTATCTCCGAACCGTCGTGTTTCCCGGTCCACGACAGCATCTTCGTCGCCAGCGACTCGCCGAGCATCGAGGGGACGAACTGCTCGCCGACCAGCACCGTGATGTCGAGGTCCTCCCGGGAGTAGAGCCGCGTCGGATGGCGGGGCCGACCCTTCTCGAAGGGGGTGATCGAGGGGAGCCCTTCCGCGCGGATGTACCCCGTCTCCTCCAACTCCAGTTGGTCGACGAGGTAGTCGACCGCCGTGAGCCCCGCCAGGCCGTACGCGGAGAACCCGGCGATCAGCACGTCGCTGGGAGGGCGTTCGTGGGTGACGCTGAACGTCGGGTCGCGGCGGAACATGCCGAGCATGTCTCGGGATTCTCCCGACGACGTGTTAGCCGTTGCCCTCGGCTGCTCGCGCCCGGGACGTTCTCGTCGCACGGTCGCCAGCGAGTCCCGCGGTCGAATCCTCGATTCGTCGACTCGCCCGCCGGTGGAAACGCTTTTTCGAGTGGGCGACGCGGGTAGCGCATGGGCGTGTTGCAGAGCGCGGAGCCGCCACTGTACCAGTGGGACGAGTCGCTCGCCAGCGTGCCGGGTGCGCGGCTGCTCGCCGCCGTGCTCATCGTCGTCGCCGGCGTCTACCTCTCGAAGCTCCTCGTCCGTCTGCTCGGGCGACCGATCGCCCGCCGCTTCGCCAGACAGAGCGTCGCACAGACGTTCCTCCGGGGCATTCGTGTGGGAACGGTCATCCTCGCACTCTTCACCGCGCTGTGGATCTCGGGAGTCGACCTCCCTGACGTGCTGCTCGCCGGCGCGGTGTTCTCCGCGGTGGTCGGTGTGATCCTCGCGCCGCTTATCGGGAACTTCATCAACGGCGTGTTCGTGCTCGCCGACCAGCCGTTCGAGATCGGCGACATGATCGAACTGGAGGACGGCACGCAGGGGTTCGTCGACGACATCACGATCCGCTACACCAAGATCTTCACGCTCGACAACACCTTTCTCGTCGTCCCGAACGGCAACATGCGCAACCGCGACGTCACCAACTACTCCGCGGAGGACGAGCGGACCCGCCGGAGCCTGGACCTCCTCGTCACGTACGAGTCGGACATCGACGAGGCTCGCCGGATCATGGAGCGAGCGGCCCGGTCCTCCGACGCGGTCGTCGACGGCGGCCCCGATATCCGGATCGGCGTCGCCCGGTACACCGCCAGTCCGGACTGTCTCGTCCACGAGTTCGCGGACGACGGCGTCCTCCTGCGGCTCCGCTACTGGGTGAAAAAGCCCTACAAGCTCGGCAAGGTGCGGTCGCAGGTGAACGCGCGGGTCCGCGAGCTCGCCGCCGACGCCGACGTGGAGATGGCGTACCCGCACCGCCACATCGTCTTCGACGACACCTCCGGCACCGCGAACGTCGACCTCGGAGAGCGGCGTGAGCCGCGGGGGTCCTCACACGACGCCGACCTGGACGCCGATCCGGACGGCAAGTCGGAGGCCGCGGACGGCGCCGCCGACGGGCCCCACGGTCCGACCGTCGGCGGGTCGACCGCCGATGAGCCGCCCGGAGACGACCCGACTCCCGACGGTCCGGATCCGAACGACTCCTCATAGCCGTTCACACGGGATCGGAAAGCTGATTGGAGAACGCCGTCCCCCTCAAGGCAGTGAGCGATCCCTCCACCGACGCGCCGGACGACGGCGCGCCGCCCTCCCCTGATCCCTCCAGCGATCCGCCCGGTGACCACGGGAGTGACGACCAGCCGGATGGCAGCGACGACGAGGAACACTCCATCACCGAGGGGAGCCTCGTCCGACCGCTGTTTCACCTCGCGTGGCCCATCGTCGTCATCCAGCTGTTGCAGGTTACCTACAACGTCGTCGACACGCTGTACCTCGGTCGTCTCTCCGCCGAGGCGGTCGGCGCCATCAGTCTCGCGTTCCCGCTGATCTTCCTCCTCATCGCGGTCGCCGGCGGGTTCACGACCGCCGGCGCGATCCTCGTTGCACAGTACACGGGGGCTGACGGCGACCGCTCGGCGGGGCTCGTGGCCGGTCAGACCGTGCTCTCGGTCGCCGTCCTCTCCGTGTTCATCGGCGTGGGCGGCTACTTCTACACCCGGCCGGCGCTCGAACTCCTGCCGAGCGACCCCGACACGGCGGCGAGTGTGATTCCGCTCGCGGCCGACTACATGGAGATCATCTTCCTCGGCATCCCGCTGATGTTCGGCTTCTTCGTCTTCTCCGCGCTGATGCGCGGCTACGGCGACACCCGAACGCCCATGGCGGTGATGGCGCTGTCCGTGGTGCTCAACGTGGTGCTCGACCCGTTCCTCATCTTCGGGTTCGCCAACAACCCGCTGTTCGGCTGGCTCGCGGCGGTCCCCGGAATCGCCGCGCTCGACCCGCACGGCGTCGAGGCGACGCTGTTCGCCGCCACCGGCTACACCGGCTGGGGCATCGAGGGCGCCGCCGTCGCCACCATCGCCTCGCGGGGTGTCGCGACCGCCGTCGGCCTCTGGCTCCTGTTCGCGACCGACCTCGGCCCCGCCGTCACGCTCGCGCATCTTCGCCCGGACTTCGGGTTCATCGAGGACATTTTCCGGCTCGGACTCCCCTCCAGCGTCGAGCAGACGACGAGCGCGATGGCGATGATCACCCTGACTGCCATGATCGTCACGTTCTCGCCGCCGGTGGTCGCCGCCTACGGGCTGGGTAACCGGCTCATCTCGCTGGTGTTTCTCCCCGCGATGGGGCTCGGACGCGCCATCGACACGATGGTGGGCCAGAACCTGGGTGCGGACCGCGTCGACCGCGCGTGGCGCTCAGTAAAACTCGCCGCGACGACTGGGGCCGGCGTCATGCTGTGTGTCGCCGTCATCGCGGTCATCTTCACCGAGCCGATCGTCTCGGTGTTCCTCGGTGACGTCCCCGACGCGCCGGCGACGATCGCGCTCGCCGTCGACTACGTCCGGATCCGCTCCGTGGAGTTCGCCTTCATCGGCGTCTCACAGGTCGTTCTGGGCGCGTTCCGCGGTGCCGGCAACACCAAGACCGCGATGGTGATCTCCATTCTCACCCTGTGGGTCGGCCGCGTTGCGAGCGTCGGCATCCTCGTGTTCGTCCTCGACTGGGGCGCCACCGGAATCTGGGTGGGGATGGCACTGGGCAACGTGCTCGGCGCCCTCGTCGGTGTCGTGTGGTTCCTGCGCGGGACGTGGACGCAGGCGTACATCGAAGACGACACGACCGACGTGGGGGCGACGCCGGCGACCGCCGAGGATTGAGAACGACGGGTATGGCGCCGGCGTGTTCGCCGGCTAGGGGAACGGGTGGTACGCCTTCTCCAGTCGCGGCTCGAACCCCATCGACGCCGGCACGTCCCGCGCGCGCTCGCCGAAGAAGGGGTCGCCGGTGAACAGCGGCTGGGCCGCGGGGACGAGCACGCGGGCCGCCTCGAAGCCGAGCGTCTCCAGATCCCGCGTCGTCGTTCGGGCCGCGTACGGCTCCAGTCCGGCCGCACACACCCGGTCGACGACCGTCGCCAGCTCCGTCTCGCCGTCTGCGTCGGGCTTGCCGAGTCCGTCCAGCGGGACCGTGGAGTCCGGATCGAAGAAGGCACGCGTCTCCTCGGGGAACGCCGAATGGTGGCCGATGGCGGCCCCCTGCTCCTCGGCGCCCTCCCGTCCCATCGACCGGAGCTCGGTCCAGTTCTGGAGCGCCTCCGCGAGCGCGGCGCGCGCCGCGCGAGCCGGGTCGAGGTCCGATCCGGAGCCGGCCGCGAAGTTGGGCCACTCGTCGTCGCGATGGACGCCGACGGCGACGACCGGCACGTCCACGTCGGTGGTGACGAGCAGCGGCGTCACGGTCAGCCCTTCCGCGTGAGCGCGCTTGGTCAGCTCCCGAAACGTCCCGTCGTCCACCTCGAGCCCGAGCGGGTCGATCGTGGAGTACCACGTCGTCATCGTCGCATCGCGCTCGACGGTCTCGTAGAGCCCCGACAGCGCGGCCTCAGTGCCGGAGTTCCCCAGCCCGAGTCCGGTCGTGATCGCCGGGCGATACCGCTTGTCCGTCGGCGGCGGGAAGTGGACGAACTCCGCGGGAAGCGACGCCACCTCGCCGGTCGCGAGATTCTCACCTTCCACCCACGGGAGCGGGTCCTCGGAGTCGTACGCCGGCGCATCATCCGGGCGCACGAACCGGTCGGGACCGACAGGGTTCCGGACGTCCGCCGCTGGCGCCTCGACGAACGCGTCGGTGCGGTAGACCCCTGCAGCGTACCGCTCTAACCCCTCGCCGAGTGCCTTCATGAACGCCGCGTCCCAGTCGGCGTCGACGCCGGCGCCGAACTCCGCGGCTCGCGCGTCGGAAAACGCGCGCGTATCCACCGTGGCGGCGACGTAGTACGGCACGGGGAACGACTCCTGTTCGCCGACCTCACGGAGCGCGCCGATCCGGGGGTCGACCGCCTGCTCCGCGCGGTCGATCGACGCCGAGAGCTCACGGTCGACGTGGCCGCGCGGCAGCGTGTGTTCCTGCTCGGGGCTGCACCCACATCCGGGCACGGGCAACAGCGTCCGCTCCGGTCCCGGAATCTCGGAGACGGTGTCGCCGATCTCCTCGCCGGCAAGCAGCTGGATGGTCCGGCGGCCGGCCACCGACCCGGCGAACCGGACCGCTGAGCGGGTTCCGCGGGGGCGGTCGGCCGGCTCGGAGCCGCCGCTCTCGACGCGCGTACGGAGACAGTCGTAACAGGCGTCCTCGAAGATGGTGATCCCCGCGTCAACTTCGAGGAGGGGAACGCCGCCGAGTCCGCCGACCTCCACCGCCACCCAGCGGTCGAGCTCGGCGTCCGCCCGCGCGAACACCTCCGAGCCGGTGGTTGCGACGACGACCGCCAGGTCGAACCCCTCCAACAGCTCCGGCTCGACGGGCAGCACGTTCACGTCCACGTCGCCCAGCGCGGCCGCGACGGCGTCGACCGCCGGTCCGTCCCCTACGAGTCCGATGTCCATGGGAATCAGCACGCGCAGCGGAGAGAAAAACCCCGGGGGAGTGTCACCCCGGGAGCGGGTCGGCGATCACGAACGCACGGCACTCCGTGGGCGAATGCCGTTCGTCCGGGGAGGAAACCACGGCAAACCTCGGGGAGCGGCGAAGTCGTTGCTCAGTTCAGGATGCTGCCGGCGACGCCGGCGAGCTGGTCGGCGTCGGCCTCCTTGAGGCGGTCGTCGCCCAGCTTCAGCCGGAGACGCGGGCGGCCGACGTCGATCGGGACCTTCTCCGTGTCGATGAGCCCGAGGTCCTCGAGTCGGGTCTTCGTCCGGGAGAACGTCGCCTTCGAGGCGATCCCGACGTCCTCGCCCCACTTCGAGATGTCGTAGAGGAGCACGTCGTTTTTGGCGGCGACCAACAGCGAGACGGTGACCTCGTCGAGCCCCTCGCCGTTGCCGCGAGCGGTCTCCATCGACGCGAGCACGCTGTCGAAGTCGGCACGCGGCTCCTCGCCGATCTCCGCTTCCATCGTCTCGCGCACGCGGCTGATCGGGGGCGTGCGGAGTCGGAACTCCTCGGCACCCTCGAACGTCTCGCGGTACGTGTCGAACACTTCCGTGACGAACGCCTCGTCCTCCGAGGAGAGCGCCGCGGCCTTGTCGCCGGCGCTCACCAGCGCCAGCACGCGGTCCTCGGAGACGAACAGCGCGTTGTCCGCGTCCTCGGGGAGCAGCCGCAGCGAGAGCGCGCCGGCGTCGACGAGGTCCGCCGCCTTCGACGCGACGAGGAAGTCGTCCATCACGTCTTTCAGCGTGCGCTCGTCGGCGAGCATCAGCATCTCGGGAAGGTCGTCGCGCTCCGTGCCCGCCTCGACGAGCGAGATGATCGTCTCCGCGGAGGGGTCGATCACGAGCAGTTCGCCGTCGGTCTCCGAGAACGCCGTTTCGAGGATATTCTCGATGTCCGCTTCAAGTAAATTCGACACCATTTCTCGTAACGTATATTGGCTCGAAACCTATTTAATACTAACGGGGTTCGTAGCGGGAGTCAACCACACACAGGGGCTCATGCCCCCGGAGATCGGTGTTTCGAACATTCGCTCGCCAGCCACCGAATATCCGACAGTATCACCGTAAAATATATGTTCCAATCCGATTAATGAAAGTTCATGTCAGGCCGTACACGGTTGCTTGACGACCTGGAGTTCAGCCTCGGAACCGCCGTCGCCACGCACGGCACCCGTCTGCTCGTGGTGGTCGTCGCGCTCGCGCTGTACGCGAGTGGCGCCGCCGCCGAGGGCGCGGAGTTCCTCGTCGAGCCGATGGAAGGTGGTTCGCAGGGCGACGACGGTCCCGTCCCCGACGAGTAGCCGACTCCCGGGACTACAGCCACGCATCGAGTTCGTCGCTCCAGCGGAGGTCGCCATCGAACACGATCGGCGTCGAATCGAGCTTTGCGAATTCGGTCCGCAACCGCTCCTCGGACAGCTCGAACGTTTTTTTCGCCCCGTACAGCTGCAGACCGTCTCGGGTCTGGAACAACGACCGATATGTCCCGCCATGCATCGCCGGCGAGTACGCGTCCTGTACGAGTCGGTACGCGTCGTCGCCGAGCGCCTCCAGCTCGTACACGCTGGCGATCAGCCCGTTGGTCTGGACCACCGAGTGCGTCCCGTCGCCGACGACGGCGTAGTCCTTGCCCGACATGATCTGCCGGCGGGCGACGGTAAGCGCGCGCTCGAAGGTGTAGCCGCGCATGAGGAGGCGGGCGAACGCCGACCCGACGCGGGCGGCGTTGCGGTCGAGCACGCGGTTGAACGTGACGCCGCCGGCGACGCTCCCCGTCTCGATCAGCTCGATCCCCTGCCGGAAGGAGCCGCAGGCGTTGAGGAAGAACGTCTCGACGCCTGCAGCGTCGAGCGCGGCGGCGTCGAAGTGGCCGTCCGAACACACCAGCCCCTCGGGCTCGCAGTGGCCGATGAAGTGGACGAACTCGTGGTCGCCGGCGAACACCTCGGCGAGCGCGTCCACGCCGACCCCCTCGTGGACGGCCACGTCGAGGTCGAGCTCCCCGGCGCGCCGGCGATAGATGGTGGCCGCCTCCGTCCCCTCCGTCGTCATTGCCTCCTCGTTGACGACCGCGACCACGGAGATCCCCTCATCGTCGACGGCGCGGTGCCGACTCCGGTTCTGGTAGGCCGCGAGCCGGGATTTGAACACGTCGATGGGGGTGTCGGGCGCGAGCCAGCCGTGGGTCCGGCTCGGGCCGAGCACGGGGTTGACGAGGTCGACGCTCTCCGACTCGCGGGCGCCCCGGTAGAAGTCGTCGAGCGACCGGGTAAGCCACTCGTCGCCCTCCAGCGGGCGGGCCCGCGGGCTGTACACCTGCGGCACGTTGTAGAGGACGTGCGGCAGCGCGCGAACGCTCCGAAGACCGGGTGCGAGGTACACCGAGAGGTGCCACTCCGGAAACACGTCCGCGACGGCGTCGAAGTCGGCGTCGAGGTACGCGTCCACCCGCTCGGCAACGGGGGCGTCGTACAGCGTCTCGGCGTCGAGAGGGAGCTCGTCGAGCGCCGTGTTCTCGACCAGCTCCGTCCCGTTGGGCCCGGCGTTACGAACGATGCAGTCGAGGTAGAACGTCCGGCGGAGGACGGCGGCGACCCGCGACTCGAAGCCCGGTTCGGCATCGGCGGGGAGATCGCGGACGGCGCTCGACTCGACACAGCAGGGCTCGTCGAGGCGGTGTTCTCGACGCGTGGTGAGCGTGGGACTGGCGCCCTCCACCACCCGGACGCGCGCACCGAGGTAGTACGCCAACGGCGCGACGGTCAACAGCGCGCCGTACGCCGGCGGAACCGTCACCGTCGGCGCGTCCTCGGGGAGGTCGCCGGCGGGGGAGTCACCGGCAGAGGGATCGGCGATGGGGAGGTCGGCCTCCGGCTCAAATCGGACGGTCGGCGGGTGCGTCCGCATCGCGGGAAACGACCGGTCCGGCGTCGTGGTCGAGTGACCGGCGGCGAACCGTGTGAGGAGGGCGGCTACCCCCTCTGGAGTCGGCGTCGTCGTCACCTCCTCACGCGGGCGTTTGATCCGGGAGCGAAATCCGATCGTCACCGCGGTCGGCTCGGCGAACGAGAGCGCGACGGTGTCGTGGTCGGGTGAGGTCACCGTCGCCGGGCCGTCGAATCGGAGGAACGTCGTCACCGGGAGCGCGAGCCGAGCCCGGTGGGATCCGGCTTCCAGCGCGCGCGACACCGTGCCGTGGCCGAACTCGACGCGCTCGCCCGTGTCGAGTCGATCGGCGACCACGTAGGCGTCGTCGAAACGGAGCTCGTCGACGATGAGCGTCACGCGACGGTCCATCGTTCCGTGGAGGGCCGGCCCGTCGTCGGCGCGACGGTACTCGCCGTGAACCGCCGTTGTTTGGTTGGTTACGTCGACGGCCCGGAGCGGATCCCACTCCAGTTCGACCACCATTCAGCGGGAGTACCCAACTCGTCCGTAAATCTCTGTCGGCGCCGTGGTGAAACTGAACGGTTTCGCCGTCGTGATCCACGACCGTGCGCGTTTTGACGTCGGTCGGGTCCCGATACGTCCACGTTTGGCGCCGGACGGACAGGCTTATTGTCCAGTCACACAGCCACACGCGTATGGAGTACGACACCGTTCGGGAGGTCGACCCTGCCGTCGCCGACGCGCTCACGGGCGAGGCGAACCGCCAGGAGGAGACGCTTGCGATGATCGCCAGCGAGAACCACGCCAGCAAAGCCGTGCTGGAGGCGCAGGGCAGCGTGCTCACGAACAAGTACGCCGAGGGCTATCCCGGTGCGCGCTACTACGCCGGGTGCGAGTACGCCGACGAGGTCGAGGAGCTCGCCATCGAGCGCGCACAGGAGCTGTGGGGTGCCGAACACGTCAACGTCCAGCCCCACTCGGGCACGCAGGCGAATCAGGCGGTCTACTACGCGATGTTGGAGCCCGGCGACCGCATCCTCTCGCTGGACCTCAACCACGGCGGCCACCTCTCGCACGGTCACGCGGCCAACTTCACGGGCCAGCTGTACGACGTCGAGCAGTATCAGGTCGACCCCGAGACGGGCTACCTCGACTACGAGGGGCTCCGCGAGATGGCCGAGTCGTTCGATCCCGACATCATCGTCTCCGGCTACTCCGCGTACCCCCGTGACGTTGATTTCGAGCGCATTCAGGAGGCGGCCGACGCCGTCGACGCCTACCACCTCGCGGACATCGCCCACATCACCGGGCTGGTGGCCGCCGGCGTCCACCCGTCGCCGGTCGGCGTCGCGGACTTTGTCACCGGCTCGACGCACAAGACGATCCGCGCCGGGCGCGGCGGCATCGTCATGTGTGACGAGGAGTACGCCGACGATATCGACAAGGCGGTGTTCCCCGGCGGCCAGGGCGGCCCGCTGATGCACAACGTCGCCGGCAAGGCCGTCGGCTTCAAGGAGGCGCTGGAGCCGGCGTTCGAGGCGTACGCCCAGCAAGTGGTCGACAACGCGAAGGCGCTCGGCGAGACGCTGTCGGACCACGGACTCTCGCTCGTCTCGGGCGGCACGGACACCCATCTCGTGCTCGTCGACCTTCGGGAGTCGCACCCGGATCTCACCGGCGGCGAGGCGGAGGACGCGCTCGCGGCCGCGAGCATCGTCCTCAACGCCAACACCGTTCCCGGCGAGACGCGCTCGCCGTTCAACCCCTCGGGGATCCGCGCCGGTACCGCCGGACTCACCACGCGCGGCTTCGACGAGGAGGCCATCCGCGAGGTCGGCGACCTCATCTACCGCGTCGTCGACAACGTCGATAGCGAGGACGTGATCTACGAGGTCGGCGAGCGCGTTCACGAGCTCTGTGCGGAGTACCCGCTGTACGAGTAGTCGGCGACGAAGAGCTTTTTGTGCTCTGTTGGAGTTCTTGGCGAGTGACCTGTTGGCTCCCCCTGCAGTCAGTGCAGACTCCTCGATGAGTGACCTCGGGAGTAGGTGTTGTACGAGGTTGGTGTTGGCGTTTATAAGTAGGGCGTTGGTGGGGGTGGTTTCTCTTTATAAGGAGTGTTTGTTCGGGGAGTTGCTGGTTTTGCGCTGGTGAGGACCGCCTACAAAGCCCCAGCCGGCTCCGGTCGAGGGTTCCGGAAGACGGTCCGGCTCGCGCCCGTTGGGCGCTCGCCGGCTGCGACTTCCGTCGTCCCGCTCGCTGCTCACGGCTTCGCCGTTCGCTATCGAGAGCTCCCTCCGGTCGCTCTCGCCCTGCTCGCGGGACCCTCGCTGCGCGCTCAAAAGGCCTCTCCGCACGGCCCGGCCTTTTGAGTGCTTGCGTCGGCCGTCTTCCCGGAGCCGGCTGCCCCTTTGAGTCCCACCCCGTACCACACAGCACCGCACCTCACGCCTCCCCAGCCTCGTCGTCGCCTGCGGCGACGACTCCCTCGCGCGCCGCCGAGCGCCCAGCGGGCGCTCGCCGGGCGCGCCACCGCACAGCATGACCGTTTATAAGGAAAGCGTCGATGTCACTCTCGTTTGTTTATATACTCTGACGCAACCGACGATCTGCAACACCTACTCCCGTTGTCGATCAACAAGTGGTCTTCACCGACCGAATATCCCACTCAATTTTACACTTGAGGTTTGACATTTCAACAGAGCCTTTTGCTCACCGACCGCGAACGCCCTCCTCAATTATTCCCCGTTCACGACCCAGTTCCAGGCGGCGTCGAGCGACTCCTCGTGGAAGAACTCCACCTCGGTCGACGTCATCGGGTCGCTCACGTCGGTGAGAAACTCCAGCAGCCGGTCGTCGCCGACGACCGCGTACCGTCCCACGTCGTCGCCGTGGCGTAGCCAGAAACCGAGGTCGTCGGTGAATGCCTCCCGCTCCAGGTACGGCGCCGGCGCCTCCGGAACGCTGATAAGGAGATCGACGGTGCCGTGGTCGGCGATGGCGGTCTCCAGGTCGGTGAGGAGCTCGTCGAGCGCGTCCTCGTCGAGCTTCCCCGTGACCTCGTAGGCGATGGCGTCCTCCTCGCTGCGCGGCAGTTTCCGGTACATCCGCTCGACCGTACTCACGAGGACTGAAAAACGGTTGGGGCCGCCCCGGATCGATCCATATTCGCGCGTTCTTCAGGGTTTTCTAGTGTAATGTTGGGCATGGAACCGAATACTTTTGCCCCCTGACGGCCGACACACGGATAATGACCGACGTGATCGACGGCGAGGCCGTCGCGGCCGACGTGCGCGAGGGCGTGGCGGACTGCGTGTCCACGCTCGCGGACGCCGACGTGACGCCCGGGCTGGCGACGGTGCTGATGAGCGACGACCCCGCCAGCGAGACGTACGTCTCGATGAAACAGCGGGACTGCGAGGAGGTCGGCATCGAGAGCATTCACGTGGCGATCGACGCCGACGCGCCGGCGAGCGAGCTGTACGACACCATCGACGAGTTCAACGCCCGCGAGGACGTGCACGGCATTCTCGTCCAGATGCCCGTGCCGGACCACGTCGACACCCGCAAGGTGCTTCGACGGGTGACCCCTGAAAAGGACGTGGACGGCTTCCACCCCGAGAACGTCGGCCGTTTGGTCGCGGGCGACGCCCGGTACAAGCCCTGCACGCCGCACGGCGTCCAGAAGCTGCTCGACGCCTACGACGTGGAGACCGAGGGCGCCGACGCCGTCGTCGTCGGGCGCTCGAACATCGTCGGCAAGCCGATGGCGAACCTCCTGCTTCAAAAGGGGCCGCAGGGCAACGCCACCACCACGGTGTGTCACTCGCGGACCGAGAATCTGGAGGCGAAACTGGGTCGCGCCGACATCGTCGTCGTCGCCACCGGCCTGCCGGAGTTCGTCGACGGCTCGATGCTGAAGGCGGGCGCGACGGTGATCGACGTGGGGATCAACCGCGTCGACGCCGACACCGAAACGGGGTACGAGCTGGTCGGCGACGTGGACTACGAGTCGGCGAAGGCGGTCGCCGGCGCCATCACGCCCGTTCCCGGCGGCGTCGGCCCGATGACCCGCGCGATGCTGCTGTACAACACCGTGAAGGCCGCGAGCCGTCAGCACGACGTGTCGATCGACCTGCCCTGAGCGGCGTTGGTGAACCCCTCTTTTTCCAGAGGCGAAGTCGAACGAAACAGCCGGTCAAGGGGTGCTTATTGTTCGATGTCGGGAGTGAGTATTGCAATTCGCCGCCGGCGATGTGGTATATAAATGGCCGCGAGAGGCTGTGACGTCTACACTTATAAACGGAGTTGTGGTGCGGTGGCGCGCCCGGCGAGCGCCCAGCGGGCGCTCGGCGGCGCGCGAGGGACGCCGCGAGCGGAGCGAGCGGCGAGGCTGGGGAGGTCTGAGGTGCGGTTGCGGCGCTGTGCGGGGCGGGACTCAAAGGGGCAGCTGGCTCCGGGACGACGGAAGTCGCAGCCCGCGAGCGTAGCGAGCCGGAACGTCTTCCGGAACCCTCGACCGGAGCCGGCTGGGGCTTTTGAAGGCGGTCCTCACGTGCGCAGAACGAGCAACTCATCAAACAAACGCTTCTTATAAAGGGAAGACAGAACCATCCACATCCTTCTTATAAATGCCGCATCCGCTCACGTGATACACGTACTCCCGATGTCACTCATCGAGAATTCTGTACTGACCGCAGGGGGAGACAAACATCTCACTCTCTAAGGCTGTCAACGGAGCTGCCTTTTCCGGAACGTCCTCCGTACGGCCACCGCCGCGGTCAGGCGACGGTGAACAACAGCAGGTTGTGCGCCGCGGGCCCGAGCCCGACGGCGGCGACGAAGCCCAAGAGGAGGTACCCCTCCGCCGGCTCCTCGCGGACGTATTCGGCAAACAGGTAGACGACCCCGCTCGCCACGGCGAGTTTGACGAGCAGAAACACCCACCCCTCCCCGAGCAGCGGCACCGGCGGGACGCCGCCGAGCTCCAGGATCCACCGGGAGAGCGGCGTCCGCTCGCCGAACCCGAGCTGCGTGACGCCCACGGCGGTGGAGACGCCGTCGAGCGCGTGGCCGAAGACGGCGAGTACACCGACCCCGCCAGTCACGCCGATTCCCGGGAACAGCCGGATCAGCCCGGTCCAGACGGCGGCGACGAGCGGGAGTGTGGCGACGAGCGAGACCGCCGACCAGAAAGCGCCGTCACCCGAGACGCCGCCGACGAGCGCGACGACAACGACCGGGGCAAGCAGCAGGCCGCCCGCGACCGCGAGCGTTGCCGGCACGCGCTTGCGGGTCGCCTCGGCCTCCGCAGCCACAAGCCACGTCGCGCCCGCGAGGATGGCGACGGTGAGGTAGACGGCCGGGGAGCCGCCGAACGGCGCCAGCGCTGCGGGCACCGCGCCGACGACGTAGAGCACGTGCAGACAGGATCCGAGCGCCATCCAGGGCGCGAGCGCGAGAACGTGTCTCCCGGTGACGCGGGGGGGCCGCCGGCGGAGCGCGTAGCCGACGGCGAGCGCCGATAGAAGCAGCACTGCGAGATGCGGTGCGGGCGGGATGGTCGTTCCCTCCGGAACGAACGGGAGCCGGTCGGGCATTGGCGAATGCCGGCGCGCTCGGCGTAAACCCGTTTCGGGTCGGAGCGGGGAGTGTGGCAGGTGACGAACAGCCTACTCCGCTTCGTCGCCGATGATCTCCTCGGCGACGCCCTCGCTGTCGGCGCCGAACGCGGAGTCGACGAGCAGGTGGCCGCCGAGCGTCGACGGCGAGATGACGTGGTCGGCGCCCGCCCGGCGGAGCTTGTCGACGTTCTCCCGCTGCGTGGCGGCGGCGACGATCCGCACGTCGGGGTTGAGCTGGCGGGCGGTGAGGATCGCCAGCGCGTCGCGCGCGTCGTCGTTGGTGGCGACGAGGACCGCGACGGCGTCCTCCACGTGTGCGCGCTGTAACGGCTCCACGTCCGAGGGGTCGGCACGGAGGACGGGGATCCCCCGTTCGTCGAGTCCGCGGGCGGACGTGTCGTCGTCGACGATGACGGCGTACTGCACGTCGCCGCGTCCGGCGAGTTCTTCGAGTATCGGTTCCGTCAGGTCCCCGTAGCCGAGCACGAGGACGTGGTCGTCGAGGAGGTCGAACTGTTTTTCTGTCATTTTTCCGAGCGCCTTGGAGAGCTGGGCCTCGATGGCGGGCGTGAGCAGCACACCGAGTGCCACCGCGAAGGCGGCGACGTTCATCACGAGCGAGGAGAGCACGAACAGCTGTGCGATGTCCGAATCCGCACCGGTGAGCGGGGTGATGTCGCCGTACCCCACCGTCGAGGCCGTGACGACGGTGAAGTAGAAGGCGTCGACGATCGTCTCGATCCCCGCGAACTCCTCACGGAGCGCGTACGACCCGACGGTCCCGTACGAGAGGGCAGTGACGAGCGCGGCCCCCGCCGCGAGCTGCGTTGGCGACGGGTGGAACTCGCGGCTGAACCGCCCGCGGTTCACGACGAGTGCGGGCACCGAAACGACCGACAGCAGGACGAGGGGGATCGACACGACCGAGGCCTGCATCAGTCCCTGAATCGCCGTCAGCGGCAGCAGGATGGCCGCCGAGTACCAGCCGACGCGATAGCCTTTCTTCAGCAGGAACCCGCTCCCTAACATTGCGAACCCGGTGATGGTGCCGGTGAACCCGACCGTGCGGATCAGGAGGTCGGGGACGTACGGGGTCAGCGGACCGTCGAAGCCGACGCCGCTGATGTGGAGGAGCCCGACGACGATGGACAGCAACGCAACCGCGAACGTCAACGCGATCGACGCCCGAACGGTGACCCACTCGCGACTCCAGTCCATGTCACGGCGGTCGCCGAGCGCGGACTTAAACCTCCCGTCAGCTACCAACCCCTGAAGGGGTTGGTTTGCCGGTGGAATCCCGTTCTGCCGACACAAAGGTGTCGGACGCCACTTCAGTAGCGTTCACAATCAACATCCCCGACTTCAGGGCGTACTGACAGAACGCCCCTCCAGCGGGGGACTTCTGCCCCCGCTGGAGTTGTAACGTCAACTTCCGTGCGACGTTCTTCGCTGCGTTGTAGTCCGCATTTGCTGTGTGCGAACAGTCCTGACAGGCGAAATGCTGCCCTTCACGGTTTTCTTCGAGCGTTGTCCCGCATTTCGAGCACTGCTGGCTCGTGTACGACGGCTCTACCGTCTCAACCACGATGCCAGCCAGCTCCGCTTTGTCTTCCGTCTGTTCCTGTAACATGCGGAACGCCCACTGTTGGAACTTCTTGTCGTCGCTGATTCGATCGCGGATCTGCTCTAAGTCCTCGAACGCGATGTGCGTACAACCCTGCCGTTGCGCTTCTGCGACAAGCGCTTTGGAACACTGGTGAAGGTAGTCTTTGCTCCAGCGACCGAACCGATCACCGATACGCTGAAAGGTCAAGTGAGCACTTCGAGTGCCCGTTTGCTGGAGACTGCCCCGGCGTTTCTCGAACTCACGGCGTTGGTGATTCAGCAAGTCCGCGTTGCCGATGAATCGACCAGTCGAGGTCACAGCGATGTGGTCGTCGACGTTACAATCCACGCCAAGCACTTTCGAATGCTCGGCTTTCTCAGGACGATCAACGTCAAGCTCGCACTCCATCACCGCGTGGAGGTAGAACTCGTCAGTCTCGCTGTCGTAGTGGACCGTGCTCGTTGAGAAGGAGTACGCTTCGTTCAGAAGGTACTCGCCGTGTGGCGTTCCCTCTGGCTGGTCGGGAAGGTCGTATTCACACTCGACACGGCCGTTCACTGTGGCGAGACTCACCTTGTCCCGATAGTAGGTGGCCGCCCGCTTGTCGTAGGCGATACTGAACGTCTCGTACGCGGGCTGACTGGTGTTTTCACCGTCCGCAAGCCGATCTACGCAATTGCTGATGTCGTCTGTCGCGCGTTTGATCGCCTTCTGCACGAGATTGGCATGCAGATAGTTGGTCTCTTCGCGAAGGTCGTCGTAGATGGCGTTTTCAGCTTCGGTTTTGCTGGTGATACAGTCTTCTTCCGGGTATCGCCATGCCCAGTCACTTGTGCGGCTGGCACAATACTGGAACAAGTTATTGGTGTCGTGGAGGTCGTTCTTGCGATCCGCCGGGACGTTAAGGCGAACGCGAACGGTCCGCGTTACCTCCCACGCCATGTTTCATAATACTGTCCATCCTTTATTAATATTATTAAATATGTTTGGGAGTCAATTGTGCTATCGTCGGCGGTTCTTTCACGGGGCGTACGCGCTTTCCCCGCCCCTACAAGGGTAGAATTCCGCGCTGTACAGCAGTGAGGCGGCGGCCACTCCGTCGAACCGGGGTCCGGATGTGTGACCGTTCGGGGCCCGTCCCAGCGTCGGTAACGGTTTAAGCCCTCCGGCGGTTGTGGAGGTATGTCACTACCGCTGGAGATCCTCTTCGGGATCTACCTCGGCATTCTCACGGGGATCATCCCCGCGCTGGTTGCCGGTGTGCTCGGGTTCGTGTTCAAGTACTTCACGGGGGTGACGATACCCGGGCTCGGTGTCGTCGTCCTCGCGCTGGCACTCGCCGGCATCAACGGCGGGCTCCTCGCGCTCAACGACGAGACGATCCGCACCTCCGAGCGGGCACCGGCCGTTATCACGGCGATCATCGTCGTCCTGATGATCTCCCTGTACGCCCACGCACAAGGGGACAAGCTCGGTGCAAACGCGCCCAAGCGGATGTCTCTACGGAAGCTCCGTGAGCGGTCCCTGTCGGCCGACGTCGTCGAGCTCGTCGGCGGTCGCGGACAGGTACGCGTCACCGTCGCGGGCGAAGTGGCCGACATGGAGGGGTATCCGCCCCTCCCGAACGAGACGCGCCGGGCGATCGTCGACGGCGAGTGGACGTTCCCGGCCGACGTACCGCTGGCGGAGCTGGAAACCCGGTTCGCCGACCGGCTCCGAACGGAGCTGGAGCTTGCGGACGTGAGCGTGAGTCTCGACGAGAAGGCGCGCGCGACGGTGTCGGCCGCGCCACCGACCGGCGGGCTCTCCAAGCGCGTTCCGGCCGGCAAGCGTGCGGTCTCCGTGCCGGCGCTCGTCCCCACCGGCCTCGCCAGGGGCGACGTGGTTCGCGTCATCACGCCCGACCTCACCGTCGAGGGGACGCTGCTGGCCGCGAGATCCGGCGGCAAAACGGAGGTGAAAAAGGAGCCGAAACCGGCGGACGGTGCCAGCAAAACGGACGGCGGCACCCGCATCGACGACGACGCCCGCACCGACGGCGGCACGACGGAGACGCCGGCGCCCGCCCCGGCGGCCACGACCCCGACGACGACGGGCGGCGAGGGGCGCATCACCGTCGCCGTGGAGCGCACCGAGGCCGGGCCGCTGCTCCGGGCCGAGCGCGGTCGGGTGCTGGTGCTCTCGCGCGGAACCCGCCGGGAGTTCGAGCTGACCACGCTGCTTCGCCGCGCAGGCAAGCGGTTCCGGAGGGTGGCGGTCGCCGCCGGCGGTCCCCTCGACGGCCACACCATCGGCGAAGCGGAGATCCGCGAGGCGTATGACGTGGCGATCCTCGCGGCCCGTCACGACGGCACGTGGCAGGTCGCTCCGCGGGGGTCCACGTCGCTGGTGGCGGGTGACGAGCTGTACGTGGTCGGCACGCGCGAGGCGCTCGACCGGTTTACGGAGGTGGCGGCGTGACCGCCGTCCCGGCCGCCGTCCCGCTCGCGCTCGATGTGACGTTCGGCCAGCCGCGTGTCGCCGCAGTGACGCTGCTCACGTTCGCGGTGTTGTCGGTGTTCGTTGCCGGCGCAAGCGCGCTCGCGTATCGGTGGTACTTCAAACAGGAGGTTCCGGAGGGCGTCGCGGTTATTCTCGGCGTCGCGGTGGTGGCGCTGTATCTCAACACCACCTCGCTCGGGGAGGTTGTGGGCGGCGACTCCCCGGCGCTACTCACCCCGGAGGGTGTCTTCTTCAACATCGTCGCGCTCGCACTGGCGGCGGTGGTCGCCCCGCTCGGTCGGTACGCCGGCGACCGGCTGGCCGTCGACGTGTTCGCCGTTGCCGGCACGAAGCAGTTCGAGGGGGAGATGAGCAAGTTCGTTCGCACCGTTGGGCGGGTCACGACGGTCACCCTCCCGAAGGCGAGCGACATCGGTGACATGGACACCTACGAGCCGGTGTCCGCCGACAAGAAGGCCGAGATGGCCGAGAAGACGCTGGTCTTCCCCCGCAAGCTCACTGTCGAGGAGCTGCGGGACCGGCTCGTCACCCGGGTGAAGGAGGATTACGGCGTCGGCTACGTCGACGTCGACCTCGGCGACGACGGCACGCTGGAGTTCTTCGCGGTGGGGTCGCGGGCGGCAGGCATCGGCCCGACGCTGGCGCCCGGCGCGGCCGCAATCGCGATCGCCGCCGACCCCCCGAACAACGCCACCGCGGGCGACATGGTCCAGGTGTGGCGCACCGATCCCGAACCGGAGCGGGTCGCGACCGCCGAGCTCCGGGGCGTGTCCGAGGACGTGGCGACCGTCGCGCTCGACGAGTCCGACGCCGCGAAGCTCTCCGGCGAGGGAGGATACCGGCTCGTGACGCTCCCCGCGGAGCCGCAGGCCGACCGGGAGTTCGCCTCCCTTCTGCGGAACGCCGACGAGACGATGGCTGCGGTGACCGTGCGGGAGGGAAGCGATCTCGTCGGCTCCAGCGTCAGCGATGTCGGCGCCGTCGTCGCCGCCGTGCGCCCGCCGGAGGGCTCGGTCCAGCCGATCCCGTCACGAGCCTACACGTTCGGTGCGGGCGACCTGGTGTACCTCGTCGGCCGCCCGGACGCGATCCGACAGTTCGAGGGGCTGGCCGCTGCACCGCCGGCGGCGCCCGACGACACGACGGCCAGCGAACCGCTGGCCGACGAGGAACCGACCGACGAGCCGCCGGCGGATCCGGCGACGGAGGGGACATCCGAGGGCTCCGGGGAACCCGAAACGGACGACTCGGACCCGGACTCGCCGTCCCACCGGGCCACCGAGTAGCCTCGCGGACGCGACGCCGGCAAGTCCCACGCGGGGACGCAACCCTCTTTGTCCCGCCCCGCGGGGATTCGTGTATGCAATGGAAGCTGTTCGCCGACCTCGCGGAGATCGCCGGCGACCGCGTCGTCGAGGTGGACGCCGACTCCGGCGACACCGTGGGTGACGCGTTCGACGCGCTGCTGGCGGCACACCCCGACCTGCGCGAGCGCGTGCTCGACGATGACGGGGAGATCGCCGACCACATCAACGTGCTCCGAAACGGCGAGAGCGTCCACGCCGCCGACGGGCTCGACACCGAGCTGGACGCCGGCGACGAACTCGCGCTGTTCCCGCCCGTCAGCGGCGGATAGGCGGAGACGGGTCGTCTCGCGATCCCGCCCGTCCGCGCCGAACGAAACCGGTCGGAACCGGGCGTTTCAAACGCGCCGGCGGCACAGACACGCGCATGAGCGACGACCACGATCACGGACACGATCACGGACACGATCACGACGACCACGACGGCGGAGACGGCCACGGACACGACCACGAGAAGGGGGACGACGAGACCGAGAACGACCACGGCGGCCACCACCCCTGCCGCGAGGAGTTCTCGGAGGACCCCGTCGGCCACGCGCAGGTCACGGGCGGGATGACCGTCGCGGAGCTCCTTGAGCAGTACGGCGACGCCGGCATCGGCGCGGAGTCCGTCCACGAGGCCGGCGACGTGCTCGCGGAGATGCTCGACAACGACGACTGCACCGTCTTTCTCTCGCTTGCGGGCGCAATGGTGCCCGCCGGCATGCGCCGGATCGTCTCCGACCTGATCCGCGACGGCCACGTCGACGCGCTGGTGACGACGGGCGCGAACCTCACCCACGACGCCATCGAGGCGATCGGCGGCAAACACCACCACGGCCGGGAGGGCGCGCCGGGCAAGACCACTCGCGAGCACGACGAGACGCTCCGCGACGAGGAGGTCGACCGGATCTACAACGTCTACCTCCCACAGGAGCATTTCGCGGAGTTCGAGGGCCACCTCCGCGAGGAGGTGTTTCCGACGCTGGAGGAGCGTGACACCGTCACCATCACCGAGCTGTGTGCCGAACTCGGGCGCGCCAACGCCGAAGTAAACGAGCGCGAGAACGTCGCGGAGGACGCCGGCGTGGCGGCCGCCGCCTACGAGTCGGACGTGCCGATCTACTGCCCCGCGGTGCAGGACTCCGTGCTCGGGCTGCAGGCGTGGATGTACGGCCAGACGGCCGACTTCACGCTCGATGCGCTTGGCGACATGACGCCGCTCACGGATCTCGCGTTCGAGGCCGACGACGCCGGCTGCCTGCTCGTCGGCGGCGGCGTCCCGAAGAACTTCACCCTCCAGACGATGCTCGTCACGCCGCGGGCGTACGACTACGCCGTCCAGATCACGATGGACCCCGAGGCGACCGGCGGGCTCTCGGGCGCCTCACTCGAGGAGGCGCGTTCGTGGGGGAAACTCGAAAAGGACGCGCGCAACGCCTCCGTCCACGGCGATGCCACCGTGATGCTCCCGATGCTGGTCGCCGCCGCGCGCGAGCGGATCGGCGAGTAGCGGAGAGTCCTGGAAAGTAGCGGGAAGTAGCGGGGAGTCGTGGCGGGCGGTCACACCTCGAGGTCGAACGCGACGGCGACCGCCCCGCCGATCAGCCCCCAGAACACGAACCGGTAGCGACCGGAGACGAGGTCGGGACAGACCGTCATCCGGTCGCCGTGGTGGCTCTCCGAGAGGATTCCCGGTTCGGTCAGGGTGAGGTTCCAGGCGAAGCTCCCGCCGACGCCCTCGTCCGTGTAGTCGAGCAGCCTGCGGTCGTCCTCGTCGACGGTTCCGCGCACGTCACGCCAACCGTCGGTCGTGAGCAGTTCGAGGCTCCACTTGTTCCGGTTGCCGGTCATCCCACTGGTCAGCCGGATCTCGGCGGTGTCACCGTAGTCGAACGACGTGTCGTCGACGCGCAGCGCGAACTCCTCCGTGTCTCCCCAGCGAAGCTCCGACTCGTCGTACGGCGCGCCGTGCGGCTCGAAGTCGTCGTCGGGACACTCGAACGTCGGAAGGGGCTCGTCCGGCTCCGATTCGGGTCGAATCTCGCCACGTGCGCCACGAATGCGGTCGAGACAGCCGGCGAGTCCGCCTAACAGGGCGAGCGTGCCGGTAGTGGCCGGCGTCCGGAGGAACGTCCGCCGGTCCGCGTGGAGGGCAGGTCCGTCCATGTCGGGTGGGTCGGGAATGGCGGATATCTGTCTTCTGGCCTCACCAGCGGCGACGGCGCTACCGGCTTAAATCCGGTTCTCGCGTCCGGGGTCGACGTCGATCGCGTCGACCGGACAGACGTCGACACAGAGCATGCAGTCGATGCACTGGTCCTCGTTGGTCGGATTCGCCTTCTCCTCGGATTCGGGGTGACCGGGCGTCTCCACCCACTCGAACACGTCCACCGGGCAGTCCTCCAGACACGCGCCGTCGGCGAGGCAGATGTCGAAGTCGACGGCGACGTGGGTGCCGCGGATCCCCTGTTTCTCGGGCGGGTCGACGGGTCCCCACACCCGGACGCCGTGCTCCTCGCCGACCTCCTCGCGGTTCTTCTCGAAGTTGGGGTCGATGGCCATCTTACCGCAACCTTCGCGGCTCGACGTATAAAGGCGACGACGGGAGGGCGTCGGGCAGTGGCGCGACGCGGCGACGGGAGGGCGTAGTACGGTCGAACGGTGCCGGCGCACTCAAAAGGGCTGAACCTGCGGCTCCGTTAAAACCCCGAGCAGTGAGAAACGCCCACTCGGATGGGAGCAATACGGAATCTCCGATGAGTGAGATCGGGAGTATAGTAGCCGATAGAACTTTTTACTCAGAGATCTGTGTAGTCTGTAATGGATCACCTCAACGAGATCTCCGTCGAAGAACTCCAAGAGGCGCTTGACAACGTTGATAGAAACAAGCCGACTCAACGGTTGTTAGCTGCGATCGCGTACAAAAACGGCGTCACGCAAACCGAACTTGCCGAGTGGTACGATACAGAGCGAAAAACGATCTATAACTGGCTCAACCGACTCGATACAGACGAACCGCTTGAACACGCTGTTACTGATGCTCACCGATCTGGGCGAAAGCGAAAACTCTCAGAAACACAGCAAGAAGAATTTGAGCAAACAGTCCACGAATCACCCCAAGAGATCGGCTTTGACGCGCCGGCGTGGACGCCGGCGCTCGCGCAAGACTATCTTGAAGAAACGTACGACGTCGAGTACTCAATCCAGAGCTGTCGGCGGTTGTTGAAAGAGGCGGGATTGAGTTATCAAAAACCTCGCCGTTCAGCCGCTAGATCCGACGAAGACGAACAGGACGAGTTTTACGACGAGATCAAAAAAAGCGACGGGAGATGGACGCCACAGTAGTGTGTATCGATCAAACCAAGAAATCTGTCCGAGTCGAGCCGCGTGCCGCGTGGTTCCCGCGCGGCACGCGGCCCTCTGTCGAATTATCCGGTCAACGGGAGTGGACGTGTTTGCTGGGCGCGATCACCGAAAACGGTGATCGCTTCTTCTCTCGGTTTACAGAATACATTACCGCCGCTCACGCAAGACATTTCATTTTAGCACTATGTGAAGAATTTGAAGATGATCTGATTATCGTTCTCGATGGAGCACCGTACTTTCAGGCGTCGGCCGTCACGGACCTGGCGGCCCGTGACGACCTCGCCTTCGTGACGCTTCCCTCGTACTCGCCGGAGTTGAACCCAGTCGAAGAATGCTGGAGACAGCTCCAAGCAGCTCTTAGCAACCGCTTCTTCGACTCACTCGACGAACTTACAACAGCGATCGATAGTTCTCTTGATCAACTCTCGATTCCAAAAGTGTAACTATTTCTAACGTCTACTATACGTGTATCAGGTGAGCGGGTTCGGCGTTTATAAGCGGAGCGTGGGTGGTGTTGTGACTCTTTTATAAGAGGTTGCTGCGGTGAGCACGACGGCGAACAGCTCCAACGCCCCAGCCGGCTCCGGTCGAGGGTTCCGGAAGACGGTCCGGCTCGCTGCTCGCGGCTTCGCCGCTCGCGTTTCGAGGTGCTCCCGTCGGTCGCACCTCGCTGCGCTCGCGGGCTGCGACTTCCGTTGTCCCGCTCGCATGCCCCGGGACGCTCGCTGCGCTCCTCGCTCTCAGCAACGCCCGCTGCGGTGCTTGCGTCGCCCGTCTTCCCGGACCACGGGCGAGACGGTCTGAGGGACCGTCTCGCTGTTTCCCGCCTGCGGCGGGAACGGCTGCCCCGTTGAGTCCCACCCACACCGCACAGCACCGCACCTCACCCCTCCCCAGCCTCGGCGGGCAGGCCGCCGCGGGACCGCTCCGCGGCGGCCCGCCGCCTCCCTCGCGCGCGTTTCTCGCACGCGCCGACCGCAGTCTGGTTTTAAAAGAGAGCAGCGGAATCACTCATGGTCGTTTATAAGCGGTCACCGATGATGTCGATTGCAACACCCACTCCCGACATCGATCAACAAGCAGTCTCCCTTAAAAAAGCCGAAACCGCCTCAAAAGGGCGCTGCAACTGCCTGCTCAGGGGTGTGCGTAGTAGGCGACGAGGTCCTCCTCGCCGGTCGGTCCGTACGTCTCGCCGGTGGGGTCGGGGTCGAACGCGTCGAGGCGGGCGAAGCCGTAGCGCTCGAACTGGACGAGCGTGTCGGCGCCGGCGTCGACGACGGCGGGCTCCGCGAAGCCGCGCACGTCGCCCTCGATGGTGCGCACGAGCGTCTTGAGGCTCTCCTCGGCGGGCGCCCAGTGGATCACGTTCACGTCGCCCTCCTTCACCACGGAGAGGTCGGCGTCGAGGTAGGTGAGGTCGGCGCCGTCGTACTCGACGCAGCCGTAGCCCTTCAGCCAGACGCGCCCGCCCTCCTCGGGGAGGTCGGACGACTCGACGAGCACGCGGTCGGCGGGGATGGTGCGGCTGCCGCGCTCCTCGTAGTTGGGGTGCAGCGGCGGGTGGCCGGCCTCGGGACCGCCGGTCACGTCGAGCTCGACGGCGGGGTCGTCCGCGCGGTCGCGCACGAGGAAGTAGCGGTTCGACTCCTCGTCGACGATGTCGCGGTTGTTGGCGTAGACGGACGACATCGCGAGATCCACGTCGGAGGTGGACATGCCGAGTTCGACCATCGACTCGACGATCGCCTCGCCGCGGATGCCGCGCCGGCGGACGGAGCGGATCGTCGGCGCGCGCGGGTCGTCCCAGCCGGTGAGCTCGCCGTCGTCGATCAGCTGCTTGATCGTCGAGGTGGACATCTTCACGTCGTACTCGTCGATCTGGACGTGGCCCCAGTGGAGCACCTCGGGGTACTCCCAGTCGAAGTAGTCGTAGACGAACCGCTGGCGCTTCGCGGAGTCCTGCAGGTCGATGCCGCGGATGATGTGCGTGACGCCCGTGAGGTGGTCGTCGACGCCCGACTGGAAGTCGAGCATGGGCCAGCAGCGGTAGTCGGCGGCCTCCTCGCGCGGGTGGGGCGTGTCGATCATCCGGAAGGCGACCCAGTCGCGCAGCGCGGGATTCTTGTGCTCGATGTCGGTGCGCACCCGGAGAGTCATCTCGCCGGAGTCGTACTCGCCGGCGACCATGTCGTCGAACTCCGCGTGGACCGTCTCCGTGTCTTTGTCGCGGTGGGGGCAGGGCTCGGCGTTGTTCTTCAGCTCGGAGAACGCCTCGCCGGAACACGAGCAGGTGTAGGCGCCGCCGGCGTCGATCAGGTTCCGGGCGTGCTCGTAGTAGGTGTCGAGCCGGTCGGAGGCTTTCAGCACGCGGTCGGCCTCGAAACCGAGGTACTCGATATCCTCCAGGATGGCGTCGTAGGCGTCGAGGTCCGGTCGTTTCGTCTCCGGGTCCGTGTCGTCGAAGCGGCAGATGAACTCGCCGTCGTAGCGCTCCTTGTACGTCCCGATGACGGCGGGCATCCGGGCGTGTCCCATGTGCCACGGGCCGTTGGGGTTCGGCGCCGCGCGCATCACGACCTCGCCCTCCTCGGCGTTCGGGAGGTCGGGGAGCGTGTGCTCGTCGGCCTCCTCCTCGGCTTCGAGCTCCTCAACGAGCTCGGGGGCGAGCTCGGCGAGCCGGTCGCGGCGCGCCTCGGGGTCCATCGTCGCGACCTCGCTGACGACCGGCCCGATCACGCCGGGGATCTCGTCGCCGTGCGGTCGGAAGTCGGGGTTCTCGCCCATCAGTGGGCCCATGATCGCGCCCACGTCGGGGTCGCTACCGTGCTTGAGCGCGTTGTAGAGGGCCGCCTCCTCGGCGGCCGTCTCGACGCGCTGACGGAGTTCGTCGTCCATTATACGCCAGTTTGCGGGGTTTCCTAAAAAAGGGACGCGGAACGCTCCCCGCAGCCGAACGACGGGGAGTGGAACGCTCCCCGCAGTAGGACGAAAAGCTCGCCGGCGGCGGACAGCTTGTTCGCCGGCGACCCGCCGAGCACGGCAAGCGCTCGCCGTGCTCGGGGGAACCGCCCCACGCCGGCGGGGTCCGACGCGGGGCGGGGAGCGGGTAGGGGCACCAGTTTGTGATCTTCTCACACACTTAAACCCTGATGACCGTTCACGCCCGAAACGAGTCGGTTCGGATGGTCTACCGCAGCCTCCTTTTAAGCACTCGCGTGAAACGGCCACCCGACAGACCTATCGAGTGCAGGTCCATCGGGTTCATGTCGTTCCAGCACCTCGTTTCAGGCATGAACGCGGAGGCGACCCGATGGTAGAGCCGATGTCCCGGGAGGAACGCGACTCGGGCAATCGGAAGATCCAGCTCGCGGTGCTCGCGCTCGTGACGATCTCCCCCCCGCTGATCATGCTGCAGGGCGACCCCTCAGCAGAGATGCTCGCCGCGGCGACCGCCGGCGGGTTCCTGTTCGGGCTCGTCGTCGTCTGGTACCTCCGGCGGCTCGGCCAGGAGTTCAATCCGAATGCGGGTCGCGCCGGCGGCCGCCGCGGACGCTAGACGACACGAAAGAGAAGGGGACCGTCAGCGCTCGTAGACCGGTTTCTTCTGCTTTTCGCCGTACTTGTACGCCACTCGCGCAAGCAGCAGCGCACCGCCGATCATCAGCAGGTAGGTGAACGGCGATTCTGAGCCGGCGAGGTAGTCGACGGTTCCCCACAGCATCAAGCCGAGGTACAACAGCGCGCGGAAGCGGTCGGTGTCGAACCCCTCCTTGAAGAAGCCCCAGACGACGAGGCCGGCGATGTAGAGGCTGACGACCGCGTCGCCGGCCGCGACCAGTCCGAACTCGCCTATCCGCAGCGCCGCGGAGAACGCCGACACCAGCGCCAGCGCGAGGATGACGCCGCCGAGCACCTTCCGGAACGTTCCACCCTTTGCAGCTTCGCTCATACGCCACCGTGGGAGGGCCGCCTATAAGGCGGCTACGGGTTCCGTCGGGACCTCGACCGGTCGACCCCCAGCCCACCGACAGCGTTTTTCGCCGCCAACGAGGAGAGAAGGCGTGAACGTTCGGGGGCCGATCCTCTCCGTCGGAGAGACGCGAACGGTGTCGACGTCGTACGGCGAGTCGGAGCTCCGGGAAGTGCGGATCCGCCCGGAGCGCGGCGCCGCCGACGCCGTCGACGTGACGCTGTGGGGCAAGTGGGCGGAGACGGGCGAGCACGCCGAGCCCGGCATGGAGCTGCTCGTCACGGAGGTCGAGGAGGACGACTACGGCGGCGAGACGGGCTACGCCACCACGAAGGAGTCGTGGGTCGTCCTCGAACCCGACTTCCTCGTCGACGTGACCGGGATCCGGTCGTGGGTGCAGTGTCCGCGGATGTACTACCTCAACAAGCTCTCGGGCATCCCGCTGAACTACCCCGTCGTGAAAGGGACGGTCGTCCACGAGGTGTTCGGCGACCTCCTCCGTGGCGTCGACCTTGAGGTCTCCGTCGAGGACCGGGTCGCCGAGGCCGGCCTCGAACTCGGGCTGCTCGGGTACGACGCCGCGGAGGTCGAAGACGAGGTGCGCCGGAACGCGGCCGCCGTCGAGGGGTGGCTCGCGCAGGGCACGCTCACCGACGAGGACTCCTGGCGGTCGGAGTTCACCCTCATCTCGCCCACGTTCGGCTTAAAAGGGCGCGCCGACGCACTCCGCCGCGGGACGCCCGTCGAGCTCAAGACGGGGAAGAACACCAACCGCGAGCCACGGTTTCAGGACAAGATCCAGGCGGCCTGCTACGCGTTGATGCTCGACGAGCGTGGCGTCGACCCCGACATCGGGACCCTCCTCTACACGAAAAACACCGCGCTGGAGCGCAACGAGGAGACCGGCGACCTCGCGCCGGCCAAGGAGTTCCCCGTCGGCGACGGCCTCCTGAAGTTCGTCGTACGGACCCGCAACGAGCTGGCGGCGATGGAGTGGCGCGCGCTCAACGAGGCCGGCGACCGCCCCACCGTCCCCTCGGGCTACGAGGCGGACGCAAACTGCGAGTACTGCTTCGAGCAGGACACCTGCATGGTCGTCTCCGGGCGGCTTGACCAGGAGTCGAAGGCGGGCCAGATCGGCCAGCCGCTTCCGGAGGCCGAACGCGACTACTTCGACCGGTTGTACACCGCCATCGAGCAGGAGCGACGCGAGACCCACGCGGAGTACCGGAAGCTCTGGGAGCAGACGCCCGCCGAGCGCGCCGACGACGACCGCGCGCTGATCGACCTCGACCCGATCTCCCAAGAGGAGATCGCGGACAACCGCTGGGAGCTCCGCGCTCGCAAGCCGGACGACGCCGTCTCCAAGCTCCGCGAGGGCGACGTGGCGCTTGCCAGCGACGGCGACCCCGTGTCGGGTCACGCCGAGCTCGGCCGGATCCGTGTGCTGGGCGAGGAGATCGTCGTCGAGACGGACGAGCCGGTCGAGCTCCGGCGGCTCGACGTTTACCCCTCGGAGATCTCCGTCGATCGGATGCTCACCGCGCTCCACGACGCCGTGTTGAAGGGGAGCGAGGACCGCAAGGACGTGCTGTTCGGCCGGCGGGAGCCCGCGTTCGGCGGCGGAACGGGGGCGGCGATGGAAGCGGCAGGGCAAGCGGAGGGGGAGAGAGAAGGTGACGACGACGCGGACGCCGACCCCGCCGGCGACGACTGGACGACCGACGACCGCCTCGCCACCTACATCGACAACAACGACGCCCAGAACGCCGCGGTGAACCTCGCGGTCGACGCCGAGGACTTCGCGCTCATCCACGGCCCACCCGGCACGGGCAAGACGTACACCATCGCCCGTACCGTCCGGGCGCTCGTCGAGGACGGCAACCGGGTCCTCCTCTCGGCGTTCACCAATCGCGCGGTTGACAACGCGCTCGAAGCGCTCCGCGAGCAGGGACTCGGCGACGACGCGGACGGGACGGTGCTCCGGTACGGCACCGAAAACGGCGTTCGCGTCGACATGACGGACCTCCGGCTCGACACGCGGGGCGACCCGAATGCGACGGCGGCGACCCTCAAAAACGCCGACGTGGTCGCCGCGACGACCGCGGGCTGCGGATCCCGCGTCATGCGCGAGTGCGAGTTCGACGTGGCGCTCGTCGACGAGGCCTCACAGCTCACGGAGCCGGGGACCCACGCCGCGGCGAACCTCGCGGACCGCTTCGTGCTCGTTGGCGACCACGAGCAGCTGCCCCCGGTCGTGCGCGCCGAAAACGACCTCCAAACGTCGCTGTTCCAGCGGCTTATCGAGCGGAATCCCGAGGCGGGCGTGATGCTCGACCGCCAGTACCGGATGAGCCAGCGGATCCAGTCGTTCTCCTCGGCGGAGTTCTACGACGGCGCGCTCCGACCCGCCACCCCCGAGGTCGCGACCCAGACGCTGGCCGACCTCGGCGTGGACACCGACGACCTTCCCGCGGAACTGCGCGCCGGCGTCAGCTTCGTCGACCCGGACGGCACTCGTGACGGCAACCGGAACATCCGGGAAGCCGAACGTGTCGCGGAGATCGTCGACGCCTACGTCGCGGCCGGCGTCGACCTCGACGACATCGGCGTCATTGCCCCGTTCCGCGCACAGGTCGCGGAGATCGGCCGACGGACCGACGCGACCGTCGATACCGTCGACCGCTTCCAGGGCTCCTCGAAGGAGGTGATCGTCGTCTCGTTCGTCGCGACCGGCGACCTCGACTCGCCGATCTTCGAGGACACCCGCCGGGTGAACGTCGCGCTCACGCGAGCGAAGAAGGCGCTGACGCTGGTCGGCGACGCGGACGCGCTCGCCTCCGAGCCGTTCTACGCCCGGCTGCTCGACTGGGCGCGGCGCTGACGAGGGCTGAAGTCGGTGGCGGCCGTCGATACCACGGGTCGGTTCCGCAGTGCGGTCTCATCCCAACCGTTATCAGACGTCTGGGAGAAGATGCACCGGATTAGATGGTTACGGAAGCCGCACTCTCGGCCGACCTCGCGATACTCCTGCTCGGCGCTACGCTCGCCGGGTTCCTCGCGAAGCAGACCGGCCAACCGACGATCATCGCCTACATCCTGGCCGGCGTGGTGCTCGGTCCGGTGGTGCTGGGTGTCGTCGAGGTCACCGAGATCACCGAGACGCTCTCCGAGCTGGGGCTGGCGTTCCTGCTGTTCCTGCTCGGGATCAAGATGCGCATCGACGAGATCAAACACATCCTGTCGCCGATCGTGCTGATATCGCTCCCACAGATGGCCGCCGTGGCGATCGCGGGCACCGGGATCGCGCTGCTGCTCGGGTTCGGGACGATGGAGGCGTTCATCATCGGGCTCGCGGTGATGTACAGCTCCACCGCGGTCGTGATCAAGATGCTCACCGACCTCGACGAGACGACGACGCTCCACGGCAAACTCGACGTGGGGATCCTGCTCATGCAGGACGTGGTCGTCGTGATTCTCCTGGCGGTGCTGGCCGCCGGGCGCCCGGAGAGCGTCACGGAGGTGGCGACCACGCTGGCGGTCGTGCTCGCGCTGGTCGCGGTGGTGACCGTCGCCGCGCTCGCCGCGTCGAAGTACGTGCTTCCGACGGTGTTCCGGCGCGTCGCCGGCAACAGACAGGTGTTCTTCCTGCTGGCGCTCTCGTGGGCGTTCCTGTTCGTCTTCGTCTCCGACGAGATCAACCTCTTTCTGGCACCGCTCGGGATCACGGCGTACCTCTCGATCGAGATGGGCGCGTTCCTCGCCGGCGTCGCCATCGCCCAGCTCCCGTACAGCAAGGAGCTGCAGGACCGGGTGAACCCGCTCACGGACCTGTTCGTGATGGTGTTCTTCGCGTCCGTCGCGTTGAGCCTCGAGGCGTCCGACCTGCTGTTCTACTGGGAGGAAGCAGTGATCGCGGCGCTCCTCCTGATGCCCGCGAAGTTCCTCATCTTCTTCGCGCTCATCAGCTGGCAGCGGTTCGACACGGAGACCTCCTTCCGCGGGAGTCTCTACATGATCCAGGTGAGCGAGTTCGGCATCGTCGTCGCCGTCGCCGCCGAGGCCGGCGGCTTCATCGGCGTCGAGGTGCTCGGCTTCCTCACGCTGCTCGCGATCATCACGATGGCCGTCTCGGTGTACTTCTTCAAGTTCGCCGACCTGCTCCACGAGAAGGTGGCGCCACACCTCGCGCGGTTCGAGGCCAGCGAGACGTTCACGGAGGAGAAACGCGAGTACAAGAACCACGCCGTCGTCGTCGGCTACGACGACGCGACGCGGAACGTGCTCGGCCTCCTCGACGACCACTACGACGACCTCGTCGTGGTCGACCGCCGCGCGGACCACCTCGAGGAGCTGAAGGATGGGGGCTACGACGCCGTCTTCGGCGATATCGGCAGTGCCACGATTCGGAAGGACGTGGCGCTCAAAAAGGCCGATTTCGTTCTTTCCTCGTCGGACCAGCCGGAAATCGGAAAGGCGATTCTCAGGGAGACCGACGACGACACGACCGTCATCGTCGAGGCGACGGATCCGGAGACCGCACACCGGCTGTACGAGCGGGGCGCCGACTACGTGATTCGCTCGGTGAGCCTCTCCTCAAAACGCCTTTCGGACTACGTCGAGGCGTTCCTCGACGACCGTGAGGCGTTCGACGCCGCCCTCGAGCACGACGCCGAACTGCTCAACGATCCGGAGCCGTTTCCGGATGTCCACGACCGAATGGGAGGTGATCTCGATGACTGACCGTCACACGACGTGGTCGGTCGTCGGACGACACGGAGGTGAGCGCCATGTCTGAGCTGCTCACCGCCGTCTCGATCCTGTTTATCGCCGCGGGGCCGTTCCTGCTGTTAGCCAACCGCTACGACCTGCCAGTGGCGCCGCTGTTGATCGTCGCCGGCATCCTTGCCGGGCTGTTCGTCGACCGGAGCGCGGCGATCGAGGTCGCCCAGTTCGGCATCGCGCTGCTGGTATTCACGTTCGGCGTCGGGATCCAGATCTCCGGCGTCGAACCGGTGTTGCGCGACGCGGAGGTCGTCGGGATCCTCCAGATCCTGCTGGTTGGGTCGATCGGGACCGGACTCGGGATCCTCTTCGGACTGGCGCCCGTCGAGGCCGTGTTCCTCGGCGTCGCCGCCGCGCTCTCCTCGACGATGGTGGCGACCGCACTGCTCGACACGGAGATCCGTCGGAACCTCGTCCACGGACGGCTGAGCCGGTCGATCCAGTTCGTCCAGGACCTGTTCGCGGTTGCGTTCATCCTGGTCGTCGGAGCGGGAACCCTCGAACTCGACCCCGTCGTCCTGCAGATCGGCTACGGGCTCCTGTTCGTCGTCGCCGCCGTGCTGGTGAACCGCTACCTCTTCGATGCGGTCGGGACGCTGGCCGGCGACTCCACCGAGCTGCTGATCGTCGGTGTCGTCTCGCTGCTCGTCGTCTTCCTCGGCGCCGCGGCGACCGTCGGCATCCCGATCGTCGTCGGTGCGTTCGCCGCCGGGCTCGCCGTGCGACACGACCCGGCGCAGTATCTCGGGCTGTTCAACGGGCTGGAGTCGATCAAGGACTTCTTCGTGGCGCTGCTGTTCCTCTCGCTGGGGGCGCTCGTCGTGATCCCCTTCTACGAGCTCGGCACCGCGGAGTCGGTCGAGAAACTGCTGCTCGTCGGTGGGCTCGTCCTGCTGACGGTGGTCGTCAAGCCGATCGTGACGACGGCGATCCTCATCTACCGCGGCTACGAGGCCCGCACGTCGACGCTGGTCGGGCTCAGCACGGACCAGACCAGCGAGTTCGCGCTGATCATCGCCATCGAGGCGCTGATCATCGGCATGCTGACCCAGTCGGTGTTCGACGCGATCATTCTGGCGACCGCCGTCACGATGGCCACCTCCGCGGTCACCAGCCGATACGACGAGCGGATCTACCGCGCGGTCGCCGAGCGTGGCCTCGTCTCCGGCCGACACGACAAGATCGACGATCTGAGCACGGTGCCTGAGGACCTCTCGGAGCACGTCGTCGTCGTCGGCTACGGTCGCAAGGGGGCGCGCCTCGTGGAGACGCTGGAGGCCCGCGACCAGCCGTACGTCGTCATCGAGAACGACCCGGCGCTCCGCGACGAGGTTCGCGCCGAGTGTGAGGCGTACGTCTTCGGTGACGCCATGGAGGAGTACACCTGGGAGAAGGCCCGGGCGACGGACGCCCGGCTGATCGTCTCGGTGACCGGCTCCGAATCCGTCTCACGGCGCCTGCTCGACCTCGGGTTCTCCGCGAACGTCGTGCTCCGGGTATCCGACGAGGCGAGCGCCCGCAAGCTGCTCGACGCCGGGGCATCGTACGTCACCGTGCCCAACCTGCTCGCCGGCGAGCAGCTGGTGACGTACGTCCGGGCGATGCTCGACGACGAGCTCACGCCCACGGAGCTCCGCGAGGAGGGACTGGCCGAGCTTCAAAAAGACCTCCCGTCGGAGTTACGGCGGGCGTACTAGCGGTCCCTCACCGGGCCGGCAGTTTCGTTCCACACCGGGGACAGAATCGCGACGATGAGAAGATGGCGTGGAGGTACTTCACCTCGAACGCGCGGTCACAACTCGGACACGTTTGCGGCTTCGGCTCGCGGATCCAGATCGGGGGGCTTCCCTTGATATCCTTCCGATGAACCTCCTCACGCGTCTCCAGTCGGCGCAGATACTCGCGCGCCTTCCGTTTTTGAATCTCCAGATCCGCCGCGAACTGCTCGTCCGTGTACGGCTCGAACGGCACCATCGCCTCGAACGCCACTTCCAGCTCGTCGTCCGGAATCTCCCCGTCAGCGGGTTCGGAACTGTCGCCGACCTCGTCACGGGAGTTGTCGGTCATTTCGCTGAGCCCGTCCTGAGCGGAGAGTTCTCCGGAATGGAGAGCCCCCGATTGTTGGCGACCGCACGCGTCCGGTCGCGCGTCTCCGCCGGCGTCGGCAGGTGGCCGGTCTCGTGGACGCGTTCGACCATCCAGTCGGTTACTTCGTCGATCGCCGGGTCCCCGCCGAGCTCACGGATCGCGGTCAGCACGGCGCGGTACTCCGGCCGGAAGGAGTCGAAGTCCTTCGTTCGGGGCGGAGATTCCTCGCGTCGTGCCTGTCGCACCCGACGGATCGCCTTGGATGGGCTTGCCATAAACTACGGAAGACGGCGGTCGCAAATAGCTGTTTGCCTGCGGTGCCTACACCGGCGCGTCGTCGGTGCGCGAGCGCAGATCGTTCTGCTCGATCTCGGCGATCTCCGCGAGGTGGCGCTCGCGGAGCTCCTCCGGACTGAGGTCGCCGGCGAGCATGTCGGCAACCACCTCATCCAGCCGTTCGGCCGCAAGCAGGTCGGGGACGACGACGAACGCCGCGCCGGCGCCACGCAGGTCGGCCATCTCGTCGGGGTCCTCAGTGCGAACGACGACTTCCGCGTCGGTCTCCGCGGCGAGGACGCGTTCGGAGACCCGAGACTGGCTTACCGTCGAGAGCACGAGACGGGCGTCATCCACGTTCGCTTTCTCCCAGACGTAGTCGTACATCGCGTCGCCGAGGACGTAGTTGTCCACGTCCGATCTGATCGAGGCAAGCAACGCCGGGTCGTTCTCGACGACGACGTAGTCGACGTCCTCCTCCTCACAGACGGTCGCGAGCCGGCGACCGAGCCGACCGTAGCCGACGATCACGACGTGGTCAGTGAGGTCCGGGTCGACCCGGCTCTGGTCGTCGATCTTGCGGGTACTGCGGTCGCCGAGCACCGGGCCGGTGACGTTCGCGAAGATCCACTCGTCGTACCGGCGCGTGAGCGAGGACGTGACCATCGTGACGGCGGCCGCCAGAATGATCGCGTCGAACAGGTCGGGCGTGATCCGGTTGATCAGCAGTGCCTGGATGGCGATGATCAGCGCGAACTCGCTGATCTGGTCGAGACTGGCGCTCGTCAGCGTCGCGGTCCGAACGTCGTACCCCTCCCGGATCAGCGTCAGCATCGTGACGACGGGCTTGACGACAGCGGTGAGCACGGCGAGCACGGCGGCGACGACGAACACCTCCAGCGAGGGGAGGGAAACGAGCGCGCCGAGTGTGACGAAGAAGATCACGACGAAGAAGTCCTTGATCGACCCGATCCCGTTGAGCATTCCGAGGTTCTGCGTGTAGTCCCGTTTGATCGCGAGGCCGGCGGCGAACGCGCCGACGACCGGCGAGATGCCGACCACGTCCGAGAGCGTGAGAAAGACGATCAACAGCGAGATGGCGCCGATCATCATCAGCTCCTGGGACCCCTCAGCGAACTTGGTGAGGTAGTCGAAGAAGTGCCGCTGGATCACGAGCGCCAGCAGGATGACGACGACCCCGTATCCGATCTGTGCGGCGACCGCGTCGGGGGTGAACGTCGCCACACTCAACATCAACACCAGCCCGATGGCGAGGAAGTCGTCGAGCAGGTGGATCGACTTCGCCAGCCGGCCGTGAACCAGATTGTTGCGGATCTCGACTTCGAGGAGTCCGGTGCCGACGAGCGTCGAGCTCAGCGTGGCGGCGACCGAGAAGACGAACGCGCCGAGGAGGTCGAAGCCGAGTAGGAGCCCGACCGCGAAGCTCAGCGGACCGACCACGACGACCTGCGCGCCGGCGACCGATTCGCTGTCGCGGAACACGGTCGCGAGCTTCGGGAGGTCGACGCCGACGCCGAAGACGAAGACGAGGAACGCGATCCCCCACTGTGCCAGGTCGAGCAGGATGTTCACGTCGTCGATGGCGAAGCCGGCGACGAACCCCGCGATGAGGTAGAACGGAATCGTCGGCAGCGAGAACCGGTTGGCGACCAGCAACACTGCGCCGGCGCTGATGAAGATCGCCGACAGCGCCGCGATCAGCTCAGACATCGTCGGTACCCCCGTCAGTTTCCGGGTCGCCATTCGACGGCAGGGTCTCCGGGTCCGCGTCGGCGAACCGACGCTCGCCGCGGAGCACCGCCCGAAGCTGTTCGGCCACGCGGTCGGCGGAGAGGTGCGTGCTCATTATCACGTAGTGGGCGCCGGCGTCGTACAGCTGGCGCGCCATCTCGACGGTGGTTCCCTCGACGACGACGGTGGCGTCGTCGTTCACCTCCTCCAGCAGGCGCTCGTTCACCTCCTGTTGGACGGTGGAGCTCAACACGAAGGCGGCGTCGGAGAGGTTCGACGCCTTCCGTATCTCGGCGTGTCGGAAGTCGCCGTAGATCGTCTCGTAGCGGTCGGCACGGTCGAGCTCCTCGACGTGCTCGACGTTGCGGTCGATCACCACCACGTCGTCGAAGCGATCGGCAAGCAGGGGGAGCGCGCCCTGCGTCACGCCGTCGAAGCCGACAGCGACGGCGTGGCCGTCGAACTCCTTGAGGTCGACGTCCGCTTTCCCCTCGGCCTCCCAGCGGGAGAAGAACGGCTGGACGCGGTTGTAGATGGCGTGATTGTAGTTGATGATGTACGTCGAGAGGCTCATCGTCAACAGCGCCATCAGGCTGAGGTAGCCGAGGATCTCGGTGCCGATGTACCCCTGTGTGACGCCGAGCGCGCCGACGACCAGCGAGAACTCGGACACCTGTATCATGTTGATCGACCCGAGGAAGCTCGTCTCGACGGAGAAGTCCTCCCGGTCGATGAGGTAGAACATGATCCAGAAGTTGCCCACCATCAACACGGCGGAGGCGATGATGGCCTCCGCCCAGTAGGCGGTGAGGTCGTCGGCGGCGATCTGCAGGCCGATGGAGGCGAAGAAGACGAGGATGAAGAAGTCGGTGATCGGAGAGATGCGGTCTTCGAGCTCCTTGCTGTACGGGAGCTGTGCGAGGCTGATCCCCGCGAGGAACGCACCCACCTCCACGGAGAGGTCGAAGTGCTCCGTCACCGCGATAAAGAGGAACGCCCACGCGATGCCGATCACGAAGAACACGTCCTTGTTGTCGGCGATCCGCCGGAACAGCGTCGGGAGGAAGTACCGCGAGGAGAGCAGCGAGAAGATGCCGATGAACGACATCATCACGAGGATCGTCACGAGCGTGGTGCCAACTTCCGAGGCGCTGGTGAGCTCGTCGGCCGAGAACAGTGCGAGGACGATGACGAGGTAGATGTCCTGCACGATCAGCACGCCCACGTCGATCTTCCCCGGGAGGCTGGTGATCTCGTCTTTGTCGGTGAGGATCTTCACGATGATCGGCGTCGCGCCGAACACGGTCGCCAGCGCGATGACGATGGTTTCGGTGAGGTCGAACCCGAGGAACCACGCAACGCCGAACGCCAGCGCCGTCTGCAGGATCGTCTGGAGGACGGCGATGTTGATGATGGGCCGCAGGATATCCTTGATATCCGAAAACCGCATCTTGATCCCGAGCAAAAACAGCAGGAAGCCGAGCCCGAGTTCGGCCATCAGCTCCACGAGTCCCTCCTCCGTTACCACGTCGAGGAACACCGGTCCGAGAATCAGCCCGGTGAGGATGTACGCGATGATCGTCGGCTGACCCGTCTGTTTGGCGAGATAGCCGATGACCGTCGCGGTGACGATGATGATCGCGAAGTCGGTGACGAACGCTTCCTGAAGTACCATCCGGTGTGTAATCGGTAACGGCCGATGGGGTGTTAGGTGTTTGTCTTCGCGCCGATCGTTTCGACTAGTAACCTCCACATCACGGAATCCGACGGCCGGCGATCGCCGTTCGGATCTCGTGTCGTTTCGGGAACTATCCCCGTCACGGAACTGCCGCACCAAGAACCGGCAAAACGTGCAAACGCTTAAGATGCCTCGTTAGCTACTCACATGCAAGTCCATGACACTCTACAACCGACTTCTGGTGCCGACGGACGGGTCACCGGAGGGGGAGCGGGCGGTTGCACACGCTCTCGACTTGGCGGCGGTACACGGTGCCGAGGTCCACGCACTGTACGTGATCAACACCGCGAGCTACGCGGGCATGCCGATGGAGACCTCCTGGGAGGGCGTCGACGACCTGCTCCGTGCGGACGCCGAGACCGCCGTCGATGCGGTTCGAGAGCTCGCCGACGAGCGCGGCGTCGACGTGACGACCGCCGTCGTCGACGGATCTCCGAGCCGCGAGATCATCCGGTACGCCGAGGGCAACGACTGTGATGTCGTCGTAATGGGGACGCACGGGCGTGGCGGTATCGACCGGCTCCTGCTCGGCAGCGTCGCCGAAAAGGTGGTTCGCGGCTCCGCAGTCCCCGTCCTCACCGTCCGCGTCTCGGAGGACGACGAGCCGCCGGCGGAACGAGCCGGCGCCGAGGAGACGGTCGCCGAGCGCGAACTCCCCGGCGAAGCCTCGGGAAGCAGCTAGGAGATCTCCCGACCCGGCCGACGCCGTGTGAGGCTGCTGTCGGCCTCCACGGGATCCGGCACTCCACCCAACGCCTTTTGAACGATACCGCGCCAGTCCCGCCGTGCCTACTCGTCTCGCCGCGCGGGGGAATGCGGATGTGCAGCGTGGTCCCGTGCGGAGCGTCGTCGTTCGCTCCCGACTCGCATCCGGACGGCGGCGACACTCGACGCACGCTGCCTGTTCGCCCCTGCTACCCCGTCGACCGCCCTAGAGGCGGCGTATTCGGTCGGCAACCTCCAACGACGGCCGCTCCGCCGCTATCGCCGCAACCGTGTCCATGAACGCGGTGCGGTAGCTGGCCGGTCCGGCCGGTTCCGTCTCCGCAGCCTGCTCGCCGGCGAGCCCGTATGCCGCCGTGGCGGCCAGTGCCGCTGCGGGTGCGTCCGCCAGCGGTGCATCCGGGCACCGCGTTACGGCCGCGAACGCCGCGAGCGTGCTCCCGAGCATGCAGCCCGAGCCAACAAACGCTCCCATCAGCTCGTGGCCCACCGACAGCTCGTAGGCGGCCACATCGTCAGCGACGACGTCGGTCGGTCCGCTCACGATGACGGTCGCGTCGGTTTCCGCAGCCAGCGCCTGCGCAGCGTCAGCCGCGCCGGTCTCGTCACCGACGGACTCGACGCCACGCACTTCGGCCTCCTCGCCCGCGAGCCCCTTGATCTCCCCGGCGTTTCCCTTGATGAGGTCGAAGGAGACGGCGTCCAGCAGCTTCGCCGTCGATTCGACGCGGTGTGGCGTCGCGCCGTAGCCCACCGGGTCGAGTACCACCGGGACATCCGCATCGTTGGCGGACTCGCCGGCGGCGACCATCGCGTCGACCTCCTCGACGGTCGCCCGCCCGGTGTTGATGAGCACCGCGTCCGCGCCCGCGGCCATGTCGCCGGCCTCCGCCGGCGCGTCCGCCATCACCGGGAGTCCGCCCCAGTGGAGGGTGACGTTCGCCGTCTCGCTCATCGTCACCTCGTTGGTGAGATGCTGGACCAGCGGCGGTGCCTCGGAAAGGGCCGCCAGCGCGGAGCGCACGGTCTCACCGTCGACGGGCGGCTGCTCCGTCTCACTGGGCATCCTCAACCACCTCCGTCAACTCCCGCGCGGCGGCTTCCGGATCGTCGGCCGCCGTGATCGCGGAGATGACGGCGACGCCGCTCGCGCCGGCGGCCACCACGTCGCCGGCGTTGTCCGCGTCGATGCCGCCGATGCCGAACACCGGCAGGTCGACGGCGTCGATGATGGCCCGGATCCGCCCCGGGCCGATCCCGTCCTTCGCCGCGTCCACATTCTTGGAGGATGTCCCGTACACGGCGCCAACGCCGAGATAGTCGGCGCCGGCGGCTGCCGCCACCTCCGCTTCCCGAACCGTCGACACGGAGGCACCGATCACTGCATCCGGCCCGAGCTGGTCGCGAGCGACCTCCACCGGGAGGTCCGACTGACCGAGGTGGACGCCGTCGGCAGCCACCGCCTTCGCGAGGTCGATCCGGTCGTTGACGACCAGCGCCGCGCCCGCCTCGTCGGTGAGCTCGCGCAGACGCACGCCGAGCCGGTAGCGCGTTCGCGCGTCGAGGCCTTTCTCACGAAGCTGCACGGCGTCGACGCCGCCGTCGAGCGCCGACGCGACGACCGACGCGGTATCACGGCCCGCCGATAGCGACTGCTGTGTCACGAGGTACGTTCGCCACTCGTTGGGATTCATCGGTCGTACCACTCGGTCGAGGTGGCTTGTGGCTTCCGCTCTCGGCTCGTCGAATCGCACACGGAGCCGGCTACGGCAAAAAGAATGGCCAAGCCGTAGAACGCTGCTACTCGGCGGCCTTTTCCAGGACCTCGACACTCCCGGTGAGCTCGCGGTGGACGTACGGGATGTCGATGCCAGCCTGGTCGAACGCCTCCTTCACCGACTGGACGTACTCCGAGCGAACCTGCACGAAGTCGCCGCGATCGGGGTCCTCGATCCACCAGCGAGCCTGCAGACCCACGTCGGAGTCGCCGAGCTCGACGAGCCGGACGGACGGCCCGGGGTCGTCGAGGATCGCGTCGTGTTTGGCGGCCTCCTCGAGGATGATGTCGGTCGCGCGGTCGATGTCGTCGTCGTAGCCAATTCCAAAGACGAACTTCTGTCGGAGCGTCTCGTACGCCACCGGGTTCGTGACGGCGTTGTTCGCGAGGTCGCCGTTCGGCACCGTGATCCGCTCGTTGTCGAACGTACGAACCCGCGAAACGCGGAGGTCGATGTCCTCGACGCGGCCCGCATTCCCGTCCCACTCGATCCAGTCGCCCACCTCGAACGGCTTGTCCTTTAGGATGAAGATCCCGGCGACGAAGTTGCCGAGCAGGTCCTGAGCCGCGAAGCCGATGGCGAGCGCGATCGCGCCGCCGAAGACGGCGAACGCCGAGAGGAACGCGCCGTAGCCGGCGACGGTGAACGCGACCGCGATCGCGGCGACCCACACGACCGCTCGCGTGACGCTCGTTGCGAGACTCTTCACCGCCTTCTCGAACTCGCTGGCGGTGAGGGCGCGCTTGACTGCTGGCACGAGCAGAAGTTTTCCCAACAGCAGCACCGCCACGAGGCCGACGACGAACAGCGCCATCGAGACGGCGATCTCGCCGAGATTGACGGCCTCCCGGATCGTGTCGATCTGTAGTGGTACCATCGTCCGTGCCAATGGGGCGGCATTCAAAAAGGGTACTGGCACCGCAGTTTCTTACGACCGGTCAGGGCCGTTCCGGTCGGCCGACGGGGAGGCGGACGGGTCGAGCGACAACGGACCATCACCCCGAGCAACCCCACGAAGCCGACGCCCGTGGGGATCGTCCGCCCGGATCCGGTCGCGGACCGCCTCGGGGAGCCAGCCGCTTCGTTCCCGGGGGTCAGGCGCCGGCGCGATGTCGTCAGGACGAACGTCGTCCGGGAGGTGCCGGCCGTAGGTCGGCAGCCGTTCACGAAGCGGGACGCCGGCGGCGTCCGCGACTTGCTGTAGCTCGTCAAGCGCCGGCCACGCGTAGTCGGGGTTGACGTAGTCGTCGGTGACCGGCGAGACGCCGCCGAGGTCGTCGACGCCGCAGTCGACGAGGTCGGCCGCCGGGGAGAGATTCGGCGGCACCTGCACGGACACCTCGTCGGGGAGCGCCGCGCGGGCCATCGCCACCACCCGGCGCATCGTCGCCGTATCGGGCTGCTCGAAGTCGGAGCGGTTGTTGGGAACGACGTTCTGGACGATCACCTCCTGAACGTGGCCGTGTCGCTCGTGGAGCTCGCGGATCGCCAGCAGGCTCTCGGCACGATCCCGCCAGCCTTCGCCGATGCCGACGAGAATCCCCGTCGTGAAGGGGACGCCCTGCCGACCCGCGGCGCGGATCGTGTTGAGCCGCTGGCCCGGCGTCTTGCGGCGGCCGCCGGCGTGCGCGTCCACGTCGGCGGTCGTCTCCAGCATGACGCCCATCGAGGCGTTCACCTCGCGGAGGTCGGCGAAGTCGCTTTCCGTCAAGTCGCCCGGGTTCGAGTGTGGGAGCAAGCCCTCTTCGAGGGCGATCTCACAGGCACGGTAGAGGTAGTCGAGCACGTCGTCGTACCCCCACTCGTCGAGCTGTGCGTGGATCGCGGTGTAGCGCTCGTCGGGCTCGTCGCCGAAGGTGAACAACGCCTCCGTGCAGCCGGCGTCGGCGCCGATCCGACACTGCTCGCGGATCTCCGCGGGCGACATGAGCGTGGCCTCGCCTGGCACGTCGTAGTAGGTGCAGTAGGTGCAGGTGTAGCGACAGGCGGTCGTCAGCGGGAGAAAAACGTTCCGCGCGAACGTGAGCCGGTCAGGGGCGGCCACGTCGTCCGGGGAGACGGAGAGCAGGCGCTCGACGGCGTCGTCGTCGACGCGCACGTCGACCCCGTACTCCTCGGCAGCGGGAAACACGCCTCGGTGTCGGTGACGGGTGCCGAAAAGCGTCGCGGATCCGGCTACTCGCTCCGGACGGCCGCCACGCGTCCGTCGCTGGTGTCGAGCTCGAAGCCCGCATCGTGGAGCCAGTCTGCGGCCGCGCCGTCGCCGTGGACGAGCAGGTCGGCGAGGTCCGCTGGTTCGTCGATGTCCGTGGCGAGCCGGTGGGAGTCGAACTCCCGGACGCTGGCGCCGACCGCGCCGGCGTTTCGCAGATGGTCGAGAAACGAGGCGCCGTGATAGTCGACGCGGAACTCGGGATGGCGAACGACCAGTGCGTTCGTCCCGCCGCCGCGTCCCGGGGCGACGACGACCTCGCCGTCGGCCGTGAAGAGTCGCGTGAGCGTTCTTGAAGTCGCGAGCGCGAGGTCCGCCATCACCACCGCAACCGGCCGGGGCGCCTCTTCAAGCGCGTCGTTGACGGCCGTTGACAGCCCCCGTTCGTCGACGATGACCGGATGTTCGACCTCGATCTCGTCAGTCACAAGCACGCGAACCTCGCCGTCGGTCGCACCGGCAGCGGTGCTCGCGGCATCGAGTACGTCAGTCAACAGCACCCGTGCGAACGCCGCGCGCTCCCGTCGGTCGAGCACGTCGGAGAGTCGGGACTTCGGGCGGTCGGCCGAAAACGGCACCAAAACGTCCATCCGGTGGACGCTAAAACAGGGACTCCAGCTCGTCCTCGTCGTCGCTGACGAGCTCGTCGAGGTTCTCCTCGCTCTCGTCGCGGATCTCGTCGAGGTTGTCCTGCGCCTCGATGGCGACCTGCTGGAGCTCCTTGATGCGCGGAACGTTCGTCACGCCCGCGAGCAGGATGACCGTGGCGACGAAGCCGGCGCCGCGGTACGGGTAGTCGCCACCGCGGACCTCCATCGACCCGGTCTGCTCTTCGAGCCACTTGCGGCCGCGCTCGATACCCTTCCGGTTGAGGTACTCCGGCGGGCCTGCGAGCACGAGCAGCGCGCGCTCGGCGCCCTCGATCTCACAGGGGAGCGTGAGCCGGCCGAGGGCGGCCTTGCGCACGAGACTGGTGATGCGGTTGGTCGTGTGTGCGCTGTCGAGCTCCTCGCCGTCGTCGTCGTTGCGGAGCCGTGAGAGCAGGCCGCCCGAGGAGCGCTCCTCGACCTCCTCTTCCGCATAGCCGACGGTGGAGACGCCGCCACCCGACAGCGTGTTGATGATCTCCGAGGAGTCGACGACGGACTCGGCGACCTCTTGGCCCTGCTGGATCTCGCCGGCGCCGAAGAGGATGCCGAACCGGCGCACGATCTCCTCGTTGATCTCCTCGTAGCCGCCCTGGACGGACTCGCCCGTCTTCCGCCAGGCGTCGTTGTCGAACACCATCAGGTTGTCCACCTCGCGCACGAACGTCTGGAACGAGCGCGCGGCGTTGAGCGTGTAGATCCCACCCTCGTCGCTGCCCGGAAGGATGCCGAGCCCGTAGACGGGCTCGGTGTAGATCCGCTTGAGGTGTTTCGCGAGCACGGGGGCGCCGCCCGACCCCGTGCCACCGCCGAGCCCGGCGACCACGAGGAACGCGTCGACCTCGTGAACCGGGATCGAGTCGATGGCACCCTGTACTTCGTCGATGTCCTCCTCGGCGATCTCGGCGCCGAGCTCGTTGTCCGCGCCGACGCCGTGGCCCTTCACGCGCGACTGTCCGATGAGCACGCGCTGGCTCTCGGAGATGTGTTCGAGCCCCATGAGGTCCGCCTTGGCCGTGTTCACCGCGGCCGCGGCGCGCACGATCTCGGACCCCGTCCGCTTGTCGTACTCCAGGAACTTGTCGACGACTTTCCCACCCGCCTGTCCGAATCCGATCATTGCAAGTTTCATAGTGTCTCCTGTGTGCCCCGTTGGTCTTTGGAGAAATCACAGTGGGATCTCGGATATAAACCTTCTGATGGGGTTACCAACGTTGAGATTCTCACACGCGCACGGGAGAGCGCGTATTCGGCCGATTTCCGGGCCGTGAGCCGGGTATCGCGGATGTCCGGCTCCTCGAACGAACGGCCACACCACTGTTCACCCACCCGACACGACGCGATCGTCACCGGGCGAGCAGTCGCCCCAGCAGCCGAACACGCCGTCGTCATTCGAGCCCCAGGTACTCCGCGAGCGTCATCAGGTCGGCTTCGTCGACGCCGAACGCCGACACGTCGTTGTCGGCGGTGGTGTTGTCGAACTTCAGCGACCGGTACTGGTCGGGTCCCATCGGGAAGCCCGGCACGACGCCGAGCACGGTCAACCCGATCTTCGCCAGCGGCATCGGGAGCCCGACGATCTTCACGTCGGAGTCCTCGGCCTCGTAGACGAGGTTGGTCACCTCCCGGAGGGTGAGCACCTCCGGGCCGCCGACCTCGTACGTCTCGCCGGCGTGCTCGTCGCCCTCCAGCGCGTCCGCCAGCATCGGGACGAGGTCCTCGACGTGGATCGGCTGGAACCGGGTCTTCCCGCCGCCCGGAAGCGGGTACAGCGGCAGGCCGGGGGCGAACATCCCCTTCAGCCGCTTGGTGAACGAGACGAACTCGCCGCCCTCCCCGAACACCACGGAGGGGCGGAAGATCGTCCAGTCCAGTTCGCTCTCCTTCACGAGCTCCTCGGCCGCCCCCTTCGAGCGGATGTAGGCGGTGTCGCCGTCGGGGTCCGCGCCGAGCGCGCTCATCTGGACGAAGCGCTCGACGCCGCCTGCTTCCGCGGCGTTCACGAGGTTCTCGGTGCCGCCACGGTGGATCCGGTCGTGCATCTCGTTGCCGCCGCTCGGCTCGAACAGCGGCGAGAGCGCGACGAGGTTCACCACCGCGTCCTGGCCCTCGACCGCGGGCGTGATCGAGTCGTACACCGTCACGTCGCCGACGGCTGAGTCGACACCCTCGGGTGTATCCTCCGGTGAGCGCGCCAGCGCGGTCACCTCGTGACCACGGTCGACGAGCTCACGGCAGAGGTACGATCCGATGAAGCCGGTGCCGCCGGCGACCAGGACCTTCATGGAGCCGTCTTCGAGCGGGACGCCCGTAAACCTACCGTGGATGTCAGACGGTGGCATGACGCTCCCGGCGTCATTCCGGGGTCGTCCTATTAGCTGTGAGACACTACCGCCCACTCCGATGACCGCCACCAACACGGGGGCCTTTTAGGCAGTCACGGGCGAACGACGACCATGCTGATCACGCTGGAGGGACTCGACGGAAGCGGTAAAACCACCGTCTGGGAGGCGCTCCACGACGTTTATCCCGACGCGGTGTTCACCCGCGAGCCCACCGATAGCTGGTACGGCGAGGCGGTGTACCGCTCCATCGAGGACGACGACGCCGACCCGCTCGCCGAGCTCTTTCTGTACACCGCCGACCACGCCGACCACCTCTCGCGGACCGTCCGGCCGGCGCTCGACGACGGCAAGCTCGTGGTATCCGACCGCTACTCCGACTCGCGGTTCGCCTACCAGGCGGCCACGCTGGCGGCGAGCGACGCCGACCTCGCCCGACCGCTGGAGTACATTCGAGGGATCCACAGCGCCTTCTCGCGGCCGCCGGACGCCACCATCTACCTCGACGTGGACGCCCGCACCGCCGCCGAGCGCGCCGGCCGAACGAACAAGTTCGAGGAGTCGGGGTATCTCGCGGAGGTCCAGACCAACTACGAGCGGTTGATCGACGCGGAGCCGGAGCGATTCGTGCGAGTTGATGCAACCCGGTCACCCGAGGAGGTCATCGAGCGGGTGGAGACGGTGGTCGCCGACCTGCTCGCCGGAGCGTAGCGGAAAAGCCGTTGCAGAACGGGACGACGGCGTCGGACTACTCGGCGTCGACCGGCTCGTCGGAATCGGGACGCGCGTCCGTCCCGTCGGCCTCCGGCTCGGCGACCGCCTCGGTCATCGACCAGACGGCGATGAGCCCGAGGAGAACGGCCGGGATGAGTGGGAGCACCAGATACGTGGTGAAGAACGGCAACCCGAACGAGCCGGCGGCGTACGGGTACGCGTAGATGATCCCGGGGATCACCAGCGCGCAGACGAAGATGGCCGCGGTGAGCACCCACCCCTTTCGACCGAAGCCGTCGGCCGCCGGCTCGTCGGAGCGGGTCGTCACGCCGTCGTTTCCGGCCGTCCGGGCGTGCCCGCCGTCGGCTTCGGTGTCAGAACTCACTGTCGGGTTTTACCACCACTTTGCCAAAGCCCTCACGGTTCTCCAGGAGCTCGTGGGCGCGTGCCGCCTCGCTCATCGGGAGCGTCTCGCGGACCCGCGGCTCGAAGGTGCCGTCCCAGACGAGTTCGAGCACGTCGTCGACCTCGCCGGGCGTCGCCATCGTGGAGCCGAGGACCGACAGCTGGTTCCAGAAGATGCGGTTGAGCCCGGCGCCCGGGTTCGGCCCGGTCGTGGCCCCGCAGGTGACGAGTCGGCCGCCCTTCGCCATCGACTTCAGCGAATCGGGATAGGTGGCCTCCCCCACGTGGTCGACCACCACGTCGACGCCACGCTTGCCGGTGAGCTCGCCGATCTCCGCGGCGAAGTCGTTCTCCTCGTAGTTGATCGCGTGGTCGGCGCCGCACTCCTCGGCGTACCGGAGCTTCGCCTCCGTGGAGGCAGTGGCAAACACCTCACAGCCGGCATGGTCGGCTATCTGGACGGCAGCGTGGCCGACGCCGCCGGAGGCCCCGAGGACGAGCACCGTCTCGCCGGCCTCGATGTCGGCGCGGGTCTGGAGCATCCGCCACGCGGTCTGGAAGACGAGCGAGGCGGAGCCGGCGACCTCCCAGTCGACGCCGTCCGGGACCGGGACGAGGTTCGCCTCGGGCACCGCAGTCTTCTCGGAGTGAACGCCGGGAACGTGCTCGCCGATGATGTGGTAGGAGGCGCACAGCGAGGCCTCGCCGTCCCGGCAGAACTCGCACTCGCCACAGGAGACGCCCGCCGACACCGCGACCCGGTCGCCGGGCTCGAAGCGCGTGACGTCCTCGCCGACCGCCTCCACGATACCTGCTGCGTCGCTGCCGGGCACGTGTGGCATCTCCAGGTCGATGCCGGGGAGCCCCCGCCGCGTCCACACGTCGAGGTGGTTGAGCGCGCCGGCTTTCACGTCGACGAGCACTTCGTTCCGGTCCGGATCCGGGTCCGGATACTCGCCGTAGTCGATCACGTCTCGGTCGCCGTGCTCGACGAACTGAACGGCCTTCATGTGCGATCCAACCACAGGCTGCAACAAAACTGTACCCCAACCGGATGGATGGACGTGACGAGCGCCACGCCGCGTTCCGGAGCGCCGGGAGTTTTGTGTCCGCCCGGCAATTCGCACGTATGAGCGACCACGACGATCCCGCCGAGCGCGACATGGGTGCGACCGACCACGACCCCACCGAGGATCAGGAGCACGAGGGCGGCTACGGGGAAGCCGACGAACACGGCCACGACCACGGCGAGCACGCCGACCATGACGGAGATCACGGCCACGACCACAGCCACGACCACCACCATCACGACGCGGAGCACGTCGGCTTCGCCGTCGTCACCGTCTCGTCGTCGCGCTCCGTGGACGACGACCCCTCCGGCGACTACCTCGTGGAGACGATCGAGGACGCCGGCCACGAGGTCGTCGTCCGGGAGCTGATCCCCGACGACTTCGACTCCGTCCAGGGAACTGTCGACCGGCTCTCCCGCCGCGAGGACACCGACGCCGTGGTCACGACGGGGGGAACTGGCGTCACTCCGGACGACGTTACGCCCGAGGCAGTCGAGGGTGTTTTGGCCAAACGCCTCCCGGGCTTCGGCGAGCTGTTCCGGCGGCTCTCTTATGAGGAAGTCGGAACGAAAACGGTCGGGTCGCGGGCGACCGCCGGCGTCGCCAGCGAGACGCCCGTCTTCTGTCTCCCCGGCTCCGAGAACGCCGTGCAGCTCGGGATCGAGGAGATCATCCTCCCGGAGATCGGCCACCTCGCTGGGCTTGCGAGTCGCGACGAGTGACCGCCGGTAGATACGCGTCGCGGTCGGACGGTTTAACTCGGGTGCCTGCCAACGGTCGCCAATGCGACGCGTGACGGTCGCCGCGCGGCTCCCGACGACTCGCGAGGCCGTGCTCGATGCGCTGACTCCCGAGCGCCTGCTGGAGCTGGAGGGAACGTTCGAGGTCACCGGCGTCGAGGAGACCGCGGACGGGTGGCGAGTGAGTGGCCGGGCACAGGGCGGCGACAACCGGGGGGTGACGGTTGCGGTCCGCGAGCTCTCGGACGGCTACGCCTACGAGTCGGTCGAGGGCGGGTTCCTCGACGTGTGCCGGACGACCGTGCACGTCGATGTGCCGCCGGCGGACTCCGAGGCGCCGGTGTTCGGGGACCCCGACATCGTTGAGGCCGCCGGCGGTACCGTCCGCGTCCGGTGGGAGTCCGAGTTCACGACCGGCGGCACCTTCGCGTTCATCCTCGACCGGCTGTACGCCTCGAATCGCCGCACGGAACTGGAGCGGGCCGCCCGGCGCCTGGCGGCGGATGTAGGCGTGGTCGGCGGCAACAGCGGCGAGTCGGAGACGGCGGAGTAGCAGCTGACGGTTCTGTTGGAATTCTCAGTCGGTGACACACTCGGATCGGCTGTGGTCGATACAGACTCCTCGATGAGTGACACCGGGAGTACGTGTTTCACGTGGTTGGAGGTGGCGTTTATAAGTAGGTCTTAGATGGTGTCGTAGTTCGTTTATAAGGCTTGAATGATCGGTGGGTCGTCGGGAGTTCGCTGGTGAGGACCGCCTGCAAAGCCCCAGCCGGCTCCGGTCGAGGGCCTCGCTGCGCGCTCAAAAGGCCTCTCGGCACCGCCCGGCCTTTTGAGTGCTTGTGTCGGCCGTCTTCCCGAAGCCGGCTGCCCCTTTGAGTCCCGCCCCGCACCGCTCCGCAACCGCACCTCACACCTCCCCAGCCTCGTCGTCGCCTGCGGCGACGACTCCCTCGCGCGCCGACGAGCGCCCGCTGGGCGCTCGCCGGGCGCGCCACCGCACCGCACCCCGTTTATAAGGATAGCGCAACTACCGCTCTCGACGGTTTATATACTCTATCGCCGGCGACGATCTGCCATACTCACTCCCGATCTCGATCAACAAACAGTTTCGCAGGTTGGCTATTTCAGCCCAAAGTACATCGGAAGAACAAGCCCCCGACGGGTCCCAACCCAGCGGAGGTGACTCAGACGCTCGCGAGGAAGTTCTCGATCACGTCGTGGCCGACCGCCGTGAGCACGCTCTCCGGGTGGAACTGGACCGCCTCGATCGGGTGCTCGTGGTGGCGGATCCCCATCACCAGCTCCTCGCCCTCGTGGTCCGTCGTGGCGGTGACGGCGAACGCGTCGGTCGGCACCTCGGTGGCGACGAGTGAGTGGTAGCGCCCGGCGCGGAACCCCTGGTTGAGCCCCGCAAAGACGCCCTCGCCGTCGTGGTCGACCGGGAACGCCTTACCGTGGATCGGCTCCGGGGCGTGGCCCACCGTGCCGCCGTACTCGTGGACGGCGGCCTCCAGCCCGAGACAGACGCCGAGCGTCGGCACGTCGGGAGAGAGTTCGCGGAGCACGTCCATCGTCACGCCCACGTCGCGCTCGTTTTTCGGGTGGCCCGGACCGGGGCTGAGGATGATGGCGTCGGGGTCCGCGTCGCGTATGTCCGCGAGCGACGCGGTGTTTTTCAGCACGTCGATGGTCACATCGGCGTCCGCGGGCGCCTCGGAGACGTACTCCACGAGGTTGTACGTGAACGAGTCGAAGTTGTCGACGACGACGACCTTCATTCGTCCACCTCCGCGTCGCCGCCGGCGAGTGGCGTCTCCGCAGGAGGGGCGCCATCCTCTTCCGTCCGGATCCGGTCAATGGCGGCGAGCACGCCGTTCATTTTCTGTTCGGTCTCCTCGTACTCCGCCGTCGGGTCGGAGTCCGCGACGAGGCCAGCACCGGCGCGAACCGTCGCCGTCGAACTGCCGTCCGCTTCCCGCTCCAGCGTCGCCGTGCGGATCACGATGGCGAAGTCCGCGTCACCGGTCCACGAGTAGTAGCCGACGCCGCCGCCGTACGCCTCTCGTGGGGTCGCCTCCAGGTCGTTGATGATCTCCATCGCCCGCACTTTCGGCGCGCCCGTCAGGGTGCCGGCAGGGAACGTCGCGCGCGTCGCGTCGAAGGCGTCGGCGTCGGCCGCGAGTCGGCCGGTCACCGTCGACTCGATGTGCTGGACGTGGCTGTATTTGAGCACGTTCATGAACTCCTCGACGCGGACGGAGCCGGCCTCCGACACCCGGCGCACGTCGTTTCGCGCGAGGTCGACGAGCATCGTGTGCTCGGCGCGCTCCTTGTCGTCGGCCAGCATCTCGCCGGCGAGCCGGCGGTCCTCGACCGGGCTCTCGCCGCGCGGGCAGGTGCCCGCAATGGGATTCGAGACGACGCGGTCGCCGGTCACGGACACCAGCGTCTCGGGACTCGCGCCCACGATGGTCCGGTCGCCGTGCCGGAGCACGTACATGTACGGCGAGGGGTTCACCGCCCGAAGCGCGGCGTACAGCCCGAGTGGGTCTAGCTCCCCGCGAAGCTCCCGCGAGCGCGAGATGACGCCCTGGTAGATGTCGCCGTCGAGGACGTGCTGTTTGGCGGTGCGAACTGCCTCCTCGTACTCCCCCTGTGGACCCGCCGACTCCGAATCGACGCGGAAGCCGGCGGGGTCGGGGTCGTCCGCGTCGGCGAGCAGGCTCGCGACGCGCTCGGCCTCCGCGGCGAGGTCGTCGTACACCTCGCCCGGGTTTCGGCCGGTCTCCCCGTCCGCGATGACGGGAGTGAACACGAGGTCGACGGTCCCCTCCGCGTCGTCGAAGACGACGGTGCGGGTCGTCAGCGCAAACTCCGCGTCGGGGAACGTCGTCTCCGGGCGCTCGACACCCACTTCCTCCAGCCAGAGGTCGTAGACGGCCTCGTACGCCAGAAATCCGACAAATCCGCCCGACAGCGTTTGCCGATGGGTCTCGGGGAACCCCCGGAGGCTCACGTCGGGAAACGCGCCCCGAACCCGGTCGATGGCGTCCCCGGCGTTCGGACCCAGCGAGGCAGTGTCGATCAGGTCGCCAGCCGGGCCGAGCCGCCGGACCTCGGTGTGGTCCGGATGGACGGAGACGACCGCCTCGGGATCGTAGCCGACGAACGAGTAGCGCGCGTGGCGGTCAGCGCCGGCGCCCGCTCCCGCGGTGAAGGCGCCGTCCGGGTCGCTGGAGGCCACTTTCTCGCCGGATTCGAGGAGGAACCCGTGCGGGCTATCGCCCACAAGTGCCGCGTACGCCGAGAGCGGTGACGCGTCCGCCTCTATCGGGGCGGCCGTTCGGACGACGACGGGGCCGTCGGCGTCCTCGGCCATCGCGACGAACTCCTCGCGGGAGACGTCCAGTCCGGTCATATGACCTCCACCTCGCGGCCGGCGTTGGCGACGAACCGCGCGACGGCGTTGTGGTCCTTGCGCCCTTCCGAGAGCTCCACGCCGCTTGCCACGTCGACGGCGAACGGGTCGGCGACGCGCACCGCCTCCGCAACGTTCTCCGGCGTGAGCCCGCCGGCGAGCACGACCGGCGACGTGAGTCGCTCCGCGAGCGCGCCGGTGGCGGCCCAGTCGTGGGTCTCGCCCGTGCCCCCCGCGCCCGACTCCGTCGTCGAGTCGACGACGAGCGCGTCGGCGGCCTCATCCAGTTCTTCCGCCCGCCCGAGGTCGTCGGCGTCGACCGCGAGCAGAACCTTCACGCCGGTCTCCGCGCGGATGTACCCCACCTCGTCGGTGGTCCACTCGCCGTGGAGCTGGAGCGCGTCCGGTTCGACGGTGCGGACCAGCTCGACGGCGCGCTCGGCGGACTCCGGCATCGTCACCAGCGTGGCCGCCACGAACGGGGGGACGCTCGCGAGCAGGTCGGCCGCCTCGGCCGGATCCACTTCGCGTGCGGTGTCGACCGGGACCTCCGTGATCACGCCGACGGCGTCTGCACCCGCGTCGACGGCTGCCCGGAGGTCGGCGGGTCGGGTGAGCCCGCACACCTTCGCGCGCGCCATCAGTCGTCGCCCTCCGGGGCGGCGTCGGGTGCGTCCGCGGCTCCGTCCGCAGTCGCCTCTCCCTCCCCGCAGAGCGCCGCGAACTTCGCGGCCGCTCCGCCGTCGTCGATCGCCTGTTCCGCTACCTCGACGCCCTCCGCGAGCGTGTCGGCCAGCCCTGCGACGTACACCGCGGCGCCCGCGTTCGCGAGGATCAGGTCCCGCTTAGGGCCCGTCACCTCACCCTCCACGATCCCGCGGAGGTCGGCGGCGTTCTCCTCGGGAGAGCCGCCGGCGACATCCGCGATGGGGGCGCGTTCGAGGCCGAGGTCCTCGGGGGTGATCGTGTACTCGGTGATCTCGTCGCCGTCGATCTCCGCGACGACCGTCTCATCGTGGAGCGCGATCTCGTCCATGCCGGAGCCGTGAACGACCAGCGCGCGCTCAACGGGCATGTGCGAGAGCGCGTTGGCGATCTGCGGGACCAGATCGGGGTCGTACACGCCGAGCACCTGCGCGTCGGCGCCCGCAGGATTGGTGAGCGGACCGAGAACGTTGAAGATCGTCCGCATCTCCAGCTCCTTGCGCGGGCCGATGACGGCCTTCATCGCCGGGTGGAACACCGGCGCGAGCATGAACCCGATCCCGTCCTCCTCGATGGCGCGCTCGACGGCCGGGGGCTCGGCGTCGATGTCGGCGCCGGCGACCTCCAGCACGTCCGCGCTCCCCGACGAGGAGGAGACGGAGTAGTTGCCGTGCTTGGCGACGGCGACGCCCGCACCCGCCGCGACGATGGCCGCGGTCGTCGAGACGTTGATCGTGTCGTAGTCGTCACCGCCCGTGCCGCAGGTGTCGACGAGCGGCTCGCGGTCGGGGTCGATCGTGCGCGCGGCGTCGCGCATTCCCTGTGCGAAGCCGGCGATCTCCGCTTCCGTCTCGCCTTTCGCCCGCAGCGCCGCGAGCAGGGCCCCGATCTGTGCCTCCGTCGCCTCCTCGAAAACCAGACGGGCCGTCTCGCGGGCCTCGTCGACCGTCAGATCCTCGCCGTCCGTCACGCGCTCGATGGTGTGCTGGATACTCATTGTGGTCACCAATGTATGAAATCGTCTTATAATGTACATGTGTGTACATCGACTTAACGGTGTCGTCGGTCCGTGACCGACTGCCAGAGACAACGGCTCGTTGGGGTGGTCGCCACCAAACCGAGGCAAACCCCGCCACCGCCACGATGCCTTTTTGTCCACGTCCCGAAGCGGGAGTCGAGAATGTCCCGCGTCAGCGCCGGCGCCCGCCTCCACTTCGGGTTCGGCAACCTCAGCCTGTCACACGAGCGCCTCTACGGGGCGCTCGGCGTCGCGCTCGCGGAACCCCGAACGACCGTGTCGGCCACGCCCGCTTCGACGGTGACGGTCGACACCAGCGGTGACCTCCCCGCGGACGATCCCGTGCTTGCGGATGTCCGCCGGTACGCGACGCGCGCGGTCGGCCTCCTCGACGTGACCGGGGCGACGGTCACCCTCTCCGAGCGGCTGCCACGGCACGCCGGACTCGGAAGCGGCACCCAGCTGGCGGCAACCGTGCTCGCCGCGGTCGCCCGAGCGCACGACCGGGCGCCCGCGGTCCGCGAGCGAGCACCCGCGCTCGGTCGGGGTGGGCGGTCCGGCATCGGCGTCGCCGCCTTCGAGCGCGGCGGCTTCGTGCTCGACGCCGGCCACCCGACCGCGCGGTTCACCACGGACCGGCCGGCGGACGGAGAGTGGGAGGTCCCCGCAGTCGCCGCGCGCCACCCGATCCCCGACGAGTGGCGATTCCTGCTGGTCCTGCCGGACGCCGAACCCGGACGGAATGGGGACGCGGAGGACGCGGCAATGCGGACGGCGGTCGAGCGCGCGGACCCCGCGCTCGCCGACCGGATCGCGGGCATCGTCACCCGGCGCGTGCTCCCCGCTATCGCGGAGGGGCGCGCGGAGGCGTTCGGGGCCGCCGTCGCCGAGGTCGGCCGGCTCAACGGCGCCTGGTACGCCGACGAGCAGGGGGGCGTCTACCGCCCGCCCGTGGGCGACGTGGTCGCCGAGCTGGAGGACTCGGCCGCCGTCTTCGGCGCCGGTCAGTCCTCGTGGGGCCCAGCCGTCTACGGCGTCACCGACGCGGCACACGCCGACGCGGCGCAGGCGGCCGGCGAGCGCGCGCTCGACGCGGCGGGCGCCGGCGGAACCGTGCGGGTTGTTCGGGGCGCCAATCGCGGTGCGCGCATCGAGGAGTGAGCTGAAGCGGGTGGGGCTTTCGTCGACTGCTCCGTTGAAACGCTCATTGAGTGACGCTGGGGCATTTCCGAACAGTAGAGCTCTCGATGAGATATCTCGGGAGTGGGTCTATCACGTGAGCTGGTGCGGCGTTTATAAGCGGGGCGTCGGTGGTGTTGTGACTCTTTTATAAGTGGTTGCTGCGGTGAGCACGACGGCGAACAGCTCCAAAGCCCCAGCCGGCTCCGGTCGAGGGTTCCGGAAGACGGTCCGGCTCGCTGCTCGCGGCTTCGCCGCTCGCGTTTCGAGGTGCTCCCGTCGGTCGCACCTCGCTGCGCTCGCGGGCTGCGACTTCCGTTGTCCCGCTCGCATGCTCGCGGGACGCTCGCTGCGCTCCTCGCTCTCAGCACCGTCCGCTGCGGTGCTTGCGTCGCCCGTCGTCCCGGACCACGGGCGAGACGGTCCGAGGGACCGCCTCGCTGTTTCCCGCCTGCGGCGGGAACGGCTGCCCCTTTGAGTTCCACCCCGCACAGCACCGCAACCGCACCTCAGCCCTCCCCAGCCTCGGTCGACGGCGGCCGCGGGACCGCTCCGCGGCCGCCGTCGACCTCCCTCGCGCGCGTTTCTCGCGCGCGCCGACCGCAGTCGGGTTTATAAGCGAGCAGCGGGACCACTCACGGTTATTTATAAGCGATCACCGATGGCGTCGGTTGCAACATCCACTCCCGATATCACTCAACAAGCCTGTTCCATCGACCGGCGGTTCCATCCGAGACCGTCCCTGACTGAGCGCGTTACAACGGAGCCCCACCGACACGACAAACACTAAGCGGCGGGCCCACGGGGTTGGTAGCATGTCGACCATTCCGTTCGGCGTCGCTCGCCTGGACGCCATTTTGGGGGGCGGCGCGCCCGCGGGGAACGTGGTGTTGCTCGCCGGCGAAGCCGGCGCCGGCGCCCGGGAGTTCCTCTACACCAGCGCCGCGATGAACGCGCTCTCGCTGGCCGACGACGACCTCTTCGACCTCTACTACGGCGACGTGGACGCCTCGGCAACGGTGCCGCCGGAGGTCCACTACCTCTCGTTTACCGCCGGCGGCGGGGCGATCACCCGCGAGATGGAGTACACCATGGCCGACGAGATCGTCGACGCCGCCGTCGAGGAGATCACGTTCACCGACTTCTCGCCGGAGTACTTCCAGCTCAGCCCCATTCCGCGCGAGTGGTACGAGGGCGAGACCACCTCGATCACCGACCTCGGAAAGCGCGACCGCCACGAGGACGTGTTGACCGCGCTCGGCGACTACCTCACCGAGCACGCCGCCGGCAACCTCGTCCTCATCGACTCGATCACCGACCTCGTCTCCTCCGTCTCGGAGGACCTGGAGTGGTCGGACATCGCGCTCCTCTTGAAAGGGCTGAAAAAGGCCGCCTATCACTGGGAGGGGCTCATCCTCCTGTTGGTCAACGAGGACTCGCTCACCGACCAGGAGTTCGGCACGCTCATGGACGCCGCCGGCGGCACCTTCCGGTTCACCTGGGAGTCCGGCGGCTCCCAGCGGGCCCGCACGATGGTCGTCCGCGAGTTCCGCGGCGTGCTCTCCCGCCTCGAGGAGGAGAACATCGTCCGCTTCGAGACCGAGATCCACGAGGGCGGCCTCGACATCAGCGACGTTCGCAAGATCCGCTGACCCGTCTCCAGGTTACTTAAGTCTCCCACACCAAGTCAGCATGAATGATGGGTGAGTCGCGGTGACCGACGCCGATTCGGAGAGCGGCGTCCCCGGCGACGCGCCGTCGAACGAGACGTCGCCCGGGAAGAACGGGGGCGAGGACGCCGCCGGCGAGGAGTCGGCTCCACGCGATGACCCCCTCTCGTCGGTCGTGGCAGCAACGGAGGTCCCTGATGAGGCGACGCTCCGACGAGCAGTCGTCGCGCTCGCCGAGGCAGCCGACGTGGACGTGACGGATCGGACGGACGTGGAGGCGGTCGAGCGCGTCGTCAGCGACGTGGGAGCGACCGTCGAAACGCTGGACGCGGACATCGAGGAGCTGGAGGATGACCTCGACACGGTCAACGAAGCCGTCGAGGCGCTGGAGGCCGACCTCGACGAGAAGGTCGGCGACCTCCGCGAGCGCGTGGTCCAGCTCTACCGTGAACTCGAGGCGAAGCCGGACGCCGACCACGACCACCCCGAACTGGCCGCCGCCGCGGCGGATGCCGAGACCGCGGCACGGGAGGCCCACGCACGCGCCGATACGGCTGCGGAGCAGTCCGAATCGGCCATCGAACGGCTTGCGGAACTCGCCGAGCGCGTCGACGACCTGGAGCGCCGGCTCGACGAGGACGTGGACCGGAAGCTGTCCACGGTCGCCGGCGCGCTCGTCCGCGCACAGCGCCGACTCGGGAAACTGGAGAACGCCAGCGCGCGCCGGGAGACGCTGACCACGATCGCGGACGCCGCCAACCGCAACGGCACGGAGAAAGCGACCTGCGGCGACTGTGACCGCCCCGTGCGGATCGCGCTGTTGTGCACGCCAAGCTGTCCCCACTGTGGGGCCGACTTCGGCGGCTTCGAGCCCGCAAGCGGCTTCTTCGGCACCGCGACGCTGACCATCGGGGACCCGCCGGCGCTTGAGGGTGACGTTGCCCCGAAATCGGGTGACGACCTGTTCGAGGACGGCTGACCATGAGCGAGGATGACCGGACCGACGGCGACGAGCCGGACCCGTTCGCGGAGCTCGACGCCGAAGGTGACCAAGTCGACGACGGCGGCGACACGGACCCGTTTGCGGAGCTTGACGCCGGCCGCGAGGGCGACGATGGCGGCGACACGGACGCCGAACCGAGCTCCGCCAAGACGGACTTGGGAACCGCCGAATCCCCGTCGTCCAGCGAGTTTGAGGACCCGTTCGACGAGCTGGACGAGGTCGACGAGGAGCTGGCGGAGGAGGCATTCGAGCGCATGGAGGTCGGAGAGCTGGAGGAGACGGACGTCTGGGAGACGCTCGCCGCGGATGAAGCCGCCGCCGGCGAGCACGCAGTCGGCGCCGGCGCGGGGGAGACGGCGACCGACCACGTCGTCGACAAACGCGAGTACTGCCAGCGGTGCCCCCACTTTACGGAGCCGCCGGAGGTGGCGTGTGAACACGGGGACGGCGAAATCCTCGAAGTGCTCACGGGTGACGAGTTCCGCGTGCGCGGCTGCCCGATGGTGGGCGAGGAGGGCCCTACCGTCGACCACGGGAAGTAGTCGCCGGCGGGCGCGAGGACGGACTCTTTGCAGCCCAAACCGGTGGCGTCCGGCCCGATCGCGGCGCGCAGACACCGAACATAAAAGGGTCCACGACGTAGCCGACGGTCATGCAGTTTTGCGACGAGTGTGGCTCGATGATGGTCTCACGCGACGGCGAGATGGTGTGTCAAAACGACGACTGCGAGGGAACCGCCGAGCGCGACGAGGCGCTCGCCGAGCGCTTCGAGTCCACCGAGGAACAGACCGGCGACGAGGTGATCGAAACCGAGGAGGGCGCGAACTTCGAGGGGAAGCCCACCGCCACTGACGTGGTGTGTGAGGAGTGTGGCCACCAGGAAGCGTGGTACACGATCAAACAGACCGGCGCCGCCGACGAGCCGCCGACGCGCTTCTTCAAGTGCAAGGAGTGCGGTCGGCGGTGGCGAGGGTACAACTGAGCCGCCCGCTTCGCCGCTTCGTCTTCCGTTTCCCTACCCCCCACCTCCGCCCTCCAGCCGCGGTCCCAGAAATCCCACCACCCGAGCCGCGGCGTCGTCCGCACGTCCCACGAAGAAGTGGTCGGCGTCGAGCGCGGCGGTTTCGACGCCGAGCGCCTCGGCGCGCTCGACGACCGGCTTCCACTCCGCCGTCGTGTCGCGAGTCGCGTAGACGACGCAGGCCGGCGGTCCGCGGTCGGCCAATCGGTCGAGCGCGGCGACCGCGTCCGTGTCGGGGTTGAGCCGGGCTGTCGGCGCCAGGGCGCAGACCGCAGCCACCTCCGGCCGGCTCGCGGCCGTGACGAGCGCGACACAGCCGCCGAACGAGAAGCCGAACAGCCCGACGCGGTCGTAGCGTTCCAGCGCCCAGCCGACCGCCGCGTCGGCATCCGTCGTCTCACCGTATCCCTCGTCCCATGCGCCGTAGTCGAACCGGAGACAGTCGACCCCGCGCTCGGCGAGCGCGTCGCTCACGGCGCGGAGGCGCTCGTCCCCGCGGTGGCCCCGCTGCTGGGGGTGCGGCGGACAGGCGACGACGACCGCGTCCGCGCGGGTGCCGTCGCTCGCGGCCGTGTCGAGCGTTGCGCGCACGTCGCGACCGCCGGGCAGGAGGATCGTGTCGCTCACGGGGGCGTGTTCGTCGGACGACTGAAAAAGGGAACCGGTGTGGGTGGTCGGCGGACGGACGCTACAGTAGGTGGGCGAGCAGCACCGTTGCAAGCCCGAAGTAGATGACCAGCGCGGTCACGTCCTTCACCGTCGTGACGAGCGGGTCGGAGACGGCTGCGGGGTCGTAGCCCGCCTTGTTCGCCAGCCACGGGATGACGTAGCCGACGAGACTCGCGATGGTACAGACGGCGACCAGCGAGACGAACAGGACGAACGCGATCGTCCCGGCGTCGCCCGGCTCCCCGCGGAGGAAGACGAGCCAGAGGTAGGCGGCGCCAGCGCCGACCGCACCGATGATCGTCCCGATGGCGAGCCCGACTTTCGTCTCGCGCCAGAAGTGGCTCATCGCGTTCTGGTCGTCGATGTGGCCGAGCGCGAGTCCGCGGACGAAGATCGTCGACGCCTGCGTCCCGACGTTCCCGCCCATGTCCATGATGACGGGGATGAAGAAGCCGAGCACGATGACGGCTTCCAGCGTGTCCTCGAAGCCCTCGATCACCAGCCCGGCCATCAGGCCGCCGGCGAGCGCGACGAGCAGCCACGGCAGCCGGAGCCGGAGGATCTTCGTGATGGAGGATTCGAGGATCGCCTCGGAGCGCGCGGACTCCACGTCGGCAAACGTGAACCCGGCGCTCTTGAAGATGTCCTCGGTGGCCTCCTCCTCGACGATGGAGACCATGTCGTCGGCGCGTGCGATACCCACGAGCGTCCCATCGCTCTTCGTCACGGGAAGCGCTGGGAAGTCGAGCTCGCGGATCTGGCGCGCGGCGGCCTCCACGTCGAGTTCGGCGTTGAGCGCCACCGGGTCTTCGACCATCACGTCGGACACCGGGGTGTCGTTGTCGGCGTTCAGCGCCTCACGGAACGAGAGCACCCCCGTCAGGCGTCCCTGGTCGTCCGTGACGTAGATGTAGTAGATGGTGGTGTCGTCGTCGGTCGGGTCGAACGCCTGGAAGCGGTCGATCGCCGACTCGACGGTCGTCGTCTCCTCGACGGCGACGTACTCCTCGGTCGCGACCTCGCCGACGGTCTGGTGGTGCGCCGCCTCGCCGCCATCCGTGGCGATGTCGCTCATTGTGGTCCTCCGATGGGTTCGCCGGCAACGAGCTCGCCGCCGGCCTCGCCGGCGACGACCCCGTCGACGTCGTGCTCCTCGAACTGTGCGTCAGCGTACGAACGGCCCGACGCCCCGGCATGGCCGGACGTCGGAGCGGACTGATCGTGCATACACTACCGACTGAAGATTAGACACACTTAATAATTTGTTTGACAATCGACTTTGTTACACGGAAACACGATACAGGCACCGGAGCGGCCGCGAGTCTCGAAAGGCGTGGTGGTCCCTTCAGGGAACCTGCGTCACGCCCTCGACGCCGTCGAGCGCGGCGAGCTCGTCGGCGAGCGCTTCTTGGTCGACGCCGGCCTCGTAGTAGAAGACGAGGTCGAACGTCCCCTCCCGGAGGAGCTGCTGGCACTCCCAGACGAACGCCTCGTCGTCGAGCGTGCGCCCCTGAAACTGGTTCGAGGAGAAGTCGGTGTCGTCGTTGCCCGCCTCGATGTACGTCTCGCCGGCGTCGGCGTGTGCCGAGATGGCCTCGTTGATCGCGACGGTGAGCTCGTGCATCTCGAGATCCTCCTGTCCGCTCAGGCTGGTGTGGACGACACAGCCCACCAGCTCGATCTCGCCCGGCTCCAGCAGGGCCTTCGTCCGCTCGTAGAGGTCGGCGTCGAGAACGTCGCTCATGCGACGCGCTTCGCGCTCGCCTGATAAACGGGTGGCGGTTCGCCGGCGACCGCCTCGCCGCGGGGGTGCTGGGCTGAGGTCCCCGTCACAGCCGGTCCAGAAACTCGGTAAGCGCCGCGTTGAACGCGGTCGGCTGTTCCAACATGGCCAGATGGGCGGCGTCCGCGATCATCGCGCGCTCGCAGTCGTCGATCTCCGCGGCGAGGTAGTCGTGGTAGCGTGGTGGCGTGAGCCCGTCGTGTTCGCCCACGACCGCGAGCGCCGGCACGTCGATCTCGTCGAGCCGGTCGCGGACATCGAAGGTGTGACAGCTCCGGAAGTCGCGCTCGACGACCGCGCGCCCACAGTCGTCCATGGCCGCCTTCGAGAGCTCGACGTACTCGTCGGGCGCGTCGTAAAACAGCCGGTCCTCGTCGTGGAGGAACTCGACCGCACGCTCGAAGTCGTCGGCCAGCCAGTCGAGCAGGTCCTGGAGGACGGCGAGCTTCGCGCCCGTGCCCGCGAGAACGAGCCCGTCGAGCTCAAGGTCGCGGTCGAGCGCGACGCGGAGCGCGACGGCACCGCCCAGCGAGTTCCCACACAGCACCGTGGCATCCGTCTCCTCGGCGACCGCCTTGACGTCGGCGGCGTAGGCGGTGAGCGTCTCCGGACCGGGCACGGCGTCCACGTCGTCGCTCTCCCCGTGCCCGGAGAGGTCGAGCGCGACGACCGGGTGTTCGTCGCCGAGGCGTGCCTGGGCCTTCCAGACGTCGCCGGTGCCGCCGCTCCCGTGGACGAAACAGACGGTCGGCGCCGTCCCGCCGCGGTCGAAGCGCCGATACGCGGTCTCGCGCCCGTTGTGGTCGACGCGTTCCATACGCTCTCTCCCGGGCGAGACGACAAAAACCCACGCGCCAGTGGAGGACCGTGACTCCGGGGAGCTCCAGCTTCGAGTCCACCGACCCCGATCACACGACCCGAACCGCAACACAACCGAGATTCGTGACTCCCTACGCCGTCAGCCGATCAGTTGGCGACAGATTCATATACTCACGCACCTAACTTGTAGTTAGCATACGATGAAAATCACCAACGCTACCGGCGGGGAACACCTCCTGCGCCGCTACGACTACGAGGACCGGTGGGTCGTCGCCGCCGACGTGGGCGTCGACGACGAGGCGGTCGCCGTCGACACCGTCGGCGACACCGCGATCGTCGTGATCGACCACGGCGAGGAGGAGGCCGAGGCCGAACTCGATCTCCCGGGGGCGGCCACTAACGTTTCGGTTAACAACGGCGTGTTCACCATCGAGGGATCCAAATGAAGCTCACCGTCAAACCGCTCAAACAGAAGGACGCCGGCCGCCGGCTCGCGGCCGTCGACCGCGTCGCCGCCGAGGAGCTCGGCCTCTCCGGCGGGGACTTCATCCGCGTCGCGGGCAGCGAAGGCGCTGCCATCGCGCGGGTCTGGCCCGGCTACCCCGAGGACGACGGCACGGGCGTGATGCGGATCGACGGCACCCTCCGTCAGGAGGCGAACGTCGGCATCGACGACCGCGTCGAGATCGAGAAGGTCGACGTACAGCCCGCCGAGCGCATCACGATCGCCTTACCACAGCGGCTCGGCATCCGCGGCAACATCGACGCGCTGATCCGCCGCGAGCTCGGCGGCCAGCCCGTCACCGAGGGACAGAACGTGAAGCTCCCGCTCGGCTTCGGCTTCATGGGCGGCCAGTCACAGGCGGTCCCGCTGAAGATCGCCTCGACGGCCCCGTCGGGAACGGTCGTCGTCACCGACTCCACGGAGATCGAGATCTCCGAGAAGCCCGCCGAGGAGATCATGGACGGCGCGGCTGCAGCCGGCGAGGCCGGCGGCGACGGCACGCCGGACGTGGCCTACGAGGACATCGGCGGGCTCGACAACGAGCTCGAACAGGTCCGCGAGATGATCGAGCTGCCGATGCGGCACCCGGAGCTGTTCAAGCGGCTCGGCATCGACCCGCCGAAAGGCGTCCTGCTCCACGGCCCGCCGGGGACGGGGAAGACCCTGATCGCCAAGGCGGTCGCCAACGAGATCGACGCCAGCTTCCACACGATCTCCGGCCCGGAGATCATGTCGAAGTACTACGGCGAGTCCGAAGAGCAGCTCCGTGACGTGTTCGAGGAGGCCTCCGAGGAGGCACCCTCGATCATCTTCATGGACGAGCTCGACTCCATCGCCCCCAAACGCGAGGAGGCCGGCGGCGACGTGGAACGCCGCGTCGTGGCCCAGCTCCTCTCGCTGATGGACGGGCTGGAGGAGCGCGGCGAGGTCGTCGTCATCGGCGCGACCAACCGCGTGGACGCCATCGACCCCGCGCTCCGGCGTGGCGGTCGCTTCGACCGCGAGATCGAGGTCGGCGTCCCCGACCGCGACGGCCGCAAGGAGATCCTGCAGGTCCACACGCGCAACATGCCGCTCGTGGACGGGATCGACCTCGACGAGTACGCCGAGAACACCCACGGCTTCGTCGGTGCCGACCTCGAGAGCCTGGCGAAGGAGTCCGCGATGCACGCGCTTCGGCGGATCCGCCCGCAGCTCGACCTCGAATCGGACGAGATCGACGCGGACGTGCTCAACTCCATCCAGGTGACCGAGAACGACTTCAAGGAGGCGATCAAGGGAATCGAGCCCTCCGCGCTCCGCGAGGTGTTCGTCGAAGTTCCGGACGTTACCTGGGAGGACGTTGGCGGACTCGAAGGGACGAAAGAGCGGCTCCGCGAGACGATCCAGTGGCCGCTGGAGTACCCCGAGGTGTTCGAGGAGCTCGACATGGAGGCCGCCAAGGGCGTCCTCATGTACGGCCCGCCGGGGACGGGGAAGACCCTGCTCGCGAAGGCCGTCGCCAACGAGAGCGACTCGAACTTCATCTCCATCAAGGGGCCCGAGCTGCTCAACAAGTTCGTGGGCGAGTCCGAGAAGGGCGTCCGCGAAGTGTTCAGCAAGGCCCGCGAGAACGCGCCGACGATCGTGTTCTTCGACGAGATCGACTCGATCGCCACCGAGCGCGGCCAGAACTCCGGTGATTCCGGCGTCGGCGAACGCGTCGTCTCCCAGCTGCTGACGGAGCTCGACGGGCTCGAATCGCTGGAGGACGTGGTCGTCATCGCGACGACCAACCGCCCGGACCTCATCGACAGCGCCCTGCTGCGCCCCGGCCGGCTGGACCGGCACGTCCACGTGCCCGTCCCCGACGAGGAGGCGCGCCGCGCCATCCTCGAAGTCCACACGCGGCATAAACCGCTGGCTGACGATGTCGACCTCGACCGGGTCGCCCGGCAGACGGACGGCTACGTCGGCGCCGACCTCGAAGCGGTCGCCCGCGAGGCGTCGATGCAGGCTTCCCGGGAGTTCATCGCCTCCGTCTCGAGAGAGGAGGTTCGCGAGTCGGTGGGCAACGTCCGCGTGACGATGGCCCACTTCGAGGCCGCCCTCGACGAGGTGACGCCGAGCGTCACCGACGAGGTTCGCGAGCGCTACGAGGAGATCGAACAGCAGTTCAAGCGGGCCGACATCGACGACGAGCCCGAGGCGGTCCACGGCGGCGCCTTCCAGTAGGCGTTTTTAACCGGGGGTTCGCGGCTTCGGCTCCGGATTCGGCTCCCACTCCGGCTTCGCCGGACAACACGATTTTTGTGGAAAACTGTCGAGTGAGCATGGCGTCCAGACGGCGAAGTCGAGCTACGGGTCGACCCGGATCAGCCACGTTTCCGGGTGGTCGAGCTCGGCACTCGTCGGGAGGTTTTCGGGTCTCTCCCAGACGACTCCCGCCGCCTCGAGCCCGCGCTCGTCGGCGATCGCCTCGAAGAAGGCGGCGCCGCGCTCGTACTGCTCGCGTTTGAGCCCGAGTCCCAGCATCCGGCGGACGAGCTTCTGAAGGGGATTACCGCCGCTTCGGCGCTCGTCGAGTTTCCGGCGGAGGTCGGCGTACTCGTCGTCGAACGCCCGGTCCATCAGCAGCTCCGCGTATCCCTCGACGGCGGTCATTGCGAGGTGAAGCTCCTCGAATGCGTCGCGGTCGAGCGACCCCGCGGTGAGCGCGCCGACGCCCTCCTCCATCCGGGCTTCGAGATAGTCGGGGAGCCACGGCGCCGCGCCGAACTCCGCGGCGTGGGACACCTCGTGGAAGGCGATCCACCGGCGGAAGCGGGGGTAGTCCACGTCGAGCTCCTCGGCGGCTGCGACGATGTTCGGATGGACGAAGTAGAGGCCGTGGTCGGCGTCGGGCTCGTCGGCGAGCAGGAGCGGGTCGTACTGGCCGAGCACGTTCCGGCCGAGGAAGGCGAGCATGAACGCCATCGACCCGGTGTTGGCGACGCGAGAGAGCTCCGGCAGCGCGGGTGCGGCGGCCCCTTCGATGGGGCGCATCACGTTTCGGAAGGTGTCGAGGTTGGCGTCCATCCAGTGGTGACGGTTCTGGATCTCCACCGTCGCGGGCACGTCGAACTCGACGCCCGCCACGTCACGGAGGCGGTCGCGGGCGTCGCGCACGTCGGCCGCGTACCCCTGGCGCTCGGCGGGCGACAGATCCAGCGAGCCGGGGTCGGTGGACGCCTTGGCGGCCTCCGCCGCCTTCTCCCAGTCGACGACGCCGTCGCCGGACGCCTCGGAGACGGCACGGAGGCTACGAAGCACGTTCATACGGGAGGCACGGACCGGCCACTCAAAGCGTTTGTGTCGGGGACGCCGGGACGAGATCCCGGGTGTCCTCACTCCGCGAGCTCGTCGAGCTCCGCGGCCGCGTCGAGGTCCGTCTCGCCGACGACCTTCCACGCAACCGCCGCCACGCCGGCGAGCACGCCGAGGACGACCACCAGCTTTCCGACCTTGCAGCCGACGCAGTCACAGCCGTCGCCGCAGATCGGACACGGACAGCCGCCGGCGTCCGCGCCGGCGTCGCCGCAGATGCCGCAGTCGCAGGCGGCACAGTCGGGACAGGGGCAGTCGTCGCCGCAGGCGCCACAGCCGCAGCCGGCGGTCGTCTCGTCGGCGCCGCCGATCGCCTTCGGACCGAACTGGATGGGACCGTCGCCCAGGTGAACTTCGAGGAAGGTGAACTGCTTTTCGCTCATGTGAGTCTGTTCCATCGGAGCGGGCTTAACGGTGGTGGCGGGCGCTCGCTTCTGCTAGGCTCGAATTCTCCACGCGACCGAACGATTCGACGTGTAACGCGAGATTCTTCACTCAGGATAGTAAGTCGACACCATGGACCAACCACGACGCACGTTTCTGGACGATTTGCTCGAAACCGCCAGTCCGTCCGGCTTCGAGACGCCCGCCCAGCGAGTGTGGACCGACTACGTCCGCGAGTTCGCCGACGAGGTGTTCACGGACGCGTACGGCAACGCGGTCGCCGTCTACGAGGGCGACCCGGACGCGCCGACGGTCGCGCTAACGGGCCACGCCGACGAGATCGGCTTCATCGTCCGGGACGTGCTCGACGATGGCTTTCTCCGAATCGCCCGCGTCGGCGGCTCCGACCGCACCGTCTCGAAGGGCCAGCACGTCACCGTCCACGCCGACGAGCCGGTGCAGGGCGTGATCGGCCAGACCGCGATCCACCTGCGGGACCCCTCGAAAGACGAGTACGACGACATCAACGGGCAGTTCGTCGACATCGGTGCCGAAACCGCTGAAGAGGCGAGAGAGCACATCGAGATCGGTGATCCAGTCACCTTCTCGACCGAGGTCGAGGAGCTCGTCGGGTCACGGATCGCCGCACGCGGCATCGACAACCGGACCGGCATCTGGGCGGCCGCGGAGGGCCTCCGTCGTGCCGCCGAGAACGGCGTCGACGCCACCGTCTACGCGGTCTCGACGGTTCAGGAGGAGGTTGGCCTTAAGGGTGCACAGATGACCGGCGTTGCGCTGGAGGAGGTCGACGCGTTCGTCGCCGTCGACGTGACCCACGCCACGGACAATCCGGACGTGGACACCGAACACCGCGGTCCCGTCGAGCTCGGCGAGGGACCGGTCGTCACCCGCGGGAGTGCGAACCACCCGGTGCTCGTCGACGCCGCCCGTGAGGCGGCAGACGACGCCGAGATCGACATCCAGCTACAGGCAGCCGGGAGCCGCACCGGGACCGACGCGGACGCGTTCTTCACCTCGCGTGGCGGCGTTCCGTCGCTGAACGTCTCGCTCCCGAACCGCTACATGCACACGCCCGTCGAAGTGGTTGACACGGAGGACTTGGACGCGGTCGCCGACCTGCTCGCCGCGTTCGCCGGCGTGGCCGGCGACTACGACAGCTTCGACGTGACGGTCTAGTCCGTCAGCTCCGCGACCAGCGTGTCGAGGTCGTACGTCGCCGGCGCCCGCGACTCGTCGCGGAGCGTGGCGATGGTGAACGTGGAGTTGGTGCGCTCGACCTCGGGGATCGCCTCGAAGTCGCTGATAAGGCGCTCGACGGTGTCCGACGAGGAGAGTCGCGCGATGACGACGAAATCCGTCTCGCCCATCGTGAAGTACGCCTGCGTGACGCCTTCCACGGCGAGGAGCTCGTCGGCGAACGTCTCGTAGGGGCCGTCGTAGTCGGCCAACACCTCGACGATGACGGTGACGCCGAGTCCCAGCTCCTCGTGGTCGAAGTCGTAGAGGTCGTTGTCGATGACGCCGGCCTCCTTCAGGTTGTTCAGCCGGTAGTGGATGGTCGACACCGGAATATCCGTCTCCTCGTGGAGCGCCTCCGGGCTCCCCGTGCCGAGGTCGGCGATCGCCTTCAACAGTCGCACGTCGCGCTCGTCCATACACCCCCTTCACGTGAGGGATAGTTGTATATTGTGACCGACAGACTTGGAGTGCTCTCTAATTCACGCACTATATTTTGGCGTGTTATCGAATATGGTTCATATGTGTGATTCATCATCCAAGACATCTGGCTAGTTAGAAGAATAGTTTAACTACATCGGGGAAGTTCGAACCAACAGTCAATGAACTCGCAAGATCTCCTCTCTACTCCCGGACTGGTGGCCGGGGCGTTCCTCCTGCTCGCGACGCTGTGGGGCACGTCGTTCGTCGCCATCGAGGCCGGGCTGGATTACTTTCCGCCGCTGTTGTTCGCCGGCGTGCGCTACGCGCTCGCCGGCGCGGTCGTGCTCGGCTACGCCGTGCTCGTGTCCGACCGCTGGGTGCCGAGCGGTCGCGATGAGTGGCTCGGCGTCGGCGTCGCCGGCGCGTTCGTGATCGCCTTATACCACGGACTGTTGTACATCGGCGAGCTCTACATCCCCGGTGCGGTCGCCGCCGTCGTCGTGAGCCTCTCGCCCGTGCTGACGGCGGCGTTCGCCGCCCTACTGCTGCCGAACCAGCGACTCGGTCCCGTCGAGATCGCCGGGTTTGCACTCGGACTCGTCGGTGTCATCGTGATCGCCGACCCCGGCGGCAGCGGCTTCGGTGGCCCGGAGCTGATCGGCGTGACGCTCACGTTCCTCTCGGCGGTCGCGTTCTCGATCGGCGCCGTGCTCCTCCGCCCGATCCGCACCGATTTCCCGATCGCCGCGCTGCAGGGCTGGGCGATGCTGGTCGGTGCAGGGATGCTGTTCGTCGGCGCCGCCGGGCTCGGGGAGTCGCCCGGCGCCATCGTCTGGAACGCCACCTCCATCGTCTCGCTGGCGTACCTCACGGTGCTGTCCGGGGTCGTGGCGTTCCTGATCTACTTCGCGCTGCTCGACGCCGTCGGCCCCACGCAGCTCCACCTCGTCGGCTACGTCGAGCCGGTCGTCGCCGCCGCCGGAAGCTGGGTCCTGCTCGGCCACCTGATCGAGGCCGAGGCGATCGTCGGCTTCCTCGCGATCCTCGCCGGCTTCGCGGCACTGGAACGCCGGGAGATCGCCCACTTCGTGACGACGCGGTACGGGTACGGGGTGTAGCCGGCGGGCTCGGCAGGGGAAAACGAGCCAAAAAGTGGCAACCGTCGGGGAAACGCCGAGCGTCCGACGACCGCGCTACTCGACGTACTCGTACTTCCGCTCGTTCATGCGGCCCCAGCCGGTGAAGACGAACTCCGATTCGGGAGCCGTGAACTCCTCTATCTCCCGGTCGAGGTCCTTGTCGTACTCGTGGACGTCGTGGACGTCCTCGTACTCCTCCCACGAGAGGTCGTAGCGGTTCTCGAGCTGCTCGTCGATATCGAGGCCCTCGATCTCCTCGCGCCAGCCCTCCTGCACCGTCTCGGCGTGGATCTCCGCCTGCGCACCGGAGCCGTACGACCCGACGAGCAGGCTCTCGCCGACGAAGTCGCGATCCTTCTCGAGGGCGTCACGCAGCGCGCTCACGCGGGCGACGTGAACGGAGCCGGTGTACCAGTTGCCGACTTCGCGTGCGAGCCCGAGCGTGGGCTCGACGGTCTCCGCGTACCAGTCGCGGTACGCCTCGGTGTCCTTCAGCTCGTCCATGTGCTCGCGGATCGCCTCCTCGAACGCCTCGCGGTCCTCGTACTCGTCCTCGCGGGGTTGGCGGCCGATCTCGTCGGCGAGCGCGTCCTCGTGTTCCGTGTCGCGGATCACGTGCCGGTACGCCAACAGCGCCGCCTTCCGCACCATCCCCGGGAACGGCGTGTGGAACGGCGCGTACTCGAAGTCCTCCAAGTGGACCTTCCCCGCGACCGACTGGTAGTCCTCCAGGGCCTCGCGCATCCGTGCCAGGTACACCTGCATCGAGCGCTTGCCGTCGACGCTGGGGAACTGCTGGTTCGGCTTCAGGAAGTCCGTCTCGTCCATCGAGCCGTACCCCTGGTGGGTCGAGAGCTCGACGAGCGAGGGGTCCTCCGTCACGAGCATCGCGACGGCGCCGGCGCCCTGCGTCGCCTCGCCGGGATCCCCGCGGGCGTACAGCGCCGTGTCGGTCGCGACGACGAGCGCCGCACGCCCGCGATTCCGCCCCGCGCGGATCCAGTTGTAGGCGTCGTCGACGGCCTGCGTCCCGGCGACGCACGCGAACTTGCGCTCGCCCTTATTCGCGTGCCGGAAATCGCCGTCGTACACCTGTTCGAGACAGCCCGCGATGTACGTCGAGACGGGCTTGGAGTGGTCGAACGCCGACTCCGTCGCCACGTCGATGCGGCCGATGTCGCTGGGCGCGAGCCCCTTGCGGTCCATCAGCGACTTCGCCGCGTTGGCGCCCATCGTGACGATATCCTCGTACACGTCCGGGAACGAGGAGTTGTTGAGGCCCAGCCCCTTCGTGTACTTCTCCGGGTCGTCTCCCTTCTGCGGCGCGAACGTGTTCGGCAGGTCGAGTTTGAGCTTCCCTGACCGGATCTCGATGGCGTCTATCCCCACTGCGGTCATGGGCGGTCGTTCATGAGGGAGGCATATGGACCTGTCGATGAGGGGTTACGACGATTGTGGAATGTCGGATTAGTAGTTCTCGTCGACGTAGTCTTCACAGGACTGTCCATCGATCGTGGAACCCTGTCCACAGACGATATTGCTCGCGCTCGAGACGAACACACCACCCTCGATGACACCCTGATATCCGAGTTCAACGGATCCCTCACTAGTGACGTCTCCGCCGACCCGACCATTCTGTGGCACTGAGACATCGCCTCCAGCCGTTACGTCGCCCTCAACAGTTCCACCGAAGTCATCCTGATATCCGAGTTCAACGGACTCACTAGCAACTACCTCACCTTCGACGGTAGCATCCTGTGCGATCAATACAGTACCACCGGATACAATACTCTCTACAGTCGATCGCGGTTCCATCGTGACAGAACCCTCCCCGTCGATCGCCCCTTCTACTGTAGAGTCCTCATCAAGGGTGATCGTATCTTGACTTGTAACGGATCCTTCGACTGTCGACCGGGGTCCAACTGTGATATCCCTGTCCGCGGAAACTCCTTCGCCGACTGTTGATTCTTGTCCAATTGAGACCGTATCTCGACTTGTTATGCTACCCTCAACTGCTGAATCGTACTCCATCGTAACGGAACCGTCCGCAGAAATCCCCTCTCCGACTGTTGATTCTTGTCCAATTGAGACCGTATCTCGGCTTGTTATGCTACCCTCAACTGCTGAATCATACTCCATCGTAACGGAACCGTCAGCGTCGGCTTTTCCCTCTATTGAATTGCCCTGCTCGACGGTGATCGAGCCGGTCGAGAAGAGATTTCCATCTTGTGTACCACTTACAAAAATGTCCCCAGCAGTCTCCGCAATGCCGAAGGTCGTTGTCTCGTCAAATTCACCACTTGGCCCCTCAAATACGACATCGTATTCTTGTCCGGCAATGTCACCGACCTCGATTCCGTTAACAGTGAGCTCGATTTCAGTACCAGCACTGTCTCCGGACTCGTCAGCGGTGTACGTGAGAGTCGCGTCTTGATCGCGGCCCGGAGACTGTCCTCCATCTAGATCCGCGCTCCCACTACCTCCGAGAATTTCTATTGTGCCATCGTCGCTACTACCTGACGGGTAATCAACGATTAATGGTTGTCCTCCTCCTGCTCCTGAATCTTGCGCGTCCTCGAGATCAATCTCAACTTCGTCGCCGTCAACCAACTCACCGTCGAGAGCGAAAGTGAAGGTTTGGCTCTCATCGTCACTATTTGCAACCATATTCGAGGCGGAGACGGACTCGAACTCGGTGGGCTCCTCCTCATCCTCCTCCTCGTCGTCATCGACGACCTCAACAGTGGTGCTCGACGCATCCTCGGTCGGCGTCCACCGACCACTCGCGTCCTGCCCCCGAACCGTGATCTCGTGTATTCCCTCTTCCCAGTCGTCGGTCGACAGTGGCTCGTCCGGTTCGCCCTCCAGCACACGGGCAGTCGTCTCGTCGTCGTCGGGGTCGTAATCGTCGTAGATCGTCGACTCGGTCGAGCCGTCCGGCGCCTCGCGGACCACCTCGACACGCTGTATCGGCGTGCCGCTCCGGAGTCTCTCGGCGGTCCCGACGGAGTCGATCGTCGCCGAGACGTCCACGTCGGTACCTGCCTCCAGTTCGGAGGGACTGGCGTCCACGTTCCGAACATCCGGTCCAAACATGGGGTCGTCAGGATCCGTCTCCTCGTCCCGAGCCGTGTCGAGCCGCTCCCATCGCTCCCAGTCGTCGGCGTCGGTTCTGGACTCATCCTCGACGTTGATGCGCAGCTCCTCAATGGTGGCGTTCGAGACGGAAATCCGACCGTCTGAATCCGTCGTCTCGGTTAACGATGGTGAGACCACACCCGAATCGTCGTACAGGCCGACCGTGGCTCCCTCCACGGGATTGTTGTACTCGTCCCGAACTTCGGCCACGAACTCGTCATCGCCGCCAACACGGGTGATGTACCCTGCCGACTCGTCTGTCGGGGACGTGCCGTCACCGAGTCCAACCTGTGAGAGTCCGAGCGTGATTGACCTGTCCGTCTCAATCTCCACGTGAATCGCCTCATCCTCGACGCTCGTCTCCACGTCGCCGTCGATCGTGGACTCCCATTCGCCGGCGAGTTCCCCGCGTTTCTCTTCCTCGACCGTCGTAGGGAGCACGAGCGTGACGGTATCCTCGTCCGGTTGAAGGGTGACGGTTCGGCGCTGTTGAGAGAGCGTTTCAGGGTCGAAACTCCGGCGCTCGACGCTCGATTGGGAGAGGTCGCCGTCGATCATCGTCAGCGAAAGCCGCGTGGCGTTCCCGCGAACCGCGGTCTGACCGGTCCTCGCGAGCACGGCGCCGTCGAACTCGGCGGCGACGAGCGAGTGCTCGTACACGAGGTCCGGCCCGTTTCGGAACTCGTTGTAGTTCGGGGAGTAACGGACGGACCGAGTGTCGAACCGGATGTCGCCGTTCTCGGCCCGGTTCGACCAGAACGCCTCGACGTTCCGGGAACCCTCGACGCTCGCTCCCTCGATCCGCACCTCGCCGGGATCGCTCGTCGAGAGCTCGCCGGTCGCCGGCGGCGGGTTGATGAAGAACGTGCGCTGGGGGTAGCGCGTGCCGAGCTGGACCGACGTCGAGCGCCCGTCGCCCGCCGTGCCGGCGCCGGTGATCGCGTTCCGAAGGTCGACGAAGTCGCCCTCGACCGACTGGCTGTGCTCGAACTCCACGTCGGCGTTGTCCTGTGGCACGATCTGTGCCTGATACACCGCCATCGCGAGGATCAGGAACCCGAACAGAATGACGGTCCCGATCACGACCGACTGGCCGCGGCGGTCGCCGACGAATCGCATTGCACGATGTGCGTGTCGCAGGCTTATAAAGTTCTCACGATGGGCCGCCGGGTGAGCGGCGTTACGCGTCGTCGGTGTCCGTCTCCGTCATCCGCCGGCCGCTGATGACGGCGGAGAACGCCGAGATGAGGGCGGCGAACCCGCCGACGAGGACGGCTTGCGTCCAGTTGAGGTCGAGGAGGTAGACGGCGATCGGCGTGATCAGCAGGAACGAGAGCACGGCGGAGGCCACCATGATGCCGGTTCCCGGGCCGGATGGTTGCTCGTCGTCGGTCATTGTGAGGTGGCGGGCGCGCGGACGCTTAAAAGGGGCGGGAGCGGACCGGGAGCGCGCCGGCGGGAGAGTGGCACTGCCAGCGGCGCCGCCGAGCGCGGCGGACCGGTCCGTTTTTGCGCGCGGCCGGTGCAGTGGACGTATATGGCGAAACAGCCGCATCTGCTGGTCGAGGAGGGCGACGTTCACGAAACCGCGATCATCCCGGGGGACCCGGGTCGCGTTGACCGCATCGCGGACCTCTGTGACGACTCGGAGGTCGTCGCCGAGAACCGCGAGTACAAGGTCGTCAACGCCAGCTACGAGGGCGAGGAGCTGACCATCTGCTCGACGGGGATCGGCTGCCCGTCGGCGGCCATCGCCGTCGAGGAGCTTTCGCGCGTCGGCGTCGAGACGTTCATCCGCTGTGGCACCTGTGGCGCACTTCAGGAGGGGATGGAGGTCGGTGACATGGTCGTCGCGACGGGCGCAGCCAAGGAGGAGGGGACGAGCAAGCGCTACGAGGACGCCGTCTACCCGGCCGTGCCGGACTTCGACGTGCTCACGTCGCTGGTGAACGGTGCCGAGGCGAACGGCGAGGAGGTCCACGTCGGCCCTATCGTCTCCGACGACGCCTTCTACAACGAGAGCGACGCGTTCGTGGAGGACTGGGAGGACGCCAACCTGCTCGCCATCGAGATGGAGGCCGCGACGGTCTTCGCGCTCGCGCGCCGGAAGGGCCTCTCGGCGGGCGCCATCTGCACCGTCGACGGCAACCTCGTCGAGGGGAACCAGAAGGGCGAAACCGACGACGAGGAGCTGCCCGAGAAGGCGAAGAACAACGTCGAGCGCGCCATCCGCATCACGCTCGACGCCGTCGTCTCCCTGTAGTGGGCCGACGTTTCCGCATCGTCGCCCGCCGTCCCTTATAAGGCCGAGGCGGGAGAACGCGGGCATATGACCGGCATTGCCTACGAGGACTTTCTCGACCTCGGGTACGACCCGGCCGACGACGAGCTCGTCTGCCGGTTTTACGTTGAACCGGCCGACGGCATCGACGCGGAGGGCGCCGCCGCGCGCGTCGCCAGCGAGTCGTCGAACGGCACCTGGGCGGAGCTTCAGGCGGACGCGTCGATCCGCGACCTCTCGGCGATGGCCTTCGACATCGAGCCGGCGACCGCTGGCTCCCGGAAGGGGTACGAGGTCGCCGTCGCCTACCCGGCCGCGCTGTTCGACCCCGGCAACATGCCGCAGATCCTCTCGTGTATCGCGGGCAACATCCTCGGCATGAAGGCGGTCGACCGGATCCGGCTGCGCGACTGCGACTGGCCGGCGTCGCTGACGGAGGGGTTCGTCGGGCCGCGGTTCGGCAGTTCGGTGCGCGAGGAGTTCTTCGACGCCGGCGACCGCCCGATCACCGCGACGGTGCCCAAGCCGAAGGTGGGGCTCTCGACGGACGACCACGCCGAGATCGGCTACGAGGCGTGGACCGGCGGCATCGACCTGTTAAAAGACGACGAGAATCTCACCGACCAGGCGTTCAACCCGTTTCAGGACCGGCTCGCGGCGAGTTTCGACGCGCGCGACCGCGCGGAGTCCGAGACGGGCGAGCCCAAGTCCTACCTCATCAACGTCACCGCGGACGCGAACACGATGCTCGACCGGGTGGACGCCGTCGCCGCGGCCGGCGGCGAGTACGTGATGGTCGACGTGGTGACCTGCGGCTGGGCGGCCGTCGAGGCGGTCCGCGAGCGCGCGGCCCACCACGACATGGCGATCCACGCCCACCGCGCGATGCACGCCGCCTTCGACCGCCATCCGGACCACGGCGTCTCGATGCGGGTGATCGCGCAGGTCGCGCGCCTCTGCGGGGTCGACCAGATCCACACGGGGACTGCGGGGCTCGGGAAGATGGCCAACGAGGACACGCTCGGGATCAACGACTGGCTCCGGTCCGACCTTCACGGACTGACCGACGTGCTCCCGGTCGCGTCCGGCGGGCTCCACCCCGGGTTGATGCCCGACCTGATCGACGCGCTGGGGACGAACGTCTGCGTGCAGGCGGGCGGCGGCATCCACGGGCATCCCGACGGCACTCACGCCGGCGCGAAGGCGCTCCGTGCGGCGATCGACGCCGCGGTCGCCGGCGAGGACCTCACGGACCGGGCCGAGAATGTGCCCGAACTCCGCACCGCCATCGACGAGTGGGGAACGGAGACGCCGCGGTAGACGCCGGTCACGAGACAACCTCGCACACCTAACCGTTTTGGCGGCATTCCTTTCCGGAACCCGACGCAAGAACGACTCGATGAACCGACGCACCCTGTTGGCCGGTGCGGGCGCCGCCACGCTCGGCGGGCTCGCCGGCTGTCTCGACGACGTGACGGAGCACTCGGCGTCGGCGTACGGCGTCGCGGACGAGCCCCGCCAGGAGGCAGACTACGACCGCGACGCCATCGACGAGGTGGTGATCGAGGAGGACGTGGGCCTCGGTCCGTTGGAAGAGACGGTCGTCGCCACCAACTACGTCGTCGAGTACGAGAAGACGATCGACACGGGGATTCTCGGCGAGCACCGGGGAGCGGTGTTCGTCACCTTCGCCACGCCGCAGGTGTCGGTGGCCGGCCAGGAGTTCAACCCGGTCGCCGACATGGAGAACGACGAGCTCGTCGAGCTGGTCCAGGACAACTACGAGGGGATGAGCGACCTGACCCACGACGAGGACTTCGAGACCGACGTGCTCGGCTCGACGGTGACGCACTCGCGATTCGAGGGTGAAGCCGAGTTCGACGGGACGACCGTCGACGTCGACGTTCACGTGACGAGCGCCGTCGAGGCCGGCGACGATCTCGTGGTGACGATCGGTGTTCACCCCACCGAACTCCGCGACAGCGAGGAGGATGGCGTGACGACGATGCAGGCCGGCGTCGACCCCGACCAGTCGGTCGACGGAGCAGCAGACGGGAGTGACGACGGCGGCGATGATGGGAGTGACGGCGACGACGGCAGCGACGGCGACGACGGCAGCGACGGCGGCGACGGCGGCGATGATGGCGAGGAAGACGGTGACGAGGACGACGAAGACGACGGTGGGATCGGTATCGGCGACTAAGTCGTCGCCCTCGTCACCCGATTCCGATCAGACGCGAACCTCGATCAGCAGGTCCGCCTCCGGCTCCTCGCCCATCGTCTCGCGGACCGCGTCCCACGAGAGGTCGACCCGGGCGGTCACTTCCTGTGCGGCGAGCGCCCCACAGGCGTTGCCGACGAGCAGCGGCACCTGATAGTCGCGCGGATCGTGTGAGAAGCCGACGCCCTCGCCGCCGGTCGCCTCATCGTCGCGGAGCGCGGCGCCGAGAAACCCGGCGGCGAAGGCGTCGCCGGCGCCCGTAGTGTCGACGGGGTCGATCGGGAATCCCGGATGCGACACGTCGCCGTTTGGCGTTCGGACGGTGGCGCCCTCCGAGCCGAGCTTGATCACGACGACGCGGTCCGTCGGCTCCCACGGGTCGAGGTCGGTCGTCTCCGCGACCGCTTCGGCCTCCTGCTCGTTCAGAAAGAGCAGGTCGGTCGCCGCGAGCGCCGCGGCGTAGTCGCGCTCGCCGACCATCCGCCCCGGATCGAAGCTCCGGGTTGCGCCCGTCTCGCCCGCGCCGTCCGCGAGTGCGGCCGCGGTGGCAGGCTCCTGGCTCGTCAGGTGGAGGTGGTCGGCCGCCGACAGCGTGTCGGCGTCGAGCTCCGCCGCCGTGAACGCCTCGTTTGCACCCTCGTTGGCGAGCATCATCAGCTCTCCCTCAGCGTCGACGATGACGTACTTCACGGAGGTGGCCGCGTCCGCATCGATGAGGACGTGGCCCGGGTCGACGCCGGCGTTCGCCAGCTCGCGGAGCGCGAGCGCACCGGATTCGTCGCCGCCGACGGAGCCGTAGACGGCGGCGTTCGCGCCGAGGTCGACGAGCCCGACCGCGACGTTGGCCGCGCTGCCGCCCCCCGATTGTTCGAGCCGTTCGATCCGGGTTTCGCCGTCGGGGTCGGGGAGCGCGCCGACGTGCATCGTCACGTCCCAGTTGATGTGGCCCGCGGAGATCACCCGCGGCGCGCGGCGCCCGGTGTCTCCATTCCCGTCTCCGTCCGTATCCGGCCCCAGATCGGGGTCGGCGTCGACGGTCGGGTCGACCTCGTGAGTGTCCGCGGTCGCGCCCGGCCGCTCCTCTTCTTCCCCACTCATGGCTCCGCCCACGGCTGGTCGGCTCCCTCGCCGAACAGCTCGCGCATCAGGGTGACGATGCTCTCGGGCGGGAACTGCCCGTGTTCGGTGACGATGGCGTCCATGTAGCGCGGCGGGGTCACGTCGAAGGCGGGATTCTCCACTTCGATGCCGCCGATTTCCTCGCGTTTCTCCGGGGAGATCACCTCGTCCTCGGAGCGCATCTCGATCTCGACCGTGTGGCCCGTCAGCGTCTCGGGGTGGAGCTTGATCGTCTGGGCGGCGGTCATGATCGGGACGCCGCGTTCGCGGGCGTTGACCGCCAGCCCGGAGGTTCCCACCTTGTTGATCACGGAGCCGTCCGCGGCGATGGAGTCGGCGCCGACGACCACGTGGTCGACATCGTCGAGGTAGCGTCGGGCGGCGGAGTCGACGATCAGCGTCACCGGCACGCCGGCGTCACGCAGCTGCTCGGCGGTGATGTGGCCCTGATTGCGCGGCCGGGTCTCCTTGACGATCGCCTCGATCTCCTTTCCCTGCTCGACGGCGGCCTCCACGCACGCGAGGGCGTCCGTGGAGTGACAGTGGGTCATCACCGTGTCGCCGTCCGCGAGCCGGTTGGCGCCGATCCGCCCGAGGTCGTCCTGTGCGCGGTCAAGCTGTCGGGTGAACTCGCCTGCGGCGCGCTGGACGCTCTCGCGGAGTGCCGCCACGTCGTGGCCCTCCATCCGCTGCAGGACGTATCGGAGGGCGTTGGGCAGCGACACCGCCGTCGGTCGGGTCTCGTGGAGCCGGCGGGCGCCGGCGCGCATCGAGGCGCGGAACGCGTCCGGAGAGTCGGCGTCGGCCTCGCGGGCCTGTGCGGCAAGCGCCTCGGCGGCGCCCGCCGCGATCGTCGCCGCCCCGCGGATCTCCATCGTCGCGATCGCCTCCGCGGTCTCCTCCAGTGCGGGGGCGTGCTCGTGGTCGCTCATGTCCCGAGAGTTGCCCGCCCCGACGGCATAAAGGCGTCCCCCGAGGGCGCCGGCGTGGTTCGTCCGGGCGGTCCGGTCGCCGGCGTGGGTCGTCCGGGCGGTCCGGGTCGTCGGCGCGGCCTACACGTCGTCGGGCTGCTGGCCGTAGCTCTCGAATTTGGCCTCGACGGCCGCCAACTGGTCGTCCGAGAGCACGTTCGGCTCGCCAACTGCCGACGACTGGAGGTAGAGCCGGCAGATCTCCTCGACGTGGTGCGTGTTCTCGATCGCGGTCTCCAGGTCGGGACCGGTCACGACGAGTCCGTGGTTCGCGAGGATCACCGCGTCGGAGTCGGCCTCGGCCATGGCCCCGACCGCGTTCGCGGCCAGCTCCTCGGTGCCGTAGGGGGCGTAGTCGGCGAGGGGAACCTCGCGCCCGACGGCGACGATCATGTAGTGGATCGGCGGGAGCGGCCGACCGAGCGTCGCCATCGTGGTCGCCCAGGGCGAGTGGGTGTGGACGATGGCACCGGGCTCGTCGTGGCGGTAGATCCCGGTGTGCATCGGCACCTCGCTGGACGGGGCCATCCTGCCGGCGACGCGGTTCCCCTCGAAGTCGACGACCGGCACGTCCGCGGGCGAAAAGGAGTCGTAGGGGACGCCCGTCGGCGTGACGGCGAAGACGTCGCCGTTGCGCACGCTGAGGTTGCCGGTGCGACCGGGGGTGAGGTCCGCGAGCGCCGGCGCGTGCTCCACGACGGCTTCGCGTTCGGATTCGAGCGTCACAGTACCACCTCCGTTAGCTCCCGGAACGCGTCAATCCTGTGGTCCGGTCGCTCGTACCCCTCCAGCTGGCGGTCGGGGTCGGCGTTGAACAGCACCGTCTCCAGCCCGGCGGCGTTGCCGCCCTCCACGTCGGCGACGACGCTGTCGCCGACCATGACGGCCTCGCTCGGCCGGAGATCGAAGGCGGACAGCGGCGTCGTGAACATGATGGCGCTGGGCTTCTCCCGTCCCGTTTCCTCGGAGGTGAGCACGTAGTCGACGTGCTCGTCGACGCCGAGCGCGGCGAGCTTCTCCAGCTGGATCCGGGTGGTGAGGTTGGTGACGATGGCGACCGTGAGCCCGGCGTCGCGAAGCGCCCGGAGCGTCTCCTCGACCCCCTCGAACGGGCTCATCGCCCGGATGTAGCTGTGCCAGTAGGCGTCGCCGAGCGCCAGCGCCTCGTTCGCGTCATGGGTGCCGGCGTGGAGCCGGAGCGCCCGCTTGAAGTAGAGGAACCGCTCGTGGGCCGACGCGGTGCCCCGGAGCTCGCGTTTCGTCTCGCGACGCGCGGCCATGTACAGGTCGTCAAACGCCTCCCGGGAGAGGTCGTAGCCGAGGTCGCCGAACGTCTCGAACGCCGCCCGCTTGCCCGCGGCGTTACAGGGGTCGTAGGGGTACAGCGTGTCGTCGAGGTCGAGAAAGACCGCCTCAGTGGTCATGCGTGGACTGTGACGGCGACCGCTAAATTCCTTGTGTGGAGACACCGGGTCCGCCGGCCGCATCGACAGCGTATTTAGGTCGTGCGCGTGAGGGGGTTGGTATGACGCTGGTTGTGGTCCCCGTCCGCTATCCGCCGTCGGCACACTCGGAGTCGACGCTCCGGGAGGCCGTTCGCATCGCCGAGGAGCGCGACGCCGAGCTCACCGTGCTTCACGTCGACCTCTATCAGGACAGCCACAACGTCACTCGCTCGGAGCTGAAACGTGCGGTCGAGCGCCGGATCGGGTCGATCGACCGGGCACGCTACGTCGTACGCAAGGGGTTCCTCGTCGAGGAGACCATTCTGGAGGAGGTCGCCGCCGAGGGCGCCGACGTGGTCGTGATCGGCACCAAACAGGCCGGCCGCTGGCGTCGGATGTTTCAGAAGCTGCTGGCCGACCCGGACATCGACTCGTTTCTCCGTGAGAAGCTGGACTGCACCGTCATTACGGTCGACGGGTAGCGGGACGGTGGTTGGTGGGGCGGTGGCGGGGTGACGGCGGGGCGGTGGCGGAGGACCGCCGGCAGTGGACGAACCCCTACCGCCGGACGAACTCCGAAAGCCGTTCCCGGAGCGACTCGCCGCCGAGCTTGAGGTAGTAGGCGTCGCCGCCGTCCTCGTAGTAGTTGTCGATGCGCCGGACGATCTCGAAGCCGAGATGCTCGTAGAAGCCGAGCGCGTTCTCGTTGGTCGTCCGCGCGTGACAGGAGACCGACCGGTGGTCCTCGGCGACCTCCGCGACGAGCCGCTCGGCGTAGCCTCGTCCGCGGCACTCGGGGTCGACGGCGAGAAAGAGGATGTAGCCGTCGCGTCGGACGGAGGCGAACGCGACGAGCTCGCCGTCCTCGAACAGCAGGTGCGTCGTCGAGCGACGATAGGCGTCGGTGAAGAACCCGCGGCGCTGGCGGAGCACGCCGTCCTCCCGGCGGATGTGCTCTTTGAGCTCCCACGCGGCGGCGACGTGGTCCGAGCTGCCCGGCGGATCCGTCCGTTTCTCGACGTTGACGCTCACTGGGACGATATAACACTCCTGTGGAATATAACTCCACCGCCATCCGGCGCCGTCGTCCGGAGACGCCGGCGGACGTGCGAAACGCCGGCGAGCGCGGCGTGTGGGCCGAAACGTTTTGTCACCGACGGGCGTCGATACGCCAATGGCAGACGACTCGATGGGGATCGGCGGCCGGCTCCGGCAGGTGTTCTTCACCGGAGTCGCGGTCATCGTTCCGCTGCTCATCTCGCTCATCGTCCTCGCGTTCGCGTTCAACTTCATCTACGACTATCTCGACCTGTTTTCGGACCAGATCCTCCCCTTCTCGCCGGAGGTTACCGCCCCGGTCATCGGCACGATCGAACAGGAGGTTCTGGTGGAGCTCGCCACGCCGCTGGTGCTGCTGACGCTCATCCTCCTCGTCGGGCTCGTCGCCACCTCCTCGCGGTACGGGGAGCTCGCCGTCGACTACTTCGACTACGTCATCGAGCAGATCCCCGGCTTCGGCTCCGTCTACGAGGGGTTCCGACAGATGAGCGACGTGATGCTCGAATCGGACAGCCAGAACTTCCAGGAAGTCGTTCTCGTGGAGTTTCCCACGGAGGGCGTCTACGCCGTGGCGTTCGTGACGAGCGAGACGCCCGACTCCGTCGCCGACCCGGTCGGCAAGGGCGACATGCGGACGCTGTTCATGCCGATGGCCCCGAATCCGGTGATGGGCGGCCACGTCGTGTTCGTCCCCGAAGAGCGGATCGTCGAGGTCGACATGACCGTCGAGGAGGGGATCCGCGCGCTGGTGACCAGCGGGGTCGCCATCGGCAACGCCGACGGTGGCCACGGCGGCCTCACCGCCAGCGACTTGCAGGAGCTCTCGATGGTCGAGCGGATCGAACAACGGTTCGACCCGGCGTCGGCGTCCGGAGACGTCCACCGCGAGGAGCAGGGGGCCAGCGACCGGGCCGAGAAGTACGACGCCCGTGTCGACCCCGAGAAGGCGCGGACGCCGGGCTCCATCGTCAACCGCGAGCGCGATGCGGCCGACGCGTCCGACGCCGACGTGACGAGCGACCCCGACCATCCCGATTCCGGCGTGGATGCGGCGGCGAGAACGACGCCCGCCGAGCGCGCCGGCCGGTACGCGGCCGAACGCGAACACACGGCGGCGCGCCCCTCCGAGCAGGCGGGCGCTGGTCACTCCGAACAGACGGACCGTGACGACCACGACGACACCACCATCCCGCCGGCCGAACGGGCGGGACGTGGAAACCGCGAGGATGCCGACGACCGGGGCGACCGCAACGACCGCAACGACCAAGCCGACGACGACCGGACCGACGAGTCGTGACCTTCCACCTGCGTGACCACACCGCCGATGTGGCGGTCGAGGCGACGGCACCGACGATTTCGGGCGTCTTCGAGGAAGTCGCCGCCGGCCTCACCGCCGCGAGCTGCGAGACGGTTCCCGAAACGGGCGGCGAGCGCTTCGCCGTCGAGGAGGCGGCCGAGAGCCGGGAGGCGCTGCTGTTCGACTACCTCGACCGGCTGGTGTACGAGCGCGACGTGCGGCTCGTCCTGCCGACCGACCACACGTGTGCGGTCGACCACGACCCGTCCGCCCCCGACGACGAGACGTGGCGGGTCACGGCCAGCGCGCGCGGCGTTCCGCTCGCGGACGTGGCCGCCCGGGAGATCAAGGCCGTGACCTACTCGGAGATGGAGCTGTCCGAGCGGGAGGACGGCTGGTACGCCTACGTCGTCTTCGACGTGTGAGCCGGCCGGGCGTCGGCGACCTGCCGTCGACGACTCCGGTACCGGATTCCGCACCCTTGTGCAGTCGGACGGTTTTAAGTGAGGAGCGTCCCCGTGTGAGGTATGAGACGCCACCACACTGCACGGCTCCTCTCGTTCGCGATGACGACGGTCGCCGGCGTCGTCCTCGCGGCCGGCGTCGCCGCCGGCCACGTCAGGTACGTCGCCGACACCGACGATGTCGGTGAGGCGCTCACGTGGATGGCCGGGGCGCTTTCCGACCCCGTCAACCTGATCGTGCTCGGTGGGGGAGGCGTCGCAACGGTGGCCGCGGCGTTCCTGTACCTCCGGATCGACGCCTTCGACGCCGACGTGGCGACGTTTCGCCGCGTGATGGGCGAGTACACCGACCTGCTTCCCTGGCTGCTTCGTCTCGGATTCGGCCTGCCGCTCATCGGCGCCGGGTTCGCGGGCTACTTCTTCAATCCCGTCGTCGACCCCCTGATCGGCGGGGGCATCGACCGGCTGCTGCAGATCCTGCTCGGCTTCATGATCATCTTCGGGCTCGGGACGCGCGTCGCCGCGCTCGTCGGGCTCGCGGTCTTTCTCGTTTCCCTGCCGGCTGCACCCTTGCTGGCGTTCTCGCTGGAGTGGATCCCCGGGTTCATCGCGCTTGCACTGTTGGGTAGCGGGCGACCGAGCGCCGACCACGTGTTCCAGCGGGTCGCCGCCGCGCCGGCGACGACGTACGGGCGGATCGACCCGATACACGGACCTGCCGAGTGGCTCAACCGCCGACTGACGCCGTACGAGCGGTACGTCCCGACCGTGATCCGCGTGGGGATGGGCGTCGCCTTCGTCTTCCTCGGGCTGTTCGAGAAGCTGCTCGCCCCGGAGATGGCGCTCGCGGTCGTCGACCAGTACGGACTCTCCGAGGCGACGCCGATCCCGCCCGACCTGTGGGTGCTCGGCGCCGGCTTCGGCGAAGTTGCGCTCGGCATCGCCATCGCCGTCGGCCTCTTCACGCGGGCGTCGGCGGGGGCGGCGCTGTTCGTGTTCACGCTGACGCTGTTCGGCATCCCCGACGACCCGGTGTTGGCCCACATCGGCCTGTTCAGCCTCGCCTCGGCGCTGCTGATCACGGGCGCCGGCCCCTACGCGCTCGACAACCGGCTGGAGAACGCCGATCGCGAGCCGAGTGCGGCGCCGGAGGCCCCCGCCGGCGAGAGCGACGCGTCGTAACGCCCTTGCCCTTCCCCGGCGACCCCTCACACATGACCAGCCGCGAGTTCGACGGGATCCGACTGGAGAAGGTGCGCGAGCACGTCTGGGAGATCCCGCAGGAGGGCGGGATGAACGTCCCTGCGCGCGTCCTTGCCAGCGAGGCGCTGTTGGAGGCGATCGGCAACGACGACACCCTCCAGCAGTTGAAAAACGCCACCCACCTGCCGGGGATGATGGCGCCGGCGATCTGCATGCCAGACGGCCACCAGGGGTACGGCTTCCCCGTCGGCGGCGTCGGCGCGATCGACGCCCGAAACGGCTGTATTTCGCCCGGAGCGGTCGGCTATGATCTGAATTGTGGCGTCAGATTGGTGAAGACTAACCTGGAATACGACGACGTGCGCGGTCGCGAGGGCGAGCTCGTCGACGCACTGTTCGATCGGGTCCCCTCCGGGCTCGGCGGCGGCGGGGTCGTCGACGGCTCCAAGCACGTCGTCGAGGAGGCGCTGGAGCGCGGCGTCGAGTGGGCCGTCGAGGCCGGCTACGGCATCGAGAGTGACCTCGCCCACTGTGAGGACGAGGGCCGGCGTCCGGACGCTCGTCCGGAGTACGTCTCCAAGAAGGCGAAAGATCGCGGGATGAACCAGCTCGGCTCGCTGGGGTCGGGGAACCACTTCCTGGAGGTCCAGCGCGTGACGGACACCTTCGACGCGGACGCCGCCGAGGCATACGGGCTCTCCGAGGACCAGATCGTGGTGATGATCCACTGCGGGAGCCGCGGACTCGGCCACCAGACGTGCAACGACTATCTTCGGCGGATCGAGAAGGAGCACGGCGACTTACTGGAGACGCTTCCCGACCGCGAGCTGGCGGCGGCGCCCGCGGGCTCCGAGCTGGCCGAGGAGTACTACGGCGCGATGGGGGCGTGCATCAACTACGCGTGGGTGAATCGCCAGCTGATCACCCACCGCACTCGCGAGGTGTTCGGCGACGTGTTCGACGCCGACCCGATCGCGGACCTCGGGATGGAGCTGCTGTACGACGTGGCCCACAACATCGCCAAAAAGGAGACGCACACGATGGGGCTCGACGCCGACGGCAACCCGGTCGTCCCCGAGGAAGCGGTCCGTCAGGAGGAACGCGAGCTGTACGTCCACCGGAAGGGCGCGACGCGTGCGTTCCCCGCCGGGCATCCGGAGATCCCGCCGGCGCACGCCGACGTGGGCCAGCCCGTGATCATCCCCGGAAGCATGGGTGCGGGCTCGTACGTGCTCCGCGGCGGCGAGCGCTCGATGGAGCTCTCGTTCGGCTCGACCGCTCACGGCGCCGGTCGGTTGATGAGCCGCACGCAGGCCAAACAGGAGTTCTGGGGCGGCGACGTACAGCAGGACTTAGAAGAGGGCCAGCAGATCTTCGTGAAAGCGCAATCGGGGGCGACGATCGCCGAGGAGGCGCCCGGCGTGTACAAGGACGTGGACGAGGTCGTCGGCGTCAGCGACGCGCTCGATATTGGCGACAAGGTGGCCCGGACGTTCCCCGTCTGCAACATCAAGGGGTAACCGCCAGTAGTCCCCGCTCGCCGTGGTGTCGCCTGAAGACACTTACCGGGCGAGCGACGATCCGCAGCCATGCACCGCAGACGATTCCTCGCGCGAAGCGCCCTCCCAGCCGCCGCGCTCGCCGTCGGCGTCGCCGGCTGTATCGGGGACGAACCGAACGGGGACGGTGACGCCGACTCCGACCTCGGCCAGCCGGCGGCGGACCCCGTCGAGGAGGATCCGCGAGTGGACGAACCGCCACACGAGATCACGGTCCCGGAGATGGACGACGACGTTGAGCCGGACGAGTACGAGGAGGAGTGGAACGAGTCCTACCTCGGGGACCACATGGAGACGGAGCCCTCGCTCGCGTTCGAGTCGGTCCCGTACTGGCTCAACGACCCGCTCCGTCTCGACACCGAGTACGGCGATCAGGTGTTTCGCGTCGTGCTCGTCGAGGACGGCGAGACGCTCGAAGCGGCCTTCCAGTTTGGGGAGCTCGACGCCGTGGAGCGCGACCGGCTCGACGACATCGACTTCGACGAACGCGTCGTCGTGATCGTCCAGTCCGGGTTCGGCTCCGGGAGCATCTCGCAGGTCTTCGCCCGCGCTGACGCCGTCGACGACGGGCTACACCTTCACGGCTACTTCGAGAAGCCCTACATTCAGACGGACGATCTGACCGCGCGGGCCTCCGTCCTCGTCGTCGACCGACCCGAGGGCGGCCTCGACCTTGCGCGTGTGAGCCTCACCGTCGATGAGGCGACGCGGGTCCACTTCAACTCCACTGAGGGCGTCGTCGAAGTAGAGTGAGTCGAGTGAGTCGAGTGAGTCGTGTGGGTCGTGTGAGCGCGTCGTCGCGCTCACCAAAATCCGCCCGAGCCGCCTGACCGACCAGGTCCGTCCGGTCCTCGTGGTCCGGAGGCTCGGGGGTCCGGGTTGATGGCCACCTGCTCCGCCTCGGGACGCGGCTCCACCTCACGACCGTTCTCGTGGCGCACGAACGAGAGGTAGAAGGGCTCGCCACAGCCGGGATCGGCTTCCGTGGTGTCGCCATCGCCCTCCCTGTCGTCCGCCCGTGGGTCCCACTCGACGCCCTCGCTTTCCCCGCAGACGAAGCGCACGCCGTCGACGTCCGGGTCGTCCTCGAACGGCTCCGTCGGATCGACGTACGTCCAGCCTTCGAGGGGGTACGGCGTCACCGTCTTGTCCGCGAGATAGCCGTCGCGGTCGAGCGCGACCAGCGTCTCACACTGCGGGCAGTAGTACGTGACCGGGTAGGACATAACGAGCCGTTGGGGCCGAACCACTAAACCAGCATCGGGTGGGGAGGGCTGCGTGTGCGCCGAGCCGACATTTCGGAGCGCTGCGAAACCGTCCGGGGCGGTAGCCTCAAGCCGTCGGCTGCCCAAACGCGTCCGTGAATCGCCGACTGGCCGTCGACGTCGCGGTGCCACTGCTCGCGGTCTGTCTGCTCGTGGGGGTGGCGTTCGGTCTCTCCGGCGTGTGGCCCCCGCTCGTCGCCGTCGAGAGCGACAGCATGGCGCCGGGCGTCGAGCGCGGCGACCTCGTCGTCGTCACCGACACCGAGCGGTATCCCGCCGGGGGACTCGTGGGGAGCTACGACTCGGCTGCTGAGAGCGCTCCCGAGCGGCTCGGCGGCCCCGGCGACGTGATCGTCTTCTCGCCGCCCGACAGCGACGACCCCCCGATCCTCCATCGCGTGGCGTTCGCCGTCGAGGCCGGCGAGGACTGGACGGTTCGGGCGGACGACGAGCGACTCTCCGGCGACTGCGGCGACCTTCGCCACTGTCCGGCGCCACACGGCGGCTACGTCACCTACGGCGACGCCAACGGCGAGTACGACCAGAGCGCGGGGATCGCCCCGGTCGTCGCCGATGACTGGGTCCACGCGAAAGCGCAGTTCCACGTTCCGTCGCTTGGCTGGGCGCGGATCGCCGTCGACGCCGTCGTCGCACGCATCGGCACGGCCGGCGTGCTGGTCGCGGGACTCGGCCTCGGTGCGGTCGTCGGCGGGGGATTCGCCGTGTTCGCCGGGCGGGTCGCGGATCGACGGAGGCGGTAGGCCGGCGACGCGAAGCCGGCGTGGACGCCCGGCTCAGCGACCGAGGTCGCGGTGTAGCGCCGGCGGGTCGTCGGGATCGTCACCGCCATCGGCGTCGGATCCCTCCCCACCATCCGTGTCGTCCCCGTCGCCTCCGTCACCGTCGTCGTCCGCGAACGTGAGGTCGCCGTCGAGCGTCAGCGAGTCGGTGGCGGCGTTGCGGAGGGCGTCGGACCGGCCGAACTCGCCGGGCGCGATGGCGATCGTGCGGACGCCGTGCCGATTAGCAGCCTCCACGACCGGCTTGAAATCGGTGTCCCGCGAGGCGATCGCCAGCGCTGTCATCCGGTTTTCCACCACGAACCGGGTGGCGTCGACGGCGAGTTTCACGTCCACGTCGCCGCTCGTGACGACGACCTCGAAGCCGCGAGCCTCCGCCGCCTGTATCAGCCCCGGCGTCGCGTGTTCGTCGAGGTAGAGCCGCACCGTGATCAGCTGCCCGTCGCGCTCGGCGGCCTTCGCCTCGGCGGCGCGACGCACGTCGTCGAGATCGACGTCGAACTCGTCGCGTAACACGTTTGGACCGTCGACAAAGAGGGCGACTCCCTCGGGCGCGTCGGCGTCCGAGCCTGCGTTCTCCATACCCGTCATAACGGGCCGCGGGAAATAGGCGTGCTGGTCGGCGTCGAGCCGGGGTGAGAGCGTGTGGTTCGGCGGGCGTCCGTCGTCCACCCGCGACCGTGTTTCCCTACGTGGATCGAGTTGCATCAGTTCCCACTCGACGTGACGACCGAGGAGCCGATCGGGATCGACCATCCCGCCGACGCCGGCGATCCGGAGCCCCTCGTCGGTTCGTGGGACGGCAGCGGCGAGGACACGCTCCCCGTCTCGGAGGACGCTTGCGCGTCGACGGGCTCGTGACCGGCGTGCGTGCCGCGTCCGCATGACCTTAAATGTGTTTTAGGAACATGGAGGGGAACGAGGTGTCTATACGAAGTCTTGAAATAGGATGTCCAGTTTCATACGAGTAAGATGGCTGCTTCAGACACCTACACGGTCGTAACCGAGTCAAACGATCATGATGCGGTAACTGTACGGGCACATCCACGCAACGCCACGTACCACGTGGTCGACTACGCCGACGAGGATGCCCGGGAGCGCGTCGCCGACCTGTCGCCGGGCGCGGTGGTCCGGATGGAGCTCTCGCGTGCGGGCCGCCGGAGCAACGTCTGGCGCGCCGAGCACGTCTCCGAGGGTCTCAAAACGAGCGAGTCGCTCGGCGCCGGCGACGCTCCCGGCGCCCGCGATACGTCCGCCGGGTTCGGGAATGCCGAACGGCACGACTGACCCCTCGGTGATCGACCCTTTTTACGTGGACGCCCTGTGCGTGTGGCTCGACGCGGGAGACGGCGCGGCGGTCCTCGAAGCGATCGGACTCGGGATTCCGCCATGGTAACACCTTAGGGATCCCCCGGAGACGTGACAGCCATGACCGACCGGACGCCACCCCTCCACGGGGGCCACGAGGAGCGCGGCGCGACCTTCACGGACTTCGGCGGCTGGGCGATGCCCGTCGACTTCGACGGGATTCGCGAGGAGCACGCCGCCGTGCGCGAGGCCGTGGGGATCTTCGACGTCTCACACATGGGCGAGATCGAGGTCGCCGGCCCGGACGCGACGACGCTTTTGAACCGGCTGACGACCAACGACGTGACCGCGCTCGACCCCGGCGACTCCCAGTACGCCGCGGTCACGACCGAGGACGGCGTCATGCTCGACGACACCGTCGTCTACCGGCTCCCCGACGGCACCGAGGCGGGCACCGCTGTGGAGGGCGTTGCCGAGGTCGGTGAGGACCTCGACGCCGCCGAGGGTGAGCCGGCGTACCTCTTCATCCCGAACGCGGGCCACGACGAGGGGATGTACGAGCGGTGGGTCGACTACCGTGACGAACACGGGCTCGACGCCGACGTGGTGAACACGACGACCGACTGGGCGATGTTCGCCGTGCAGGGGCCCGAGTCGCCCGACACGCTCGACGACGCGACGGCGACGGGCGGAGTCGTCGACCTCTCGAAGTTCGAGGCCACCGTCGCGGACGTGGACGGCGTCACGAGCTGGGTCGCCCGCACGGGCTACACCGGCGAGGACGGCTTCGAGGTGCTGTGCCCGGCTGACGAGGCGGAGGCGGCGTGGGCGGCGTTCGACGGCGTCCAGCCCTGCGGGCTCGGCGCGCGCGACACCCTCCGAACGGAGATGGGGTTCCTGCTGTCGGGCCAGGACTTCCACCCCGAAGAGGAGCCGCGCACGCCCTACGAGGCGGGGATCGGGTTCGTCGTCAAACTCGATACGGAGTTCGTCGGGCGTGACGCGCTGGAAGCACAGAAGGAGGAGGGCGTCGACGAGAAGTTCACTGGCGTCAAACTGCTTGAGCGCGGCGTTCCCCGGAACGGGTACGCCGTGACCGACGGCGACCTCACGCGGATCGGCCACCTCACCAGCGGCACGATGAGCCCGACCCTCGACGAGCCGATCGGCCTCGGCTACCTGCGGACCGAGTACATCGAGGACGGCGAGCGCGTCAGCGTCGTCGTGCGTGGCGAGGAGAAGCGCGCCGAGGTCGTCACGCCGCCGTTCCTCGACTGAGCGGGGCTGGAACCGCTCCGCTCGACCCGCCCCAACCCCGCTCCCGTCAGGCGGGCCGTCTCCGGGAACACACCTTTTATCTTCCCGTCCGCGGAAGCTACGCGTACACGTGTCGTGGACCGTCGTCACGCGGACATCCGCCCGGCGCGCGCGGTCGACCGGCCGCCGAGCGCCGCGGCGCGCGACACTCGCTTTCTCCCAACCATGAGCTTCGAAGTACCCGACGAGTTACGGTATCTGGAATCGCACGAGTGGACCACCGTCGACGAGGAGACCGTCCGGTTCGGCATCTCCGATTTCGCCCAGGACGAGCTGGGCGACGTGGTGTTCGTCGAGCTGCCCGAGGCAGGTGACGAGCTGGCCGCCGGCGAGGCGTTCGGCGTCGTCGAGTCGATCAAGGCCGTCTCGGACGTGTACGCACCTGTCGCCGGCGAGGTCGTTGACGTCAACGAGGACCTCTTCGAGCGGCCCGAACTGCTCAACGAGGACCCGTACGGCGACGGCTGGCTCGTCGAGGTGGCGCCCGCCGGCGACGCCGACTTCGACGACCTGCTCGACGCCGGCGCCTACGAGGACCAGATCGCATGAGAACGGACGGAGACGGAGGACGAAAATGAGCGGAAGCGACGGCCGCGGAAGCCCGTACGCGCCGCACACGGACGCCGAGACCGCCGCGATGCTGGACGCGATCGGCGTCGACGACGAGGAGGCGCTGTTCGACATTCCGGACGCCGTGGCGTTCGACGGCGAGTTCGACATTCCGGCCCGCTCGGAGCGGGAGGTCCGCGAGCTGTGTTCCCGCACGCTTGCGAACAACGACGACCTGACGGAGTTCCTCGGTCGGGGCCACTACTCCCACTACGTGCCGAGCGTCGTCGACCACCTCGCCGACCGCGCGGAGTTTCTCACCAGCTACACCCAGTACCAGCCGGAGATCGCCCAGGGATTCCTGCAGGCGCTGTTCGAGTACCAGTCGATGCTGGTCGAGCTCACCGGCCTGCCGGTCGCCAACTGCTCGATGTACGACGCCGCGACGGCGCTCGCGGAGTCCGCGATGCTCGCGGACCGCGTGCGCTCGACCTCGGGCACCGTCGTGCTCGTTCCCGAACAGCTCCGGGAGGGGAAACGCTCCGTCCTGGAGAACTACTGTGATGGCGCGGACCTGACCGTCGAGGCGTACCCGATGGCGGACGGCAACGTCGACCGCGACGCGCTCGCCGACCGCGCCGGCGAGGACACCGTGATGGTGTACGCCGAGAACCCCACCGTCCGGGGCTGCATCGAGGAGGAACTCGCTGAGATCGGCGAGATCGCCGAGGCGAACGACGCGCTGTTCACCCTCGGCTCCGACGTTGTCGCGCTCTCCGTGCTGCAGGAGCCCGCCGCCGTCGGCGCCGACGTGGTCGTCGGCGAAGCCGGCGCGCTCGGCCTGCCGGCCGCCTACGGCATGGGCCTCGGCCTGTTCGCCTGTTCGGAGGAGTACCTCCGGCAGGTTCCCGGCCGACTCGTCGGCGCCAGCGAGGACACGACGGGGACCCGCGCGTACACGCTGACGCTCCAGACGCGCGAACAGCACATCCGCAAGGAGCGGGCGACCTCGAACATCTGCACCAATCAGGCGTGGGTCGCGCTCCGTGCGGCGATGCACGCCGCCACGCTCGGCCCGGACGGGCTCGTCGACCTCGCGAACGACTGCGTGCGCGAGGCGACCACCCTCGCCGAGCGACTCGACGCCCTCTCGGGCGTGCAGGCGCCCGTTCACGACCGCCACCATCTGCGGGAGTTCGTCGTCCGCGTCGACCAGCCCGCCGCCGCGATCGCCGGCGACCTCGAAACGGAGGGGTTCGCCGTCCACGTGGTTGGCGAACATCTGCTGCAGGTGTGTGTGACCGACCTCAACGCCGGGCGAGCCGACGAGCTCGTCGCGGCTTTCGAGGAGGTGGCGTAGATGATCCACGACCAAGCCAGCTACACCCGACCCGACGACGAGGTACACGAGCCGCTGTTGAGCGAGAAGGGCGAGGAGACCGTCGACGTGCGCGACGACTCCCCGCTGCCCGACGAGCTGACCCGCGAGGAGCTGACGCTGCCGAACCCTTCGGAGCCCGAGGTCGCTCGCCACTACACTCGGCTCTCACAGATGAACTGGGCGATCGACTCGGGGCCGTACCCGCTCGGCTCCTGTACGATGAAGTACAACCCCAAGTTCACCGAGGACGTGGCGGCCGACCCCAACGGCGCCGTCCACCCGGACCGCTCGGCGCGCTCCACGCAGGGCACGCTGGAGATCCTCCACGGGCTCCAGGAGTACCTCGCGGAGATCGGCGGCATGGACGCCGTCACGCTCCAGCCGCCGGCGGGCGCCGCCGGCGAGTTCACGGGGATCCTCGTGGCGAAGGCGTACCACGAGCAGCAGGGGAACGACCGCTCGGAGGTCGTGATCCCCGCCTCGGCCCACGGCACCAACTTCGCGACCGCCGCGCTCGCCGGCTACGACGTGGTCGAGCTCCCCTCCGGGGAGGACGGCCGGGTCGACGTGGAGGCGCTGGAAGCCGCAGTTGGCGAGGACACCGCCGCGCTGATGCTCACCAACCCGAACACGGTCGGGCTGTTCGAGCGCGATATCGAGGAGATCGCGGAAATCGTCCACGACGCCGGCGGCCTGCTCTACTACGACGGTGCGAACCTCAACGCCCTGCTCGGCCGCGGCCGACCCGGCGACATGGGGTTCGACATCATGCACTACAACGTCCACAAGACGTTCGCGACGCCCCACGGCGGCGGCGGGCCGGGTGCCGGCCCGGTCGGCGTCGTGGACGAGCTCGCGGAGTTCCTCCCGAGCCCCCGCGTCCGTGAAGTCAACGACGGAAAGGTGGGCTACGAGCCGTTCGAGCCCGAGGAGTCGATCGGGAAGGTCCACGGCTTCACCGGCAACTGGCTCGTCCTCATCAAGGCGTACGCCTACATCGCCCGGCTCGGCAACGAGGGGCTCTCGGACGCCGCCGCGAAGGCGGTGCTCAACGCCAACTACCTCGGGAGCCAGATCGACCTCGACATTCCGTACGGCCCGTACCACCACGAGTTCGCGGCCACCTCCGGCGAGCGCGACGCCGCCGACGTGGCAAAGCGCATGCTGGACTTCGGCGTCCACCCGCCGACGACCAAGTGGCCCGAGATGGTGCCGGAGGCGATGCTGACCGAGCCGACGGAGATCGAGAACCAGTCGTCGCTCGACGACCTCTCGGAGGCGTTCAACATGGCGTACGCCGACACCGACGAGGCGCTCGCCGACGCCCCCAACCGGACGACCGCCGGCCGGATCGACCAGGTGGCCGCCGCCCGCAACCCGCGGCTCTCCTGGCAGGCGCTCGGCGACGACTGAGCCGGCGCCCTCGCGCCCTCCCGCCGCCGCGTGTGAACAGCCTCAAAGCCGTGGCGCCGCTACCTTCGGGTATGACCGACTACGTCGACCGGCTCCGCACCAACCGTCAGGAGAAAGACGAGTTCTTCGCCGACCATCCACAGTCGCCCATTCCCCCCGAGAAGCGCGAGTCGTTCGACGGACTCGACTACTTCCCGCCCGACGAGACGTACCGCGTCGAGGCGAGCGTTCGGGTCCACGACGACCCCGAACCCGTCGAGATGGAGACGACCGCGAGCAACCCGGTGCGCTACCTCCGCGTCGTCACCTTCGAGTTCGAGCTCCGCGACCAGGAGTGTGAGCTGCACGGCTACCAGCAGGAGGGCGACGACGGCGCCATCTTCGTCCCCTTCCGCGACAAGACGACGGGACAGCAGAGCTACCGGCAGGGTCGCTACATGGAGCTGGAGCCCGAGGGCGGCCTGACCGACGGCGACACGGTGACCGTCGACTTCAACCTCGCGTACAGTCCGTTCTGTGCGTACAGCGACACCTTCTCGTGTCCGCTCCCGCCCGAGGAGAACTGGCTGGAGATCGTCGTGCCCGCCGGCGAAAAGGCGCCGGAGCTGTAGTCGGGCTCGTTCGCTCCCCGGCTCAGGACTGCGGTTCCTCGTTTTTCCCGATTTCCCGCTCGTACCGCTCGATGGACGCCGTCGCACCCGCGCGCAGATAGCCGGCGTCGGTGCCGACGATCAGAAAGTCGAAGCCGTCCGCGAGCCACGCGTCGATCCGCTCGTCGCTCGTCGCCAGCGTCCCGACCGGGACGCCGGCCTCGTCCGCGGCCGCGACGGTGCGCTCGATGCAGTCGCGGAACGCCGGGTCCGTGTAGTCGCGGAAACAGCCGAGCGCCGCCGAGAGGTCAGCCGGCCCCACGAACAGCGCGTCGATTCCCGGGACGCCGCCGATCTCCGCGGCCGCGTCAACGGCGCGCGGTGTCTCGACCTGCGCGATGACGGCCATCTCGTCGTTGGCGGACGCCACGTACTCGTCGATGCGGGCGCCGTAATCCGTCGCACGCGATCCGGCCACGCCGCGGCGTCCGCGCACGCCGTCGGCGTCGACGCCTGCACCCGGATCGCCGTCAGCCGCCGCTCCCTGTGGCGGATAGCGAGCGGCCCGCACCAGTTCGCGGGCGTCGTCGACGTCGTTCACCTGCGGCGCCATCACGCCGGCGGCACCCGCATCCAGCGCGTGTTTGACCCGCGTCGCGTCGTTCGCCGCGACGCGAACGAGCGCGTCGGTGTCGCCGGGTGCAGCCTCGACCGCACGAATCAGATTCTCGACGGACTCCGTCGTGGTCGGGGCGTGTTCCGTGTCGATCGTCAGAAAGTCGAACGATTCGCCCGCAAGGGCCTCAGCAACGCCCGGCGACGGGTACGAGCACCAGCCGCCGACCGGTCGGTCGCCGGCGGCGAGTTTGCGTTTCAGCTCCATGCCGTCCTTTCACGGAGTCCGCTTAAAAGAGTCGCCGGGTCGTCGTGCTCCGGGAATCTCCGTCGAAAGTCGTGCGTGTGTGTGTCTTGGCAGGCGCCCTCCCCATTCACTGACGCTTCGGCGGGTCGGGTGCGTTCGTACCCAGCCGCGGCAACACCTCGACTATCACGAGCAAAAAGGTTCCACCGAGTACGACGACGGCGATCAGGTAGTACCGTGTCGCCGACGCCGAAAGCTCGAAGAGCACGCCGTCGAGAAACGCCGGCAGCCACGTCGCATGCGTGAGCAGTCGCTCGTGAAGCGCGTGCCGACTCGGCCACTGCACGTACGCAAGCACGGTGACGGCGGTGATGAGCGCGTAGTCGAGCGCGTCCGGCTGTCGCATCGTTCGGACGGACCCCGTCACCGTATGTAAGCGTTTGCCGCGAGTTCTCAACCGGGAGAATCGAGGCGTGGCTATGGGATGAGAAAAATCGGAACCGCGAAAACGGAGGTGGCCTTACAGGCGGCCGACGTTCTCGACGGTGACGGACTCGACGCCTTCGACGTCCGCGAACGCCTCCTCGACGGCCTCGGTGCCGCCGGCGCTGTCGGGCACGACGACCGCCGTCAGGAGGGCGACGAGGCCGAACGCCACGTCGTCACGCTCGAAGCCGCGGATCTCCGCGCCCTGCGGGAGCGCCTCCTCCAGCAGGTCCTCGAGGTCGTCGAGGTCGACTTCGGGGCTGTTCGGCATGACCTTGATCTTGGCTGCGACGTCTCCCATTGTTAGGGTCCTCGGAAGCCGCACTCGCCACACTCGTAGAGGTTGCTCTGCTTGCGGCACTTGGAACAGCGGTGAATGGTTTCGCCGCAGTCCGGGCACGCGAACTTGGCGGCGTTCATGCCGGCCACCTGGATTCCACAGGAGATGCACTTGCGTGCGCCCTGCGTATCGCTCTTGCTCATACACCAACCCACCGGCGCGCGACTTTTAACCGTTGTTCTTCCGCCGCGACCGTGCGAGTCGGACGCACGGAAGCAGAGGAGTCCGTCGAAAACCCCGTCAGCCGAGCATCAACGGCCCGATGAGCACCCCCATCAGGTGTACCCGGCGCGCGCCGAGTCGCGGCGGGACCAGTCCGAGCACGCCGGCGACGAGGAACGTCACCACGCCGACGACGCCGGCGAACGCCCCGGAGAGGGCGACGAGCAGCAGGAGCACGCAGACACAAACCGTCGTGTAGTCCGCGTTGCCGACGACTCGCAGATAGGCGTCACCGAGGAGGCAGACGACGGCGAACCCGATCGCAGCCGCCATCGCGGCGGCGGTCAGCAGGATCGGGAGCGCCAGCGGCACCTCGCCGCGGTCGAGCGCGACGGTGACGCCGGTTCGCGGCGTACCGAGCGCGGCGAGCGCGAACAGCGCGAAGATGGTGTTGCTCGTATTCGCCCCGCTGGTGGCGACCACGAACCCCCGATCGCTCTCCTCGGGCGGCACGGCGGGCATCGCCGCGACGGCTGCGATGGCCGCGGAGACGCCGGGAATGTAGCCGACGATGGCTCCCGACAGCGAGCCGGCGCTCGCGGTAACACCGAGGTCCCGCACGCTCATCGTGATCCGCGCGTCCGCCTGTGGCGGGACCCCGTCGCCGCCGAGCGCGTCGACGAGCACCGGTGCGCCGAACAGTCCCGCGAACAGCGGCGCGAGCATCCCGCCCGTGGACAGCGGCGCACTGGGGTCCACATCGAGCGTCAGCGCGCCGAGCAGCGCGCTGGCAAGAAACGCCAGTAGACCGCCGATCGCGGCCCGTCGCGAGGACTCCGTGAGGACGAGAAACGCCGCGACGGCGCCGAGAAACAGCGGCAGGTGCGTCCGGAGCGTCGGATAGCCGCGCACCATCAGCCACGTGATCGGCAGCGCGAGCGGGACCGCAAGCCCGACCGCGAGCGCCGACCCGACGGCCGACAGCCGGAGCGTCTCTCGGCCGCGGCCGGCGACGACGAGCCGGTGGCCGGGCAGCGCGGCGACCGCCGTGGCGGCATCGGGCACGCCGAGCGCGAGCGCGGGGACGATATCGAGAAACGAGTGGACGACGCCGGCCGACAGCATCGCGATCCCCACCAGGAGCGGGTCCGCGGGGATCGCCGGCGCGAACCCGGCGAGCAGCAGCGCGAAGTTGTTGGCGTGAAGGCCGGGGACCAACCCGCTACACGCGCCGAGCCCGGCGCCGCCGAGCAGGAAGGCGACGGCGGCGACGGCGAACGCGGGGTCGACAACCGGTCGAACGACGGCGTCCATCCCGCGAGGATGGCCGCGGTTTCGGCCTTAAGGCTACGGGGACGAGAAGGATGCAAAACTGAATCGCGAGAACGATGTCGAAATCCGACGATTACGCGGCCTGGGCCGCCTGCGACTTCTTACGGGTGATGTAGCCGGCGATCCGGTTGCGGACGCCCTTCGACTCAACGGTGGTGAGCGTGGACACGCTGTCTTTGTTCGTCTCGAAGTCCTGATTGAACGCGTTCGGGTAGCGCTCCAGCAGGACGTTCCCGAGCTGTTTGATGTACTTGGGTTTGATAGCCATACGGGTCGATACCGCCGGCCCGAACTAAAAGGGTTCGTTCCGCCCCGGCGGCGTCGTGTCGGCCGCACACGCCCGAGTGTGGCTACTTCTGGACGGCGCCATCCAGGTCCATCACGCTGGGCCAATCACGCCGGGTCCATCACTCCGGCTCCCCGTCGCCGCCGTCCCGCCGGTGGTCGCGCCACCCCGTCGCGTCGTCGATGCGGGCGAACGCCTCGCGCTCGGCGGGGCCGCCGCACTTCGCGACGGTCTCGGCGAAGTAGTCGAGCCGGTCGAGCAGCGCCTCGTCGTCGAATTTGGGGACGCCGAGCCGCGAGGCCGCCACCGTCGCGTCGACGACCGCGCCGAACCCCCGGTTGATCGTCGGCACTCGCTCCTCGCGGACCGCACTCTCGACCGGGTGGAGTTCCCACGTGCGGATCGTCGTGTCGCCCTCGTCGCGCTCGGCGACCTGTCGGACCGCCACTTCCACCCACGCGTCCGCGTTCGGGAGCACCGGCTCGTCCTCCTCGCGGATCGTGAGCGCGGCGTCGACGAACTCCCGCGGGTCCGACGTGAACTGCACGACGCCGTCGCTGCGCTCCGTGAAGTTGCGCCACGTCCGCGTTCGTCCGTATGTCCGGGCGGTGACCGGGCCGACTTCATCCTCGGGTGCGTGCAGGCCGAGTGCGGCCATATTCCACCGATCGTTCGGCCCGAGCGTGGCGACCACCGTCTCGGTGACGCCACGGAGCTCGACCGGCCAGTCGGCGGTATCGGAGTGCCCGCTCATCGACCTACCTCCGCGCCGCGCCGGAGGGCGACGAACAGCGCCGCACACGTCAGGTCGGCGGTCGTACCGGGGTTGATCCCCTCGGCGACGAACGCCTCGGCGAGCTCCTCGGCACCGTCGAGGTCGACCGACGGGGGAGCACCGCCGGCGTCATTGGTGTGGTTGACCTCGCTCGTCTGCCCCACCAACTCGGCAGCCCGCCTGCTCGCGTCGCGAGCGACGGCGGGGCCGTGATTCGTGGCGACGAGCGTGTCCGGCTCGGCGGCGAGCTGCCGGACGAACGTGCGGGCGGCGCGGTCCGTCAACGGTCCCGAATCGCGGCGGATCCGGTCCGCCTCGCGGAACGTCCGCGGGAACCCCTCGACCCACTCCTGGGCGTTCCGGTCGGGGATATCCCCCTCTGAACCTCCATCGTCCGGCGTCGCCGACAGCGCCAGCACGTCACGAAGCGAGAGCCCGCGCTCCCGAAGGGCCGGCTCTGCGTCCCCACCCCGGCGCACGTCGAGGTCCGCGGCCTCCGCCGGCGGGTCACCCACCGCCACGTCGACGTGCTCGAACGCCCGATAGAAGGCGACCGCGTCGTCGACCGTCGAGCTTCGGGTTACTCGGTCGAGACTCTCGGGAGAGAGGTCGTCCTTGCTGGCGGCAGCGATCAGGGGAACGAGCAGAAGCAGACAGCCGAACTGCGTGTTCGTTCCTGCCCGGTCGGCCATTCCGGCCACGGCGCGCTCGAAAGCGGTGCCAAGGGAGTTCCCGGTAGCCGCCATCTCCAGCCCCTTCCGGGCGCCGACGGCGCCGCCGAGGAACGCCTCGAAGTGGAGGTCGTCGAGGTCGCGTGTGCGGTCGACGTTGCCGGGTTTGGGGGTTCCCGACACCTCCAGTAGGAGCGCGAGGACGGCGTCGTCGGTGGGGTCTCGCGCCGGCGGTTGCAATGTGGGGTCCGTCACGGAGACTCACCCACCACGCGCTGATCCGTCTCGCTCCACTCCCGGAGCGCGGCCGCCACACACGAGAGCACCCGCGGGTCGTCGCTGGGGCGTCCGACGCTCACCGCGTCGGCGCCGTACGCGAGATACTCCCGGGCGGTTGCCGCGTCCCGGACGCCGTTGTTGGCGACCACGAGCCCCTCTCCGTCGGCACCCGCGACTGCTTCGGCGACCGCGGCAACCACCGCCTCGCTGTCCATCGCGTCCACGTGCACCCAGTCGGCGCCGGCGTCGACCACTCTTCGGGCGGTTTCGGGCAGGTCCACGCCCGGCACCTCCGTCCGAACTTTGACGCTCGTGGTCGCCCCCGTTTCGCTGGCGGCGGCGACGTACTCGACGAGCCGATCGGGGTCGGCGAGCAGCGATTCCCCGCAGCCGACCGCCCGGAGTTCGGGCTGCCGGCAGTGAGCGTTCACCTCACAGACGGCGTCGTGGTCGGCACACACGGCGGCCGCCTCTCGGACCGGCTCGACCGTCGCGCTCCGGACGTTGAACCCGGGCTGAAGGGGAACATCCGCGAGCCGGGTGAGCTGTTCGTCGAGGAAGACGAGGGGATCGTCCGGGAGGAACTCCGACCGCCCGCGCTCGACGAGGTCGCGGGCGGCGGCGCGGCTGGCCGGATCGAGCGCGAGCCCGCCGAGTATCGTGCAGTCGACGTGCTCGGCGGCCGTCCTCGCCCATTCCGCGTCGGACTCGCCGCTGAGGCTGGCCGCGACGAGGAAGGGTGTGGGTCGGTGTGTTGGGATCACGACACCGCCTCCAGCGCCCGGTCACAGGCCGCCATCACGCGCTCGGCGTCGTCCGCGTCGTCGATCCGGGTGTCGACACGCTCGACGTGCCGGTCCAGGTCGGTGCCGTCGTCGGTGTCGAGGACGAAGGCGTCCGCGAACGGGTAGGCCGCGGCGACGCCCGCGGTGGAGGGCTCGCGGTCGGTGCCGCGCATGAGGTCGGCGACCGGCCCGGAAAAGGCCTGGTCCTCCACGAACGGCGAGACGGCCACGACGGGGGTCTTCTTGAGTGCGGCCTCGAAGCCGGGGAGCGCCAGCATCGGGCCGATGCTGGTGACCGGATTCGAGGGGCCGATCACGACCGGGTCCGTCAGTGCCTCGCGCACCGGGTCGGTGAGCGTGGCCGACTCGGCGCCGCGGAACTCCACGTCGGCCACCCTGGGGGCCGCGCGTCGGTCCACCCAATACTCCTGGAAGTGGAGCGTCTCGCCCTCTTCCGTGTGGACGAGCGTCGCGACGGGGTCGTCGGACATCGGAACGAGGTCGCCGTCGAGCCCGAACGCGTCCGCGAGGATGCGAGTGACTTCGGTGAGGGTGTGGCCCTCGTCGAGCAGACTCGTCCGGGTGACGTGGACTGCGCGGTCGCAGTCGCCGATCTCCATGAACTCCGCGACGCCCGAGAAGCGCCGCCACCGGGCGATCTCCCGGCCCGATGTTTGGGCGTCGTCGTCGAGGTACCGCGGGTCGGATTCGAGGCCGGCGGCGTCCGCGAGTCGCGCGAGTTCGTCGTGGGTGGTGGTGGTGTCGTCGGCGATCCCCCACCATCTGTCGCGGTCGAGCACGCCGCCGCCGGCGAAGAGGACGGTGTCGACATCCGGACAGACGAGGTGGCCGCCGAGCTCCACGTCGTCGCCGGTGTTGCCGACGACCGTCACGTCGGCGGGGTCGTGGCGGCGGGTGGCGCCGTCGAGCAGCTTCGGCGTCCCCGTGCCGCCGGCGAGGAACGTAACCATGGGGGGAAAACGACGCCGGCGGGTTTGTATCCTCGGCATCCGGCCGGGGTCGCCGGGCGCCGGGTCAGCGGGCACTGGGCGCCGGGTCGTCGGTCGCTGGATCGCGACCCACCGGAACGCTTTTCGTCCGCGCTCGACGCTCACGGCGTATGGACACCCGTCGTGCCCTCCTCGATGCGCTCGCCGACGGTCCAGTCTCCGGGCCGGACCTCGCCGGCGATATCGGCGTCTCCCGCGCCGCCGTCTGGAAGGCGGTGGAGTCGCTACGCGACGACGGCTTCGCCGTCGAGTCGACGCCCGAGGGGTACGCTCCCCCCGACGACCCGAGCTACTCCGGACCAGGAATCGCCTTCGGGCTGGACGCGCCCTACACCGTCGAGTATCACGACGCTCTCGAGTCGACCAACGCCCGCGCCCGCGAACTCGCCGGCGAGGGGGAGTCGGACCTCGCAGTCGTCGCCGACGAGCAGACCGGCGGTCGTGGACGGCTCGACCGCGAGTGGGTGGCGCCCTCCGGGGGCATCTGGGCCTCCGTGCTCACGCGTCCCGACGTCCCGCCGGCGCACGCGCCCGTCCACACGCTCGCGGCCGCCGTCGCCACCACCGACGCCTGCCGGGAGGCCGGCGTCGACGCCCACATCAAGTGGCCGAACGACGTGCTCGTCGGCGAGGACGACGGTGCAAATGCGGATGGACAGGGGTCCCGAGGCGGCCGCAAGCTCGCCGGCATCCTCACCGAGATGGAGGGTGAGGCGGACCGGGTTTCGTGGCTGGTCGTCGGCGTCGGGCTCAACGCGAACCTCGACGCCGACGCCCTTCCCGACGGGGCGACCTCCCTGCGCGATGAGCGCGGCGCGGAGGTGGACCGCCGACGGCTCATCCAGCGCCTGCTGGAGCGCTATCACGAGCTGACCGCGGACCTCGACCGCGTGCTCCCGGCGTGGCGCGAACGAACCAGCACGCTCGGCCGGCGCGTCCGGGTCGACACCCCCGGCGGCGTCGTGGAGGGCGAGGCCGTGGACGTGCGCTTCCCGGGCGCGCTCGTGGTCGAGACCGACGACGGCGAGGAACGCGTCATTCACGCCGGCGACTGCGACCACCTCCGGCCCGCGAGGGAGTGAGGACGGTCGGTGGCTGCTGGTTGCTGTCCGATATCGGGAGTAGGTGTTGCAATCGGCGTCATCGGTGAGCCCTTATAAATGGCCGTGAGGTGTTCCGCTGCTCCCTTTTAAACCCCACACTGCGGTTGGCGCGCGCGAGAAACGCGCGCGAGGGAGTTGTCGCCGGAGGCGACGACGAGGCTGGGGAGGCGTGAGGTGCGGTCGCGGTGCTGTGCGGGGTGGGACTCAAAGGGGCAGCCGTTCCCGCCGCAGGCGGGAAACAGCGAGACAGTCCCTCGGACTGTCTCGCCCGTGGTCCGGGAAGACGGGCGACGCAAGCACCGCAGCGGGCGGTGCCGAGAGCGAGGAGCGCAGCGAGCCCCTCGACCGGAGCCGGCTGGGGCTTTGGAGGAGTTCGCCGTCGTGCTCACCTCACAAACCACTTATAAAGGATCCACAACCCAATCCACGTCCCGCTTATAAACGCAAAAACAACTCACGTGAGAGACGTACTCCCGATGTCAGTCATCGAAGATTCCGCAAATCCCGCCACCCGTTGTTAAACCGTGTCGAGCTGCCCTTTTGAGTGCCCGAGTTCGATCGCAATCCTCGGTGGGTTGTCGCATCCACCCCCGCGGCCGCCGGCGGGTTGCCACACCGCCCTCTCCCCACTCGCGCCCTCACCGCGTCGCCGCCTTCCACTCACGAAGCCCGAGGCGCTCGCCGTCGAGCGCCTCGGCGTCGGCCTCCGTAGCGGCCCAGACGAAGAGCGGCGCGACGCTCTCGGGGTCGCGGGCCTTCTCCTTGCCCGTCAGGTCGGTGCTGACGATCCCGGGATCGACGACGCCGACGGTCGCGTCGATATCGGCGGCGAAGCCGCGGGCGACGGCCTCCGCGGCCGCCTTCGAGACGGCGTACGCGCCCATGCCGGAACGCGACTCGTGGGCGACGGCGCCGGAGGGGACGATGACCCGCGCGTCCTCGGCGAGGTGGGGGAGTGCCTCGCTGATGGTCCCGAAGACGCCGCGCGCGTTGGTGCGCATCGTGTCGTCGAACGCGCTGTAGGCCGTCTCGTCGATCGGGTTCTCGCCGGGGGTACCGTGGAACACCGCGGCGTTGGCGAGGACGGCGTCGATGGAGCCGAACTCCCGGGCGGCGTTCTCGAAGAAGCGTTCGAGGTCGAACTCGTCGCGCACGTCGGCACGGGCGCCCCACGCAGCCCCACCTTCGTCGGCGTCGTCCGCGATCTCGGTGAGCGCCTCGACCGTCGCCTCAACGGCGTCGCCGTCCCGGCCGGAAACGGCGACCGACGCGCCCGCCTCGACGAACGCCTCGGCGACCGCCCGTCCGATCCCGCTCGTCGCCCCGGTGATCGCGACCGTCGTGTGCATGTGAAATCCGGTGGACCGCTCGGGACTTAGTCGTACCCACCTCGGTCGACTGGCCGGCCTTTATGGTTCGGCCGCCCTAGGTGGCTGTATGGACGCGGCCCCCGACATCGACGCGGTGGCCGGCGAATCCGTCATCGTGATCGGCGGCGGATTCGGCGGCCTCTCGACGGCCTGTTACCTCGCCGACGCCGGCGCGGACGTCACCCTCCTCGAAAAGAACGAGCAGCTCGGCGGACGGGCCAGTCGGCTGGAGGCGGACGGCTTCCGGTTCGACATGGGCCCGTCGTGGTACCTGATGCCCGACGTGTTCGAGCGCTTCTTCGGCCACTTCGACCGGGAGGTGTCCGACTACTACACCCTCTCGCGGCTCGACCCCCACTACCGGGTGTTCTGGAAGGACGGCGACCAGGTCGACGTAGTGCCGGACTTAGAGCAGAACAAGGAGCTGTTCGAATCGTACGAACCCGGCGCGGGCGACGCGCTCGACGACTACCTCGAAGAATCGAAGCGTACCTACGAGATCGGCATGGAGCACTTCGTCTACGAGGACCGCCCGAATCTCCGCGACTACGTCGACCGCGACGTGATGCGCTACTCGTGGGGACTCTCGCTGTTGGGCAAGATGCAGGGCCACGTCGAGGGCTACTTCGACCATCCGAAGCTCCAGCAGCTGATGCAGTACTCGCTGGTGTTCCTGGGCGGCTCACCCACCAACACGCCGGCGCTGTACAACCTGATGAGCCACGTCGATTTCAACATGGGCGTCTACTACCCCGACGGCGGCATCGGGGCCGTGGTCGACGGCATCGTCGAGCTCGCCGAGGAGCTCGGCGTCGAGTTCGTGACGGACGCCGAGGTCACCGCCATCGAGGGGCGCCGCGGGGCGTTCGCGGTCGACACGGTAGCCTCCGACGACGGGACCGGAGACTCCACCGGCGACCGCTACCTCGCCGACCTCGTCGTCTCGAACGCGGACTATGCCCACACCGAACAGGAGCTCCTCCCCCCACAGAAGCGCCAGTACACCGAGGAGTACTGGGAGTCGCGCACCTTCGCCCCCTCGGCGTTCCTCCTGTATCTCGGCGTCGAGGGCGACCTGCCCGAACTCGCCCACCACACGCTCGTGTTGCCGACGGGGTGGCAACAGCACTTCGACGCCATCTTCGAGGACCCGGAGTGGCCCGAGGACCCCGCCTACTACCTCTGTGTCCCCTCCGAGACGGACGAGACCGTGGCGCCCGAGGGACACAGCAACCTGTTCGCGCTCGTCCCCATCGCCCCCGGACTGGAGGATACGCCGGCGCTGCGTGAGCAGTACCGCGAGCAGGTGCTCGACGACATCGCCGAGAACACGGGCACCGAGCTCCGCGACCGGATCGTGTTCGAGGAGACGTTCTGCGTGGACGACTTCGCGGACCGGTACAACAGCTACGAGGGGTCCGCGCTCGGACTCGCACACACGCTTCGACAGACCTCGCTGTTCCGGCCGCCGCACGCCTCCGAGACGGTCGAGGGGCTCTACTTCACCGGCGCGACGACGACGCCCGGCATCGGCGTCCCGATGTGCCTGATAAGTGGCGGCATCACGGCCGAGCGCATCGGCGAGACGCTCTGAGGTGACTGGTGTGACGGCGACCGATGGTGGGACTGGCGGCATCCCCACGAACGACGATGGGACCCCGGACAATGGCGCGGAGACGAGCGCTGCGTCCGGATCGCAACGGGGTGACCCGCTCGCTGACCGGCTCCGGTACCTCATCACCCTCTCCCGACCACGATTCTGGCTCTACCTCGCCGGCCCAGTCGCGGTGGGCGTCACCTACGCGATTTCGGAGCCGTCGGGACTGTTCACTGCCACGACGCTGACGCTCGCCGCCTACTTTCTGCTGCCGGCGAACGTGCTGTTGTACGGCGTTAACGACGCCTTCGACCGGGAGATCGACGCCCAGAACCCGAAGAAGTCCGGCGAGCGCGAGACGCGGTGGCGCGACGACCGGCTCGTCGCCGGCGCGGTAGTCGGCTCCGGTCTCTTGGGAGTCGTCACCTTCGCCGTCACGCCACCGGTCGCGTGGCCGTACCTCGCCGGGTTCTTCGTCCTTGGCGTGGGGTACAGCGCCCCGCCGCTTCGGTTCAAGACGACGCCGATCGCCGACTCCATCTCGAACGGGCTCTACATCCTCCCCGGAGCTGCCGCGTACGCGGCGGTGGCCGGAGCGCACCCGCCGGCGGCCGCGCTCGTCGGCGCATGGCTGTGGACGATGGCGATGCACACGTTCTCGGCGGTCCCCGACATCGAGCCGGACCGCGCCGCCGGCATCGAGACGACGGCAACCTGGCTCGGGGCATCCCGGACGTACGCCTACTGTTTCGCCTGCTGGACCGCAGCCGCGCTGGCGTTCGCGCTCCTCGACTATCGCCTCGGGCTGCTGCTCGGGGTTTACCCGGTCTTCGTCGCGTGGGTCGCGGCGTCGTCGGTCGCCGTCGACCGCGCCTACTGGTGGTTCCCGGCGCTCAACACCGTCGTCGGCACCCTGTTCGCGATGGGCGGGCTCTGGCGGGTCGTCCCGATTTGGGAGGTGCTCGGATGAGCGAACGTGGAGAGGCGGCTTCGAGGGATGCCGGCGGCTTCGCCGGACTCCGCGAACGGCTCCCCTCCACCCGCGCGGAGACGGAGACGTTCCTCGACCGGATAGTGCGCGAGAACCGCTTTACGATCGCCGTGCTGTTTCCGACGATCGGGGCGATCACCCTGCTCGGGAGCGCGGAGGGATGGGTGCCCGACCCGCTCGCGTTCAATCCCTGGTTCGTGCTGTTCGGCGTGCTCGTGATGCGGTCGCCGCTCGTGGTCGGCGTGTTGCCCCTGCTCGACCGGAAGGCCGTCGGGTGGGTGGGGCTGCTGATCGCGTACACCTACGCCATCGAGCATCTCGGCGTCAGAACCGGCTGGCCGTACGGTACGTTCGAGTACACGATCAGCCTCGGGCCGATGCTCGGCGGCGTGCCGCTGGCGCTCCCCGTCTTCTTCATCCCGCTGGTGCTGAACGCCTACCTGCTCTGTCTGCTGTTGCTCGGCGACCGCGCCGCGAACGGCTGGATCCGCCTGTTGGTGGTGGCGACCGCCGTCGTCACGATGGACGTGGTGTTGGACCCCGGCGCCGTCGCGCTCGGCTTCTGGGACTTCGGCGGCGGCGCCTTCTACGGCGTCCCGCTCTCGAACTACGCCGGCTGGGTGCTGTCGGCGACGGTCGCCGTCGTCGCGCTCGACCGCGCGTTCGACCGCGAGGCGCTCGCCGCGCGCCTGCGCAGCTGCGAGTTCATGCTCGACGACATGGTGAGTTTCGTCATCCTCTGGGGGTCGATAAACGCCTTCTACGGCAACTGGGTGCCGGCGCTCGTTGCGGTCGGCTTCGGCGTCGGGCTCGTCCGCGCCGACCGGTTCGATGCCCGGCTGCTCGACCCGCGCCGGTAGGGAGAAAGGCTTTATTTCCACATCCGGAACACACGGCTGATGCCCTCCAGACGAACCGTATTGGCCGCAGGCACGGCGCTCGTGTCGACCGCGATCACGGGCTGTACCGACGCCGTCGAGTCGACCGTCGGTGACGATCACGATAGTGAAGCGGACGGCTCCGACGCCTCGGATGGTGCCGTCCCGGACGATGCCTCCTTCCACGTCGACCTCGTGGTCGAGGAGACCCGGGAGTTCTTCGGTGCGTCCGAGGTGCGAAGAGCAGGGACGGTGAGCGAAGACCAGCAGGGCCTGGTGTACGTCCCCATCGAGCTGACGGAGCGGGGGAGCGAACTGGCGACGGAGGTCGCCGTCGCCGTCGACCTCCAGCAACGACACGAGCGGGCCGAGTTCGCCGTGGTCGTGGAAGACGAGACGGTGAACCGGCTCGGGATCAACGAGCCATTCGCGGCCAGCATCGTCGACGGATCGTGGGACGGGAGGTTCCGATTCACTTTCGAGGACCGGTCCGAGGCCGAACGCGTTCGTCGGGCACTGGTCGGCGACGCCGAGTGACCCGTTCCGGAGGTACCCACCTCACTGGTCGGGTCGGTCGGTCAGCCATCCGCAATTATCAGCTGCGTCAATCGGCGAGTCACCCTTTTGAACGGGGACGACAACCCCCCGAACATGAACCTGACGCGACGCCGTCTGCTCGGCGCGCTCACGGCGGGGGGCGCCGTCTCCGCCGCCGGCTGCACGGACCTGGCGAACGTTCCCGGTGTCGGCGCCGGCGACGACGGGGATGGCGAATCGGCGGACTCCGAGGTTGTGGGGCCCGAACACCGCTACGTGGAGGCCGATCCGGATGCGCCCTTTTCGGCGACGCTGGAGGGGCCCGACGGAGAGTCGGCGCTGTTCGACGCTGCAGACATCGACCACGTCGAGGGCGTCTACGAGGACGACGAGGAGTTCCTCGTGGTCCTCGAACTCGGCGCCGATGGTCTGACCCGTTTCCGGGACGGGTTCGATGACGCCGGCGTGTCCGACGACCCGGCTGCGTTCGCCATCGTGATGACCCACGACGACGAGGAGGTCCGCCGAGTCGACCTCGACGCGGGAACCGTCGAGGCGCTGACGGACGAGACCTGGGGGGGCGTGCTCACGCTCCCGTTCGACGAGGAGGGGCTCGCCCGTGACGTGTACGAGGGACTCGCCGGCGACGACCCCGAGCCGGTGGACGAAGACGCTTAGCCGCTCCGGGCTCACGATCGCGCATGGGCAACGATGAGGCCGGCGGCAACGACGGCACCACGACGCCACGGGGACGCCCCTGCCCCCTCTGTGGCGCCTCGATGGATCACCGCCACTGCAAGTACGTCTGTCCGGAACACGGCGTGGTGTACGACTGCAGCGACACGTTCTACAGGTGAGCAAGGCGAGTGCCTCGGGGCTTGACCCCGAGGTAGTTCACTGAGCGGTCGCCGGTGCGACACGTTTCTCCCGATCGAAACGGCGGATCGAACGACGCCGGCGCGCCGGCGTGCGAACTGTTATGTTATCGGAAACCAAAGCGTCACTCATGATTGGCGAGCCGTTCGCGATGCTTCCCGTCGAGCCGGCACCGTCATGGTGAACGACGATCAGATCGCCCACGGAAAGCGGATTCAGCGACGGACAGGCAAGACGTTCCACGTCGCGACGCGGCTGCTTCCCGAGCGGATTCGCCATCCCACCTACGTCCTCTACGGCTTCTTCCGCGTCGCCGATGAGGTGGTCGACGCCGCCGAGACGGCGCCGCCCGACGAGCAGCGTGCGGAGCTCGAACGGCTCCGTCGGCGGGCGCTCGGCGAGGAGCCGGCCGACGACCCCGTCCTCGACGCCTTCGCCGACGTGTGTGAGGAGTACGGCATCCCGGACTCGGACGTGAACGAGTTCGTCGACGCGATGGCAAGCGACATCGACACCGACCGATACGAGACGTACGCGGAATTAGAAGCGTACATGAACGGCTCCGCGGCCGCCGTCGGGCGAATGATGACGGCGATCATGGACCTCGATCAGGAGGCGGAGGCCGCCGCGCTCCCGCACGCGACCAAGCTGGGCGAAGCGTTCCAGATGACCAACTTCCTCCGGGACGTGGGCGAGGACGTTCGCGAGCGCAATCGGGTGTACCTCCCGCAGGAGACGCTGGCGCGTCACGGCGTCGACAACGACCATATCCTCTCGCTCCAGTTCGACGACACCGTCGCCGCCGCGATGCACGAGGAGCTGGCGCGCACGGAGGCGCTCTACGAGGAGGGTGTCCGTGGCATCAAGTACCTGCCCGAGGACTGCCAGCTGGCCGTTCTACTCGCGGCCGTGTTGTACGCCGACCATCACCGGCTGATCCGGAATCGTGGCTACGACACGCTCTCGACCACCCCCCAGCTGTCGCTCCCACGGAAGCTCTATCTGCTGGCGAAAACCCGCTGGAAGTGGCAGTGGAATCGTGACCCGGAAACGGTCTTTTATGCCGTGAGCCACGGGTTCGACGCCGGCGACAGTGGACACCACGGACACGGCCCCCACGACTCGTCGTCAGCTGCACGCACGGACTAACCAGTCGGTCGCGTTTCGGCGCTACTCGACGGCGACGAGCCGCGTCGCCGTCGCCTTCCAGGTGACGACGACGGGCTCGTCGGGTGCAAGGTCGAGCCGTCCCGCGCTGTCCGCGGTGACGAGCGCTCGGAAGGTGACATCGGCAGACGCACCGTCGTCGGACGCCAATTCGTCGGTCAGTACGCGGATCTCGATCGTCAGGACCGTCTCGCCGGCGTCGATGGCGTCAACGGTGCCCCGCACGCGATTGCGCGCGCTGGTCGCGCCCGGCTGTGGGGCGTCCGCGGGCGCGTGCAGCGTGGCGGTGTCCGCTCCGACCCGAACCTGCACGCGGCCGCCGACCGCGACGCCGCCGTGGATCGAGCGGACCGTCCCGACCGCGGTATCGACGGTCGCCAGCTCTCCGTCCACGGCCGTCACCGTTCCATCGAGAACCGTCTCGGGAACGCGTGCCGCGGCATCGACTGCGGCCGCGAGCCGGTCGTGCCGGGTCAAAAGCGCCGTGGCCGCCGCAGTGAGTCGGCTGCCGCCGCCGCCACTTCCCCCGCGGGTGCGCTCGACGAGCGGGCCGAACCCGTCCTCCAGCGTCTCTATCCGTCGGAGAGCGCGGGCACGGGAACGACCCTGGTCGTTCGCGGCGGACGCCACGGACCCCGTCCGCTCGACCGCCCGCAGGAGCGCGGCGTCGCGACCGTCGAACTCCACCTCCTCCTCCGACCCCACGAGCGTCGCTCGCGCCCGGCCGGTGCCGGTGTCCGCTCCGCTTTCGGTGATCCCCTCGCTGCCGGCCGCCGTCTCGCTCCCGTCGCTCATGGGTGACGTTCGACGGGAGGGCTGAAAAATCGACAGGTGGCGCCGATAGGCGGTGGCCGGTGACGTCAGCGGAGAGGACGGGTGCCGTCCGTTCAGTACACCAGTTCGCCGTCGATGAACTTCCGGGCGCGCGGGTCCCCCGGGTTCGTGAACACGCGGTCGGCTGGCCCGGACTCGATCACCGTCCCGTCGAGGAGCACGGCGACGCGGTCGGCGATCCGCTCCGCCTGGTGCATGTCGTGGGTGGCGATCATCACGCCGAGCCCGTCCGCGCGAGCGGCGGCGACGGCGTCCTCGATAGCGGCCGTGTTCCGCGGGTCCAGATCGGAGGTGGGCTCGTCCAGCAGCAGGAAGTCGGGATCGTACGAGAGCGCGCGGGCGAACGCGACACGTTGGGCCTCGCCGCCCGAGAGTCCGGCTACGTCGCGATGGATGGCGTCCGCGAGCCCCACCCGTTCGAGCACGCGACGGACGCGCTCCGGGTAGCGGCGCTCGCCGAACGGAACGAGGTCGCGAACGGACGTCTGGATGCGGGTCGACCAGTTTCGTCGGACCCGCAACCCGTACTCGACGTTGCTGCCGACCGTCCCATCGAACAGGTTCGCCTCCTGAAACACCATGCCGAGCCGGCGCCGGGCGGCGAGCCGTTCCTCGCGTGGAAGGGTGCTCGTGTCGCGTCCGTCGAGACGCACGGCTCCGACATCCGGGGTCTCGAAGCCCGCACACAGACGAAGCATGGTCGTCTTGCCGGTGCCCGAGGGGCCGATGAGTGCGAGCGTCTCGCCGCGCTCGACGCCGAGGGTCACGTCGTCGAGGACGGACGTTCCGTCGTAGCCGTGGGAGACGCCCGCCAATGCGAGCCCGGAGGCCGCCGTCTCGGAGGGGTTCGCGGCCGCGAATCGCCCGTCGGTGCCGCTCATGGGCCGCGCCCTCCCTCGCCCAGCCGTAAGACGAGTCCGTTCACTAACAGGACGAGCACGACGAGGATGGTGCCGAGAACCATCGCCGTCTCGAAGCGTCCCTGTCGGGCCTCAAGCTGGATCGCCGTGGTGAGCGTCCGGGTGACGGAGGTGCCATCGGCGCTGGCGATGTTGCCGCCGACGATGAGCACCGATCCCACCTCGCTGATGGCGCGGCCGAGCCCCGCGAGGACGCCGGTGACGATGCCGTAGCGTGCCTGCTTGATCGTGACGAGCGCCACGTCGAGGCGCGTCCCGCCGATGGCGCGCGCGGCGTCGCGGACGCCGTCCTCCACGCTTGTGACCGCGGCGAGGCTCACGCCGGTGATCACGGGTGCCGCGAGCACGATCTGTGAGAGGATCATCGCCTCCGTCGTGAACATCAGGTCGAACGTGCCGAGCGGGCCGCTGTTCGACACCGTAAAGAGGACGACGAGCCCGACGACGACGCTGGGAAAGCCCATTCCCGTGTTGATCAGCGCGACCACGAATCCCTTGCCGGGGAAGTCGCTGAACCCGACCAAAAGCGCGACCGGCAGGCTGATCAGCGTGCTGATCGCGACGGCGGTGAGGCTCACGTACAGCGAGACGCGGATGATGCTCTCGACGTAGTTCCGCTCGAACGGGAACTCCACTAGCAGTGGGAGCGTGTCGGCTGCGTGTGCCGGGGCCGCGGCGAGCGATGCCAGCAGCGTCAGGTCCATCGTGCGTGTCGTGTGTGCATCGGCGGTTTACCGTTTCGCTTCGACCGGGTCGGCGTCGAGTGCACTCACTCGCCGGGCTCCCAGTCGGCCGGCACGTACTGCTCGAAGTTCGGGTTCTCCGCGACCGCTTCGGGGAAGAACAGCTGCTCGCCCTCGACGGTGTACTCCCCGATTAGCTCCTGGCCCTCTTGGGAGGTGATGAAGCCGACGTACGCCATCGCCAGGTCGTAGTTGGTGTCCTCGTGAACGCCGGGGTTGACGGGGATGACGCCGTAGGGGTTCTCCAGCAGCGCCGGCCCGCCCTCGATCGGTCCCTCGACGCGGATGCTGATGTCGAGCTCGCCCATCATCGAGAGGTAGGTGCCGCGGTCGGCGAGCGTGTACGCCGGCGTCCCGTTGGCCTGGTTGAGCACCTCCCCCATTCCGGAGCCGGCCTCGCGGTACCACTCGCCGCCGGGTTCGACGCCGGCGGCCTCCCAGATCTCCCGCTCCTTCGTGTGAGTGCCGGAGTTGTCGCCGCGCGAGACGAAGACGGATTCCGTCTCGGCGATCGTCGCGAACGCCTCAGTGACCTCGTCCATGCCGTCGATGCCGGCCGGGTCGTCCTCGGGACCGACGACGACGAAGTCGTTGAACATCAGGTCTCGGCGGTTGACCCCGTAGCCCTCGCGCATGAACGCGTCCTCCTGCGAGCGCGCGTGGACCATAATCACGTCGGCGTCGCCGCCACGTCCGGTTTCGAGCGCGGCGCCAGTTCCCTGTGCGACGGCGTCGACCGTGACGCCGAACCGCTCCTCGAACGCCAGGTTCACCTCGTCGAGTAGCCCGGTGTCGTACGTGCTCGTCGTGGTCGTGAGCGTGAGCGTCTCGCCGCTGATTCCCGCCGCTTCCCCCTCGTCATCCTCGCCGAGACAGCCCGCGGCGAGCGCCGTCGCGCCGCCGGCGACCGCGCCGAGAAACTCGCGTCGTTGTACCATGTACGATACAACGCTTTGTGGCTACACACTTAGGACTTTCCGAGGTAGTGTAACCTTATGTCGTTTCATGTTGTGGATTCGGTGCTGGATCCGGCCCCGCCACTCCTCGTCGGCGCGGCCGGCACGCTCGTCCCGTACCGTAGCATTAACCGTCGCCGCCCACCCACTACCGGGCATGCACATCGACCCGTTCGGCCTCGAACGCTGGTTCGCGGAGTACGAACACGAGGCCGACATCATGCTGGCGGAAAGCGGCATCCGGTCGCTCGACGCCTCGCGGTTCGACCTCGACCCCGGGAAACTGGGATACGTCATCCCGACGAACGGCGACCCCGAGTTCCGCGCGGACGTCGGCGAGCGCTACGGGCGGAGCGCCGACGAGGTGCTGTTCACCTGCGGCACCCAGGAGGCGAACTTCCTCACGTTCTGTGCGCTGCTCGGCGACGACGACCCGGTCGGGCCGGCGGGCTCCGGCTCACACGCCGTCGTCGTCACCCCCACGTACCAGGCGCTCCACGCCGTCCCCGACGCGTTCGGCGAGGTAACCCGCGTCGAACTGGAGTCGCCGGACTGGAAGCTCGATGCGGAGGCCGTGGCCGACGCCATGCGTGAGGACACCGCGGTCGTCGTCGTCAACAACCCAAACAACCCGACCGGCCAGTATCACAGCGAGGAGGCGATGCGGGCGGTGTACGACGCCGCCGTCGAGCACGACGCCTACCTGCTGTGTGACGAGGTGTACCGGCTGCTCGCGGAGGACCCCCAGCCGCCGGTCGCGAGCTTCGGCGCACACGGCATCTCGACGACGAGCCTCACGAAGGCGTACGGGCTCGCCGGCCTGCGCTTCGGCTGGCTCGCCGGGCCGGAGCCCGTCGTCGACCGCGCCTGGCAGTGGAAGGACTACACCACCATCTCGCCCGGCATCTTCGGCCAGCACGTCGCCAAACAGGCGCTCGGCCGGCGCGAAAAGCGGATCTTGGAGGAGAACCGCGACCTCGCCCGCGATCACCGCAAGCGGGTGGCCGACTGGGTCGACGACCTCGGGCTCGACTGGCACCATCCGGTCGGCGTCAACGGCTTCGTAACGGTGCCGGACGGGTTCGCGGACGCCGAGGAGTTCTGCCGGACCGTCGTCGAGGAGGAGAGCGTCGTGCTCGCGCCCGGCCACCTGTTCGGGTTCCCGGACCGGTTCCGGATCGGGTTCGGGCTCCCCACCGAGGAGCTGCAGGAGGGGCTCGTTCGCGTCCGGAAGGTCGTCCGCGAGCACGGGGCGACCGACGGCGGCACGGCCGACGGAAACGCGATCGACGGCGGAGGTGACGCCTAATGGGAGCCGACCGGACGGAATCGGACGAGGCGAACTCCGACGGGGGGTTCTTCGCCGATCTGAAGGGTGACGTGAAGCAGTTCCTCACGAACCCGACCGACGAGCAGAAGGCGATCGCCGTCGCCGTCGTCGTGATCGCGATCGTCGACCGCTACGCCTGGTGGCACGACATCCCGTTCGTCGTGCGCTCGACGGCGGCGGTCGGCGCCGGCTTCATCGCGCTGTTCGTCGTCAGCTACCTCCTCACCGGCCACCTCGTTCCCCCGGACGAGGAGGAGCCCGAGGAGTACATCGACGAGATGGACCCGTAAGCGGGCGCGCGGAACCGGCGGAGAAGCGACGGTTCGACGGCGTTCCAAACGGTTTATACCCGCGCCCCGGAAATCGTATCGTATGCCGCGAGAGCAGAAGCAGGTTCGCGAACTGCAGGAAGGGAGCTACGTCATGATGGACGACGCGCCCTGCAAGATCAACCACTACAGCACCGCCAAGCCCGGCAAACACGGCAGCGCGAAGGCCCGAATCGAGGGGAAGGGCGTCTTCGACGACAGAAAGCGCTCGCTTTCCCAGCCCGTCGACGCGAAGGTCTGGGTGCCGATCATCCAGCGAAAGCAGGGGCAGGTCGTCTCCACGTCCGGCAACGACGCGCAGATCATGGACCTGGACACCTACGAAACCTTCACCATGCGCATCCCCGAGGACGAGGAATTCGAGTCCGACGACACCATCGAGTACCTCGAATACGAGGGACAGCGCAAGGTCGTCAAGTAATCGGCATGTTCCCGGGCGCGACCGTCGACCGCGAAACTGCTTCGTACGTGGTCGTCGGCGCCCCACTTGACGCCACGACCACGTTTCAGCCGGGTACCCGGTTCGGACCGGACCGGATCCGGCGTTTCTCACGCACCTACGACGACTACGACCACCGCACGGACAGCCACTTCTCCGACCTCGGCGTCCACGACGCCGGCGATGTCCAGCCGTGGGACGACGTGAACGCGTACCTCGACCATCTCGCCGCCGAGCTCCGCAGCGTCGCCCTCGACGGTGCGGTCCCCATCACGCTCGGAGGAGAGCACACCGTCACCTACGCCGGCGTCGAGGCGGTCGACCCCGACACGCTCGTGCTGGCGGACGCGCATCTCGACCTCCGAGACGAGTACGACGGGAACCCCTGGAACCACGCCTGCGTCACTCGTCGGGCACTCTCGGTCGCCGACCGTGCCATCATCGTCGGCGCCCGTACCGGATCGCCGGCGGAGTGGGAGCGTGCCGCCGAGGCCGACGTGGAGGTCGTCGCCCCCGAGGACGCCGGCGACTGGCTCGACGAGGTCGCGACCGACCCCGACGCCTTCGCCGGCGAGTCCGTCTACTGCTCGATCGACATTGACGGTGCGGACCCCGGTTACGCGCCCGGAACCGGGACGATGGAGCCGTTCGGCCTCGACCCCCGTGAGATGCGGGATCTCGTCCGGACGGTCGCCCCTCATGCCGACGGCTTCGACGTCGTCGAGGTGAACGACCGCGACGACGGGCAGGCCGCCGCGCTCGCCGGCAAGCTCGTACGGGAGTTCGTGTACGCGCACGCCGACGCCGGGACCGGCGACGAGTAAGCGCACGCGTCCACTTTTAGGAGAGTCCGGCGAGTTGCCGGCGAACCGCGCTCACGGCGGCCATCGCGTCGATCCAGCCGTCCGTGTCGGCACACCAGATGCGGTCGCCCTCGACGCTGACACAGAAGGCGTCGTCCGACGCAGCCGCCGTCGTCACCCGGTCGACATCGGACCGGTCCCCGAGATGTGCGTCGATCAAGCGCCGTGCGGTCTCCGCCTCCGCGCGGAGTCGCGGCTTGTTTGCGTGTTCGATCGCGATTTCGGCCATGTTCGTGCATCGTGTTTTACATGGTTAATAAACCACGTTTGCGGCAACGATTCTGCCGCGCCCCGACGAGCCCCGGGATCAAACGCGGCGAGTCCCGTCGCTACCGTGGGTGAATATCGAAGTCCGCCGCCGGTACAGAATTCAAATTTGGCCCTATTGTAGATTGATTCTTCAGACACTATGTCGAGTGGAACACACAGTCAACCAAGATGGCCTGGTGATCGATATCGGGAGTGAGTGTTGCAGATCGGCGCCGGCGACGTGGTATATAAACAGTCGAGAGTGACAGTGACGCCTTGCTTATAAACAGTGGCGCGGTGCGGTGGCGCGCCCGGCGAGCGCCCAGCGGGCGCTCGTCGGCGCGCGAGGGAGTCGTCGCCGCAGGCGACGACGAGGTTGGGGAGGTGTGAGGTGCGGTCGCTGTGCGGTGCGGGGCGGGACTCAAAGGGGCAGCCGGATCCGGGAAGACGGGCGACGTAAGCACTCAAAAGGCCGGGCGGTGCGGAGAGGTCTTTTGAGCGCGTGGTTCGAGAGAGCGAAGCTCTCTCGTCATCCCGAAAATCTCCGATTTTCGGACGACAGCGAGCCCCTCGACCGGAGCCGGCTGGGGCTTTTGAAGGCGGTCACCGCAGTGTCGTCGGTCACTTATAAACAGCTGTCAGCAACACCACTTGCTCACTGATAAACAACCCCCCAACCAACCTGAAACACGCACTCCCGGTATCACTCATCGGGGTTCTGACACAGACCGAAGCCGCGTCAAAACCGGGTCCCTGATGAGCGTTTCAACACCGCCACAAATTCCAAAATTTCCAGACTGTTTTACTACTTGATAGAGCCCTCAGCGGTCGTCGTACACCACGTCGCCGTCGACGACCGTCATCGCCACGTCGAGGTCGCGGATCGCGTCGTCGTGCGCCCACGGCGAGTCGTCGAGCACGACGAAATCCGCCTTCTTCCCGAGTTCGACCGTCCCGAGGCGGTCCTCGTCGAAGCCGGCGTAGGCGGCGCCGCAGGTGTACGCCCGAAGCGCCTCGGTGACGGTGAGGCGCTGGGCGTCCGCCGGCGCGGTGACCGCGTGGTGGACGCCGAGGAGGGGGTCCATCGGCATTCCGTCGGAGCCGAACGCGAGGGTGGCGCCGGCGTCGAGCAGGTCGCGGTAGCGGTTCGTCGCCGCCGTTCGCTCGGAGCCGAGCCGGGACTCGTAGAGGCCGCCCTCCCGGGCCCACTTGAGGAAGTTGGGCTGGACGCTGGCGACGACGCCCGTCTCCGCGAACCGCTCGATCGCCTCGTCGTCCGCGAGCTCGACGTGCTCAACCCGGTGGCGAGCGGGACCGGGGTCGCCGGCGGCCGCCGTCTCGTAGGCGCCGAGGACGGCGTCGACCGCCTCGTCGCCGATGGCGTGGGCGGTGAACTGGTAGCCCGCGGCGGTCGCCTCGGCGACGTACTCGCGTAGTTCGTCGGGGTCGACGACCCACTGGCCGGTGGCGGGGTCGCCGCCGTCGTCCTCCCCGCCGCTTTCGGGGGCGTCCGCGTACGGCTCCGAGAGCTTCGCGGTGCGCCCGCCGAAGCTCCCGTCCGTGTACGACTTGATGGCGCCCATCTCGACGAACTCGGAACCGGCGTTCGTCCGGAGCCCCGTTTCCTGAAGCGCGTCGAGGTGGTCGGTCCAGTAGTTGAGCCGGACGCGCGCCGTCAGGGCGTCCTCGGCGTCGAGGTCGCGGTACACCGCCGGCGCGTGGGAGTTCCGGACCATGTCGTGAAAGCCCGTGATCCCCTTGGAGGCACAGTCCGCGAGCGCGGCCTCGACGATGTCGCGCGTCTCGCCCGGACCGGGTTCGACGGCCGCGTACACCGGGTCGATGGCGGCTTCGAGGAGGACGCCGGTGGGCTCGTTGTCGTCCTCAGGTATCGTCCCGTCGGGCGCGTCGGCGAGTTCCTCGGCGAACGCGTCGAGGACGTGGGAGTTGACGCTCGCGACGTGCATGTCCTCACGGAAGGCCGCCACGGGCCGGTCGTCGGCCACCCGGCCGAGATCCTCGCGGGTGAGGTAGCGCTCCTCGGTCCACGACGATTCGTCGTAGCCGTAGCCGAGCACCCAGGCGTCAACGTCGCCCTGCTCGTCAAGGGCGTCGGCGCGTTCTTCGAGGAGGGCGACCGCGTCCGCCGGCGAGTCGGCCGTCGAGAGGTCGGCGTGGACGAGGTAGCGTCCGACGGTCGTCAGGTGGGTGTGGGCGTCGATGAAGCCGGGGAGGAGCACGCGACCGTCGAGGTCGACGACCGCCGTCTCCGCGCCCGCGAGGAACTCCACGTCGTAGCTGGAGCCGAGACGGACAATCTCGCCGTCTCGGACCGCGACTGCCTCGTGCGTCTCGTCCGGCTCCGTTAGGGTGTGGATCTCCCCGTTCAGGAAGACCCGATCCGCGGCGTCGCTCATGGCGGAACGGCCGGCGGGAAGGGGGTTAACGGTTCGGGAAGCGGTGGACGCCTACTTCCGGGTGAGCCGCGGGTTCGTCACGGCGCCGTCAGCCGCGCTCGCGAAGTCGCGCCCGTACTTGGCGAGCACGCCGCCCTCGTACGGCGGCTCCGGCTCCTCGAAGTCGGCCTGTCGCTCCTCAATCTCCTCGTCGGAGAGGTCGACGGAGAGGTCACGAGCCGGGATGTCCACGGTGACGTGGTCGCCGTCCTCAAGAATGCCGATGGGGCCGCCGACGGCGGCCTCGGGCGCGACGTGTCCCACCATCGGGCCACGGGTGCCGCCCGAGAAGCGGCCGTCCGTCAGGAGCGCCACGTCATCCTCGTGGCCCGCGCCGACGACGGCGGCGGTGACGCCGAGCATCTCGCGCATGCCGGGGCCGCCGCGGGGCCCCTCGTTGCGGATGACGATGGTGTCGCCCGAGGAGATCTCCCCGGACTGGACGTACTCCATTGCGTCCTCCTCGTTCTCGAACACGCGGGCGGGACCCTCGTGGTGGAACTCGTCGTCGCCGGTCACCTTGAGCACCGCGCCGTCCGGCGCGAGGTTCCCCTTCAGGATCTTGATCGCGCCCTCCGCCTCCTTCGGGTCGTCGAGCGTGTAGAGGAAGTCGGCCTCGATCCCGTCATCGTCCGGGAGCGCGCCGGCGGCCTCCAGCTCGGCCAGCTCCTCCGCGAGCGTGTTTCCGGTGACGGTCATGGCGTCTCCGTGCAGCAGGTCCGCCTCAAGCAGGCGGCGCATCACGACGGGGACGCCGCCGATCTCGTGGAGGTCGTTCATCACGCGGCTCCCGCCGGGCTGGAGGTTCGCGATCTTCGGCGTGCGCCGGGAGATCTCGTCGAAGTCGTCGATCGTGAGCTCGACGTCCGCCTCGCCCGCGAGCGCGAGCAGGTGGAGCACGGCGTTCGTCGACCCGCCCATCGCGGTCTGGACGGCGATCGCGTTCTCGAACGACTCGCGGGTGAGGATGTTGGAGGGCCGGCGGTCGTTCTCGATGCAGTCTAACACGAGTTCGCCGGCACGCTCGGCCACGTCGTAGCGCTCGGTGCTCTCGGCCGGCGGCGACGCCGAGCCGAGCGGCGCGAGCCCCAGCGCCTCGGAGATGGACGCCATCGTGTTCGCGGTGAACATCCCGCCACACGAACCCGCGCCCGGGCAGGCGTGGCGTTCGAGGTCGTCGAGCTCCTCGCCGCTCATCTCGCCTTGGGCGTACGCGCCCACGCCCTCGAACACCTGGACGATGGTCACGTCACGCCCCTCGTGTTGCCCGGGCATGATCGAGCCGCCGTAGAGGAACACCGAGGGGAGGTCCGTCCGGATGGCCGCCATCATCATTCCGGGAAGGTTCTTGTCACAGCCCGCGACCGTCACGAGCGCGTCCATGCGCTCGCCGAACGAGACGAGTTCGACGGAGTCCGCGATCACCTCACGGGAGATGAGACTCGCCTTCATCCCCTCCGTCCCCATCGAGATGGCGTCCGAGATGGTTACCGTCCCGAACTCGATCGGCATCCCGCCGGCGTCCTCCACGCCGTCGATGGCGGCCGCGGCCACGTCGTCGAGGTGAACGTTACACGGCGTGATGTCCGCCGCCGGATTCGGCACGCCGATGATGGGCGAGGAGAGATCCTCGTCGTCGAACCCCATCGCGCGGAACATCGCGCGGTGCGGGGCCTTATCAGGGCCCTCGGTCACGTCGCGGCTGGGGAGGGAGTCGTCCTTGTCGCCGGCGAACCGGTCTGCGTCGCTGCCGTCGTCCGCGCCCTCGTCGGGTCGCGGGTCCTGCTGGCTCATACGCAGGAGTAGCGCTCGGCGGGCTTAAAAGGCGGCCACGGCACGAGGTTTGCCGGGTGGTGGTGAGTGAGGGGGTGTTGACGAATTGAGCCACCCACTAGTAAACCAGTGTCGGGTGGCCTCTGTCCCGGGCTGAACGTTTTCAACCATCACGCAGAACGTCGGATCGTGGCGGAGATACTACTCGGAACGATCGAAATAACGGCGATTCTCGTGCCGCTTCTCGGGCTCGTCGCCGGAATGCTGCTTCGGAGTGATGAACTCCGGGAAGCAACGCCGAATTGGCTGCTCAAGGGTGCTACCGAGGCACTGTTATTCGGGGGTCTCCTTCTCACAGGGACGGTTTTTCTACTTGCTCGCGCGGTAAGCGGTGCCGAACGGATCTCGGGCGTCGAACAGCTGGCTCTCGCGACGGTGCTGTCCGCACTCGCACTGTTTTCCGTCGCCCTGTCGACGATTCCGTTGTCAATGAGATTCACCATGTTCTCGTTCGACGAGCGGGTGGACGCTTCCGAGTCGGTTGGTGACCCGCCGACGTATCGAGAGCGTATCAGGGCAAGTTTGAAGGCGTGGAGAGACCCATCTTCAATCAAGACGGCGGTCGAAACGGACGACACAACCGAGCACGACGGAGGAACGAACGAATGAATCGACACGAACTCCAACACGCAGTCGGCGTCATCAAGATCGCCGCGATACTGGTCGTCGTCGGGACCTTCGCGGCCGCGATCAACCTCCCCTACGTTGGCACCCCATTGGTCTCGGGGACGCTCGTGGCGCTCGGCGTCGTGCTCGTGCTGTATCTGTGGGTCACGACGAACGCGTAGTGTCGTCACGTACACCACGAGTGTACGCGTCGAGCCCACCCAGTCGATCAAGCAACGCACGATTTGGACACCGCCCGGGATGCTGCCCGACCGTGAGGACACAGGAAGCGAATTCGACTTGAGAGCGACTTTTTCACGTGGCGCGCCCGGCGAGCGCCCAACGGGCGCGAGCCGGCACGCGAGGGAGGTCGACGGCGGCCGCGGCCGTGCGGTCCCGCGGCCGCCGTCGACCGAGGCTGGGGAGGCGTGAGGTGCTGTGCAGTTGCGGTGCGGGTGGGACTCAAAGGGGCAGCCGGCGAGGACGAAGCACGGCGCAGCAAGCACCGCAACGAGCGAAGCGAGTGAGGAGCGCAGCAAGCCGCGCGAGTCGTCGTCGGCTGGGGCTTTGGAGGCCGTGTTCTCCGCGTCTGTCGCTGTCCCCACTCATTCAACCACTTATCTGGAGCCGGCTGGGGCTTTGGAGGTGTTCGCCGGCGGGCTCACCGCATCAACCGCTTAAAAGTCCCCCACCGTCGGCCGTCGTCGTATCGTCGACGCCACCCGATGCCGGCGGATGCCGACAACGACCGGACCTGCGCGCTGCTCGCCGGCGCGCGCCGTTCAGGCGAACGCCTGCAGAATCCCGACGCCGTCCGTGCTGTCGGCCACGTCGGGGAGCGTCGCGCGCTCCGGGTGCGGCATCAGCACGGCCACGCTCTCGCGCTCGCCGAGGATGCCGGCGACGTTGTCGGTGGAGCCGTTGGGGTTCGCGGCGTCCGTCACGTTCCCCTCCGAATCGCAGTACCTGAAGAGGACGCGGTCGTCGGCCTCCAGCTCGTCGAACGCGGCATCGTCGATCTCGAAGCGCCCCTCGCCGTGCGCGATGGGGACCTCGATGGTGTCGCCCTCGTCGTAGGCGGCGGTCCAGGGGGTGTCCGCGCGCTCGACGCGGAGGTGGACGGGCTCACACTGGAAGCGCGCGGAGGCGTTGGTCGTGAACGCGCCGGCGACCATGCCGGACTCCGCGCCGATCTGCGCGCCGTTACAGACGCCGAGGACGGGCGTCCCCTCCTCGGCCGCCGCGCGCACCTCGTCCATCACCGGAGCGCGGGCGGCCATCGCCCCCGCGCGCAGGTAGTCGCCGTAGGAGAACCCGCCGGGGAGGACGATCCCGTCGGTATCCGCCGGGAGGCCGTCCTCGTGCCAGACGCGCTCGGCGTCGACGCCGAGATGTCGGAGGGCGCGGACCGCGTCGCGGTCGCAGTTGGAGCCGCCGAACTGGACGACTGAGACCGTCATCGCTCCGCGACCGACACGTCGTAGTCGTGGATCGTCGGGTTCGCAAGGAGGCGCTCGGCCATCTCGCCGGCGCGTTCGGCGGCAGCGTCGGCGTCGGCGGCCTCCAGGTCGACCTCGAAGCGGTCGGCCGAGCGGAGCCCCTCCAGCTCGAAGCCGAGCCGTTCGAGCGCGCTCTTAGTCGTCTCGGCCTCCGGGTCGAGGACGCCCCGCTTCAGCCGGACCGTCACGGTCGCGGTGTATGCCGTCATTGACGGATAGTGCGGAGTCGTGGGTAAAAACCGTTTTGGAATCACTTTGTTGTACACGTCTGTGGATAAAACACGGACGATCGTGGCGGTCGTCGGGCGCCTGCGGAGCGAAAGGGGCAAAGGCTTTCGACGCTTTTCGGAGCGTACATGCACCCGTTCGACAGCTCGGAGGTGATCCGCGCATGACCCGCGAACTAACCGAGATCACGGTGATCGGCGGAGACGACACGGGAATCATCGCGCGCGTCACCTCGCTGCTGTTCGAGCGGGGGATCAACATCGAGGACCTCGACCAGGCGGTCCGCGACGGCGTCTTCCGGATGACCACCCGCGTGGATGCCGGCGAGATGGACACCTCGCGCGGCGAGCTCCGCCGGGCGCTCGCCGAGCTTGGCCGCGAACTCGACGTGGACATCCAAGTTCGCTTCCCGAGCGACCGCGAGGCCCGACGGGTTGCGCTGCTCGTCACGAAGGAGACCCACGCGCCCGAGGCGATGCTGGAGGCGGAAGCGAACGGCGAGCTGGCCGAGGACGGCGAAGCGGAGATCCCCGTCGTGATCGGCAACCGTGGCGACCTCCGTGACCTCGCCGAGCGCTACGACAAGCCGTTCTACGACGTGGGCGACGGCAAGGGGAACACCGACGAGGACCGGCTGCTCGACCTGCTGGCGGAGTACGACGTGGACGTAATCGTCCTCGCGCGGTACATGCGGATCCTCTCGCCGGAGGTCGTCTTCCGCTACGAGGGCCGGATCATCAACGTTCACCCGTCGCTGCTTCCCGCCTTCCCCGGTGCGGAGGCGTACCGGCAGGCGAAGGACGCCGGCGTGCGCGTCGCGGGCGTCACCGCCCACTACGTGACGACGGACCTCGACCAGGGGCCGATCATCGCCCAGCGGGCGTTCGACGTGCCCGACGGCGCCGAGGTCGCGGAGATCAAGCGTCGAGGGCAGCCGCTCGAAGCCGACGTGCTCTTGGAGGCCGTCCGGCTCCACCTTGCGGACGCGATCGCCGTCCACCGCGGCACCGTCCACGTTCGCGAGAACGCCAACATCGACGCCCAACTCGGCCTCACCGAAACGGCCACCGAGGCGAACCCGAATACACCCGTCGATGGCGAACCGCTCACGCGAGCCGACCCGCCTGCGGCGAACACGGACTGAGCGCGCCGCACACGCCGCCGTCCCTTCTCCGCCCCTTTTAAGCACCGAACCCCTGTATCCCCGGTATGACCGACGACGGCCGAGTTGTGCGGCTCGCCCGACGCCTTCGACGGTCCCGATTCACGCCCCTCGTCCGACTCGCGAGCGATCGGCGGGCGGTGGTCCGGAGCGACGAGCGGGCGTTCCTCCTGTTTCTGCTGTTGTTGTCCATCGTCGCGCTCGTCGTCTTCCTCTACTACACCTTCCTCGTGCTTGGGGGGCTTCCACAGGTCATTCCGGACGACTCTCCGACGCCGCCGTAATCCGGCTCCATCCCCCAAGTCGGTACCGCGATCCGCTTCGTCCCGTTCAGAGGTCGCGAACCGCGTCGACCGCCTCGCCGACGGGCGGAGCGTCGAACCACGATTCGCCCGTGTAGGCGTTCGCGCCGGCGGCGTACATGTCGGCGACGGCGCCGAGCACGTCCGGCGGGAGCGTCGTTGGCTCGTGGTCACACAGCTCGCGCCAATCGGCGAGGTCCGGCTCGTCGGCGACCGCCGTCTTCGCGTCGCTCACAGCCTCGACCCACGCGGGGTCGTTGCGCTTGTACCACTGGCGGACGACCTCCTTGGACACCTGCTGGCCGGCGTACGCAAAGCGGTTCTCGTCGAAGGTCCCCACCACGTCCGCGACCCGAACCTCGCCGTCGTAATAGAGGCACTCGATCTTCCCGTCCTCGTGGACGAACCCAGCCTCCGCGGCCCGCTCCGTGACGACGCGGTTCACCCCGCGTGCGAGCTCGGCGAGCGCATCGATGTCGGCGATACCGGCTATGCGGTCCGCTTCCTCGCGGGTGAGATAGCGGTCCTGCTCCTCGTACTTGGTGGAGAACTCCACCACGGGCTCGGGGAGATCGACTGGGTCAGCGGGCCACTCGTCGAAGTCGAGGTCGAAGTCGGCTGGCTTCCGGCGCGAGCGGAGGCTGGATCCCACGGGCACCGTGTTCCGGAACACCACTTCCAGCGGAACGAGGTAGTTCTCGCCGGCGGCGGCGTGATAGGCGTCGTAGTCGTATCCCTCGCCGGCGCCGTCGTCGTCGGCGCCCTCACCACCCTCGTACGGGAGGTCCGGCACCTGCGTCAGCTCGATCGCCATCTCCGTCGGCGGCGCGCCGGCCTCCGCGAGCGGGACGACGGCGTCCTCCGGCTCCGTGGCGTCACTCGTCGGGTCGACGACGCCCCGGTAGTGCGTGGGGACGCCGGCGGCCTCCAGCAGCTCGAAGTTGTACGCTCCCATCGTACAGAGGCTCGCGCCCTTGTTCGGGATCGGGTCGGGCATCCGCCCCCAGTCGAAGACGGAGTAGGCATCCGTGAACACGAACCGCCCCCGGCCGAGGGCGTCGGCGGTCGCCGGCTCCACGACGCGGAACTCCTTGACGCTCGTCATACCCGAATCGGTGACGGCCTCCCACATCAATGTTTCACTTCTGTGCGTATGGGCGGCGACTATTGGTGCAGATAATGCACGTTCGTGAGGTATCGGTATCCGACGAGCCGCTGTCGGTCGCCGGCGAGCGCCTCCGGTCACGGTGATGTTCCGAGTCCCGTGGAAGATGTCGGGCGCGAGTGTTGCACGGAGAGTTTGCGGAAAATCGTCCGTTCGGATCGACCGATACAGGACCTCGACGAGAAACTCCGGGAGTGGGTATTGCAGCTGACGGCATCGGTAATCACTTATAAAAGGTCGTGAGCGGTTTCGCTGCTATCTTATAAACCAGGTTGCGGTCGGCGCGCGCGAGAAACGCGCGCGAGGGAGGTCGAGGGCGGCCGCGGAGCGGTCCCGCGGCCGCCCTCGACCGAGGCTGGGGAGGGCTGAGGCTGCTGTGCGGTTGCGGTGCGGGGCGGGACTCAAAGGGGCAGCCGGCTCCGGGAAGACGGGCGACGTAAGCACTCAAAAGGCCGGGCCGTGCGGAGAGGCCTTTTGAGCGCGCAGCGAGCCCCTCGACCGGAGCCGGCTGGGGCTTTGGAGCTGTTCATCGCTGGCGTGCTCACTACACAAACCGTTTATAAACCATCCGCAACCCCACCCACGGCCCACTTATAAACGCCGCACCCGTCCACGTACCACACGTACTCCCGAAGTCACGCATCGAGGATTCAGAACGGAGTGCAACCGGACCAAATGTGGCTCCTGCAGCGGGTCTTAATCGTGCTCCCCGACCTTTTTGAGGGCGCGCGACGCGCACCACCCATGCAGCGACGCTGTCCCGACTGCGGGGTGACGATGGAAACGGTGCAACTCCAGTCGAACGGCGGGTACCACGTCGACCGGGCGGCGACCGGCGAGAAGCGCGAGGGGTTGCTTGGTCGGTTTGGCGTCGAGGAAACCGCGGACGTAGCCCATGTCGCCTGTCCCGAGTGTGGCCTGCTCCGTGCGTACCTCGACGTGGAGTGACGCTGCCGGCGTCCGCCGCCGTCCGCCGGCATCCGCCGGCGCACGTTGGCGCCAGCCGGCGCCCGCTGGCGCCTGCCGGCAGCCTCCCCGACAGCCCATGTCCCACGTTGCCGTGTGAACACGTCTCCGACGCGAATGTTCAGGATTTAAGCCGCTCACCGTTCGCGTTCAACGTGGATGAAACTCCACGAACATCAGGCGAAAGGGATCTTCGCCGACGCAGGGATTCCGGTGCCGGACTCCCGTCTCGCGAGCAGCGTCGACGAGGTGCTCGACGCGGTCGACGAGATCGGCTTCCCGGCCGCCATCAAGGCGCAAGTCCACGTGGGTGGGCGCGGGAAGGCTGGCGGGATCAAGATCGCCGGCGACCGCAGGGAGGCCGAGCAGTACGCCGAGGAGATCCTCGGGATGGACCTCAAGGGGTACACCGTCGAGGACGTGCTCGTCGAGGCCGGCGTCGACTTCGTCGACGAACTGTACGTCGGCGTCACCATGGACCGTGGCGAGGGACGGCCCGTGCTCATGGTATCGACCGAGGGCGGCGTCGACATCGAACAGGTCGCCGAGGAGAACCCCGACGCGATCGCCCGCGAGCACGTCGACCCCGCCTTCGGGCTTCACCCGTACCAGGCCCGTAAGGTCGTCTACGAGGCCGGCGTCGACGCCGACGTGGCCGGCGACGTCTCGAAGATCCTCACCACGCTGTACGACCTCTACGAGGACAGCGACGCCTCGGAGATCGAGGTCAACCCGGTGATGATCACGAGCGACCGCGACGTGGTCGCGGCCGACGCCGTGATGAACATCGACGAGGACGCGCTGTTCCGTCAGCCCGAGCTCGCCGAGATGGAGGACAGCGCCTACGAGGACGACCTCGAACGCAAAGCCGGCGAGTACGGCTTCGACTACGTCCGCCTGTCGGGCAACGTCGGCATCATCGGCAACGGCGCCGGCCTCGTGATGACGACGCTCGACCTGGTGGACCACTACGGCGGCAAGCCCGCCAACTTCCTCGACATCGGCGGCGGCGCGAAGGCCGAGCGCGTGACGCAGGCGCTCGACATGGTGTTTTCGGACCCCAACGTCGACAGCGTCGTTTTCAACATCTTCGGCGGGATCACCCGCGGCGACGAGGTCGCCAAGGGGATCAACGAGGCGCTGAAGGACTTCGACGAGATTCCGAAGCCGGTCGTCGTGCGTCTCGCCGGCACCAACGCCGAGGAGGGAATGGAGATCCTGAACACCGACCTGCTGCAGGTCGAGAAGACGCTGGAGGCCGCCGTCCAGCGTGCGGTGAAGAACGCTGAGGAGGTGTCCCAATGAGCATTTTCGTCGACGACGACACGCGCGTCGTGGTACAGGGAATCACCGGTGGGGAAGGCAAGTTCCACGCCGGCCAGATGATCGAGTACGGCACGAACGTCGTCGCCGGCGCCGTGCCCGGCAAGGGCGGTCAGGAGGTCGCCGGCGTCCCCGTCTACGACACCGTCGACCAGGCCGTCGAGGCGGAGAACGCCGACGCGTCCGTCATCTTCGTGCCGCCGGCGTTCGCCGGCGACGCCATCTTCGAGGCGCTCGACACCGACCTCGACCTCGCGGTCGCCATCACCGAGGGGATCCCGACTCAGGACATGGCGAAGGTGAACAAGCGCCTTGACGAGGTCGACACGCGGCTGCTCGGCCCCAACTGTCCCGGGATCATCACGCCCGGCGAGGCGAAACTCGGCATTCTGCCCGGGAACATCTTCTCGGACGGGAACGTCGGGCTCGTCTCCCGCTCGGGGACGCTCACCTACCAGGTCGTCGACAACCTCACCGAGCGCGGCATCGGCCAGACGACCGCCATCGGCATCGGCGGCGACCCGATCATCGGCACGTCGTTCGTCGACGCGCTCGAAGCGTTCGAGGCGGACGACGAGACCGACGCCGTCGTGATGTGCGGTGAGATCGGCGGCGAGGACGAAGAGCAGGCCGCGAAGTTCATCGGCGAGCACATGGACACGCCGGTCGCCGGCTTCATCGCCGGCCGCACGGCGCCGCCGGGCAAGCGGATGGGCCACGCGGGCGCCATCGTCTCCGGCTCCGGCACGGGGACGGCGGAGTCGAAGATCAACGCCCTCAACGAGGCGGGCGTTCCCGTCGGTGACACTCCCGAGGAGGTCGCCGACCACATCGAGGAGTTCCTCTAGCCGCCGTACACGGCGACCGACGGCCACGACCGGCGCCGGTCGCCGTGTGCGCCAACCGTTATCGCGACTGAGTTTTCGGGCGGTAGCTTCACGTACGTCCGTTCGCTGTGAAAGGACATGAGCCCCCGCTCCGGGCCGAACACGCCGTCACGGTCCTCCACAAGCGGCCAGCCCGTGCGGATGGCCGACGGCGACGGCTCCGACCGCGTGCTCCTCGTCGACGACGAGCCGGACGTTGCCGAATTAGCGGCCACGTACCTCGACCGGCTGCTTGACGACGTCGAGACGGTCGTCGAGAGTGACACGTGTGACGCCCTCGACCGCGTGCGCTCGGGGGAGGTCGACTGCGTCGTCAGCGACTACGACATGCCGGGACACAACGGGTTGGAACTGCTCGTCGACGTTCGGGAAGCGGGCCCCGAGGTGCCCTTCATCCTCTTCACCGGCAAGGGAAGCGAGGAGATCGCCAGCGAGGCGATCTCCGCCGGCGTCACCGACTACCTCCAGAAGGGCGTCGGCACCGAGCAGTACGAGATGCTCGCAAAGCGGGTCGACAACGCCCTCCAGCGCCGGCGTGCGGAGGAACGCTCCCGCGTCCGCGGGGAGGCGATCGGCCGGTACGAGACGATCCTCGCCACGCTTCAGGACCCCGTGTTCACGCTCGACGACGAGGGGGAGATCGCGTACAGCAACGGTGCGCTCGCGGAGCTCACCGGTCGTTCGCCCGACGAGCTCCGCGGGTCGGCTCCGGCGAGGCTGTTCGCCGAGGCCCCGCCGGCCACCGTGCGACGATCACCCGACAGCGTCGCGGATCTTGCGACCGACGGCACGACCGAGGTGCTGGTTTCGGGTAGGGACGGCCCCGTTCGGTGTGAGATGCGCGCGAGTCGGGTGCGGGGCGAGGCCGACGCGCTCGCGTTCGTCCTCCGGGACGTGAGCGACCGCACCCGCGCCGAGGCGGAGCTACAGGCGGTAAACCGGAAGGTGACGGCGATCCACGCGTTCGCGACGGACGTGTCGGGCGCAGGCACGGAGGCCGAGGTGTTCGAGCGGGTCATCGAGGCCGCCGAGCGGATCCTCGAGTTCGATCGGTGTATCACCGCACGCCGCGAGGGCGACCGGATCTACCCCGCCGCGCTCTCCGACAACGTGGGCGACGACGAGGTTCGCACGTTCGAGGTGGGGGAGGCGATCGCCGGACGGACCGTCGCGGAGGGGCGGACGTTCGTGATCGACGACCCAATAAATGACGAGAACGCCGACCCGGTGGGCGACGACATCGGCTCCGCCATCAGCGTCCCGATCGGGCAGTACGGGCTGTTTCAGGCGCTTTCCGGAGTGTACGGCGAGTTCGACGATGAGGACGTGGAGTTCGCCGAGCTGATCGCCTCCCACGCCGGCGAGGCGATAGAGCAGCTCCGCACGGAAACCGCGCTCCGTGAGGAGCGCGACCGCCTCGCCGCGCTGTTCGACAACCTCCCGCTGCCGGCGGCGCGGATCCTCGTGGATCCGGACGGGTCACAGACGCTCGATGCGGTCAACGACGCCTTCGAGGCGACGTTCGGATTCGACGCGAGCGACGACTACGAGACGGTGGTTTCCGGGATCGTCCCCGACGATCAGCAGTTCGTTTCGCCGGATGAAGCGTTCGACGACGACGAACCGATACAGGTCGAGGTACAGCGACGGACTACGGACGGTGTCGTCGACTTCGTGCTCCACGGCATTCCGATCGACAACGACGGTGAGCGGCTCGTCTACAGCGTCTTCGCCGACATCGGCGACCACAAACGGGTCGAGCGGACGCTCCGCGGGCTCCACGAGGCGACCCGGGAGATGTTCCACGCGGAGGGACGCGAGGCGGTCGCACAGGTTGCTGCCCGAGCCGCCATCGACACGTTGGGCTTTCCCAACAGCGGGGTGCGGCTGTACGATCCCGACGAGAACGTGCTGTCGCCCAGCGTTCTCACGGCGGAAGCACGGGACGCGATCGGCGACCGCCCGGCATTCGGTCCGGGCGACGGCGAGGTGTGGACCGCGTTCGAGACCGGCGAGCCGGTGCATATCGGCGACCTCGATGCCGTCGAGACGGTGGGTGACTACGGCGAGCTCCGCAGTCTGCTCGCCGTCCCTCTCGGCGAGCACGGCGTGATGCCACTGGGAGCGCTCGAACCCGAGTTCTTCCAGGAGTCGGACGTGCAGTTAGCCCGCGTGTTGGCGGCCAACGTCACCGCCGCGCTCGACCGCGCGGAGCGCGCCGAGCAGCTCCGAAAGCGTGACGCCGCCCTGGAGCGTGAACTCGACCGGCTGGAGAAGTTCGCCGGCGTCGTCTCTCACGACCTCCGGAATCCGCTGAACGTCGCCACGGGCCGGCTCGCGCTGGTGGCCGACGCCGTCGACGACGAGGCGGTGCTCGACGACGTCGAGCGCGTCGAGGCGGCCCACGACCGAATGGAGCGGCTCATCGACGACCTGCTCGCGCTCGCCAGGCAGGGCCGCACGGTCGATGATCCCGAGCCGGTCGCCCTCGCTGCGGTAACGCGCCGAGCCTGGCGAACCGTCGACACCGATGAGGCGGTCCTCGAACCGCCAGCGAACGACGTGCGCGTCGACGCCGACCCGGAGCGACTGCGGACCCTGCTGGAGAACCTGATCCGGAACGCAGTCGAGCACGGCGCCGCAGCGGATCGGGAGCGGCCACTCACCCTCTCGGTGACGGGACTCCCCGAGGACGGGGGATTCGCGGTTGCCGACGACGGTACGGGTCTCGAACTGGACCCCGAGGAGGCGTTCCAGTACGGCGTGAGCACCCGGACGGGTGGGACCGGCTTCGGGCTCGCCATCGTCCGCGAGATCGCGGCGGCTCACGGCTGGGAGCTCGACGTGGAGACCGACGACGGGACGCGGTTCGTCTTCCGGATCTGAGACTCGTCTTGCGGGTGCATCCGACGCGACCTCCTGCTCGTGTCCCCCCTTATTGCAGGCGGAAATGGACGTGCGCGAGCCGCGCACGGCCGGGTCACGATTAACCCCGATTCGCCCTAACCACTCGTATGGACGACGCCGCCCGTGACCGACTCGAGTCGCTGCCCCCGAGCGCCAAGTTGGTGTACTACGTTCTCGATGAAGAAGGTCGGCTTGACCAAACCGGACTGGCGTCGGAGACCCGGCTCTCGACGCGAACCGTTCGATTTGCCGTCGAGAAGCTCACGGACGCCGACCTCGTCGACGAGGGGCTCTGCCCGACGGACGCCCGCCGGTCGGTGTACGCGGCGTCGCCGCCGACGCCGGAGGGAGCCGCGGAGAGCGACGATCCCGCCGACGCCGCCTCCACGACGGTTGCCGCCGAGGACTAGCCGCGTGGTCGGTGGTCGCCGCCAGTCGAATCACCGATAGCCGACGCCACCCGGAAGCGGACCGTGATGCCGTCCGGATCGGTGACGGCGAGGGACTCGCCGGCGTCCGCCTGACCGCCCTCCCGCTCCGCATTTCGAACATCCACGTTCGCGTCCGTCAGTCGCCCTCGTAGCGCGTCGAGCGCCGCCGTCTCCGGAACCACGAACTCGTACCACGCCAGCCCGAGACGCTCGTCGTCGGCCGGCGAGCGCCGCTTGCCCCACGCGTTGACGCCGACGTGGTGGTGGTAGTCGCCCGCGGCGAGGAAGACGGCGTCCCCGCCGATCCGCTGGCGTACCCGGAGCCCGACGACGGACTCGTAAAACGCCACGGCGCGGTCCACGTCCGTCGTCTCGAGGTGGACGTGGCCCACGTCCGTTTCCGGGGGAAGGGTGACGGCATCGACCCCCTCCCGTGCCGCCTCGCGGAGCCCCTCCCGATCCAGCGGAAGCGTGTCCATCGCCACGTGCCCGTCATCCGTCTCCGGCCACTCCTCCCGGGGCCGGTCCACGTACACCTCCAGGCCGTTCCCCGCCGGATCGCGGGTGTACAGCGCCTCGCTGACGTGGTGGTCGGAGGCGCCCGTCAGCCGCCAGTCGCTCTCCAGCCGGTCGAGGGCGGCGCCGAGCGCTGCGCGAGTGGGGACGCGGAGCGCAAGGTGGAACAGCCCCGCGGCGTCGTCGGCGCGCTCGGGCGCCTCGGGTGCGGACAGGAGGACGAGTAGCGGCGTCTCTTCGACGCCGAGTGTCGTCCGATCGGGGGTTCGGTCGAGCACGTCGAGCCCGACGACCGTGGTGTAGAACTCGGCCACTGGTTCGGGGTCGGCGACGCGGAGCGCCACCCGCCCGACACGCGCTTCGGCAGGAAGGTTCTCGGTCATTCGGATCCCCCCTCGCTGGCCACTCCGACCATCGTCGCCAGCGCGTCACCCATTCGCTCGCCCGTCTCGTCCGAGAGTCCGTGGGCGTCCCCCGGCTCGATCCGGCAGTCGACGGCGGCGCCCCCGGCCGCCAGCACCGTGGCGGTCCCACGAACCCGTTCGGGCGAGACGTACGGGTCGGCCTCGGTCGCGTCGAGCGCGACCGGGGTTCCGGCGAGGTCACCCTCGACTGACCGTTCACTCGGGGTCGCCCCCGGGAGCGCGGCGCTGACGAGAAACGCGCCGCCGAACCGCCTGGGGCGCCGGCGGAGGAACTCCGCAAGGACGCAGCCACCTTGGGAGACCCCGAGGAGCATCGTCCGATCAGCCGGAATGCCGGCATCCCCGACCGCCGCGGCGGCGTCGAGGGTGCTCGCGACACAGTCGACCGCGGAGGACAGCGCCGGCTCCAGATCGGCGACCGGCGCGTCGTGTCCGGCCGGGAGCCAGCTCGACCGCCGCGCGCCCGGCGCGAGCAGCGTCACCCCGGCGGGCGTCCACTCCTCGAGCAGCCGGAGGAGTCCCTCAGGCGTGCCGCCGCGACCGTGGAGCGCGACGAGCGCGGCCTCCGAGGCGGCCGCCGGCGCACCGGCGACGGCGAGTGGTGCCTCCCCGTGTGGACCGTCCACGTCCGTGAGCGTTCGCGTCATCGGTCGGGAGCCCCTGCATCAGCGTTCGGAGACGGAAGCTCGAACGGCTCCAGCTGCTGCTCGACCAGCTCGCGCTCGACGCCGAACCGCTCCGGCACGTAGAGCTCGCTGGCGTGGCCCGTCGTCTCGGGGGCCGCGAGCCCCTCGCCCGGCGGCCCGTCCGCGGGGCGCTCGTCGGTCGCCAGCTCCACGAGCAGCCCGCCCGGCCCGCGGACGTACAGCGAGTGGAAGAAGTGACGATCCTTTACGCGCGACACCTCGTGTTCACGCTCCCGAAACAGGTCGTGCCACGCCAGCAGCGTCTCGCGGTCGGGAACGCGCACCGCCAGATGGTGGAGCGTTCCGGGTCCTTCCCGGACGAACTCCCCGTCGCCGGCCAGCAGGTCGACGACGGACGGACGAGCGTCCTCGCCACCCGCCAGCCGGTAGCGGACGCGGTCGCCGGCCTCCGCGACGTACTCGAACCCCAGCGTTTCGAGCACGCTTGCCGCGCCGTACGGGTCCGTCGGCAGTCCGGTCACGCCGTGAACGCCCCGTATCGCGTGTCCGTCCGGGACCGGTCCCGCCGTCCACGGGTCGTCCGCCGGATGCGACTCGGTGGGGACGAGCTCGATGGCGGTTCCCGCTGGGTCCGCAGTGCGGAGTACCGGCTCGTCGAACCGCGTGAGGCGCTCGGCGGGCGCGTCCGCGTGACTGTCGAGCCGGTCCGCCCAGAAGTCGAGCGAGTTCGGGGGCACCGCAAGCGAGACGGCTTCATAGCCGGGGCGACCGACCCGTCCCGGGTCGCCGGTCGGATCGGGGAAGACGGTGAGCACGGAGCCGGGTGCGCCGGTTGCGTCCCCGAAGTAGAGGTGATACTGGAGCACGTCCTCGTAGTTCACCGTGCGCCGCAGCAGGCGCATGCCGAGCGTGTCCCCGTAGAAACGGGCGGCCTCGCCCGGGTCGCCGACGATGCCGGTGACGTGGTGGAGGCCGTGGACATCCGAGAGCATGGCTGTGGTTCGTGGCCCGCGAGTAAAGCGGTGGCGGCGGTCCCCCGGGATCCGGCTCCGTTCCGGGATTTTTCGTCTCCCGTGTCACAGGGGCGAACGGCGGCGTCGTCCGACCACCGTGCCCACCGTGCCCCGCCGTGACCTCCCCGAACGCGACCGCGTGGCCGGCGGTCCACCTGGTTCTCGAACGGTTGCAACGGTCACAACAGCTATGTTCGTGTGTTGTGTTCTCGCATACATGAGCGTACAGCAGGGTTCGGGCGCAACCTTTCGGGTCCCGAGCCGGGACCCGTCGGCCGCGTCGGAGTGCGGGAGTCTCGCCTGCGAGGCGTGGGGGGTGGTGAGCACGCCGGCGGCCGTCGTCGGCCTCGCGGCCATCGGGCTCGCGGTCTTCCTGGGATTCGCCTATCTGCGGGACGCCCGGGAGAGCTGTCGCGAGGAGCGCCGACGGGTGGGAGACGAGCGCGACGCGTTCGTGCGATTCTCGGAGCGGGTCGCCGGGCTGGAGGCCACGCAAACGGACGTGAGCTCGTCCGCGCTGGACGGCCCCATGGTCGGCGTTCGCCGCGGCGGCGGAGTGGACGGTCCGTCCGACGTGGGGATCACGCGAGCGGTCGACGCCTACCGAAACACCGTCATGTCGTTGCCCCACTACACGGAGGAGTACGACGAAAGCGTCGCCGAGAGTCTCGCCGCCGAGCTCGGCGCTGACGCCGCGCGCCGGCTCGTCGGCGGCGGAACGCTCTCGCCGGAGCTCAAGTCGGCGCTCGTCACGCGGAGTCGTCACGCCGCACAGCAGCGGGCGACGCTGGTCGACGCCATCGACGACGAGCTCGACGCGCTGGCGGCGGCCGACGAGGAGCTGACGACGCTCGACCGTCGCCGCGAGCGGCTGAACGCGCACCTTGACGGCGTCCGCAACGATGCTCGAACCGGCGCGGAGATCGACGTGTTCCAGCGACTGGAGACGCTCGAACAGCAGTGTGACGAGGCGGTCGCCAACCGACAGGAGTGGCTCCGCAACCCGCCGATGCCGACCGGATTCGAGGCGGATGATTCGCCGACGTTCCACGGCTACCTGTTCGGCCCCCTTCCGGAGACGGACTACCCCGTGCTCGCGGCGTTCTCGGAGCTCGCCGAGCGTGTCCGCGCCGACCGCGACCGGCTGGTGAGCCGCATCGCCCGCGGACCGTAGCGTTGGCGAGGGTCGCGAGGGCCGCGCGAGTTGCGAGAGCGACCGGGACGACGCCGGCCGCCGGTTCGGATCCGGCTCGCCAGCCGGCGACACGCCAGTGGGCGCCGGGTCGCTCACCAGGGGGCGCAACCGTTAGGCCCCTCGGCCGCCTTCGTCCGGTATGACCGACTCCCCGTCGCTTCTCGTGCGGGCGCTGTGGTTCCTCTTCGTCGGCTGGTGGCTCACCGGACTCTGGCTGACCGTTTCGTGGCTGCTGGCGGTGACGGTGATCGGGCTCCCGTTCGCCATCATGCTGATCAACCGTGTGCCGAAGGTGTTGACGCTCAAGGAGCGTCCGGTTCGGGCGTCCGCCGGCGAGGACGGCACCGTGGCGACCGGCGCCGCCGACCAGCACGGGCTCGTGCTCCGTGGCGTCTACTTCCTGCTGGTTGGCTGGTGGGCGAGCGGCATCTGGATGTCCGTCGCCTACGGCTTCGCGCTCACCGTCGTCGGGCACCCCGTCGCCGTGTGGATGTTCAACCAGCTCCCGTACGTCGTCTCGCTGTACCGGTACTGACCGCCCGACGGTGTTTATATAGCGTCGGGCGCCTATGGTTCGACGTGTCTTCCGTCTCCGTTCGTATCGACCCGCACGTCCACTCCGATGACAGCTACGACGGCCACGAGCCCGTCGAGCTGATCCTGGAGCACGCTGCCGACATCGGGCTCGACGCCGTCGTCATCACCGACCACGACGTGATGGGCGAGTCGCTCCGCGCGGCGGAGCTGGCGCCGGAGTACGGGCTGATCGGCATCCCGGGTGTGGAGGTGTCGACCGCCCACGGCCACCTGCTGGCGGTCGGCGTCGACTCGATGCCACCCCGCAGGGAGCCGTTCGACGAGACCGTCTCGTGGATCCACGAGCACGGCGGCGTCGCCATCGTCCCGCACCCGTTCCAGCGGTCACGCCACGGCGTCCGCAAAAAGCACATTCCCGTCCCGACGCGGGAGGGAACACCCGGAGAGAGTAGTGCCTCCTGCTCTGACTCGGCAGCGCCGTCCGAGGAGGTCGACGAGGTCGACGCCATCGAGGTGTTCAACGCCTGGCTGTTCACGGGCTACCGCAACCGCCGCGCGCGACGGTTCGCCGCCGAGTACGGCTACCCAGGCATCGCCGCCAGCGACGCGCACACGCTGGAGTACGTCGGCCGCGCGTTCACCGAGCTGGATATCGAGAGTCGGGAGTCGCCCAGCGAGGTCACTGCAACCGACGTGCTCGACGCGCTCCGCGAGGGAACGACCACCGTCAGCGGCAAACGCGCGCCGGTCCCCATGGCGGCGAAACACTACGCCATCGCCGCCGCTCGCAAGTCCGGCTACTACGCGAAAACCGGCGCCGTCCGGAGCGCGGCGACCGCGAAGTGGGCGGGCCTCCAAACCGCCTCCACCGCCCGGGTCGGCGCGATTCAGGGCGCCCACCGGCTCGGCCGGATCGCCTCCTGGCTGCGGTAGCTACCGACGCTTCGCCAACGCTCCCGCCCGCTACTCCTCCTCGGCAGCGAACTGCACGAGCGTGAGGTCGCGGTCGAGCGCGCAGTGGTCGTGTGGCGGGTCGCCGAGCACCTGCTGGACGAGCCGCTCCTCGTCGAAGTCCGCGCCGGCCGGGACGCAGTACTGGTGGCTCGGACACTCGGTGTGTGGACACGGCCCCTCCAGGGCCGTCTTGCTGCCGGCGTACGCGGCCTTCGAGGGGACGTTCGCGGGGACGGGAGCGGGCTCCACCTCGACGGCGCGGACGCCGGCGTCGTGGACCGCGCAGTCGAGCGTCTGGGCGTTCTCGCGGACGCCGGTCACCCGGTAGCGGGTGCCCTCGGAGAGGTTGAGACACTGTCCACGGTACGGACAGCCCTCGCAGGCGGCCGACTCGCCGTCGTAGACGAACTCGCGGCCCACGTCCGCGAGACGGCTGCCGATGAGCGTGACGGTGGTCATAGCCGAAAACACGTCCCCCGTCGCCGTAAGCCTCCCGCTACCGCCGCCGGCGACGGCCCCCACGACGGAGGGCAAGACCCATTGCCGGTCCCCGAAAAGTGTCGCCGAATGATCGCGGAGCTGGCGGCGGACCTACGCGCGGAGGCAAAACGGGCGAACGAGCGGCGCCTCCTCGTGCTGGCCGGCGACCGCGACCGCGGCATCGACGCCGCCTTCGACACCGTCGAGGGTGCCGACGTGGACGAGGATGCCGTCTCGATCGTCTCCACCCGTGAGGGGTTCCGCTTCGAGGAGCATCGCCCCCGGAGAGCCGGCGAGCTGCTCGGCCGGACGCGCCAGGTCGTCGTGCTCGACGCTCACGAGCGGTTCGTGCCGAACGCGCTTGGACAGGTGTCGGGCGCAGTGGACGGCGGCGGACTGCTCGTGCTGCTGACGCCCCCGCTGGCGGCGTGGCCCGACCGGCGTGACAAGTTCGACGAGTCGCTGGCGGTTCCCCCTTACGAGCTCGACGACGTGACAGGACGATTCCGCGAGCGACTGGTGCGGACGATCCGGCGCCATCCGGGGGTGGCAGTTGTCGACCTTGACGACGAATCCCCGGAAGTCGTCCGCGACGGCCGCACCGACCCGCCGGAGTGGCGACCCCGCTCGCCGCCGGATCCGCCCGCGGACGCCGCATTCCCCGACGCTGCGTACGTGGCGTGTCTCACCGGCGACCAGACCCGCGCGCTCCGGGCGTTGGAGTCGCTCGCGGATCCCGCCCCGGACGGCTCGGCGGTGGTCGTGGAGGCGGACCGCGGGCGAGGAAAGTCCAGCGCGGCCGGGCTCGCCGCCGGATCGCTCGTGCTTGATGGGCGGGACGTGCTGGTGACCGCTCCCGCGTTCCGCAACGCCGCCGAGGGGTTCGACCGCGCCCGCGAACTGCTGGAGGCCGCGGACGCCCTTGAGACGGAAGCGGACGACGGCACGCGACTGGAAGCGCCCGGGGGCGGCCGCATGCGGTTCCGGACGCCGGCCGAGGCCGCCGAACTCCCCGGCGAGCCGGACGCCGTGATCGTCGACGAGGCGGCCGCGATTCCGGTTCGGCTGCTGGAGGAGTTTCTCGATGCCGACGCCGTCGCGTTCTGCACCACCGTCCACGGCTACGAGGGCGCCGGCCGCGGGTTCTCCGTGCGGTTCCGCGAACGACTTTCGGAGAGCGACCACCAGCTGCGGGACGTGTCGTTGACGGACCCGATCCGGTACGCCCGCGGCGACCCCGTCGAAGGGTGGACGTTCCGCGCACTCCTGCTGGATGCGCGTCCGCCCGTCGACGCCGCGGTCGAGGGAACCACGCCCGACGACTGCGAGTACCGGCGGCTCGACCCCGACGAGCTGCTCGCCGACGAGCACTTGCTTTCGGAGACGTTCGGACTGTTAGTGTCCGCCCACTACCGGACGGAGCCGAACGACCTCGCCCGGCTGCTCGACGCGCCGAACCTCTCCGTTCGCGCGCTGGTCGCCGACGGCCACGTGGTCGCCGTCGACCTGCTCGCGCGGGAGGGGAACCTGCCCGCGGACACCCGCGCGGCGGTGTACGAGGGAGCCCGACTCCGCGGGAACATGGTCCCCGACGTGCTCACCAGCCAGCTCCGCGACGAGAAGGCTGCCGCGCCGCTCGGGCTTCGCACCGTGCGGATCGCCACCCACCACGCCGTCCGCGATCAGGGGCTCGGTAGCCGACTCCTGACGCGCGTTCACGAGGAACACCGCAAGGAGGTCGACTACTTCTCGGTGGGCTTCGGCGCCACCCCGCGCCTGCTCCGGTTCTGGCGACGGGCGGGCTACCGGACCGCCCACCTCGCGAGCACGCGGAACGACGCCTCGGGGGAGTACTCCGCCGTGCTGCTCCGCCCGCCCGCGGACGCGGCGCCGGACGACGCCGGAGCGGCGCTCCTCGACCGCCACGCCGCCGCCTTCCGCGAGCGCGAGCGCGCCGGCCTCACGGACACGCACCGGGGGGCTGACCCGGACGTGATTCGAGGCGCGCTTCGGGCGTGTCCCGCGGGGGATCCGCCGGCGCTCTCCGACTACGGCTGGCGCGCCGTGGTGGGCGCCGCCTACGGCCCCACGCTGTACGACGCTGCCCCCGGCGCGTTCCGCGACCTGGCATTCCACGCGCTCGTCGGTGGCGAAGACGGCGGCGAGGGTCACGCCGACGCCAGCGAGTCGCCGCTGTCCCCCCGCGAGGAGCGCCTGCTCGTGACGCGCGTCCTCCAGGCGCGGGACACGGCGACCGTCGCCGACCTGCTCGACTTCCACGGCACCAGGGGCGTGATGCGCGCGCTCGGCGAGGCGTTCGTCCCGCTGGTCGACGCACACGACGACGTGCCAGTCGTTCGCCGGGAAATCGAGCGGTTCCGGTGAGATCCGGTGTGGTCCGGAGTCGTCGCTGCCCTCGTGGGCCGCAGTCCGTCGGATCCCGTCAAGAGGCGGGCGTCTTTGTCGACGGCGGACGCACACCCACGCATGACCGAGTTCGTCGTCTTCCTCGCGACCCTGCTGCTGGTCGCGGGCGTCATCGGGAGCTTCCTGCCGATGGTCCCCTCGGGGCTCCTCTCGCTGGCCGGCGTGTTCGTCTACGCCCGCTACGGCCCGGGCGACCTCGGCCTCCTGCTGCTCGCGAGCATGACGGTCGCCGGCGTGCTCGCCGCGCTACTCGAGCACTTCGCCGGCGCGCTCACCGCCCGGGCGGCTGGTGCCTCCCGTGGGGCCGTGCTGTTCGGACTCGGCATTGGGGTGCTGCTGTTCTTCGTCGCCGGTCCGGTTGGGCTGATCGTGGGCCTCCTCGGGGGAATCTTCTACCTCGAGATCCGGGCGGGCGTCGGCGTCGACGAGGCGACCCGTCGGACGTGCTACGGCGCTGCCGGCGTGCTCGGCTCGTCGCTGGCGCAGGCGGCGCTCACGCTGTCGATCCTCGTCGCCTTCCTGCTGTTCGTCCGGGTGTTGTGACGGAGTCGATCGTTGGCCGGGACCACAACGGCTACGGCCGTCCTCGGCCGAACTCGAGTATGGACGCGAGCGACGACGTGACGATCCGCGCGTACGACCGGGCGACCGACGAGGGCGGCCTCTACGACTGCAAGCTCGCCTTCGAGCGCGGGCTGGGGACGGAGACCGGCGGCGCGGAGAAGGCCGCGAAATACGAGGGGAAGCTAACCGACGACTACCGCGCCGACTGGCTCGACTGGGTCGACCGGTGTACCGCCGACGACGACCGCTGTGTGACCGTGGCCGTCGACGACGGCGAGGTGGTCGGCTACGTCTTCTGTCTGCCCGCTTCGATGGCGTTCGTCTGGGACGCCGCCGTGCTCAACGAGCTCTACGTCGCCCCCGACTACCGGGGCGCCGGCGTCGCGGACGACCTGATGGCCGCCGCGCTCGACCTGGCGCGTGACCAGGACCTCCCGCTGGACCGGATCGTGCTCGACGTCGACCGGAAAAACGAGCGGGCGCAGGCGTTCTACGACCGCCACGGCTTCGACCACTGGGGGGAGCTGGTGGCGCGGGAGCTCTGATTGAGGGCTCGGGATTTTGGAGGTGTGCTTGCGGAATGGGTGCTCGCGCGATCTACACGGCACCCACGATGAGTGATACCGGGAGTAGGTGTTGCAGATCGTCGGTTGCGTCAGAGTATATAAACAAACGAGAGCGACATCGACGCTTTCCTTATAAACGGTCATGCTGTGCGGTGGCGCGCCCGGCGAGCGCCCCGCGGGCGCTCGTCGGCGCGCGAGGGAGTCGTCGCCGCAGGCGACGACGAGGCTGGGGAGGCGTGAGGTGCGGTGCTGTGTGGTACGGGGTGGGACTCAAAGGGGCAGCCGGCTCCGGGAAGACGGCCGACGCAAGCACTCAAAAGGCCGGGCCGTGCGGAGAGGCCTTTTGAGCGCGCAGCGAGGCCCTCGACCGGAGCCGGCTGGGGCTTTGCAGGCGGTCCTCACCAGCGCAAAACCAGCAACTCACCGGTCAACCTCTGCTTATAAACGAACCACAACTCCACCAACGCCTCACTCATAAACGCCGCACCCTCTCACCTGAAACACCGACTCCCGGTCTCGATCAACAAAACGTTACGCTCTTCCGTAGGAGATCGTTGACACAACCGCCCGTTGCAAACACTACTCAGTAGCTGGCCGTCAGAACCGCTGCGGCGCACGTTCTTGACCCGTCCAGCCCACAACAGAATCGCAGGAGGGCTCTCTAGCAACGATGTACTACACGAGCGCGAACGTCATTTAAAAGGAACAACCACAGCCACCCACCGACACGTCAGTCGTCGCCGAGCGCGCTCGCGACGGCGCCGCCGGCCGCCCCGAGGACCGCCGGGAAGACGATGCCGGCGAGCAGGACGCCCGTGACCGGGTCCGGCGCGACGGCGCCGTCGCCGACCTCGTACGCGAAGACCAAGAGGCCGGCGAGCGCCAGCGGGAGGTACCCCGCGACCGTGAGCGCGCCGGCGGCCGCGCCATCGGTCGGCGTGGGCGTGTCGACGGCGTACGCCGCCGCGAAGCCCGCCGCGAGCAGGAACAGCGGCGGGACGACGTACATGAACGTCAGACCGCCGTCCGAACTCGCGATGAAGTTCCGCATCTGGGTGCCGCCGAACGACGGAACCTCCGTGTCGACGAAATGGGCATTGTAAAACACCCAGCCGACCCCCTGCCACGCGGGGATCGGGTCGCCACCGAACAGGTCCGCGAGGAAGCTGAATCCGGAAAGCGTTTCTTGCACATCGTCACGGATCGTGACGTACGCGACCAGATAGCCGGCTACGTATGCGACGGCGCCGGCGGCGGCGCCGATTCCAACGTTGCGTCCGCTCAGTCGATCGGGGACACTCATGGTCACCACACGTTGCCGGCGTGGTAAGTGTCTACCGGCTCACTCGGTCGCTGCGCGCCACTCGTCCTCTGTGATCGAGTAGCGGACGGCGTCGTGGACCTCGCCGTCGAGGTCGACGACGTGGTTCCGGAGGAGCCCCTCGCGGCGACCGCCGAGCCGGTCGACGTACTTCTCGATGGCGCGCTTAGACTTCTCGTTGCCGTCGATGTGGCTCACCGCGACCAGGTCGAGGTCGAGCTCCTCGAAGGCGACCTCGCAGAGCGCGCCGGCGCGCTCGCCGGAGTAGCCGCGACCCCAGAACCGCTTGCGGAACCAGCAGCCGAGAACGGCGGTGTGCTTCTCCCAGTCGAGGTGGAGGCCGGCACCGCCGGCGATCTCGCCGGCGCCGTCCTCGCCGTCGCGGGGATAGACGAGGTAGCCGGCGTTCTCGTGGTCCTCCCACTTTTCACGACCCTTTTCGAGAAACTCCAGCGTCTCCTTTTTGGTCTCGTGGGGGTCCCAGGTGACGTACTCGGTGACCTCCTCGATGTCGGGATCCGACGAGCAGATCCGGTAGAACTCGTCGAGGTCGACGCGCTCGAGCCACGCCGGCTCCAAGCGGAGGCGCTCCGTCTCGATCGTCTCGGGGAACATGGACGGACCAATTACGGCCCGATTAAAAAGGACACCTCCGGCGTGTCACACACCCACACCGCGCCGGCGAAGCTCCGACCGGATCGCCTCCCGCTTGACCAGCGCGAAGCCGACGCAGATCAGCAGGAAGCCGGCGACCGTCGTCACCGTGATCCCCTCCGAGAGGAAGATCCACCCGGAGACCGCCGCGAAGACGGGTGCCACGTAGGAGACCAGGTTGATCTCGATGGGGCCGAGCCGTTCGAGCAGGTCGAAGTACACGAGGAAGCCGATCGCGCTCGCGCCGATCGCGAGGTAGCCGAGCGCCAGCAGCGCCTCCGTCGTCCACGTCACGTCGGCCATCGACTCGCCCATTCCGAACGAGACGGCGTGCATGATGACGGCGCCGAGCACCATCGCCCACGCCTCCATCGTCTCGATCTCCATCTTGGCGTCGACCGCGCGGGTGAGCACGGAGCCGAGCGCGAACGCCGCCGCCGCGAGGAACACGAGGAACTTCGCGAACGTCCCGTCGCCGGTGAGGTTGCCCGGGTCGGGTGCCGCCAGCACGACGGCGCCGACGAGCCCGACGAGCAGCCCGATCACGCCGATGGCGGTGAGTCGCTCGGAGGGGAGAAACGCCCGCGCGAACACGGTCGTGAGGACGGGCGAGAGGCTGACGATCACGGCGGCGATGGCGCTCGTCACCGCGGGGTCGGCCTCGCCGATGAAGAGGAACACGTGGTAGGCGGCGATCAGGAGGACGGCCCCCACCGCGACGAGCGTCCACTCGCCGCGGCCGCGCGGGATCGGGTCGTCGGCGACGTGCCAGGCGTACGCCAGCATCACGACGCCCGCCACGTCGTAGCGGAGCGCGGCGAACAACACGGGCGGGAAGTAGGCCAGGCCGGCGTTGATCGCCATGAACGCCGACCCCCAGAGGGCGGCAAGCAGCAGGAACAGCGAGAGGTTTCGATACCGGGACACGGCGACTATCGACCGGCGGTCGGCCAAAAGCTTCCGGAAGCGGCGGGGGAAGTGGGGGCGAGAGCCCTACCGGATCCGGTAGCGGTCCTCGGCGGCGTCGCGGGTGACGACGCCGACATCCGCAAGCCGCCGGAGCGCGTCCTCGACGGCGTCCGCGGGAGCCCCCACCTCGTCGGCAACGTCCGGGACGCTGCCGTCGGTCTCGACGAGCGCCGCGAGCACGGAGGCGAAAAAGCGGCTGTCGGTTTCCGTGCCGAGCCGTTCGTCGATCTCCGCGAGCGTGTCCTCCACGCGACCGTGGACCCACCGCTGAGCCAGCGAGAGCTCGCGGTCGAGCTCCTGTAGCCGGTCGTACTCGGCGGCGAGCTCGCTCACGTCGGCTCGCTCGCCGTCGTTCGAGGGGATCTCGATCGAGACGTGGGGACACCGGCCGGACATGTCGAGACTCGACTTCGCGGGGTAGGCGCTTTTGGCGCCGAAGCCGTACGGCGAGACGGACACCTCCAGCCGGAGGCTGCGGGTGATGTGGAAGTACTTGCGACGCTTTTCGTCGGTCGTCGACTCGATGAGGCCGGCCTCCTCCAGCTTTCGCAGGTGGTCGATGACGGCCTTCGGGCTGACGCCGAGATACTCGGAGATCTCCGTGACGTAGCACGGTTTGTGTGCGAGAAGCCGGAGGATGCGCCGCCGGTTCTCGTTGCCGAGGAGATCGAGGAGTACCGCGGAGTCCATTAACGTTGAGTTAGTCGCGGACAGCTAAAAGCCTGACTCACCGACTCGGGGGCGGACTCCCCTCGGATCCCGCCGCCTGCAGGCGGTCGAACCGGCTCGCGGCGAACGCGACGGCGCCGACGGTGATTCCGAGAGTGGCCCCCGCGAGCCGGAAGCCGGGCTCGTACAGCAGCGGCGGGTGATAGCCGAAGCCGTAGTCGACGACGACGTTCGCGACGCCGAGCGCGAGCGCGAGCGCGAGCGCACCCGGGGTGGTGGCGCCGTACGCGGGGATCAGCAGTGCGAGCCCCACGAACAGCAGGTGGGTGACGATGATCCCCCAAAAGGACCAGAGCGCGTCGTCGGCCGCGAGGTACGTCCCCGCCTCGAAGCCGAGCGCGACGGCCGGCCAGACGCCGAACGTGACCAGCCAGACGAACGACAGCGTGTGGAGATACGCCAGCGGGCGGCTTCGGGGTACCTCCGTGACGGGCCGGCGCTCCGGCCCGGCGACGAACGGCAACAGCGTACACAGCGAGGCGACCGCGAGCAGCGTGGCGACGGGCGAGTCGGCGTACAGCGGCCACAGGAGGGTCGGCACCTCGGGGAGCGTCTCGGCGTAAAATCGGACGCCGACCAGCGTCGCGAGCAGACAGACGGCGACCACCCACGCGAGGCTCCACGGGTCGCCGAGCAGCTCGCGGGCCGCGCGGTCGCGGAGGTGGTCGCGTGAGGGCTCGGGAGAGCCGTCGGTTGGTGGGTCGTCGCTCACGCGAGAGCCTCCGAGCGCGCCGGCGAAAAGCCTCCCGGCGTCGGCCGGCGCGGAATCCGTCCGAAACGAAGCCTAGTTACCCCGCCGGCCGGAGGATCAGGTATGCAGACGGCGCTCGTCATTCTCGACGGCTGGGGGCTCGGCGACCACGACCATCTCGATGCAGTGAACGCCGCCGACACCCCCGTCTTCGACGCCGCCACGGAGCGCGGCGCCGCCGGCGAACTGGAAGTCCACGGGCGACGCGTCGGCCTCCCCGACGCCCAGATGGGCAACTCCGAGGTCGGTCATCTCAACATCGGCGCCGGGCGCGTGGTGAAGCAGGCGTACACCCGGATCACCGACACGCTACAGGACGGCTCCTTTCTCGACAACGACGCGGTCCGCGGCGCGTTCGAGCACGCCGTCGACAACGACGGGCGGGTCCACTTCATGGGACTGGTCTCCGACGGCGGCGTCCACTCGGACATCGCCCATCTCCAGGCACTGATCGACGCAGCCGCCGAGTTCGGGGTTCCTGCCACCACCCACGCGTTCACCGACGGGCGCGACACGGCTCCCGAGATAGGCGACGAGTTCCTCGCCGATCTGGAGACGCACGCCGACGCGCAGGGAACCGGACACGTCGCGACCGTGACGGGACGGTACTTCGCGATGGACCGCGACGAGAACTGGGAGCGGACGAAGCGAGCGTACGACGCCATCGTCAACCGTGAGGCACCTCACGAAGCGGAATCGGGGGCGGCCGCCGTTCGCGAGGCCCACGCTCGCGGCGAGACCGACGAGTTCGTCGAGCCGACGCTGGTGAACGGCGGGCCTGCCCTCGCGGACGGGGACGCCGTCCTCTGTTTCAACTTCCGCTCGGACCGGATGCGACAGATCGTGCGGATGCTCACCGACACCCGCCCCGAATGGTCCTTCGATCTCGACCAGCCGGACATCGAGCTCGTGACGATGACGGAGTACGACGAGACGTTCGAGTTCCCGGTCGCGTTCCCGCCGGAGATCCCCACGAACACGCTCGGCGAGGTCGTCTCGGACGCCGGACGCACCCAGCTCCGGATCGCGGAGTCGGAGAAGTACGCCCACGTCACCTACTTCCTCAACGGCGGCCGCGAGGTGGAGTTCCCCGGCGAGCGCCGGCGGATCGTGAAGAGCCCGGACGTGCCGACCTACGAGCTCCAGCCGGAGATGTCCGCCCCCGAGCTCACCGACGAAGCCCTCGCGATCATCGAGTCGGACGACCCCGACCTATTGGTGCTGAACTACGCGAACCCGGACATGGTGGGCCACACCGGCGAGTTCGAGGCCGCCGTCGAGGCCGTCGAAGCCGTCGACGAGCAGCTCGGCCGGCTGCTTGAGGGCGTCCGCGAGGCGGGTGGCCACGCCGTCGTCACCGCCGACCACGGCAACGCCGACGACATGGGGACGCCCGACGCCCCCCACACTGCCCACACGTTCAACCCGGTCCCGTTCGTCTACCTCTCGCCCGCGGACGACGACGGCGGGCGCCGCGTCCGCGAGGGCGGGTCGCTGTGCGACGTGGCGCCGACGGTGCTTGAGCTGATGGACCTCGACAAACCCGGCGTGATGACCGGGGAGAGTTTGCTGGAGTAGCGGCTCCCGGCACGGGAGAGCGCGGGCGCGTCGCGACACCCAAACGCACTTACGCCACAGGCGCGCCCTTTCGACCATGTACACTGTCGTCGGCGGCGGCGTCGCCGGGCTCGCGGCGGCCCGCCGGCTCCGGGAGCGCGGCCACGACGTCCGCGTGTTCGAGGCGTCCGACGAGGTCGGCGGCCTCGCCGGGCTCTACGAGACAGCGGGTGACCCGATCGAGAAGTTCTACCACCACCTCTCGAAATCCGAGGAGACGATCGTCGAACTCGCCGAGGATCTCGGCGTCGGCGACCGCGTCGAGTGGCGGATCGGCGAGAACGCCTACTACGTCGACGGCGTCGTCCACCCGCTCGACAAACCGTGGGAGATCCTCGCGTACCCCCACATGAGCCTCACCGACAAGTTCCGGCTAACGATGCTCACGCAGGAAGTAGACGTGCGCGGCGGGCTCCCGTCGTTCGACACGTACGACGACCTCGACGACTTCGAGGACGTCCCCGTCGAGGAGTTCATCGTCGAACACACCACCCGCGGCGTCTACGACAACTTCTTCGCCCCCCTGCTGGAGGCGAAGTTCGGCGACCGCGTCGACGACGTGTCCGCCGCGTGGCTGCTCGGCCGCGTGAAGTTCCGCGGGGAGCGCGACCTCCTCCGCGGCGAGGTGCTCGGCTACCTCGACGGTTCGTTCGGCGTCCTGCTTGACGCGCTCGTCGACGACCTCGGCCCGGAGACGGTGACGACGAACGCCCGCGTGACGGGCGTGGAGTTCGCGGATGAAGCGGGCGACGGCGATGGCGAAGCGGGCGGGGCCGGGGACGACGCCGACCGCGGGCCCGTCGAGACGGTCACCGTGGAGACGCCCGACGGCACGACCACCCACGAGACGGAGGGCGTGGTGTTCGCCACGATGCCGAACGTGCTTGAGGAGCTCACCGGCCACGCCTGCGACATCGACTTCCAGGGCGCGGTGTGTGCGGTCGTCACGATGGACGAGCCGCTGACGGACACCTACTGGCTCAACATCGCTGACGACGCCCCCTTCGGCGCGCTCATCGAGCACACCAACTTCGTCCCGGCGGAGCGCTACGGCGGCGACCACCTGCTGTATCTCGCCAGCTACGTCCAGTCACCCGAGGAGGCCAACTGGCAGGCGAGCGACGCGGAGTTGGAGGAGCGCTGGCTCGACGGCGTCGCCGACCTCTTTCCCGAGTTCTCGCGGGAGGCCGTCTCCGAGTTCCGCGTCGCGCGCAACCCGCGAGCGGCGCCCGTCTACGAGCGCGGCTACCTCGAAAAGGTCGTCCCCTACGACCTCGCGAGTGAGGGGCTGCCGGGCGTCTACTACGCCGGCATGGCGAGCCGCGCGCAGTACCCCGAGCGGTCGCTGGACGGCGGCATCGAGGCGGGATTCGCGGCCGCCGAGCGCATTGACGAATGAGGGCCGGTCGTCGATGAACGGGCACTTCGTGATTGACCCAGGGAGTGGGTGTTGCAATTCGTCGCCGGCGATAGAGTATATAAACTGTCGTGAGTGGCAGTGGCGATCTCCTTATAAACAGGTGCGCGATGCGGTGGCGCGCCCGGCGAGCGCCCGTTGGGCGCTCGTCGGCGCGCGAGGGAGTCGGCGGCCGAGTGGCACGAGGCCGCCGACGAGGCTGGGGAGGCGTGAGGTGCTGTCGCGGAGCGGTTTGGGGTGGGACTCAAAGGGGCAGCCGGCTCCGGGACGACGGGCGACGTAAGCACTTCTCAGGGCGTCGGGCTGTGCGGAGAGACGCCCTGCAAAGCGCGCAGCGAGCCCCTCGACCGGAGCCGGCTGGGGCTTTGCAGACGATCCTCACCGGCGCAGCACTCGCAACTCACCGACCAAACTCTGCTTATAAACGAGAGACAACCACAACCACGTTCCACTTATAAACGCCACACCCGCTCACGTACTACACCTACTCCCAACATCGCTCATTCGGAGACGGTCACCGCCTGGGCTCGACGTCTCGCTCGCTCTACTCGTCGGGAGCGTCGTCCGTATCCTTCAGCCCCGCCGCCGGCTCGTCGATCCAGTTGTAGCAGCGGAACGACTCGGGCGGGCGCTCCTCAGTGAGCATCGCGCGCTGGATGAACCCCGTGCCGCCGCGCGCGCCGACGAAGTCGGCGTCGGCGGGGGCGTAGTCGAGTACCTTCGCCGGCATCGTGAGCGTCACCTCGATCTCGCCGCGGCCGTCCTCGTCGGGCGTGAAGTCGGCCTCGACGCGGTCGACGCCGACGCCGAACGTGGCGCGGGTGTCGGGGCCCTCAACGACGAGGTCGTGGCTGGCGAGCGCGCCGGCGAGGTCGTCGAGCAGCTTGCGGGCTGACTCGCGGTCGAGGTCGGCGGCGAGGTCGAACCCGTCCTCGGGGTCGACGGCCCCCTCCTCGAACGTCAGGGTGGGGTAGCGGAGCTTCTCGTCGGGCAGGACGTGATCGTCCGTCTCTGGGTCCGGCGGGGCGTCGGGGACGCCGAGAGCGTCGCTGACGGCGGAGCGCTCGGGGGTGTCGTCCTCGCCCCCTGCCACGCCGTCACCCTCGCCACCTTCGCCGGCCCTGCCGTCGTGATCGTCGTTCACGCCCGCCATTGGCGCGTCCCAGACGGTCGACCTACTAGATCGTGTCGTAGTCCTCGCGGAACGTCTCCAGCGTCGCCGCGAGCACGCCGATGACGATGGGGCCGACGAACAGCCCGGTGAAGCCGATGGAGTAGATGCCGCCGAACACGCCGATGAGGATGATCCCGGGATTGAGATGAGCCTGCTTGTCGATGACGATGGGACGCGCGTAGTTGTCCACCATCGAGACGACGGCGACGCCGTACAGCGCGAGCAGGATGCCGGCGGTCGTCTGGTCGAGCAGCACGAGGTAGGCGGCCGCCGGTCCCCACACCAGAAAGGCGCCGATCAGCGGTAAGAGGGCCAACACGGCCATCACGAAGGTCCAGAAGACGACGTTGGGAATCCCGACGAGCCAGAGGCCCACGCCGGCGATGAGCGCCTGGAGGAGCGCGACGGAAATGTGGCCGACGACGACGCCCCACGTCGTTGCGTCGACCTTCTCGAAGAGGTCGTCGGTCACCTCCTCCGGCAGCGGCACCATCCTGCGGAGCCAGGCGACGAACTCCGGGCCCTCCCGGAGCGTGTAGTACACCAAGAAGAGCACGAGCGCGAGCCCCAGCGACGCCTGGAGCGCGCTGGTGAAGATGCCGCTGAACCCGCCGAAAAGCGCCTGAACGAGCGTCTCGCCGGCGGTCGTCAGCCAGACGGCGATGTCGACCTCCTCGCCGGTGAGCTCCGCGATCCGGGCCTCGATGGCCGCCACGTCCATATCGCTTTCGCCCTCCGCGATGGCCGTGAGGTCCTCGACGAACACCAGCGTGATGTACACTAACGGGAGCACGACGGCGACCATCGAGGCGCCGATGAGGGTGACCGCCGACACCATCGACGCGAGTCCGGCGTCGATCCGGGTGTGTAGCCGGTCGATCCGCCGGGTGAGCCGAACGTGGACCGGATGGAGCACGTACGCGAGGATGACGGCGGCGATGACGTACTCGACGAACGGGAGGACGATGAACAGGGTGAGCAGGGAGACCGCACCGATGAGCAGGAGGAGAAACGACTGGCCGCGGTTCATACGTCACCCACCTCGTGAGCCCTGATAAACGTGGGCGTCACGGGACGGACACACGAACGGTGCGAGATGGAGCTGGGCCGTTCCCGCGAACCGGTCAGGCGCTCGCCTCGTCCTCGTCGAGCCCGGGGGCTGCGGCGGGGTCGACCTCGTCGGGCTCCTCGGTGTCGCCGCCCTGCACCGTCTCGCCGTCGTCGCGCTCGACGTACACGTCGTCGGCGAAGCCGGCGAGCGCGTTCTCGTACTCCGGCTCCTCCAGCTTCTCGGGGGTTTCGGGTGCCTCGGCGATCCCGCCGTCGGGCCGGAATTCGCCGAGCGGGTCGTCGATGGTGATCCCGTGGTCGGTGAAGAACTCCTCGTAGCGGCGATAGTGGGCCTCCAGCTCGTCGCCGGGGATCTCCATCATCTCCGTCCAACCGTGGTTGAAGAAGTCGAAGTTGGCCTGGACGTGGGTGATCTCGCGGGCCTCGGCTTCGGGAAAGCCCGCTTCGAGCGCGGCGACGTACGCGTCCATCGTCGCGTCGAAGAACTCGTCGAGGTGCTCGCGGCGCTCCTCCCGGCGGTCCTCGTCCGCCTTGTTGAGAAAGATGCTCGTGTGGAGGTCGACCAGTTTGTCGTTGGCGACATCACCGAGGACGGGCGTGGTGAGCGCCTTCTTGGCCGCCCAGTGGCGGATGTTCTGGCGGATCTTCATGCCCGTGGTTGGGTGTGGACGGTCTTGAATGTGTGGCGACGCGCCGTGGATGGCCGATCGACCGAGGATTTCACGTTCACGCCGCAGCGCGTCAAAGATCCTTAAGGGGTTTGTGCCCACTCCGTATGAGGTTTACCCTCATGATCGTCCGGACGGATGGTAATCCACATTAACCCTCGCTGCAAACGCCCGGATATGAGTGACTCGTACGTGATCATCGGTGACGGTGTCGCGGGGTCGTCGGCCGCCGAAACGCTTCGTGAGGAGGCGCCGGACGCCGAGGTCACGGTACTCACCGACGAGGGTGAAGCCCTCTACAACCGGATCCTGATAAAGGAGTTCGCGAAGGGAAAACTGCCCGAAGCACCCATCTCGATCCACGACGAGGAGTGGTACGCCGAGCGCGACATCGACCTCCGGCTCAACACGGTCGTCGTCGACATCGACGTGGAGAACGACCGCGTTTGCACCCACGAGGACGAGGTGTTCGACTACGACAAACTGCTGCTCGCCATCGGCGGCACCCCCCAGCAGCTCCCCGTCGAGAACTCCGATGCGGAGGGCGTCCACCACTTCTGGACGTTCCAGGACGCACGGGCGATCAAAGAGAGCGTCGAGGACGCCGAGCACGGCGTCATCGTCGGCGCCGGCCTCCTCGGCATCGACTTCGCGGCCATCTGTGGTGCCCAGGACGTCGAGGCGAAGTACCTGATGCGGGGCGACTCCTGGTGGCGCTACGCCCTCTCGAACGAGGGCGCCGAGCTCATGCACGACGCGATGCGCGAGCGCGGCGTCGAGCCGGTCTTCGACTCGGGCGTCGACCGCTTCGAGACCGACGACGACGGCGTCGTCACCAGCGCGGTCGACCCCAACGGCGAGTCGTACGACTGCGACTTCGCCGGCGTCGCCATCGGCCTCGACTTCAACACCGAGCTCGTCGAGGACACGCCGGTCGAGACGGACAACGGGATCATCGTCGACGAGTACATGCGCACCAACGTCGACAACGTGTTCGCCGCCGGCGACATCACGGAGTTCCACGACGTGATCCTCGGCGAGCGCGCCCAGAACGGAGCGTGGGGCTCGGCAAAGGAGCAGGGCACCATCGCGGCAAAGAACATGCTGGAGTACGAAAGTGACGTGTTCGAGTGGGTCTCCTCGTACTCGATCACCCACTTCGACTTCCCGTTCCTCTCGTTCGGCCACCCGACGCTCGGCGACGACGAGGTCGAGGCGACCACCGGCGACGGCGAGTGGCGCCGCGTCGCGCTGAAGGACGGCCGGATCGTCGGCGGCGTGCTCATCGGCGACCTCTCCCCGCAGTCGGCGTTCAAGCAGCTGATGCGCGAGCGCCGTGACGTCGCCGACCAGAAGGACGTGCTGATGGAGCCCGGGTTCTCCGTCGACGACCTCGCGCCGAAAAGCGAACAGTAGCGTTCCCCGCGTTTCCGGCTTTTCCCGTTTCTGGCGCTTTCCCACGGCACGTCGGCGAGCCGCCGGCTCGCCGCGTAACGCCGGCGTCTATCGAGAGACGGACCGGCGAATCTGCGATTTTCAGCTGCTACTCGGCGAAAACAGGGGGTGGCTGCCACAACAGTTATTAATAATCGTGCCACATGGTAACGTATGAGGGTACAGGAGCGCAAGATACGACTGCGGCGGACCGGCACCGTTCCCCCGGATTCCCGGGTGAAACACGTCGACGAGCTGTCAGACGACGCCCGCGAGGCCGTCTACGAGCTCGCCGGCCGCCCGCGGACGGTCCCCAAGCAGGGAGATCTCGACGACGGCGACGTGGTGAAGTTCACCGACTACTACGTGGTCCGCGCCCGCTAGGACCGGTCGACCCTCGGTCGCCGCGCGGGAAGCGAAGTTGTTTTCGGCGGGGACGCGAAACGCTGACGCATGGACAGCGGCGGATCCACCGACATGACGCTGGCGTTCGAACTGGAGGCGCTGAAGACGCTGGCGAACCCCAACGCGGTGTTCAACGGCGCTCGACAGTGGACCGAATACGTCGGCGTCGTCAGCGACAAGCCGACCTACGTGGTGACCAACTTCACCCGGAAACACCGCGTTCGTCAGGACTTCTTTTCGGGGCCGCGCGGCGTCGCGGAGAGTCTCGAGAACATCCGAACCCAGTTCGACACCGACCGGCACGTCTTCGTCGGCGTCGACGAGGACGACGAGGCGGTCGCCGAGGACGCCGACTGGGAGTTCCTCCATGTCGAGGACGCCGCCGAGGCCGCCGGCTGGGAGCTGGCGACCGACGAGCCCGACGAGGAGCCCGTCGAGGAGTCGACCCGCGACGACTGGCCGTAGCGGCGCGCACTCCTTTCGGCGGCCGCGTCTCAGTCGAACAGCGGGGAGGACGCCTCCCGATAGCGCTCGAAGCACTCGACGACCCACCCGCACACCGACGAGTCCGTCGTCGACAACACGGCAGTAAGCCCCGCGGCGTCGAACAACCCGATCAGCGCCCGGTCGTCGATCAGCAGCAGTGCGAGCGCGGCGTCACCGCCGGCCTCCCGACCAACCTGGGTGGACGGGTCTCCGCTCCGCCCGTCGTGTGCGAACAGGGCGACAGCCCGGTCAGCGACCGCGGCCCGAAGCCCGAGGGCGCCGACCCCTGTGGCCACCTCGTTCGCACGGCCAGTCATCACCAGCCGCGCCTCGGTCCCCGCATCGACCGCGGTGAGCAACCTGCGGGCGAGATCCGCATCCGCACGGGGAACCACACCGATCACCGACGAGGCGTCTTCCAGCACGAGGGCGGCGTGTGACACTGGTGCCGACGCACCGTCCTCGTCGGGGCGCTTGCCCACCAGCCGCGTGTCACCCGCGAGCTCGTCGAACTCCGTTCCGGTCGCCGCCGTGACGATCCGTGCGAGTGCATCCGCGGCCGGAGACTCGCCGTCGTTCCGGCTCACCGCGCTTCGTCCGCGCGTTCGACGAGCCGTGCGACGCGGTCCGCGTCGACGGGGGCCGTCGTCTCGCTCCCCTTTTTCAGCGCCGTGCCGACGATGACGCCGTCGCCGATCCGAAGCAGGTTGGCGACCGTCTCCGGACGAACGCCGCTGCCGACGAGGACGGGTACGTCGAGCCCGTACGTCCCGCGCTCGTCGACGACCTCCCGGAGCGCCCCCTCCTCAAGCGACTCGCCGGTGCCGCGCCCGGAGACGACCACGCCGTCAGCCAGTCCGCGCTCGGCCGTGTCAGCGAGCGACTCCGCGCCGCCGGTGGCCGCCAACGGGGCCGAGTGTTTCACGTCGGCGTCCGCGAGGATGCCGACATCGGCTCCCAGTCGGTCACGGAGCCGGAGCGTCTCGTGGGCGCGCCCCTGAACGACCCCCTGGTCGGTGACGCGAGCGCCGGTGTGGACGTTGACGCGGACGAACGACGCGCCGGTCGCGGCGGCGACGGCGACCGCCGCTGGCGCGTCGTTGCGCAGCACGTTCACGCCCACAGGAAGTGCGGTTTTCTCCCGAACGGCGGTGACGGCCCGGGTGATTGACGCGACGACGTGTTTCGGCACATCGTCCGGATAGAACGGCGCGTCCCCGAAGTTCTCGACCATCACGCCGTCGACGCCGCCGCGCTCCAGCGCCGCGGCGTCCGCACGGGCGCGGTCGATCACCGCCTCCATGGTGTCCGCGGCGCGTTCCGCGTCCGCCCGCGGCGTCCCCGGAAGCGGCGGCAAGTGTACCATGCCGATCACGGGCATCGCCGTTCCGAACGTGGCTTCGAAGTCCATCGGTGTTGTCGGTGTGGTAGGACCGCCGGGCGATAAAACGTCTCACTCGGTCGGTGGGGCGATAACGGTCACTCGGAGGTCGTTGACGTTCGTGCCGGTTGGGCCGGGCCGGAGGAGTGCACCCCGGTCATCGAGGAACGTGTACGCGTCGTCGTCGGCGAGCGCGGCGCGCGCTTCCTGAAGCCCTTCCCGATCGCGGCGGGCACCGTGTCGGCCGTGACCAGCGCACCCGCTGCATCCGTCGGGCCGTCGATGCCGTCCGTGTCGCCGGCGCGAGCGCGCGAGCGGGACCGCCGCGACGCGGCCGGCCGCGTTGTCGCCGCCGAGCACGACGATCTCGTCGTACTCGCGCAGGTCGTAGCGTGTCTCCGCCACGACGAGGTCGTCCCCGTCACCTCGACTGCTGCTGGGACGACCGTGCGGGGACGAGAAGCGTCGATCCCGGTAGTTAGCGCGTCGAGCGCGCGGCTTGGAGACCGGTCGGAAATTTCCCTACCTGACCGTCCGCTCGCACGTCGTCCGCCCCATCGCCGTCCACCTCGGCGGCGGTTGCCGGCGTTCCCGGGGATCGCTCGAACATGCACGGGGATGTGGCGGTGTCGTATTTAAACGTCGGCACGGACGGTGTACCGGCGGCGTTCGAGCGGGTGCGCGTTTGGAGACGTGAGTGTGGCCCAGCGAACCCGACCACGCAACGAACGGATTTAAACCGTCGCCCCGGGAATGAGGGACAATGAGTGCGAACGTCTTCCTGGTTCCGGTCACGCCGGAGAACTTCGACCGAACCGTCGCGTCGCCCGTCGACCTGACTGACTACGACGACCGACCCGAGCCGCTCGCGGACCTCGACGAGGCTCGACTGTGGGCCCTCGAAGACGAGAGCGGCAGCGACTCCACCTTCGAGCGAATGGGCGAGGGCGACCTCCTCCTCTTCTACCACGACGACGAGTACGTCGGCACGGGCCGCGTGGGAACGACGTTCGAGGACGCCGACCGGTGGGTCAGCGGCACGTTCTGGACCGCGTTCCCCGCGACGCGCATCTACACCGTCGAGTCGTTCACCCCCGTCTCGGTGCCCAAGCGCGCCGTCAACCGGATCTTTGACTACTCGGAGACGTACACGCCCGGCTTCATGCGCGTCGCCGACAGCCGCGTCACCTCCCAGCTGGCCGCGATCGAGCGCGCGCTCGAACGGTACAGCCAGCGGAACGCCTAGCGAGTCCCGGAACGCTGGCGAGTCCCCCGCCGTCGCTGCCCTTTACCCCCGTGCCGGCGAGTGGGTAGCATGGACCACGAACTGGAACTCGAACGGGTAGCGAGCCGACGGGACGTTGCGGCGATTCTCGGCGCCGTCGCCGGCGGCGTCGCATCCGGACGGCTCCGAGTCGCCGATCCGGCGGACCCGGACGACCGGTTCGACCTCGACATCCCGGAGACGCTCGGGGTCGGCATCGAGCTCGAAGCCGAAGCGGACGGGGTGGAGATCGAACTGGAACTCGACTGGGAACCTGCGGACGGCGAGCGTCCGGTGACCCCCGCCGAGCGCGATCGCGGCACGGTACCAGCGGACGCTGCCGACGAGCCGGGTGCAAAGGCCGCGGAAGTGGAGTCGGCGGAGAGCGCTGATGCGGCGCCGGAAGCGGACGACGCCGACGGAGCGAGCGGCGGCGTCGAAGCCAAGCCCGCCCTCACGGGGCTGTTCGCGCCGGCGCCAACCGTGGCACACGACGACGAGACGGACACCGTCGAGGAGGGCGGAACTGGCGCGAACGTGCCGGAGTCGGGTGATAGCGAGGCTGCCACGAGCCGCGCTCGCTTCGAGCTGTTCACTGATACGGCCGGTGAGTGGCGCTGGCGCCTGCGGCACCACAACGGGAACGTGGTCGCCACGAGCGGCGAGGGGTACACGCGGAAAGCAAACGCACGAAAGGGACTCGCGAGCGTCGTCGCCAACGCACCGGGTGCGGTCGTCGTCGAGACGTAGCGCCCCGATACTGGCGGTCGGATTTTGTGGCGAACTCAAGCAACATCGGGAGTTCTGGCCGAGTTGATGCGACCGTCTCGAATGCCACCGATCCGAGGAGCGAACGGTCGTCGCGCAGCCGAACTGGAGCTACGCCGACGACTCGCCCGCCTCGTCGTCCGAGACGGCGTGTGGCGCGACGCCGTAGTATCCGGGACCCTCCTCTTCCAGTGGTTCGGCAATGACGAGATCCTCGCCGTTGACCATGATCCAGGGAATCGCCCAGTCTATCAGAACGTTCTCAGTTCCCTCATCTATCTCAGCAGTCGGCGATAACCCCTGTAACAATCGGGCGATCTCGGGAACGGTGTACATCATCTCCGGATCGAGCAGTTCGTCGGGGTCATAGAAGTCACACGGGAACGTCTCGTCGAACGTCGATTTCGGTTCGGGCATACACGACGATACGGATCCCAGTCCGTAAACGCTGCCGATGGACGCCGATTCGAGTTCCCCTCCACGCACTCCACATGTCGGATAACGCCTCGTACGGTGACGAAAACGATCATGTCCAGCAGACAAGTGGGACCACTATGAGCGACGCAACGGAGCGGCTCGTGGACGCCTGTCGGGAGTTCGGCGGCGAGTCGCTCCGTGACGTCCGGCTGTTCGACCAGTGGACCTACGAGCGGCTCTACGTGCACGAGGACGTCGCCGCGCGCACCGGGGATCTCGACCCCGAGGGGTTCATCGACAACGAGCGGTACGGCTACGTCACCCGCGACACCGACGAGACGCTCTACCACGCGGGGTTCACCTACACCGTCCACGGCTTCACGGCGTTCGAGCGGTTCCGAACGTTCCTCGAAGACGCCGACCACCGTATCGGCCTGTACGCCGGGGGGTTTGCGGAACCGGCTTTGCCGGTTCCGCTCAATCCCCGGTCAAAAATCTCCACGAAAAAGGGCCGCGAGCGCCGGCAGACGCCGGCGCTCGCGGCCCTCGACGGAGACGGCCTACCGCACAGCGACCGCAACCACACAGCGACCGCAACTGTACAGCCACGGGTGATCTCCCTCATTAGCATCGTGCGGGCGACGAAGCTGGGTCTCACCGGAACGCAGATCAAAGAAAAATCGGGATTCGACGCGCCCGGGTGGGCGTGTCGCTTACTCGAACAGCTCGACGGCCTGCTCGTAGCGGGCGGACGGCTCCTCCCAGTCGACGACCTCGAAGAAGTTCTCGACGAACTCGCCGCGGGCCGGACCGTAGTCGTGGTAGTAGGAGTGCTCCCAGACGTCGAGCGCGAGGATGGCGTGGCTGCCCCACAGCGCACCCTGGTCGTGCTTGTCGACGACGACGTTCCGAAGCTGGTTCGAGAAGCTGTCGTACACCAAAAGCGCCCAGCCGCCGGCCGCGGAGGCCGCCGCCTCGAACTCGCCCTTCCAGGCCTCGTACGAGCCGAAGTCCTCCTCGATGCGGTCGGCGAGCGCCCCGGTGGGCTCGTCGCCGCCCTCGGGCGACATGTTCTGCCAGAACAGGTCGTGCAGGACGTGCCCCGAACCGTTGTGGGTCACGTTGCGGAGCGCGCCGCCGGACGACGAGAAGTCACCCTCCTCGCGGTTCTCGGCAAGCGTCTCCTCGGCCGAATTCCAGCCGTTGACGTAGCCCTGATGATGCGTGTCGTGATGCCACGTGAGCACCTGCTCGGAGATGTGGGGTTCAAGCGCGTCGTAGTCGTACGGAAGCGGATCGAGTTCGTAGCTCATCGTAAATTCACCAACTAACTATTCCATCGGATTCAAGTTAAAGATAATGAGACGTGTGGTAACAAGCACCACTAGACAGAGGGTCGTCTGACGCCGGCACGTTCCGGACGGTTGGGTAGCGGTCCCGGGGTCGTCTCCGACGGATCCGCCGGCGATTACGCCAGGGCACTACCACGGATTCGGTCCGAGTTCGCCGGCGTGCGCATCGTCAACACTCGGGAGGACTACTCGCAGCCATCGCGATTCGTGGCCGGATGGCTCACGAATCACCGTGTACGGCACAAAAACGCGGTGGGACTGGGATTTGAACCCAGGAGGCCGTAAGGCCACCTGTTTTCAAGACAGGCGCAATGGGCCGCTCTGCCATCCCACCACAACTGCCCGTGTGGTCCGGCCCGACTAATGAATGTCGGTACGGGACAGCGTTCGCTCGCTACTCGCGGACCAGTCGTCGGTCGCCGTCTTCGACGACCACGTCGAGCCCGTGCTCGTGCACGAAGGTGGCAACGTGTTCGGGGACGATGCGCTCGGCCGCGATCCGTGCCCGGAGCAGGGGAACCACGTCGAGCAGGTCGTCGCCGGTCTCGAGGGAGGGAGTGGTCTCCACGAACTCCACGTCGAGGCCGGCGTCGCGCGCGGCCTCCGTCAGCGACCGGAGGCTCGGCTCGGCGAACGCTCCCTCGAAGTCGACGGCCTCCGTGAACCCGGCGTAGTACGTTCGCCCGCGGGTGGAGACGCCGAGCACCGCGCCGTTGGTGCGGAGCTTCATCGCGGCCGCGTCGATGATGGTGCGCGAGAGGAACGGCGCCGTCGGGCGGACGACGGCGACGGAGTCGGCGTCCTCCTCACGGAGGAGGTGCGTCGCGGTGTTCGCCGCGCGCGCCTCGAAGCTGGAGCCCACCTGCGGCTCGAAGCGAACGTCCCCAGTGCCGCCCAGCGTATCGGCGACGATGGTGCGGAGCTCCGCCTCGGGGGAGCCGTCCGTGCGGTGTTCCTCGGGAAGCTGGTCGCTCTCGGGGTAGTTGACGAGCAGGTCGCCGCCCGAGCGCGCGACGGCGGCGACGGCGTCGCGGAACACCGCCTCGTAGAGCTCGGCGGCCTCCGCGGGTGACAGCGGCGTCGACTCGGCGATCTCCGTTCCGACGAGCCCCTCGCGGGGCGGGTTCGCTAACACGGCCACGACGGTCATATAAGAGGGTCAACCCGCGAGCGCCTTCAACGCGCCGCTTGCGATACGACCGACTCCTCGAATCGGGACGGGTCCCCACGGACGCCGGCGGGCGCAACGTTTGTATCCAACATGAACAATTATGTAGGACTGGGTTGTAGCAGGTGGTGTGCCACCCGTAGTACACGACTGAACCCCCGACCGGATCCGCGTACGCGACCTCGACGGAGGACAGCTCGCCCGCCGAGCTCCCGCAGGCGCCGGACTTTCCGGACGGTACGGCACGAGCCGACGAACAGCTCCCGACCGCCGCCGAGGCGGTCGCCAACGCGCCCGCGCCGTTCGACGCCGGCGACACCCGCCGAATCCCGAACGGCGCCGACTGGCACAACCGCTACGCGGGGTCGCTCCACACGGAGTGACCGCCGCCCGCGCCCACGGCGCCGGCACCGACGTGCCGCGTCGTCGGGCGCCACCCTCTCGTTAACCGCCCGGCGAGCGTCGTGGTTGAGGGGTTGACCCGCCCGCAACCGCCCGCAACCGCCCGCAACCGCCCGCAACCGCCGGCGTTTAAACGTCACCGTCCCCTACGGCCGCGTGGCCGATGACGATCAACCGCTCCGAGCCGACTCGGCACCGGTGACGACGAGCCCTATGAGTGCCGAGGCCTTTTCAAACGGAGTGAGCGACGGCCATCTACGCCCTAATTTCCCGTCCTCCGCTCCGCCGACCCCTTTTAATCCCGCTCCACGCCAACCACCTCGGATGACCCCCTCGCTGCGCACATTGTGGTGGCTCGACCGCAACCTTGCCGGCCGAGCGTGGCGCTGCTCCCACCTCGCCGTCTACCGGTCGCGGTCCCGCCTCTGGCGCCGGATCCCGTGCCGATCACGCTCGTCGGGTCGACGACCTCGGAAGCGTTCCGGACCCGTGAGCCGTCGCGTTCGGCGCCGCGCGCGGCTACGTGCTGTACGCGCCGGCGGAGTGACCCGTTCGGGACGTGGCGAACGGGAACGAGGCCGATCAGGCGTCCCGACCGCGCTCCAGCCCGTACCGGTCACGGAGCCGGTTGGCGACCAGCTCGACCCCGACCACGAGCACGAGGATGATGACGACCGCGGCCATCACCCGCGTGTAGTTGCGCGCGCGGAACGCCGTGATCAGCGGGTAGCCGATCCCGCCGGCGCCCACGATGCCGAGGACGGTGCTCTTTCTGGCGTTGATCTCGAGGTAGAACAGCGTCCACGCCAGAAACGCGGTCGACGCCTGCGGGAGCCGGGCTGCCGCCGTGGTGGCGACGACCGAGGCGCCCGCCGAGCGCACCGCCTCGGCGGGTCGCGGGTCGACCTCCTCCAGCTCGTCAGCGAACAGCCGGCCGAGGTCGCCGACCGTCCCCGCCGCGATGGCGAGCGCGCCGGCGACCGGCCCGAGTCCGGCGAGTACCACAAAGAGGAGGGCATACACCATGCTCGGAACGGCGCGGATCCCACCAAGGAGCGTCCGCACGCTGGTCGACACCGGCCGGGGACTCACGTTGCTCGCGGCGGCCACGCCGAGCAGGAACGCCAGCGGAAGCCCGATCGCGGTGCCGACCGCGGCGATCGCCAGGGTCTCGCCGGCCGCCGGCACCAACCGCGGGGCATCCGCACTGAGCTGTTCGAGCAGCGGCCCAGGCGCGAGCATCTCCTCGAACAGCACGCGCCGGAAGTTCTCCCGGTGGGCGTAGAGGTAGCCGGGGTCGAGGCCGATCCACCGCGCGGTCACCGCGACGCCCGTCACCAGCGCGAGCAGCCCCACGATCCGGGCGGCGGTCCGGCGCCGCCATCGCCGGCGAACGTGCTCGACCTCTTCCTCGACGGAGGGCGCGTCCTCAGCCATCGCCGTACACCTCTCGGCGGGTGGTCTCGTCGAACTCCTCGGCCGACACGTCGACGACCAGCTCGCCCGCGCGCATGCCGAGGAACCGGTCCGCGACCTCGTCCGCAAGCCTCGGCTGATGAAGGCTCACGACGCCGACGAGACCGTGTTCACCGACAACCTCACCAAAGAGGGCGAGCACCGACCGAGCGGTTTCCGGGTCCAGCGACGCCACGGGTTCGTCGGCCAGCAGAACGGACGGCTCCTGTTGGAGCGCACGGGCGACGCCAACGCGCTGTTGTTCACCACCGGAGAGCGACCCCACTCGACGGTCGGCATGCCCCGCCAAGCCGACTGCGTGGAGTCGTTCGACGGCGGCGCGCTTCTCCCGAGTGGAGTGGACGCCGAGCAGCTCGCGCCATTCCGGCTCCCGACCGAGCGACCCGTCGAGCACGTTTTCAAGGGCGGACTTTCGGTCGACGAGCGCCCCCGACTGAAAGACGAGCGCGGCGTCCGCCGGGGCGAGCGGAGCCCCGTCGAGCCGGACTCGCCCCTCGTCGGGTCGTTCGAGTCCGTCGAGACACCGCAGTAGCGTCGTCTTTCCGGCGCCGGACCGACCGACGAGCACGGTCACCTCGCCGGGTTGAAGCCGAGCGGAGACCGAACTGACGACCGTCTCGTCACCGTAGCGCTTCGTCAGGGTCTCGACCGTGAGCATGGCTGTGGACGGCTCGGTTCCGAGTTACTCCTCGCCCTCGTCGGCCGCCTCGTCGAGTGTGTCGACGTCGACGCCCATCTCGCTGGCGACGTCGCGGACCTGCTCGTAGAGGTCGCGGTCGAAGGGACCGTACTCGTCGACGCGGTGTTCCGCGAGCGCGTCCTCGGGGGTCGCCTGCAGGCGCTCGGCGAGCGCGTCGACGACCTCCGCGGGCGTGTCCGGGGTTGCACACACCACGTCGAACGGAATCGGGTCGCTCTCGGCCACCTTTACGATCTCGTCGTCGTTGGGGTGCTGGAAGTCGCCGTAGGCGGCGGCGTCGACGTGGCCCTCCTCTAACGCGCGGAGCGCGGCGTCATGACCGCCGGCCCATTCGATCTCGAAGTCGCCCGGCGGCGTCTCAACGTCGCCGGCGTCGAGACCCGCCTCCGAGAGCGTGTAGCGCGGGAAGATCCCGCCGCTTGCCGACATGGGGTCGACCATCGCGATCCTGCGCCCGTCGAGGTCCGCGAGCTCCTCGATGTCCGTCTCCTCGCGCGTCGCGATGTAGGTGTAGTAGGAGTCGGCGCCGTGTGACCAGTTGATCGCCAGCGGGTGGACGCCGTCGTCCATCGCCAGCGAGAAGATGATCGGGGAGAGGTTCGCGAGCTCCGTGTGGCCCTGCAGGACGCTCTCGACGACGCCGGCGTAGTCGGTCGTCGGCACGCCCTCGACGCTCACGGCCTCGAAGCCGTCGGCGAGCCACTCGAAGGTACCCTCGTACTGCTGTTCGAGCTCCTCGGCATCCTGAAACGGCGGGAGGCCGAACTCGACCTCGCCGTTCGCCCACGCCGCCACCGGCTGCTCGTCGGGGTCGTACGTCTCCTCGTCGCCGAGACAGCCGGCGAGCCCGGTTGCGCCCGCCGTCGTCGCGCCGGCGGCGACCGTCCGCAGGTAGGTTCGTCGTTGCATGTCCTGCCGTCCGTATCACTCGGGGATAACACCCGCGAATCGGAGGGCTGCGTGGTGGTCGATCACACGAGCGAGAGCGCCGGCGCGCGCAGGACGGCGGCGCCGCTCACTGGTCGACGCTCGCGGGAAAACACTGCGCGCTATTCGATGTGACCTTCGCGGCGCAGTTGGTCGGCGTCCTCGTCGGAGTAGCGCCACTCGACGTTCGCCTTCTCGTCCTGCCAGCTCCACGGTTCGGCGACCACGACGTCGCCCTCGTTGATCCACGTCCGGTACTTCATGCGGCCGGGGATACGGCCCATCCGCTCTTCACCGTCAGCACACCGAAGCGTCACGTGGTTTCCGCCGTTGTGTTCGGTCACGATGGCGAACACTTCGTCGTCGTTGGGCATTCGGAGGTTCCGTCGCCCGGATTCTTCGCTCACATCAGATATAGTGTGTTGAGGTTCTTAAGTCATGGGAGACGCGTGTTAGCGATACCCGCATGCGGAGTCGCCGTGGAAGTGGCGCACAGCGGCGCCACGCGCGGCGGTCACGGCGAATCCGTGGTTACGGTCGGGAGTGTGGCGACCGCGGGCGGGAGTCGATCGGGACGGCGCTCACCCCCTCAGAACTCGGCGTCGACCTGCGCGAACGTCGCCGCTTCCCCGCCGGAGTTGTCGACGACGTGGTGGTCGGCGTCGATCTCGTCGAACAGCTCCTTGAAGTGGAGGTGAATGTCGAAGTCGGCGTCGCTGATCCCGTCGCGCGCGGCGATCCGCCGCTCGACGACGGCCTCCTCGCACTCGACTTTCACCAGCTCGAAGTCGTCGGCCGCCTCGTCGGCCATGGCCCGGACGTTCTCGCGGAACTCGCGCTCGGCGAAGGTCGCATCGAGGATGATGTTCTCGCCGTCTTCGATGCGGTCCCGGGCCCGGGAGAGGAGCTCGGCGTACACGGCTGCGGTCTCCTCGTCGGTGTACTCGGGGTCGGGAAACAGCTCCTTGCGGATCACGTCGGTGCGGAGCACGCGCCCGTCGAGGTGGGTCGCGATCCGCTCGGCGACGGTCGTCTTGCCGACGCCGGGGAGCCCGCAGACGACGACGAGCTCGCCGGCGTCGACGGCGGGCTCGGCGCTCGCTTCGGCGTCGGAATCGGCCGCCGCGGCCGCGTTACGGTTCGACATCGGCCCTCCGTCGGCGTACGGCGGTCGGTCGCCCAGCGTCAGTCATCCGTCCGAATCCACAGGGGAGACGCAAATGAATGTTCCCCTCGGGAGGCGCCGAGACACGCGGTGACACTCCCGCCGGCCGACCGTGCCGACGGGCGACGGCCGTCAGTGGCGCTGACCGCCGGCCGCCGACTGTTGACTTCCCACCGCCGGCCCTCGACCGCCAACCGCCGGCCGCCGGTGCTCCTGCGAGCGAAGCCTTGAAATCGCCCGGTGACCTTCGGGCGAACATGGAGCACATCATCCTCGACGAGGACGACGAGAAGCTCGCGCCCGCCGTCGTCGTCGCCACGATCGCCCTACTCGGCGTGTTCGTCGTGGGCTTTCTGGTCCAGATCGTCGGCCTCGTCATCTAACGCCCAGTCGCCGGCGTTCAGACCGACGATCGCTGTACCCCGAACTTCCGAGCCCTCCGCTGCCGGACGGCGTCTCTTATATCGGAAGCGGTCGATCGGGCACGTATGGCGGACTACGAGCTCGACGAGACCGACAGGGAGATCCTGTTTGCACTGCAAGAAGACGCGCGAACGCTCTCGTCGGGGGAGATCGCGGAACGCACCGACGCCTCATCGAGTACGGTACGCAAGCGCATCCAGCGGCTCGAATCCGAGGGGATCATCAAGGGCTACACCGCCGAGGTTGACTACCGGAAGGCGGGCTACCCGATCCGAATGCTGCTGTTCTGTACCGCGCCGATTCCCGAACGGCAGGAGTACATCGACGACATTCTCGAGATCCCGCGCGTCGTCTCCGTCCAGGAACTGGTCACCGGCGAGCAGAATCTGCTCGTAACGGCCGTCGGCGAGGACGACAGCGACATCACCCCCGTTGCGGAGGCCCTCCTGGAACTCGGACTCACCGTCGCCGACGAGGTGTTGGTCCGCGCCCACGAGTCGACGCCATTCGACGACTTTTCTCACGAGTGAGCGCCGGATCGTCGGAGCGACTGAACGCCGGCGACCGCCTTCCACCGACCGTAGCGAGCGCCGGCGCCCGTTGAGACGACGCGCGAGACTCACATGAACAACCATTATGTTCCTTAGTGGCACATATTGCGAACAGATTGGTAATCTCGAAGGTTATAATAACCAGTATGTTCTATCAAGAGTCAGAAGATGACCAGTTGCTGTCGGTTTCAGTGGAGAGATCTGCTGGTGACGCGCTGTGCTGGTCGGGGCGAATAACCGAATAATGGACGGAGAACCGCAATCAACGGAGGGAAGGGGGGCACAGGACGCCGAGACGACCGCCAGCGCGACCTCGTGGGTCCCGCGAACGGCAACCCGAGTGGTGTGGACGCTGTTCCTCCTCAGCGTGGCGACGCTCGTGCTCGCGGTGTTTGGCCGGGGCGCGTGGAGCGTTCCGGGCGTCATCGCCGTCGACGGCCTGACCGTCGTCATGTGGGTCGTGGTGACGTTTTTCAGCGGCATCGTCCACAGCTACTCCCGGCGGTACATGGCCGGCGACCGCCACCTCGACGGCTTCTTCGCCCGGATCCTCGCGTTCACGCTCGTCGTGATGGCGATGACCGCCGCCGACCACGTCGCGCTCTTCGTGGCGACGTGGCTCGGCATGGGCCTCCTGATGGCGTCGCTCATCGGTCACGAGCGCGACTGGGTCCAGGCGCAGGCGGCCGCCGGGCTCGCCCGACGGTACTTCCTCGCAAGCACGGCGCTGCTGGCGGTCGGCCTCGCCACCCTCGCACTGGCGACCGAGACGACCTCCATCGCCGGCATCGTCGGCGCGGTCGAGACGATCCCCCGCGCGCTCGTCGTCGTCGCCATCGGCACCATCCTGCTCGCCGCGGTCATCCAGTCCGCGCTGTTCCCCTTCCACGGCTGGATCATGTCGTCGATGACGGCGCCGACGCCGGCGTCCGCGCTGATGCACGCCGGGTTCGTCAACGCCGGCGGGATCCTGTTGACCCGGTTCGCCCCGGTGTTCACCGCCGAGCTCGCGGCGATGGCCGCGATCGCCGTGGTCGGCGCGGTCAGCGCGCTGCTCGGGCAGGCACTCGCGCTCGTCCAGACGGACGTGAAGCGCAAACTCGGCTCCTCGACGGTGGCCCAGATGGGCTTTATGATACTCCAGTGTGGGCTCGGCTTCTTTTCGGCCGCCATCGCCCACCTCATCCTCCACGGCTGTTACAAGGCGTATCTGTTCCTCTCGTCGGGCGCGGGCGTCGAACGGACGACGCCGAAACACGCCAAAACCGCGTCGCTGGGGCTCCCGAGTGCCGTTGTCAGTCTGGCGACGGCGGCCGGGGGCGGCCTGCTGTTCCTCACTCTCACTGGAAAGGGGGGTGAGGTCGCCCTCGACAGCGGGCTCATCCTGACGCTCGTCGTCGTGTTGACGACGCTGCACGCCGGACGTGACATCCTCCGGCGCACGACGCTCTCGCCGACGGTCCGACTCGTCTGCATCCCTGCCATCGTGCTGACGGCCATCAGCGCGTACGCCCTGCTGTTCAACGCCGTCTCCACAATGCTCGCCGGCGTCCCCATGACGAGCACGCCGACCGATCTCACCCCGCTGCACGCGCTCGTCGCCGGCCTGTTCGTCGCCGCTTACGTGGTGATGGAGCTCGGCTGGCACCGGTCCAGCGAGCGGCTGTACGTGACGCTGTTGAACCTCTCGCAGCCGGCACCGTCGACGGTGCTGACACGGACGGAGGAATACAATGACTGAGACATCCACCATCACGGAACGCATCGAGCGCGCCGCCGAGACCGTCGGGTCCGCGTGGCCGATCCACTCGTTCGTCACCGCGAACCCCCTCTCGGGGTTCGAGGACCGCCCCTTCCACCGCGCCGTGGCGGACGCCGAATCGGTGTTCGGCGGGCGAGGATACCCGAAGCCCGCCGTCTTCCGTCGCGCCTGGGAGGAGGGGCGGATCGACTCGGACGTGCTGGCCGCGGAGCTCGACGCCCTCGGCGTCGAGCGCGACCCGGAGGACACGCTCGAGGAGATGGCCGCGGCGACGAACGAGGAGTCGGACGAGGTCGACGAGCCGTCATCGGCGATGGAGCCAGTCGACCGGCTGACCGCGAAGTGGCTCGCCGCGTTTCTGGACGAGGGACGGGCCGGGTGGCCGATGCCCAACCGCGAGGAGGGGTTCTACGCCGCCTGGCGCACGCTGGCGCCGTACGACGACGAGGTTCCGGGCGTGCGGCAGCCGTCGGACCTCCCCGAGAACGCGACTGAGGCGCTAGAGAGGGCACTTCATGATCACCCCGAACCACAGTGGGAGGCGATCTTCGAGCACCATCTCGCGGCCCTTCCCGGCTGGACCGGGTTCGTCAAACGGCGCGCGACCGACGGCCACGGGCCGTGGAAGGAGGCCGCCCCGATCTCGCTTGCCGACCTGCTGGCTGTGCGCCTCACGCTTTCCGACCAGCTTGGGGTTCCCGTCGCGCCCGCTGAGGTGACCGCCGAGCGCGAGGCGGACGACGACTCCGACGACCTGACCGACGAAAACGACGAGAACGACGACGTTCCACTGGCCGAAGCGTGGCTGAGCGCGTGGGAAAAGAGCTACCGCAGTCGTCTACTCGACGACGTGAGCGAGAACCCGGCGGCCGCGGACGGCGGCGAGTCGCGCCCGGCCGCACAGCTCGTGTTCTGTATCGACACCCGCTCGGAGATCATCCGCCGCCATCTGGAGAACGCCGGCCCGTACGAAACGCACGGCTACGCGGGCTTTTTCGGCGTCCCCATGCGCTACCAGTCGTACGGGAGCGATCTGGGTGTCGATGCCTGCCCGCCCATCGTCGACGCCCGGCATCACGTCAGCGACCGTCCGGACCCCGCTTGCAGGGACGACACCTCGACGCACGACCGCTGGACCGACCTCGTGACGGCGACGCGGAAGCACTTCAAATCACTCAAGAGCAACGTCGTCGCCGCGTTCCCGTTCGTGGAGGGCGGCGGCAGCGCCTACGGCGCGGCACTCGCGGGTCGGACGCTGTTCCCGGGCGCCGTCCACCGCGCCAAGCGGGTCGTCGACGAGCACGTCCCCTCCCCAAGCGAGTTCAGTTCGCCGGCGATCGACGCGACGGAGGATGGACACGGGCACGCCGCCGACGGCGGTCTCCCCCACGGGATGACCCACGAGGAGAAGGTCGAGTACGCTGCGACCGCCTTCAAGCTGATGGGGTGGGAGGAGTTCGGCCGGCTGGTCGTGTTCACCGGGCACGCGAGCGAGACGACGAACAACCCGTTCGACTCCAGTCTCGACTGCGGCGCCTGCGCCGGGAACCCGGGCGGCCCCAGCGCCCGCGTGCTCGCGACCATCTGCAACGACGAGGACGTACAGGAGAGTCTCCGTGAGCGGGGCCACGACATTCCGACGGACACGGTGTACCTCGCCGCTGAGCACAACACGACCACCGACGAGGTGACGCTGTACGACGACGCGGTTCCCGAAAGCCACCACGAGGAGCTCGCCCGGCTCCGTGAGAACCTCGAAGACGCCCGCGCCGCGGCCGCCGCCGAGCGCGCCGCGTCAATGGGGGCCGCTGACGGCACCAACGCCGGCACCGGGGACGACGCCGGCACCCCCGACGACGGCGTCCGCGAGGTGGAGCGTCGCGCGTCCGACTGGGCGGAGACCCGCCCCGAGTGGGGACTGGCCGGCAACGCCGCGTTCGTCATCGGGCCGCGGGAGCTGACGGCCGGCCGGGATCTCGACGGCCGGGCGTTCCTCCACTCGTACGACCCGTCGACCGACCCCGACGGCGACGCGCTGGAGGCGATCATGACGGGGCCGCTCGTCGTGACTCAGTGGATCAACAGCCAGTACTACTTCGCGACGGTGGACAACGCCACCTACGGCAGCGGCTCCAAGACGACGCAGAACCCGGTCGGCAACGTCGGCGTCGTACAGGGCAACGCCGGCGACCTGATGACGGGCCTCCCAAAGCAGTCGCTCATGGCGGCCGACGACCGGCTGCAACACCAGCCCCTTCGGCTGACCGCCGTGGTCCACGCGCCCGTCGAGCGCGTGACGGAGATCCTCCGGGAGCACGAATCGGTGCGCCGGCTGTTCGACAACGGGTGGCTGCATCTCACCGTCGTGAGCCCGGAACAGGACGGCGGCACGTACCACTACCAAGGTGGTCTGGAGTGGGAGTCGCCCGTGTCGGCCACTCCAACTCCCGAACCGGCTCCCGCCGACTAGCCGATCTCTCGACAGCCACCCGCTTTTCAGTCCGACATCGTGAGACGACCGCTTCCGACAGCGGTATGCCCGCCCCTCCCTAAGCGCGCGTAATGGACCGACGCGTCCTCATCGTCTTGCTCATTCTGTTCGCCGGCGGCGCGACCGGCGTCGGCGTCGCCCTCTTTGCGTTCGTCGGCCTCGACGACGCGACCGCAGACACCGAAGTCGTCTGGGACGCCGACCCCGCACACGGCGACGACGGCTCCGGCGCGGTCGTGGCGACCGTCGACGGCGACCCCCTGATCGTCCAGCCCGCGGGCGCCGAGGCGCTTGCTGTTGATGACACCAATGAAGCCGACCGCGACGGCCTCCGCGCGCTCGACGCCGATGGCGACGTGGCGTGGACGCACTCCCTCCCTGACGGCGTGAGTGCCGCCGAGACGAGCGGACTCGTCGCCGGCGACTTTAACGGTGAGTCGGTCGTGGCGTTCACGACCGACGCGGGGGAGCTGGTGGTCGTGAACGCCGCAAACGGCGAGGAGCGGTTCGTGGTCGAGCTCGACGATGCGGCGGGACTCGAGCCCGCGTTCGTCGACCTCACCGACGACGGCGAGACGGAACTGGTCGCGGTGACTGCGGACGGTACCCTGCTCGCCGTCGACACCGACGGAGACGAGGTCCTCGAAACCGCGCTCGACGGCAGTCCGGCGCTCGAACCGCTCGCGGTGACGGGCGATCCCGAAGCCGACGCGGTCTCCGGAACTTTGACGAGCGCGGGTGTCGCGGTGCTGACCGACGACGCCGACGGACAGCGCGTCAGCGTGGTTGACGGCGACGGCGACGTCGTCTGGAGCGAGCCGACGGAGACGACCGCGCTCAGCTGGAACGCCGCCGACACCCGCCGTGGCGGCATCGTAGCGCTGGGCGGCGTCGACGGGACGCTGACGACGCTGGAAGTCGCCGACGGCGCGTCCCGCTACTCGGTCGGGTTACAGGACGCTCCCGTGGACGTGGGCGGCGCCGACGCCGGGCGGATCCACGTCGGCGGCACCGGCGACCTCTGGGCCGTCGACCTCCTCGACGGCGAAGTGGTCTGGAAACAGCAGTATGGTGGCGAAAACCGCGTCAACGCCCCCGCCGTGGGTGACGTGACGGGCGACGGTGACGAGGAGATCGTCGTGGTCAACCGGGGCGGCGGCGTGCTCGGCACGAACAGCGGCGGCGAGGCGGTCCTTCGTGGGGGCCTCGACGACACGATCGTCTACGCCACGCCATTGTTGGCGGACGTGACCGGCGACGGCGGTAACGAGGTCGTCATCGTCACGGAGGATGGACGGGTCGTCGTGTTGGGTGTTTAAGAGGGAACCGACGGGAGAACCGCACGACTCCACGCCAGCGCCAGTTATTTTCACCGGAAACGTGGTGTGTCGTGGAGCTGCAGCTGTCGAGCCGTAAAAACGGGCCGGCGGTCGCCGGCCGACGGCCGCAGATGCGGCCAATTGGGTGGTCACGTGGGTGACCGATCGAGTAGATGACCGGCCGAAAGACCGGTCAGGGTTTGCGTTAGTGGTCGCCGGCGTCCTCGTACACCCACGCCGAGGCGTCGAGGTCGTAGTCGACGAGCTCCGACTCGTCGAAGAACAGGTCGATCTCGCGTTCGTTGGCGCCCTCGTCCTCGTGGTCCGACGCGTGGATCACGTTGTGGCCGAGGTCGAGACCGAAGTCGCCGCGGATCGTGCCCGGGGCGGATTCGGCGGGGTCCGTCTCGCCAACCATGCTGCGGACCTGCCGCGTGGCGTCCGCGCCCTCCCACACCATCGCGAAGACGGGGCCGGAGGTGATGAACTCGACGAGGCCGTCGAAGAACGGCTTGTCCTCGTGTTCACCGTAGTGTTCGTGGGCGAGCGCCTCGTCGATCCGCATGAACTTGCCCGCGACGAGCTTGAGTCCGCGGTCCTCGAACCGCGAGACGATCTCGCCGATGAGTCCGCGCTGGACGCCATCGGGCTTGACCATCACGAAGGTGCGCTCGTCCTGGCTCATTCGCCGCCCTCGGCACGACCGTCCTCGGTCCACTCGAGGTCACGCGCCTCGCGTCCGAGGAAGTAGTTCTTCTCCGCCTTCGAGTCGACGAAGTGGAGAATGCTACCATCCTTCTTGACGAACATCGTGCCCGTGCCGGGCTCGATATCCTCGCCGCTGAAATCACAGGTGCGTCTCTCAACCATTGTTAGCGACCTCCGATGGAGTCTGCGTCACGCTGGGTCTCGCGGAGCTGGAGCACGTCGCCCAGCCGAACGGGGCCCAGGACGTTCCGGGTGATAATTCGACCCTGGTTCGATCCTTCCTGGATGCGGCATTTGACCTGCATGGCCTCGCCGTGCATCCCGGTCTTGCCGACGACCTCGATAACCTCCGCGGAGGTGGAGTCGCCGGTTCCCTCTTCTGCGCTCATGGTGGATTACCGGAGTTCCTCGACCTTCTCCGCGATGTCCTCGACGTCGTCGGCGGCGTCGCCGGCGTCGACGACTGCGGCGGCGGCCGAGCCGACCTCGAGGCCTGCGGCCTGGCCGACCTCGTCCTGCGTGTCGACGAAGACGACGGGGATGCCCTTCTCCTCGGAAAGCTCGGGAAGGTGCATGACGATCTCCTCGGGGGAGACGTCCTCGGCGACGAAGACGAGCTTGGCGTTGCCGCGCTCGACGGACTTCGTGGTCTCGTTCGTTCCTTTCTTTACTGTACCGGTGTCTCGTGCGACCTCGAGAGCCTCGAGGGCTCGCTCGGCGAGGTCGGCTGGGGTCTCGTAGTCTACGTAAACTGCCATATGTTGTTCACCTGTCCTCCGTGCGGGCTCGCGTGTCCGTCCCGTGGTCGGTCCCTATCGGAACGGCACATCATCAACCCCACAGAGGCTGTAGCCCTGAGTTCGCCGCGGCATCATAAAAGCGCTTTCAATGCGATCCGGCCATGCGAGCCGGGCACACGCCGGACGCCGGCCATCGGTCGCCGTCACCTCCGGTGCCGAACACGCCGATTTCGAGCCCTTTTACCCGGTCGGGGAACTCCGGTCGGTAGATGGTACGGCTGGTCCACTACTCCGACATCGAGAACGTCTTCGACGCCCCGGACCGGGCCGCACGGCTCGCCGGCCGGATCCGCGCGCTCGACGGCCCCGACGCCGCCGTCGTCGGCACGGGCGACACGACCGCGCCCGGCGTCCTCTCGCTGGTCGCACAGGGGCGACAGACGCTCGACTTCTACGCCGCCACCGACACGGTCCTCGACACGTTCGGCAACCACGAGTTCGACTACGGCCCGGACGCTCTCCGCGGACTGGTCGCGGACGCCCCCGTCGAGTTCGTCTCCGCGAACGTCCGCGACGAGGACGGCAACCCGTTCGGCCGCGAGGAGGGCGTCGTTCCGTGGACCGTCCGGCAGGTGGGCGGCGCGCGCGTCGGCTTCCTCGGGCTCACGGACCCCGCCACGGATTCGCTGAACCCGATGGCCGAGCCCCTCGACTTCGACGACCCCCTCCCCGCCGCCCGCGAGGCGCTCGACGCGCTCCGTGCGGAGGGTGTCGACTACGCCGTCGCGCTCTCGCATCTCGGCTCCGGTGACGACGAGCTCGCGCGCGAACTCGACCTCGACGCGGTCCTCGGCGGTCACGTCCACAGCCTCCGCAACGAGCACGTCGACGACACGCTCCTGGTCCGTCCCGGCGTCAACGGCGAGGCAGTCGTCGAGGTCGACTTCTCCGGCGACCGCGCGACTGCGACGCTCCACGAGACGAACCTTCGCGGAGAATCCGCGGATTCCGTCGAATCTGCTGCAGACGGCGGCTCCGAAATCGCCACCCACGGCGGCCTCCAGGAAGCCCTCACGCAGCGGATGGCGGAGGCCGACCTCGACGAGGTCGTCGGCCACGCCCCGACCCCCATCGAACGCACCGGCGACGTGGTCCACGGCGGCGAGTGTCGGATCGGGAACTTCGTCGCGGACGCGTTCCGGTGGGCACACGACGCCGACGTTGGCCTCTCGAACGCCGGCGGGCTCCGGCAGGGTGACCCGTGGGACGGCGACGTGACGAAAGCCGACCTGATCAGCCTCATCCCGTTCGAGGAGCCCGTCACGCTGACGGCGGTGACCGGCACGGAACTGCTCGCCATCTTCCGCGAGATGGCCGCGCCCGACGTGGACTTCGGCGAGGACGACTGGTGGCACGGCCACGTCTCCAACGCGCGCGTCGTCTGGGACGAGGCCGCCGAGGAGGTCGTCGAGGCGACCGTCGGCGGCGAGCCCGTCGCTCCGAACGCGACGTACACCGTCGCCGTCTCCGAGTACCTGCTCCACTCCGACCACGAGTTTCCGACGCTCGAACAGCGCCACCGGGTCGGTGAGGCTGGCATCCAGTACGAGGTGCTCGCCGACTACGCCCGCGAGTTCGGCGTCGACCCCGCGATCGAGGGCCGGATCGAGCGACGGAACCGGGACTAACAAGCCGACTTCCGAATCGGGTCGACCGGCCGTCTTTCCACGAGCGCGTTATAAGAGGCACTCCGAGTGCCGAGTAGCAGCGTCTTTGTGAGGCTGTGGCGTCGCCGGCGTCTCGCGCCGAAAACTGCGTTTTTGAGCCCTCTCGAGCGACGCGAACGAGGACGCCGGCGGGCTGCGGCGGCGAAGCCGACACGAGGCGCCCGACGGGCGCCTTAAAAGACGCTAACCGGTTTAAATCGTCGTGTCGACTACAGCGGGAGAAGTTAGCACTGCTGTCCTCGTCACTCTTCGTTCGATTCCACTCGAACGATCTCCGAGACGAATCCTCCGTTCTCGAATTCACGCAGACAGCGGTCACACAGCTCGAGTTCCTCCGTTGAGCCAGTCGTGTACGTTACTTGGACACCACGGCTCGTATCAGCCGCACACTCTTCACACCCGGTCATAGCCCCCAACCCGTTGAGATCGGCGAGTATTCCTTCCTCATTTGAGTTGCACGTCTATGTCGTGCAATCGGGAGTGTGAGACTTACCTTTGTTAGTACAATCTGTTTTTAAGTGGTCTACTGATTGGGCGGCGTCGTCCCGGAAAGAGAGCCCCCGAGAACGTGTTTGATACCGCGCCGAAGGCGAGCGGCGACGGCCTGTTGGGTGATGCCGAGCTGCTCGCCGAGTTCATCCATGGTCACTTCGCGTGGGGATTCGAAATAGCCACACTCGTAGGCGAGTGCTAACGCTTCCTGTTGCTTATCGGTGAGCGCCGCTTCGGTGTCCGTTTCGAGGGGCGTGAGCGCGTGCAGTTTCGTCAGCGTGATCGGAATATCGACCTCCCGGCAGCGTCGCTGGAAGTCGGCGAGGGAACTACGGGCGTCGCCACGTACCTCAAGCGTCCACTGTCGCTTCGTGCCGGTGGCGGCGATCAGTGTCACGTTCGTCTCCGACAACACGGTCAGCACGTCATCGTAGTCCAGCATCCACTCGACGCGTAGCAGATGCTCGTCCTCGACGGAATCGACGAGCCGAATGTTCTCGACGCTTGGATGGTCGTTGAACGCGCTCTCGAGATCGTCCGCTTCGGTTCCCCGCACCCAAAAATACGGAATCACCATCTCCTTCGAGGGGATGATCCGTTCCAGTTCGACCGTCACGGTCGGTCGTTGGGTGAACACCGACCCTAAGGGGAACTGATCGGACGGAACTGTGAAGGTCGCTTCCGTAGCCATTGTTCGTGATGAAACGTCCCAGCCATAAAGAGCCACACCCGGAGCAGGCGCTGAAGACGTTCTCTTCAGCACGCAGTCCCTGACAGTGGAGACGGGCCCTCACGGAGCGGCGTCGCGCAGTCAGGCGAGCGCGCCGACCTTCCGGGCCACGTATCCGAACTGGTCGCGGTAGCCGTACGCCGACAGCAGCACGGGGTAGAACGCCTCCTCGGCGACGAGCTCCTCGCCGTCGGCGGCCGCGAACCGCTCGCCAGCCTCAACGCGCCGGAAATTGTCGGCGAACACCTCGTATCGCTCGGCCTCGGGCTTCGGAATCCGCTCGATCAGTCGGAACACGTCCACGTCCTCGCGGCCGCCGGCGTCGACCACGTCATCGGCGCCGGGCGCGGGGAGGGCGCTCGTCGCGGCGAGGAAGGCGCGCGTGAGCCAGTAGGCGTTGTCCGCGGCCTCGTCGGAGCCCTGCAGGCCGGCCTCCACTTCGAGGGTGTGGGGGTGCTCGATCAGCCGCCCCTCGGTGAACTCGTCCGTCTGGATGACGACGTCGACCGGGAGGTGGGGGGTGACGCCGCGGGTGACCTCGTCCATCGAGTCGACGACGGCGAAGGGGTCGGCGTACGACTGCGTCGAGTGGATCGCAAGGGTGGTACAGCCCGTCACCTCCGCCTGGAGGCGGTGGGCGAGCCGGCGCTCGTGGGTGTCGGCGTCCGGGTCGCCGGGAAACGCCCGGTTGAGGTCCTCGTCCAGGTAGCGCCTGCCGGCCGCGAGCGCCTCCTCGTTGGCGATGATCAGCTTCACCGGGCGCTCGAACGCCGCCTCGTCGGCCAGCAGCCGCTCGATCGCGCGGGCGCCACACGGCTCGTCGCCGTGGATGGCGCCGACGACCGCGATCTCCGGCGTCCCCTCGCCCAGCTCGAACACGTCCATGCAACCCGTAAGGAGCCACCGGCGTAAGTGGCGTTCGGATCCGGCCGATTCCCGGCGGATGCCGCTCGGCTCCGGAAGGCCGGGCCGAACTCGCCTCCCGCGAACCGACACCTACGGCCCGTGTTCGAGCGCCTCGGCGTACTCGTAATCGGCGGGATACGCCTCCGGACGGGCGTCATCGAGGCGGATCTGCCACCCGTCGACGGCGCTCGGGTCGTCGAGCGCGGCCCGGAGCGTCCCGCGCACCTCCGCCACGTCCACGCCGTAGAAGTCGTCCGGAATGCCGTGGAGGTACCGGAGCGCGGTCTCGAACAGCGACCGCATCCCGTCGTCGTTCTCGAAGTCGACGTGCTTGTACGCGCCCGCGGCGACCTGGACCATCCCGTGGAGGAACGCGGACTCCGTCGAGCCGCGGCCGTAGTTGTACCACTCGTCCTCGAAACAGTCGTGTGACTCGTGGTACTCGCCGGCGTTGAACAGCCGGACGCCGTGTTCGGTCGCCCGCCGAAGCGTCGCGTGCTCCCAGTAGCCGCCCGCGACCGCCGCGCCCTCCGGCACGTCTGCGTCGGGGCGCTCGGCGAGCTCCGCCGCCGACACCCACCCGGCGGGGTCCCCCAGCGGCGGAGCGACGCCCGGGTCGCGGGTGTGGTCGTCCATGGTCGGGCGTACGACGGCGAGCGTTCTAACGGTTTTCCCTTCGAGGCCCGGCGCCGGCGTCCGCGCCTCGGGGGCGAACCGACGCGTTAAACAAGCGCCCCGAAGTAGTGCTCATCGCGTGCGAGGGTAGCCAAGCCCGGAAACGGCGGCGGACTCAAGATCCGCTCCTGTAGAGGTCCGTGGGTTCAAATCCCTCCCCTCGCATCGCCGGGGTCCACGCCCCGTGATGCGGAAGACCGCTCTCGGAGCGCTCTTCCCTCGCAAAAAACGTTCAGAACAGCGATCCTGCCAGTGACGACACCCTCGTGCATCGTCACGCTCGTCGTCGGTCACCGTGTCGCCGGCGTGTGGACGAGCGCGGACCTGCCTCTTTCAACGAGTCTCACGGAGTGCGCGGTGGCCGTCGAAAACGGGCGTGTCGACCGGATCGAACGCGGCTTGACGGACTACTCCCCGCCGTCGGTGTACGTGCGGTCGTTGAGGACGCGGTTGGCGGCGGCGTTCGCCTCGGCCGGGGACGGGCGGTCGCCGTCGACGACGGACGCGGAGAGGTCGCTCGCGAGCGTGTAGACGGCCGACCCGTCGGCCCGCTCCGCGACGCGCTCGAACGTCGGCCGGTAGCCGGCCGCGCTCCGACGACCCTCCTCGTCGAGCGCGGCGTCGATGGCGTACTCCAGCTGACGGACGGCTTCCTCTGGTTTCATGGGCAGACAGACGGACCCGAAGGCCTTAAGAGTACTCTAATTCGGAATCGAGTACATCATTCGGCGTGGCGCAACCATCACCGTGATCGCCGGAGATCGACGTTTATAGGGGCGGGCGCTGACGAGTGCGCGCATGACCGAGAACCCCGGGCCCGCCGACGCCCCGTCGCGTGCCGTCGTCGCGGAGCGCGCCGCGCGGGCCGGCGCCCGCGTCGCCTACGAGCACTTCCGCACCGACATTCCCGTCGAGACGAAGGGTGACGACACTGACGTCGTCACCGAAGCCGACCGCGTTGCCCAGCGCGAGACGATCGACGTGATCCGCGAGGACTACCCCCGCGACGCGATCGTCGGCGAGGAGGAGGATGAGCTGAAAGCCGTCCCCGACCAAGGCGCCGCCTGGGTCATCGACCCCATCGATGGCACCAACAACTTCGTGCGCGACATCCGCGTGTGGGCGACGGCGGTCGCGGCCGTCGTCGACGGCGAGCCCGTCGCCGCCGCCAACGTCCTCCCCGCGCTCGGCGACACCTACACCGCCGACGCCGACGGGACGTACCTTGATGGCGAGCCCGTTACCGTCAGCGACGTGTCGCACCCGCGACAGGCCGCCGTCGACCCCACCATCTGGTGGGACTTCGACCACCGCGAGGAGTACGCCCGCGCCTGCAAGGCGGTCGTCACCCGCTTCGGCGACATGCGACGCTTCGGCGCCGCGCAGGCCGTCCTCCCGATGGTCGCCTCCGGCGCGCTGGAGGGGACGATCACCAACGTCGACCCCAACCCGTGGGACACCGTCGCCGGCGTCTTCATGGTGCGGCAGGCCGGCGGCAAAGTGACCGACCTGGAGGGCGACCGCTGGCGGCACGACTCGAACGGGCTCGTCGCCTCCAACGGCCACCTTCACGACGAGCTGCTGGAAGCGGCCCGCGAGATAGAGCGGTTGGACTGAAAAACTCGTTTCTTACCCCGTCACGTCGAACGCGACGGCCACATCGCCGTCCATCGGCGCGTGCGTGGCGAACCGGTAGCGGCCGGGCTGCAGATCCGGGCAGACGAGAGGATCGCCGTTCATGTGCTCGCCGAACTCCTCGATCCCCGCCGCGGTCAGTTCGAGTGACCACTCGACCGTCTCGCCGGGGTCGAGCAGCGTGACGCTGTCCGGTAGGATGCCGGCGTCGTCACGCCAGACGCGGACATCCTGCCATCCTTCGGTCGTGAGAACGTCGAGGTTCGCCTTGTTCGGGTTCTCCACGTTGAACGACTCCTCGGTGACGTTCTCCAGGGTGATCTCGACGGTGTCTCCCAGTTCGTAGTCGAGCTCCGCGACCCGAAGTTCGAGAACGGTGTCACCGTCCTCGTCGGTCGCGTCGCCCCACTCGATCGCGTCCTCGTCGACCCACCGCGTGTAGCGCTCGCCGAGTTCTGCGTCACAGCGGAGCGGGTCGACGCGATCATCGGGATCGGGCGTGGAGTCGGGGCTGACGTGGCCGTCCTCGCCGGCGTCGTCTCGGAGATCGTCGAGACAGCCGGCGGTCGCACTGGAGAGGGCGACGGCTGGTGCCGAGAGGGCTCGGAGGAATCGGCGACGGGTGCGGTCGGACATCGTGCGTCGTTGTCCACGCTCCGCAGTGGAAAAAAGCCCCGGTGGGACCGGCTACTCCGTCGGATACACCGGCTCGTCGTGTTTCGCCGCGAGGTAGTCGCCGTGCTCCAGTTTCTGGTTGGCCTTCCGAAGTGTGCCCAGAAGCGAGTGGATCTCGTTTTCGGTCGGGTGCGCCCGGCCGAGCAGCCGGCGCATCAACAGCTCGTTTTTCTCGCGACGATGCTCCTTCTGGCCGGTCGCCTCCAGGAACTCCCCGAAGTAGTCGTAGAAGCGCTCGATGTCGGCCTCGTTGGCACGCTCGACCTCCACGTCCGGAAGCTGGGAGTCCTCGACGGTGAGCTCACGGAGCTCGTACAGTAGGACGGTCGCGGCCTGCCCGAGATTGAGCACGGGGTACTCGCCGTCGGCCGGGATGGAGCAGACCTCGTCGAGCTGCACCAGCTCCTCGTTGCTCAGGCCGGTGCCCTCGCGACCGAACACGATGGCGGTGTCCGCGTCGACCGTCTTCAGCGACTCGCGGAGCTCGACGGGCGTTTTAAAGGGGAACCGCTGGTGGCTCCGGGCGTCCTCGCCGGTGATCGCCGTCGTGCCGACGGTGTGGTAGTTCTCGACGACCTCCTCGAAGGTGATCTCGTCGGCGTTCGGGAGCACGTCCTCGCGGGCGTGGCCCGCGAAGCCGTACGCCTCGCTCTCACGGGTGATCTCCGGCGGGTTGACGAGCTTGAGGTCGTACAGCCCGAAGTTCTTCATCGCCCGCGCGATGGTGCCGACGTTGCCCGGCGTTTCCGGCTCGACGATCACGACGACCGGGTTCGAGCGGCTGTCGTCCGTGGACTCGGTTTCGGTGCCGGTTTCGGACCCGGACTCGGACTCCTCGCTCATCGGTCCGAGGGGTACTCCACGCCGAGATCAACGTCGTCCAGCGAGTCCTCATCGAGCTCGTCGCCCTCCGCTGGGCCCTCCGCGCCGGCGAGCTCGCGGATGTCGATCCGGTCGCCCTCGAACCCCTCCTCGACCCGGCTCTGGATCTCCTGTTGGTCCGGAAGGTCGGGCAGGCTCTCGGGGGATTCGTCGACGTGCTCCACCGAGGCGTACCCCTCCGGGGCCTCGTTGCCGGCGGCGACCCACTCGTGGAACCGGTCGCCGAACTCCATCGTCCCCTTATACTCGGAGCCACCTTCCTCGCGGAACCAGTAGATGAAGTCGGGCTCGTGCTGCGGGCAGAGCAGCACCTCGCCGCGGGGCTCGCCGTAGACGATCTCGGCCTGCCGGCAGCGGTGGACCTCCTCCTCGCCGTGTTCGAGATAGCAGACGTCACACGGCTCCTCGACGAGCGACACCAGTCGCATGAGCCGCTCGCGGGGCTCCTCCGGGATCTCCGCAAGCGGCTTGAGCTCGCCGTCCGCGGAGATGATCTCGTCCTCGTCGAACCGCCAGCCGCGGAGTCCGACGCTGAGTTTCGCCATACCCGTTCTCGGGAGTCGGCGGATAAAAGGTCGTCCTTCCGGGTTGTTCCGGGCGCTGCCGGTTGTCCTCGCCGGCGCTCGCAGGCGACGGTCGGCACGCCGGCCCCACCACTCGTCGAGCAGTCACACGGGCCACCGGTTTCGGACCGCCTTTATCGCTCGCGCACCTCCCTCGGGTATGCGAAACGTGGACGCGGCCGGGCTCGGGATCGGCGACGACCACCCACCCCGGATCATGGGCGTGTTGAACGTCTCGAAGGAGTCACCCTACGACCCCAGCGTGTACGACGATCCCGGCGAGGCTGCCGCCTACGTCGACGAGGAGCTGATCGGCGAGGGCGCCGACATCGTCGACGTCGGCCTCGAATCCGCCAACAAGAAGTTCGAGGTGCTCTCCGCGGAGGAGGAGCTGGAACGGCTCGACACAGCTATTGAGACCCTCGAATCCAGCTCCGGCGACGCCGTCTGGTCTATCGAGACCCGGTATCACGAGGTGGCCGAGGCCGCCCTCAACCGCGGATTCGACATGGTCAACGACATCTGTGGCTTCGCCGACCCGGAGATGCCCCGCGTCTGTTCGGAGCACGACGCCGCCGTCGCCAAGATGGCGTCGCCGCCCGACCTCGAACGTCCCGGCGCGGTCGAGGAGGTCGACGACATCTACGAGGCGCTCTCGCTCAACGGGTTCACCGACAAGACGATCCTCGACCCCGCCTTCGGCGGCTGGTCGGAGGCGAAAACGCTCGAACACGACCGCGAGACGTTCCACCGACTCCGGGAATTCCGCGGGTACGGTCGCCCGCTGCTCGTCTCCATCAACCGGAAGAACTTCCTCCGGAGTATCGCCGACCGTGACACCGAGGAGTCGCTCCCCGTCTCGCTGGCGGCGACCGCGATGGTCGTCGAGCGCGGCGCCCACGTGATCCGCACGCACGACGTGGCGGAGACGCGTGACGCCGCGCTCATCGGCGCGGAGTTCGCCCGCTCCCGTGCCCGCGAGACGGCGGGCGAGGCCCGCGTCGAGGAGCTCGACGTGACGACGACTCGCGAGGCCGAACGCCACCTCGACCGGATCGGTGCCGGCGATCGCGACCGTGCCAGTGGCCCGTCCCGACCGGCCGACGCCGCGACCGTCCGCGTGCTCGAACTCGACGGACTCACGCCCGAGGAGGTCGGCGCGGTTCGCGTCGCGACCGTGGGCACCGATGCGGCGTTCGAGGCAGCGGTCGAGGGGGTGGAGACGGGAGACGATGGCGAGCCCGCCGGCGATGAGGGGTCGGGCCTGCTGATCGGCAGTCCCGAAGCTCTGAGAGCCACGGAACGGTCGATTTCGGGCGTTTCAGAACCACTCGACGGAACACTCCGAACGATCACCGACACCCTGCGGTAAGAGAAAGTTTATGCCGAAGCCTCGACAACCGTTCGACCGGACGCCGGAAGGGCACGTGGGTAGGGGTACTCTGTGCCACTCCGGCCCATACCGCACTATTTCCGAGCGACGGCTCCACGCCGGACCCGGTGAGACAGCCATCCCACCAGCGGAGGCGCCGGCGTGAACTTCGGCGAGTTCGAGCCGGTGTACGAGGCGATCCTCGCCGATTTCGGGTTCGACCGGAAGGCCGACGAGCATGCCCGCGACGTAGCCGCCGAGCTCGCAACGCCCTTCGATCTCGACCGGCTCTCCGATTGGGAGGGGGCAACCGTCGCGGTCGCCGGCGCCGCGCCGTGTCTCGCCGCCGACATCGAGATAGCCCGCGACGCGGAGGTCGTCGTGGCCGCCTCCACGGCCGCGGACGTGCTCCGTGATTCGGGAGTCGCGGTGGACTGCATGGTCACCGACCTCGACAAGAACCCCGAGACTGCCCGGCAGCTGACGGAGTCCGGGGTCCCGGTGGCGGCACACGCCCACGGGGATAACGTCCCCGCCGTCCGCGAGTGGCTGCCGCGGTTCGCCGCCGACGCCACACTGGTGACGACGCAAGCCGCGCCGGTCAATCCCGTCCGGAACCTCGGCGGATTCACCGACGGCGACCGGGCGGCGTTCCTCGCGGACGCCGTCGGCGCCGGCCGACTCGTGTTTCCGGGCTGGGAGTTTGACGATCCTACCGTGGGGCCGATGAAGGCGAGGAAGCTCCACTGGGCCGAACGCCTGCTCCGGTGGCTCGAACGCCGGCGTGACGAGCGGTTCGCCGTGCTCGACCGCCGGCGCGAAGCGCTCGCGGGCGACGACTCGCCGGTCGCCGCCGGACGGTGGGCCGACTCACGCTGACGGAGCGGTTCCGAGTTGCGAGCACGCGATCTTCCAGTAGTTTCAGGAAGATCCCGACCGAACGAGTGGCATGGACCTGTTCTGGCACCGGCGTGACCTCCGTGTCGCCGACAACGTCGGTCTGGCGGCGGCCGCCGAGCGCGGCTCGGTCGCATCCGTGTTCGTGCTCGACGACGACGTGCTGGCACACGCCAGCGACGTGCGCGTGCGCCGGCTGCTCGACGGGCTCGCGGCGCTGCGAGCCGACTACCGTGATCGGGGAAGCGACCTGCTCGTCGTCCATGGGGATCCCGCAGACGCCATCCCCCGACTCGCAGCAGCGCTGGACGCCGACCAAGTCGTGTGGAACCGCGACTATTCCGGACTCGCACGGAAGCGTGACGCCGGCGTCAGGCAAGCGCTCCACGACGCCGGCGTTGACCGTGAAGCGCACCACGACGCCGTGCTCCAGCCGCCTGACTCCATCCGGACCAACGCCGGCGACCCCTACTCCGTCTACACCTACTACTGGAAGAAGTGGCGCGACCGCGACGTGGACCGCCCCGCGCCGGCGCCGACCGAGGAGGCTCTCGTGGAGCGCGACGCCCTCGCTTCGCGACTTGAGAGCGTCCCGGACGTCGACTTCGACCGGGACCCACTCGGGTCGCTTCCCGCCTCCACCGACCTCGGATTCGCGGAGCCCGACGCCGACGTCGGGCCCGCCGGCACCGCGGCCGCCCGCGAGCGACTCGACGCGTTTCTCGACGACGACGTGTTCACTTACGAGACGGATCGCGACTATCCCGCGCGGGAGGGGACTTCTCGACTCTCGGCGTTCCTGAAGTGCGGGGAGATCGGCGTTCGAGAGGTGTATGCGGCTACTGAACGCGCGATGGCCGAGGCGAAATCGGGGTCGACGGGTGCGAACGCCGGCGAGAACGGAGACGACGGCGAGGACGGCGAGGACGGCGAGGACGGCGAATCCGCCGCCGCGGACAGCGTCGAGGAGTTTCAGGGCCAGCTCGCGTGGCGGGAGTTCTACACGCAGGTGCTCTACCACAACCCCGAGGTGGTGACGGACAACTACAAGACGTACGAGGAGGGGATCGAGTGGCGCGACGATCCCGAGGAGATCGCCGCTTGGAAGGCGGGGGAGACGGGATACCCGATCGTTGACGCCGGCATGCGCCAGCTCCGGGCGGAGGGGTACATGCACAACCGCGTTCGGATGATCGTCGCCTCCTTTCTCACGAAGGACCTGCTCGCGGACTGGCGCCACGGCTACGCCCACTTCAAGCGGTTCCTCGCGGACCACGACACCGCCAACGACAACGGCGGGTGGCAGTGGGCCGCCTCGACCGGCACCGACGCCCAGCCCTACTTCCGGATCTTCAACCCGATGACGCAGGGCGAGCGCTACGACCCGGAGGCCGCCTACATTTCCGAGTACGTGCCCGAGTTGGCAGCTGTCGAGTCGAACCTGATCCACGAGTGGCACGAGCTCTCTCCGACGCAGCGGCGCAAGGCGGCGCCCGACTATCCTGCGCCGATCGTCGACCACGGCGACCGCCGCGAGCAGGCGCTCGCGATCTACAAGCGCGCCCGTGGCGAGGATCCCGACGAGTAGTACTCGGCGGGAAATCCGGGGAGACTCAAAAGGGGGACGGAGCGCCTGCCGCGGGAGCAACGCACATGCCGGCGGCCACCGTTGAAGCGACCATGGACATCGACGTGTTGCTGTACGAGGGGTTCGACGAGCTCGACGGGATCGGCCCGTACGAGGTGTTCGACTACGCGCTGGACTACGCCGGCGCCGACGGCACCGACGGCACCGACGGCACCGACGGCACCGACGGCTCCGAAGGCGCCGACACCGCCGATGGGGAACGAGCCGGTCGCCTCCGATACGTGGCGCTCGACGACCGCGAGAGGGTGACGGCCAGCCACGGCAGCCGAATCGGGGTCGACGCCGTCCTCCCTAGCCCCGACGACGAGGACGCTCCCGACTTGCTGGTCGTTCCCGGCGGGGGGTGGACCGCCCGCGACGAGGACGCCAGCGCCTGGGCGGAGGCGAAAAAGGGCGACGTGCCGGCCGCACTCGCGGAGTATCATGCGGAGGGAACTCGGATCGCCAGCGTCTGCACCGGTTCAATGCTACTTGCGGAAGCCGGCGTCACCGACGGCCGCCGGGCAGTGACGCACGCGTCCGCGGTCGACGAGCTCCGCGACTCCGGCGCCGAGGTCGTGGATGCCCGCGTCGTCGACGACGGCGACCTGCTCACCGCGGGTGGGGTGACCTCCGGGCTCGACCTCGCGCTGTACGTCGTCGAACGGGAGTTCGGCGCCGACGTGGCCGACCGCGTCGCCACCGTCATCGAGTACGAGCGCCGCTACGAAGTCGCTCGTGCGGAGTGAGACGTGAGTGTCACGCCGGATGCGACGCTATCCGGTGAAGTACGTCGGAGAAAAACCCGTTCGCGGGTATCGTGGAACTACGCGTTCAGGCGTCGAGAATGTCGTCGTAGTCGCCGGCGTCGACGCGGTCGTCGAACGTCCGGGCGTCCTCGCCGTCGATGGTGACACCGAGGGAGGCGCAGGTGCCACCGACCTCCTTGGCGGCCTGCTTCGTGTCGTACGAAAGCAGGTCGGTCGACTTCTGCTCGGCGACCTTCTTCACCTGTTCGACGGTCATGTCCGCCACGAAGTTCTTCTGGGGTTCACCGGAGCCGGTCTCGAAACCGGCCTCGTCTTTGATCAGCTCAGCCGTCGGCGGAACGCCGACTTCGATCGTGAACGAGCCGTCGTCGTCGTACTCGACGGTGACCGGGACCTCCATGCCGTCGAAGGCCGCGGTTTCCTCGTTGATCGTGTTGACGACGTCCTGCACATCCACCGGCGTCGGGCCAAGCTCCGGGCCAAGCGGCGGACCGGGATTGGCCTGCCCGCCGGGGACGAGCACTTCGATAGTTCCAGCCATATCCGTAACCACCCGGTCGCGACTTTTAACGGTTGTTCTTTGACGCGCACGGCGGTACCGGTTCCCACGCAAGAGGCGGATGCCGGCGGGGATGACACCGGGAATGCCGGCGGAGATGGCGCCGGGGGTCTCGAAGGGGACGAGTCGGAGATTCCCGAAGTTAGGCGGACTTGCAGGCTTCAACGACGATCTCCGGATCGTCGACGAGCTGATTGACGGTGTGGGCGCCTTTCCCCTTTCCGCGCCCCTTCCGCTCCTGTTCGATGAGCGAGAGGAACGCGAGCTCGGAGAGGAGGTCCCGGACGCGGCGCATCTTCAGCGGGTCCGTTCCCTCGCGCTCGCAGATCACCTGGTAGGCGGAGTGGATCTCCTTCGAGGGGATCGGCGTCTCGTGGTCGTCGCCGTCGGCCTCCTGAATGCGGAGCGCAAGCGCCTGCATCAGGTACTTCGAGTGGGTCGGCTGCTTGGAGATCAGCTCGGAAAGGCGAGCCTGCTCCTCGCGTTCGTGTGCCTCGTCCACGTAGGCGATGCGGACGCCGTCGTCGCCGTGCTCGTCGGCAATCTCGCCGGCGTACCGCAGGATGTCGATCGCCTTGCGGGCGTCGCCGTGCTCGCGTGCGGCGAGCGCGGCGACTTTCGGGATCACGTCGTCGTCGAGCACGTCCTCGCGGAACGCGTCCGCGCGTGACTGGAGGATCTCCCGGAGCTGATTGGCGTCGTACGGCGGGAAGACGAAGTCGCGCTCGGAGAGGCTCGACTTCACGCGCTCGTTGAGCGTGTCCTTGTAGCGGATCTTGTTGCTGATCCCGATGATCCCGAGCGTGGAGTCGTCGACTTTCCCGGCCTCGGCGGCCCGCGAGAGCTGCATCAGGACGTTATCGTCCTCGAGTTTATCGATCTCGTCGAGAATGATGATCCCCACGTCGAGTCGGGCGTCGAGGATGTCCCACAGCCGGCGGTAGTAGTCCGACGTGCTCACGCCCGAATGTGGCACGGTGGTGCCCGTCTCCTCGGGATCGTTGAGCGACTCCGCGATGGCGCGGATCGTCTGTGTCTCCGTCGACTCCTGAAAACAGTCGACGTAGGCGACACCGACCTTCACCCCGTTGTCCGCGGCCGTGTCCGCGAGGTCGCGCGTGATGTACTTCGAACAGAGGCTCTTGCCCGTGCCCGTCTTCCCGTAGATGAGGACGTTGTTCGGTGTCCCACCGTGCTGGGCGTCCTTGATCGCCCGCGCGAGATTGCGCAGCTCCTCGTCGCGGCCGATGATCCGGTCACCATCGGGGAGGTGACTGACGCGGAGAAGCTCTTTGTCCGCGAAGATGGGGTCGGGGTTTCCAAAGAAGGATTCCGATTCGCTCATGCTGGATTCTCCTGCCGGTGGCTTATAAAGGTCGAGGAGAATATCTGCGGCTGAAGTCGCAGGATGAATCCGACAACGGGGAACCAAACAACGCTTCAGTAGCACGTTCTGAGTTTCCAATCCATACGTTCAAGTGACAAGAACCACTACACGGTGGTAAGGTCAGGTCGGAACGGAGCGGATTCCGAACGACCTTCGGAGGCGGCCAGCCCGCCCGCTTAACGAGGCAGTATCCGAAACGCCGACGCGGTGAACACGAATCCTCGAAGGGTTTGTCTCGTGCCCGTTGGTTGAGCAAGCTCGAAGATAACTCCGAATCCGCTGACGCATCAGTGACTCCCTGCTGGCAAAAACAACAGATGGGAGTCAACGATACCGAGGATAGGAGTACCGGCGGTTTGGCACCACCAGTCAGCCACCGACCACGACGACTGGGTTAGACGAGTTCCCGCAAAGTGGCGGCGTCCGTGGTTGCAGACCTGAAACTCCCACCGCTCGGGATTCCTCCGCCTTCAGGCGGAGGAGGATGTCAAGAAGGTTCCCACACCGTATTGCCGCTGTAAGGCGGGTGGGGAGATGGAGGTCGTGCGCATGGAGTGTGTGATAGCGAGTGACTCGGTGGGGGTGCGGTTTCGTGAGTGGGTGTGTGACCCCGGAGTGCCGCTGTAAAGCGGGAGGGGGTGTGACTCCGGGTTGCCGCTGTAAACGGCGGGCGTGTGGACCATGGGTCGCCGGCGGCCTCAGCCTCGGCGGTCGCTGGCGGTCCTAACGGGTGCTGGCAGTCTTCAGCAGACACTGCTCTCATCGTCTCATCGTCCCGTGCTGCCGACGGACACGAACCAAGTCGTCGTTGCCGACGCCGAAAACACCACGGCGTCATCGCACCCCGAAAATGCAGTACGGTATCATACAACACACATAGTCAAAAGGACACCGGTTCGAAGTGACACCCACGGCGCGACCGGCTCGTTCCGAAGGGGTCGAAGTTCACACGCTTCCTCCCACTTTACAGCGGCAACCCGGAGTCACACCGCAGGAACCACCAGCCCCACAGACCCCCACGCTTACAGCGGCAATCCGGGGTGTGGCGCACGACGGCAACCAGATATCCAGAGAGACCAGATCTTCACCTTCCGGTTTTACAGCGGCACTCCGGGGTGAGAGAAGTGAACAACACCTCGTCACCTCCGTTGGCGACACGTACAGCGGCATCTCGGGGTCACCGGCACAGGATTCGGGAAAACGCCCAAGGTGAGACGCCCCAGCAACCTCTGGTCGAACGCCCCAGCAACCCCTCGATCGACGGTGAAAACACGCCTCCAAAACGCACACCCTCCGACAGATGATACTCAGCAAGTAGCGTTTCGAGAACGGAAATGGGCTGGCCAAGATTTGAACTTGGGGCCTGCTCCGTGTGAAGGAGCCGTCATAACCGGACTAGACCACCAGCCCTCTTCGGTCTCTCGTATCCGGTCTCGAAACTTAAGGGTTGCTTTGTCCGAACGGTTCCAAGTAAACCCGCGTTGATTGCAAGCACATGACACACGAACTTCGGTTCCTCGAACGGGCTCGCCAGCGATTCGCCAGCCTGCTACACCTCCCGTTGTCGCTCGTCGGGCTCTACGCCGAGCGTGAGACGCCGAGAGAGCAGTACGCCTGCACCGTGGAGGAACCCTACAAACATCTCGAGGCGCATCTCCACCGAGAGGGGTTCGTTCGCAACCTCGTTTCGTCGATGAAGTACCGGTCCTACGCGACTCCTCCCGAGGCCACCGTCGCGAGCTGGGCACGGTATCCCGACGGCGCGCTCCGGAGCACCCACCAACTCCACCTCGGACTGTTCGTCGGTCCCGATCGCGAGACCACGGACGTGTACGCCCACTGGGAACCGTCGTGGATCCGCCACCCGATCAGACACTACCGCGCACGGGAGGTTGACGCTGCCGAAGGCGTCGAGCGCATGCGCGAGGCGTTCGAGGCCGCCGGCCTGGAGTGCACCGCCGTTCCGAAAAGCGAGCGATTCGACCCGACTCCGCACGGCTCCGCTCCCGAAGAACCGTCACCTGAGGCGTAAACCGTCACCTGAGGCGTAAACCGTCACCTGAGGCGTGAACCGTCATCCGAGGCGTGATCAGTGGACGCAGCGCCGTCCAGCCACCGTCAGCTGCCACGTTGGTGTCCAGCCACCCGTCGGCCGCCAGTCAGCCGCCAGTCAGTAGCTTGGACTCTCCTCGAGTTCGCCGTCGCGCGCGTTGGCAACGCGTGCAAGCGTGAACAACAGGTCTGAAAGCCTGTTAAGATAGGTGACGGTCGTCTCGTTGATGGCCTCCGCGTGTGCAAGTCCGACCGCACGTCGCTCGGCCCGTCGCACGACGGTCCGTGCGTGGTGGAGCGCGGCGCCCGCGTCTCCGCCGCCGGGAAGCACGAACGAGCGAAGCGGTTCGAGCTCCTCGTCGAAGGCGTCGATGTGGTCCTCCAGCGTCTCGACCTGCTCCGTGGACACCTGCGGGTCGTCCTCGTCGGGATCCGGATTCGCGAGGTCGGCCTGCACCACGTGCAGGTGGTTCTGGACCGCCTCCAACACCGCATCGAGGTCGTCATGTCCCGTGGGGCGGATCGTGCCGATCAGGGCGTTCGCCTCGTCGACCGTGCCGTACGCTTCGATCCGCGGGTTCGTCTTCGACACGCGCGTCATGTCGCGGAGGTCCGTCTCGCCGGCGTCCCCCCGCCCAGTGTAGATGGTCATACGCAACTCACGCCAGCGTCTTCTCGACGTAGTCGAGGATCTTCGCACTCTCCGGCATCGTGACGCCGCGCTCCTCGTCGACCAACACGGGCACTCCGCGCTGCCCGCTCACACGTTTGACCTGGTTGCGGTCGGAGTGGAGCGCGTCGACCCACACCGTCTCGTACTCGACGCCCGCCTCCGTCAGCGCGTCGTGCACTTTCTCACACCACGGACAGCCGTCCAGCGCGTACAGCGTCATGCTCATACACGAACGTGGGAGTGGACGCTCAATGAAGGTATGGTCTGACTCCACGCGACGGCGCAATACCAAACGAACACCTCGTCCGCTCAGAGGTCGTGATACGAAACGATCGCCTCGCGGATCTCGTCGGGGATTGGCCGCGACTGCCCGGTTTCGGGATCGACGGTGACCTGCGTGGACTCTGCGACGGCGACGACTTCGCCACTGCTAGTTGACTCCTCCGCTCCGCCGTCGCGTTCGGCGGGTACCCGGAGCGTGTACTCCATCGGAAGGCTGGACGTGCCAATTTCCGGAACGTCGATCTCGACGACGGCCGAGCCCGCCGACAGCTCGACCGGGCGACGATAGTCGATCGAGATGTTGGCGAGCACTGTCGGCATCGTCGAGAGGTCGACGCCGAGCACCTCCCTGCAGTACCGAGTACGTGCCTGTTCGAGGTACGTGGCGTAGACGGCGTTGTTCACGTGCCCCATCGCGTCGATGTCGCGGAACCGAATCTCGATCTCCGCGCTGAAACTGCCCATACCCGCATCACAGCCACCGTCCTCATGTAGCCACCGCCTCCGGAAGTCGCCGCCGTTCGCCACCGACCACTGGCTGGGTCCGATCGCCCAAATTGGGTATCGTCATATGCAGTTTACTTGGGCAGGATCTTCCAAAATCCGATCTCAAACGAGTACCGAGACGACACACACGGGGTTCGGCGGAGCGCACGCCGTCGCGAAACGCTTCGGAGGACCAACCAAGCCGTCGGATGGCAGGAACCAACATCTTGAAAGCGTCGCCGAACGCACTCACAGCTATGGCGCTCGAAAAGGACGTGGACTGTCCCGAGTGTGAGAAGACTCACTCGTTTTACCGTACCGCGTCGATGAACCTGCACCTCGGCGAGAAGACGAAATGGCGGTGCCCGGAGTGTAACTTCGGATACGTCGAAGTCAACGGGATCAGCACCCTCACTGCGTAAGCCCGCGTCGATCCTCACGAACACCCTTTTCCACAGGTTAACCCCCCGGAGTAGCGTCGCCAATCTGCCGCTTGATCGAGACGCCGACAACCACTCTCTCGTCCAAAGTACAAGCTGGCGTCGTCGTAGCCACGACTCGTTGCGCCGGCGATCCTCCACCCACCTTCCGGATTGAGGTACTGTAACCCTGTACAACGACGAACTGCCACCTCGCCGGAAGTTCACAAATTCTACAAATTGTAAAAATTCTAATTTGTTTGGAATTCCCGTCTCACCGTCGCAAGCTGTCTACTCCGTACTAAGTCCCCGCGATCACACCGCAGCTCACCGTGACTCAAGTTCCACGTAGATCCACTTTGCTCGTGACCAATGGCTGCTGAATCAGTATGACCAATATAAAATCGCGAGGGCGGCGTACAAGCACGTCGCTACCGGCCTCAACAAGACGACGTCGAAACGGAACTGACGGGCATGTGACGGGTATAAATCCTATGGTACGATATGAAATTCGACATCGACCACCCACTGCTCGATACTGTCGCTACGGGTTTTGTCCAATGTGCTGACGAAGAAACCCAGAGTTACGAGGCGTTCGGACCGCGGCGCACGGCGACCGAGAATCCGGAAGCCCGTCGTGCTCGACAGTACTGCGAGCAGGACTCACTCCCGCCGCAAACGAGCGGCTGCATCGGTACGATCCACCGTTCGATCTGACGGGTATCTGAGGAGGGGTCTCCCGGCTATTCGGGACGCCGTGGGTACGACTGACGGGTGCCGTGCGTCCGCCGAGCCAGCAGCCGCACGGTTGCACGGTCGTCGGCCTCGTTCTCGCCGCCGTCTTCGTCCTCGTCTCCGTCCTCGTCGCCCGCCTCCCGCCCCTCGTCGTAGTGGACGACGGTAAGTCCGAGGCCGGCGTGGAGCAGCTCGTTAGCGGCGTACCGGTAGCGGTCAGTGCTCGGACCGCTCACGTCGTCGGTCGTTCGGAGGTGGTGTTCGACGAACAGGAACCCGCCGTCGACAAGCGCCTCCACGACATCGGGAAGCCGGTCGACCACGCGGTAGAAGCTCACCGTGATCAGGTCGTATCTTGCGGTCGGGAACTCGTAGTCCGTGAGATCCGCCTGTTCGGTACGAAGACGGTCGGCCGAACCGCGCTCGGCAGCGCGTTCACGGGTGATCCGCAGCCCCTCGGCGGAGCCGTCGACCGCGTCCACCTCGTAGCCGGCGTCCGCGAGGAACACGGCGTTGCGTCCGGAGCCGGCCGCCACGTCGAGCGCGCGGCCGTCGGGTATCTCCGGCAAGTACCGGCGGAGAAGCGGTGACGGGTCGGGAGCACGCGGGTACGCGCCTTCGGCGAAGCGGTCGTCCCAGTCGGTCATGAACGGAACACGAACTCGAAGACGCTTGAATCCGGGCGGTCGGGGCGTGCGACCGACGGCCCGCCGGCGATTCCTCCGCCCTCACCGCCTCAGCCCTCACCGCCTCAGTCCTCGCCGCCTCAGTCCTCGCGGACCACGTCGGCTTCGAGCGTGCCGACGCCGTCGACCTCCGCGCGAACCGTGTCGCCGTGCTCGATGACGCCGGCGCCGGGCGTCCCCGTCGAGATCACGTCGCCGGGCTCCAGCGTCATCACACGGGAGTGGAACGCGACGAGCTCCGGCGGGGAGAACAGCATGTGGTCGAGGGTGTTCTCGGCGATCGTCTCGTCGTTCACCACGGTTCGGACCTCGATCTCCTCCAGCCGGTCCGTCGTCGCCGGCGCGGAGACCCACGGGCCGACGACGAGGAACGAGTCGTAGCTTTTCGCGCGCGTGAGGAACCGCGGGTTGCGCTGGAGCACGTCCTCGGCAGTCATGTCGATGATGGGGACGAAGCCGGCGACCACGTCGGCGAAGTCGGCTTCGCTCACGTCCTTACACGTCTCGCCGATCACGATGCCGAGTTCGGCCTCCGCGGTGACCCGAGCTGACTCCTCCGTCGGCGGGAGGCGGATCGGCCCGCCAGGAGCGGTGACCGTCGTCGCCGGCTTCATGAAGCTCGCCGGCTCGTCGGGGCGCTCCTCGTCGAGGTCGCCGGCGTGGTCGGCGTAGTTGAGCCCGATTCCCCACAGCTTTCCGGGGTCGAACGGCGTCGAGAACGTCAGGTGGTCGGCGGGCGTCCGGGTCGCGGGGAGGTCGTCGATCGCGGGGAGGTCGTCGCCCGCAGGAAGGTCGCTGCCGAGCGCCGCGTTCGTCGAGTCGTGGCCGGCGGCGCCGAGCGGGACGAACCCCCCCTCGTCGCCGACGAGGGGACGCCCCTCTGCGGTGCGCGCGAGCCGGTACGTCTCGCCGGCGTGTGGTTGGTCGTCGGACATCACTCCTCGCGGTCCGTCCAGAAGTCGAAGCCGCGGCCGGGCGCAAACACGTCGAGGCCGACGGCGCGCTCGTCGCTCGCGTTCTCGACGCGGTGCGCCTCCCACTCGTCGAGGTGGACGGAGTCGTACTCCTCGAGAACGACCGTCTCCTCCTCGGTGTGGACGGTGAGCTCGCCCTCCAGGCAGACGCACACTTGCTCGTTCTCGTGGTCGTGCATCGGCGAGGAGTGGCCCGGCGGCTTCTCGAACCACTCGAACGTGAACTTCTCGCTACCCGCCAGCGAGGCGCGCATCCAGCCCTCGTCGGGCTCGTAGGTCTCGGCGTCGTCGAATGGAACGTGGTCCATGTCGGAGAAACACCGTCCCCGAGCAAAGCGGTTTGGGTAGCGGGAACTTCTCGGTCAGGCGGCTGGCCCCAGAAGTGCCAAAAGCTCGATCAGCACGGCCAGCGAGGCGACCGCGAAGACGGTCGTGGCGAACACGTTGAGCGACGCGAACTCCGCATCGCCGCCGAGCTCGGCGGCGAACACGTACGTCGAGACGGCGGTCGGCATCCCCAACATCACCACGCCGGCCGTGAACGTCGCGGCGTTCACGTCGAGCAGCGAAAAGGCCAGCCACGCGACCGCCGGCATGCACGCGAGTTTTAACCCGACGACGGACGCCGTCGTCCCGAGATTCGTCACGGGACGGTCGACGTCGAGACTGGCGCCCACACAGAGCAGGGCCAACGGAAGCGCGAGCGACCCGAGCCCGTCGAGCGCCAGGGTGGCCGTCTGATGAACCGGGAGCTGGAACCACCCGATCGTCAACCCGGCCAGCAGCGCCGCAAGGACGGGATTTCGCACCAACGACCGGAGCTGTGGGGCGAGCGACGTCCCCGACGGGCCGTTCATCGAGACGAGCAGGAACACGGTAAGCGGCACCTGCAGCAGCGACCCGATGCCGAGGATCACGCTCGCGACCGCGGTCACCTCGGACGAGAACGTCGCCGCAATGAGGGGCACTCCGAGGTAGCCGAGGTTGGAGTGGTACGACTGGATGATCGCCACGCTCCGCCGGCCGTCAGTGCCACGATTGTAATTGACGGCGAAAGCCAGCGTGGCCGTCGCGAGGAGCACGACGACGACTCCGACGAACAGCTCCCACGAGACGATCTCCCCGATCGCCTGGTCGTAGGTGGCGACGAACACGAGGGCCGGGAGCGCGCCGTAGTAGGCGACGGCGTTGAGCCGCTTCGTTCGGCGAGCGTCGAGCACCTCCCGGGACCGGAGCGCCGTCCCGGCGAGCAGCAGCGCGAGCATCGCGAGCAGCCGGAGCAGAACCTCCATTCAGTTTGGCACAGCCGCTCGTGGGTGATGACCGTTCGGGTTCGCATGAATGCAACAAAAAAACCGCGCGGGCGAGTCGCGAGCGGTGACGAGCGCTTACAGGTTCGCGTTGCCGGCGCCGCCGTCGAGCACGATCGACTGGCCGTTGATGAAGCCGCCCTTGGGCGAGGAGATGAACGCGACGGTGTTGCCGAGCTCCTCGGGGTCACCGATGCGGTCGAGCGGGTTGTTCGCCCAGTCGGCGAGCCCCTCCTCGTAGGAGTCGTACTCGCCGCGCTCGACGGCAGCGTCCACGAGGTTCTCGATCCGGCTGGTCTCGTGGGGGCCGGGGAGGACGGCGTTCGCGCGCACGTCGGGCGCCAGCTCCTTCGAGAGCGTCTTCTCCAGCCCGATGACGCTCATCCGAACGGCGTTCGAGAGGACGAGCCCGTCGATCGCCTCCTTCACCGACCGGGAGGTGATGTTGACGATGGTGCCGCCGTCACCCTCCTGGAGCGGCTCCGCGCACTTGCGGGTGAGGCGGACGACGCTCATCACGAGGAGCTCGTAGGCGTGTTCCCAGTCCTCGTCGTCCGTCTCCATGAACGGGCCCGAGGGCGGGCCGCCGGCGGAGGTAACGAGGTGGTCGAGGCGGCCGAACTCGTCGAGCGTGGTCTCGACGAGCTCGTCGATGTCCTCCTCCACGGTGAGGTCGCCCTGGACGGCGACGACGCGCGCGTCGCCGGCGGCCTCCGCCTCCAGGTCGGCTTTCGCCTCGGCGAGTCGGTCCTCGTCGCGGCCGTTGATCACGACGTTGACCCCCTCACGCACCAATGCCTGGGCGGACGCGAAGCCGAGCCCGCTGCTGGACGCCGTCGTCAGCGCCACGTTGCCGTCAATGTTCAGGTCCATGGACACACCTGTCCCGCGCGGGGCTTAATCGTTGCCGACCCGGCGGGGCGGGCCGTCGGCGGCGGGTTTAAAAGGCCTCGCGAGATTCGCCGGGTCGCGTTAAGTTAGAGAATGAGGCGGACGATGTCTGAGTGTCTATGGCAGAAATCGACCGCCTCAGCGAACGTATCGCGTGGATTGACTTGTCGTTTGTGGAGCGAGATCGAACTCCACGATGGGCGATTGAAGTAGGGATCCGCTGTCACTTAGCCGGTATGTCGCTTCGGGAGGTAAGTAATCACCTCGAAAGATTTGGGATCAATCGCAGTCATGTCGCCATTCACAACTGGGTTCATAAAGCTAATCTACAGCCGATCTCGACAGTCTCTGCGGATCAGCTTGCGGTTGACGAAAAGATGATCCGCCTCCACGGTCAGAAGTTCTGGCTGTACGGGGCGGTTGATCCGTATACCAACGAAATCCTCCATCTAAGCCTCTATCCGACAGCAACGAAACAGACGACACGATGGTTTCTCACCGAGCTTCACCGACGCTATCAGCTCGATAATGTCGAATTTCTCGTCGATGACGCCGATTATCTCGGCCCAGTTCTTGCTGAGGACGGCTATCGATTTCGGGTGATACGCCATGGAAATCGGAACGCTATCGAACGTGTCTTTTGGGAAATAGAACGGCGAACATCTTCATTTGCAAACAGTTTCAGCAATGTCGCGTTAGAGACAGCTCAAAATTGGCTCGAATCCTTCGCCGTCTACCACAATTCACGCCAAACTTAACGCGACCATTCGCCGGCGGGGAGTGGACCCGTCTCGGGAATCATCCGTCCGAGGCAGGCCGCCGTCGGGAGGCTCTTTACCCGCCGGGTGTTCCGCGCAGGTATGGACGACAGGTTCGACGCCGGCGACACGACGACGGCACCGCTGGTGTCGCGATCGGAGGTGACCGGCGGTGGTCGGTGAGGCTGAAGACCCCACGGGCGAGAGGGGACCGCTCGACGGGATAACGGTACTCGACGCCTCGCGCGTGCTGGTGGGGCCGTTCTGCACGATGCAGCTCGGCGACCTCGGCGCCGAGGTGATCAAGGTCGAACGGCCCGGCGACGGCGACCAAACCCGGACGTGGACCCCGCCGGCGTTCGGCGAGGGCGAGGGGTCCTTGAGCGCCTACTACACCAGCGTCAACCGGAACAAGCGCTCCGTGGAGCTGAACCTCCAAAGCGAAACCGGCCGCGAGGTGTTCCGCGATCTCGCCAGCGAGGCGGACGTGGTCGTGGAGAACTTCCGCGTCGGGAAGATGGCGGAGTGGGACCTCGACTATCCCGACCTGGCCGAGGAGAACCCCGGGCTGGTGTACTGCGGCATCTCGGGCTACGGCGAGTGGGGACCGGACAAGGACAAACCCGCCTACGACATCATGATGCAGGCGCGCGGCGGCTTCATGTCCTTTACCGGCGTCGAGGACGGCCCGCCCGTGCGGATCGGCGTCGCGCTCGCGGACATTGGCGCGGGGATGTACGCGACGCAGGCGATCCTCGCCGCCCTGCTGGAGCGCGAGCTCGGCGACGGGACGGGACAGAAGGTGGACGTGAGCCTGCTTGACGGGCAGGCCGCCTGGACCAGCTACATGGCGACCAACTACTTCGCCACCGGCGACCCGCCGGGGCGGATGGGGAGCAAACACCCCAACATCGCCCCGTATCAGGCGTTCGAGACGGCCGACGGCTACATCGTCGTCGCCTGCTCGGCCGACTCTTTCTGGCCGCGGCTATGTGAGGCGCTCGACCGGCCGGACCTGCTCGCCGACGAGCGGTTCGAGACGAACGAAAAGCGGGTGCGGAACCGCGAGGCGCTCGACGCCGCGCTCGAAGCGGAGTTCGCGACGCACACCACCGAGGAGGCCGCCGAGCTGCTGGAGGCCGGGGACGTGCCCGCGAGTCGCGTGCGGAACGTCCAGGAGGTGTTCGACGATCCCCAGATCGAGGCCCGCGGGATGCGCGAACGGATGGACCATCCGACCGCCGGCGAGATCGAGTTCCCCGGCTCACCGATGCACCTCTCACGAACGCCGACCTCCACCCGCCGGCACCCGCCGAATCTCGGTGAGCACACGGAGGCCGTGTTGCGCGAGTACGGCTACGCGGATGCGGACCTCGCCGCGCTCCGTGACGCAGGGGCGATTCCGGAGTCGGGTCCGACTGGGCATGCGGGTCAGCGTGTCGATCCCGATGACGACTCGTAACCCCACCGACGATTCCCGACCGGGACCGTCCAGGATCGGGGCGCGGCCATCGTCGCTGCGATCTCCCCGAGCGCTCCCGCAACTGCCTTGCCGCGGGCCCACTGACAGGAGCGCGTGAACGTGTTCGACGCGTTGCGGGACCCGTCACACACCGGCGAGAACCGGTGTCGCCCCTGCACGGTCGTCAACCTCGCTTTCGTTGCGATCGGGACGATCCTCGTCGGGATCGCCGTCCTCCCCGCGGCGCCCGTCGTCCTCAGTGTCGGCCTCCTCGCGGTGTACTTCCGAGGCTACGTGGTTCCCGGCACGCCGCGATTCGCGCCGCGGCTGGTCGCCGCGCTCCCCGTCGACCTCGGCTTCGCGGCGGCGAAACAGGGCCCACAGCCCGAGCGCAGCGACTCGCTGGGTGGGGGCGTGGATCCGGAACGGCTGATCGCGGACCTCTCGACGGCCGGCGTGCTCGTCGAAGCGAGCGGCGACCTGCGGCTCGCCGACGACTTCCGCGAGGCGTTCGAGCGCCGCTGTGAGGCGCTCCGGGGGCTCGACGAGGACGCGCTGGCGGCGCGTGCGGCGGCCGCGGCGCCCGGCGACCCGGAATCGGACGCGGCAAACGACCGGATCCTGATCGCCGGCGACCGCGACGTGTGGCTGTCGCCGGCGGTCGCCATCGCGGAGACGGCCGCGGTCGAGACGCTCACGGACTGGGACCTCGACCCCGACATCCGGCGGGCTGCGGCACGCCCCCTCCGGACGTTCGTGCGGATCTGTCCGACGTGCGGAGGCAACGTCCGCGAGACGACCCTGCGGAACTGCTGTGGCGGCCCGGGATCAGTGACCCAAAATCCCGAGCGCGCCGTCCTCGCCTGCGAGGCGTGTGACGCCGTCGTCTTCGAGTTCGAGGAGTGACAAACCGCGGTGAACGGGCGCGCAGTATGCTACTTCACGACCGGGGCGTGTAGCTCAAGCTCGCAGGCGGGTACGCCGTCGACGGCGACCGACTCGACCGTGTGGGTGGGCCACCGGCCCGTTTTGGTGAGCAGCTCGATCCGGTCGTCTGCGATGACGTGGGTGTCCTCGCTTTTCGCACCCTGTACGGTCGGGTTCCAGGCGTACCCCATCGGGGCGAACACCTCGTCGTCGGCGTCCGGCGTCGCGATCCACTCGCGACCGGCGTAGCCCGCGGCGCCACCCTGATGGTGGTTCTTCCACTCGCCTTCCCAGCCGACCGCGTCGTAGGCCGAGCGGACCCGGTCAAACACGTCGCCAGCGGTGTCGGGGCCGTCGCCGTCGGTAAGGTCGCCCGCGGCCGCGGCCTGCGTGGCGGCGAGCGCGGTCGCCTCGATGCGCGCGGCGGCGCGGTGGCGCTCCTCCAGCCAGTCGGGCGCGTCGAAGGCGACGGTACGCGTCAGGGAGGCGTACAGCCCGCCGCGCTCGGCGGTGACCGACACCAGCGCGTAGTCGCCGAGCCGGTCGTCGGTGGGCGTGTAATGTCGGTAGGACGTAGCCCGCTCTGCGCCTCCCACCAAGACGACGGGCGTCCGCACGTCACGGGAGGCCAGCGAGATGTCGACGCCGGCGGCCACCTCGTACTCCGGATCGTCCGGGTCGAGGTTGCGCCCGACCGTCTCCAGCGCCGCGGCGACCTCGTTGCCGAGTTCGCGATAGCGCTCCACGTCCTCCGGCGTGAGGGGTTGCCGAAGCCGAGTGGCGTCGACCGACTCGAAGCCGTCGACGGGGAAATCCGCGGCCGCCGGTGCGGGCGAGGCGTCGGCGACCGCCGCCGAAAGCGAGGAGGCGTACCACGGGAACTCCTCGACGGCGACTCGTGCAGGGAGCTCCTCGTCGGCCAGCCGGGCCGCCTCGATGTTGTCGGTGACGACGCGGAACTCGCCGTCGTAGCCGGCGGCCGCCACGCCGAGGTCGGCGTCGGCGTCCACGACGTTTGAGCCGCCGGTGAGCCACGCGAAGCCGTTCGGGCGGGCGAACCACACCGCCTCCAGCCCGCGGGCCGCGAGGTAGTCGTCGAGTCGCTCGGCGCGGGCGTCAAGGTCGACCATATCGGGTCCTGTCGGGCCGGGGAGTAAAAACGAGCGGAAGCGTCGGCGTTCGCCACCGCCGACGGTTCCGACGGCGGGCCGGAGCGGGTCTACTCGTCGGGCCAGCGCTCGATGTACACCGTCTCGTCGGTGTAAAAGCGCACCACGTCCTCCGCCTGCGCGTGGAGGTCGCCGAAGAAGGAGTCCTTCCGGCCGCCGAAGTGGAAAAAGGCCATCGGCGCCGCCGTCCCCACGTTGACGCCGACGTTGCCGACCTCCGCCTCGTTGCGGAACTGGCTCGCCTCGGCGCCGCGCGCGGTGAACAGGCTCGCGGCGTTGCCGAAGTCGGTGGCGTTGAGCTTCGCCACGGCCTCGTCGAAGTCGTCCGCCCGAGCGATGCCGAGGACGGGACCGAAGATCTCCTCCTGGGCGATCCGCGAGTCAGTGTCGACCTCGCCGAAGACGGTCGGACCGAGGAACGTGCCGTCGGCGTACGCCTCTCCCGGGACATCGACGTCGCGGCCGTCACGGAGCAGCTCGTTGCCGTCCTCGATCCCGGCTTCGATGTGGCCGACGACGCGGTCGCGGTGTTCCGGGGTGATCAGCGCGCCGATGTCCGTCTCGGGGTCGAGTCCGTCGCCGACCACCTGGTCGTCGACGGCGTCGAGCACCGCCTCGACGAACGGCTCGTAGGCGTCGCCGACGACGACCGCGATGTCGTTGGCGAGACAGCGCTCGCCGCCGCAGGCGAACGAGGAGGAGACGGTTTTCTCGGCGGCGTATTCGAGGTCCGCGGAGTCGCTGACGACAACGTAGTTCTTCGCGCCGCCCTGCGCCTGCACGCGCATGCCGGTCGCCGCGGCCGACTCGTAGACGTGGCGCGCGACGGGCGTGCTTCCGACGAAGGAGACGCCGGCGAGGGCCTCGTTGTCCAGCAGGGCGTTGACAGTGTCCGGGCCGCCGTGGACGAGATTGAGCACGCCGTCGGGGAACCCCGCCTCGTCGATCAGGTGGAAGAGGTACTGTGCCGTCAGCGGGTCCTGCTCGCTGGGCTTCAGGATGAAGCTGTTGCCGGTCGCGACGGCGTACGGGAGGAACCACAGAGGGATCATCCCGGGGAAGTTGAACGGCGTGACGGCGGCGAACGTGCCGAGCGGGCGGCGGACTGCCGTCTCGTCGATGCCCGGAGCCGCGTTCTCGACGAACCCGTCCTGCATGAGCCGCGGGGCGCCGCAGGCGACCTCGACGTTCTCGATGCCCCGCCGGAGCTCGCCGCGCGCCTCGTCCAGGTTCTTGCCGTGTTCGCGGACGAGCACGCGGGCCATCGCCTCCTGGTGCTCCTCCAACAGCTCCTTCAGCCGGAAGACGGGTTGGATGCGCTCCTCGATCGCCACGTTGCGCCACTCCTCGAACGCGGCGTCGCCGACGGCGACGACATCGTCGACCGCGTGTGGGTCAGTGAACGGGACGTGGGCGAGCTGCTCGCCGGTCGCCGGGTTGACGACGGCCTCGCCGTCGTCGCCGTCGACGGGAACCCACTCGCCGTTCACGTAGTTGTGCAGCGTTCCGTCGGTCAGGTCGTCTATTTGCATGGTCGTGTGATTCGGGTGAGTCGTGTTAGCTGGTTGGGTCGGGGCGAGACGTTCGGAAATCGGCGGGCCCCGCGGAACGCGGCGGCACCAGCCGGCCCGGTCGGGATCCGCGAACCTCAGAACATCTCGTACGGCAGCACGTAGAGGATGACCGCGAGGTACGGCGTGAGCAGGATCATCATCGTGATCGCGTAGCCGAACATGTCACGGGCACGCATCCCCGTGATCGCGAGCAGCGGAATGGCCCAGAACGGCTGGATCAGGTTGGTGTGAGCGTCACCCACCGCGTACGCCATGATCGTCTGGCCGTTCTCGACGCCGAGCTCCTGACCGGCCTCCATCATCGGGCCGCCGATGATCGTCCACTCGCCGCCGGCGGACGGCACGAAGACGTTGAGCACGCCGGCCGTGATCCACGCGATGACCGGGTACGTCGCCGGCGTCGCGATGGACAACAGGAACTCCGTGATCGTGTCGACGAGTCCCGTGCCCGTCATGATCCCGATGATCCCCGCGTAGAAGGGAAACTGCAGGATGATGCCGGCGCTCGACTCGACGGCGTCGTAGAACTCCTCGAGGTAGTCGATCGGACTGGTGTACAGCGCGAGCCCGACGGCGATAAACCCGAAGTTGAGCACGTTGAGGTCCAGCGCGTCCAGCCCCTGCGTCATGAACGCGTTGATCGTGAGTCCGATACCCGTCAGGGCGATGATACCCCCGAGAACCTTGCTGTTGTTGATCTTGTCGGCGGGGTCGGATCCGTCGTCGTCCCGCGGGTTGTCGCCGCCGTCGGCGGCCACGTCGTCCGGGTGACCGCCGTCGGCCACCACGTCGGGCTCCTCGTCGACCGCCTTGCCGGTGTCGAGGTCCTGCTTCTCGACGAGCTCCTCGTCGCCGCCGTCGATGTCGACGTAGCGGCTGATGCCGAAGCGGTTCTCCTCCGGCGGGTTGAGCAGGTACAGGAGGATCAGCGCGTACACGAGACTGACCACGGTAAGCGTTAGCGCGTACGGGTGGAAGATCGTCTGCGTGGCGCCGATGACGCCGTCGACGACTCCCTGCTCCATGAAGATGTTCCCCTCGGTCGCTTGCAGCAGCGCCGCCGAGCTCGACATCCCCCACCCCCACGTGAGGCTCATGCCGAGATAGCCGGCGACACACAGCAGAGGATAGTGGACCGCCATCCCCTTCCGGTCGGCGAGCTCGCCCATCTCCCGGGCGAAGATCGCGCCGACGATCAGGCCGAGTCCCCACGAGATCCAGCCGGTGACCATGGCGACTCCGCCGACGAGCAGCACCGCCTGCGTCCCGTTGTTGGGAACCCGGATCAGCCGGTCGATGCCGGATTTGACCCACGGATGATACGCGACGACGAACGCCGTCACGAGGATCAGGACCATCTGCATCGCGAACTCGAGCAGGTCCCAGAAGCCGCCGTACCACGAGGTCGCGATCTCGACCGCGCCGGCGCCCTCGGAGAGGAACGCCGCCACGGCGGCGACGTACGTCAGGATGATCGCGAACAGGAACGGACTCGGCATCCACCGCTCGACACGCTGCGACATTCCCTGACCGAATCGCTGAATGGCCGTGGGATCCGGATCTGTGTTAGACATACACACCCGATCATCTATCATGATAATTTATAATCAAGTCAACCGGCAATCGCAGCCGGGTTTACGCTCCCCGTGGCATTATTTTAACATGGATCGACGAGTCCGAATCCGGCGGTCGTGGCCGAACCACCGTGGACCCGGATGGTACGCGGTTTCGAACGGGAGTTTCGGCGGATGGCCGCTCGCGCGCAGCGCCGTCGCCGACGTTGGAACGGCGGCGTCCGGACCGTCCAGCGAACCGACCGCCGGCAGTACGTCGGTCGTACTTGTCGCTGACGGAATCGCCCCGCCGGAGGGCGAAACGAAAGCTTCAATTGTATCCCCGGGATACGATGAAATGCGTCAAGGAAGCCCCACTCGGGTTGGTAGTCTAGTTCGGTTATGACACCTCCTTGACATGGAGGAGGCCGGCGGTTCAAATCCGCCCCAACCCACTTTCTGCTGCACTCTCGACCGGATAGCGAGGCACTCCTCCATTTTCACTCGTAAGGAGGCCAGCATCCGCGCCGAGCACGGCGAGATGTCCTCAAAAAACCGGAGCCGCACCGAACGCGCCGCTTAGCGGTCGGCGACCGCGGCGAACACGCCGGCGAGGAGCGCGCCGTACACCACGTGACCGACGAGGCTCATCGGGTTCACGTCGGGGACGGGCGGCGCCATCGGGGTCATCGCGCCGACCCACGCGGGCATCACGAACGTCGCGAGCACGACCCAGAGCACGACGCCGTAGGCGACGCCGACGCCGACAAGCTTCCCCGTCGAGTCGGCAAGGTCCGGCTTCGCGGCGACGATGCCGGCGAAGACGGCGCCGAGCACCGCCGAGTGGAACAGGTGGATCGCCCACCCGACCCCGAGCCCGCCGGCGAGCCCGTACATCCCGGGGATCGCCCCCTCCATGATCATCGGCATCATCATCGTCATCATCGCGCCGAAGGCGACGCCGCCGACGAGCCCGCCGCCGATGCCCGCCACGATCGTGTTCGTCGCTCCCTCCTCCGTCGTTTGGGTCACGTTGTCAGTGGCCATAACAAGAGACCGATCGATGACCACCCCATTATCCGTGCGGGAGTCGTGTGCGTGTCATGCCCATACCCCAAATCTTTATATGCCATTTCGGTCAATGTTCTCGAATAGTCCCCCTCCCCATGAGCCAACAGCCAATCCGTGTGTCACGCAAGGAATTTCGGTCGGAGGAAGTGCTCGACAGACTCGATGAGGGCCGGCGAGTCATCGTCACCGTCGGCGTGCTCGGAGTCGAGATGGACGTCGCGCTCCGCAAAACCGACGGCCAGTACGTCTGTGACACCGGAATGAAGTTGATGAGCTACGACGACCGCGAGGGAATGCAGCGCTGTATCGAACGCCTGCAGCTAACCACTTAAACAGCCGGACCGCCGCCGCCCGCCGACATCGACTTCCCCTTCACGACGCCTCGTTCACGACCCGTTTAAGAAGCGGCGCGTACAACCACCGAGTATGACCCGTTTCGACGCCGCCGAGGAGACGGAGCGGCTGAAGCTGTACGCGGACGCGGCGACCGCCCATCGCGAACGGTCGAGTGCGGTGATGACCGTCGACGTCGACCCCGACAGTGACCGCACCGACGGCGGCGACGTGCCGCCGTGGATCCAGCTCGCGGGGACGGAGGTCGTGCTGGACTGTACGGACGAGGAACTGGACCGGCTGAAAGCGCTCTTAAACGAGTTTCCGGAGTTCCGCATCGACGAGCTGGTGAGCCCCGAGGAGGCGGAGGGGACGAACGCCGTCGTCACCGCACGGTCGGATGCCAACCGCGTCGGCGGCTTCATCGAGCGTGCCTTCCGCGAGGTGTACGAGCTCGACGACGACTATCGCGCGTGGGTCACGCAGGTCTGAGCGGCTGCCCGGCACACGGTCGTCGCCGCGCGCGGCGGAAACCAATAAACCCCCGGACGGCAAAGGGCGGTGTATGACCGACCTCATGGCACGCCCGCTCGTGCCGATCGCAAGCAAGGAGGACGCCAAGGACACCTACGAGGCGATTGCCGAGTATCTCGACGCAGACGCGAATCCGGTGCTCATCTACGTCGTCGAGAAGGCCGGCGGCGGCATCGACAAGGCTGGCGTCGAGCAGCGTGAAGAAGCGGTCACGGAGGCGTTCAACCTGTTCCAGCGGCTCGCGGCCGATGACGGCGTCGCCGTCGAGACGGCCATCCACTACGACACCGATGTCGTGGAGGGGATCCGAGCGGCAGCCCGCGAACACGACGCCACCTCGATCGCGTTCCAGCCACGCGGCGGGAGCCGGATTACGGAGTTCCTCTCCGGAAACGTTCGCTCGAAGCTCACCAAGGGTGGGCCGTTCCCCGTCGTCGTGCTCCCGGACGAGTAAGCGCACCGCTGCTGTCGCGGCGACGATCGGTGCGTCGGACGCCGTCGCCCCGGACGCCGTCGCCCCGGACGCCGTCGCCCCGGACGCCGTCGTCCCGGACGCCGTCGCAGTCAGCCGTTCCGCCCGTCGGGCTCCTCGCCAGCCTCGTTCTCACCATCGGCCTCTCCCGTAGCGGGGCCGACGGCTGGTCCCACATCTCGGTGGAGGAACATGTACAACAGCACGGGGAGAATGGTGAACACGAGCGTGGCGAGGAACCAGAGGAGCGCGCGGTCGCTGCCGCGGCGCTTGGCGTCCCGGTAGATCCACGCCGCGACGGCGACGACGATCCCGTATACCGCTCCGTAGTAGAGCACGGAACGGAGCGTGTCGAGCTGGAGGAACACCGGGTCCATGGCGGACACACGCCGGCGACTGAAAAAGGGATGGCGGTTCGCCCTAGGGCCGCAACGGCCAGCTACCGGCGACCAGCTACCGGCTGCTGCCGACCGCGGGGTCCGTGAGGTCCGCACACAACACGAAGTCCGGCTCGCCGGAGACCTCAACGCGGTTCGCGGCCACGTCGCTCACGTGAGCGGCCGTCTCCGGGATCAGCACGCGAACCACGTCGGCGCCTTCTTTGGCGGCGTCTCGCGACACCGCCGCAAGCAGCTCGCCCGCGGCTTCGGCATCGCGCCAGGCGGCGGCGCCGTAGACGGCATGGTGTTCGACGCCGTCCTCGCCGTCCCGCTCGGAGACGCGAGTGCGCAGCGCAAAGCCGGCGAAGCCGTCGGCGTCGCGGACGCCCACCAGCCGGCCCTCGTCCGCCGCGTCGGCGATCCGGTCGGCGGTCAGCTCCGAGCAGGCCCACCCCTCGCCGGGGTCGAGTGCGAGTCCCCCAAGATGGTCGCGGGCGTCGCTGGTGGCCCAGAACGATCGGGCTGCGTTCGGGTTGGGGGCGGCGATCTCGATGGCGTCACCGCGGGCGACCGCCTCCGGGTCGGGAGTGGGCCGGGCGAACCGGAACTCCGTCGCCGGGTCGAAGCCGACCGCGCGCGACTGGCCGAGCCCGGCGACGTTCCACGAGAACACCATGTTCCGGCAGACGGTCGCGCCGGCGTCGCGCGCCCACTCAAGCACCGCGTTCGTCAGCACGGTGCCGGCGCTGGCACCGCGGGCGGTCGGATCCACGCGGATACCCTGTGCCCACGACTCCCACTCGGTGAGCAGGACGCCCTGCACGCAGCCGACGACGACCTCCTCATCGCCGGCCGCGGCGGCACCCTCGCCGTTGCCGGTCACCACGGCATCTGGATGCGGGTCGTCGAGCGCCGCGGGCGGGAGCGTTGCCACGAACGTTCGCTGGCTCTCGTCGTCGGAGGCGATCCAGTCGTCGAACACGCGCGGGATGTAGTCGTCGTGCCGCTCTCCCCACGTGTCCTGGGTGAAGGTGGCGACCGCCACGGCGTCGCCCGGTTTGGCCTGCCGTACCGTCGCGACGGAGGGGTCGTCCGTCCGGTCGGGGTCGTCTATCCGGTCAGGGCTGTCTCCCGTCATCGCCAGGGCTGGGACTCCTCGGTGAGCTCGCCGGCGAGATTCCGCCGCATCGCGTCGGCGGCGTTGTCGGCGTTCGCCAGCGCCCACATCAGCTTCACCTTCGCGGTACCGGGGAGGGTGTCGCCGGCCTCCACGACGCCGGCGTCGAGCAGGTCCCGCCCGGTGTCGTACACCCGGTCACAGACGCGCCCTTCCAGGCACTGGCTGGTCATGACGACGGTCGTCCCGTTCTCGACAAGCTCCTCGATCCGGGGGATCAAGTCGGTGTGGACGTGTCCGAGCCCGGTGCCCTCGATCACGACGCCGTCCTTCCCGTCGAGGTAGTCCCACGCGGCCGGGTCCATCCCGGGGGTGAACTTCACCAGCTCCACGTCACCTGCGAGGTCGGGGTGGGCAGTCACGCCCTCGTCGGCGTCCCCGCGCGGGGCGGGCTCGCGGTTCCACGTGATCGCCGTCTCGGCGGCCTCGCCGTCCGCGCCGTCCTCGCTGGCGGTTTCGTAGTCGACGAGTCCCAGCGGTTTCGCGCCGACCGTCTCGAAGGCGTCACGGCGGGAGGTGTGGTTCTTGCGCACGCGCGTGCCGCGGTGGAGCGCGCAGGCGTCGTCGGAGGGGGTCGCGTGCATGCAGACGAGCGTCTCCGCGTGGTCGGCCTTCGCGGCCTCCACGGCACAGACGGCGTTCATCACGTTGTCCGAGGAGGGGCGGTCAGCCGAGCGCTGGCTCCCCGTGAACACGATCGGGACGGGCGAGTCCAACATAAAGGAGAGCGCGGAGGCGGAGTACTGCATCGTGTCCGTCCCGTGCATCACGACGACGCCGTCGGCGCCCGCGGCGACCTCCTCGCGGACGGCCTCGGCAAGGTCCTGCCAGATCGGCGGCTCCATGTTCTCCGAGAGGATGTTGGCGACGACCCGCCCGCGGTAGTTCGCCCGGCCGGCGAGGTCGGGGACGGCCCGGAGCACGTCCTCGGCGTCGAACTGCGCCGTGACGGCGCCGGTCCGGTAGTCGACCGTCGAGGCGATGGTGCCGCCCGTCGAGATGAGCGAGATCGTCGGTAGCTCCGGGTCGAAGGTGATCTCGGAGGCCTCGCCGGCGACCTCCTCGTCCCCACCGTCGCCCTCCTCGCCCACGTCACGGACGCCCGACTCCAGCACCTCGACGTCGGCGTCCTCGCGGTCGATCCCGACGTTGTACCCGCCCTCGAGCTTGACCACGAGGTGGTCGCTCGTCGTCGAGGGGAGCAGCACGCCCTCGTTCGTGACGTCCCCGTCGTCGACGCGGACGCGGTCTCCGGCTTGCATGGTCTCGAATATCCCGGCGGCGGACTTGAATCCAACCGTTCGCGGTCGACGGCTGCCGACCCGCGAGTCAGTACGCCTTTGAGTCCTCCCGTCGACCTCCCGGTCATGAACCGCGACGAGTTCGCCGCCAGCATCGACCACACCGTGCTCGGCCCGGAGACCACCTGGAGCGACGTCCGCGCCGTGCTCGACGACGCGGACGAATACGGGATGAACGTCTGTATCCCGCCCTGCTACGTCCAGGAGGCGACCGACTACACGAACGCCACGGTCGCGACGGTCGTCGGCTTCCCCCACGGCCAGCACTCCACGGAGTCGAAACACGACGAGGCCGTCAACGCCTGGAACGACGGCGCCGACGAGATCGACTTCGTGGTCAACGTCGGGCGCCTGAAGGCGGGCGAGGACGACGCCGTCGCCGCCGACATCGCGGAGGTCGTCGCCGCCGTCCCGATTCCGGTGAAGGTGATCATCGAGACGGCGCTGCTCACCGACGAGGAGAAACACCGCGCCTGTGAGGCCGCCGTCGCCGCGGACGCGGACATGGTGAAAACGTCGACCGGGTTCGCGGACGGCGGCGCCACGATCCCGGATGTGGAGCTAATGAGCGAGTATCTCCCCGTGAAAGCCTCCGGCGGCGTCGGCTCCTACGAGGAGGCGATGGCGATGTTCGAGGCGGGCGCCGTGCGCATCGGCGCCTCCTCGGGCGTCGAGATCGTGGAGGGGTTCCCGGAGGAGTAGCCTGAAAAGGGACGACGACGCCACGCCCGTCGGAGACGCTGCTACTTGGCGCCCGGCTCGTCCGCCTCCGCACCGACGGCCGCCTCGCCTTTCCGTGCGCCGGCTTCCTCCCGCGTTCCGAAGCGCTCGTCGAACAGCGCGATAACCCGGCGTTCGACCTCGTCGCGGATCTCGCGGACCTCCTCGATGGGGCGCTCGCCGGGGTCCTCAAGCGCCCAGTCGACGGCCTCCACGCGATCCGGCAGCGCCAGCGTCGAACAGCCCATCGTCGCCACGACATCACACTCGGCGAGCACCTCATCGGAGATGGACTGCGGCGTCCGGCCGTTCACGTCGAGGTCGACCTCCGCAAGCGCCTCCACGACGACCTGGTGAACCTCGTCGGCGGGCGCGATGCCGCCAGTGAGAATCTCGACGGTCTTTTCCAGTCCGCGCGCGGCGCGCTCGCGCTCGGCGAACGCGGTCGCCATCTGCGAGCGCCCAGCGTTGCGCACGCAGACGAACGCGAAGGTGGTCCGACGGCTCTCGTCGGTCGTGCCCTCCGTCGTGTCGGTGTTCGTCCCCTCGGTGCTCCCGTCAGCCGGTGTGGTGTTGGTGTCGGACATGTCGTCGTTTGGGTCGTTTTGGTTCCCGCTCGGCATTATTCGCTCGGTCCGGACGGTGCGGATATCGCCGGCGACCCCGACTCACGGAGCGCCGCCTGCAGTCCGCCTTCGGCCACGTTAACGCCATACTCGGCGGTACGCACTACGCTGTCGAGCACGGTTGCGAGCGCGTAGCCGTCGTCCAAGTCGCGCTCGTACAGCTCACGGTCGGTCTCCTGTGCTTCGTCGACGACCCTCTCGCCGTCCGCGACGATTGCCGTCAGCGCCGGCGGGTCCCGATCACCGAGCGTCTCGGAAAGCGCCCGCCGAACGATCGTCCGTGCGTCGTTCGCCGTCGACGAGAGCGTCTCCGCAACATCCGCCGGCGGCTCGTCGTCAAGGAGGCCGGCGACGCCGCCGATCCGCTCGGCGTGGTCCGCGACGCGCTCGATCTGCCGGGCGGCAGCGTAGTGGTCGAACGTGGTGAGCCCGTCGCCGGCGCCGTCAACCCGCACGTCCACGAGCGACCGCTGGAACTCGCGGGCGACGAGGCCGAACAGCCGGTCGACCGTGTCGTCTCGCGCGGCGACCCGCTCTCCTGCCTCGGCGTCGGCCGCAAGGACGGCGTCGACGGCGTCCGCGTGCATCGAGAGCGCGAGCGACTCCATCTGCGCGAGCGTCTGTCGCGCCGAGAGGTCCGTCGCGTCGAGCATGGTCCGAACCACGGTCTCGCGCTCCGATTCGGCGTCGACCGCGACGCCGATCAACCCGTTTGCAGCCTCCCGCACCGCGGCGGCAGTTTCCGTATCGGTCACGCCGTCGATCCGGACGGCATCCGCGCCGGCGACGTACGACGCGGCGACGAGCTGTGCGAGCTCGTCGGGCGCGTATCGCCCGGCCGAGACGGACGTGGTTCGGCGGCCGTCGTCGTCAGCTTCGGACTGGGTGAGCAGCAGGCGGTCCCCGCGGGGGTGGAGCTGGAGACGACTGCCGGCCGAGAGCGACTGGTCGCGAGCCCACGATTTGGGCAGCGAGACCGTGTAGGTCGTCCCGCCAGTCAGCTGGATCTTGCGTTCAACCGAGTCGTCGGAGGGGTTCGGCGCCATCTCAGTAGATCAGCTCGTCGTCGTTCTCAACCATGTAGAGGGTGCGGGCGGCGACGTTCACCGCGTGGTCGCCCACGCGTTCGATGTCGCGAACCGCCAGCAGGGACCGGGAGACCTCGTCGAGCGTTGCTTCGAGCTCCGCGTCGCCGGCGGTCCAGTTGGCCTCGTCAGCCAGCAGGTCCCGGACGACGGCCTCGGTAGCGGCCGAACAGCGCTCGTCGAGCTCGTCGTCGCGGGCGGCGACCTCGCGGCACACCTCGGGATCGGCGCTCTCGTAGGCGGCCACCGCGTCGGTGACCATCTCGCCGGCCGCCGTTCCGAGTGCTCGGAGGTCGACGGCGTCGTGGACGCCTCCGTGCTCGGGGTGGCCGTAGCCGGCGACGTTGGTCGCGAGGTCGGCGACCCGTTCGAGGTCGGTTATCACCTTGAACGACGCCGCGATGAAGCGGAGGTCGCCGGCGACCGGCTGCTGTAGGGCGATCAGGTCCGTACACTCGTCTTCGAGCGCCAGATAGCGTTCGTTCACCTCGTGGTCGCCCGTCACGACCGCCTCGGCCAACGCGGCGTCGCCGGTTTCGGCCGCCGTCAGCGCATCGTCGTAGCGGTCGAGGACGAGATCGCCCATCTCGACAACGTCGTCGCGCAAGGCGTCGAGCCGCTTCTGGTAGTTCTCGCGGGGCATTATCCGAACTTCCCCGTGATGTAGTCCTCGACCCGGTCGTCGTCCGGGTTCTCGAAGATCTCCGCCGTGTCGTCGAACTCCACGAGCTTGCCGCCAGTGAGGAAGACGGCCGTCTTATCGGAAATACGGGCCGCCTGCTGCATGTTGTGGGTGACGATGACCACCGTGTACTGATCGACGAGCGTGTCGATCAGGTCCTCGATCTTCGAGGCCGCCACGGGGTCGAGCGCACTCGTCGGCTCGTCCATCAGGATCACCTCCGGATCCGGCGCGATGGCGCGGGCGATACAGAGCCGCTGCTGTTGCCCGCCCGAGAGATCGAGTCCCGACGAGTCCAGTTGATCCTTCACCTCGTCCCAGAGGGCGGCCCCTTTGAGTGCCTCCTCGACGCGAGCGTCGATATCGCCGTCGTACCCCTGGATCTTCAGCCCGTACGCCACGTTGTCGTAGATGGACTTTGGGAACGGGTTCGGTTTCTGGAACACCATGCCGACCTTCCGGCGGAGCGCCACCGGGTCCACGTCGCCATCGTACACGTTCTTCCCGTGGAAGTGGAGGTCGCCGTCGACCCGGCAGACGTCGATCTGGTCGTTCATCCGGTTGATACACCGGAGGAACGTCGACTTCCCGCAGCCCGAGGGACCGATGATCGCCGTCACCTTGTGCTCGGGTATCTCGATCGACACGTCCTGTAACGCACGTTCCTCGCCGTAGAACACGTCCAGGCCCGTCGACGAGACGACCGTCTCATCCGGGCGGCTTCCCCGCCCCGTTCCGTCGCTCGATACCTCCGTCGTGACCAGCGAGTCCGTCTCCTGTGTGTCGGGTGAATCCGGTGATTCCTGTGTTGCCATCTTAGACCTCCGTCTCGTACTTGTTCCGCACGTAGATCGCGACCGCGTTCATCGAGAGCAGGACCACGAGCAGCACGACGATCCCGACCGCCGCGAGGTGGATGAAGTGTTGGCTCGGCTCGGCCGCCCAGCCGTAGATCTGGGTGGGCATTCCGCTGAACCGGTCGAACGGGCCGCGCGGCATCCGGTTGACGAACAGCGCGCCCACCATCAACAGCGGGGCCGTCTCGCCGACCGCCCTCGCGAGCGCGAGGATGGTGCCGGTCATGATCCCCGGTATCGCCGCCGGCAGGACGACCTCCCGTATCGTCTGCCACTTCGTCGCTCCCGTCGCGTAGGAGCCGTTTCGGACGCCGTCCGGCACCGCTCGCAGCGCCTCCTGCGTGGAGACGATGATGATCGGCATCACGAGCAGTCCGAGCGCGACCGCGCCGGCGATCAGGATCGGGCCGATCCCGATCCCGTTGACGACCGCCGCGAGCGCCAGCAGCCCGTAGACGATCGAGGGGACGCCGGCGAGGTTCGAGAGGTTCGCCTCGATGAGCCGCGTGACCCGATTGTCCGGCGCATACTCCTCCAGGTAGATCGCCGACCCGACGCCGACGAAGAAGGCGAGCGCCGCAGTCAACACCATCAGCATGGCGGACGCGACGATCGCGCCACGGAAGCCCGCGCGCTCGGCCCGCCGCGAGCCGTCGTTCGTCAGGAAGTCGACGAGCCCGATGTTGAACTCCGTGACACCGACGTAGAAGTCGGTCGCCACGTCGAGCAACAGCAGACCGAGCACGACGACGCCGAACATCGACGCCGCGAAGATGACGGCGAGGAACAGCCGGTTTTTCAGGTGCTCCCAGCGGAGGTCGACGTCCGCAAAGAGGTCATCGCCGTACCCGTCGTTTCCACCGCGGTCAGTGACGGTGCCGCCGTCGGAGCGCGTGTCTCGGCTCATCGGTACTCCTCCTGGAAGCGGCGTTTAAACCAGTCGTTGAGCAGGTTCATCGCAAGCGTCATCGAAAACAGCAGGAAGCCGACCGCGAACAGGCTGTTGTACTCGACGGTGCCGACGGCGCTCGTCCCGCGAGCCATCGACACCATGTACGCGGTCATCGTCATGATCTCGTCGAACGGGTTGGCGGTGATGTTGGCGTTGTAGCCGGCCGCCAGCGAGACGGCCATCGTCTCGCCGATCGCCCGTGAGACCGCGAGGATGTACGACGCGAGGATACCCGACAGTGCCGCGGGAACGACGACGTTTACCGACACGTCGAACTTCGTCGCACCGAGCGCGTAGGCGCCGTTCCGAAGGTCGTCGGGAACCGCCTGCATCGCGTCCTCGCTTATCGACGACACCATCGGGATCGTCATGAACCCGACGACCAACATCCCCGATATCAGACTGTAGCGGCCGACGTTGATGCCGAACAGCGCCTCGGCAAACGGACCGACGACGACCGGGTTGATGAAGGCGATCGCGAAGTAGCCGTACACGATCGTTGGAATGCCGGCGAGCACCTCCAGCGTCGGCTTGAGCTTGCCTCGAACGCCCGTGGACGCGTACTCGGAGAGGTACGTCGCCGTCGCCGTCCCAACCGGGATCGAGACGAACGCCGCACCGATCGTGACCGCGAGCGTCCCGAACACGATGGGGAGGACGCCGTGGGCCGGCGTCGCGTGGTCGGGCGCCCAGCGCGTTCCGGTGAAGAACTCGGTGAACGTGACGGTCCGCTCGGTGGCGGCGCCGGTGAGGATCTCGGAGAGTCGCGCGCCGAAAAAGTAGCTCGCGGTGTTGTCGACGAGCACGAAGAAGATCGCGAGCGTGGTGGCGACCGTCAGCGCGGCGCAGCCGAACAGCACACGCCGCGCTCGGGCGTTCGCCGCGTTGTCGGCGCTCGCGGTGCCGCCGCCGCCCGTGATGTCCAGTTCCGTGTCGGTGTCCGTGCTCATCGGAATGGGTCAGTGCTCATTGCGTCTGTCAGTGTTCATCGGTGTGGGTCGTGTGCATCGCGCTGTCGGCTCAGGCGCGGTCGACGGTGATCTCGTCGAGGGAGACGCCGAGGTCGTCGAGGACGGCCTCGAACTCGTCGTGGTTCTCTTCGGCCTGCTCTTCGGGCGTCGCATAGAACCCCTCGTCGCGGGCGTAGTCGCGCTGGTCGTTGAAGTAGAACCGCATGAACGAGCCGATGAGGTCCGTCTTCTCGTCGGCCAGCGTCGCGTGGTTGACGTAGACGAACAGCGGACGCGCCAGCGGGGAGTAGAGCCCGCTCTCGATGTTCTCCTGTCGTGGAAGATAGAAGTCGCCGTCGACGTCGCTCTCGACCGGGACGGCCTCGATGTCCTGTTCGTCCTCGATGGCGCGTAGGTAGCCGACGCCGCCGAAGCCGAACCCGTCGACGTTGTCGGCGACCGCACCCATGATCTCGTTTGTCTGGCTGGTCGCGGAGTAGTCGTCGCGGACGTTGCCGATCTCCTCGCCGCCGCCGGTGATCTCGCGGGTGAAGTAGTCGAACGTCCCGGACGCGGAGTCGCGGCCGTGTAGCGCGATGTCGCGGTCGGGCCACTCCGAGCGGACGTCGCTCCATTGTTCCACGTCGGACTCGAACTGCCAGATCCGGTCGAGCTCCTCCAGCGTGATGTTGTCCACAAATTCGTTCTCGGAGTTCTTCACGACCGCGAGCCCGTCGAGACCGACGGTGTAGTGGCTGTACTCGACGTCGTTCTCCTCAGCGATCGCGATCTCCTCTTCGGTGATGAGGCGGCTTGCGCTCTGGATGTCCGAGTTCGCACGGGAGAACTCCTGGAACCCGGCACCGGTCCCCTGCGGGTCGACGTCGACGGTCACGCCCGGATACGCGTCCTGGAAGTTCTCGCCGGCCCACGAGGTGATCGGCGCGACGGTGTTCGACCCCGACGCGTCGATGGTGCCGGAGAGCTCGCCGTCCGCGCCGCCGCCCATACAGCCCGCAACGCCGACCGCCCCAACGCCGGCGATCGTCGCCAGCGCGTTTCGTCGCGTGATCCCCGTCGTCGTGTTCTGGCTGGGTGCCATCACCCGAGTGTGGTCGAACGACGGATAAGTAGTATGCTATGAGATATATTTCGGACACCGGATTGCTATATCACCCTCTACAGCCACAATTCACCACAGCATAGAACAATAGAACTATATAGAAAATGTCTGACTTCTGTTCATTATGCGTGATTGTTCATTCGGATGGTTCCAAGCTCCCCTCCAATCAGTTTGCGAAATCGTCGACGTGGCGTGCGCTATCCCAAAGAACGTTAAAAAAAAAGAGCGCCGGCGGACTCAGTCGTCCGCGGGCGCCGCGATATCCGGGCGCTCGACCGTCCGGTCGGTCGCTTCACCCTCCACCTCGAAGGGGTACTCGCCGGTGACACAGCCGAGACAGAGGTCGGCTCGGCTCGCGGAGAGCGCCTCGCTCACGGCGTCGATCGAGAGGTACGACAGGGAGTCGGCGCCGACTTCCTGGCGGATCTCCTCGGTCGAGCGGTCGCTGGCGATCAGCTCCTCGCGGGTCGCCATGTCGATGCCGAAGTAGCAGGGTGCGAGGATGGGCGGCGCGCCGATTCGGAGGTGGACCGCCTCGGCGCCGGCGTCCTTCACCAGCTCCACGAGCTGCGTGGAGGTGGTGCCGCGGACGATGGAGTCGTCGATGATGGTGACGGTTTTCCCCTCGACGGTGGACTTGATCGGGTTGAGCTTCAGCCGGACGGCGCGCTCGCGCTCGTCCTGCGTCGGCATGATGAACGTCCGCCCGACGTAGCGGTTCTTCATCAGCCCCTCGGCGAACTCGACGCCGTTCTCGTCGTCGGGGCGGGCGTCGCCGTCCGCGGTCGTCTCGGCGCTTGCCTCGGCGTAGCCGGTGGCGAAGGCGCGGCCGGAGTCGGGAACGGGCATCACCACGTCGCTTTCGACGCCGGACTCCGCCCAGAGCTGCCGGCCGAGCTCGCGGCGCACCTCGTAAACGAGGTTCTCGTCGATTACGGAGTCGGGACGGGCGAAGTAGACGTGCTCGAAAAAGCAGTGGGCGGAGTTGTCGGTCTCGACCAGCTGATAGGAGTCGTAGCCGGAGCCGTCGGGCTCCAACACCACCAGCTCGCCGGGTTTCACGTCCCGGACGAGCTCGCCGTCGAGCGTGTCGATGGCCGCCGACTCGCTGGCGAGCACGTAGCCGTCCTCCAGCTCGCCGATACACAGCGGGCGGTTGCCGAGGGGGTCGCGCACGCCGAGCACGGTGTCGTCGTGCATGATCGTCAGCGAGTAGGAGCCGTGGATCCGGTTCATCGTGTGTTTGACCGCTCGGACGAGGTCCTCCTCTAACAGGTTGCGCGCGAGGTCGTGGGCGATCACCTCGGTGTCGCCGTCGGAGGTGAACGCGTGGCCGGACGACTCCAGATCAGCGCGCACCTCGTCGGCGTTGACGAGGTTACCGTTGTGTGAGAGCCCGAGCGACCCGGACTTGAACGACACTGAAAAGGGCTGGGCACAGCTCTTGTCGAGACTCCCCGCCGTCGGGTAGCGGACGTGACCGATGCCGGTCGAGCCCGAAAGCGCCTCCAGGTCGCTCTCGGTGAACGCGTCACCCACCAGTCCGCGCTCGACGTGGCCGTGCTGCTGGAAGCCGTCGTGCGTGACGATGCCCGCGGACTCCTGACCGCGATGTTGGAGGGCGTACAGCGCGTAGTACAGCGGCCGCGCGGCCGCACGGTCCGACAGCGAAACGCCGACGACCCCGCACTTCTCGCGGGGTTCGTCGCCGAGCCCGCCGTCGTCGAACGGGCGCGTGTCGGTCGTTCCGTGGCCGCCGTCTACCCTGTGGTCCCCACCGGGTTGCATGAGCGGAGTTCCGGTCGGATCCGATAAAAACCCTCGTGTTCGTGCGTGATGGGTCCCCTCAAAAGGCTAGTGTATGCACGAATGTGCAATACTTCTCGCGAGGGGCAGCTCAGCTGGTTGTCTCGTCGAGCGCCTCGAAGTACTCCTCTCGGGGGACCTGATACGCGGCTCGGTAGTCGATCTCGCCGCGAGCGAAGCGTTCGGCGGCCGCCACGGCTCCGTCGATGCCGGCGTCCCGGGAGTCGTACGTCTCGGCGAGCGCCTCGATCTCGGGTTCCAAAAAGAGGACGACGTGCCACTCGTCGGTGGCGTACTGGCCCGCACCGGGGCGCTGGTTGCGCGCCCCGTTCGTGAGGTAGATGGTCGGCATACACGCGGCCGGGAGCGCGTCGCCGTCGAACACGTCGGGCCGGAACACGAGGATCGTCCGGCCCTCGGGCTCCTCGTTCCACACGCGCCAGCCGTCCGGCAGGGCCTCGAAGCTCATGGTCGCGAGTCGGACCCGGAGCTACGAAAGGGTCGCGCTCCAGGGCGGTGGCCACGATTCCAAATTCCCGGCTCTGTTGAAATCCTCACAGACTGATGTGTTTATCTCCCCCTGTGGACAGTACAGAATCCTCGATGAGTGATATTGGGAGTGAGTATTGCAGTTCGCTGCCGGCGATAGAGTATATAAACACTCGAGAGAGGTGGCGACGCTTCTCTTATAAACGAGATGCGGTACGGTGGCGCGCCCGGCGAGCGCCCAGCGGGTGCTCGCCGGCGCGCGAGGGACGCCGCGAGCGAAGCGAGCGGCGAGGCTGGGGAGGTGTGAGGTGCAGTTGCGGTGCTGTGCGGGGTGGGGCTCAAAGGGGCAGCCGGCTCCGGGACGACGGGCGACGTAAGCACTTTTCAGGGCGTCGGGCTGTGCGGAGAGACGCCCTGAAAAGCGCGCAGCGAGCCCCTCGACCGGAGCCGGCTGGGGCTTTGCAGGCGGTCCTCACCGGCGCAGCACTCGCAACTCACCGAACAAACACACCTTATAAAACAGAAACCAACCACACCAACGCTCCACTTATAAACGACGCACCTGCCCACGTGATAGACCTACTCCCCACATCGATCAACAAGCAGTCGCTATCGACTGGCTGTTTCAGTTGGAAATACGTCTGAAGAACCGGATTTCAACAGAGGCAAATTCCCAACCTTCCACTTGTCCACCATCACACGCCGCGATCGACGAGCGCCAGTCCCACGAGGCCGACGCTTATCAGGGTGAACGCGACGAGCGCCAGCCGGGGGATGGTAAACACGCCAAAGCCCTGCCAGAGGATCGCCGTGCAGGCGCCGTCGACCGTGCAGGTCGCCGCCGGCGTCAGCTGGATGTAGGTGTGATACGCCGACACCGCGACGCCCCCGAGCGACAGCGGAAGCGCCGTCCGGTAGACCCTCGTACGCCCGTCGATCGCTGCGACGCCGAGCACGACCACGAGCGGGTACATGAAGATCCGCTGGTACCAGCAGAGATCACACGGCACCAGCCCCAGCACCTCGCTGAAGTAGAGGCTCCCGGCCGTCGCCACGCCGGCGACGACGGTAAGCGCCGCGAGCAGCGGCCGTACCCGGTCTGACGCGTCCATGTCGGGCCGGAGGGTCGGGACTCTTAAGAACGGTTCGGCGGGTGACGGCGGATGGCGCGGGGTATCCGCCGTCGACGGTGACGAGTGCCGTCGCTCGCCGAGTGAGCGTGAGAGAAATGCTCGGTCAGGGATTTGAACCCTGGTCGTCGGCTGTCTTCCCGTACAGGCGCGAAAACGCCTGAAACGGTCGAAAGGCCAACATGATTGGCCGGACTACACCAACCGAGCGCATTCAGTCGTATCGCCGCCTTCGATTTAACTCTTCTCACATACGACTTCATTGCTAACGGTTCTCATTCAGGGTTCGGAAATTCACCACGCGTCGTTACGGTGATTTTCTCGTGGTCTGCTTTTATATGGCACAGGCGACAGAGAACGCGCAGGTTGTTCGGGTGATGTGCATCCGAGAGCTCGAACGCTTCGCTCTCGCGAAATCTTCGAACCGGCACCACGTGATGAACTTCAAGCCGACGGTCTGACCCGTCGTGGCCGCAGTGCTCGCATTCCTCTTGGCTCTCGTGTGCGGCGTCCCTCGCCGGGCTCCACCCGGACCCGTATCGACGACCGTATCCACCCTTCCAGTTTGCATTGTTTGCCCCTGCACTCGCCTCACTCATGGCTCGACGCGTTGAAGAGGGCCGTTCCATTCCAGTCAGTGCTTTCGCTATCTTCGAACGAGTCGCCTCCGAGAGCGTTCGTCCCTGCTGGGCTTCCGACATACGGCGGCGTGTCTCATCGGATACCTCGCGCCCAGAGAGCGATTCTGCTATCGAGTGACGGACATCTTCGGACCGACTACTCCCGTAGAGTGGATGGTTCTCGCCGGCGATCTCCCGTGTTTCGACGCCGCGGCGTTCCATCCAGTCACGGACCGTGCGCGGAGATACTCCACACTCGTCCGCAATCTCTGCTTGTGTCCATTCCTCACAATGGTACTTTTCGAACAGCCACCAGCCGTTTCGATACCGCTTCGGCATTCATCAGGTAGTCTCTCAACAACAATTAAAAATTTGAGGGTGAGATAATTCGGCGCCGTTCCGTCAGCGTACCACCAGCGACCGCGACGGCCGCCCCCTTACTTGCCCTCGAACTCCGGTTCGGTGTCCCCCATGAACGCGGTGACGCCTTCCATCATGTCGTCGGTGTTCATCACGTGGCCGAACGCCTGTGCTTCGATCTCCAGGCCGGCCTCGCCGTCGGTGCGGCCGGCGTGCATCGCGCGCTTGGTGAACCGCTGGGCGACCGGCGGCCCGGCCGCGAGGTCCTCGGCGAGCTCCCAGGCGGAATCGAGGAGGGCCTCGTTGCCCACCACGTCGTTGAGGAAGCCGTACTCTTCCATCGTCTCCGCCTCGTAGCGGTCGGCGGTGAAGATGATCTCCTTGGCGCGCCCCTCGCCGACGATCCGGGAGAGTCGCTGGGTGCCGCCCCAGCCGGGGAGCAGTCCGAGGTTGTGCTCCGGCTGGCCGAACTCCGAGCGCGTGGACGCGACTCGGAAGTCCACGGCGGTCGCGAGCTCCATCCCGCCGCCGAGACAGTAGCCGTCGATACCGGCGACGACGGGTTTGCCCGTCTCCTCCAGTTTGCCGAACGTCTCCTGGCCCTTCCGCGAGAGGTCGACGGCGTTGAGCGGGTCGGCCCCGCCGGCGGCCATGCTCTGTACGTCGGCGCCCGCGGAGAACGCGCGGTCGCCGGCGCCGGTGAGCAGGATCGACCGGACCTCCTCGTCGGCGTCGAGCTGGTCGATGGCGGTCGACAGCTCGTCGAGCAGCTCCTCGCTGATCGTGTTCATCCGGTGTGGGCGGTCGATCTCGATATGGCCGACGTTGCCGTCGACGCTCACGTTGAGCGTGTCGTAGGCGGCGGCCACGTCGTCGGGCGCCGAGCCGTAGAACCCGCCAGTGCTGGCTGCGTCACGCAGGTAGTCGACGACCTCGTAGCGCTCCTCTCCGGTCTCCTCGTGGAGCTCGTCGAGCGTCTCGATGAGCGTGTCGAGTCCCTCGCCGTCCGCCAGCTTGGCGGGGCCGTCAGGGAAGCCGGCGCCGAGCATCACGGCGCGGTCGATCGCGTCGACGTCGGCGACGCCGTTCTCGATGAGCCCGGCGACTTCGTTGGCCATGATTGCAAGCAGCCGGCGCCGAACGTCGGGGTCGATGTCGTCGGACGGCACGTCCACGCCGCCGTTCTCATAGTCGTAAAAGCCCTTGCCGGACTTTTTGCCGAGCTCGTCCTTCTCGACTTTCTCGACGAGGATCGGGCAGGGCCGGTAGGCGGGGCCGAGCTCGTTGTGCATGTAGTCGAGTACGTGGTATCCCACGTCGATGCCGACCTGGTCGGCCAGCTCGAACGACCCCATCGGGAGGCCCATGTCGTATTTCGTGGTGGAGTCGACGGTCGCGATCGTCGCGTCGGTGCTCTCGACGATCCACGCCGCCTCGTTCATCAGCGGGACGAGGATGCGGTTGACGATGAACCCGGGGCTGTCCTTGTGGACGCGAACCGGCGTCTTCCCCATCTCCTCGGCGAGATTCTCGATCAGGTCGAGCGTCTCGTCGCTGGAGTGGGCCCCCGAAATGACCTCGACGAGCTGCATCCGCACCGGCGGGTTGAAAAAGTGCATCCCGCAGAACTGCTCGGGGCGATCGGTTACCTCCGATAGCTCCGTTATCGAGAGGCTGGAGGTGTTCGTGGCGAACACGGTATGGTCGGGCGCGTGCTCCTCCACCTCGCCGTACACGTCCTTTTTAACCTCCATCTTCTCGGGGACCGCCTCGATCACCACGTCGGCGTCGCCGACGGCCTCCTCGACGTCGACGATGGGGTCGACGCGGTCGAGGGCGGCCTCGGCGTCGGCCTCCGAGATCTGGTCCTTCTCGGCCAGTTTGTCGAGCGACCACTCGATCTGGTCGTAGCCGTTCCGGACGAACTCCTCGTTGATGTCACGCATCGCCACGTCGTAGCCGGCGAGTGCGGCGACCTCCGCGATGCCGTGGCCCATGTTGCCGGCGCCGAGAACCGCGAGACGCTGGACGTCTTCGAGCTTCATGTGCGGATGGTCGCAAGCGTTCCCGTTCAACGTTTCCCTTTTTGAAACGAGAAACGGAGTGGGAGTTTCAAGCGGTCTGACCGAGGCCGCCCGATCCCCCCGGCGCGAAACGCACTTGCCCGCCGAGCGCGCATCCTAGCAGATGAACGAGGATGTCGAACGAACCCTACGGACAGACCCGACGATGGCGGCGCTCGTCGACCGCCACGGCCCCCTCGACGTGGCCCCGGTCGAGCCGGGCGAGGAGTTTCGGCGGCTCTGCACGTCGATCCTCAATCAGCAGCTCTCGACGGCGTCCGCCCGCGCGATTCGCGAGCGCGCGTACACCGTGCTCGACGACGCGGTGACCCCCGAGCGCGTGCTGGCGGCCGACGAGGACGCACTCGGGGAGGCGGGCGTGAGCGCGACGACGGTGCGGTATCTCCGCTCGGCGGCCGAGGCGTTCGCCGAGCGCGACCTCACCGTGGACGGACTCGCGGACCACACCGACGACGAAGCGGTCGCCGCCCTGACGGAGATTACGGGACGCGGTACGTCTGGGCGGCGTACGAGTCGGAGTGAAAGGCCCCGAGCAGCTTACTCCTCTTCTTCGAGACACACTGAAAAAGCGTCGCGACAGTAGTTGTCGTCCCATAGACGACGCCGCCGCTCACGAGTGTAGAGTAGTCAAAAAGCCGATACAACCTGAAGTTCGCGACGAGTTACAGACGGGTGACGTTCGTCGCGCGGGGGCCCTTGTCGGCCTCCTCGATATCGAACTCGACCTCCTGCCCCTCCTCGAGGTCAGGACCGCCGACGTCTTCCATGTGGAAGAACACGTCCTCGTCCGCATCGTCCGTCGAGATGAAACCGTAGCCGCCAGTGTCGTTGAAGAAGTCAACTTCGCCTTTCGCCATTGCGTATGAGAGAGAGTGCTGCCCGCTTAAAAGCCTTCCGTGACTCGACGCAGCGGGACAGCCGTTCACATGGTCCGGGAGTCGCCGACAGTCGTTCGGCGAGCGCGTATCGCCGATTTCCGCCCGGCGCGCCAACACGGTGTCCGTGACGGGGGGTCCGTATGTGGGTGCGTGTACGGGAGCTGCTGCCGGTCGCGTCCGCGGGGTTAGAAACTACTATACAACCCCGGGACACAGGGACACACGTATGAGTCAGTCGTACAATCGGGGCCTCATCGAGGACTTCGGTCGGTGGCGGGAGTTCTCGGCGGGGATGTGGGCGTGGATCTTCCACAAGTTCACAGGATGGGTGCTCATCGGGTACCTGTTCACCCACATTGCCGTGTTGAGCACCGCGATCCCGGCGGCGGGTGCCGAGCAAGCCGTCCTCGATGCGGGCGATGACGTCTACACGCAGACGATCGTCACGCTGGAGGAGCTGCTTCTCGTCCGCATCCTCGAAGTCGGGCTGCTCGCGGTGGCCGTGTTCCACATTCTGAACGGGACGCGCCTCCTGCTGGTCGACCTCGGCGTCGGGCTGGATTCACAGGACAAGAGCTTCTACGCGTCGCTGATCCTGACGGGAGCGATCACCGTCGCGTCAGTACCGACCTTCATCGCGGGGGCGTTCTAAGATGGCCGAACGCTACTCCTCGTTCACGCCGGGCGGCACGATGTGGCTGCTCCAGCGCGTGACCGCGGCGTTCCTCATCGGCGTCCTCGCGTTCCACTTCTTCCTGCTCCACTTCGTCCACCACGCGGACGAGGTGTCGTTCCTGATGAGCGCGGGCCGGATGGAAGTGTGGAGCTACTACTCGCTGATGGTGTTGTTCCTGCTGACGGCGACGTTCCACGGCGTCAACGGAGTGTACAACGCGCTGATCAACCAGGGACTCGCCGGCCGCAAGCGCACCGCCGTCAAGTGGACGCTGATCGCCGCGAGCGTCCTGCTGATCGTTCAGGGGATCCGCACGGCAAACGCTTGGGCCGGCATCGGTCTGTACTAACATGAGCACGCAAGTTCCGAAACAACAGGAGGAGACGGAGACGGAGGCCGAACTCGCCGAACAGGAGCCCTCGAAGGGCGAACGCCGGCGCGAGGAGAAGCGCCAGCGCGCCGCCGAGCGCCGCGAACAGCGGCAGGCCGAGGAGGCCGAGAAGGCGGCTGCCGACGAGAACACGATCGAGCTGAAGGTGTTCCGCTACGACCCCGAAGTGGAGGGGAAACAGGAGCCGCGGTTCGACACCTTCCACGTTCCCTTCGAGAAGGGGATGACCGTTCTCGACGCGCTGATGTACGCGCGGGACACGTACGACTCCTCGCTCACCTTCCGGCACTCCTGCCGGCAGGCGATCTGTGGGTCCGACGCGATGTTCGTCAACGGCACCCAGCATCTGGCCTGCAAGACGCAGATCTCCGAGCTGAACCAGCCGATCCGCGTGGAGCCGCTCCCGCACGCCGACGTGACGAAGGACCTCGTCGTCGACATGGAGCACTTCTACGACCAGATGGAGGCCGTCGAGCCCTACTTCCAGACGAACGACCTGCCCGACGGCGAGCTCGAAGAGCAGCGCCAGACGCGGGAGAACCGCGAGAAGGTGAAGATGTCGACGCGCTGTATCTGGTGTAGCGCGTGTATGTCGTCGTGTAACGTTGCCGCCGGCGACAACGAGTACCTCGGTCCGGCCGCGATCAACAAGGCGTACCGGTTCGCCATGGACGAGCGCGAGGGCGAGGATATCAAGCAGAAACGCCTGGAGATCCTCGAACAGGAACACGGCGTCTGGCGGTGCCAGACCCAGTTCTCCTGTACCGAGGTGTGTCCCAAGGACATCCCGCTCACCGAGCACATCCAGGAGCTGAAACGCGAGGCAGTGAAGAACAACCTGAAGTTCTGGTAGACACCCTCAAGGGATCCCAGACCTAACACACACTCAACAACAATGCACGAACACGACGTTATCGTGGTCGGCGCGGGCGGCGCCGGGCTCCGAGCGGCCATCGCGGCTCAGGAGGCCGGCGCGGACGTGGCCATGGTCACGAAGCTCCACCCCGTTCGCTCCCACACCGGCGCGGCGGAGGGCGGCATCAACGCCGCGCTCCGTGAGGGCGACGACTGGAAAGACCACGCGTACGACACGATGAAAGGGTCCGACTACCTCGGGGACGCCCCCGCGGTGGAGGCCCTCTGTAAGGAGAGTCCGGAAGAAGTGATCACGCTGGAACACTGGGGGATGCCGTTCTCCCGGGAGGAGGACGGCACCGTCTCACAGCGGCCGTTCGGCGGCCTTTCGTTCCCGCGCACGACGTACGCCGGCGCCGAGACCGGCCACCAGATGCTCCACACGATGTACGAGCAGGTGGTCAAGCGGGGCATCACGGTGTACGACGAGTGGCACGTGATGGACCTGGCCGTCACCGAGGCGGACGACCCCGCCGACCGCGAGTGTCACGGCGTCGTCGCCTACGACATTCAGAGCGGCGAGATCAGCGGCTTCCGTGCGTCCGGCGGCGTCATCCTCGCCACCGGCGGCATGGGCCAGGTGTACGACCACACGACGAACGCGGTCGCCAACACCGGCGACGGCGTGGCGATGGCGTACCGCGCCGGCGTGCCGATGGAGGACATGGAGTTCATCCAGTTCCACCCGACCACGCTCCCGTCCACGGGCGTCCTCATCTCCGAGGGTGTCCGCGGCGAGGGCGGGATCCTCTACAACAGCGAGGGTGAACGCTTCATGTTCGAGCACGGCTACGCGAACAACGACGGCGAGCTCGCCTCCCGCGACGTGGTGTCGCGCGCCGAGCTCACCGAGGTGAACGAGGGGCGCGGCATCGAGGACGAGTACGTCCACCTCGACATGCGCCACCTCGGCGAGGAGCGGATCCTCGATCGGCTGGAGAACATTCTCCACCTCGCGGAGGACTTCGAGGGCGCCGACGGCCTGACGGAGCCGATGCCCGTCAAGCCCGGCCAGCACTACGCGATGGGCGGCATCGAGACCGACGAGCACGGCCAGACGTGCATCGACGGGCTCTACGCCGCCGGCGAGTGTGCCTGCGTCTCCGTCCACGGCGGCAACCGCCTCGGCGGGAACGCGCTGCCGGAGCTGATCGTCTTCGGCAAGCGTGCGGGACGCCACGCCGCGGGCGACGACCTCGGCGAACCGGAGATTCCCACGGGGAGGACCGGCGAGTTCGAGGAGTCCGACTTCGAGTTCGACGTCGAGATCGGCGAGGTCGGCGGCGACTCGCCGGCCGCGGCCGACGGCGGCGCCGTCGCGGCGGACGCGGAGTCCGTCCTCGAGGCGGAGGTCGAGAGCGCCAAGGAGCGCGTGGAGACGCTGCTCGAACGCGAGGGCCGCAACCACGCCGAGATCCGGTCGGAGGTACAGCAGACGATGACCGACCACGTCAACGTGTTCCGCGAGGAGCCCGGCCTCCAGCAGGCGCTGGAGGACCTCCGTGAGGCCCGGGAGGCGTACCAGGACGTCGCCGTCTCGGACCCCTCGCGCACGTTCAACACGGACCTGATCCACACGATGGAGACCCGGAACATCCTCGACATCGCGGAGGCGCTCACGATGGGCGCGCTCGCGCGCAAGGAGTTCCGCGGCGCCCACTGGCGCAAGGAGCGCCAGGAGCGCGACGACGAGAACTGGCTGAAACACACCATGGTGTCGTGGAACGACGGCGAGCCCGAACTCTGGTACAAGCCCGCGATCCTCGAAGGCGAGGACAAGACGTACGAGCCGAAGGTCCGCTCGTACTGAGCGACGACACCCGTCTCGTTCAGGGCGGCCCGCGCGCGCCGTCGCCGCGGCGCCGATCGCGGATCGCGCGACCGAATCACACGATTTTCGGGGGATTCCTCACGATTCTGTATCCGTCGTCGGTCGAACTCTCGACCGTCTTCGGGCGTCGTTCGCGTCCGCTTTGTCGTACCTGCTGTTCGACGATCGGCTAATTCCCGCGGGAGAGGGACTCAGAATCACAAATGTGGTGTTTCGACGATTGTTGAAATGGGGGTTTATTATCGTCGAACCACTGTGTCCGGACAAGATGCTCGAAACCGAAACGGCAACCGCGACGGCGGCGCCGGCACTCCCGCCGGAGCTGCAGTCGCCCCGGGCAAAGCTCGTCTACCTCTATCTGACGACCAACGATGGCGCCACCGTGAGCGAGATGGGCGACTCGCTGGGCATGAAGAAGATGTCGCTGTACAGCATTCTGAAGACCCTCCGTAAACAGGAGATGGTCGTTCGCAACGACGAGTCGTACACGCTGGCGTAGCGCCTCCACGACGACGTGCTGCGGATTTTCGGTGACTTGCCTGCTCCGAGCGGCAGCACTCGCCGGCGAGCGCACGGGCGACACGAGCAACCAGTGCGTGTGAACGGGGAATGCGCGAACGAACCGCACAACACCCACACTGGTGGGGAGGAAAGCGCCCGGAGAAGAGGGACGCTACCGGCCATCGTCGGCCGAAGTATCGGAATGCACGATCCACACCCTGGTGGACTCTGGAGATGATGTGAACCGCATCCGCAGTTAGGTCGACGATGACCGAAAAAATAACGGCCTCCATCGACCACCGCCTTCCCGCCAAGCGAGAGCTTTACGGCGGCGTAGCACCCATCGGCGGGCGTGGACGCGCATCAACAGGAGTTCGAGAACCCGTTCGGCATGGACGCCGACTGCCGGAACTGCGACGCGCTGTGTGACGCCCGCGAGCGCGTCGTCCACGGCTACGGCGACGTGGGTGGGGAGTTCCTCGTCGTCGGTGCGTCGCCGACGGCGGCCGCCGAGCGAAACGGCATCCCGTTTACGGGGCCGGGTGGCGGCGAGCGCGTGCAGTCGATGTTTGCCGAGTTCGGGTTCGTCCGGTCGGAGCCGTCGGCGTCGACGCCGGACGTACAGAACGTCTTCTTCACGAACCTCACGCGCTGTCACCACCCCGAGCGCGACCCGACCGACACGGAGGTCGACACCTGCGAGCCGTTCCTCAACGCGGAGATCCGGATGATCAACCCGCAGATCATCGTCCCCGTCGGCGAGCGCGTGCTGGAGGCGCTCGCCGTCGAGTACACCACGCGCCGGCCCGCCTCCTTCGACATCGAGGCCGAACACGCAACGACGATTCGCGGACGCGGGTTCGAGCTAGTGCCGATGGTCGACCCGGCCGAGATGACCGACGCGCAGGCTGACGCGTTCGTGAGCCACATGCGCGAGAACGTGCTTGCCCGGGATTATCGGCAGACCAAGGGGCGTCAGGAGCGGTGAGTGAGGTTGTAGACGCTGGGAACAGCCGCCTTACGCCCGCAGCGACGCGACCGTCTCGCCGTCGCGCTCGGTGAGCTCGACGAGCCCGTCGTCAGCGAGGTCGTCGACGAGTCCCTGCAGCCACTCACGTCCGTACTCCCCATCGGGCGCGTAGTCGACACGGATTCGCGGTCCGAGATCGTCGAGCGTCAGCTCGTCGAACTCGCCGAGGGTCCGTACAACGCGACCCCGGAACTGTCGGCGGCTCCCCTCGAAGCTCGGTTGGGTCGGCACGTCGGGCGCGGTAAAATCGCCCGTCTCGTAGGCGTGACAGTACGGTCGCCACGGGCAGCCGGCCTCGTCACAGCGGGGCTTGGTTCCGCAAGCGACGCCGCCGAGCTCCATGATCGCGTTGTTCCAGACGCGTGATTCGCCGTCGGGCATGACCGCAGACGCGACGCGCTCGAAGGCGTCATCGTCGTCCGGGACGCCAAATGCGCGATGGAGCACCCGCTTGACGTTGGTGTCGACGACGGCGTCGCCGTTGTTGAACGCGAAGGAGGCGACGGCGTTGGCGGTGTACGGGCCGACGCCCATCAGCTCCTGAAGCTCTTCCGGGGTTTCCGGGAAGTCGCCGTCGTACTCCGTCTCGACCTGCGTGGCGGCCTCGTGGAGGTACTTCGCGCGGTTGTTGTAGCCGAGCGAGTGGCTCGACCAGAAGGCGACCACGTCGCCGCGCTCGGCGGCCGCGAGGTCCGCAGTCGTGGGCCACTTCTCACAAAACGCCTCCCAGGCGGGCACCACGCGGTCGAGCTGTGTCTGCTGGCTCATCACCTCGCTGACGAGGATCTCGTAGGGGTCCTCGGTGCGCCGCCAGGGGAAGTCCCGGTGGTCGACCTCGTACCACTCGACTAGCGCCTCGCGGACGGCGTCGAGGTCCGCGGGGAGTGCGGGCGCGTCGCCGTCCTCGAGCGACGCGCGCGGCTCGGCAGGGTGTGTAGTTTCGTCTCCACCCTCGTCGTCGGTCATATCGGAGCGTCGGCGTGGTCGCGCAAAGGAGTGCTGGTCCGCGCCGGCGGCGAACGACCGTCGCAACCTCGGAGGGGTACCCGCGCCGCTACTCCTCGTCGTCTTCTTCCTCGTCCTCGTCGGGATCGTCGGGGTCCTCGCCGTCGGTGGCGTCCACCACGTCGTCGCCCAGCTCGTCGTCGCCGGTGGGCTCCACGCAGACGACGTTCGACATCGGTGCGTAGCCGTGCCGCTCGCCGTTCTCGTTGAGCAGGACGAGGCCGTGTTCGCCCTCCTCGTACTTGTCACAGTTCAGCGTCCGGTCGCCGTCGTTGATCACGACTCTCATATCCGGCAAGACGGGTCAAACGGAAGAGAAACCGGGCAATCCGTGAACGACCGTCGGCCGTAGGCAACGTCCACCCGTCCAGCTGGACCCCGGTCTTATGGTCAGTTTGATCCGCTGAAACCCCCATCCGGAGACACGATTACGGGCGGTTCTGGACGGCACAGGTGCCTTGATGGGAGACTTCGGGAGTGGGTGTTACAGATCGCCGCCGGCGACATGGTATATAAACGCTCGAGAACGGTTACGACGGCCACTTATAAACGGATGTGCGGTGGCGCGCCCGGCGAGCGCCCAACGGGCGCGAGCCGGAGCGCGAGGGAGGTAGCGGGTGCCGGCGGAGCGGTTTCCCGCCGGCACCCGTCTACCGAGGTTGGGGAGGTGTGAGGTGCGGTCGCTGTGCGGTGCGGGGTGGGACTCAAAGGGGCAGCCGGCTCCGGGACGATGGGCGACGTAAGCACTCAAAAGGCCGGGTGGTGCCGAGAGGCCTTTTGAGCGCGCAGCGAGGCCCTCGACCGGAGCTGGCTGGGGCTTTTGAAGGCGGTCCTCACGTGCGCAGAACCTGCGACTCACCTATCAAACGTACCTTATAAACGAACCACAACTCTACCAACGCCCCACTGATAAACCCCGCACCCGCTCCCGTGATACACCCACTCCCGGCATCCAGCAATACGCAGTCTTCTCAACCAAGGGAACATCTGAAACGCTCTCTAAAAAGGGGCTGTACCGCGCTCAGTTGGCGTCCGTGATGGCGGCGGTCAACAGCTCACAGCCCAGCTCGATCTCGCGTTCGGTGACGTCCATCGGCGGGAGAATGCGAAGCACGTCGTAGCCGCACGAGAGGGTGAGCAGGCCGCGGGCGAACGCGGCGTCGAGCACGTCCTCGCGGAGCGCCTTGCTCTCGAATTGGAGGGCGAGCATCAGCCCCTTGCCGCGCACGTCGATGACGCCGTCGAGGTCGGCGTCGCGCATCGTCTCCTTGAACTGCCGGCCACGGGTCGTCGCGTTCGCCATCAGGTTCTCCTCCTCAATGGCGTCGAGCGTGAGCGCGCCCTGCAGCGAGGCGATGATGTCGCCGGCGCCCCACGTCGAGGAGAGGCGACTCTTCTCGTCCGGGAAGATGTCGTCGTTCGCGACGGTCGCGCCGACGCGAAGCCCCTTCGCGCTCGTGATCACGTCGGGCTCGATGGCGTAGTGGTCGGATCCCCACATCTCGCCCGTGCGGCCGAGCCCCGACTGTATCTCGTCAGCGATCAGCGTGATGTCGTGTTCGTCGACGAGCGCGGCGACCTCGTCCATGAACGCGTCGGAGGGGAAGCGGTAGCCGCCCTCGCCCTGAATCGGCTCCATGATCAGGTAGGCCACCTCCTCGGGGTTGACGTGGCCACGGTCGGGGTCGAGCTTCCGGCGGAGCTCGGAGACCGGGTCCTCGTCGGGGCCACGGAAGAACCCGCACGAGCACGTCGAGGGGTCACAGCTTCGGTCGTCACAGAACGGTACGTCGTGGACGGAGCTCACTTCCGGGAACTTGCGGCGGTACACCTCCTTCGAGCGGTTGAGCGAGAGCGCGCCGAGCGTCCGCCCGTGGAACGCGCCCTCGAACGTGAGCGCGTACTTGGCGCCGTCGGCGTGGTCGTAGCTGATCTTGATCGCGTTCTCGACCGCCTCCGCCCCGGAGTTCGACAGGAAGACCGTGTCCATGTCGTAGTGGCTCGTCGCCTCCGTCAGGCGCTCCATGAGGTCCGCCGGCCCCGGAAGCGGGTCGCCGGGCGAGCCGCCGCCGGAGACGTAGAAGTCCTGCCCGGCGATCTTCAGCGGGTCGACCAGGTCGAACTCCCGCAGCTCGTCCATGATGAGCGGATTGTTGTAGCCGAGCGGCGCGGCGGCGACGTGGCTGGTGAAGTCCATGAGGACGTTCCCGTCCACGTCCGTACAGAAGGGGCCCTCGGCGGGCGCGTTGCGGTCCCAGACGAAGTCGTACACGTAGGTGCTGGGAGCGGCCGACTGGTGGTGGTGCTCGACCCACTCGCGGGCGCGCTCGCCGGGGAAGTCGCCCACTTCGGGGACGACGGTGTCTCGGTCCATGTCCCCGAGTACCAATCGCCGCGAGTTAAATCCGGGTGCCGATCGAGTACGTTGGAGAAAACTCCAATCGAGCGACGGGGATGGGGGAGGGAGTTCGATGGCGTCGGGCCGGTCGGTGTCGACGGCGTCGGCCGCACTAACGAGCGGGACGACCGAAAGGGGAGGGCGGCGACCGAGGCGACGTTAGTGGTCGACGTACTCCGCTTCCCAGTCGGTGCGGGCGTCTATCTCGCGACGGCCGCGACGGGTGAGCGTGTAGTAGTTCGTGCGGCGGTCTTGCTGCCCCTTCTCGACGAGCCCCTTCTCGACGAGCGTGTCCAGATTGGGATAGAGCCGACCGTGGTGGATCTCCTTTTCGTAGTACTCCTCGAGTTCCTCCTTGATCGCCAGCCCGTGGGGATCATCGAGCCCGGCGATCACGTAGAGGAGGTCGCGCTGAAATCCGGTGAGATCGTACATGCTACTGCGTCGGTTTTCTTGTCGAAAATTAATAAATATATCGTTCGCGAACAGTTCCCTCGGGCGCACGCCGGCGGTTACCCGCACACAGCCCGATGTTCCGTTCTGTCAACTGGAGAACGTCCGGTGGATCACCGCTGCTGCCCTGTGGTGTCGCCGGCGTTCGCATGCGGCCACGAGAGGGTCCGCGGTGCGGCGCCGCGGGACGCGCGGCGTGCGGTGTTTATTACGAGCGGGCACCTCTGTCCACATATGCCCGAAGAGCTCATCTTCAAAACCGAGAGCACGGAGTCGAAAGCCAGCATTGCGGCCTCGCTTCGCGCGGTCGCGGACAAACTGGAGGCCGACGAGCCGGTGACGCTGTCGGCCGGCGGCGAGTCGGTGACGCTGGACGTGCCCGACGCGCCGACCTTCGAGGTGAAAGCGGAACGCGAGACCGGCAGCGGCGCCGACGAGCTCAGCGTGGAGTTCGAGTTGGAGTGGACCGTCGGCGAGGACGGCGGCGACGCGTCGCTCTCCGTCGAGTAGCGCGTGGAACGTCCTCCACGTCCTCCGTATTCCGACCTCCCGAACCCCGAACGACGGCGCCGTCGCTCGCCGGATAGCGTCGGTCCGCAGAACGAAGCTCACGCCCGACGCCGAAAAAAGCGGCGTCGAGCGTGTCTTCGAATTGGTCCCCGCTGACGCTTCGGCCCTCCAGACGAAGCGTCACCAAATCGTACCGCCCCACGAGGGATAAACCTAACGGAGACGGGAGTCTCGGGGCCGCTCCCGTCGGTTTTGTTCGTCATCCAATGAGTTGGGGAAACGGGACCACGAGGTCGTCGACGGCAGATGCGTCCACCATCCCGCACCGCCGAAGTCGATCGTCACCGGTCGTCGTGCTCCAGCCTAGATGTGCTCCTCCTCTAACACCCATCCGAGCGCGCGTTTATAATGGGTGAACAGTTCCTCGACGCCCCGGTGGTTCATTTCCTCCTCGTCGAGCTGGTCTTTCAGAAACTCGTACTGCTCGCGAACTTCCGCTTCCGAGCGCATGCGTCGACGTACGGTCGGGGGACGGTTAGTGCTGTGGTCGACGCGCGGGGCGGTGTGCCGTCGCGGTCGCCGGCGCGCACGCCGGCGCTCCACAGGCGATTGACAGGTCCCCGGCCCACGGGTGCCCCCCGAACGAAAACGCCTATACGTCGACCGCGGATACTACCTGAGAGCATGGACGACCGGACCCGCAACTACCTCTCGGGACGCTTCGGCGACTACTACCGAAGCGCCTCGGTGACCCCGCCACCCGACGCCAACCTCCGCGAGTGGGGTCACATCCCGTGGACGCCCGGCACGGGAACCACGATGGTCCGCCACCAGTCGTCGTTCGACCTCGGCGACCTCGACACGTTCTTCGCGGACAATGCGCCGCGACACGCCTACTTCTCGGCGGCGCGCTACGACGACCCCGGCGCCTCGACGATGGGCCGAAAGGGGTGGCGCTCGGCCGACCTCGTGTTCGACCTCGACGCCGACCACCTCCCCGGCGTGGACCCGGCTACCGCCTCCTACGCGGAGATGCTGGCGGAGTGTAAGGCGGCGCTGCTCCGCCTCCTCGACTTCCTGGAGAACGACTTCGCGTTCGAGGACCTCACCGTCGTCTTCTCCGGCGGCCGCGGCTACCACGTCCACGTCCGTGACGAGGACGTACGCGAGCTCGACAGCGAGGCCCGCCGCGAGGTGGTCGACTACGTGCGCGCCATCGACCTCAACACGGAGAACCTGATCCACACCGTCCAGGAGCGCGGCACGAACCAGCGTGTCCTCCGGACGGAAGGTGGGTGGGGCGCTCGCGTCCACGAGGCGCTCGTCGAGTACGCCGACGACCTCCGCGAGATGGACGAGGAAGCCGCCTTGGAGCGGCTCATGGAGCTCGACGGCATCGGCGAGGGACGCGCACAGACGATCCTCGGCGCCTTCCAGCGCAATCCGGACGCGGTCCGCGAGGGGAACGTGGAGGCCGGCGGCCCCGGCGTGCGCCGGCTGGTCGCCGCCCTGACCGCTCAGGTGACGGCCACGCAGACGGCACCCATCGACGAGCCCGTCACCACGGACACGCGTCGGCTGATCAGACTCCCCGGCACGCTGCACGGCGGGTCGGGGCTGAAGGTGACTCCCATCGACCGCGACGAACTCGACGGATTCGACCCGCTGGTCGACGCGGTCCCCGAGCGGTTCGTCGGCCGCGACATCCGGATCGAGACCGAGGTGGACCGGACGGTAGAACTAAACGGTCGGGAACTGAACGTGGAACCCGGAACGAACGTGGTCCCCGAACCGACGGGCATCCTCCTGATGGCCCGCGGTGAGGCACGGAAGGCACCCGAACCATGAACCTCGACGAGCTCCGATCCGTCCAATCGAAGGAACGCCGCAAGGATAGCCTCCAGCATCTCCGCGACGCGTTCTACGACGACGTGGCCGCCTACATCGCCGACCTTCGCGCCGCACGCGACCGCCGCGCCGAGGAGGTGGACAAGCCCTTCTCGGACGACGACGTGCGCCGCATGTCCGACGAGATCGAGACCGCCGAGGAGGTCGCCGAGGCGATCTACGAACGCCGGGTCGGGAAGGTCGTCAAACTCGCCTCCTTCGCCGCGGCGGACATGCCCGTCGAGACGGAGGGGATGACGAGCCCGGAACGGGACCTCTTCGACGACCTCGTCGCACGGATCGGCGAGAACAAGTCGGCCGTCCTCGACGTGCTCTCCGGCGAGACCGATCCCGCGCCCGCGGACGCCGGCGACATCGACGTCGAACCCGCCGGCGAGTCGGACACCGATTCGGTGACGGAGGCCGCCCCCACCCCGACCGCAAGCGACGAGCCGGTTCCGCCCGAGGAGCCGATTCCGCCGGCTGACGGCGCGAATCAGGCAGCCGACGCCGGCTCAGCCAACTCGGCCGACCCGACGGGTGGCTCCGAGTCACCCGACGCGTCGAGCGGCGCGCTCGCGGACGCGATGGCCGGCGGGTCGACGGACGACTCCCCGGACGCGTCGCCGGATGAGACTGAAACGGAGTCGAACGACGGTCCCACACCCGTCGCCCCGGAGCCGGCCCCCCCGGGCGCGCCGGGAATGAGCGAGGACGACGACACGTCCGCCTCGACCGCGCCAAGCACACCCGAGACGGACCGAACGACGGTGCGGGTGACCCGTGACGTGGGCGAGATCCTCGGCGTCGACGACCGCGAGTACGACCTCGAACGAGAGGACGTGGTGACGCTGCCGGCGGCCAACGCCGACCCGCTGCTCCAGCGGGACGCCGCCGAGAAAGTGGAGTAGTTCCCGGACCGGAGCGGCTTTCCGGGTCCCCGCCCAGCGATCCGACATGCTCGACGTTGGATCCAAGGCGCCGGCGTTTACGCTCACCAACCAGAACGGCGAGACGGTGTCTCTCGACGCGCTCGACGGCAAGTACGCCGTCGTCTACTTCTACCCCCGTGCGGACACGCCCGGCTGCACGACGGAGGCGTGCGGCTTCCGCGACGAGTGGGACGCGTTCGCCGACGCGAACGTCGCCGTCGTCGGGATCAGCGACGACCCCGTCGACGATCTGGCCGACTTCGCCGAGAAGTTCGACCTGCCGTTCGACCTCCTTTCGGACCCCGACGGCGAGGTCGCCGCCGCCTACGACTCGTACGGCGAGAAGAACATGTTCGGAAACACCTTCGACGGCGTGTTCCGGAACACGTACGTCGTCGACGCCGACGGCGAGGTCGTGCTCGCGTACGAGGGCGTCTCGCCGGAGGACCACGCGGCGGAGATCCTCGCCGACATCGCGGCGCTCGACGGGTAGCCCGCATCCGCACCCGTTCACACGTGATACCGCGGGTGCCGCGGGCGCCGAACGCCGGAGCCGCACGCCGACCGGACGACCCCTCAGAACAGCCCGCCCATCCTCGCGGCCAGCTTCGGCACTTCCTCCGCGATCGCGTGCCGCTTCACCAGTCCGAAGCCCGCAACGATGACGACGAACCCGGCGACCGTGAGCCACGTGACGGTCTCGCCAAGCAGGAGCACGCCGGCGACCGTGGCGACGACGGGCACGACGTAGGAGACGAGGTTGATCTCGAAGGCGCCCAGCCGGTCGAGTAGGGTGAAGTAGATGGAGTAGGCGACCGCCGACGAGCAGACCGAGAGGAACAACAGCGCCACCAGCGGCTCCGCGAGAAACACCGGCGGTCCCTGTGGCTCGCCGAGGCCGACGCTGAACCCGTGCATCAACAGCCCGCCGAACAGCATCGCCCAGCCGGTGAGCGCGATGCTCGAAAACGTCGTCTCCACCGTGCGGAGCCCGACGCTCCCCACGGAGACGGCGATGACGCCGACCGCGATCAGCGCGACGCCGACCGTGACGCCGCCGGCCAGGTTCGCGGGGTCCGGCTGGGCGACGAGCGCGACGCCGAGGAAGGCGAGCACCACGCCGATCATGCCGCGCGCGTCGAGGTCGGAGCCGCCCACCCACGCCGCGGCCACCGCGGCGGTGACGATGGGGACCAGACTGTACGTGATGGAGGCGATGCCGCTCGTCGTGTACTGCTGGCCGACGAACAGGAGGGAGTTGTTCGCGGCCACCGAGAGCCCGCCGCTGAACCCGATCGCGGCGAGGTCGCCGCGCGTTCGGGGAATGGCGTCCGACTCGGTAAGCAGGACGTAGCTCACCAACAGCAGCGCCGCGATGTCGAACCGGTAGGCGGCGTACAACACGGGCGGATAGTAGTCGAGCCCGACCTCGATCGCGACGAACGAGCCACCCCACAGCAGTGCCAGCGTGAAAAACAACAGCACGTCTCGATACCGGGACACGCACGAAGCAAGGGTCTCGCCTGATAAAGCGGTGTCCGTTCGCCGGCGTGCGCCATGCGGCGAGGGAGGGGGGAGAGACGACCCCGCCGAACACACCACGCTTCCGGTGAATATCGCTCGTGAGAACGCGTCGAAAACGCCGGCGAAAATCGGCGCCCGAACGGGCTCCGGCTCAGTAGCCGCGCGCGATGAGGTAGTCCGCGATGTCCTCCAACAGCCGACGAGCCTCGTTGTCGGGGAGCACCTGCAGATGCCCTTTCGAGCGCGCGGTGAGGTCCTCGGCCTTCTCGCGGGCGTACGCGATGGAGCCGGACTCCTCCAAGGCGGCGACGGCGTCGTCGACCGCCGCCTCGGTCATCTCGGCGGGCGTGTCGGCGTCGACGAGCGCGTCGACGTCGACGCCCTGCTGGCGCGCGTGGAGGGTGATCAGCGTCTCCTTGTCCTCGACGAGGTCCGAGCCCCGCTGTTTGCCAAGTTCCTCCGACGGCACCGTCAGGTCGAGCACGTCGTCCTGGATCTGGAACGCGCGCCCGGAGTCGATGCCGTACTGGTAGAGCGCGTCGACGACCTCGTCGTCGCTGCCGAGCAGCACTGCGGGCGTGGCGGCGGCGGCGCCGTACAGCACGGCGGTTTTCAGCTCGACCATCTCCAGGTACTCCTCGGGGAGGATGTCGTCGCGCGTCTCGAAGGCGACGTCGAGCGCCTGCCCCTCACAGATCTCCGTGCAGGTGGACGCGAGCAGCCGCATCGCCTCCAGCCCGCGGGCGGGGTCGGCACCCGTCTCGGTCATGATCTCGAACGCCTTCGAATACAGGGTGTCGCCGGCGAGGATCGCCGTCGACGTGTCGTACTGTTCGTGGACCGCCGGCACGCCGCGCCGGAGGTCGTCCTCGTCCATGATGTCGTCGTGAATGAGGGTGAACGACTGGATGATCTCGATCGACACCGCCGCCCGCATGACGTCGACCTCGCCGCCGTCGAGCGCCTCGAACGACCGGTAGTCGCCGGTCATCGGCGGCACGTCGGTGATCGCCTCCGCGGCCAACATCGTGACGGTCGGGCGAAGCCGCTTCCCGCCGGCTTCGAGGATGTAGCGGGAGGCCTCGTACAGTCGTTCCGGCCGCTGGATCGGCAGCTCCTCGTCGATAGCGGCGTTTATCAGCTCGCGCCGCTCGCGGATGGCGTCGAGCACCCGCGCCTCCGTGGATTCGGTCGTCATTCGACGAGCTGGATCGTGTTGCCGTTCTCCGTGACGTGGAGGTCACGCCCGAGGCTGTACCCCTGCGAGGACGCGAGGCTCACGTACGGCGAGAAGCCCTTCAGGTTCTGGTGGCCCGGAATGACGTGCTGGGGCTGGAGCGCGTCGAGCATCTCGTAGTGGCCCTCCTCGCGGAGGTGCCCGGAGACGTGGATGTCGTCGTAGATGCGGGCCCCCTGCATCCGGAGCAGCTGTTCGGACTGGTAGCGCTGGCCCTCGTTGGTCGGCTCCGGAATGACCCGCGCGGAGAAGATCACCTTGTCGCCGTCCTCGATTTCGTAGGGAGTCTCGCCGCGGCCCATCCGGGTGAGCATCGCGCGGGGCTCGCCCTGGTGGCCGGTGACGATGGGGAGGAAGTTACCCTTCCCCTCCTTCATGATCCGCTTGAACGTGCGGTCGACGGACTTCCGGTGGCCGTACATGCCGAGGTCGCCGGGGAAGTCGACGAAGTCGAGTCGCTCGGCGGTGCCGGAGTACTTCTCCATCGAGCGCCCGAGCAGGACCGGCTGGCGGCCGATCTCGCGGGCGAACTCGACGAGCGACTTCACGCGGGCGATGTGTGAGGAGAACGTCGTGGCGACGATGCCGCCGTCGTAGTCCTCCATCGACAGCATCGTGTCACGCAGGTGTTCGCGCGCGACGGACTCCGACGGCGTGCGCCCCTTGCGCCCGGCGTTCGTACAGTCCTCGATGTACGCGAGCACGCCCTCGCCCTCGCGGCCGATCTCGCGGAAGCGCTCCATGTCGATCGGGTCGCCGATGACCGGGTCGTGGTCCATGCGCTTGTCGAGCCCGTAGACGACGGCGCCCTCCGGCGTGTGGAGCACCGGGTTGATCGCGTCGATGATCGAGTGGGTGACGTTGACGAACTCCATCTCGATCTCGCCGGAGTCGCCGATGGACATCGTGCCGCCCGCCTTCATCTTCACCAGGTCGTTGTCGACGGTGAACTTGCTCTCGCCCTGGATCTGCTGTTTGACCAGCTCGATCGTGTACGGCGACGCCACGACGGGGGCGTCGTATCGGTGTGCGAGCTTCGGGATCGCCGCGATGTGGTCGAGGTGGCCGTGCGTGGGCACGATGGCCTGCACGTCGCCCTCGAGGTCGGACATCACGCGGTCGTCCGGAATGGCGCCCATGTCGATCAGGTCGAGACTGTGCATCTTCTCGGTCTCCACGTTGTCGTGGATCAGGACCTTACTCAGATTCAGGCCCATGTCGAAGATGACGATGTCCTCGCCCGCACGGACGGCCGTCATCTGTCGACCGACTTCCTCGTATCCGCCAATGGTTGCGATTTCGATTTCCATGGTTTGTGTGCCGACGCCGCGAACGGCGTCGCTTATAAACCCCGCATGGGGGCCGCCAGCCCCGGCATCTTCCAGCACGTCGGTGAAGGCCCCGCTACGGCCGAGCCGTCTTCGGCTCACCGTGTCCCGCGGGAGTTTGGTATCGCACAGTACAGAGGCCCATCTTAAAAACTACCGGGTTCGACCCCCGAGGGAACGATCCGCGACGAACGATCCCCCAGTTGACATGGAGCGCCCCGTCGTCGGGCGGGTCCCGGTATTTTTAATAGTGCGACGGGCGGCGATGTAGGTAATGAGTGGTCGACCCCTCGACGTGCTCGAAGCGTCGCTCGAGGAGCCAGTGACTGTACATCTGAAGGACGGAACGACCTACTACGGAGTGCTCTCCGGTTACGACCAGCACATGAACGTGGTGATCGAGCCGGAAACCGACGTGGAAACGCGTGTCGACGCCGAGCTCGACGAGGAGTTCGCGGTCGCCATCGAAGACACAACGATTATACGCGGCGATAACGTCGTCACGATCAAAGCATGACCGGCTCTGGTACGCCCTCTCAGGGTAAAAAGAACAAGACCGTACACGTGAAATGCCGTCGCTGTGGCGAGGCTTCCTACCACCTCACCAAGGAGCGCTGTGCCTCGTGTGGGTTCGGCAAGTCCGCGAAGCGCCGCGACTACGCCTGGCAGTCGAAGACGGGCGACAACTAACGTCGCGGTTTTCCTTCGATCAGTTGCACTGTGAGCGGCCGCACTGTCCGCCGTGAGCGGGTGCGCGCGTCGGCGAGCGCGCGGAGTCAGTCGTCGCGGATCGCGTCGCCGATGTCGTCCAGCCGGTCGCTGACGTTCCGTCCCTCGGACTCGCCGGGGAGGATGTCGCCGAGCGCGGCGCCGAACGCCGCCGCCGCCCAGACCACCGTTATCCGGCCCAGCGCCTCCAGCGCCGTCGGCCCCTCCTCGTGGAGCCGTCCCCACAGCAGCATCATGCCGGCGGCGACGACGAACGAGATGGTCAACACCGCCACTAGTCGCCGCGGGACAACGCCCAAAAGCGGGTTCCGAACCTCTACGTCACGGAAGTCGGCGTAGTAGATGAGCCCGGCCGTCATCGCGACGATGAACGCCACGTTGGCGAGGAGAAACACCGGGATGCCGCCGAGCGTCACCGCCACGAACCACTCGGCGATCTCGAAGACGCCGTCCTCGACGAGCAGGGGCAAGGAGAGCAGGATCCCGCCCACGAACGACTCGGCCACGTCGCGGGAGGTGTACTTGCTAATTCGTGTGGTGAACGCCCGGCTCCCCGGCATGCGCTCGACGAGCGAGATCGTCTGTCGAACCTTCTCGCGCTCGTGCGGTTCGTCGACGGTCGCCTCCAGCGCGTCGAGTTTGGCGAGCAGGTCGTCGATGTCCGGGTCGTCGGTTGCCGGATCGGCGTCCGTGCGCGCCGACCGCCCGCGTTCCGAACCGCCGGCGCCGCCCGCATTTCGGCTGGTCATGACGAGCGGTTGCACCGCCGTGTGGTAAAAGGGAGGGTGGGAAGCGGAGAGAACCCGGGGTGGAGACGGAACCGTACGGCCCCGTCAGTCGAACATGTCGCCGACGTCCTCACCCTGCGACTCGCCCGGGAGGATGTCGCCGAGCGCGGCGCCGAACGCCGCCGCCGCCCAGATCACCGTGATTCGTGCGAGCTGTTCGAGCGCCGTCGGATCCTCCTCCGCGAGACGGCCCCACATCAGCATCATGCCGAACGCCGTCACGAACGAAACGCCGAGGACGCCGACGTATCGCCGTGGGATAAACCCGAGGAAGGGGTTCGTGATCTGCACCTCACGGAAGTCCGCGTAGTAGAGGAGTCCGCCGGTCATCGCCAGCACGAACACGGCGTTAGCGATGAAGAACACCGGAACGCCGCCGAGCGTGAACTCCACGAACCACTCGGCGATCTCGAAGACGCCGTCCTCCACGAGCAGGGGGAGCGCGAAGATCACGCTGCCGACGAACGACTCCGCCATGTCGCGGGAGGTGTACTTGCTGATCCGCGTGGTGAACGCCTTGCTGCCCGGCATGCGCTCGACCATGGCGATCGTCTGGCGCACCTTCCTGCGCTCGGCGGCGTCGTCGACGGTCGCCTCCAGCGCGTCGAGTTTGGCGAGCAGGTCCTCGATGTCGGGGTCCTCGGGCCCGCCGTTCGCGTTGGTCCCGTTCTCGCCCGGCTCCGGCGGCGGATCGGTGTCGCCGGGATACTCCCCGTCGTCGTTGCTCATGTCTGCCTGCTCGGGGGCCGGATATAAAAAAGGAGCCGGCAGCGGTCGGGGTCGCCGGCGCAAACGGGCGGTCGGCCTACAGCTCGCGGCCGCCGACGCCGTGGAAGTCGCTCTCGGGGTCGTCGCCGTCGGGCTCGATCACGTCGACGACCTCGCGGCTCTCCACGTCGAAGACGGAGAAGCCGGGCGTCTCACCCTCCGACGCGTGGGGGTCGCCGGAGACCGGGTTCGGGCCGCGTAGCGACGCGAACAGGAAGCTGTCCTCGGGCGTGCCCCAGAAGATGTCGGGGGCGGTGCCGTAGTCGTCGACCGTCTCGGTGACCTCGTTGGTCTCGGGGTCGATGACGATGCCGTCGTGCGTCTCGCGGTTGAGCACGAACAGCTCGTCGTCGGCGAACCAGAAGCCGTGGGTGTCGTACCCCTCGGCGTCGCGGGCGACGTCCTCGAAGGCGTAGTCGTCCTCGTCGACCGGCTCGTTGGTGTCGGGGTGGATCGGCTCCTTGGCGTCCGTGTCGAGCACGTACCACTCGCCGACGCCGCCGGTCTCCTCGTCGTTGGACGGAGCGCCGGCGGTGAGGTAGAGCTGGTCGCGGTTGGGGTCCTTGATCGTCCCACAGTTCGCGCGGATCTCGTCGGGCGCGAACACCGTCTCGATGCTGAAGGAGTCGACCTCGACGACGACCACGCCGGAGTTGTGGACGGACGGCCCGAGCGTGTGGTACGAGTAGCCGTCGTCGTCGTAGTCGTGACAGATGGGCGCGGAGCCGTCGAACTCGTCGTCGCGCTCCGCGAACGTCGAGTCCTCCGCGATGACGAGCTCGTCGCCGTACTCGAACGTCTCCTCGTCGAGGTCCACGTCGATCTGGACGAGTTTCTCGTCGTCGATCACGTCGACCTGGATGTACTCGTCGTCCGGCGTGAAGCCCGCGAAGTGCGAGCCGGGGCCGGTTTCGACCTGGCCGACGAGCTCGCGGTCCTCGGCGCGGAACACGAGCACGCGCCGGCCGGCGGTACACGCGACCGCGGCGTACTCGCCGGTGCTGTTGAAGTCGACCATGTGCGGCACCACGTCGCCGTTCGTGTCCGCGAGTTCGCCAACGTCGAGCTCCGCGTCGAGTTCGAGGTTGCCGTCCTCGTCGCCGAGGTAGACGTAGCCGCGGTCGGTGCCCTGGTCGAACGCCCAGAACTCGTAGGTGGGGTCCGTGACGCCCTCGTCGTCGGGCTCCTCCGTCTCCTCCTCGGTCGGTTCGTCAGTCGACTCGGGCTCCTCGGTGGGCGCCTCCGTCTCCTCGGGGTCCTCGTCCGGCTCCTCGTCGTCCGCACAGCCGGCGAGCGCGAGCGTGCCGACGACGGCCCCGCTCTGGAGGATCCGCCGACGCGTCGTGTACTGCTTGCTCATTCACTCTCCGATACGGGATCCCCACCTATACCCCACACCGTACCGGGAAAACGTGGCGGTTCACCCCGCTACCGGCAACGCTTGCGCGCGCCGGCGTGTGCCAGGGCCCGAGGCCGGCGGGCGCCGGCTGACGCACGGCCCGGGTCCGCCGTGAGGTTTATATACTGGTCCGTGTTACCAGTGCCCAAGAGGTGAGTCACGCACCATCGAGAACGAGCCACCACGGGATCGGCACCTGCCGCACTGCGACGGGAGCGTGAGCTCCCCGTAACGTCTGCCACACGCAAATACGGGATCGGGCGGATTCGAACGGGCTGGAATCACCCCGGCGACCGCGGGGCCGCCCGCGGTCGCCAGCAGCACTGTACGTGAACGGGTTTTTTGGCGTCATCGCCACCACCTCTCGGAGGCGCACCTCCGTCGGCCGCCGGCGTCGGCTGTTGCCGGGGTCGACGCCCGGGCTCGCGCACGACCACGCTCCACGCCCGAGCTAGTGCTAGTGCTCGTGGCCGTGCGCGCCGGCGTGCGGCCCCTCGTGGTCCTCCGGGGGCGCCACCTCCTCCAGCATGATCGCCGCCGTCTCGCGGATCGCGGTCTCGTGGTCCGCGGCGTCGACCAGCTCGTGGCGCACCTCCAGCGCCCAGCCCACGTCCCCCACCAGCCGCAGGCAGAGCAGGTCGCCGTCGAGCTCGACGAGCAGCTGCTCGGTGGCGATCTCCCCGCGCGGATGCTGCTCACAGGGGTGGAACTCCAGCCCCGCCACCCCGTCGAACTGCGCCTGCTCGTTGAGCGCGGCGACCTCCTTCCGGCTCAACGCCTGCGTCGGCAGCGAGGTGAGAAACCGCGACTCGTGGGTGTCGTCACAGAAGTCGCACTCGTACTCCAGCGTCTCCATGTGTGAGGGTGGGTGACGCGAGGGAAAAAGGGCGTCGTTGGGGGTGGTGGCGTGGACGGCGCTCGTGCCGTATCGTCGACCGCGACCCACACCACACGCTCGGGGAGGGTCGGGTACGAGGCGGGGACGGCTTGGCGTCGGTGGCGTAAAAGCGCCGACCGCGGCCGGACCGTCCTCGCCGGCGCGCTCGACGCCGCGGCCGACGTTCGTCGCCGTCACCCTCGCCCCACCACGCGTCCCGCCGGGACGGCGAGTCGGTGGGGCTGGCGCTGTGGGACTGGGACGGAAGTGCGGTATCAGCGTATCGAGGCTATGCGCCGCCGTGGCGTCCGGTCACTGGTCAGCCCTGTGAGGCCAGCGATTACGGGACGACCCGCAGCGGGTGCCGCGCGCGCCTATACCGGATCTGAGCAGTTCGAAGGGGAACCCCCACACGGCAGGTTTCGTTAGTGCTGGTGGGAGTTACATTACTCTTTCTTCTGTTCTCTCCGGCTTACTACAGTAGCAACTCAAGACGTTCGGTGATTTGTGGAACGCTCTTGGGTAGAGGATTGTTGGTCAGTTCTCAGCAGTAGCTGGAAGTCACAGCAGGCAAGGGTGACGCGTCCGCGTCACCCGACGAACGATGTTCCCAATCAAGACGTTCGTCTCGGAGCGTCGCGCCGCGAACCTGCTGGAACAGGTTCGCTGGCGCGACGGCGTCTATTGCCCACGCTGCCGTGGCGAATCTGTGATTCGGTACGGCAGCTATCGCGTGTTTCAGCGGTATCTGTGTAAGGATTGCGACCGCACGTTCAACGATCAGACCGGCACGATCTTCGAACATTCTACGGTGGCGCTCAGGAAATGGTTTCTCGCGGTCTACACGTACATCCGCTTCAACACGAGTTTCAGGCAGTTAGACGTAGAAATTGACGTTTCGTACAAGACGATCTACCGGCGCGTCCAGCGCTTCCTGCGAGCGCTGGACGCGCCTCGGATCCATCTCAAAGGCCCCGTTGAGATCGACGAATTCTACGTGAAAGCGGGGCTCAAGGGCCGCGAGCGCGACGGGTGGTCGCGCTCGCGTGGCCTGTCCACGCGCGGACGTGGAACGTACGCCGAGGACAAACTCCCTGTATTTGTTCTCGCAGATCGTGGCACAGGTGAACAGCACGTGATCCCGGCGAAAGCGGCGACCGAACCGAAGATTCGACTCCTGCTGGCCGACCGCCAGCAGGAGTCGTTAACCGTCTACACAGACGGCTTTCGGGCGTACGATCCACTTGACGAGGACGACGCATTCACTCGTGAATACGTCGTCCACGGTGACGGCGAGTACGTCGATGGAGATGTTCACGTGAACACGTGTGAGAGCCACGCGTCGCTGGCGCGACGGTGGCTCTCGCCGCATCGAGGTGTGTCTAAAGACAGACTCACGCCGTATTTCCGAGCGTTTCAGCTTCGCCGTGAAGTGTACAGAAAACCGGGGAAAGAAGCGCTCAAAACCATCCTTGAAACGGCGCTATGACTCACCAACAATCTGCGCCACAAGAGCGTTGTGGAAAAAGTGGTGAGCGCCTTTCTACGAGTCGTCCTCAGGGACCGTCACCGTCGTGGAGTACACGGAGTCACCAGACGGGTTGTGGATGATGCGAATGGTGATTCGGTCATCTTCCTCGAAGCCACCATCGAAATCAGCGGGTTCACCGTCATCCCAAACTGCTTCTTGTCCTGTCCGCCAGGTTTCACCCTCATCTAATGCATCATCTACTGAATCCCCAGTATCACTCCCATCGACAGTGACTCGAAGGTCATCGACTGAAATGTCTTGACCCCCAGTCTTCTCGATGGTAAACTCTAAGCCTCCGCCAGATGTATCATTGTCGAACCCGTCAACATCAGTGGAGAACGTCGCCTGCGGTGCGTTTTCACCGATCTGGTCACCGAGCCCGAGCACGAACGTCCCGATTACGGCGGCCAAAATTACAGTGATTGCGACCATGAGTATAACCCCGATCACGGGCGATACTGCCCGGTCGTCGCCGTCATTGTTGAATATCGCTTTGATGTTCATTGTGTTTGTCCCACGTCAACGCCCGAAAGAGTCAGGTGGGTTGGGCTATGAACACTACGTGTCCTACCGGACACTGGGGTCAGCCCTTCTTTCCTGGCCTCCATTTCGGAACGCCTACCGTGGCTACGCTGAGTTACACCCCCTTCGCTTATATAATGTCCGGCCCAGATATCAACGGATATAATTCGACTTCTTTGACATAATAGCCCAACACCGTTTAGGTGCTGGTCCGATCCGTGCGTCTATGGAGCCGACGGTGCAGTCGCTTGCGCGAACGTACATCTGATCGAGAGCATCTCGATCCGTAGGAGAAGGTGATGGATTAGCGACATGTCCAGCAATCCGGCGAGCGCGCCGGACTTCGTGTGCTCGCCCGTCCTCCCCGACAACTGCTGTAGCCGGCGCTCGCGGGCATCGAGCTCGTCGGCGGAGCGGTCACCGCTGTGATGAACGCAGTTGGGATCGTGGCGTGGAAACCCTAGACAGAGTGTGCCAAACTGTCTCGAAGTGTTTGCAAATAATCGTGATTTCATGGGTGGTCCGAGCAGAAGCTGGGCACAAACCCGATCGCAAACTTCGTGTGAGTGAATACCGCCAACGCTCTTCCGTAGGAGATTGTTGATACAGTCACCCGTTACAGATCTCATTCAGTAGCCGGCCGTCAGAACCGCTGAGTCGTACGTTCTCGATCCGATCGACCGACCACGGAATCGCAAGACGGCTCTCCATCAACAATGTGCTACACAAGAGCGTACCGCCAAAAAGTCACGCCGAGGCGGGTCATCGGCTACCTCCGAACGCCGAAATCAGCCGTTTCGAGTGGCTGAGGCTCTTGGTTATGTCAGTCTGCTTAGAATGGTATGGGACCGCTGAGAGTCGAACTCAGGTCCTACGGACCCCATCCGCAGAGGATACCACTACCCCACGGTCCCGTGTTGCGTTTACACCGATGGGAGTCCACTTCTTAAGGACTTCGTTTCACGACTCCGTCGGGGCGGGCGGGGTGCCCTTTTTGAAGGGTCGGCGGCCCGGCGGACTCGGGTCCGCGTCGGGGAATGGCGGTTCGGGTCCTCGCCGTCGGTGTGCCGGGCGTGCCGGAGCAGTCCCGCGTGCGAGCTCGTCGGCCGCGGCGGTGGGGTTCCGCGTGCCATGCGCCGCCTGCGCCCGGCGGGCGGGTGCGGAGGCGGAGGCGGCTGGCGACCTAGAGGAGCACGCGCTCCAGCGCGACGACGACGCCCGACTCCGCGCCGGGGTCGCCGACGAACCGGCCGAGACAGACGGCCGACCCGTTCGGCGCGAAACAGGCGACCAGCGGCGCCGCGTCGCCGTGGCTCGCGTCCGCGGCGTCGAGATCGGACTCGATCACGCCGGGCGCGTAGACGGGCGCGCCGTCGGCCACGTTGCGCGCCGCGGAGGGGGCGATGGTCAGCGCGGGAATGTGGGTTAGCGCCTCCTCCGCGGGGCGGACGACCTCCCGGAGGTAGTCGTCGTCGCCCTCGCGGGCCCACGCCAGCGCGTCGGCGAGGTCCCGCTGGGTGTGAAGGTCGCGGTCGTCGAACGGGTCGGTCGCCGTCCGCCGGAGGTGGCCCATGTGGGCGCCGACGCCGGCCGCGAGCCCGATGTCGTGACAGAGCTTCCGGACGTAGGTGCCCGACTCACAGCCGATCCGGAGCAGGGCCTGCCGCTCGTCGACTTCGAGCACGTCGAGCTCGTGGATCGTCCGGGTGCGGAGCCGGCGGGTGACCGCGCTCTTTCGGGGCGGCTTCTGGTACACCTCGGCCTCGAACTCCTCGGCCACGTCCCGAAGGGTGGCGGGCGCCGGCCCGTGGAGCTCCAGCACGGAGACGTACTCCTTGCGCCCCTCCAGAAACACCTGCGCGGCGCGGGTGGCGGTCCCCAAGAGGGTGGGAAGACAGCCGGTCACCTTCGGGTCGAGCGTCCCGCCGTGCGCGACGCCGTCGATGCGCTCGCCGTCGGGGTCGAGCGCCGCCAGCGTCTCGTTCACGGAATCGCGGGTCCACGCGGAGAGCTGGTGGGAGGAGGGGCCGGCGGGCTTGTCGAGGTTGACGACGCCGAACCGGAGCAGGTCGGGGACGGCACGCTCCGCGGGAGCGACACGAAGGGGATCGGCGTCGTCGGTCATTCGTGTAGACCGGGTCGCCGGCGACGCTTAAAAGTCGTGTTCGACGCCCTCGACGGGGTACTTCCCCTCGTCGTCGGCGGGGTCATACGCCTCGACGGTGGCGACGAGCGCGTCGAGGAACGGCTCGGGCCCCCAGCGGGCGGTGTTGTACGTCGCGTCGTAGATGGTGAGGTCGTCGATGTCGATGTTGTAGTACGCCAGATAGCGCTTCTTTTCCGAGGCCTCACGTCGCTTCGTCTCGGTGCGAGCGGTTTCGACCGACTTCTCTTCGCGCTCGGCGATCCGGTCGGCGCGCACGTCGAGCGGCGCGTCGAACCAGAGCCGGAGGTCGGCGGCGTCGCCGGCCAGCCACCCCGCCAGCCGGGATTCGAGCACCACGTTGTCGCAGGTGTGGGCGATCTCGTGGAGCCGCTCGTCGAGCGCCTCGTCGACGTCCTCGTCGTCCTCGGCGTGCTCGTTGAACTCGACGGGCGTCATGTCGTTGTCGGCGGCCATCTCGCGGAAGATGTCGCCGCCGCTGATATGCTCGTAGCCGAGCGCGTCGGCGAGTCCCGCGGCGTTCGTGCTCTTCCCGCTGCCGGGCGGGCCGGAGACGGTGATCAACATACGTCATCTGTGCGTGTCCGATTCAAAACGGTTGCCGTTCGACGGCCGGCGTGTGACCGTCTCGCGCGCCGGAATGCGGTACGACTGAACGCGGGTGCGCCGACGAAGAGTCACCGCCGCGACACAAGAGCCAAGGTCTCGGAGCCGAATCTCCGAACATGCAACCCTCCAAGGAGCGGGAGGCTGACGACGGCGACCCGCTCGACGACCTCGACGACCTCCTCGACGACGACCTCCGCGAGGAGGGCGGGGCGGACGGGGCGGGCGCGAACGCGGCCTCGGGAGCCGACGTGGCGGGCGCCGAAGACGCTACGAGCGGCACGGACGCGCCAGCGCGAGGCGACACCGGCGGCGGGCGGATCGGGATGGACGGCCGCTGGTTCTCGGCGAAGGCGCTGCTGTTCGCGGTCCTCATCCTCGGCGTCGCGGTCGTCGCCGGCGGGATGGTGCCGGTCGTCGGCGGCACGCTCGGCTCCGCGACGGGCGTGTTCGTGGGCGCGTTCCTCCTCGGCCTCGTCGCGTCGACCCGTCGCTACGTCGAGACCGGGATCGCGGGCGCCGGCTTCGGCGCGCTCAGCGCGGTGAGCGGCGTGCTCGGCGTCGGCTTTCTCCCCATCGGCGTCAGCTACCTCCAGCAGTGGGGGCTCACCCTGCTGGCGGTCGGCGGCGGCGCCGGACTCCTGCTCGCGCTGCTCGGCCACTACTTCGGCCGGGACCTCCGCGACGGGCTCACCGGCGGGGTCCCGGAGTAGGCCCCGAAAACGGCCTACAACCGCTCGTCGCGGAACGCCCGGATCACGTCCTGGCGGGCGACGAGGCCGACGAGACGGCCCGTGTCGTCCACGACGGGCAGCCGGTTGATGTCGGGGTCGTCACCCGCCAGCAGGTCGAGGATCTCGTCGATGTCGGTGTCGGCCGTCACCGTCTCCACGTCGGTCTCCATCACGTCGGAGACGGGGTCGTCGGCGAGTCGCGCGAAGTCGATGCCGAGGTCCAGATCCTGCCACGGCGGCGTCACCTGATAGGTGAGCGTGTCGACGAACGGCGGGAGGCCGACGGGGACCCACCACGTCTCGTCGTCGGGCTCGAACAGGTCCACCAGGTCGGATTCGGAGACGACGCCGACCACGAACCGGTCGTCGTCGACCACGGGAAACCCGCTGAACGAGTGCCGGGCGAACTGCTTGAGCACCGTCTTCACGTCGTCATCGGGCGATGCCGTGACGACGTCCGTCTGCATCAGGTCACGCGCTTGCATGACCGGCGATTCGCCGGCCGGCGTGGTAGGCGTTTCGGGAGGGGAGGGGGAACGCGACCCCGCGGGAAGCGCGCCGGCGCGCTCCAGGACAGGCCTCGGCTGCGAGTCAGTCGTCGGCGTCGGCTCTCGCGCCCTCGCCGCTGGTGACGCCCGCGTGCCAGTCGTCGACCGCGTCGGTGATTGCGGCAGGCTGGTCGTCGCGCAGACAGGCGGACGGGTGACCCGTCTCGGGTAACTCGGGATTGACCGCCTCACAGACGGAGGCGTACCGGTCCCGGAGCAGGTCGATCGCCGTCTCGACATCCCCGGCGGCGAGCGTCTCCATCGACTCCGTGATCACGGCGTGGTCCCTCCCCTCGAACTCGTGCGTGAACAGGTCCGCGTACAGGTGGTCGACGAACGCCGCGGCGTCGGTCTCGTCCGGGTCCCCGATCTTCTCCCAGCGAGTGTCGGGTTCGAGCCGCCCGTTCTCCAGCAGCGTCCGGTACTCGACGACCTCGCGGTAGGCGGACTGCTGCATGTCGAGTCCCTCCGGCTGGATGACGACCGGACAGCGAGTGCGGAACGAGCAGCCGGACGGCGGGTCCCGTGGGGATGGAACGTCACCGGAGATCGTCTCCCGCTCGCGGCTCTGTTCGTCGGTCGACGCCCGCGGCACGCTGGCGAGCAGCGCCTCCGTGTACGGGTGTTTCGGCGCGGCGAAGATCCGGTCGACCGGTCCAACCTCGACCAGCTCGCCGAGGTACATCACGGCGACGCGGTCACAGACGTGGCGGATCACCGAGAGGTCGTGGCTTATCAGCAGGTAGGTGAGGTCGAACTCCGCTTGAAGGTCCTCAAGCAGATTCAACACCTGCGCCTGCACGCTCACGTCGAGCGCGGACGTGGGCTCGTCGAGCACGAAGAACTCGGGTTCGAGCGCGAGGGCCCGCGCGATCCCGATCCGCTGCCGTTGGCCGCCCGAGAACTCGTGGGGATAGCGGTCGAGCTGGTCAGGCGAGAGCCCGACGTGTTCAAGCAGCTCCGCGGCGCGCTCCGCGCGCTCCTCGCTGGTCCCCACGTCGTGTATCTCCAGCGGCTGGCGGACGATCTCGCCGACCGTCATTCGCGGGTCCAAACTGGAGAAGGGGTCCTGAAAGACCACCTGTGCCTCCCGGCGGAACTCCTGGAGCGCGTCGCCCGAGAGGTCGTACACGTCCTCGCCATCGAACTCGACCGTGCCGCCGGTAGCCTCCTGAAGCCTGAGGAGCGTCTCGCCGGTCGTTGACTTCCCGCAGCCGGACTCGCCGACGAGTCCCAGCGTCTCGCCCCGGTTGATGTCGAAGCTGACGCCGTCAACGGCTTTGATCGCCGTCCGACCGTCGCCGAACACGCGGTCGATGACCGTGTCGTCCTCGTAGAAGTACTTTTCGAGGTCGCGGACGCTGAGCAGCGGCTCGCCGCTCATCGCGAGACACCTCCGTCGGCGGCCGCCTCCGGCTCGGACTCCGGCGTCTCGCCCTCGAAGTAGTCGTCCGGCAGCGCAGCCCCCTCGTCGTACGGCTCCCTCGCGAGGAAACAGCGCGCCCGGTGTTGCTCCGAGCCCGCGTCGATGTCGAACTCCGGCGGGTCCTCCAGACAGGTCGTCATTGCCTTGGGACACCTGTCAGCGAACGTACACCGGTCCGGTAGCTCGTGGTCGAGCAGGCTCGGAACGTTGCCGGCGATCGGTTGGAGACGGCCGCCGGCACCCTCGCCGTCACCGTCGAGGTCCGGAATGCTTCCCAGCAGCCCCCGCGTGTACGGGTGGACCGGGTGGTCGAACACGTCCGAGAGCGTGCCGCGCTCGACGACCTCGCCGGCGTACATCACGCCGACGCGGTCACACATCCGCGCAACGACGCCGAGGTTATGCGTGATGAGCAGGATCGTCATTCCCGTCTCCTCCTGGAGATCGGTGAGCAGGTCGAGCACCTGCGCCTGGATCGTCACGTCGAGTGCCGTCGTCGGCTCGTCGGCGATCAGCACCTCCGGCTCGCCGGCGAGCGCCTGCGCGACCATCGCGCGCTGGAGCATGCCGCCCGAGTACTCGTGCGGGTGCTCGTCGGCGCGGAGCACGGGGTCGGGGATGCCGACCATGTCGAGCAGCTCGACGGCACGGTCCCGGCTCTCCTCGGAGACGTAGTTGCGGGAGTCGGAGACGAAGCTCAGCAGGTAGCTTCCGAGCCCGTATCCCTGGGTTCGGGCCTCGACGGACCGGGGATTCGACCGCGCCCGCTGTTGGGCCTCGACCGCCTCCGCGATCTGCTCGCCGACGGTGAGACTCGGGTTGAAGCTGCTCATCGGATCCTGAAAGATCGTGGCGAAGTGCGTTCCCCGGAGCGACCGCCGTATCGGGTCGGGGAGCTGCAGCAGGTCGACGAACTCCCCGTCGACCGCCTCCGGATGGTCGTCGGCCACCCGTTCGACCAGCTCCTCGCTGCGGTACCAGATCTCGCCGTCGGTGACGCGGCCGGGCGACTCCAACAGCCCGACGATCGACAGCGCGGTGACGCTCTTTCCGGACCCGGACTCGCCGACGACGCCGAACACCTCACCGTCCGCGACCTCGAGGTCGAGACCGTCGACGGCGTTCACCTGTCCCTCCTCGGTGAAGAACCGGGTCTTCAGCCCTTCGACGCGGAGCAGGGGGTCGGACATCACACCCCACCTCCGTGTTCGCCGTCCAGCCCCGGGTCGAGCGCGTCCCGGAGCCAGTCGCCGAGTAAGTTGATCCCGATCACGGTGACCACGATGGCGATCCCAGGCATGCTGGAGATCCACCACGATGTCCCGAGATAGTCACGTCCCTGTGCGATGTCGAAGCCCCACGAGAGCGTCGTTCCGGAGAAGCCGAGGAACGACAGCGAGCTCTCGAGAAGGATTATCGCCGCCACCTGTATTGTCGCTAACACGATTATCGGAGTGAGACTGTTTGGAAGCACATGCTGTCGAAGGATGGTCCAGTCGCTGGCGCCGAGGCTCCGCGCCGCCTTCACGTACTCCTGCTGACGGATCGACAGCGCCTCGCCGCGCGCAATGCGGGCGAACCACACCCAGTTGACGATGCCGACCACGAGCGTCAGCGTCACCGGGAAGACGAACGTTTCCGGCATCCCCTCCGCCAGCCCCGCGGCGACGAAGGGGTCCGGTATGCGTATTGTCAGCGGCCCCAGCAAGCCCACGAGCGCGATCGCGAGGACGAGCGCCGGGAACGCCAACATCACGTCGGCGAACCGCATCAGCGAGTCGTCGACGCGGCCGCCGAAGTACCCGGCCGTCAGTCCGACGGAGACGCCGGTGCCGACGGCAAAGAGGGTGCCCAACACCCCGACCATCAGCGACGTTCGCGCGCCGAACAGTATCCGTGAAAACAGGTCACGTCCGAGCGAGTCCGTCCCCATCGGATGGTCGAGCGTTCCCTCGATGACGACCGTCTCCGTCTGTCGCTCGCCGTCGACCATCCGGAACTCCTCGCTGGTCTGTGTGACGCCCGCCGGCGGGAGGTTCCCTTCCTCCAGCTCCTGTGCAGTCGGGTCGTGAGGGGCGATGATCGGGGCGAACGTCGCCACGATCAGCATCACTGCGATGAGGAACAGCCCGATCTTTGCCATCATGCTGCGGCGGAGCTCCTTGCGGAGGCTGCGTTTGACTCGGTCCGAGAGGAAGCTCATTCGAGACTCACCCGCGGGTTGAGCCGCGCGTACAGCGCGTCCACGGCGATGTTGATAACGACGAAGCCAATGCCAATGACGATGAGTGCACCCTGGATGATCGGCCAGTCACGCACGTTGATCGCGTCGATGATCAGCGTGCCGAGCCCCGGCCAGTTGAAGACGTACTCCGTGATGACGGCCCCGCCGATGAGCGTCCCGAGCTGAAGGCCGAGCACGGTGATGATGGGGATCATCGTGTTCCGAAGCGCGTGTTTGTACGTGACGAGCGTCTCCGGCAGCCCCTTCGCACGGGCTGCCTGCACGTAGGGTCGTCCGAGCTCGTCGAGCATGCCGCTTCGGGTGAGTCTGACGATCATCGCGGTGAAGTAGGTCCCCAGCGTCACCGCCGGGAGGATCATGTGAGTTACCCAGATGCGCACGCCGGCGGGCTCGAAGTGGAACACCAGTAGCTCGAGTGCCGGGAGCAGTCCGATCGGGCGCTGGCTCGTCGGCAACAGCCCGAGCCCGACCGAGACGAACATGATGAGCATGATCCCGAGCCAGAAGTTCGGCGTGCTGATGCCGACCAGCGAGAAGGTGGTCGCCGCGTAGTCCGCCGGTTCGTGCCTGCGCGTCGCGCTAAGCACGCCGAGCGGAATGGAGAACGCAATGGCGACGACCGTGGCCGCGACCGCCAGCTCGATCGTGGCCGGGAGTCGCATGAAAATTATCTCTGCCGCGGGGCGTCCTCTGATGTACGAGTAGCCCATGTCGCCCTGCAACAGCCCGGTGAGATACTGACCGTACTGAATGTACATCGGCTGGTCCAACCCCAGGTTGGCGGCGATCTGTGCTCTGAGCTCCGGACCCGCGTCGATCGGGGCGACGAAGTCGACCGGACTGCCGGGCGTCATGAACCGCAGCAGAAACACCACGGTGATGACGCCCCAGACGACGAGAAGCCCCTGGAGACCACGGCGAATGAGGAACTGAAACTGTGACATGATAGAGTTGTGTGTGAACGGGAAGGTCGAACGGGACGGTGCGGTGAGGGGGGGCCTACTGGATCGACATCTCGTAGGCGCGGGTGTACTCATCCGGCGTCGGTTCCCACTCGACGCGCTGGTTCAGCCCGTAGATGAGGTACTCGCGGTTGAGGAAGACGAACACGGCGAGTTCGTGAGCGAGCTCGCAGGCGTCCTTGAGAAGCTGTTCGCGGGCGTCGTCGTCGGTCTCCGTCTCCGCCTGTGCGATGAGGTCCTCGAGCTCGTCGTCGACGAACGTGTACTGGGAGGTTCCCTCGGTGAGCCACGGCAGGAGGTTGGCCTGCGCGTCGAACGTGGTGTTCCCCCAGCCGATGAGGAAGAACTCCGGCGACGTTTCGAGGTCGCCGTCGAGGATGACCCCGGTCAGCTCCCCGAAGTCGGTCATGTTGATCTCACAGTCGACGTTGTCGAGTTCGTCGATGTATCCCACACACGCCTGCGCGATCTCGTCGCTCAGCAGGTACCGTCCCGACGGAACGGTCAACTCGATCTCGACGCCCGCGTGGCCGCTCTCGTCGACCAGCTCCTCGGCGTGCTCCGGGTCGTACGGGTACGGATCGATATCCTCGTTATGACCGAAGTATCCCTCCAGCGTCGGCTGTCCCGTGGCGTCGCCGAAGCCGGAGAGCACGTTTTCGACGATCGAGTCGAGGTCGATGGCGTAGTTCATCGCCTGCCGGAACTCCTGGCTGTCGAACGGCTCCACGTCGTTCCGCATCGGGAGCATGAGGATCCGCGTGCTCGGTCCGTCGGCGATGTACGTGTCCTCGTCGCTCTCGATCTCTCCCGCGTCCGTCGGGGGGACCGCCGTCGCGACGTCGATCTCGCCGGCGCGAAGGCTGTTGATCCGGGTGCTCGACTCCTCGGCGGCGTCGATCCGGAGGCTGCCGATCTCCGCCTCGCCGTCCCAGTAGTCCTCGAACGCCACGAAGTCGGTGTACTCGCCGTCGACGAACTCGTCGAGCTCGTACGGTCCGGTCCCGTTGATGTCCTGGGCGACCTCCTCGGGCTCCCGGTCCATGATCCAGTCCTCGCTGACGACGGGACAGTAGGAGCCGAGGTCGGCGAACGCCGTGGGGTATGCGCCGTCGGAGTTGACGATCACGGCCTCGCCGTCGTCCGATACCTCGGCCGACTCCACGCCGGGAATCTGGTCCCGCTGCGGGCTCTCGAGGTTCCCCACGTCGGGGTCGACGACGCGGTTCATGCTGAACGCGCAGTCGCTCGGTTCGAGTTCGGTGCCGTCGTGGAACTGGACGCCGTCGCGGATCTCCAGCCGGTAGGTCTCGTCGTCGATGACCTCCCAGTCGGTGGCGATGGCGTCGACGAGGTTCCCCTCGAGGTCGCGCGCGAGGTGAAGCTCGTACGCCTGAAACAGCACGTTGTCCGTCGTCGTCTCCCGGTGGTTGTGCGGGTCCAGCGTCGTCGGGTTCTGCGTCTGGGAGATGTGGAGGTGATCCTCGTCCTCCTCGACGGAGAGCTCGTCGTCGTCATCCTCGTCCTCGCCGTTCTCGTCCCCGTTCTCGATGTCGTCGAGGTCATCCGGGTCGCCGTCGAGACAGCCGGCTAGCGCGATACCGGATGTCGCGCCGGCGAACTGGAGGTAGTTACGTCTGCTCAACCGTCTCTTGGTATCGTCTGGCATAGAAGATTCGTAGAGAGGGATCCATATATACTCTGTGCTCCATTCATTGATCGTGCGGTATTGGGGGTCACAACGGTCCCTGCTCGTAGTTATCGTCCTCCTCTCTCCTGACACTCACTTTATAAAAGACTGCCACACTCGAGATCAAACGTTCGGAAAACTCCCCTTCGGCGGGGAGCGAGAATCGGTACGGCGTATACCCTACTCCTGTGCGTCGACGACGGCGACGCCGGCGAGGTTGACGATGTCCTTCACTTCGTCGCCCCGCTGGAGAACGTGGACCGGCTCGTCCATGCCGACGAGCATCGGGCCGATGGCCTCCGCGCCGCCGAGCCGCTGGAGCAGCTTGTAGCCGATGTTCCCGGACTCCAGGTTCGGGAACACGAGCACGTTGGCGGCCTCGTCGAGCTGCGAGAACTCGTAGGTGCCGTTGAGGATGTCCTCGACGACGGCGGTGTCGGCCTGCATCTCGCCGTCGACCGGGAAGTCGACTTCCGGGTCCTCGTGGAGGAGCTCGACGGCCTCACGCGACTGTCGCGTGCTCTCGTTGTCGACGCTGCCGAAGTTGGAGTACGACAGCATCGCCGCACGGGGTTCGACGTTGAACCGCCGGGCGAGCTCCGCGGTGTGGCGGGTGATCTCGGCGAGCGTCTCCTCGTCGGGGTCCTGGTTCACCGTGGTGTCCGCACAGAACACGACGCGGTTCTTGAACGTCAGCATGTAGACGCCGGCGACGTGGTCGGCATCCTCCGCGGAGCCGATGATCTGCAGCGGCGGACGAAGCGCGGAGGGGTAGTGGTGGGTAAGCCCCGTCAGGAGGGCGTCGGCGTCACCCGTCTTCACCATCGCGCTGCCGAGGTAGTTGGTGTCACGTCGGACCAGTTCGCCCGCCTCTCGGCGGGTGATCCCCTTGCGCTTGCGCGTCTCGTAGAGCTGGTCGGCGTAGACGGAGATGTCGCGGTGGTCGGGGTCGACGATCTCCGGCTCGAACGAGAGTCCGAGGTCCGCGGCGGTGCGGTGGATCTCGTCGGCGTCGCCCAACAGCACCGGCTCCGCGATCCCCTGTTCGGTGAGCTGGTAGGCCGCACGGATCATCTTCTCGTCGGTCCCCTCCGCGAGCGCGATGCGTTTGGGGTCGCTTTTCGCCTTGTTGAGCACGACCCGCATCATCTCGCGGGACTTGCCGAGGCGCGCCTCCAGCCGCTCGCGGTAGGCGTCGAGGTCGACGGAGGTGCGCGCGGCGCCGGACTCCATCGCGGCGTCGGCCACCTTCGGGGCGACCTCGAACAGCACGCGGGGGTCGAGCGGCTTCGGAATGACGTAGTCGGGGCCGAACTGGAGCGGGTCGTCGCCGTACGCCTTCACGACGGCGTCGGGCACGTCCTTGCGGGCGAGCTCGGCGAGCGCCTCGGAGGCGGCCGCCTTCATCTCCTCGTTGATCTCCGTCGCGCGCACGTCGAGCGCGCCGCGGAAGAGGAACGGGAAGCCGAGCACGTTGTTCACCATGTTCGGGTAGTCCGAGCGCCCCGTCGCCATGATCACGGTGTCGTCGCGCGCGTCCTTGGCGTCCTCGTAGGTGATCTCCGGATCGGGGTTCGCCATCGCGAAGATGATCGGGTTGTCGGCCATCGACCGGACCATCTCCTGGGAGACGATCCCGCCGATCGAGAGCCCGACGAACACGTCGGCGCCCTCCATCGCGTCCGCGAGGTCGCCGCCCTCCACGTCGCGGGCGAACTCGCGTTTGTACTCGTTGACCCCGCCCGCCTCGGCGCGGGCCTCCGTGATGATTCCCGAGGAGTCACACATCGTGATGTTCTCCTTTTTGGCGCCGAGCGAAACGTAGAACTTCGCCGTCGCGATCGCGGACGCGCCTGCGCCCGAAAAGACGATGTCGAGTTCCGAGAGGTCCTTGTCCCCGATGTCGGCGGCGTTGATCAGCGCGGCGCCGGAGATGATCGCGGTGCCGTGCTGGTCGTCGTGGAACACGGGAATGTCCATCTCCTCGCGGAGGCGCTCCTCGATCTCGAAACACTCGGGCGCCTTGATGTCCTCCAGGTTGATCCCGCCGAAGGTGGGCTCCATCGCGGCGACGGCCTCACAGAACGGGTCCACGTCGTCGATGTCGAGCTCGACGTCGAACACGTCGATGTCGGCGAACCGCTTGAAGAGGACGCCCTTCCCCTCCATAACGGGTTTGGAGGCCTGTGCACCGATGTCGCCGAGCCCGAGCACGGCCGAGCCGTTCGAGACGACGCCGACGAGGTTCCCCTTCGCGGTGTACTCGAACGCCTGGTCGTCATCCTCGGCGATGTCGAGACACGGCGCCGCCACGCCGGGCGAGTACGCCAGCGAGAGGTCACGCTGGGTGTTCGTCGGTTTCGTCGTCGCGATCTCGATCTTCCCCGGCGGGTCCTCCCGGTGATATTCCCGCGCGTCGTCATCCAGTCCCATGTGGTACCCCTTTCACGAACAGGGTAAAAAGGTGATCGAAAGCGTCGATCCTCTCTATCGACGGTCGTCGAACTCCCCGTCCGACGACTCGTCGTCGCGCGCGGCGTGGGCGCCGGCGTCAGCCGAGCGGTCAGCGGGATCGTCGCCGCGGTCGCCATCGTCAGCGTCGGTGACGCCAGCATCGCCATCTCCGTCTCCACTCTCGCCGTCTCCACGCTCGCCGTCTCCACCCTCGTCGTCCGCGTTCGGGTCGAGGTTGTCGGAGAGCAGCATCAGATCGGGATCCGTCCGGCCCAGCATCGACACCTCGTATGCGATGAGGTACGTCCGCGTCACCACCCGTACCGGCATCAGGACGACGAACAGCGTTACGAGCGCGACGAGCACCACGACGGCGATCAGCGCGCTCCCAGCAGTGGTCGCCGTCAGCGCGCCGAACCCGCCGAGCAGACCGGCGCCGACCAAAAGGACCACGCCGGCGAGCACGGCGACCGTGCCGCCGACCAGCAGGAAGATGATCCCCTCCACCACGGAGATCCCGATCCCCAACACGAAGTGGACCACGAGGTACGCGAGGAAGCCGAGCCACGACTCGCGGATCGTCGGCCACAGTCGGCGCCACGCGGCAACCGGCCCGTCGTCCCTGAGGACCATCACCGGGACAACGAACTCCACCGTGAACCGGAGCACCAGCAGTCCGGCGACCACCCAGACCAAGGCCGCGAGCACCGCGGCGGCGATCGCGGGCGTCGAGGTTCCGGCGAAGGTGAGATAGCCGTACTCGACGGCGAGCGCGACGAGAACGAAGGGGGCCGCTAACAGAACCCCCACACCCAGCACGAACAGGAACAGGGCTGCAGCCGGCTTAAGACGCCGTTTGAACGGGTCCCAGATGCGGACGACGTTCGTTCGGAGCGCGTCGTAGAAGGCGAGCCGCAGCGCCGTCGAGAGCACGATGAGGACCGACGAGAGGAGGAACAGGCCGGCGCCGATGGCGACGACCACCTCCGTGCTGACGCCGAGCTCGGCGGCGAGCGCGGCGAAGTCGCTCCACCCCGCCGTCTCCGACTCGACGTTCGGGAACGGCGGGACGGAGACGGAAGTGTTGAACGATATTCCACCCATCAGGAGGACGAGGAGGGCGAGCTTTGCCCAGCGAACCAGGCTGAACGGGAACAGGAACCGTCGGGTCGTGTCGACGGCGTCGTCGACCGCCCCGACTGCATGCCAGCTCATACCAGCCCGTTTCCCGGGGATACCTTAAATAGCCACACGTCGCCTCGGTACGGTGACATACAACCCAGCCGGTCGCACACGTCCCACAGTCCCAACACGGACCCACAGTCCCAACACGGACCCACAGTCCCAACACGGACCCACAATCCCAACACGGACCACAGTCCTAACACGGACCCACAATCCCAACACGGACCACAGTCCTAACACGGACCCACAATCCCAACACGGACCCACAGTCCTAACACGGACCCACAATCCCAACACGGACCCACAGCCCTTTACCCGGACGGCGTCGAAATTCCGCCAATGAAAGTCCGTGGCGAGCGCGAGTGTCGCGACTGCGGCACGCGCTGGTCCTACTACGAGACGGGAAGCGTCGAGTGCCCCGCCTGCGGGAGCCTCAAAAGCGTCGGCGTGGCCGACCGCGCGCTTCACACCGACTCGCCCGCCGAGCTCGACCTCACCCCGCATCGGGAGGCGTTCGGCGAGGCCCGCGGGACGCTTCCGGCTGCCGGCGTCGACGACTTAAAAGACGACCTTCGCGAGTACGTCCGCAAGCGCGGGTTCGTCTCCGGCGGCGAGCTGCTGGCGCTCGACGACACCTACCTCGCGGCCCGCGAGCTGCTGGAGGCGGTCGACGCCTACGACCGCCAGCTCGACCCGGGTGACGCCGACCGCGAGTACCTGCTCGCGCTGCTCGCGACCGCCGACGAGGGCGAGCGCCCGCCGGCCGACGCCATCCCCGAGTCGATGCGCGAGGCCCGCGGCATGGCCGCCGCTCGCGCGGTCGAGGAGTACCGCGAGGACGTGGAGACGTTCCTCGACGACGCGACCGCGGTCGCCGAGGAGGCCGATCCCGAGGCCGACGATCCTGCCGTTGCGAAGCCCGACGTGGCCGCCCGCGCGGACGCCGCCCGCGACCGCCTCGAACGTCTCCGGGATCGGACCAAGCGAGTGGAGGCGCTTCAGGGGGACGTGACCCCGGACGTGGCAGACGCGCTCGTCGAAGCCGCGCGCGCCGTCGGCAGCTACGTCCGGGAGGGTGACGACGAGGCGCTGGCGCGCGCCGACGAGCGGCTGGCGGACGCGGAGCTGTAGGAGAGTCCCACCACCATCCGACCTGGAATCACGCCTGATACGTGCAACCGCACTTTTAAGCGCCGGAGCGGCGATCGCTCCCCATGACCGGGTTCGACGTTCACGAGCACCGTCACGCGCTCAAACAGCTTCGCGACGGCGGCGACACGCGACTCTGGGAGAACCGGGGAGCGGTGGCGTGTCCCGCCTGCGGGGCGCCGTTCGACCGGCTCTTCACGACGCGGAAGGTCACCACCCGGTTCCCCGACAACGACGGCGTGCCGTTCTGTCTCGTACGCGACGGCGACGCCGTCCACCTGTTCCGGCACTGAAGAGGGCCACACCGGCCGCGGACGGCACGCGGACGCTGCTACTACGCCGCCCGCTCTCGCACGCAGGGTGCTCTCGTTCACCGATTGCGGGCGAAACTCGCCGAAGCCCTCGTGGGACTCCGCACTCGGCGGCGCCGTCGCCGCACAGCCCGCGATGGCGGGGAGCGCGGCGGCGCCGCCGAGCGCAAGAAGGTGCGCCGCGTCGATAGACGGTCCCCGATGAGTAAGACCGGGAGTGGGTATTGCAACCGGCGTGATCGGTGAGCGCTTATAAACGACCGTGGGGGTTTTGCTGCCCACTTTTAAATCTAGGCTGCGGTCGGCGCGCGCGAGAAACGCGCGCGAGGGAGGCGGGAGCGCGCCGGCGAGGCGGTGCGGTCCGCCGGCGCGCTCTCCGCCGAGGCTGGGGAGGGCTGAGGCTGCGGTGCTGAGCGGTGCGGGTGGGACTCGAAGGGGCAGCCGGCTCCGGGACAACGGGTGACGTAAGCACTCAACAGACCGAGCCGTGCGGAGAGACCTTTTGAGCGCGTGGTTCGAGAGAGCTGCGCTCTCTCGTCATCACGAAAATCTCCGATTTTCGGACGACAGCGAGCGTCCCGCGAGTACGCGAGCGGGACGACGGACGTCGCAGCCCGCGAGCGTCGTGAGGTGTGACCGGAGGGAGCACCGCAATTCGCGAGCGGCGAAGCCGCGAGCAGCGAGCCGGACCGTCTTCCGGACCCCTCGACCGGAGCCGGCTGGGGCTTTGCAGGCGGTCTCCGTCAACGAACCATCAGCAACTCACCGACCCTACACTCCTTATAAACCATCCACAACACCACCCACGCCCCACTTATAAACGCCGCACCCGCTCACGTGATACACCCACCCCCGATATCGATCGACAAGCAGTCTCTATCGACCAACTGTTTCATCCGATATTGGCTGTGAAGAATAAGACCTCAACGGACCCTGAAAAGCGGAGCCGCGGAACCGGGAGCCCGAGTCGACCGGCTCCGGAGGCCGCAGTCGCAAACGGTCGAACCGCGGTCGGCTCAGTAGTCGGCCAGCGGGTCGTCGAGGTCGATCTCGCCGGCGTCGATCTCGGCTTCGACCTGTCGGGTCGCCTCGACCATGTTCTCCATCTTGCCGTAGGCGATCTCGCGGGGAAGCAGCTTCAGCCCGCAGTCCGGTGAGATCGTGAGCTTCTCCGGCGGGACGACGCGCAGACCCTGGAGGATGTTCTCCTTGATCTCCTCGACGGGCTCCACCTCGGCGGTGTGCGCGTCGACGACGCCGAGCGCGAGGTCCGGCTCGAACTCGGGATCCTCGAAGACCGGGATCTGCTCGTAGTCGCCGTTACAGAGCTCGACGTCGAACTCGTCGATCGGGTAGTCGTTGATCTCTGGGTAGATCCGCGAGTAGTCGCCGTAACAGACGTGGAGGCCGATCCGGACCTCCTCGGGGATGCCGGAGACGATGCGCTCTAAGGCCTCGCCAACGATGGCGTGGTCCTCGGGCGTCGTTGCGAGCGCGGGCTCGTCGATCTGGATGTAGCGCGCGCCGGCCTCCACGAGCTTCTCGACCTCCTCGTTGACGAGGTCCGCGAGGTCGTAGACGAGCTCCTCGGTGGAGGGGTACGCCTCGTTGAACGCCCAGTAGCCGAGCGTGTACGGTCCCGTGATGGGGACCTTCACCGGCTTTTCGGCCGCGCTCTCGGTGAACTCGAACTCGTCGACGAGCCACGGCTCGTCGTAGGCGACCTCCTCGAAGACGGAGGGTTTGTCGAAGTAGTTGTGGCCCCACACCTTCACGGGGCCGTTGAACTCGTAGCCGTCGATGCGCTCGGCGAAGAACTCCACCATCTCGTTGCGGCGCATCTCGCCGTCGACGACGGTGTCGAGACCCGCGCGCTCGTGTTCACACGTGATGAGCCGGCAAGCGTCGTCGTGCGCCTCCTCGAGGTCGTCGTCGTCGAACTTCGAGTCGGGGTCGTCGACGAGCTCGTCGGCGCGGTTCAGCCACTTCGGCTTGGGGTACGAGCCGACGACGGTCGTCAACAGGAACGCGTCGGTGTCGAGACTCTCGGGGCGGAACTGTTCGCGGTTGGCTTCGGGATTGCGGACCATTATTCGAGCACCTCCGCGGCCTCGGCGAGGGCCGCAAGCTTGGCTTTGTACTTGTTCTCCGGCAGGTGGAACAGCTCCGTGTTCGAGGTGAGGTAGGTGGTGTCGAACGCCTCGACCGGAATCTGTCCCTCGAACCACTCGACGCGCTCGGCGATCGTCTCCGGCTCCTCGACGAGCGTGTTCTGCCCGTCGACGAGCCCGAGCGCGAGCGAGTCGGGTGCACCGTACTCCTGGACGTTGTAGACGGAGTCCTCACGGTCGCCCGCGACGAGGTCGAGGCCGAGCGCGTCGGCCCCCGCCTCGTCGACGAGGTGGGCGTACAGCTTCTCCTCCAGTGCGCCCCAGTAGGTGTGGACGACCACGTCGGCGTCGGTCGCCTCCGAGACGGTGCGGATCGCGTCGGTGACGCGCTCTTCTGTGCCGTCCTCGGGGGCGTCCTCGATCAGCGACGGCTCCAGCAGGAACAGCGTCTCGTGGTCCGGGAACGCCTCGACCTCGCCGGCGAGGTAGTCGCCGACGGCGGCGAGGAACTCGGCGTCGTCGCCGTAGTGCTCGTCGGTCGCGAGCTCCGACAGCGAATACGGGCCCGGGAGGACCGCCTGCAGCGGCGCGTCGCCGGCGAGCACGTCGGCGGCCGACTCCAGCTCGGCGGCAACGTCGCCGGAGAACGTCAGGTCGCCGGTCACGCGAGGATCGCGGTAGAAGTTGTTGTTGTCGTAGTAGCGCACGATGCCGCCGGTCTCCACGTTGTCGTGGAGCGTCAGCGGGTGTGCGATCATGTCGTCCCAGCGGGCCTGTCCCTCGACGACGCGGTCGAGGCCGGCCTCGAGCTGGTCGTCGACGAACTCGGCGCGGACCTCGTCGTACGTCTCGACGATCTCCGCACCCTCGTCGCCGGAAAGCAGGTCACCCTTCTGGTGGCCTTTCAGGTCCGAGAGCGTCTCCTTCGCCCAGTCCGGGAGCGGATACAGCCCCGGCGTGGTCGCGACTCGTTCAGTCATCACCGGACGTTGGATATGCCGTGATATAATATTTGCTAATGCAGATTATGCTCTTTAGTTATTCTCCATGCCGGAATCGGCATCCCGGAGCGCGAGCACGGTGAGCGTCTCGAACGGGAACGACTCCTCGACGGCGACCTCGTGGGTGAAGCCGGCGTCGTCGATCAGCTCCAACACGGCCTCGTAGCCGGTGAGCGAGGAGACCAAGAGGAGCACGACGCCGCCGGGACGGAGCACGCGGTCGACGTCCGCGAGGAACGGCTCGATAAGCTCACGGCCGGACTCGCCGCCGGAGAGCGCGTGTTCCATCCAGTCGTTCCACTCGTTGTCCGGATCCGTCGGAAGATACGGTGGGTTGAAACAGACGGTGTCGAAGGTGTCCGCAGCAAACGGGTCGAGCAGGCTCCCCACGACCGCTTCGACGCCGCGCTCGCGAGCCTGACGGGCCGCATGCGGGTTGAGGTCGCTGGCGATCACCCGCAGGCCGGTCTCTTCGGCCACCTGCTGGGCAACCCAGCCGGAGCCGGTGCCGACCTCCAGCACGCGCCCGCGGGCGTGTTCGACGGCGGCCTCCGCGAGCAGTCCGGAGTCCTCCGCCGGCTGATACACCGTCACGTCCATCCCGCGACTGGCCGCGAGGGCGTCGCCCGTCATCGCGACCCCTCACTGCCCGGCCCACCATCCGCGGGCCCGTCGTTGTTCGCAGCAGCATCACGGCCGATGTCGGAGTCCAGCTCGACGCCGAACTCCCCCTCGCGAGCCGACAGCGTCTGCTGTGGGAAGGGGATGGTGATCCCCTCCTCCGTCAGCCGACTTTTGATCGCGGTCATCGCCGCGGTCTGTGTGCGCCACCGTTTGCGCATGCTCGGGTCCTTGATCCAGTAGCGGAGCCCGAGCACGACCGCGGAGTCCCCGAACCGCTTGCCAACCACGTCCGGCTCGGGCATCCGCTCGATGCCCTCGATCTCCGAGACGGCATCGAGGATGGTGTCGCGTGCCCGGTTGAGGTCCGCGTCGTAGTCGACGCCGACCTCGATCTCGACGCGCAGACGATTTCGACGCGACCGGTCGACGACGACCGCCGAGCGCACCTCGTCGTTCGGGAGCGTCACGACCTCGCCGTCGAAGCTCCGGAGCCGGGTGTTGATCACCGTGATCTCCGTCACCGTTCCCTCGTAGTCGTTGATGGCGACCCAGTCACCCACCTCGAACGGTCGTGAGAACATCAACACGAAGCCGGCGAGCACCGCGCCGAGCGTCTGTCGCGCCGCCATCCCCACGACGATCCCGGCGAACCCGGCACCAACGAGGAGGCTGCCGACGTTGTCCGTGAACAGGCCGATGATCACCAGCACCACGAGCAGGTAGACGGTCATCTGGAGCACGCGGCGCAACACCTCCTCCTGATGGTCGGAGATCGCCGTGCTCTCCGCCGACACCTCGCGGATCACGCCGCCGATGAAGTCCGTGATCGCGTACGCGCTCGCGATCAGCACGACGGCGAGCACCATGTCCGCGAAGTGGTCGGTTATGGCGTCGTCGTACGCCCCGACCAGCGCGTCGCCGAATCCCCAGACGGCAAGCACTGAGAGCACGCCGACCGCCGTGGCCATCGCGACCACTGTCGAGAGGAGGAGCCGCTGCCGGGAGCTTCGCTCGGGGTTCCGGGACCGCCAGTACCCGGTCGCGATCCGCACGAGGAGCACCCCACCGATCACCAGCGCGGTGAACGCCAGTCGCCGAACGTTGCTCGACGCCAACTGCTGGATGTCGGCGAAGAAGTCCGTCAGGACGAGCGCGGCGGTCGCCGTCATTGCCCGCCAGTCGGTGCCCCGTGTTCACGGGCCAGCTCGGCCAGCTCGGCGAACGTCGCCGGGGCGAGCTTGCCCGGTCGCTTCCGAAGCAGGTCTTCGTCCGCTGCCTCCACGACGGCCTCGGGGTCGTCCAGCCCGGAGATGTGACCCGTGTTGCGGATCGCGTTCCGCACCGTCTTTCGGCGCTGGGTGAACAGCGCCTTCACGAACCGGAGGAAGAACGCCTCGTCACCCACCTCATAGTCGGGGTCCCGCGGCGTACACCGCACGACGGCGCTCTGGACCGCCGGCTGGGGGTCGAACGCCTCCTTCGGCACGTGTTCGACCAGCTCGACGGCGGCGTAGTGCTGGGCCGACACGGAGAGCCGGCCGTACTCCGAGGTGCCAGCTTCGGCGACCATTCGCTCGGCGAACTCCCGCTGGAACATCAACACCAGCGGCTTCCCCTCGGGCAGCAGCCGGAAGGCGATCTCCGAGGAGACGCCGTACGGCAGGTTGGCGACGCAGGCGGTGAACTCGGGGAGCTCGACATCGAGCGCATCGCCCTCAACCACGTCGAGGAGGCCGTCCGCCACGGCGTCCGCGAACTCCTCGCGGAGGAACGCGGCGAACCCGGGGTCGCGCTCGACGACGGTGACGCGTCCCGCGGGCTCGGCGTCGTTGCCGCCGACGGCCGCGAGCAGGCGGTCGGTGAGCGCGCCCGCGCCGCCGCCGATCTCCAGTACGTGGCTCAGGTCGGCGTCCTCGGGGAGGTAGCCGGGTATTCGGTCGAGCACGCGGTCGTCGACGAGAAAGTGCTGGTCGTCGTCGGGGTCCGCGCGGGTGCCGGCGCGGCGTGCCAGCGCGTCGGGGTCCCGGCTCCCGTACGCGTCGGCGTGTCCCGTCGAGTGGTCGGTCATTGGCGTCGATACTCCGTGATTCCGGGTAAAAGTCCCGTTTCGGACCGTCCTCACCGCAGGGTGCTGGTGTGGTCGGGCGTCGACGGGGTTTCGCCGTCGCCCACGCCGTTGCTCACACTCTCGCCCGCTCGTTCGCCCGCGAGCCGCCGAAGCGCACCCTCGCGGGCGTTCGACAGCAGCTCGACGGTTCGACGGTCGTCCTCGGAGAAGGCGCCGACGCGTTCGTCGGGGATCCGGAGGACGCCGTGGTCGCCGAGCGGCGCGTGGATCGCCGAGCGCACCCACGTCTCCGCATCGAGCGCGGCGTCCGGTCCCGACACGTCGGCGTACACGAACACGCCGCCGTCCGCCGTCGCCCCCCTGACGGCACTCGCTCCCGGTGGAAACGCCGGCGGTGGTCCATCGAACGCCGCTTCGGCGCCGTCGGTCCACGCAACCGGGTCGAGCCGGTGCGGTTCTCGTTGCTCATCGGGCCGGAGGTGGACCGTCACAACCTCGTGGCCGAGCGTCTCCTCGGCCGTGCCGACGATGATCTCGGCCACGTCCTCGCGTGTCGCCGCCGTCTGGAGCGCGACGCTCGCCCCGTGGAGGTCGATCAGCCGGCGCTCGCGCTCGCGTAGCGCAGCCTCGGCCCGATTGGCGGCGACCGCGTTGCGGATCCGGGTGGCGAGCATCGTGAACCGGTCGGTGCCGCCACCCTTCCGGAGATAGTCGGTGACGCCGGCGGAGATCGCCTCGCTGGCGATCGCCTCGCTTCCCTTGCCGGTGAACAGCAGGAACGGAAGATCCGGCCGGCGGTCGCGCACCTCCGCTAACAGGTCGAGTCCGGTCGCCGACGGCATGTCGTAGTCGGAGACCACACAGTCGACGCGCGACACCAACTCGAGTGCCCGGTCCGGGGTGTCGGCGTCGTGAACCGTAATGTCCGGCTCGCGTTCGAGGTAGCGCTCGACGAGATCCCTGAACGGGTCGTGGTCGTCGACGTGGAGCACGTCGATCCCGTCGGGGGAGTCGCTGGTCATGATTCCGATTGTCCGACACGGTATATAAAACACCTCCGCCAGTTCTTCGGCATGATAACGGGCGGAGCGGCGGGGACAGTCCAGCAGGCGAACTGCTCTCGCCGCTACTTGCTCCGCTCGACGAACGCCTGATATTTGAGATCGTCCTCGCGGAGCTCCGCCATGATCCGATCGGTGATCACGTCCCGCGGGCTGTGGAGACCGTCTACCCGCTCGGAAAGGTCCTCGAAGCTCTCGAAGGGGCCGTGTCGCTTCCGCTGGTCCAACACGTTGTCACGGAGCGTGTCGCCGATCCCGGGCAGCAGGTTCAGCATGTGCAGCCGGAGGCTGATCGGCTGTGCGTCGTTGAAGAAGTCGACGAAGCGGCGCTCGTCGGCGTCGACGATCGCCTCGACGGCGTACTCCAGCTCGGCGTCCGCGTTCCGCGTGACGTCCGCGAGGTCGACCTCCCGGTACCGCCCGACCAGCTCGCCGTCGAGGTCGATGCGATCGCCGACCGAGGGGTCTGCCGACTCCGCGAGCGTCAGCTCGTAGATCCGGAACTCGTCGACCCCGAGCCCGTACGCGATGGGCTGTTTCCGGTGTTGTGGCCGGTCGTCGTCCGGCCGTCCCGTGGGGAGCACGTCGAGTAGCACCGCCTCTCGCGTCTCCATGTCGGCGTCGGCCTCGGTGTCGGCTTCGCTCATAAAGTATGATACGCACGCGACACGTAAAAAGTCGCCCGCCGGCGTGGCTGATCCGGCGGATCCGTCCAGCTGCGGGTGCACCCGCGAGCGCCGTCGTCGCGCGCCGATTAGCTGAATGCAGGCGCTAAGCCCCCGTCCTCAAGGAGCAACGCAGGGCGGAGCCCGAGTAGCGCAGTAGGGCGGGGATACAGCGTCCCCAGAAATCAAAGATTTCTGGTGTGCGAACGAATCGCTTTGCGATTCGTCCACGCCGTCATCATCTGCCCGTACACTGTTCTGTTGCAGGCTCACAGGCCTACGCCACCGAAACTATTATGTGCATACTATGCATAGCGTGCATTACAGTGAAACGGAAGACAATCACCATTCGGGAAGACCAAGACGAGTGGATTGAGGACCAACACCTCAACCTCTCGTCGTTCGTCCGAGAACAGTTGGACGAACTCATCGAGGAACGAGAGTAACGGATGTATTACGCCTACAAGTACCGTCTCAAGCCGTCCGACGACCACCGCGAGGAGTTGGACCGCCACCGAGACATTTGTAGGCAACTATACAATCACGCTCTCTACCGCCTCAACGAGTACCAAGACGAACACGGCGAACTGCCGTCCATGACCACGCTCCGGTCGGAACTGCCCGATCTCAAGAAGTGGTGGGACGGCCTCTCCAACGTGTACTCGAAGGTTCTCCAAACCGTCGTGGAACGGTTGTTCGACAACCTCAAAGGACTCTCCAAACTCAAGGAGAACGGCTACGGCGTCGGCCAACTCAAGTGGAAGCCACCACGCGAGTTCCGCAGTTTCACGTACAGTCAATCTGGCTTCAAGCTCGACAAGAAGGGCGGTCAGACTGTGCTGTCACTCTCGAAACTCGCGGACATCCCGATCCGACTCCACCGCGCCATCCCCGAGGACGCCACCCTCAAACAGGTCACGCTCAAGAAGGAGCCAACGGGTGAGTGGTTCGCCACCTTCGGCGTCGAAATGGACCGTAAACCTCCCGAAGCGCCAGAAAACCCCGAGAAGTGCGTCGGTATCGACGTTGGGATTCTCAAGTACGCCCACGACACCGACGGCACGGCGGTCGGGTCGCTTGATCTCTCCGACGAACGTGACCGCTTGGAGCGCGAGCAACGGAAGCTCTCGCGCAAACAGCACGGGTCGAACAACTACGAGAAGCAACGGCAGCGGGTCGCGGAGTGTCACGCCGCCCTCCGACGGAAGCGCCGCGATTTCTTGCACAAGCTCTCGGCGTACTACGCTCGGGAGTACGACCTCGTGGCAGTCGAAGACCTGAACGTGAAGAGGATGATGGAAAGTCCGTCGAATAGCCGCAACACGGCGTCTGCCGCGTGGCGAACGTTCCTCTCGTTGCTCGAATACAAGTGCAAGCGAGAGGGGGCGCATTTTATCGCGGTCAACCCGAGAGGGACGACCAAGGAGTGCGCGTCGTGCGGCGTTTCGACCGACAAGCCGTTGTGGGTCCGTGAACACTCCTGTCCCGCCTGCGGGTTTGAGGCGGACAGGGACGCGAACGCGGCGTGGAACATTCTTTCTCGCGGTCTACAAGATATAGGAGTGGGATACTCCGAATCAACGCCTGTGGAGACTGCGCTCCCTACGGACACCCATTCAGTGTCTGCAAAGCGCGTCGTTGAAGCAGGAAGCCCTACCCTCAAGGAGCGAACGGCGTCAGCCGTGAGCGAGTAGGGTAGGGTAGTTCACGCGTACTTCGCGACGATGTCGAGAATCTCGTCGAGTTCCTCGCCGTCGAGCGAGTAGCGCTCCTGGGCGAAGACGGACCGAAGCTCCGTGCGGTCCTCCGGAAGGAGGTCCGTGATCTTGATCGCGGTCGGCACGTCGATCCGCTCCAGCTCGGCGAGCTCCTCGACGAGCTCGCGGGACTCCTCGGCGTCGAGGTGGGCGAACCGGTTGACGTGCTCGATCGCACGCGCGAGCTCGTAGCGGAGCTCGCGCTCCTCGTCGGCCGCACGCTCGTCCTCGATCTGCACGAGGATCTCCTTCGCCTCGGAGGTGGTGACGTACTCCTCGTCGACCTTCTCCTTGAAGATCGTCATCTCAGTTGTTCTGCTGGGCCTTCATGTGCGCCGCGCTGACGATAAGCGTCTTCTCGACGCTCCCGTCCACGATCTCGACCTTGAAGGCGGAGCCCTGCTTGCCGATGACCGTACCCGTACGTCCGTCGAAGCGGGGGTGGAAACGACCATCGTTCACGCTGGGGTCGATCTTGAGGTGGACCTGCGTGCCCTCCTCGAACTCCTGGATCGCGCGCTGGGGCGGCGAGGTGCCGCGGTCGCGCGGCTTGTTCGACAGTTTGTCGCGGGTTGCCTTCTGGGGTCCGTTGGAACTCGGCATATGGGATGTGATTCCGTTGCCGCGGGTATAAATGGTGCGTTCCGCGACGCGAACGCGTCGGCGTACCACACCCGTCCGAGCGGTTCCGTCGAACGCTCACTTTTCAGAGCGACTGTGAAACGTTCCGGCAGATCGCTGGAAACAGCCTGTTGATCGACATCGGGAGTGGGTATTGCAACCGGCGTCATCGCTGCTCGCTTATAAACGACGGTGGGTGGTCCCGTCGACCGCTTATAAACCCGACTGCGGTCGGCGCGCGCGAGGTCGCCGTGAGCGCCCGCCGGGCGCGAACGGCTGCCAGAGAATCTCCGATTCTCGCTGGAGGCAGCGGTCGCCGGCGGAGCGGTTTCCCGCCGGCGGCCGTCTGCCGAGGCTGGGGAGGGCTGAGGCTGCGGTTGCGGTGCGGGACTCAACGGGGCGGCCGGCGGGGCCGGCTGGAAGGAGGCCCCGAAAGCGAGCGTCCCGCGAGCCGTGCGAGCGGGACGACGGAAGTCGCAGCCCGCGAGCAATGCGAGAGCGACCGGAGGGAGCTCTCGATAGCGAACGGCGAAGCCGTGAGCAGCGAGCCGGACCGTCTTCCGGAACCCCCGACCGGAGCCGCCCGGGGCTTTGGAGGTGTCGACCGTCGTCCTCACCTCGTCGACCGCTTATAAACGCTTCACGACACCACCCACGCCCCGCTCATAAACGCCCCATCCGCTCATGTACTACACCCACTTCCGGAGTCGCTCGTCAAGAACGACCCACGAACGTTGGGGCGTCGTGAAAACCGACAGCCATTAGCGGTCGCCGTGAGGAGTCGCGGACATGAGCACGCCCACGCCCGAGGAGCTCGCCGCGCGCGTTACCGCCGGCGAGGTGCGCTTTCACGAGCTCGAGGAGCACGCGGACGCCGACACGGCGACGGCCGCCCGTCGGCTGCTCGTCGCCGAGGAGTCCGATATCGACCTCGACGCGGTCGGGAACTACGGCTTCGACGCCGCCGACGCCGACCCCAACATCGAGAACATGGTCGGCGCGGTTCAGGTGCCGCTCGGCGTCGCCGGCCCCGTCGCGGTCGACGGCGGCGCCTTTGAGGGCGACCGCTACCTCCCGATGGCGACGACGGAGGGGGCGCTCGTCGCCTCCATCAACCGCGGCTGTTCGGTGATCAACGCTGCCGAGGGCGCGACCGCCCGCGTCACGAAGAGCGGGATGACCCGCGCGCCCGTCTTCCGCGTGGGCGACGTGGCCGAGGCCCAGGCGCTGGTCGAGTGGGTGCGCGACAACGAGGCGACGCTCGCGGGCGCCGCCGAGGCGACGACGAGCCACGGCGAGCTGCTCGACGTGACGCCGTACGCGGTCGGCAACAACGTCTACCTCCGATTCCGATACGACACGAAGGACGCGATGGGGATGAACATGGTCACCATCGCCACCGGCGAGGCCTGTGAGGTGATCGAGGAGGCGACCGACGCCACCCTCATCGCGCTCTCGGGGAACCTCTGTTCGGACAAGAAGCCGGCCGCCGTCAACGCCGTCGAGGGGCGGGGACGCTCCGTCTCCGCCGACGTGGAGATCCCCCGTGAGGTCGTCGAGGATCAGCTCCACACCACGCCGGAGGCGATCGCGGAGATCAACACTCGGAAGAACCTCGTCGGCTCGGCGAAGGCCGGTGCGCTCGGCTTCAACGCCCACGTTGCCAACGCCGTCGCCGCGATGTTCCTCGCCACCGGGCAGGACGAGGCGCAGGTCGTCGAGGGTGCCAACGCGATCACGACCGCCGAAACCACGCCGGACGGCGACCTCTACGTCTCCGTCTCGCTGGCGAGCCTGGAGGTCGGCACGGTCGGCGGCGGCACCAAGCTCCCCACGCAGGCGGAGGGGCTCGACGTGCTCGGCGTCCGCGGGGGCGGCGACCCCGCCGGCAGCAACGCCGACGCGCTCGCGGAGGCGATTGCCGTCGCCGCGCTCGCCGGCGAGCTCTCGCTTTTGGCCGCGCTCGGATCGCGACACCTCTCGTCGGCACACGCCGACCTCGGGCGGTAGTCGCGATCGCGTGGGGGCGTATCGCGCCGTCGCCCTGTCGCCCCGTCACGCCATCACGTAACCCCTTTCTCGCCGCCGCTCGCACGCTTTTCCATGAGCGAGGAGCTTCCCACGCCGGTGCTCGACAACCACCTCCACCTGGATCCGCGGCACGGACGCGGCATCGACGCCGTCGAGGACTTCGTCCACCTCGGCGGCACCCACCTGCTCGTGGTGAACAAACCCTCCTGGCACCTCGGCGTCGAGGCTGACGAGCCGGACGACTTCCGGCCCGTCTTCGAGGAGACGATCGAGGCGGTCGCGGACGCAAACGAGGTGCTTCCCGGTCGCGCGTGGCCGGTTCTCGGCGCGCACCCCGGACTCCTCACGCGACTGACGGGCGATCGCGACTTTTCACCCGAGGAGGCTCGCGACCTGATGCAGGGCGCGCTCTCGGTGGCCGCCGAGTTCGTCGCCGACGGGCGCGCGCTGGCGCTGAAATCCGGCCGTCCCCACTACGACGTGAGTGACGACGAGTGGGACGCCTCGAACGCCGTCATGGCCCACGCTTTCGAGCTCGGCGCCGAGCTCGACTGTGCGGTCCAGCTCCACACCGAGGCCAGCGAGGACCTGACGGACATCGCGGAGATGTCGAGGGATGCGGGCATGGACCCGGACCACGTCGTGAAACACTACGCCGCCGGCGAGCTCGCTGGCCCGGTTCCCAGCGTGATGAGCGAGAAGGACCGGCTGGAGCGCGCGGCGGAATCGGACGAGCCGTTCCTGATGGAGACCGACTTCGTTGACGATCCGGACCATCCCGGCGCGGTGATGGGGCCGAAGACGGTTCCTCGACGGGTCTGCTGGATGCTGGAGAACGGCCACGACGAAGCCGTCCGGCGGGCGCACGTCGAGACGCCTGCGTCGGTGTACGGGATCGACACCGAGGCGACGCTGTCGGACCGGTAGCGACGAACACGAACGCGCCACACGGGTGCTCGCCCGGGTGTGACGGCCTCGCGCGCGCCGGCGGATAGGAAAGGCATTTGAGTGGGCCGGGTGACGTGTGAGACATGACTGAGGATGACGCCGTAGAGACGTTCTACTCCGAGGAACGCTGGCAGAACTGGCTCTCCCGTGTCGAGGAGGAGGAGCTGGACCCCGAAAACGAGGACTCCGCACGGCTCCTGTTGAACCTGCAGGACGACGCCGCCATCGCGGTGGCGAAGATCCTCGCCGCCTACAACGACGGCCGCATCGACGAGGACCGCGCCGTCGAGGAGATCGGCGACGTGCGCGACGTGGTGCTCGCGGAGGTCGACTTCGACGACGAGGACAAGCTGATGCTGATCGACGGCGTCCAGACCTCGCTCGTCCCCGTCTTCTACGCGGCCGAGGAGTACGTCGTCGGCGGCGTCGTCGAGGGGAACGTCGAGGAGTTCGTCCGCGCCGCGGCCGACGCCGAGGCCGACGAGGACCTCGACGCCGCGCTCGGCTACGTGGTGCAGGCCGGCACGCGCGTCATCGACGGCGAGGAGCTCTCCATCGACCTCGTCGAGGAGCTGGAGTACGGTCTCGTCTCCGAGTGGGTCAACGGCCTCGACTCCCTCCAGTCCGCGCTGGAGGACCCCGAGGTCGTCGAGGAGGACGACTGAGCGGTCAGTAGCCGGCCGTTGGTGGTCGGCAGTTGGCAGTCAGCGGTCCGCTTCCTGCTTTTGGCTCTGTGAAATCCCATTCTCCGGACACGATGTGGTGTGAAACAGCCGGCAGATGGTGGCTGTTCGGTGAGCGATGTCGGGAGTACGTGTATCGCCTGAGCGAGTACGTCGTTTATAAGCGGGGCGTCGGTGAGGTTGTGGATCTTTTATAAGTAGTTGCGTGAGTGAGCACGGCGACGAATAGCTCCAAAGCCCCAGCCGGCTCCGGTCGAGGGTTCCGGAAGACGGTCCGGCTCGCGCTTTTTAAGCGCTCGCCGGCTGCGACTTCCGTCGTCCCGGACCACGGGCGAGACGGTCCGAGGGACCGTCTCGCTGTTTCCCGCCTGCGGCGGGAACGGCTGCCCCGTTGAGTCCCACCCCACCCCGCACAGCCCCGCAGCCTCAGCCCTCCCCAGCCTCGGCGGAGAGCGCGCCGGCGGACCGCACCGCAACGCCAGCGCGCTCCCGCCTCCCTCGCGCGCGTTTCTCGCGCGCGCCGACCGCAGTCTGGATTTAAGGGGGAGCAGCGGAACTATTTATGCTCGTTTATAAGAGATCATCGATAACGCTGGTTGCAACACCCATTCCCGATATCACTCACCGAGGATTCTGTATAGACCGGATCCGGATCAGAAATTATCACTTGCTAGGTCTTTAACAAAGCCATCAGGCCCTATAGTAGTCCATGCGGTAATACTCACCGTCATATCTCACCACTCTAGGTGCGTCACTCGGTCCCCCGGGGTCAAATTCACCATCCAGCGTGGTTGAGCCACTATTATGGGCTTCTCGAAAAGCATCTTGCTGTTCTTGGGTCAACTCTTCAAACTCCCGGATTTCTTCATCAGAATATTGGGACAGATCTTCTTCATCACCCTGAGTGACTTTGAGTGTAACAGGAGACTCTGTTGCAGGCTCAGTAGTTTGTGTTCCTTCAGGAGAAGCGGTCATCGTCGTGGGTGTCTCATTACCGTTCTCTCCATCATCTAAATCACTACTAGTCTGATCTACACATCCGGCGATAACGACAAGACCAGCGAGGCTGAGGCTTTTTTTAACTATCGAACGCCGATTGTTCATTCCCATATTCCACTTCTATCCGTCTCTATGAAATGCCTATCGGCGGGGGTATGGCCGATGTTGCGTTTGGATCATCGATTCCCGTTACGCTCTTGTGTAGTACATTGTTGATGGAGAGCCCTCTTGTGATTCTGTTGTGAGCTGGACGGATCAAGAACTGGCGCTGCAGCGGCTCTGACGGCCAGCTACTGAGTGGCGTCTGCAACGAGAGGTTGTATCAACAATTTCCTACGGAAGAGCGTTCCCGTTAAGCACATTGTTGATCCCGGAGGGCGTGTAGAACAGCTGGTTCCGTAGATCGAGAACGAAGTCACGGTGCTGCATACATCCGTTATCTTGCCCGGACATCTTCCCAGCGGGTGGACTGTTCGGAGTGTCCCGCGTTAGATCGCTTGCCTGCACAGACCGCTGCCGAGTGAGCAGTTGTCACTTGGAAAGAATTATCATCGGAGCTGCGTTTCACGGTCGTCGAACGTGCCCGTTGCTCGGGGTACTCGTGCCGCGCCGGCGATACGCTCAGCGCAGAAACTGCGGCGCCGGTCAAAAACGGGCGGTGAAACGGCCTATCCGCAGCTCAACACTCCGACCAGCCGCAGGACTCGCACGTCTTGCAGCCCTCGGAGTAGTAGAGGCTCATGCCGCCACACTCGGGACACTCGGGCGACTCGCCGGCCGCGATGAGGTCCTGCATGGCGTCGTCGTCGGCTGCGGTCTCGGCGGCCGCGCCGCCGGCGGAACCGGCAGCGTGACCGCCGGCCGAGACGCTCGTGGATGCGCCCGCGGCGTCATCCTCGGCGTCCTCACCCTCGACATCGGCGAGACTCTGCTGTTGGGGAATCCCCTTGTCGATCTCGTCGTCGAGGTAGCGGCGGAGCGCCGTGCCGATGGCGTCCGGGATCGACTGGATCTGCTCGCCTTTGTCCCAGGCGACCTTCGGGCTCCGGGTGCCCTGGAGCTCGTCGACGACCTCCTCGGGGTCGACGCCAGAGCGGAGTGCCGTCGAGATCACCTTCGCGAGCGCCTCCGTGAAGGAGTTGGTGTAGCCGCCGGAGTGGCCGATGTTCGCGAACAGCTCGAACGGTCGGCCGTTCTCGTCCTCGTTGATGGTGACGTACAGCTTGCCGTAGCCCGTCTCCACGCGCTGGGTGACACCGTTCAGCGAGTCGGGGCGTGGGCGCGTCTCGCTGTAGTCGATGCGGGGCTGGTCGGTCGCTTCCAGCAGGTCGGAGATCTCGGCGTCGATCGCGGCCTGCACGTCCTCGTTGTCGAGGAACGCCTCGACGCCGCCGAACACCTCGTCGATCTGCTGGACGATCGTCTCGGCCGCCTCGGTCTCGTCGGCGAACTCCGTGTTCTTCGCGCGGGTGGTGAGCACCTGCTTCGAGCGGGTGCCGTCGCGGTAGACGGTGACCCCCTTGCCGCCGTTGTCGTAGATGTACTCGTACACCTCCCGCATGTCCTCCTTGCTCGCGGAGTTCGGGAAGTTGCAGGTCTTCGAGATGGCGGAGTCGACGCCCTCCTGACACGCACACTGCACGGCCGCGTGCTGTTTGCCGGAGAGGTCGCCGGTGACGACGAACAGCTCGCCGATGGCGTCCGGGACGGTGGTGAGTCCCTCGACGCCGTCGAACTCGTTTTCGGCCATCTGCTCTTGGGCCTCCTTCTTGACGGCCTGCACGTCGACGTCGTTCGCCTCCAGCGTCCGGAGGAAGTAGTCGTCGAACTCGACGAGCATCTCGTCGCCCTGCACGTCGTCGGAGACGTTCTTGTAGAACGCGACGTTGTAGATCGGCTCACAGCCGCCCGTTGTGTTGCCGATCATCGAGGTCGTCCCCGTCGGCGCGATGGTCGTCGTGTTGTGGTTGCGGATCGGGAAGCCGTCCGCCCACTCCTCGGGGTCGCGACCCGTGTGGTGCTCGAACCAGTCGGGGTACTCCGTCGGGTTCGCGTACTTGGAGTCCTCCCAGTCGTTGAAGGTACCGCGCTCCGTCGCGAGCTCGTGGGAGGTGTCCTTCGACCCGTGGTTGATGTGGGTCATCAGCTGACGGGCGACCTCGTTGCCCTCCTCGGAGCCGTAGCGGACGCCGAGCTGGATGTACAGCTGGGCGAGGCCCATGATACCGAGCCCGATCTTCCGCATGTCGCGGACCTTCTGCTCGATCTCGTCGACCGGGAAGTCCGACATGGTGACGACGTTCTCGAGGAAGCGCGTACCGTACTCGATGCGCTCGTTGAACTCCTCGAAGTCGATCGCCTCCTCGAGGAAGGCGTCGACGGCCGCCTCGTGGGAGTCGTACTCGTCGGCGTGCTCCTTGCTCCAGACCCGCCAGTCGGGCGCGTCCTGGGCCGCGAGCGTCGAGAGGTTGATGTGGCCGAGGTTGCAGGCCTCGTACTCCTCAAGCGGCTGCTCGCCGCAGGGGTTCGTCGCGAGGATGCGGTGGTCGGGGTGCTCCTCGACGTCGAAGGAGTGCTTCTTGTTGACGCGCTCGAGGTAGATGACGCCGGGCTCGCCGTTCTCGTGGGCGCCGTCGACCATCTGGTCCCAGAGTTCCTCCGCGGGGACCGAGAGGACCTCGCCGACCTCGACGTGGTCGCCGAGACCGAACATGTCGTAGAGCTCCTTCGTCTCGGGGGTGGCGACGTGGGGCTCCTCCGTGCGCGGGTTGGTGAAGGTGAACTCCTCGTCGTTGTACAGCGCCTCCATGAAGTCGTCCGTGACGCCGACGCTGATGTTGAAGTTCGAGAGGTGACCCTCGACTGCGTTCCGGAGGTGCTCGGGGACGCGTCCCTCGTCGTCGATGAGCTCGCGGGCCTCCTCTAACGCGTCCTTGAAGGAGTTGTGCGTGAAGTCGTCGGGGTCGTTCAGGCGCAGCGAGTGAGCCAGCGAGACGTCCTTGTTCTTGGCGTGGATGAACTGGATGACGTCCGGGTGCGAGACGCGCATCACGCCCATCTGGGCGCCGCGCCGGGCGCCGCCCTGCGCGATCGTCTCACACATCTGGTCGTAGGTCCGCATGAACGTGATCGGCCCGGAGGCGATCCCGCCCGTCGAGCCGACGGCGTCGCCGTACGGCCGGAGCTTCCAGAAGGCGTACCCCATGCCGCCACCGGATTGGAAGACCTCGGCGGCCTCCTTTGCGGTCTGGTGGATGTCCGTGATGTCGTCGCCCGGAGAGTCGACGAAACAGGCGGAGAGCTGCTGGAGCTCGTCGCCGGCGTTCATCAGGGTCGGCGAGTTCGGCATGAAGGAGAGCGACTCCATCCCGTCCCGGAACGTCTCGGTGGTCTCCTCGACGTGCTCGCGGACCTCTCCGGGGAGCTCGTCGACGACCGTTTCGTACGCGAACTTGTTGACGTTGTACACCGACAGCGTCGTCTCGACGTCCGTGTCGTCGGCGGTGACGCCCTTGCCGAAGACCTCCTCGGCGAGCTCGTCGCGGCGCGGATGGTCCGGCTTCAGCTGGTCGGGGGTGACGGTGACTTCGACGCCGCGCTTTTCGGCCTCGAAGACGGCCTCGGCAAGCGCGACGTTGCGCGCGACGCGAACGAAGAGCTCCTCAGGCTGCTCGGTGGGCTCGCCGTCGGCGTTCTTCCGGAGGTATCTCGCGGGGAGGATGTTGTTGTACGCGTTGCCCGTGAGACGGTCCTCCAGGGTCTCGCCGGTGGTTCGTTTGATCGGCAGTTCGAGTTCGTCGGCGGAGAAGTCGGCGTCGCTCATTCGGCGAAAACCTCTCTCGTTTGGTGTGTCGTGTGGCTCATCTATCGTGGTGTTATACTGGTGAACTTGACCCCCTTCAGCGTTTCCTTCCCGGGGCCATTTGGGTGCGTATCTGTTCGATCGGTTATGTAACTGTCGGACGGACGGACTGCTCCGAATTCGTGGTCACCTGATCGAAAGGGTTCCAGCACACATAAGCGTGGGTGGACCGGAGCGAAAGTGAATAATTCATCAAGCAATCGCCCGACTGCAGCGCTCTCCCACTGGAACGAAAGGGGGGTTTGATCCGGCGACCACCACCGTGGCTCGGATTCACACTGGCTTTTATATCTTCGCTCGACTGCACTGAACATCTACTATAACCGTGGGAATTATCAGAACTCATACCTTGCTCACGTCGTGCGATTCGCGAGCGCCCACAGACTTAACCGGGCCTACCGCCACCATGCGACCATGACTACGCTCGCGTCGCTCGTTGCCGCGTCGCTCGCCACAGGCACTCCCGCGTTACAAGCGGGGCTCGGCGGCGACCCCGTCGGACAACTGCTGATCGCGCTGGTTGCCATCGCCCTCCTCGTCGTGGTCGGCAAGTTCGTGCTCGCGCTAGCCTGGCGGCTGATCACGATCGGGATCGTCGTCGTCGCCGTGCTCTACCTGCTGTCGGTTGTCGGGATCTTTTAAATAGCCGCGCTGCTCGCGGTTGCACCGCTCGCTTACCGGGCCTCCCTTCGGTCGGCCGCACCCGCCAGCGGGCGCGGCGTTCCGTCGCTGGCGTTCGCACTAACCGCTTAGCGGAGTCCGGAGGCGCTCGGCGCCGCCGACCCGCTTATAAAGTGACCACACCCGCTTATCGGAGTCTCGCCGCGCGCTTATCGGGGTCTCCCTGCTCGCGGCTACGTCGCTCGCCCTTCGAGGGCTCCCTACGGTCGCCCTCGCACTACCACTCGTACTCCTCACGCGGGTCCACGGCGTCGCGCTCCCGGTCGAAGACGTGCTTCCCATCCACGAACACGTGCTGGGTCCGCGTCCCGTTCTCGTGGAACGTCCCGTCCCACACGGCCACGTCAGCGTCCGTCCCCGGCTCCAACGTCCCGACCCGGTCGTCGATCCCGAGGATCTCCGCCGGATAGCGTGTGACAGCCTCCAGCGCCTCGTCCGCTGGGAACCCCTCGCGCACGGCGAGCCCCACACACACGTCGAGGTGTTGCTGCGGGAGCACGGGAGCGTCCGTCTGGATCGCGACTTTCACGCCGGCTTCCCGAAGAATGCCTGGCGTCTCGAAGGTGATGTTTCGCAGCTCGTACTTTGAGGCCGACGAGATGGAGGGGCCGACGATGGCCGGCACGTCGCGCTCAGCGAACTCCTCGGCAATCACGTGGCCCTCCGTCGCGTGCTCGATCGAGAGGTTCTCGACACCGAACTCCTTCGCAATCCGGAACACCGTCATGATGTCGTCCGCACGGTGGGCGTGGACTCGGAGGGGGAGCCCCTCAGTGAGCACGCGGGCGAGGTTCTCCATGCCGAGGTCGCGCTCGAACGGCTCGTTCTCGTTGCGGGCGTGCTCGCGTCGGTCGACGTAGTCCTCCGCTTCCATCAGCGACTGGCGGAGCGTGGCGGCGACGCCCGGCCGGGTCGACGGCTGGCGCCCCTCACGCTCGCCGTGGAACCGCTTGGGGTTCTCGCCCATCGCGGCTTTCATCCCGTCCTCGCGGATGAACATCTCGTCGGCCGTCAGCCCGTACGTCTTCATCGAGCAGATGATCCCACCGATCACGTTGCCGGATCCCATCCGAGCCGACACCGAGGTGACCCCGTTGCGGAACGCGTGTTTCAGCTCCTCGTCGCGCGGGTGGAACCCGTCGAGGGCGGAGACGTGCGGAGTGACCGCGTCCGTCCCCTCGTTGAAGTCGCCGTCCTCCGGCTCACCCCACTCGGCCATGCCGGCGTGGCTGTGAGCGTCCACCAGCCCCGGGGTAATGTGGTCGCCATCCACGTCTATCACGGTCGCTTTTGCAGGAATCTCCACGTCACCGATACCGACGATCTCGCTGCCGTCGATCAGCACGGCGCCGTCCACCGTCCCCTCGTCGGTCGCGGTGTGGATGACGCCGTTCGTGAGCGCGTACATACCCGGGGCTCACGCCGCCCGGGGCAAAGCGTTGTGGGTCGCGGAACGGGGCGAACACGAGCGTCCGCCTAGCAGGAGCAGTAGTAGTCGAGGTCCCGGAACTCCGTTTCGAACAGCTTGGCGGCCGGTGCGGGATCGGATGGACGGTAGACTCCCGTCGTCAAGTTCCCCTCCGTCTCGAAGGCGCCGGAGACGAGACGCTGCCAGTCGTCGCCCGACAGGAGGTCCCAGAACGCGTCGTCCGTCGCCAGCAGCGAGAGGTAGTCGCGGAGGTACACCCACCGCGTCGGATCGACGCCGTCCGATGCGTAACTCGCATCGGTCACGGCGGCGTACGCCGCCATCGGGAGGTTTGCGCCGGCGGCGACCGGCATGCCGATCCACTTCCAGGGCCGGGTGTTCACGTCGAGCAGGAGGTACTCCTCGCGCTCGGCGTCGTAGACGAACTCCGCCTCGCTGATGCCGTAGTAGCCGGCGTCGTCCAGCACGGCGAGCGCGCGCGCCTCGATCTCCGGCTCGTCGGCCGTCTCGACCAGACAGGAGGTGCCGAACTGCTGCGGGTAGCGCACGGCGGCGTTCCCGACGACGGCGAGCGCGTCCTCTACGCCCGACGGTGGCACATACGACGCCAGCGAGTGGTCCTCGCCCGTCGCGATGTCGACGCGCTTCTGGGCCATCACCTCGATCCCCTCGGCGTCGGCGGCGTCGACCACGTCGTCGAACTCCTCGCGGTCGGCGACCTCGATGACGTTCGTGCCGAACGCCTCCTCGAACTCGCGTTTGAGCGCCGGCTTCACCACGAGCGGGAAGCCGAGCTCCGCCGCCGCCGTCTCCCGGCTCACCTCGGAGAGGCGGTACGTCTCGGGGTAGGGGACGCCGAGCTCCGCACACGACGCGTACAGCTTCGACTTGTTCAACACCTCGTCGAGCACGTCGAGCTCGGCGAAGGGGAGCCGGACGCCTTCGGGGTCGCCCTCCGCGTAGCTCAGCGCCCACTCGTCCATGCAGCCGAACGCGACTGCCTCGGTGCCGGCGGCCTCGACGATCCGCTCGACGTCCTCGCGGAACCCGTCGAGGTCGTCGAGCGGGTAGGTCACGGCGCCGGCGAAGTCGATGGCGTCCGACGGCGGCGCCAGCCCGGTGTGGGGGGCGCCGTCCTCGCCGGCACGATCGAGCGCGATGACGGGCACGTCGTGAGCGTCGAGCGCGCGGGCGACGCCAAGTCCGGTGATGTGTGCGTTGCTAACGAGTGCAGGTGGGCGGTCGAACGACGCCGCCGACAGCGCGTCGACGAGCGCCTCCGTTGACAGGAACTCCTCGGCCATACTCGGGATTTTCCGCCCGCACGTAAAGGGTCACCACTACCGGCTTCGCGTGCCACTATCCGAGACGATGGGGAGTTTGGAACCGGCGTGACCGGCCTCACCGCGCCGGCACGTCACCGGCGGCGAACCGGAGTTCGCGTTTGGCCCGGGTCAACCCCCATACGTCGAAGGTCCCGTCGCTCCTTCGGCCGCGGACAGGTTCCCGGAGTTGCGCGACTCCCCATCGTCGGCGCCCATCTCGTGGGACGGTTCCCTCATGACCCGGTTGAACACGAGCGATCCGACGGAACGGGGCGGGACCCGTCGGCTTCAGCAGGGTGCGACGCTCCACCGACGCAACGCCCTTATGAGGTCGAGACGCCTTCGTTCAGACATGAGCGAGCTTCCGAATCGTGTCCGGCGCGCGTTCGCCGACCACGGCTCCTTCGAGCCGGCGGACGACGGCGTCTGGACGCACGAGTCGACGGCGTTCGACGGCGAGGTCGCCGCCGAACCGGCGGACGATGGGCGGACCCGATTTCGGGTGACTGCGCGAGTGCCGCTGCTCTCGGCGGTCGTCGAGGGCGATGTGGACGAGGTGGTCGAGGACGGCTGGTACGAGACGTTCGCGCTCCGAGTCGCGGACGTTGGCGGGGTCACCCGCGGCGACCACGAGTTCGACCCCACCGTCGAGCGCGCCGGCGAGGATATCGTCGTCCGGCTGTCGCTGTCCGACATCAACGAGCGGCGTGGCGTCGACGACGCCGCCGCACTCGTGAACTTCGTTGAGGGCACGTACGTCCAGGGGACCATCCCCGGCTACGAGTACACGTCGCCGGTGACTGACGTGCTGTCGTCGGCCCGTCAGCAGGGGGGAAGCTCCTTTTAGGCGTTCGCGAACACGCTGCTTTCGGGCGGTATGGCGAGCAGGCGGCGTCGTCGAACTCCGGACGGCGCGCCGCGCGACCGCCTCGACCGTGCCGGAGCGTCGTTCGGGTGGACGGGGTGAGATGGTGCGGGTTCGCTTATAAGGTGTCGGACGGTGATGCTCGGAGCGCCGGCGTTCGACGCGCGCCGTGTCCCGGCGACGGATGGCCCGTCGCTCCGCTCCGATAGGTCGAAAAGCGCCCATCCCCTATTCGGGGTATGCTCTCACTCATCGGGTTCGCGCTCGTGGTCGGCCTGCTTGCCGTCCACACGCTGCTCGCCGGTGTGTTGACTCGGTTCTTCCGGCTGCGCCTCAACACCTCCTGGGGGTGGATCCTCTACACTGCCCTGTTGACGCCGGCGGCACTGCTCGGGTCGACGCTGTTTTTCACCGGGGCGCTCGGCGTGGGTGCCGGCGTCGACCTCGGTAGTCCGACGGCGGTGATCGGGATTCTCGTGTTCCTCCCGACGGTGCTCGGGGCCGCCATCGACTACCTCTACGTTCCGCCGCCGGAGGAGTACGAACTGCCGGACACTCGATGACGGAACGCGCCCCTCCCTCCGCGCCGGCGTAGCTATTTGTCGTCGCCCGCCCATCGTTCCGTATGAGCGATGGCCCGGCAACGGCGCCCGGCGGCGCGATCCCCGACGACGAAATTCCGGCGGAAGTCCCTGGAACCTCACGGGTGGTCGAGACGAACGGCGTGCGGCTCCACGTCGTCGAGGCGGGGCCGGAAGACGGCAAGCTGCTGATTCTGCTCCACGGCTTCCCCGAGTTCTGGTACGGCTGGCACGAGGTCGTGGCACCGCTGGCGAACGCCGGCTTCCGCGTGGTGGTCCCCGACCAGCGGGGGTACAATCTCTCGGAGAAGCCCGCGGGTGTCCAGGAGTACCGCATCGACGAACTCGCGCGTGACGTGGTCGGGATCATCGACGCCTACAACCGGGAGACGGCGGCGGTCGCCGGACACGACTGGGGCGCGGCCGTCGGGTGGTGGCTCGCGCTGCATCACCCCGATCGCCTCTCCGAGTTCGTCGCCGTCAACGTCCCGCACCCGTCCGTCTTCGAGGAGGCGCTCAGGAACTCCTGGGACCAACGCCGGCGGAGCTGGTACGTCCTCGCGTTTCAGATCCCGCGGCTTCCCGAGTTGGTTGCGCGGGCAGGTAACTGGCGGATGCTGGTTCGGGGGCTCCGCGAGTCGAGCCTTCCCGACACGTTCGACGAGGAGGACATCCGGCGATATCGGCGCGCCTGGGACCGCGACGGGGCGTTCGGCTCGATGGTGAACTGGTATCGCGCCGTCGTCCGCGAGCGTCCGACGCCCGTAACCCAGCGGGTCACGGTCCCCACGCTGGTGATCTGGGGGGCGAACGACGAGTTCCTCCGCAAGCCGATGGCGACGCGGAGCGTCGAGTGCTGCGAAAACGGCCGGCTGATCACGCTCGATGGGGCGACCCACTGGGTGGTTCACGAGGAGCCGGTGCGGGTCGCCGACGCTATCGCCGAGCACGCCGACCCGTTCCCGCCCGGCGCGCGCGAGTGAGTCTCCCCGTCTCTTTTTAAGCGGCGTTCCATCCCGCGCGGTCTCGATAGGCGCGGTACGCAGGCCCCGCGAGCAGCAGGATCCCGACGCCGGCCATCCCCGCCAACAGCGTCGGGTCGAGCCCGGAGAGGTCGCCGGCGACGATCCGGTCGGCCGAGACGCCCACGGCGACGCCGGCGACGACCCACGGAAGCTCCCCCAGGGCCGTCCCGGCGAGAAACGGGCGAAGCCGAACGTTTGCCACGCCTGCCCCGAGCGAGATCGCATCTGAGGGAAGCGGGAGCAGCCGGGTTGCCGCCACCGTCCGCGTGCCGCCGGCGACGCCGACGAGTCGCTCGGCGCTTGCGGAGGCGCGTGCGCCTCGTCCCGTGCCGGCGGGCGCCTCTTCGTCGTCGGCATCCCGTTCTCCATCGGCGTCGAGGACCGACGCCCGTCCGGCCCGCGCGAGGTAGTACGGCGGGAGCGCGGTGAGCGTCAACAGGAGGACGCCGAAGGGGACGCCGGGCCACCCGTAGCCGAAGCCGACGGCGACGGCGACCAACGTCGTCGGCCACGCCAGAAACGGCCGGACGACGGCGACGGCCAGCAGCACGACGGCGAACCGCACGGGGTCGGCGGCCAGCCAGGTCAGCGTCGCCAGCGCGGCGTCCGGCGAGACGAGCAGCGCCGCCAGCGCGACGGCCGCACACAGCCCGACGAGCGCCACGTATCGCCGATTCACGCCCTGCACTGCGCGCCCGGCGGATAAACGCCTTGTGGAGAGGCGTATGGTGTGACAGCTTGCTTGGGGCCGATGCCCGTCCGCCGACGCCCGGTCCCGTCGGCTTAAGAGGGGCGCCGTCGTTGTGTCGCGCGTGACGGAGACGCGTTCCCGCGAGGAGAAACTGGAGCTGGGCGTCGAGCTGCTCGCACACCTCGAACACGAGGAGCTGCCGCTGTCGGCCGCCGTCGACCGGATCGAGACGATCACGTCCAGCCCGTCGCTCACCCGGGAGATCCTCGACGCCGCGGAGAAACGCGGGGTCATCGAACGGGAGAACGCCCGACTCCGCGTCACCCGGAGCCGCACCTACGTCAACTTCGACGAGCAGGTCGTGACCCGCGAGGGGGAGTTCGAGTGTCAGCGCTGTGGGGCGGGGATCACCACCGGCCACTTCGTCCGGCTCGACGCCGGCGAGCTCGGGCCGTTCGGCTCCTCGTGCATCCGAAAGGTGACCGGTCGGGAGTAGGAGAAAAACGCGACCGCTCCGTGACGCGGAGACGCTGCTACTCAGCGCCCGCGCCGAAGCTCCTCGATCAGCGTCTCGATCAGCTCGGACTGTCGTTCGAGCTGTTCGCCTTGGGCTTCGACCGTCTCGCGGAGCGCGGCGACCTCCGCGGCGAGGTCCTCGTCGTCGGCCACGCCGGCGCTCTCGAAGGGTGAGCCCTCAAACGCGTCCTCGCCGGTGTCGGGGCCCGACGCCCCGTTCACGTCGTCGGGCGCGACGGCATCCGAGCCGCTAGCGACCTCCGCCGGCTCGGCCGCCGGGTCTCCCGTGAGAGGGTCCGCAGGCTCCGTCTCGCCGGTTGCGGCCTCCGCAACGGTCATCCCGTCGGACGAGTTGCCGGACGCAGTCGCTCCCTCGGCGCCGGGTTCTGCGGAGTCGGCGGCGTTCTCGGCGTCCGCCACGGGTGACGCCGAGAGCGGGTCCGGCCCGTCGCCGAAGTCGGTCGTGCTCGACGACTCCTCACCGTCCGCCTCCGCCTCGGACTCCTCCCGTTCCTGGACGGTAAGCCGGAACTCCTCCAGACTCCCGACCTCGTAGAACTCGCAGACTGCGTCGGCAAGCGTCTCCCGCACCGCGCGGGCCGCGTCGTTCGGCGCCTTAAACCGCTCCGAGCGCCCGCCGTGCGCGAGCACGACGCTCGTGGCGACGGTCCCCTCCTCGAAGTCCAGATCGGTGAGCTCCGAGTAGGGGAACTCCTCGAAATCCTCGTCCCAGACGGCCGACCCGACGTGTTTCACGACGCGGTGGCTGGTGATGATCAGCGTCAGCTCCGAGAATCGGAACGTGCGGAGCACCGACTCGCCGGGGTCGGTCACGTTCGATGCCGAGAGCACGCCGGCGAGAATCGGGTGGAGCACGTCGTCCAGTCGCTTTCCGGGCACCGCGATCGTCTCCTCGCCGTCGAGGCCGTAGTGAAGCGTGATCTTCGCCTTACGGCGCCCCTCGGAGACGTCGAGCTGCTCGACGCCGTGGGGATACTCCTCGACCGATTCGTCGGAAAGCAGCCCCTCAGCACGGTAGACGAGCGTTCGCGTCTGGGTGACGGCGAGGACGTCGTCGCCGCCCAGGGGGACGCTCGCGACGACCTCCTCGTCGCCGACCGCCCCCGCAAGTAGTTCGGGAAGGCTCATACGCCGAAAATTCGACCCACCCGCCATAAATCCGCGGGTGTCGGCCGGCGGCCTCCGGCGGTCGCCGGCGGACGCCCACCGAGTGTGCACCCCCGTCGCAAACCCGCCACGGATGAGAAGCTTAAAGAGTGTCATCGCGGTACGTGATGGTGAGGCCGGGTGGCTTAGCTGGACATAGCGCCGCACTCATAGGGTATCGAGATTCGGTGCGGCACGCTGCCTTGGAAGCGTCCGCGTCCTTCCGTGGCTCCGCCGAGCCTCGGACCTGGGACATGCGGAGATCGCGGGTTCGGAGCCCGCCCCGGCCACTTTGTTTCCGACGACCAACGGCCGAGCGACGCGCTCGTTCCTTTCACACCGAGGGTTGGCGCTGACCCGTACTCGGACCACTCTCAGTGACGACGTGGCTCAGTGACGACGTGGCACCGCCCGCCGTGACGGCGTCTTAGTCGTCGCCCGCGCCGCCGTACTCGTACTCGTCAGCCTCGATGCCGACGTAGTTCCGCTTCGTCGTTCGCTTGTTCCACTTGTAGCCGAGCAGCAGCTTCGCGGACTCCCAGCCGGAGCGGTACGGGTGGTTGAGCAGCCCGTCGTCGTCCTTGCGAGTGAGCATGGCGTCGGCGGCGCCGATGATCCGGTTCCAGTCGTCCGGGTCGTAGTCGCCGACCATGTCGGCCATCGTCACGTTTCGGACGACCTCGTCGCCGATCGCCTCCTTCCAGCGCCGGTTGTAGGCGCCGAGGTCGCCGGCGGCCGCGAGCTCGCCCGCAATGGCGCCGGTGCGCACGGCGACGTGGTCGCCGCCCTCGTGGAAGGCGGAGGTGGTGCCCATCGCCCCGCCGACGACGGCGATTCCGGCCTCGGTTGGTGAGTCAATCGGGCGTGTCGAGGAGATGCTGTACGTCTCCGTGCCGCCGCGCTTGCCGGCGTCCTCGACCAGCGGGAAGTCCTCCTCGATATCGTACTCGTCGCCGTACTGCCACTCCAGCAGGCGGCGGATGTACGCCGAGCCCGTGGGGATCGAGTCGTCGTCGGCCTCCAGCAGCTCGTAGGCGTCCCGGTCGAACTCCTCGATGTCGAGCCCGATCGGCATCGTGAGCCCGATCCGGCAGACGCGGTCCTGATTCGGGAAGATCCACGGGTAGGCGGTCTCGCCCGGAATCACCCCCCACCAGAAGACGATGGCGTCGTTCACCTCCTCGAACACCTCCTCGGGGACCCGTCGGTACTCCTGATAGGCGATGTGGTTGGCGTCCCGCGAGGCGAGACGTTCGGAGGCTTTCGCGCCGTCCGGGAGGTAGCGGTCGAGGACGCGGTTGGTCACCGTTCGCTGGGGACCGTCCGCCAGCACGAGGAAGTCGGCGCCGACCTCGTCGCCCGAAGCGAGCTCGACGACGTGTTGTGGGTCCTCGCCGGCGGCATCGAGGTCGGTCCGCACGTCGCGGACGGAGGCGTTCACCCGATACTCGGCGCCGGCGTCCTCCGCACGTTCGCGCATCCAGTCGTCGAATCGGGCGCGGTGGAAGGTGTACCCGAAATTGTCGTACGAGGAGTCGATGCCGGTGTGGTACAGCGTTGTCGCCTCGTCCGGTCCGCGGAATTCCGCGCGGTTCAGCTCGCGCTGAACGACGCCCTCGTCGAACTCGTCGGGGTGAATCCCCATGATGTCGACCCAGTAGTCGAGTATCCCTGCGGCATCCGTCGAGTCCGGTCCGAGAAACTCCCGGTCCGCGCGCGGTACGCCTTTCTCGAGGACGAGCGCGTCGGCGCCGGCGCTCGCGGCCGCGTGCGCCGCTGCGGTGCCGCCCGGGCCCCCGCCGACGATCGCAACGTCTACGCGTTCCATGTTCGGAGAGGTTGCCGTCTCGCTATTAAATTCACGGTCCGGGATTCGTGATTCAGTTGCTCTCCCGCCGACGGATCGCCACCGGTCACCGACACACGGTGCAGAACACGTCAGATTCGGATACCGAGATACCCGGCGCGTGTCACTCCGTTCGTCCGAAAAACTCAGATGAGACACACATCCGAATGCAAGAGACACTTTTAAGTTATCCGTCAGTCGTCACCAAATGACTATGGTACGAGAGACTTGGGCAACGCGCGTCGGATTCATCCTCGCCGCGGTCGGTAGTGCGGTGGGGCTGGGGAACATCTGGCGGTTCCCGTTTATTACCGGGCAGGAAGGTGGGTCGGCCTTCCTGCTTGTGTACCTCCTGTTCATTGCGCTGATCGGCTTCCCGGCGCTGCTGGTTGAGTTCGTCATCGGACGCCGGACGAAGCTCAATCCCGTCGGGGCCATACGGGAGCTTGGAAGTGGGGCGTGGAAGTACATTGGCTGGCTGTTCGTCGCGACCGGATTCATCATCCTGTCGTACTACAGCGTCGTCGCCGGCTGGTTCGTCCGCTACATGCTCATCGGGATCACCGACGGCTACGCGCTCGCGGACCCCGCAGAAGCCGAAGCGCTATTCGGTGCCGTCTCGACCGGCCTCGACTCGCTGCTGTTCCACGCGCTGTTCATGGCGGTCGTCATCGGCATCATCGCCGCCGGCGTGCGCAGCGGCATCGAGATCGCCGTGAAGGTGATGGTCCCCGTGATCATCATTCTGCTCGTCGGACTCGCGGCGTACGGGTTTACCCTCGATGCCGCCACGCAGGCGTACACGTACTACCTCTCGCCGGACTTCGGCGTGATCGCCGACAACTGGACGAGTATCCTGCCGGCCGCCGCCGGACAGGCGTTCTTCACGCTCTCACTCGGGATGGGCGTGATGATCACCTACGCCTCCTATCTCGGGGAGGACCGGAACCTGGCTGAGGACGCCAGCGTTATCGTCGGACTCGACACCCTCATCGCCGTGCTCGTCGGGTTCGTCGTCTTCCCGTTCCTGTTCGCCGCCGGCCTTGAGCCCGGCGCGGGCGGCGCCGGCGAGATCTTCGTGAGCCTCACGGCTGCGTTCGCGGCGATCCCCGGCGGTCGAGCGATCGGCATCATCTTCTTCGGAATGGTGGGAATCGCCGCACTCTCGTCCGCGATCAGCATCCTCGAAGTCGTCGTCTCGTACCTGATCGACGAGACTGGCGTGGACCGCGTGCCGGCTTCCGCGGGTATCGGCGTCGCCATCTTCCTGCTCGGCGTGCCGGTGACGATGGACCTCGTCTTCCTCGACCTGCTCGACCTGTTCGCGGACAGCATCCTGCTCGTGCTGGGCGCCCTGCTGCTGGCCATCTTCGTCGGCTGGGTGGTTCCCGACCTGGCTCGCGAGGAGCTTGAGAAGGGCATCGGTGACCTTGGCGGGCTCGGTACCGCGTGGATCTGGGTTATCCGGGTCCCCATCGTCATCGTCGTTGCCGTCTCGCTGTACCTCGGCATCGTCGACTACTACGGGTTCCTCACCGAGGACTTCGCCGCCTGGCTCGAGTCCTAGCCCGACGGCGTCTGCTCGGCTTCCCGTTCGACTTTTTAGCACAGTTGTCTCGACCGACCCGGAAGTGCCATCTACGCAACGTAGCGGTCGTCCCCTACAAAGTCTCTTAGGCGTCGGTTGCAAACGTCGGCCATGCGCCGTCCCCTGCTGGTCGCGCTTCTCGTCTGCGTCGGGCTCGCGCTGATGGCGAACCCGCTGTACCTCCCGTTGGATGTCGACGAGGGCGACCGCGAGTACGCCCACACCGTACAGCCGACGGAGAACGCCGCGGAGCCGGTTGATCGCGAGGCGTATCCCGACGATGCCGTGCTCGACCGCTCGGAACTCGACGAGGAGGCCCGTGACGCCTTCGACCGCGCGCTCGACGCAGCGAACGCCGGGCAAGCCGGATTCGCCGTCTCCGATCCGGACGAGCGCGTCGCCTCGCTGGCGTATCCGGAGCAGCCGGAACCGGGTAACGGCATTATGCTCGTCAGCCACGAGGGCGGCGAACACCAGTTCGTCACGCGGACTGTCATCACCGACCCGTCGGCCGTCGCGGTCCAGCGTATCGTCGTTCAGCCCGTCGCGTTCCTCGTCGGCTTTCTCGCGCTCGTCGGCGCCGTCGCCGTCGGATTCCGTGCGGAGCTCGCCGGCGTCCTCGACCCGGGCGAGACCGGTGATTGAAAGCGAAGAACAACAGCAGGAGTGAGCGCGGACGACTAAACGGGACGACTGAGAAGGGCACTGGACGACGACTGATCCGGGGACTCGGCTACGACAACTCGTCCCGGTCCGTCTCGTCGACCTTCTTCTCGACGGTTTCCTCGACTTTCTCCTCAACCGTCTCGTCCACCTTCTCGTCCACAGTTTCGTCGACTTTCTCCTCAACCGTCTCGTCGACTTTCTCCTCGACCGTCTCGTCCACCTTCTCCTCGACCGTCTCGTCTACCTTCTCCTCAACCGTCTCGTCCACCTTCTCGTCCACGGTTTCGTCGACTTTCTCATCGACCGTTTTGTCGACCGTTTCCTCCACGGTCTTCTCGACGGTCTCCTCGACTTCCTCAGTCACCTGTCCGACCGTCTCCTCGACGGTGCGCTCGACGTCTTCGGACACCTTCTCGACGGTCTGTTCGACCTCCTCCGAGACCTGCCCGACCTGCTCGCCGACCTTCTGTTCGACCTCCTCCGTGCTGGGACGGCGGTCGACGCGCTCGTTGACCTCTTCGAGCCGGGTGATCACCTCGTCGACCTCCGTTTTGAGGGTTTCTTCGACGTTTTCGGTCACCTCCTGGGTCATCCAGTCGGGGTCGAATCGCGCCATCTTCCAGACGACGTGGATGATGTAGGAGGCGAGCACGCCGAGCCCGAACGCGATCCCGACGAGCGTCTGGCCGTACCCGATGAGCACGACGGCGGCGAAGATCAACAGCCCGTACGCCAAGTCGATCGCGAAGTCGACGCGGCTCGGATTCACTGTGCGGTGCCCCCTCTCGATAGGTGCTCGTCGCTCACGGTCATACCGTCTCAAACACCCGGCGACAGTAATACCTCCCGCATCGACCGTCTGCCTCGTGGACGAGTCCGGGTGGTCGTCGTGCTCGTCAAATCCCGGCTTGGCGCGCATCGTGCTCGGCGGGCGCCAGCCCGGCAACGTCCGACGGAGGGGAAACGGGTTTCCCCCCGGGCGAAAACGGTGACGTATGAGCAGTTCGCGAACCGTCGAGATCGAGGGTCACATCATCGACAGCGGGACGATGCAGCGGTGTTTCACCGCCGTGATGGACCTCGGCGGCTCCTTCGAGGTGGAGCAGTTCGACGTGGGCAAACACGAGGACGCGGTGTCGTACTGCCGGATGACGGTGTCCGCTGACGACGAAGGGACTCTTCAGCGGATCCTCCACGAACTCCACCAGAACGGGGCAATGCTGGAGGATCCCGAGGATGTCACGCTCGTGGCCGCACCCGAGGACAAGGTCGTCCCGCCGGGGTTCTACTCCACCACCAACCATCCGACCGAGGTGCTGTACGACGGCGAGTGGCTGGAAGTCGAGCGGATCGAGATGGACTGTGCGCTGATCGTCGAGCCCGAGGGCGGCGAGGACGGCGGCCCGCGGGCGTACACCAAGGTGCTCAACGCGGTCGAGGAGGGCGACCTCGTCGCCACCGACGAGTCCGGAATCCGCGTCAAACCGCCCGAGCGCCCTCGCGGGGGCGGCGGCGCATTCGGCTTCATGCAGGGCGGCGTCTCCTCGGAGCGCCCCTCGGAGTCGACGATCCGCGAGGTCGCCGCCGAGCTCCGCGAGGTGACGGAGAACGGCGGGAACGTGATGGTGGTCGCCGGTCCCGCCGTCATCCACTCCGGCGCGGGCGACGCGCTCGCCGACCTCGTCGAGGCGGGCTACGTCGACGCCCTCTCGGCGGGCAACGGCTTCGCCACTCACGACCTCGAACGGTCGCTGTACGGCACCTCCCTCGGCATGGACGTGGAGACGCTCGAACACCCGCGGAAGGGGCACAAACACCACATCTGGAGCATCTCGGAGATCATCCGTGCGGGCGGCATCGAGGCCGCCGTCGAGCAGGGGAAGGTGACGGAGGGCGTCATGTACCAGTGTGTGGAAAACGACGTGCCGTACGTGCTCGCCGGTTCCATCCGCGACGACGGCCCCCTGCCGGACACGATCACGGACGCCGTCGAGGCGCAGAACGCGATCCGCGAGCAGGCCCATGAGGCCGACATCGTGTTGATGCTCGCGACGCTGCTTCACTCAGTCGCGGTCGGGAACTGTCTCCCGTCGACGACGAAAACCGTCTGTGTCGACATCAACCCCGCAACCGTCACCCAGCTGCTCGACCGTGGCTCCGCGCAGGCGGTCGGGATGGTGACGGACATCGGGACGTTCGTCCCCACGCTCGCCGAGTTCGTGCTGGAGGACGCGGAAGGCGAGTACGAGGAGGCGGCGCCCGGCGCCGACGAGGAGTAGGGGAACCGGACGGTCGGCTAGTCGGTTAGTCGAACGAGAGCCGAACCGCGTCTCCGGCCTCAGCGTCGCCCGCATCGACGACGTGCTCCCCGCCGGCGAACCCCGCGTGGAGGTCGCGGTAGGTGGCGTCGACGCCCTCGACGATCACCTTCGTGTCGCTCACGACCGGCATGAAGTTGGTGTCACCCTCCCAGCGCGGGACGACGTGTGTGTGGAGGTGGTCGACGGAGCCGCCGGCGGCGTCCCCGCCGAGGTTGAGCCCGGTGTTGAACCCCGCCGGCGACCGGTCCCGCGAGAGCGCGTCGATGGTCGCCGCCTTCAGCCGACCGTGGTCGAGCATGGTCGTATCGTCGAGGTCGCCCCAGCCGTCGACGTGGTCGTCCGGGATCACCATCGTGTGGCCCGGGTTGTACGGCGCGTTGTTGCACAGCACGTAGTTGTGGTCGCTGCGCGCGACGACCCGAGCCTCGCGGGCGTCCTCGTGCTCGGGGAGCACGCAGAACGGACAGCCCTCGATCGGGTCCGCCTCCCGCTCCACCCAGTCGATGCGCCACGGCGCGTAGATCTGGTCCATGGATGGCCGTCGGCTCGGTGCCGCTTGAATCCCGGCGGTCGCCGGCGGGAGTAACTGGTGCGGCTGCGACTCGTTTTGGTCGTCAATGTGAATCTGCTGGCCGCAGGAGCATCCGGAAAACCACCCGACTGGGGCGGGTTTTATCGGATATCCATTCATAATGATTTCAGAACTTGTACACAAGTCTTTATCGCCGTTTCCGGCGTTAGTGGAGGCATGGCGACTCAACCCTCCGACCCCGACGCGGTCACGGAGAGGTGTTCCGGCTGCAAACGGGACACCGTTCACGATGTCCGCGTCGAGATTCGGACGGAAAGCGACAAAGCGGAGAACGCCCAGTTCTCCCGTGAACCCTACCGCGTAGCGGTGTGTTCCGACTGTGGGACGGAGACGGCAACGCGGATGAACAACGTCTGACCGGCCAACCACGTCGAAAGGAACCGGGTCGGTGGACGAACGCGGCGGCGACGGCGGCCACTCGCGGCTCGGCCGAGGACAAATGCGCTTTTCCCGCGTTTCGAACGGCGAGCCCGGCTCAGTCGAACGAGTGAATCCCCGCCGTCGTCACCTCGATGCCGTCCTCGGTGACGATCAGCGTGTGTTCGGCCTGGCTCACGAGCGCGTCGTCGGCCTCCTTCAGAACGGGGTAGCCCTTGACGATGTTCTGGCGTTTGAGCCGCTGGAGCGCCATCTCGGCGCCGTCGCCCTCCAGCCAGCGGGCCGCGAACGGGAGGTCGTCGAACTCGCTGATCTCCTCGAGCGCCTGTCGCGCTCGGCGGTCGCGGACGCTTTTCTCCCGCTGGAGCTCGAAGATCTCCTCGGACGTCCCCTCACCCACCTTGCCGCGGCCGTCGGTCGCGAACGGCTCGATGGCGACGACCTGGCCCGGCTCCAGCTCGACCGACCGGTCCACGCCCCGGTTCGGCACGTTCGGCCCGGTGTGGGCGTCGTACCGCTGGACGCCGTGCCCGGAGAGGTTGAGTACGGGCGTGAACCCGTAGCCGCGGATCACGTCCTCGATGGCGGCGCCGACGGTGCCGACCTCCACGCCGGGGCCGGCCTCGTCGACGGCGGCCTCAAGCGCCATCTCCGCGGCCTCCGCCAGCTCCGTGTTGCCGGTGTGATCGACCGTCACCGCGGCGTCGGCGATGTAGCCGTCGACGTGGACGCCGATGTCGAGACACACCATCTCCTCGCCGAACTCGGTGTCGTCGTCCCGCCCGGGCGTCGCGTGGCTCGCCTCCTCGTCGATGCTGAGATTCACCGGGAAGGCGATGCCGGCGTCGTGCTCGCGGATGTAGTCCTCCGCCCACTCGGCCACCTCGAGATGGGTGCGGCCGGGGTCGACCATCTCGCGCGCCTCGTTCATCGCGTCGACCAGGATGTCACCGGCCTCCCGGTAGCTTGCGACCGCGTCGTCGTCGAGGGATCCGTAGCTCATGAACGGCGGTTCGGCGAGGGGGCGCAAAGAGGTTGCGGGAGCGCGCCGAGCGCGACGGTCGCAGCGTAACGCCGCCGACAACCGAGCGACGGTCGGTCCGCGCCTACAGCTCGTCGACGACGCTCGTCTGCATCCCGTCGGTGTTGAACGCCGATCCCGCGCCGCCCTCGCCGAGGACGATGACGCCGGCACCGGAGCCCGTCAGCTCCTCGAACTCCGCGATGGCCGTGTCCGCAGCCTCCTGAGCACTCAGGCCGTCCTCCAGATGGCCGACCGCGCGCTCGGTGAGCGTGACGCGAGCGATGTCCTCGCCGGCGCCCGTCGAGGAGGCGCCGCCGGCCTCCGTACAGAAGAACCCGGATCCCACCTGCGGTACGTCACCCACGCGCCCGGCGAGCGCGAACGAGCGGCCGCCGGTGGAGGTGGCGCTCGCGAACGTCTCGCCGTCGAAGGCGACGGCGCCGACGGTGTCGTGGTCCGGCGCCTCCCGTTCCGAGCGGTCGTCCGCCTCGGCCTCCGCCTCGTCGGATCGCTCGCCGGCCTGATCGTCCCCGGATCCGAACCGCGTCTCCAGCCACTCCAGGTGCTCGCGCGGACCACCCTGCGGCGGGTTCTCCTCCTCGAACCGCTCCCGTTTCTCGTCGGTGAGGAGGTCGGCGTCCGTCTCGATCCCGAAGTCGTCGGCAAGTTCCACGGCGTGCTCTCCGGAGACGAAGATGTGCGGCGTCTCCTCTTGGACCACGCGCGCGACACTCACCGCGTGCTCGACGCCCGGCATCGAGCAGGCGGCGCCGACCGCGCGGTCGGAGGTCATCACGCCCGCGTCGGTGCGGACGACGCCGTCGGACTGCACCGCGCCGCCGTAGCCGGCGTTGAAGCGGGGGCTCGACTCCAGCACGTGGACCGCGGCCTCCACCGCGTCGAGGGGCGTGTCGGCGTCGCCGCCGGCCGCGGCCGCCTCGTCGAGAACCGCCTGTCTGGGCTCCGGTTCGTCGGGCAGTCCGCCCGCGCCGCCGTGGACGATTACGCGCATACCCGAGGGTCCGACGGCGCCCTCTTAAGGCTCCGGAAAGCGGACGGCGAGGGCGGCGGCCTCACCACGGTTACGTCCCGTCGGGCGGCACCTTTTCGGTCCCGCTTCCCGTCGGGACGCCCATGGACCGCCCACCCGTCTCCGTGCTGTTGCCCACGATCCGGTGGACGGACGCCTGCGACGAAGTCGCCGGCCAGCTGCGTGAGGACGACGAGCTGCTGGTCGTCTGCGATGACGCGAACGATCCGGTTGCTGAACGCCGTGGTGACCACCAAGACGGCAGCCGCGGCGTCCTCCCGTCGGGCGTCCGGATCGTGCTCGCCGGCGAGCCCGCCGGCTGCTCGGGGAAGGCGAACGCCATCGCCGCCGGCATGGAGGCGGCCGCCCACGAGCGGGTCGTCTGGACGGACGACGACTTTCATCACCCGCCCGACTGGCTCGACACGCTCGCCGCCGACTACGACCGCCAGGGGCCGACGACGGAGATCCCCGTCTTCGTCGGCGAGGACCCGCTGGCGACGCTGCTCGAACCCCCGTACCTGATCGGCGGGTCGCTCGCGGTCGCACACGCCGGGGTCGCGTGGGGCGGCGCGGTCGTCTTCGAGCGTGGCGATCTCGACGAGGCGGCGTTCCTCCGTGACCTCCGGCGGTCGCTGAGCGACGACGGCGAGCTCACGGAACACCTCGACGAGGTGACTGCGGCGAGACGCACGCGGACCGTCCCGTGTGGCGGCTCGATCCGGGAGTCGCTGGAGCGGTTCGTCAGGTTCGTCGCCATCACGCGCCAGTACGCCCCGCTGGCGACCGCCGGCAACGTCGTGCTCGCGGTCGTGCTCGCGGCGGTCTGTCTGGTCGCGCCCGTGGTCGGCGGCGCGCTCGTCATGGGGATCGCGGCGGCCGCCTACGCCAGCCTCGGCGTCCGCCGTCCGTCGTTCCTCCTCGCGGTGCCCGCGGTGCTCGCCGGACCGCCGCTGCTGGCGTACGCGTTCGCCCGCCGGTCGTTCGTCTGGGCGGGTCGGCGCTATCGCTGGCGCGGACGCCACGACGTGACGGTGCTGTCGGAGTGAGGCGGCCGTCGAACCCCGAGCCGACAGTCGTCGTAACCGGATGCAGTCGGCCGATTTTGGCCGTCTTGACGCCCGCTCCGTGAAATTCCCGACCGGCGGGAAAACGGCAGGCACTTTAGGCCGGTCGTGGAACTCCCGAACGTTCATGAGCTACGACAAGGTCGAAGTCCCCGAGGACGGCGAGGCGATCACGCTCGCCGACGAGGAGACCGGCGAGCTGAACGTCCCGTCGAACCCGATTATCCCGATCATTCACGGCGACGGCATCGGCACGGACGTCGGTCCGGCCGCACAGCAGGTGCTCGACGCCGCCGCCGAGGCGACGGGCCGCTCCATCGCCTGGATGCGCGTGTACGCGGGCTCGTCCGCCCGCGAGAAGTACGACGAGAACCTCCCCGAGGACACCGTCTCGGCCATCCGCAACCACCGCGTCGCGATCAAGGGCCCGCTGACGACGCCCGTCGGCGCCGGCTTCCGCTCGCTCAACGTCGCGCTCCGACAGACGCTGGACATGTACGCCAACGTTCGGCCCACCTACCACCTCGACGGCGTTCCGTCGCCCGTCAAGAACCCCGAGGCGATGGACATGATCACCTTCCGTGAGAACACGGAGGACGTGTACGCCGGCATCGAGTGGGAGGCCGGCACCGACGACGCTGAGCAGGTCCGAGACTTCCTCGAAGAGGAGATGGAGGTCGCCGACGTCATCCACGACGGCCCCGTCGGCATCGGCGTCAAGCCGATCTCCGAGTTCGGCTCCAAGCGCCTCATCCGCGAGGCCTACGACTACGCGCTCGAAAACGACCGCGACTCCGTCACGCTCGTTCACAAGGGGAACATCATGAAGTTCACCGAGGCCGCCTTCCGCGACTGGGGCTACGAGCTGGCCGAGGAGGAGTACGGCGACGAGCTGATCACCGAAGATGAGCTGTGGGACGAGTACGACGGCGAGCAGCCCGAGGGCACAGTCGTCGTCAAGGACCGCATCGCCGACAACATGCTCCAGCAGCTCCTGACGCGGACCGAGGACTACTCCGTCATCGCGACGATGAACCTCAACGGCGACTACATGTCCGACGCCGCCGGCGCGCAGATCGGCGGGCTGGGAATTGCGCCCGGCGCCAACTTCGGCCACGGTCGCTGTCTCGCCGAGCCCGTCCACGGCTCCGCGCCCAAGTACGCCGGCGAGGACAAGGTGAACCCCACCGCGATGATCCTCTCGGGCCGCGAGATGCTCGACTACCTCGGCTGGTCCGACGCCGCCGACCTCGTGCGTGACGCCGTCGAGGAGACGATCTCCTCCGGCAAGGTCACCTACGACCTCCACCGCCAGATCGAGGGCGGCGAGAAGCTCGCGACGAGCGAGTTCGCCGACGCCGTCGTCGAGAACATCGAAAAACTGTCGTAGACAGTTTTTCTACCCTCCGGTCATAGGCCGGAGACATCGAAATACACTCTTAGAGCGTTTCTTTCTTTGTAACCGGAGGATGGCACCGTCCACAACTCCCTTATAAACACCTCGCGCAATCACGACGTACCCCCGACAGCAGCTATTACGTCTTTTCAGTGGCTCTCCGCTGTCACAAGTTCTGACCCAGCTTTGGTCTATACAGATTCCCCGATGAGCGATTTCGGGAGTGAGTGTTGTACGTGGTTGGATGAGTCGTTTATAAGCGGGGCGTTGGTGGTGTTGTGGTTCGTTTATAAGCAGAGATTGTCCGGTGAGTTGCTGGTTTTGCGCTGGTGAGGGCCGCCTGCAAAGCCCCAGCCGGCTCCGGTCGAGGGTTCCGGAAGACGGTCCGGCTCGCGCTTTTTAAGCGCTCGCCGGCTGCGACTTCCGTCGTCCCGCTCGCTGCTCACGGCTTCGCCGTTCGCTATCGAGGGCTCCCTGTGGTCGCCCTCGCACGGCTCGCGGGACCCTCGCTGCTCACGGCTTCGCCGTTCGCTATCGAGGGCTCCCTGTGGTCGCCCTCGCACGGCTCGCGGGACCCTCGCTGCGCGCTCAAAAGGCCTCTCGGCACCGCTCGGCCTTTTGAGTGCTTACGTCGGCCGTCTTCCCGGAGCCGGCTGCCCCTTTGAGTCCCACCCCGCCCCGCGACAGCACCGCGCCTCGCGCCTCCCCAGCCTCGGCAGACGGGCGCCGGCGGGAAACCGCTCCGCCGGCGCCCGCTGCCTCCCTCGCGCTCCGGCTCGCGCCCTTAAGAGGGCGCTCGCCGGGCGCGCCACCGCACCGCCCCGTTTATAAGGTGATTGCCACTAAGTTTCTTGACCGTTATACGCCTCCTCGCCGACGGCGACGAACTGCAACACTCACTCCCTATATCGCTCAACAAGCTGTCTCTGTCGACCCGCTGTTTCAGAGAATGTTGTATCTGAAGACCAGGATCTCAACGGAGCCACTCAAAAGGGCTTGTCGCCGCGGCCGGCGTGCTCCTCGGTACGGCTCTCCTGTTCGTCCTGTTCCGCGCGTTGCGTCCGGTTTCGGGCAGCTTCCTCGGGAGCCGCTTCGTTCCCTTCGAGCCGGCCGAGGAGGGACGCGAGCGCCGCGCCGCCGGCGAGAAGCACCAGCAGGGCCGGGATCGCGTACGAGGTGCCGCCGGCGGTCAAGGAGTGCGGCGACCGCCCCGAGTATCGCGATGATGCCGACGCCGGCGATCAGCCGTCGGTGGAGGGCGGTGACCATGGCACCCGTCTCTCACGGGGAGTGAAAAGCGTTGGCCGAAAGCGAAAACGCAGTCGCCCGCCGCGCTCAGTGCCGTTCGCCCTCGGGCGGCCGCAGAATCAGCGCGAGGAGTCCGGAGGCGACCGCCAGCCCGCCGGCGAGGAGGAAGCTCGCGTCCCAGCCGAGCACGCCGACGAGCCACGCGCCGACACCGCCGCCGAAGACGCCACCCCACATCTTGCTGGAGTAGAGCAGCGCGTAATTGGACGAGGAGTGGGTCGGGCCGTAGTAGTCGGCGACCGTGCTCGGGAACAGCGAGAACTGCGCGCTCCAGAAGAACACGGCGACGGCGACGGTGAGGATGTAGCCGATCCCCGTCTCGAAGATGCCGGAGGCGACGATGCCGAACGTCGCCAGCCCGGTCGTGACGAACGACACCGCCATCACCTGTTCGCGCGGGAAGCGGTCGGAGAGCCCGCCGACGACCAGCCGCCCGCCGCCGGACGCCAGTGGAAGCAGCGTCGCGGCCGCCGTCGCGGCGATGGCGGTGAGCTGCAGATGCTCGGCGTACAGCACGACGCGGGCGGTGATCATCAACCCGGTCGTGGCGACCAGCGTGAACATCAGGTACATCGTCCAGAACTGCCAGGTCCGAATCGTCTCCCGCCAGGTGTACTCCTTGATCGACCCGAGGTCGTCGACGGCCGACTCGTCGGTCACACCGGTTTCGTCGTCTTCACCGTTCTCGTCGTCGGCGCCGTCGTCATCCTCGTCACCCTCCCCATCAAGCGTCGCCGCTTCGGGGTCGAACTCGACGTCCTCGTAGCCGCTCGGCGGGTCCCGCATGAAGTAGGAGCCGGCGAGGATGCCGACCGCGATGATCGCCGCCATCACCGTCAGCGCGCCGGGGAGCGCCTCCGGAGTCGCGTTCGCCCGAATGTACGGGACGAAGATCGCGCTCCCGGCACCGAACGCCATCGTCCCCACGCCGGTGGTGAGCCCGCGTTTGTCCGGGAACCACTTGATCGCCGTGTTGACGGCGATGGTGTAGACGATGCCGACGCCGACCGCGCCGATGCCGTAGGCCACGAACAGCTGCCACGTCGTCGCCGCGTAGGCCGTGCCGAGGTAGCCGCCCCCGGCGAGCACGCCGGCGAGCGCCGTCAGCAGGCGTGGACCGTGCCGGTCGCGGTACCAGCCGGCGGGGAACTGCGTCAGCGACATCACGATCACGTAGAGGGTGAACACGAACCCGACGACCGCCAGCGAGGCGTCGAGACGGGTCGCGAGCGGCCCCTCCAGCGCCGACCAGACGTACTGGTAGGGGCTCACGAGCGCCATCATCACGACGGCGGACGCGAGCTGCCACCAGCGCGAGTAGCCCAGCACGGACTTCGCACGGGCGTCGTAGTCCACCTCCTCGTGCGTCTCGTTCATGCGGCGGTTCCTCGGAGCCGGCCGTCGGTGCTCTCGGGGTCGTGCAAGCGTATGGGAACGGCACTTCCGGACGTACTTAGCTTCATCCACTGCGGCGGATTCGACCGGGTGAAGACATCGCAGCGGACGCCTTAGTGGGACGTTCCCTTAGGCGGGTGTCACGTCAGTTCGACGGAGGCGGAGCCCGACGGGGATCGCCGCGCCGACCGCGATGGCGACGAGGCCGACCACAGCCAGCGTCTCGTTCCCGGCCATCGAGCCGTAGCTGATGAGCGGCATCGCCAGCGTCAACAGCAGGAACGCGACGGTCTGGAGTCTGATGGCGTCCATTCAGGCCACCCCCAGGAAGCCGACGGTCGTGAACACGACGATGGCGACCCCGATGGCGGTCGCGACGGCGGCGACCCACGGAATCGTCCGCCGGAGCACGTCGCCCTCCTTTCCGACGATTCCGACGGCGGTGGTGCCGAGGATCACGTTCGCGGGCGAGATGGCGTTCCCGATGGCGCCGCCGGCGGTCTGGCCGGCGAGGATCCACGACTCGTCGGTGCCGAGCGCGCCGGCGGTCTCCTGTTGGAGCCCGCCGAACAGGATGTTCGAGGCGGTGTTACTCGAGGTCATGAACGAGCCGAGCGCCCCGATGAGCGGCGAGAGCAGCCCGTACGTCGCCGGCGTGGACACCTCGGCTATCCCGCGGGCCAACACGGCGGTCTGCCCGGTGTAGTCCATCACGAGCGCCATCACGAGAAAGCCCATCACCGCGACGGTCGCGGGAATGGCGGTCGCGAGCACGACCCGCCCGAGGCCAAGCGCCGGCTCCTCGCGCCGCGCGGCGGCCGCCTCGTAGTGGCCGGTGACCCGGTAGGCGACGTACGCGACGAGCGCGGACAACAACAGGAACGAGCCGGGATGGGACAGCGGAGCCAGCCCGTCGCCGGCCCCGACTGCGGCGGTTTCGACGCCGTATCCCGTCTCGACTGCGGGGAACGGTACGACGAACTCGGCGGTCGCGAGCAGGTCGCCGAGCGGTTCGACGGCGGCCGTCACGAACGCGACGACCGCCAGCACGATGAACGGAAGCGCCGCGAGCGGGAGGCTCATCAGCCCCTGGTCGTTCTCGTCGGCGGCGACCGCCTCGGCGTCCACGATGCCGCCGTCGGTGACCGCGGACCGCTCTCCGGGCGTGCCGGCGGGCGCGATCCGCTCGGCCATCGCCGGCGTCACGTCGACGCTCCCGCTCTCGCTGGCGTACGGCTTCAGCAGCGCGAGCGGTGCGAGCACGAGCAGCGCCAGCGAGGCGGCGAGGAAGTTCGCGAAGGCGGGCTCCCAGAACTGGATGCCGACCAGCTGACCGCCACCGTGGACCAGCGAGACGACGGCGATCATCGGGAGCGCGTACAGGACGGCCTGCGTCCGGCCGTACATGTACGCGATGGTGACGCCGGCGACGACGTTCACCATCCACAGGAGGACGCCGGCAGCGAGCGCGGTCGCGAGCACGCTCTGCATCTCGACGAGTCCTTCGAGCGTCACCCACGCGACGCCGAGGGTGCCGAAGGTGTTCGCCCACGCGTGCCCGACCAGCGGGATCGCGACCGCGTAGACGGGTTTGACGCCGAGTGCGAGCAGCAGCGGCGCGACGACGACGATGGGCGTGCCGAACCCGGAGATCGACTGCATGAACGAGACGAACACCCAGCCGAAGCCGAGCACGAGAAACAGCTCGTTGTCGGTGAACGTGCTGATCTCCTCACGGAGCGCATCGAACCCGTCGGCCCGGTCGATGACGTGGTAGAAGACCAGCGCCGGAATGATGATGTAGAGGATGAACACCGACTCCCAGATTCCGACGGCGCTCGCCACCGCAACGTCGGTGACGCCGGCGCGATACGCGCCGAACGCCACGAGAATCGCCGAGAACATCCCGACGGCGGCCGCCTCGTGGGCCTGCCACCGGAACACCACGAGCGTGACGAGCAGCAGTACGAGCGGGATCGCGGCGAGCCCCCAGTGGAGGAGATCAACGGGTGGCAAGATCTCTCTCCGTTTCGACAGGATCAACTGAACGTTTGTTTGTAAATACTGCTTTTGAGATACAATCAGGTGCGTTCATAGATTTTAGGTGGTGTTTCGACACCATATATCGTGACGATCAAAACGTTCGGTCATCCCTACTAAACGGTTGATTAATACGTCATCCCCAAACGGTAAACACTACCCAGTGATCAGGTTCTCGGAAAGGGATAGATACGTCTCACAGGTGTGCAAAGACGTTTAAGGTAACACCCGCCGCCCCGGTTAAGTCACGGACTACCGCTCCTCGACGCCCTCGTCGGTGATGATCGTGTCGATCATCCCGATCGGGGTGGCGTCGTAGGAGGGGTTCTCGACGGTGACGTTCTCGATCGGCTCGCGCATGACTTCCACGTCGTCGCGGAACTCGTTCTCGAAGCGGAACTCCTCGATGCGCTTGGCGCCGGACCCGACGACGCTGACGGGGACGCCGAGCTCGCGGGCGGTGACCACGACGGGGAACGTCCCGATCCGGTTGTAGTGCGTGCCGCCGGTGATGCAGGTGATCCCGAGGAGGACGCGGTCACAGTCGCGGAGCGCGTACCCCATCGCGCCGTCGACGACGATCCGCACGTCGACGCGATCCATGCCGGCGAGCGCCCGCGCCGTCCGGCGGCCGAGTTTGCGCGGACGCGCCTCGGTGACGTAGACGGTGAGGTGGTTGCCCTCCATCGCGGCAGTTTCGATCGCCTCCAACACCGTCGTCGAGTAGTCGTGGACGAGCAAGGTGTCGCCGTCGTCGATCCGCTCGGCGGCGTTGTCGGCGGCGGCCGCCTTCGCCGTCTCCACGTCGTCGACCACGCGCTCGATGGTGTCCTCGAGCAGCTGTTTGGCGCCCTCCACGGTGGTCGCCTCGCCGACGACGGAGCGTTCGACCTCCCGCATCGCGTTGTGGAGCGCGGCGTGGGAGGGGTTCGACCGGCGGAGCACGCCGGCATTGTGTTCGAGGTCGCGCTCGAACTCGTCGACCGTCATATACTCGCGTTCCAACAGGTCAGCGAGCGACCGGGTCGCCTTCACGGCGACCACCGACGTGCTGTGGGTCCGCATCGCCCGGATCTCGGCGACCGTCTCGTCGATCATAGTCGAGAGTTGGCGCCGCACCTCAAAGGGGTTCCGGGGTTGGCGACGATAGCGATGAAAGCGGCTCCGTTGAAATCCGATTCTTCAGTCACATGATTCCAAAACAGCAGTCGATAAAGAGTGCTTCCTGATCGACATCGGGAGTAGGTATTGCAACCGACGGCATCGGTGAGAGCTTATAAATGGCCGTGAGAGGTTCCGCTGCTCCCTTATAAATCTAGACTGCGGTCGGCGCGCGCGAGGAACGCGCGCGAGGGAGGTCGCCGGCGGCCGCGGGACCGCTCCGCGGCCGCCGGCGACCGAGGCTGGGGAGGTGTGAGGTGCTGTGCGGTTGCGGTCGGGTGGGACTCAAAGGGGCAGCCGTTCCCGCCGCAGGCGGGAAACAGCGAGACGGTCTCCCGACCGTCTCGCCCGTGGTCCGGGAAGACGGGCGACGTAAGCACTCAAAAGGCCGGGCGGTGCCGAGAGGCCTTTTGAGCGCGCAACAAGCCCCTCGACCGGAGCCGGCTGGGGCTTTGGAGCTGTTCGCCGTCGTGCTCACCTCAGCAGCCACTTATAAACGATCCACAACCCCACCCACATCCTACTTAGAAACGTCGAACCCGCTCACGTGATACACGTACTCCCGGAGCCGGTCACTGGCGTATCTGTTCTAATCGGGGTGTGAATGCCACTCTCTACAATTTCAACACAGCAAAAATCGGCTTCACACGCGTCGAGTGGTCGCTTAGAACGGTGCCTCGGGACCCGCGCTCCCGGCATCACCGGCGCCGGTGTCGTCGTCGACGGTATCGGGGTCCACGCCGAGTTCGGCGGCAAGCTCGCCGCGCTCATCGAGCTCCTCGAGCACGTCGCTCCCGCCGACGAACTCGCCGTCGACGAACGTCTGCGGGATCGTCTCCCACCCGCTGCGCTCGGCGAGCGCCTCGCGGAAGGCGTCGGTGTTCTGGAGCACGTCGACGGTCTCGAACTCGTCGCGGTACTGGCCGAGCAGCCCGAGCGCCTTCTTCGAGTAGCCGCACTGGGGCATCCGCGCGGTGCCCTTCATGAACAGCACGACATCGTTGGTCTCGATGGCGTCCGCCACGCGCGATTCGACCTCGTCGGCGTCGAGTCCCTGCTGAGTCGGGTCGAAGGTCATGGGCGTCCGTTGCCGACGAACGAGGATAGGGGTTGCGCTCGGGGAACGCGCCGGCGGATGGCGGGGTCGCCGGCGGACGGCGGGGCCGCCTCCCCGGCCACCTCTTAAACCGGTTCGCCGAAGGCGTACACCGTGTTCTGCCCGGTAATCTCGACTTCGAGGAAGTCGCCGACCGCGACGCCCTTTTCAGGGGCGTTCTGGACGATCACCTGCCGGTAGGCGGGGTCACGACATTTCACGGAGTCGGCGGTCCCCTCCTCGACGACGAGCACCTCGTACGTCTCGCCGACCATCGCCTCGTACGCCTCCCTGACCACGTCCATCTTCAGAGCGGACATTGCCTTCGAGCGCTCCTTTTTGAGGGTCCCGCCAAGCCCCTTCATGTCGGCGGCGTCCGTGCCGGGCCGCTTCGAGAACCGGGTGACGTTGATCTTCTCGGGACGGACTTCCCGGAGGAGTTCCATGGACCGCTCGTGGTCGGCGTCCGTCTCGGTGGGGAAGCCGACGATGAAGTCGGTCGAGAGCGTCCAGTGGTCGAGCCGGTCGTCGAACGCCGCGACCACCTCGCGGAACTTGTCGACGCGGTGTTGCCGGCGCATCTCCGCGAGGACCTCGTCCGACCCCGACTGGACGGGCGCGTGGATGAAGTCGTACAGCTTCTCGTTGCGGGCGAACACGTCCGCCAGCTCCTCGTGAATGCCGTGGATGCCCCCGGGGTTCGCCATCCCGAGCCGAACCCGGAACTCGCCGTCGATGTCGCAGATCCGGTCGAGCAGCTCGGGGAGCTTGCGGTCGCCGTTGTCCCAGCCGTAGACGCCGGTGTCCTGGCCGGTGATCCGGAGCTCCTTGGCGCCGGCGTGGACCAGCGCGCGGGCCTTCTCGACGTTCTCCTCGATGGAGGGGGAGTCGACGCGCCCGGTGGCGAACTTGGTGATACAGTACGAGCAGTTGCTCATGCAGCCGCGCGCGATGGGGAGGATGCCGACGACGCCGTCGAGGATCGGCTCCGAGTCGGGCGTCGTCGTGGGGCACTCGCCGTTGAGCACGTGGCCCGGCACCTCGTCCCAGTGGAGCACCTCGGCGTCGATGCCGGCCTCGTCGAACTCCTCGCCCTGCGCGAGCGCCATACAGCCCGTCACGACGAGTTCGGCGGTTTCCTCTTCCAGCTCCTCGGCGCGTCGGAGCATGTTCCGTTCCGTCTTCTCGACGACGGTACAGGAGTTCAGAATGGCGACGTCCGCGTCCGCGGGTCCCTCCGCCGGATGGTGGCCGCCGTCGCGCAGCGCCTGCTCTATCTGCCGGCTCTCACCCCGGTTGGAGGTACACCCGTACGTCTCGATGTGGTACGTCGCCATCGCTTGGACGAGTTACCCGGTCCGCGGGCAAAAGGGCGACGGATCGGGGGCGGATGTTCCCAAACCCGCCACCGTACGTCCCGAATCGCCGGCGTCCGCCAGCTATCGACGCCTGACGAACCCCGCTTTCGGCAGCCTTTTGAGTCGCTCGCTCGTGGGTCCGTCGATGAGCGAGACCGCACGCGATGAGCTCGCCCGGCGGATCGCGGGCGAGATCACGTTATCCGACGATCCCGGGGCGACTCTCCGGAAGTGGCGCACCGACTTCGACGTTTCACAGACGGAGATCGCTGACCAGCTCGACGTCTCCTCGTCGGTCGTCTCCGACTACGAGAGCGGGCGCCGTGAGAGCCCGGGGATCGGCGTCGTCCGCCGGATGGTCGAGGCGCTGCTCGACATCGACGAGCGCCGCGGCGGCGGCCGGCTTCGCCAGTACGCCCGCGTGCTCTCGGCCGGCTTCGAGAGCGACATCGTCCACGACCTCCGGGAGTACTCCACCGCCGTTCCCCTGGAGGAGTTCTACGAGGCGATGGGCGCGACCGAGATCGTGCGCGGCGACCGCGACCACGTCAACGGCCACACCGTGATCAACTCGATCCAGGCGATCACTCGGCTCTCCAGCGAGGAGTTCTACCGGCTGTACGGGCAATCGACCAACCGCGCGCTCGTGTTCAGCGGCGTCACCCGCGGGGAATCGCCGCTCGTGGCGATGCGCGTCGTCTCGCCCACGCCGAACGCCGTCGTCCTCCACGGCATCGAGTCCGAGGACCTCTGGGAGCACGCCGGCGACCTCGCGCGCGTCGACGGCTTCTCGCTCGCGACCTCCACTCGCGACCTCGACGAGTGTCTGGCCGACCTGCGGGAGCTGTAGTCGACACCGTCAAACGTCGGAGGTCCGGCGACCCGCCACCGCTTCCCGCCCGTTTTCGCCTACGGCGAGCGCGTCGTCGGCGAGTCGTGGTCCAGACCGTCCGACGAATCATCCTCGACCGCCTCGGGCTCGACCGCGTCCACGACGGCGTCGAATCCTTCCGGCGTGAGCTCGACGGCGATAGTCGCTAATTCCGCTTCGTACGTGCGGTAGTGGGTGCCGTCAGCGTATCCGCGTCGCTCATGTAACAACCCGAGCTCCTGAAGGGCCTCCACTTGGCGGTACACCGTCGGTTGGGAGGCGTCCGTCAGTTCCGTGAGTTCGTCCACGGAACAGGGACGGTCGGCGGTGGCCACGAGAAGCTCACGCGCGTGCTCGTTGCCCAGCACGTCGAGCAACCCGTCAGCGTCCATACCCGTTAGTAGGCAATATAGGCCTTTAATCTCCCGGCCCAAAAATCTCGACCGTCAACACGGCGAGCTGGTTACCTCGTCGGTCGCCGCCGCCAGCGTCTCGGCGATCCGGTCGATGTCATCCGGCGAGGTGGTGAACGGCGGCCCGAGCAGGACGTGGTCACCCGCCTCCCCGTCGACGCAGCCGGTACCGGGATACACGTACACGCCGCGGTCGAGACAGGCGTCGTACAGCCGCTCGGCGACCTTCTCGTCGGGGCCGAACGGGGCTTTCGTCTCCCGGTCGGCGACGAACTCGACGCCGACCATCAATCCGCGCCCGCGAACCTCGCCGAAGTGTGGGTGGTCGCCCAGTGTCTCGCGGAGCCGCTCCCGGAGCCGCTCGCCGAGGCGTCGCACGTCCGCGATCAGCTCGTCGTCGTAGCGCTCGACGACCGTCTCCGCGACCCGTGCGGAGAGCGGGTTCGCGCTGAACGTGTGGCCGTGCGGAAAGGTGGCGTCGCCGCCGGCGGGGAACTCCGCAGCGATCCGGTCGTGAACGATCGCCGCAGCGATCGGCGCGTAGCCGCCCGAGAGCCCCTTTCCAACCGTGAGAATGTCGGGCGTAACGCCGAACCCGGTCGTCGCAAAGCGGTCACCGGTTCGTCCGAATCCGGTCATCACCTCGTCGGCGACGAACAGGACGTCGTGGTCGTCACAGATCCGCCGCACCTCCTCGTAGTAGGCGGGATGGGGGTGTGCGGCGCCGAGCGTCGACCCGGAGACGGGTTCCGCGATGAATGCCGCGACCGTCTCCGCCCCCTCCCGCCGGATGACGCGGTCGAGTTCGCGGGCCGCGGCGCGTGCCTGCTCCGCGGGCGTCCCGTCGTGCTCCCAGCGGTAGGGGTACGCGGGCGCGATCCGTGGCGTGTCAGCAAGCAGCGGCGCCCAGTCGGCCTTCCGGCTCGGATTTCCCCCGACCGAGAGCGTCCCGAGGGTGGCGCCGTGGTAGCTCCCGTACCGGCTCACGACGCGGTGTTTCTCGGGGTTTCCCCGTGCGAGGTGGTACGAGCGCGCGAGCTTGATCGCCGTCTCGTTCGCCTCGCTTCCGGAGTTGACGAGGAACGTCGTCGAGAGGTCGCCGGGCGCGAACTCGGCGACGAGGTCGGCGAGCCGTTCGGCGGGCTCGACGCGGAAATGTGACGTGGAGACGTACCCGACGCGGTCGGCCTGTTCGGCCATCGCGTCGGCGACGCCGGGAACCGAGTGGCCGAGGTTGGCGACGAGTGCGCCCGACGCCGCGTCGAGGAGTTCCTCACCGTTCTCGGTGACGAGATACTCGTCGTACGCGCGGTCGACCGTCGGATGGTCGGGGTCGATCCCCGCACCCCACTTATAAAACACGCTCATGAACCGTCGTCACGCAGCGGGGGGCAATAAAACGGGTGACCGCGAAACTCGAACGCCTACGACGAGGTCGGCGACATCTGGATGTTGAGGCTCTTCTGGACGATCTGCGTGAACGCCATCGAGCAGAAGAAGTACCAAACGATCCACACCTGGATCGGCCCGATGACGCCCGTCGTCCACTCGACGGTGCCCGCGAAGGGGATCACGATCGTCTCAAGGGTGTACTGAGCCTCCGCACCGCGGTAGCCGACGACCCAGAACATCCAGAGGAACGCCGGAATGGTGAGGAACATGATCCACACCATCGGACGGAACTGCTCTTTGAACATGCCGAGCTGGTCGCCCATCGCCTCCATCTGCTCCTCCTGAATGGCGTCGAGCGCCTCCTGATCGTCGTTCTCCTTCGCCTCCTTCCGGCGCTGTTGGATGTCCTTCATCCGGTCCTGATAGACGCTCATCTTGTCCATGTCCATCAGCCCGGCGCGCAACAGCGTCGAGTAGAGGCCGGTCGCGAGCGCGACGACCATGATGACGACGTAAAACGGCACGACGTTCATCAGCGGCCCGAACACGAGGTCGATCGCGCCGGCGATCACGTTTCGCACGGGAGCGAACGCGTAGCCGACGAAGAACCCGACCGTCGACAGCGCGGCGAGTTTGTCCCACTTGGACCATGAGGTGGTCTCTGGGGTCTCGAAGTCCCCGCCGCTGGTGTAGTCCGCGTCGTCGGTTTCCAAACCGGCTTCTATCCCCTCGCGGTCGGCGAGCGCGAAGCCCGACTCGCCATCCACAAGGATCTCCTTTTCGATCAGCCGCCCCCACTGGCCGCTGCTGATCTCGTCACGGACGTCGACCCACTGGACCTCGCCGTCGCCGGCGTGGTCGAGGACGACTTCGAGGGCGTCCCGCATCTCGCCGTCCTCCTGGACTAGCGAGCGCACCCTCCGTTCGACCTTGCTCATTGACGGGGGGTTAGCAACCGACGGTTAAGAACCTTGTAGGTTGCCGCCGCGAGAAAGGTCCCCCACCGCCGCGACGACTGTTTTCCTCCCTGGTGGTCTACGACTCGATGACGTCCTGAATCCGCTCGAAGACCTCGTCCGGCGTCGCCTCGCCGTCGACCTCGACGAGGTCGCCCTCCTCGCGGAAGTGTTCGATGACGGGCTCGGTGTTCTCGCGGAACACCTCGAGCCGCTCGCGGACCGTTTCCTCGGTGTCGTCGTCGCGCTGAACCAGCTCGCCGCCGCACTCGTCACAGACGCCCTCCTCCTCGGGCGGCTGGAACTCGACGTGGAAGTTGGTGCCACAGTCGTCACACACCCGACGACCCGTCAGCCGGTCGACGAGCACCTCCTCGTCGACGTCGAGGAAGATGACGGCGTCGAGGTCGGTGATCTCGGAGAGGTACTCCGCCTGCGAGAGGTTTCGCGGGTAGCCGTCGAGCACGAAGCCGTCGGCCTCCTCCAGTGCGGCCTTGACGATCTCGTTGACCACCGGGTCCGGCACGAGCTCGCCGGCCTCCATGAACGAGCGCGGCGTGCCGTACTCCGTCTCCATGTCCTTGTTCGCGCGGAGCGCGTCCCCGGTCGTGACGTGCTCGATGTCGTACGCCTCGGCGAGCTTCTTGCTCTGTGTCCCCTTTCCGGCACCGGGTGCGCCCAGCAGAAGAATGCGATGGCTCATACACTGTGGGTCGCCCGCCGTCCATAAAACCTTGAAGATACGCGACGGATTTCGCCGAGAGGGCCTTCGCTCGCGTGTGGCTCAACGCGGCGCTGTCTGCCGAACTACCGCCGGCTGCACAGCCACATTGCGGTCAGCACGCCGATGATGGCCGCGCCGATCGGTGCGGGAGCGTCGTCGTCGGTCTCCTCCGTCGCCCCGTCCGCCGGTTCCGCGAAGGCCTCGTCGCTCCACGCCGGCGATACGTCCTCGCCGCCGCCAGCGATGACGAGCTCGCCGGGCGCCGTCGAGAGCGGCTGTGGCCAGTCCGTCGAGAGAACCACTTCCGTCGGGTCGCCGTCCGTGCCGACGAGGCTCAGCTGTGCGACTCCCGGGTCGGCGTCCTCATGCACCTCGACGGTGACGGTGGCGAAGACCGCCTCCCCGACGACGCCGGACCGGTCGGTCACCGACTGTTCGATCCTGGCGGCACCGTGGTCGTCGTCGATCGCGGTCTCCTCGTTCGGGTCGAGATCCTGTTCCTCCGCGGCCAACTCGTGGAACCAGTCGTTCCCCTCAACCCGGGTGACTGTCAGGGATTCCGTGGGATAGTCCACCCGGAGCACGACCTCCCGGACCCCCACGTCGCCGTGGGCGCCGTCCGTGCTGATCACCACGTCGATCTCGACCTCTTCGCCCGGTTCGACCTCGACCTCGTCCGGATCGAAGTCGATGATGGCGACGTTGTCGCCGGCGGTCGCCGTCCCAGCCAGCCCCACACCGACGCCGAGCGCGAGGGTGGAGAGGACGACAAGCACGAGCATCGTTCGGGGGATCTCCCCACTTCCTGGTCGGTCGATCACGGCAGTTCAACCTCCAGTTCCACGCTTCCGTCATCCAGAAATGCCGTCTCGTAGCCGGCGTGGCGGGAGACGTTCGGCACCGTCTCGACCGTGACGACGAGCTCGTCCCCGTCCCTGAGGTCGTCGCGCGCCGCGCCGTAGTGGTAGCCGACATCCGGGTCGAGCGTGTCACGGAGCGACCCCGAGGCGACCGTCTCACCGTCGCGACGGAGCTCGTAGCCGAGCGCCATCATCGGGAGCATCGACCGGTTGTACGGCGTTCGCGGCGACACAAGGAGGTAGTAGGCGTCGTCGTCGTCGACGAACCGCGAGTCGCGGTCCACGACGGTCGTCGCCAGGAGCGCGTCGGCGACGACGGGCTCGCCGAGCAGGTGGCCCGGAAGGTGGTCCGCCGGCGGAAGCTCGCCCTCGTCGGCGTCCCGCAGATACGTGCCGAATCGGTGGTGACCCTCACCCTCGGACCACCGTTCATCTCCGTGATGGTCGTGGTCGTGGCCGTGCTCGCCGTCGTGGTGTTCGTGACCATCTTCCTCGCCGTCGTGGTGCTCATGACCGTCCTCGTCTTCGTCCTCGTGGTGCTCATGACCGTCGTCATCCCCGTCACCGTCGTGATGATCGTGGTCGTGGTCACCGTGCCCGGCCATGTGGTTCGCGAGCGACCCGTGTTCGCCCCAGTGCTCCTCGTCGAGATAGTGGATCCCGCTCACGACCTCCCGGCGGAAGTCCTCGTCGTACTCGAAGGTGAACGACGCGGTGGCCGCCTCCTCGAAGCGTCCGTCGAACGACCCGGTTTTGTCCACGTCGATGGGCGCGACCCGGATATCGACCTCGTAGGTGCCGTCCTCGCCGAGCGGCACGTTGTCGCCGATGTGAAAGCCCATCTCCTGGGAGATCATCGGCCACGGCGCGTGCGGCGACTTCGACTCACCTTCGAGCCCAACCTCGATCTCGGTCCCCGTTTCGGCGGGTAGCACCTCGCCGGTTTCGGCGTCGCGAACCGCCGCCATCAGGTGAACGTCGTCCGACCCGCTCGGCTCGGCGATCTCCGCTTCGTCGCCGGTGACGTTCCAGAAGGCGTGCGGATAGGTGATCATCGGCTCCACCTCGAACTCGCCGGCCTCGACCGGTTCGAGGTGGCGCATCGCCTCGAAGTGGGTGGGGATGTACGTCGCCGCCGGCGGGTCCTCGACCTGCGGAAGGTCCGGGGCGGCCGACTCCGGTTCGTCGTCCCCGTTCTCGTCGGGGTCGTCCGTCTCGGGAGGCGTCTCCTCGTCCGGAGTGGGGGTGTCGTCCGACTCGTCGTCCGCGCAGCCGGCGAGCGCGGCGGCTCCCAACGCCGCGCCGCTCGCGACGACCCGTCGGCGGGTGAGTCGTGGAGACGATCGGTCGCCGTCCGTCGAGGGCTGGTCGGTCATTGGTGCTTCCGTGTCGGCGCCAGTGTCGCTCTCGGCGCCAGTGTCGGTGGTGAGGTCAGTGTCGTCAGTCATCGGTGGAAGGGTTGGGGGTTGGAAGGCTGCGGTGCGCACGCGGCGGCACGAGGTAGTTCCCGCGTCGGCGCACGAACACGTACTGGAGGATGCCGTTGTTCACGCGGGTTCCCACGCCGGTTTCGTCTGTAATGTCCTCGCCGGTCATCGCCTCGCGGACGCGCACGAAGTCCGCGACGGACTCCTGCAGCGAGACGAAGTGGAGGCCGGTGTGGTCGTCGTCGGTCGTCGGGAAGTCCCGACGGAGGAGGACCGGATCGCCGTCATCTCGGGCGCGAGCCGCCTTCTGCGCGTGGCCGACGACCCCCTCCTCGCGGGCGAACTCGACGGCGTCCTCGGGAAGGTCGGCGACCGCGGGGTCGGCACCGAGCCGCTCGCCCCACTCGCCGACGCGCTCCTCGTCGGCGTGTGTCGGGCTGAACAGCTTCGCGACGCGCTGCCGGTGGTTCTCCTGGTTCCACCAGGCGTTGAGCTGGGTCCGGAGCTTCGAGACGTGCTGGGTGGTTCCATCGGCGAACGGCCCGTCCGCGATGCTCACGCGGTCCTCCGTCGCCTGCGAGGCGGCGAAGCCGTTGCGGAACCCCATGAACAGCGGTGCGCCCTCCGGAATTGGGGCGTCGTCCGGAACGCCGGCGGCCTCCGCACGCTTCTCACGCGGGAGCCCCGCACTAAGAAACCCGGTCCGGCGGTCGACCCGCTCGAACAGGTCGCTCGCGTCCGTCACGTCGACGCCGTTCGCGGTCGTTTCGTCGCCGAACAGCGCCTCCTCGGCCGCGAGCACGGCTTCGGGCGCATCGCTCGCGAGGTGGACCAGCACGTCGGCCTCGTCGAACGCGGGGTCCTCCAGCGAGGTGAGCGCCGTCGGCTCCGGGAGGTCGACCGCGTCGGGGAGGTCGCCGTCGAACCGGTCGAAGTACGCCGGCGCGTAGCCGACGGTGAACAGCAGCCCCTCGTTGGACCACTCAAAGGCGGCTTCGAGGTCGCGGAGGGCTGCGGACAGCGTCTCTCGCGCCTCGGACAGCGCCTCCGTGTCCGATACGTCGACCGTGAGGTCGGCGTACCGGAGCACGTGGTGGACCGGCGCGACGACGTTGCCGTCGTCGTCCGTGGGGAGAGACTCGTTCCAGGCGTGCTGACGAGCCGGCACTCCCTCGGGGTCACCCGTCGGAACGCCGGGGAGTCCGTCATCCGCCGCTCCATTCGTCTCGGACCCGTTTGGGTCGTCCCCATATCCGAGACACGCCGAGAGCCCGGCGGTGCCGCCGAGCGCGACGGCGGCTTTCGTGAACTCGCGACGGGAAACGGAGTCGGGGTCTGGGAGGGTCATTCAGTGGCGTACGAACTCGTTAGCAGCGAGTTCTAAAGAGGTCGTCGGCGTCGCGCGGGTTTCGCCGGTATCCCTGACGCAGGGGTGTTACTCCGCGAAGTCGTCCGTGTCGCCGCCGGAGAGCTTGCCGTAGAGGTAGGCGCCGCCGGTCACGCCGGCGGCACCGGCGACGGGGCCGAAGCCGGGCGCCTCGTCGTCGGACGCGTCATCCCCGTCGGGCGTGTCCGGCGCATCCGTCCCCTCGCCGGCGGCCGACGAGGGGTCCTCCACGTCCGCGGCCGTGAGGCTCAGGCGGACCTTCGCGTGGTCGTAGGAGGGGTTGACCGGGAGGCTCATCGTCTCGCCGTCGTCCTCGTAGCCGTAGTGCTCGTCGTTCGGCTCGACCTCGCCGAGCACGGAGAGCGTCTCGACGCCGGCGTCGGCGAACAGGTCGGCGACCGCCGACGTGTCGAACGTCACGGAGATTCCGCCGTTGGTCTCGACCGCCTCGGCCTCGACCTCGCCGTGGGTCGGCGCCACCAGCCGGTAGGTCCCGTCGACGGGGTCCTCGAACGCGTCGTGGCCGTCGATGGAGACGGTGAACGTCTCATCGTCGCCCTCGACGGTCGTCTCGTCGAACGCCTCGTCCACGCGAATGATCCGGTTCTCGGGCTCGGGGGCGATCGTATCGACGTGCTCGTCGAGGTAGTCCATCATGAACGGTCCCTGGAACTGGCCGGACTGGAGCACGAGCGAGTCCTCGTCGAACGCCGACGAGTTGCCCGCAACGTAGTCGTTCGTGGCGACGAGGTACGTCTCCTCCTCGTCGACCGGCTCGTCGCCGACCCACACGTTGTACACCTCGCTCTCGTCGTGGTGACCGCGCCACTCGTAGGAGACGCCGGACACCTGGATCGCGGGCTGGGCGCCGAAGCCGTCCGGCATCGGGCGCACTTCGCTTTCGAGGTACGAGACGATCTCCGCGCCGGTGAGCTCGTACACCTCGACCTCGTTCGGGAACGGAAGGACGTCCATCACGTCGCTGCCGGTGATCTCTCCCGGGCCGTAGGTGGCGTCCGAGCGGATCCCGCCGGCGTTCTGGAACGCCGCGGCGATCTCCTCGTCGAGGTCGCCGACCTCACGCATGATGTCGGTCATCAGGTTGCCCCAGCCGGTCTCGGTCTCGTAGTTCTCGAAGGTGGCGTTGAGTTCCACCTCGCTCTCGACGACCGGCTCGCCGAGCCGCTCCTCGAGGTCGGCGAGGTACTCGTCGGCGATCGCCGCGATCCCGTCGTCGCGCTCCACGTCCTGTACGTCGACGGGGGTGTGGTGGTCCGTCCCCTCCGGCGGCTCGACGCCGGCCTCCTCGACCGCTTCGGAGTCGTAGAGGTCGAGGCGCTCCCAGTCGGTGAGCGCCTGATTGTCGACCTCGAAGGTGAGCCGGCCGATGTGGTCGAACTCGTCGCCGAACTCGGCAATGACTCCGTTCTCGCTCTCGTCGGGTTCGTCGAAAACGACGCCCGAGTGGGAGCCGACGACGGCGTGGACGCCGTCGACGCCCGCGATCGCGTCGTGCGCGCTGCTGGGTGCGTGCGAGGCGCAGACGATGAAGTCACAGTCCTCTTCGAGGGCTTCGACGGCGTCCTGGGCGGCCTCCTCGTAGCCGAGCACCTGCCAGTCGTCGGGGTAATCGGTGATCGAGTGGAAGCCGGTCGTCCCCATCCCGAAGACGCCGACGGTGTGGTCTTCCGTCTCGACCGTCGTCCAGCGCTCGGCGCCCGGAACCGGCTCGCCGTCGGGCGTGAGCAGGTTGGCGATCACCCACGGGAACGACGACTCCTCGAACCGCTCCTCGGCGACTTCGACGCCGAAGTCGAACTCGTGGTTGCCGGCGCCGACGGCGTCGACATCCATCTCGTTCATCGCCTCGATCATGTGTGCGCCCTCGAACTCCAGCCCGAGCACGGAGGGAGCGAGGTCGTCACCGTTGCCGAGGTAGATGGCGTTGGGATACTCCTCGCGGATCTCGTCGACGAGCGTCTGATACCGGGCGATCTCCTTTTCAGGGTCGTCGGCGTCCTCGAACCGCCCGTGGAAGTGGGTGTCGTGGATGATCGTCAGCGTGTCCTCGTCGATGGCGGCGGCGTTTCCGGCGGCGCCAACGCCGAGCGCACCCATCGACAGCCCGCCCGCGGCGGCCGCGAGCAGCCGACGACGGCGGTCGTCGACGGTCCCGCTCGTACGCGTGGTATCTACCATACGTGCTCATTCGAAAACACACACTTAAGGATTCATATGCCCTGAACTCCCGACAATATGCCCACGATCGTGTATGTTCGTCGGCGTATCGCCCGTGTCTTCACTCCGGATACAGCTCCACCTCGCGGTCGACGGCGTCGATGGCGGCGACGTCCGTCGGAGAGAGCGCGATCTCCGTCGTGGCGAGGTTCGCCTCCAGATGGGTTCGACTCGACGCCTTCGGAATCGCCACGACCGGGTCCTTCGCGAGCACCCACGCGAGTGCGACCGCCTCGGGGGTGGTCCCGTGGCGCTCGGCGACCTCGACGACGGCGTCCACCTCGCTCACCCGTCCGCCGGCGAGCGGGGAGTACGCGACGACGGCGTAGCCGTGCTCCCGCGCGTGTGCCAGCAGTTCGGGACGGAAAAACAGCGGATGGAGCTCGGTCTGGTGGACGGCCGGCGGCCTCCCGAGCGTTTCGCGGGCACGTTTCAGGTCGTCCAGCTCGAAGTTGGACACCCCGAGCTCGCCGACCAGCCCGTTCTCGCGGAGGGCGTCGACCGCCGGCAGGGTCGTTTCCGGGTCGTAATCGCCGCGTGGACGGTGGACGTAGAGGAGGTCGAGTCGGTCGACACCGAGCCGCTCGGCGCTCTCGCGCGCGGCGGGCTCGACCGCGGGACCGGCGAGGTCGTCGACCCAGAGTTTGGTGGCGACGGTGACGTCGTCGCGGTCGACGTCGCTCGCCGCCAGTCCCGCTCCGACCACGCGCTCGTTCCCGTAGATGCGGGCGGTGTCGAGGTGGCGATAGCCGACATCGAGGGCGGTCGCGACGGTGTCGGGGTCGTCGACCCCCATCGTGCCGAGACCGACCGGCGGAAGGTCCATGCGAGGAGAGACGTACGAGACCACTTAGTCGCCGCGGACACGCGTCGAACGACCTGTGAGAGGGTGTTCTCCCGTCGTCACCGCCTCATTTGAAGCGCTGACGGCGGCCACAGATGCTCACGAGGTCGTGGAGGTCGTCTATCTCATATGTCGGGTGACACGAGAGCTCGAACTCCCGGCGGTGGGGCCGACGGATGAACGCGGAGTCGATGCCGGCGTTGTCGGCGGCTCGCACGTCGGACTCGTTGTCGCCGACGAACAGCGCGGTTTCGGCGTCGAGGTCCTCCAGCGCCCGCTCGATGTAGTACGGGGAGGGCTTCTTGCGCGAGAGGCTGGCGACCGAGGGCTCCCGGCCGTACGCCGTCTCGAAGCGCCCGGCGAGCCCGAAGTGGTCGAGCAGGAAGTCGACGGTCGCCTGCTGGTTCGAGGAGACGACGCCGAGGGAGGCGTCGATGCGGTCGAGCACGTCGACGTCGTCGTACGGCGTCTTCCGGCCGCTGCGCGCGTCGGCGACCTGTGCCTCGCTCGCGGTCGCGTCGCGGACCCGCCAGAACTCCGTCGGGTCCATCCCGTAGCGCTCACAGATCGACGCGAGCGTGCCGGCGTCGACGCCGACCGCCACGTCCTCGACGTGGGCGAGGTCGGGATCGGCCACGCCGGCGCGCTCGAAGGCGTCCCAGGCGGCCTCCCGAAGGGTGTCGAACGGCGTGCGGCCGACCAACACCCCGTCGTTGTCGAAGACGACGGCGTCGTACATGGCTGATAGTGGGCGAACGAGGGGCAAAAGTCTTTCACCGACGCGTACACGTCGTCACGGGCCCAACCGGCCACCCTGCCCCGACGACATCCCCTTATTAGCGCCGACCCCAACGGTCGCATGGCACCCCTGTGTATCGTCGGCGCCGGCGCGGCCGGCGCGGGCGCCGCCGACGCGCTCCGGGGGAGAACCACCACGTGACGTTGTTGGAGAAGAGCCGGGGCGTGGGTGGTCGCGCGGCGACCCGCCGGCGAAACGGCTGCCGGTACGACCACGGCGCGAACTACGTCAACCCGGACGACGGCGGGCGCACTGCCGACCTCCACGTTGCGGGCGACTGGGTCGCCGGCGAGGCTCGCGCCCACGCCGCGCTGTGGAACGGCATCGAGCCCGGCGAGCAGCTTGGCACGTTCATCGAAGACTGAGCGGATTCCCGTCGAGCCACGGGCACCCACGGGGGCGTTTTAACCCGATCACCGCCGTACTGTCGCTGTGACCTACTTCGTCCCCTTCGACGGCAGTCAGCTCTCGCAAGCGGCACTCGGCAGGGCCACCGATCTCGCGGCGACCGACGAGGCGGTGGAGGCGGAAACGGACGACGCTCCCGCCGTCCGAGCGTTCGCGGTGATCCCCCGCGGTAACGTGGATTGGGCTCGTCAGCGCGACCTGATTCCCGACTATCCCGACGCGGAGTACGGCGCCGAGCGCGTCGCCGACCAACTCCGGTCGCGGGCCGCGAACGTGGCACCGGAGGCGTCGTTCGAGACCCGTTTCGTCGGCAAACGAGAGGTGAGCGGACGTGTCGTCAGCGCGATCCGGCGGCGAGCGCGCGCGGTCGACGCGGACGTGGTCGTGCTCGGTAGCGAGAACGCGGGCCACGTTGTCACCTCCATCACGAACGTCGCCCCGACGGTTGCGGCCGATGACGCCTTCGACGTGTTCATCGTCCGGCGCGCCGGCGACTAATGGCGAATCGAACGACCACCCGTCGTGACGGTCGTACGGCGGCCGACCAGCTGTCAATCGCCGGACGAAAGCCGTGTGGACTGTCCACGTGACGCGTGAAAATCTGCCCCCACTTTCAATACCCGTCCCGCTGTACTCTCCAATTGGACCATGAACATCGCTGATATCGCAGTGCCGGAGTACGTCGAGGTAGACGTCGACGAGCGTCTCGCCAAGGTCCGATCCCTCTTCGAGCGGGAGAACCCGAAGGGGATCGTGGTGACGGAGGACGGCGAGTACGCGGGCGTTGTCGGAGAGAAGCAGGTTCTGCGCTCGCGCCGCGAGGACGACACGAAGGTCTCGGGCGTGATGAAGCCCGCCCCGCAGATCGACCGCCACGAGGACGTGCGGGAGTCCGCCCGCCTCCTCGTCGAGGGCGACGTGAAGATCGCCCCCGTCTACGAGGGCGAGAAGCTCTACGGGATCGTCACGGTCGACGCGATTCTGGAGGCCGTCCTCGACAGCCTGGACGCGATCACCGTCGACCAGATCGCGACCGACGACGTGGTCACGATCGGCGAGAAGGACCGGGTCGGACAGGTGATCAACCGACTCCGCGAGAACGACGTGTCACGCCTCCCCGTTCTCGACGAGGACGGCAAGCTCGCCGGGATCATCACGACGAACGATATCGTCGACTTCATCGTTCGTGACCAGGACCGGCAGGGGCACGGCGACCGCGCCGGCGACATCGACCGAATGCTCGACCTTCCCGTCTACGACATGATGTCGACCCCGGTTGTGGCGGCCTCCCCCGGAGAAACCGCCAAGGCGGCCGTCGAGCGCATGTTCGACAACGACATCTCGGGGCTCGTCGTCACGCCCTCGGAGTCCGACGCGGCGGTGTCGGGCATCATCACCAAGACCGACGTGTTGCGCGCGCTCACGTTCACCGAGAAGGAGTCGATGGACGTGCAGATCACCAACATCGAGCTGCTCGACACGACGACGCGCGAGCACATCGTCGAGTCGATCGAGCAGGTCGCCGACAAGTACGCCGACATGCAGGTGTTCCACGCACACGTGCGGCTCCACCAGCACAAGGAGAAGCTCCGTGGCACGCCGCTCATCCGGTGTGAGATCCGGCTGCGAACCAGCAAGGGGCAGGTGGCCGGCACCGGCGAGGGGTACGGCGCCGAGCACGCCTTCCACGTCGGGCTCGACAGGCTGGAGCGGAACGTCCTCGAGATCAAGGGCGTCAACGCCGACGAGGAGTACCGCGGCCAGCTCCTCCGCAAGCTGGGCGAGCTGTAGGACCGAAACCGACGACCGTCTCCGGCACGCTGCCCGTCGAATGACCGCTCGACGGGCGGACGCGTTCGTTCTATTTCCGATGACGACGACTCGTCAGCAGCGCCGTCCCGCTCCTACACGTCCGGGCCGTCCGCGAGCCCGCCGTCAACGATCCGGAAGGTGGCGCTGTCGCCGGCGGCCTTCGACCGGTGTTTCTCCAGCGTCGCGCGGCGGTTCCCGCCGCGGAACCGGTCGACACGGAGGATCGCGCCCGTCCAGTGTTCGAGGGTGTTTCCCCCGAGCCCCCGGGTGCGGTCGGCGTCGGGGTCCGTGAACACCTGATTGGTGATCACGACCGCGAGATCGTGGCGTCGCGCCAGCGAGAGCAGGTGTGTCACCTGCTTTGCTACCTTCCGCAGGGACTGTCCACTCTCCGTGTCGTCGGCGCGCTCCAGCCGGTAGAAGCCCGTCGCGGAGTCGAGCACGATCAGCTCGACCTCCTCGGCGATCTCCTCGGCGTCGCGCACCGCCTCCCGCTGGTCCGCGAAGTCGTACGCCTCCGAGATGATCAGTCGCGAGGCCACCTCCTCGACGGCGTCCTCGCCGGCGCGCGCGGCGACGATCTGCCGGAAGCGGTCGACGGAGAGCCCCTCCGTGTCGATGTAGAGGACGCGGCCGCCCTCGGCGGCCACCTCCACCGCCGCCGCGAGCGCGAGGTTCGTCTTGCCGGCCGCCGGCGGGCCGTACACCTGCGTGACGACGCCGCGCTCGAAGCCGCCGCCCAACAGGTCGTCGACCGGGTCACAGCCGGTCGGGATCGAGTCGCTCACTGGGGGCACGTTGTGCAGGTCCGTAGTTAAGGAGTCGGATCGGGAGGGTCGGCGACCGAAGGGTCTCCCGGTCGCCCGACGGGACATCGTGCGGTCGAGGGATTCCCGGCGCGCCGGGGACTGGGAGCGCTACTCGTCGTCCTCGACCGGCTTTTCGCTCCGGCCGAACAGCCGCTCCCACAGCGATCGGGTGTCGGGGCGTTCACACAACAGGACGGTGGAGTCGACCTCGTTGACGATGTCGTACACCAGCGAGCCGCTGAACAGCCGCGAGAGGAGCCCACGGTCGGTGGCGCCGACGATCACCATCGTGGAGTCCCGCGAGTGGCGGTCGATCGCGTCCTCCACGTCGCCGCCGGTGTCGACGGTGAGCGTCGCGTCGCCGAGCTCGTGCTCCTGTGCCCAGCCGCCGAGGAACTCGGTGCCGGCCGCACGCTTCTCGTCGTCGTCCACGACGTACAGCAGCTCGACCTCGGAGCCGCGGCCGTCTCGGAGCACGCGGGCGACCTCCGCCGAGAGGTCCGAGTCGGACCCGCCGGCGGTCGGCACTAGCACGTGCTGAGGGTCGAAGCCGCGGTCCTTGAGCACGAGGAAGTCACACGGCAACTCCCGCGTGAGCTCGTCGAGTCCGCGCGAGACGGTGCCGGACGACCAGAACGGCTGGTTCGCCCACCCCATCACGACGAGGTCGGCCTCGCCGGTCTCGGCGGCGTCGAAGATCTCCTCGAACGACTGGTGGGAGACGACGGTGCGCGTCTCCACGTCGACGCCGAGCGTCTCGGCGTTCGAGCGCGCGGAGTCGAGCAGCCGCTGGGACTCGGCGTCGATCTGCTCGACGTGGTCGGCGCCGGCGTACAGCGGCGTCTGGTCGGGCACCGTGACGATGTGGACCGCCTCGACGATGCCGTCGTTCGCCTTCGCCATGACTGACGCGAGCTCGATCAGCTCCTTTTCGGTACGGGGGTTCGCCAGCGGTACCATCACGCGGTAGTCCGTTTTGTCCGGCTGGACGGATTCGGCGGCGGAGACGGCGGGCTCCGGCATCTCCTCGGCACGGTCGAGGATGTACTGCCCGAGGTAGCCCTGGTGGGTCGTCTCGCTTCGGGCGTACAGGAAGTACCAGAGAATGGCCCCGACCACGAAGGCGATCGAGAGCCCGATCTCGACCGGGCTCATGAACGCGATGAGCCCGAGCGACAACACCATGCCGAGGATCGGCGTGAGCGGATACAGCGGCACCGTGAAATCGGGGTCGTACTCGGGCACGTCGGCCTCACGGAACACGATGAGGGCGGCGTTCATCAGCGCGTACACGATCAGGTGGAGCACGGAGGCCGCCTGTGCGAGCACCTCGACGCTCCGACCGAGCAGGATGATGAAGAAGACGATCATGCCACCGGTGACCAGGATCGAGCGGTACGGCGTCGCGAACGTGGGGTGGATGTCGTTGAGCCAGTTGGTGACGATCTTGTCACGCCCCATCGCGAAGTTGATCCGGGCCGATGAGAGGATCGAGGCGTTCGCCGAGGAGGCCGTCGCCAGCAGGGCGCCGAGCGTCATCACGGTGGCGGCGGCGGCGGAGAAGCCGCTGACACCCAACAGCTGGTCGGGGAAGGCGATCTCTGCCGCCTGGGCGACGGGCGCGTCGAGGTCGAGCTGGTCCCACGGGACGATCCCGAGCATCAAGGTGACGAGGATCCCGTAGATCACGGTCACGATCGCGACCGATCCGATGATGGCGATCGGGAGGTTTCGTCCGGGGTTCTTCATCTCCTCGGCGACGGTCGCGATCTTCGCGTAGCCGAGGAACGAGACGAACACCAGGGCGGTCGCCGGCAGGATGGCGCCGTACCCCTCGGGCGTGGGCGCCCAGCCGTCGGCGGTGAGCGTGCCGTAGTCGAACGAGAACCAGCCGGCGAGCGCGAACGCGCCGAGGATCGCCAGCAGGATCGTGACGATGACGGTCTGGATGCCGCCGGTCTCCTTGGCGCCGACGTAGTTGACGCCGACGAAGATGACGCCGGCGACGAGCGCGCCCATCTGGATCTGGTTCAGCGGGCCGATCGACGGAAGCAGCGAGATGGCGCCGAGAACCGGGAGCGTGAACGTCGTATCGCCGATCATCGTCACGAGGTACTGTCCGAAGCCGATGGAGTAGAACGCGGAGGCGAAGGCGAGTCCGAGCCAGTCGCCGAGCCCGGCGATCGAGCCGAACATCGGACCGAGCGCCCGGTTGACGTAGTAGTAGCCGCCGCCCGCCTTCGGCATCGCGGTCCCGAGCTCGGAGACGGAGAGCGCGTTCACCATCGCCACTGCCCCGCCGATGAGGAAGGAGAGCACGACGACCGGCCCCGCCTCGTTTGCGGCGACGCCGGGGAGCACGAAGATGCCGGCCCCGATCATCGTCCCGATCCCGATCGTCATCGCGGAGACGAGTCCGAGGTCCTTGGCGAGCTCCTCGTCGCCACTCACGCGAGCTCACCTCCGGTTGTGGGAGCCCGGGGGAGCCGGCTGGGCCGACTCCGTCCCGTGCCGACGGTCAGTGAAACGCCGCTGGCGGAATGCATGCTCGACGGTTTGGCCGACTCATATAAAACTCTCCTGACAGTAGAATTCGAAAATCGCAGCTCCTTAAATACCGGGTTATTGAAATCCCAATCATCATGGATAATTATACGGCTATGGAGGTCACCCGTCGTCAGCCGAGGAGCTCCGTCCCGGCCGAAACGCGCGGAGCGTCTCGTCGCTCACGCCGCCGCGCGAGAACACCGTGACGAGGTCGCCGGCGCGGAGTTCAGCGTCACCGTGGGCCGTTCTGACGGTGTCGTCGCGCTCGACGGCGATGACGAGCACTTCCTCATCGAGGAGCCCTCTGTCGACCGCTTCACCGACGGTTGCGCCGGCGAGCGGCGCCCCCTCGCGCACCGTCACTTCCGCGATCTCCGAGCCGCCGGCGAGCGTGACGAAGTCGGAGACTGCTTCGCGGGTCTCCCCTTCCGGGCCATACGGTGTGTGCGGGTGGAACGTCTCGTTCTGGACGAGGTTCTCGTCTTCAATGTCGATGCCGAGACGGGAGATATCCCGTGCGATCCGCCGGAGTGTGGCGGTGTCCTCGCCAACCGCCACGACGTGGAGGTTACGACGCCCGGTCATCAGCTCCCGGACGTTCACTACGTTGGGGAGCGTCCGCACTTTTCCGGCAAGCGATTCCCGTTCCGAGACGGGAGCGTTACACACGTAGAGGTTGACGAGTGCACCGGTCGCCGCCTCGAAGTCCACCTGCGTGTGATATCCCTCGATCACTCCGTCATTCTCCATCCGGTCGATCCGGTTTCGGACGGTCCCCGAGGAGACCCCGGCCGCCTCCGCGATGCTCGCCACCGTCCGATTTCGCGGATCCTCCATCAGTGCGTGGAGAACCCGCCGATCTACCTCGTCGATTCGGTCGGCCATACCGCCGACATACGGGGTGAACGCTTACTGGTGTTCCGGTCGGCGACACGACGGGATCCGACGCGGTGGATCTGCGTCCGGCTCCCACCGACGAGACACGTTGATTAAGGGAGATGCCAGCAAACGTCCTCTCATGCGAACGATGTCCGTCGACGCGGCGAGTGAACCTCGCGGACCGCCGCCGCTCGATGAACAACCGGACGGAGGTGCTGTCACGTGAGCGGCGACGAGGAGCTCGCCAAGGACCTTGGCCCGCTCGCCGCGCTCACCATCGGGATCGGGACGATGATCGGGGCGGGGATCTTCGTGTTACCCGGCACCGCCGTCGCGCGCGCCGGCCCGCTCGCCGCGGTCACGTTCGTGCTCGGCGGCGTCATCGCGCTGTTCACGGCGCTGTCAGCCTCCGAACTCGGCACGGCGATGCCGAAGTCGGGTGGTGCGTATTTCTACGTCAACCGCGCGCTCGGCCCGCTGTTCGGGTCGATCGCGGGATGGGCCAACTGGATGGGACTCGCGTTCGCCTCCGCGTTCTACGTCTACGGGCTCGGGGAGTACGTCAACGCCTTCTTCGGGATGGGCGCGGTCGCGCTCGGTCCCGTGTCGCTGGAGGCCGCCCAGATCATCGGGTTGTTCGCCGCCCTGCTGTTCATCGCCGTCAACTACTTCGGCGCGAAGGAGACCGGCGGGCTGCAGATCGTCATCGTGATGCTGTTGATGGCGATCCTCGTGGTGTTCACCGTCGTCGGACTGTTCAACGCCGACTTCAGTGACCTCGCCGCCGACACGTCGCCGGGGATGACCGCGGAGATCCTCCCCGTCACCGCGATCATCTTCGTGTCGTATCTCGGCTTCGTCCAGATCACCTCCGTTGCCGAGGAGATCAAGGATCCCGGCAAGAACCTGCCACGTGCGGTGATCGGCTCCGTCGTCATCGTCACCGTCGTCTACGCGCTGTTCCTCGCCGTGCTCCTCGCGGCGGTGCCGAACGAGGTCGTTTCCGGCAACGACACCGCCGTCGTCGACGCCGCACAGATGCTGTTCGGCCAGTACTCCGTGCTCGGCTACGGGCTCGGCTCCTTCGGCTGGGCACTGCTCCTGTTCGGCGGTCTGCTGGCGACGGCCTCCTCGGCGAACGCCTCGATCCTCTCGTCGTCCCGCATCAACTTCGCGATGGGTCGCGAGAAGATCATCACGCCGGACCTGAACGCGATCCACCCGCGATTCGGCACCCCCTACCGGTCGATCGCGATCACCGGCGGGCTCATCATCCTGTTCTTGATCGTCGGGAATCTGGAGCTCCTGGCGACGGCCGGCTCCGTGCTCCACCTCATCGTCTACGGGCTGCTCAACATCGCGCTGATCGTGATGCGCGAGGCGGAGCCCGCCGGCTACGATCCGGACTTCGAGGTGCCGTTCTACCCGTTCGTGCCGATCATCGGCGCGATCGTCTCCTTCGCGCTGATCGCGTACATCGAGCCGCTCGTCATCGGGCTGTCGGTGGCGTTCGTCGCGTTCGCCGCGCTCTGGTACCTCCTGTACGCCCGCTCGCGCGTGGAGGCGACCGGCGTGCTCGCCAACTGGGTGCTCGACCGCTCCGAGGAGCTGCCCGAGACGGCCGTGTCCGTGGCGACGAGCGTGCAGCCCGAGGGTGGCGACTACCGCGTGTTCGTCCCGCTCTCGAATCCGAAGACGCAGGAGCATCTGATCACGCTGGCGTCGGCCATCGCGAAACAGCGCGACGGGACGGTCGTCGCGGTGAACATCGCCAACGTCCCCGACCAGACCTCGCTGGAGGCCGCCCGCGACCGCGGCGCACACGACGCCGCCCACGGGCTGCTCGACTCGGCGCGGAATAACGCGGAGACGTTCGGCGTCGACGTGGAGACACACGTCGTGCTCTCTCACCGGACGTTCGAGGAGATCTTTGACGCCACGCGCACCTACGGCGCCGACATCACGGTGATGGGGTGGAGCGACGACCCCCACGGCTCGCCCGGCCGTGCGGAGTCCGCCATCGACGAGCTCGCCCACTCGCTGCCGTGTGACTTCCTCGTGTTCAAGGACCGCGGCTTCGACCCCTCGCAGATCCTCCTGCCGACCGCCGGCGGTCCGGACTCGGACCTCTCCGCGGCGGTCGCGCAGATGCTGCAGGCGGAGTTCGACTCCGAGGTCACCCTCCTGCACATCACCGAGGATGCTGACGAGGGCGAGGCGTTCCTGAAGTCGTGGGCCGACGAGCACGACCTCAGCGACGCCCGCCGGCGCGTCGAGAGTGGCGACGTGGAGACGCGGATCGCGGAGGCGGCGACCGAGGCGACGATGATCATCATCGGCGCGACCGAGACGGGGCTGCTCTCCCGGCTCGTTCGCGGCTCGCTCGTGCTCGACGTGCTGTACGACGTGGAGTGTTCCGTGCTGCTCGCGGAGAAGCAGAACGAACGCGGCCTCCTCGCCCGACTGTTCGGCCAGCGAGACGAGCGGGAGTACGCCGACACCGGCGTCGACACGGAGGGCGGCACGCCGGGCGTCGAGGACGGCGACGACGAGCCGGCGCTTGCGGACGACGACGAGCCGGCGCGCGCGAACTGACGCCGGCGCGCTGGCGTCCCGTTTGTCGACGGACGGATTTCCGAGGCGGATCTTTGGCGCTGCTGACGCTACTCGAGAGTAACCCGTTTATGATCGCTGCCCACCAGTTCAGCACCCGTCAATGAGTGGCAGCGGGAGTAGGTGTTGCACGTGGGTGGAGGTGGCGTTTATAAGCGGGGCGTTGGTGGGGTTATGGTTCGTTTATAAGGAGCGTTTGTCCGGTGAGTTGCTGGTGCGACACTGGTGAGGACCGCCTGCAAAGCCCCAGCCGGCTCCGGTCGAGGGGCTCGCTGCGCGCTCAAAAGGCCTCTCCGCACCGCCCGGCCTTTTGAGTGCTTACGTCGCCCATCGTCCCGGAGCCGGCTGCCCCTTTGAGCCCCGCCCCGCACCGCAACCGCACCTCACACCTCCCCAGCCTCGCCGCTCGCTGCGCTCGCGGCGTCCCTCGCGCGCCGCCGAGCGCCCGCGGGGCGCTCGCCGGGCGCGCCACCGCACCGCAACACCGTTTATAAGGGAGGCGTCACCGCTACTCCCGACGGTTTATATACTCTACCGCCGGCGACGGATTGCAATACTCACTCCCGACATCGATCAACAAGCAGACGCTATCGACCGACTCGTCCACTACCTCTTTTTTAAACGGAGTCGGTCGCCGTCGCGCAGACGCCCCGCCCAACCAGGTACTTGCTCCTACTCCAGCACGACGAGCACGTCGCCCATGTCGACGCTGTCGCCCTCGGCGACGTGGACGCTCGCGACGGTGCCGCCGCGCTCGGCGACCACGTCGTTCTCCATCTTCATCGCCTCCAGCACGCAGACCACGTCGCCGGCGGCGACCTCGTCGCCCTCCGCCACGTCGACGGAGAGGATGGTCCCCTGCATCTCCGCCTCGACGGCCTCGCCACCCTCGGCGACCTCGACCGCGGCGGAGCCGCCGTCATCGCCGTCGTCTTTCGCCTGCGGGGGCCGGCTCGCGCCGCCGGCGCCGCCGGAGCCACCTGCGGGGGTTGGGATGGCGGGCGCGCCGCGCTCCTCCAGTTCGACCTCGAAGCGCTTGCCGTTCACCTCGACGGTGAACTCGCGTTCGGTGACCTCCTCGTCGTCGGCCTCGCGCGGCTCACCCTCGGTGCCCCACTGCTCTTGGGCCGCAGCCACGCGGTCGCGGTCGAGCTCCTCGTCGAGGTACTTCGTCGTGTGGGTGCCGTCGACGAAGCGCGTATCGTCCATCATCAGCCGGTGGAACGGGATGATCGTCACGACGCCTTCGAGGTCGTACTCGGCAAGCGCGCGCTTCGAGCGCGCGAGACACTCCTCGCGGTCGCTCCCCCAGACGATCAGCTTCGCGATCATCGAGTCGTAGTCGGTGACCAGCTCGTCACCCTGTCGGAGCGCGTCGTCGACGCGGACGCCGATTCCGCCGGGCGTGTCGTACGTGTCGAGCGAGCCCTCGTTGGCGGGCTGGAACTCCTTGGCCGCGTTCTCGGCGTTGATCCGGAACTCGATGGCGTGGCCGTCGAGTTCGACCTCGCCCTGCGAGATGGAGAGCTCCTCGCCGGCGGCGATCCGCAGCTGCTCTTTGACGATATCGAGGCCGGTCAGCTCCTCGGTGACCGTGTGCTCGACCTGGATCCGGGTGTTGACCTCGAGGAAGTAGAAGTTCGTGTCCGGCCCGAGCGGTTCGGCGGGATCGCGGTCGGGGTCCTCCTCGACGAGGAACTCCACGGTGCCGGCGTTGGTGTAGCTCGCCGCGGCGACGCCCCGACGGGCGGCGGCGCCGATCTGCTCGCGGAGCTCGTCCGAGAGCGCCGGCGACGGCCCCTCCTCGATCACCTTCTGATGGCGGCGCTGGAGCGAGCAGTCGCGCTCGCCGAGGTGGACGACGTTGCCCGCCTCGTCGGCGACGATCTGCACTTCGACGTGGCGCGGCGTCTCGAGGTAGCGCTCGAGGTAGACCGAGTCGTTCGAGAAGTACGCCTCTCCCTCACGTTTGGCGGATTCCAGCTGGTCCGCCGCCTCGTCGGCACTCTCGACGACCTTCATCCCGCGGCCGCCGCCGCCGCCCTCGGCTTTGATCGCCACCGGGTAGCCGTGTTCGTCGCCGAACTCGGTGACGGCCTCGGGCTCGGTGACGGGCTCGGTGGTTCCGGGGACGATGGGCACGTCGGCCTCCTGCATCACGCGGCGCGCGTGGGTCTTCTCGCCGAGCTGCTCCATCGCCTCGCTCGCGGGACCCACCCACGTGATTCCCTCGGTGTCCTCGACGCGCTCGGCGAAGTCGGCGTTCTCCGCGAGGAAGCCGTATCCGGGGTGGATCGCGTCGGCGCCCGCCTTCTCGGCGGCGCCGATGATCGCCTCCTGATCGAGGTAGGAGTCGGCCGCGCGCGCAGGCCCGACGTTGTACGCCTCGTCCGCCGCGCGGACGTGCCCGCCGTGTTTGTCCGCGTCGCTGTACACGGCGACCGTCTCGATGCCGAGCTCCGCGCAGGCACGCATCACTCGCACCGCGATCTCGCCTCGGTTCGCGACCAGAACCTTATCGAACATTCTTGCGGGTTCCTTCCACCAAGGGCTACCTCATTCTGTCGGTCCTCGCCGACTCGCGACAACACTTGCCGACCAGAGTCAACCATTTATCGGCCCTCGCCGACGAGAGCCTCGATGACTGCGCGCGCCGTCGGGGAGATTAAGGCCACCCGTGTGATACCCCCACCTATGCTCTCGGCAGGAAACCCGTACGTGCTGCCGGCGGTGGTCGCCGGCGCCGTCGCCTACCTCGGGTTGAGCGTGTTCACCGGCTACTCGCTGCCAATCCGACTCGGCGTGCTCGTCGTCATCGTCGGCGTCCTTCCGATGGTCCTCAACACCGTCCGCCCCGGAGACGACTACGACGACGTCGGGCGCGGGATCATTGCGGAGGCCGGCGGGTCAGAGGATGCCGACCCGGCCGACGATGCCGACGGCGACGGCGACGACAACGACAACACGGAGACCCGGTCGGCGTGATGCCGGAGGACGGGCCGTACGTCGTCGGCCACCGCGGCACCCTCGCCACGCACGCGGAGAACACGGTCGAGGGAGTCGTCGCGGCCGCTCCCCACGTGGACGCCGTCGAGATCGACGTTCGCCGCTGTGGCTCCGGAGAAGTCGTCGTGTTCCACGACGAGACGCTGGAGCGCGTTTGTGGGGTCGACGAGCGGCTTGCGGACCTCACGCTCGACGAGCTCCGCGAGTATCCCGTCGGTGACTCCGACGAGCGCGTGCCGACGCTGCGCGAGCTACTCGCTGCGCTCCCGAATGACGTGGACGTGAACGTCGAGCTGAAGGAAACCGGGCTTGCGGCCGACGTGGCAGCCGCGATCGACGACGTAGAGAACGACGGCTTCGTCTCCTCGTTTTTTGCGCAGGCACTCGTCGAAAGCCGGCGGGCGGACCCGACCCTCTCCCGCGCGCTGTTGTACACTCACCGGACGGAGTGGGACCGCGCGGTCGCCGCCGCCGAGCGGCTCGGCTGTCGCTACCTCCACCCGTACGTCGACGCCGTCACCCCCGAACGGGTTGCGTCGGCGCGTGCACAGGGGTTCACCGTCAACGTCTGGGAGATCGAGACGGAGTCGGAGCTTTCGCGGGTGGTCGACGCCGGCGTCGACGGCGTGATCGTCGACGACTACCGGCTCGCGACGGCAGCGTTCCCGGCTGACTGATCACGGCCCGCGTTCGGAGACCGGACGATGCCGGATTCGCCGATGATCGAATTGATATTTTCAGGGATAGAAATATATGTACGGAGCGGAGAGATAGTACCATCCCCCTGTGAAGGGGAGTCACGGTGGGCATCCGTCGTCCACCGGGGGAATGCACGACGCGGGCGTGGGGACGCTCGCGGAGACGTCTCAGAGGCGGTCGGTTCGACCGGCCGCCGTCCAGGGATCGGTGGGCGTGCCGTCGGGGACGCGCACGCTACGATCCCCCAGTTGTTCCATCCGACCAGCGAACGCCCAGCGACGACCGTCCCACGATGGCTCCGCGTCCCGCGCGGCGGCCGCGGCGGCGACCTCCCCGTCGCGCAGATGCGCAGCGACGGCCGCCGCGATGGCGGCCGCTTCGGCGTCGTCGGCGTCGTCCGGCACCGAGAGCCGTGCGAGCGTCTCCGCGACCGCAACCGCGTCGGCGTCGGGGTCAGCGTCCGTCGCGGACGCACGGTCGGGTGACGAGCCGTCCTCCGAGGTCGCGGACGACTCCGGGTCGCCGGTCGAGTCGGTCGCCATCAGATCGGGATGTTACCGTGTTTCTTCTCGGGCTTTCGCGAGCGTTTCCCCTTCAGCATCTTCAGGTCCTGCACCAGCCGAGCGCGGGTCTCCGTCGGCTCGATCACGTCGTCGACGAAACCGCGGTCGGCGGCGGTGTAGGGGTTCGCGAACTCCTCGCGATACTCGTCGATCAGCTCCTGTCTGCGAGCGTCCGGATCGTCGGCTTCCGCCAGCTCCTCGCGGTAGAGGATGTTGACGGCACCTTTCGGCCCCATCACGGCGATCTCCGCGGTGGGCCACGCGTAGTTCACGTCGCCGCCGATGTGCTTCGAGGACATCACACAGTAGGCGCCGCCGTACGCTTTTCGGGTGATGACGGTGAGCAGGGGAACCGTCGCCTCCGAAAAGGCGTACAGCAGCTTCGCGCCATGGCGGATGATCCCGCCGTGCTCTTGGTCGGTGCCGGGCATGAACCCGGGCACGTCCTCGAAGGTGACGATCGGGATGTTGAACGCGTCACAGAAGCGGACGAACCGGGCGCCCTTCTGGCTCGACTCGATGTCGAGCGTGCCCGCGTTCACGCGCGGGTTGTTGGCCACGACGCCGACGGAGTGGCCGTCAAGCCGGGCGAAGCCGACGACGATGTTCTTCGCGAAGTTCTCGTGGACCTCGAAGAAGGAGCCCTCGTCGAAGACGCTCCCGATGACGTTCTTCATGTCGTACGGCTTCCGCGGCGCGTTCGGCACGATCTCCTCCAGCTCCTCATCCGCACGCTCGGGGTCGTCCCACGGCTCGACGCGCGGCGGGTCCTCCACGTTGTTCGCGGGGAGATACGACAGCAGGCGCGCGATGTTGTCGAGCGCCTCCTCCTCGCTCTCCTCCGCGAAGTGGGCGACGCCGGAGGTCGACGAGTGGGTGACCGCGCCGCCGAGCTCCTCGAAGCTCACCTCCTCGCCCGTCACCGTCTTGATGACGTCCGGGCCGGTGATGAACATGTGTGAGGTGTCTTTCACCATGAAGGTGAAGTCCGTGATCGCCGGCGAGTAGACGGCCCCGCCGGCACACGGCCCCATGATCGCCGAGATCTGGGGGACGACGCCCGACGCCTCCGTGTTGCGCCGGAAGATCTCCGCGAAGCCGCCGAGCGCCTCGACGCCCTCCTGAATGCGCGCGCCGGCGGAGTCGTTGAGCCCGACGACGGGCGCGCCCACGTCCATCGCCTTGTCCATCACCTTACACACCTTCTCGGCGAACACTTCGCCGAGCGAGCCCCCGAACACGGTGAAGTCGTGCGCGAAGACGAACGTCTTGCGGCCGTTCACCTCGCCGTAGCCCGTGATGACGCCGTCGCCCGGAATCTGCTGTTCTTCCATCCCGAACTTGTGGTTGCGGTGGGTCCGGAACTGGTCGAACTCGTGGAACGTCCCGTCGTCGAGGAAGTAGTCGATCCGCTCGCGTGCGGTCATCTTCCCCTTCTCGTGTTGGGAGGCGATCTTCTCCTCGCCGCCGCCCTTTCGCGCTTCCTCGCGTCGTTCTCGAAGGTCCTCGATGCGATCCTCCATCGTCACGACGGACCACCCTGAGTCATTGTCTCGTCGGTCGGCTAGCGTCGGCAAAAGGGTTCCCCTCCGCGACGAACGCCCTTTCGACGGGCGTCGAACACCGGCGGGGATCCGGCTGCTGTCGCGTTCGAATGTCGCCGTTCCGGGAAACGAGGACCGATCCGACCGAAATCTTCATTGGGTGTAACCCGATATCACACTGTATGGCTTCGATCACTGCCGACTGTCCGTACTGCGGCGTGGAGACGGCACTGGAGATCCCGGACGATTCGAATATCAAAAAGGTCGTCCAGAACTACCGGACCGGTATCTGGGGCGACGCGAACAAGACCGAAGCGGAGTGTGCTGACGGCCACCACTTCGCAGTCAAGTACAAAAACAAGAACAAAGCGTAGACGCGCCGTCGTATCGACGCCCGTTTTCCCGCCGTCGAGCCGCCGCCGAACTCCGCATCGGTCAACACGGGCGGCGCGGCGACCGGCGGCTCGTTTTGCGCCCGTCGAGCGCCCTGTTGTTCCGCGCGCGCCGAGCGCCCTGTTTATCAGCGCCCGTCGGGCGCCCTGTCGGCATCTCACACGCACGTCGGGGCTTCGACGGTTTTAAACCTCTCTTGAGCCTCTCTCCGATGAGACAGGCTTCGCCTGTTTCACTGACCCGTAGGAGCTACCTGCGTACTACGGAGGTGAAAAATGGCAGACACAATACAAGAGGCCGTCACTCTCGCACTCGACGAGGCCCCCGAGCGGAACTTCCGCGAAACGGTGGACCTCGCCGTCAACCTGCGAGACCTCGACCTCAACGATCCGTCGAACCGTATCGACGAGTCCGTCGTGCTGCCGGCTGGAACGGGGCAGGATACACAGATCGTTGTCTTCGCGGAGGGCGAAACCGCCGTCCGTGCAGAGGAAGTTGCTGACGAAGTGCTCGACAGCGACGATCTCGAAGACCTCGGAGACGACGACGACCGCGCCAAGGAGCTTGCCGATGAAACCGACTTCTTCATCGCGGAAGCCAACCTGATGCAGGACATCGGTCGGTACCTCGGTACCGTCCTCGGTCCGCGCGGGAAGATGCCTACCCCACTGCAGCCGGACGACGACATCGTCGAGACCGTCAACCGGATGAAGAACACGGTGCAGCTCCGGTCTCGTGACCGCCGGACGTTCCACACGCGCGTCGGCGCGGAGGACATGTCCGCGGAGGAGATCGCGGACAACATCGACGTCATCATCCGCCGTCTCGAGGCCGACCTCGAGAAGGGCCCGCTCAACATCGACGGGATCTACGTCAAAACGACGATGGGTCCCTCGGAGGAGGTTCCCGTATGAGCGTTCGGAAGACTGAGACCATCCCCCAGTGGAAGCGCGAGGAGGTCGACGAGCTCGTCGACTTCATCGAGTCGTTTGAGTCCGTCGGGGTCGTCGGCGTCGCCGGCATCCCGTCGCGCCAGCTCCAGGCCATGCGCCGCGAGCTGCACGGCTCGGCCGACCTGCGGATGAGCCGCAACACGCTCACCGTCCGCGCGCTGGAGGAGGTCGACGAGGGCGTCGAGCAGCTGACCCAGTACGTTGCGGGTCAGGTCGCGCTCATCGGCACGAACGACAACCCCTTCGGGCTCTTCCAGGAGCTGGAAGCCTCGAAGACGCCGGCGCCGATCAACGCCGGCGAGGTCGCCCCGAACGATGTCGTCATCCCCGAGGGTGACACGGGGGTCGACCCCGGACCGTTCGTCGGCGAGCTCCAGACCGTCGGCGCGAACGCGCGCATCATGGAGGGGTCGATCAAGGTCACCGAGGACTCGAAGGTCCTCGAAGAAGGTGAGGTCGTCTCCGACGATCTCGCCAACGTCCTGACTGAGCTCGGCATCGAGCCGAAGGAAGTCGGACTCGACCTCAAGGGCGTCTTCTCCGAAGGCGTGCTGTTCGAGCCCGACGAGCTCGCCATCGACGTCGACGAGTACGCGGCCGACATCCAGTCGGCCGCGGCCGCCGCGCGCAACCTCTCGGTCAACGCCGAGTACCCGACGGACCGCACCGCCGGCACCCTTCTCGCGAAGGCCGCCGGCAACGCGAAGTCCGTCGGCCTGTTCGCGGAGATCGAGAGCCCGGACGTCGTGCCCGACCTCGTCGGGAAGGCCGACGCCCAGCTCCGCGCGCTCGCCGCGCAGATCGACGACGACGAGGCGCTCCCCGAGGAGCTGCAGGGCGTCGACGCCGCCCCGGCTCCGGAGACGGAGACGGCGGAGACCACGGAAGAGGAACAGGCTGACGAAGAGGAAGACGCCGAGGAGGCCGACGACGACGCCGACGACGACGGCGACGACGGCGGCGAGGGTCTCGGCGAGATGTTCGGATAATACACGAGGATTACAACAATGGAATACGTTTACGCTGCGCTCATCCTGAACGAGACGGGCGAAGAGATCAACGAGGACAACATCACCGGCGTGCTGGAAGCCGCCGGCGTCGACGTCGAGGAATCCCGCGTCAAGGCGCTCGTCGCCGCGCTGGAGGACGTCGACATCGAGGAGGCCATCGAGACGGCCGCCGCGGCTCCCGCCGCTGGCGCCGCCGCGGGCGGCGCGGCCGAGGAGTCCACCGAGGAAGAGTCCGAGGAGGCTGCCGAGGAGGAGGAAGCCGCCGAGGAAGCAGAGGACGAGGAGGAAGACGAGGAAGACGGCGGCGAAGGCCTCGGCGAACTCTTCGGCTAACGCGGCTTCGACCGCGTCCATCCGGACGCGTCGGCCGTTCCTCACACGAATCCCGCTTTTTATCGGCCCCGACCGGCGAGCGGCAGCGACATCGTTCTCACTAGCACGGCTACGCACGCCGGCGCCCACGAATGCAGGCTCCAATTCTCGCCAGGCGTAACGGGGGGCGTAGGTTTTTGTTCGGTGGAGACCCACCCGCACCCATGCGAATCGACGGCGACACGGCGACGTGTGATCGGTGTGACGGAGGGTTCTCGATCGCGGATGTCTCTCTGCTTGAAAAGGCGGGGAACGGGCAGTACGAGAAGGTGCTCTGTGAGTCGTGTCTCGGCACCGTCGGCGTTCCGAACGGGTACACGCTCCGGCGGGATATCACTCATCTCGCCGGCGGGATATCACTCATCTCGCCGGCGATGACTAACTGCTCTCAGACCGCTTCGTGAACGCTAGTACAGGTCGTCCAGCTCCGCTTCGACGTGTGAGTGCTCTGACGCCGGAAACTCTCCGCCCTCCACAGCGGCCTGATACTCGGCAAGCGCGGACTGCATCTCACTCCGCACGTCGCCGAACTGCTTGGCGAACGGCGGGCTCCAGTCACCGAGCCCCACTGCGTCGTTGAACACGAGCACCTGTCCGTCACAGTCGGGGCCGGCGCCGATGCCGATCGTCGGCATGTCGAGTGCCTCCGTCACCGCGCCCGCGAGGTTGGCCGGCACGTGTTCGAGGACGAGCGCGAAGGCGCCGGCGCGCTCGTGGGCGCCCGCAAGCTCGACGATCTCCTCGGCCGCATCCCGGTCGGTTCCCTGTCGGGCGTAGCCGCCGAGGCGGTTAACGTGCTGGGGCGTGAGCCCGAGGTGTGCCATCACCGGAATGCCGATGTCGGTCATGCGCTCCGTCATCTCGACGGTGTGCCGGCCGCTCTCGATCTTGACCGCGTCGGCACCGGCCTCTTTCAAGAGTCGTCCGGCGTTCCGCACGGATTCGGCCTCGTCGACGCCGAAGGAGAGAAACGGCATGTCCGCGACGACGAGCGCGTCGTCGACGGCCCGCGAGACGGCGGCGGTTCGACTCGCGACTTCGTCCATCGTGACGGGGAGCGTGGAGTCGTAGCCGAGCACCGCGTTGCCCATGCTGTCGCCGACGAGGATGACGTCGATGCCCGCCTCGTCGACGAGCGCGGCGGTCGGGGCATCGTAGGCAGTCAGCATCGTGAACGGCTCCTCGCGGTTGCGGAGGTCCCGCGTCGTGGTCATGGTTCGGAGTCGCACGTCGGGGCGGTTAAACGCGACGGGACGGTCGCCGAACCGACCGGTTCACCGACCGCCGAACCGGCACCGATTTGCCGTTCGCCGCGTGAACGGGAGGTGTGCAACCCGTCGAGCGTACCGAGGTGGAGGGAGTCGACTACGGCTGGGTGATGCAGATGACGTTCGTGGTGACCATTCTGGTCGGCGCGCCGGTCGTCGCGGTCCTCTCGACGCTGGTGACGCTCGACACCTGGGGTGCCCGCGCGAGCTTCGCGATACGCGTGGGTGCGCCAATCTGGTTTCTGACGGCCGTCGTGCTCGCGCTCTACGCGCGGCGGACGGAGGCGGGCGACGGGGCGGTCGAGGAGTAAAACCGCGCTCCCGGCCCCACAGTCACTCGTCGACGAGTTCGTGCACCCACACGAACGGGACACCGGCGCGCTCGGCGGTCACCGCGTCGCGCTCGGAATCGCCGACGAATATCGCGTCCGCGGGCGAGACGCCGAGATCCTCGATGGCCGCCAGCAGCGGCTCGGGGTCCGGCTTGTACGTCGCGACGCTGTCGCGACCGACGACCGGCCCGATGCGGTCGGCGACGCCGTGCGTCTCCAAGGCGATCCGGCAGGCTTCCTCACAGTTGAGCGAGCACACTGCGGTGCGGTCGGGGTCCGCCTCAGCCAGTCCGTCAGCAAGCGGGAGCCATCGGGAGTCCCGAGCACCGGCGTGCTCGTGGCGCGCGATGGCCGCTTCGACCGCGTCACCAATGCCGTACTCCGGGGCCGCACCGAGCAGCTCCCAGAGTCCGTCGCCGGGCGGCTTCACGGCGTGGTCGGCGTATACGCCGAGCACGTCCTCGGCGACCGCGTTCCAGTCGACGGCCAGGTCCACGAGCGTCCCGTCGAGGTCGTAGACGACGGCCTTCGCGTCCGCGAGCGCCGGGTGGTCGAAGTTGGCAGGGGCGACGCCGGCGGACGGCGTCGACGAATCGTCCGAGTTCGGGGTTCCGGGCGTCATTAGCTGTCCAGTACGCCCCGGGCGATGATCTTCTTTTGGATCTCCGTGGTCCCCTCGTAGATCTCCGTGATCTTGGCGTCGCGGTAGAAGCGTTCAACGTCGAAGTCGGTGGTGTAGCCGTAGCCGCCGTGGATCTGCACCGCCTCGTTGGTGACGCTCATCGCCGTCTCGCTGGCTTTGTACTTGGCCTGTGCGGCGGCGACGCGGTTGTCCTCGCCGGCCTCCGCCTGCCGACACGCCTCGCGGACGAGCAGGCGGGACGCCGAGATGTCCGTCGCCATCTCCGCGAACTTGTGGCGGATCGTCTGGATGTCGTCGATGGGACCGCCGAACTGCTCGCGCTCGGCGGCGTACGCCTTCGCCTCGTCGAAGGCGGCCTGCGCGAGGCCGACCGCCTGCGCGGCGATGCCGATCCGGCCGCCGGTGAGGATGGTGAACGCCGCCGAGAGGCCCTTGCCCTCCTCGGTGAGGCGATTCTCGGCGGGGACCCGGCAGTCGTCGAAGGTGATCCCCGTCGTGTCGGATGCGCGCAGGCCGAGCTTCTCCTCCTTCCGGCCGACCTCGAACCCCTCCGTGTTCGCGGGCACGAGGAACTGGGTGATCGAGCCCGGGTCGTCGGCGTCCGTCTTCGCGAAGACGATGGCGACGCCGCCGCGCTCGCCGTTCGTGATCCACTGTTTCTGTCCGTCGAGCACGTACTCGTCGGTCTCCGGGTCGTAGGTGGCGGTCGTCGACATCTCCGCGGGATTCGAGCCCGCGTGCGGCTCGGAGAGACAGAACATGCCGACTGGGCGACCGTCGACCATTTCCGGAAGCCAGCGTTCGCGCTGGTCCTCCGTGCCGAACTCGGCGATACAGGAGGTGGCGAGACAGTGGACCGAGAGGGCGGTGGCGACGGCGAGCTGGCCGTACGCCACTTCCTCGTTGACGACCGCGTAGGTGGTCTCGTCGGCGTCGTAGCCGCCGTACTCCTCGGGGACCGTGAGGCCGGTGAGGTCGAGCTCGGCGAGCCCGTCCCACACCTCCTCGGGGAACGACTCCTCGGCGTCCGCCTCCCGAGCCGTCGGGCGGATCTCCTCGACGGCGAACTCGTGGACGACCTCCGTGATCGCCTGCTGTTCGGGAGTCAACGCGGAGCCGACGCGTGCGCCAGTCATACGCGCGAGTTCGCTCTCCCATTGAAAAAGGTGAACGATCCGGGCGTATGAGCGTCCGGCGTTCGGGGGCGCCAGCGAACTGCCACACTTTTAGTTGGGGCGCATCGGAGTAACAGGCAATGAGCGACTACGACCACGAGGAGTTGGGCCTCGTCGCCGGGCTGGAGATCCACCAGCAGCTCGACACGGCGACGAAGCTGTTCTGTGACTCCCCCACCGTGGAACGTGACCCGGAGGCGGCCGACCGCGAGCTGGTCCGGCACCTCCACCCGACGAAAAGCGAGCTCGGCGAGCTCGACCAGGCCGCCCTCGAGGAGAGCCGGGTCGACCGCGAGTTCACCTACCTCGCGTACGACACCACCTGTCTGGTCGAGGAGGACGACGAGCCGCCCCGGCGCGTCGACGACGAGGCGCTCGCCGTCGCGCTCCAGATCGGCGACCTGCTCGACGTGAACGTCGTCGACCAGGCGCACGTGATGCGCAAGCTCGTCATCGACGGCTCGAACACCTCCGGCTTCCAGCGCTCCATGCTGCTCGGCCAAGAGGGGGAGATCGAGACCAGCGAGGGGCCGGTCTCGATCGTCGACCTCCTGTTGGAGGAGGAGTCCGCAAAGCGCATCGAGGAAACGGACGAGGGCGTCGTTTACTCGCTCGACCGACTCGGCGTCCCCCTAGTCGAGATCGGCACGGGCCCGGACATCCGGAGCCCCGAGCAGGCGAAGGAGGCCGCCGAGCGCATCGGGATGCTGCTGCGCTCGACCGGGAAGGTGAAACGCGGACTCGGCACCATCCGCCAGGACGTGAACGTCTCCATCGCGGAGGGCGCCCGCGTCGAGGTGAAAGGCGTCCAGGACCTCCAGGGGATCGAGGACATCGTCCGCGGCGAGGTCGGCCGGCAGGCCGAACTCCTGGAGATTCGTGACGAACTCCGTGAGCGCGACGCCGACGTGGGCGAACCCGTCGACGCGACGACGGTGTTCGAGGACACCGAATCGGGCGTCATCGCCGGCGCGCTGGAATCCGGCGGCGCGGTCACCGCCGTTCCCCTGTTCGGCTTCGACGGGATCGTCGGCCGGGAGATCCAGCCGGACCGTCGGCTCGGCACGGAGCTGTCCGACCACGCCAAGCGCCACGGCGCGGGCGGGATCTTCCACACCGACGAGCTCCCCGCCTACGGCGTCACCGAGGAGGAGGTGGCTGCCCTCCGCGAACACGTCGATGCCGGCAAGGAGGATGCCGTCGCCATCGTCGCCGCCGACCCCGAGACGGCGGAGCTCGCCATCGAGGCCGCCGCCGAGCGCGCCGAAACCGCCATCGAGGGCGTCCCCGAGGAGACGCGGGGCGCCAACGACGACGGCACGACGCGCTACCTCCGTCCCCTGCCGGGCGCGGCGCGGATGTACCCGGAGACGGACGTGCCCCCCGTCGAACCGGACCCCTCCGAGGTTGAGCAGCCGGAGCTGCTCGACGAGAAGGCGGAACGCTACGTCGAGGAGTTCGGTCTCGACGCCGGGCTCGCCGAGCAGGTCGCGTTCGGTCAGCGCTTCCCGCTGTTCGAGACGGCCGTCGACCGCGGCGTCGACCCGACCTTCGCGGCCTCCACGCTGGAGTCGACGACGACGGAGATCCGCCGCGACGGTGCGCCCGTCGAGAATCTCACGGATGAGCACTTCCTCGAACTGTTCGAGCTCGTCGAGGACGGCGACCTCGCGAAGGAAGGCGTCCCGACGGTGCTGACGACGCTCGCGGAGCAGCCCGATCTCTCGGCGGCCGAGGCCGTCGAGGAAGCGGGGCTCTCGGGCGTGAGCGAGGCGGAAGTGCGTGAGGCGGTCGTCGAGGTCGTCGAGCGCAACGCCGACCAGATCGCCGAGGAGGGGATGGGCGCCTTCTCCGGACTGATGGGTGAGGCGATGGGCGCGCTCCGCGGCAAGGCCGACGGCGAGGTCGTCTCGGACGTGCTCCGCGAGGAGATCGGGAAACGAATCTAAACCGAGGGTGGTGCCGACCACCTCTCGGCGCGTATCGAACACTTATTAGTCCCGGTCGCCGTCCCACCGGACATGAGCACTCACGACGCCGACGCGCCCGACACCGATCCGTCGGGTAGCGCCGACGACGCGGACGCCGACCACGAAAACGCCTTACAGGACGTGATCGCGGTCGATCCCGACGACAACGAGGAGGGGACCGTCAACCGTCTCGACGCCCACACCGGCGACGGGATCCGCCACCGCGCGTTCACCTGTCTCGTCTTCGACGGCGACGGCCACATTCTCCTCGCACAGCGCGCGCCGAACAAGCGCCTGTGGGACGCCCACTGGGACGGCACCGTTGCCTCCCATCCGGTCGAGGGGCAGTCCCAGAAGGAGGCCACGGAGCAGCGGCTCGAAGAGGAGCTCGGCGTCACCCCCGACCAGTACAACGACCTTCGTGTGACGGACAAGTTCGAGTACAAGCGCTACTACCCCAACGAGGGCGTCGAATGGGAGGTCTGTGCCGTGCTGAAGGTGACCCTCGACGACGCCAGCCTCGACCCCGACGACGAGGAGATCGGCGGCCTGCTGTGGGCCGACTACGAGCACCTCCACGAGAACCCCGCGCTCTACCGCCAGCTCCGACTCTGTCCCTGGTTCGAGATCGCGATGCGCCGCGACTTCTCCTAACGCCGGCGGTCCCCTTTTAAGTGGCTTTGACGAGGGCGGCGAGCGTCTGCGCCGGCGTGCGCGGCTCCACCTTCCGCAGGCTCGCGGCTACACCGCTCGCCTTTCGAGGGCTCCCTTCGGTCGGCCCCGCCTGCCGCAGGCTCGCGGCTACACCGCTCGCCTTTCGAGGGCTCCCTGCGGTCGGCCCCGCCTGCCGCAGGCTCGCGGCTACACCGCTCGCCTTTCGAGGGCTCCCTTCGGTCGCCCTCGCTATCCGCAACTTCAAAGACCGCCCCCGGCGAACCGTTCCCATGGAACTGGACGACACTGACCGGGCCATTCTCCGTATTCTTCAGGAGGACGCACGCACTCCCTTCTCCGAGATCGCCCGGCGGATCGACATGTCGAGCGCGACGGTCCACGACCGCGTCGGGCGCATGGAGGACGCCGGCGTCATCGAGGGGTACCACGCGAAAGTGAACGCGAAGGAGGTCGGCTACGGGGTGAGCGCGCTCGTCGGACTCCGCGTCGAGCAGGGCCGCGAGGAGGACGCCCTCGACCGCCTCCGCGACATCGAGGAGGTTCGGGAGATCCACCTCACCACCGGCGAGTGGGACGTGATCCTCCGGGTCGTCGCCGAGGACACCGACCGGCTCCGGGAGCTGATGTTCGACCGGATCGCCGACATGGACGGCTTCTCGCGCTCGCAGACGATGATCATTCTCGGCACCGACTACGAGGGTGACGGGCTGCCGATCTGAGCGGAATCGGGCGGTTTCAACCGGAACGCTAAACTCCCGTCTCCGCTGAACGTTCGACCATGAGCCAATCCGACGAGGAGTGGTTCGGCATGTCGCCGGAGCGAGCGTGGGTGCTCGTCGTCGGCGGCGTGACGGCCGTCCTCGCGCTCGGGTCGCTGATCTCCCAGCGACTCGTCTACGACCGGTTTCTCTGGCGCTACTTCTGGGGTCCCGTCGCCGCCGACGGGCAGGGTGCCTCCTGTGCCGTTCGTTACCCCGGCGAGACCGAGCTGTTGACCAGTGCCGCCGCGTGTGCGGAGGCCGAGGCCGCCGGCGAGGTCGTCGCCTACTCCGGGTACACCACCGTCTCGACGCTGAGCTACGTCTTCATCCTGCTCGCCATGCTGGCGGGCGTCGTGCTCCTGCTCCGCCGGCTGGAGATCGGCACCGAGCTCCGGTTCTTCTACGCGCTGTTCCCGTTCATGCTGTTCGGCGGCGCGCTCCGCACGGTGGAGGACGCCGGCATCGCCGCGATGCGCGCGGGCGTCGACCCGCTGATCCCGTTCCCGTACAGCGCGCTGATCATCAGCCCGTTCATCTACATCACCGTCTTCGCGCTCACGCTCGGCTGCGTCCTGCTCGCCTACTGGCTCGCCGCGCGCGACTACGCCGAGGACTACGCCCGGCCGCTGTTCGGGATGGGGTCGGCCCTGCTGGCCGCCAGCCTCGGCTACCTCGGCTACCTCGCGGCGACCACCGACTACGTCACGTTCTACCCCATCATCATCGTGCTCACGGTCGGGCTCGCCACCCTCTCGACGTGGCTGACCTGGAAGCTGATCGAGGGCTGGAAGCCGTCGATCAACGCGGGCACCGGCTTCGCCGGCTTCCTCATCATCTGGGGTCACGCCATCGACGGCGTGGCGAACGTCATCGGCCTCAACTGGATGCCGGAGCTCACGGGAACGAGCAACCTCGTCCCCAAACACGTCGTCAACGACCTGATCGTCACCTGGACCGGACGGCTGCTCCCCGAGAGCATCGTCGCCGTCACCGGCGACGCCTGGCCGTTCCTGTTCGTGAAACTCGCCGCCGCAACCTTCGTCGTCTGGGTGTTCGAGGCGGAGATGTTCGAGGAGTCACCCCGGTACACCATCCTGCTGCTCATCACCGTCATCGCGGTCGGGCTCGGCCCCGGGACGCGCGACATGCTCCGCGCGGCGTTCGGGATCTGAGCCCGCTGACCACAATCGCCTTGTGGGTCGCTGCGTGAGAATCCGCATGAACCGCTCCCGATTCGTCCAGTTGGCCGTCGTCGCCTTCGGGCTCGTGTTCGCCTCGTTTTTCGTTCGCGGCACGGTACGGCTGTTCTTCCCGTACGACATCGCCGTGCTCGCCTCGGCACCGCTGCTGCTCGCGGCCGCCGCGCTCGTCGTCGCGCTGTTCGTGCTCGGCGTGCTCGACGTGGCGGGGATCTACGAGCTGGAGGCGTAGGGAATCACGCCGGCCCCCAGTCCGAACCGCCTTTCACCCCTCGCTGCGGAGTGTGGTCCATGAACGTACGAGCCGTCGCGGACCTCTCGCCCGACGAGCGCGCCGCCTTCTTCGAGCGCGACGCCGGCGTCGAGGCCGTCCGCGAGGACGTCCGCGAGATCGTCGACCGGGTGCGAACCGAGGGTGACGTGGCCGTCCGGGAGTTCTCCGAGGAGTTCGACGGCGTCACCGTCGGCAACATCGACATCACCGACGAGGCGGAGCGCGCCCACGAGGCGCTCGCGGAGGAGGACGACCCGATTCTCGACGCCATTCGTGACGCGGCCGAGAACATCCGAGCATTCCACGAGCGGCAGGTCCCCGAGGATTGGCGGGACGACTTCGGCGGCAGGGAGCTGGGCCGGCGATTCCGCCCGCTCTCGCGAGTCGGCGTCTACGTCCCCGGCGGCGCCGCGGCGTACCCGTCCAGCGCGCTGATGGGGGTCATTCCCGCGAAGGTGGCCGGCGTCGAACACGTCGCCGTCGCGACGCCGCCCGCCGACGAGATCAACCCGGCGACGCTCGCGGCGATCCACGAGGCGGGCGCCGACGCCGTCTATCAGGTCGGCGGCGCGCAGGCGATCTCCGCGCTCGCGTACGGGACGGAGACCGTGACGAGCGCCGAGAAGGTGGTCGGCCCCGGAAACAAGTGGGTGACCGCCGCCAAAGCCGAGGTGCGAGGCGACGTGGAGATCGACTTCCTTGCGGGGCCGAGCGAGGTGCTCGTGCTTGCGGACGAGACGGCCGAGCCCGAGTTCGTCGCCGCCGAGCTGCTCGCGCAGGCCGAACACGACCCGAACGCCTCCGTCGTCGCGGTGACGGCCGATGCGGATCTCGCGGACGCCGTCGCGGAAGCGGTCGAGACCGGCGCCGACGAGCGCGAGCGGTCGGAGACGATCCGTGCGGCGCTCGACAACGACGCCAGCGGCGTGCTCCACGCGCGCTCGATGTCCGAAGCCGTCCTGTTTGCCGAGGAGTACGCCGCCGAGCACCTCTCGATCCTGGCCGACGACGACGAGGCGTTGCTCGACCGGATCACGAACGCGGGCAGCGTGTTCCTCGGCCCCTACTCGCCGGTCGCGGCGGGGGACTACGCCGCCGGGACGAACCACGTGCTCCCAACCAACGGCGGGGCCAAACGCTACGGCGGGCTCTCCGTCGACACGTTCCTCCGCTCGTCGACGGTCCAGCGGCTCGACCGCGAGGCGCTCGCCGACGTGAGCGACACGATCACGACGCTCGCGGAGGCGGAGGGGCTGGAGGCGCACGCCGAGAGCGTTCGGACGCGGCTGGAGCAGGACGACGAGTAGCGCCGTTTGCCTGGTTCGCTCGGTTTACCATCCGGAACGCCGAAACGTTCTCGTATGCTCTCCTCGCAGGTCGCGCCGTCGGGAACGTTCGCGATCCTCGTGTGGTCGCTGCTCGCGCTCGTCGCGTTCGCCGTCGCCGGGGGTGCCGTCGCGCGCGACGCCCGCAAGCGGGGGATGACGCGCCCCACGGCGTGGGGATTCGCCGTGTTTCTCGGCCTGATCGCCGGACTGCTGGTGATCCCGGGAACGTTCGCCCGGCTGTTTCCCGCAGCACTGGTGGTCGGCCTCTATCTCGCGGTTCGTGAGTGACCGGCTTCGGGGGTCGAGTCTCGGCCGCGAACGCGGGCCCGGTGACGCGAAACCGGCGACGGCCACACGAGCGTGCGAGTTGGCGTCAGGGTTTTCACCTTGCACGGGGTACCCTTCTGTATGAGCACCGAATCGGCCCAGACGAGCGGCGACCCGACCATCGAGGTCACGCCGGACGCCGCCGAGGAAGCGATCGCGCTTCTCGAGGGCGAGGGACTCGACACCGACGTAGCGGGACTCCGACTGTTCGTCCAGCAGGGAGGCTGTGCCGGCCTCTCGTACGGCATGCGCTTCGACGACGAGCCGGAGGAGGACGACGCCATCGTCGAGCATCACGGACTTCGGGTGTTCGTCGACCCCGCGAGCCGCAACTACATCGGCGGCAGCCGGCTCGATTACGAGCACGGGCTCCAGGCCGCCGGTTTCCACGTCGAGAACCCGAACGTCGTCTCCGAGTGCGGCTGCGGCGAGTCCTTCCGTACGTAATCGCGGCGTGGTTGCCGTCGCCGGCGCCTTTCCGTCGCCGACACGTCGTCGTCGCCCTTTTTAGGTGATCGACCCGCTAGAGTGGGATATGGAACTCGAGGCGCGGACGACGAGCGACGACGAGCTGGTGTACGTCGATCGGACGATGGGCGACCGAGGCGCGGAGGGCCCATTTTATGTGGTGTTCGCCGACGAGCGCGGCCGCGAGCGGTGGGGCTACTTCTGTGGGAACTGCGAGTCGCTCGACACCGCGATGGACACGATGGGCCGGATCCAGTGTAACGTCTGCGGCAACACGCGCAAACCCGAGGAGTGGGACGCCGCTCACGAGTGAGCTCCCATCGTCGGGAGTGGACTCCGCCGGCAACCCATGCCGTGATAACACTTATCACACCTGCCGCCCAACGTACACCTAGATGGCCCCTGCGAGCATGCCACCGACGACGGAGGCCAGAGACGTTTTTCAGGAGTTAGGATACACCGTGCGCGACGGCGGACGCGAGTTCGTCGCCGAGCGCAAGTGGCGACGCGTCCTCGTCACAGCGGTGTGTGAGGACGGCGCCGCGGACCCGGAACCCTATCTTGCGGACGGCGGCGAGACCCCACGGCTCCGCTGTTTCGTCACGTGGGACGGCCACGCCGACGACCTCACGGAGAAGCTCGCGGAGTTCAAACCCCCCTACGACTGGGCGGTGATCGGCGTCGACCGCAACTCGGGCGAGTTCTCGGTCACCGAGGGCGTTCCCGGGAGTCCGTAGCGGACGGCGGCGCACGCTACCCGCGACCGCGGGCGGGTGTTCGCGTACCTCCTTCGGCGAGTGCTTTTAAGGGACATTGCGCCCAACGAGCAGGTGACATGGTGTTCAAGAAAATCACGCTGATCGGCACGAGCGAGGAGAGCTTCGACGACGCGGCCGACGACGCCATCGACCGCGCGGAGGACACGCTGGAGAACGTCTACTGGGCGGAGGTAGAGGAGTTCGGCGTCGAAGTGAAGAACGCGCCCGAACGACAGTATCAGGCGGAAGTCGAGGTCGCGTTCGAGCTGGAGGACTGAGCGGACGCCGAGCGCCCTTTTCGGCGAATCCGTCTCTGTCGAAATCCCATTTTCCAAACGGATTTCGATCTGAAATAGACGGTCGATAGTGACTGCTTGCTGAGTGATATCGGGAGTGGGTGTATTACGTGAGTGGGTGTGGGGTTTATCAGTGAGGCGTCGGTGAGGTTGTGGGTCATTTATAAGGAGTGCTTGAAACACGAGTCGTTGGAGTGAGCACGACGACAAACACCTCCAAAGCCCCAGCCGGCTCCGGTCGAGGGTTCCGGAAGACGGTCCGGCTCGCTGCTCACGGCTTCGCCGTTCGCTATCGAGAGCTCCCTCCGGTCGCTCTCGCATTGCTCGCGGGCTGCGACTTCCGTCGTCCCGCTCGTAGACTCGCGGGACGCTCGTTGCGCTCCTCGCTCTCGGCACCACCCGCTGCGGTGCTTACATCGCCCGTCTTCCCGGAGCCGGCTGCCCCTTTGAGTCCCACCCGACCGCTCCGCACCCGCACCTCACGCCTCTCCAGCCTCGTCGTCGCCTTCGGCGACGACTCCCTCGCGCGCGTTTCTCGCGCGCGCCGACCGCAGTCGGGTTTATAAGCGAGCAGCGGGACCACTCACGGTTATTTATAAGCGATCACCGATGGCGCCGGTTACAATACCCACTCCCGTAATCACTCATCGAGGATGCTGTATTGACTACAACCGGGGCAGAATCTGTTACTTGCAGGAATTTCAACAGCTCCGCGAAACCATTTCCGAACGTGGCGCGGTTCGGCCGGAGCCGTCTGCCGCGTCGGCCACCTATTTACCCGGCGGCGACGACCGCCCGGACATGACCGCATCACGCGCCCCGGCGGAGCCCGAGGTTCGCGAGTTCGAGGCGACCGTCGAGCGAGTCGAGGACGGCGGCCGCGAGGTCGTGTTGGACCACACCTACTTCTACGCCGAGTCGGGCGGCCAACCCGCCGACCGCGGGACCCTCGGCGGCTGCGCCGTCGAACACGTCCACGAGACGGACGGTGAGGTCGTCCATGTCCTCGCCGAGCCGCTGGACCGTGAGCCTGGCGAGACGGTCGCCGGCGTGATCGACGACGCGTTCCGCACCTACTGCACCCGCGCGCACACCGCCTCGCACGTCCTCTACGGTGCCGCACGGCAGATATGTGAGGATCTCGGCTACGCCGGCTTCGACATCGGGACGGAGAAGGTGCGCGTCGACCTCACCGCCAGCGAGCCGCTCGACGACGCCGACCTCGTGGAGCTGGAGCGGCTCGCGAACCGCGTCGTCTGGGACTCGCTGCCGGTAACGTGGGAGACGATGCACGCGGCGGAGGCCCGCGCGCTCGACGACATCGCGTTCAACGACAAGACGGAGGCGGGTGCGATGGCTGGTGGAGGTGAGGGCGGTGCGACCGGGAGGGGCGCCGGCGGCGACACTGCCAGCGACGACGCCGTCCGCGTCGTGACGGTGGAGGGGTGGGACGTAGCGGCCTGTGGCGGCACGCACGTCTCGAACACCCACGAGATCGGCCTCATTTCGGTGCTCGACCGGTCGAATCCGGGCGAGGGCGTCACGCGCGTCGAGTTCGCCGTCGGCCCCTCGGCGGTCGACCGGAACGCGGCAGTCCACGCCGCCGCGCTGGAGGCGGCGAGCGCGGCCGACGCCAACGTCGAGTCCCTCCCGGATGCAGTCAAGCGGCTTCGCGAGACGAACGAGGCGCTGGAGGGCGATGTCGCCGAGCTCCGGACGGACCTCCTCCAGTTCCGCCTGCGGGAGTTCCCCAAAACAACCGTGACGGAGGAGGACGGCACGGAGACAGCGTGGACTATCGGCCAACTCGCCGATGCCGACCCGAACGACCTCCGGGAGCCGGCGAGCGAGCTGGTGGACGCGGACGATCCTGACGCCCCCGACGCGCTGGCGGCGGTCGGCGACGGCCCCGCGCCCTTCCTCGTGGTGGCCGCGGCCCCCGACTCGGGCGTCGACGCCGGCGAGGTCGTCGCGGCCGCCACCGACGCGTTCGGCGGCGGGGGCGGTGGCGGACCGACGTTCGCGCAGGGCGGCGGGCTCGACGCCGATTCCGAGGAGGTCGCCTCTTGGCTCCGCGAGCGATGACGGGCAAGCTCGACCCCGAAGCCCTAGCGGAGGTGCTCGCGGCCACCGGTGTGGAGGACCCGACCGTCCTCCAGGGGGCGGCCTACGGCGAGGACGCGGCCGCCATCGACCTCGGGGACCGGACGCTCGTGGTCAGCGCCGACCCCATCTCGCTGGCGGCGGAAGCGGTCGGCCGACTCGCGGTCCACGTCGCCTGTAACGACGTGGCCGCCAGCGGCGCGGACCCGCGCTGGCTGACGAACACCGTGTTCCTGCCGACTGACGACGCCGATATCCGGCAAACGGTGGTCGAACAGGTGGACGCGACGGCCGAGCGCGTCGGCGTCTCCGTCGTCGGCGGGCACACCGAGGTGTTGCCCGCGCTGGACCGCCCACTGTTGTCGATGACGGCGATGGGGACGACCGACCGCTTCATCGCGAGCGGGGGCGCGGCCCCCGGTGACCGGCTCGTGCTCACGAAAGGCGCCGGCATCGAGGCAACCGCCATCCTCGCGACCGACTTCCGCGAGGCGTGTGCCGATGCCGGCGTCTCCGAGGCAACGCTCGACGCCGCGGCGGCGTTCCTCGACGAGGTGAGCGTGACCCCCGACGCGGCCGCGCTCCGTCGGTGGGCGACGGCGATGCACGACCCGACCGAGGGCGGCCTCCTCACCGCGCTCCACGAGCTGGCGGGCGCGGGGGACATCGAGGTCGCCGTCGAGCGCGCGGACGTGCCGATTCGGCCCGAGACGCGCGCCTGCTGTGCCGCGCTGGACGTGGACCCGCTGGCGACGTTCGGATCCGGCGCGCTGCTCGCGGCGGTGCCCCCGGAACACGTCGAGGACGCGCTCGACGCGCTGGAGACCGCCGGCATCGAGGGAGGGGAGATCGGCAAGGTCGTCGGCGAGGCCGACGGCGGCGCCGTCACGCTGGACGGCGACCCGATGGGAGGACCGCCGCGCGACGGGTTCTACCCGCTCTGGGAGTAGGAGTTGGGGGATACGGGGGACGGTGATGGAGACGCTCGGAGGGTTCGACGGATGTTGGGCGCAAAGTCGCAATAAGGGAATGTAGTCCAAGCACTCCTTCCGGTGGACGCTAACTATCGGCCGGACCGAGGTATCCCCACGCCTGTAGGCGGTCGCCGTCACCCTCGATCCAGCGCTCGCCGATGTCGTCACGGTAGTACATGTTCGGCATCACGATATCGTCGATCCGGTCGTACGCCTGCTCCCGCGCGGCATGCATCGTGTCGCCCTTCCCGGTCACGACGATCGGCATGCCGTTGCCGCCGGCGACGCGCCACTGTCCCTCGACGTTTTTCGCGTCCTCGATGTGGACGCCCGGCGGCGGGCCGCCGTCGTCGGTCTCGAAGACGACCGCGGCGTTGCGGGTGTTCTCGTCGTACGTCTTGTCGTCATCGAACGGGAATGGGGGGAGCACGACTCGCATCGCGATCTGGTACCCCTCGTGGACCTGCAGATTCGGGTCGTTACCGTGTGCGAGATCGTCAAAGAACTGGCCGGTCGACGACTCGAACGACTCCTCCTGGAGGGTGATCGTCGGATAGCCGAATCTGGGGGTAAACTCCAGCGGATAGATGCCGCGCTCGTTGACGATGCAGTTCACGTCGATGCTCCCGACGTACCCCTCCTCGGCCAGCCACGACTCGAGTTTGCCGAGCGTCTCACAGAACAGGTGGTTCCGACCGGACCAGAACATGGAGGTCCCCATCTCGCCGGTCTGAGGGCCGATGTTCCCCGGGAACAGCTTCTTGTGCTCGAAGTTGAAGTTGATCGGCTCCACGAACCGGTCGCCGTTGAAGAAGCCGCAGACGGCGACCTCAACGCCCTCCACGCGGCGCTGGAGCTGGAACCCCTTCATCCGGTGGCCCCACGCCTTCTCGTAGGCGCGAAGCACGTCGATCACGTCGCCGCCGTCGGATTCGCGACCGACGTACAGCAGGCGCTTGACGTTCTGGACCTCGCCGAGCGGTTTGATCACGTAGGGGTTCGGGTTCTCCTGAACGTGTTCGATGGCGGCGTCGAAGTCGGTGAACTCGTGGTGTTCGACCGTGTTCACCTCGTTCTGTTCGAGGATCTCCATCGCGTAGCCGCGGTCCTCCTCCAGCCGGTCGGTGTTGGGCGTGCCGCCGACGACGGCGTGGCCCTCCTCGCGGAGCTCGCGGGCGATCTTCCCGGTGCCAACGTCCGAGCCGACCCAGATGTCGTCGAAGATGATCACGTCGGCCCAGTCGACCTCGGCCTCCCAGTCGTCGGTCTTCGGCACGAACCCGTCGGCGATCTCCTGGTCGCCCTCGGACTCGATGTAGTAGCGCACGTCGTGGCCTTCCTTGTGTACCTGCCACGCGATGTCGCCGATGAGGGCGGCGTCGAGCGAACAGAACAGGAAGTTCTTCTGGTCCATGCGCTGGAGTCGCCCGGTCGCGGCAAAAGGGTGCCGACGGGGTGGACGATAGCGGACCGAATGCGACCACTGGCTTCTGTGAAGTCCGGCGCCGGCGGAACCACTTAAGGGGCTCCCCTGCGCCGATCCGACCATGAGGGAGTCCGCCGACGCGGCGCCCGCGGTCGACGAGTCGACGCTGTTCGAGACGCCCCTCGTCGAGCTCGATCTGGGCGTGGCGCCGACGATGTACGCGAAAGTCGAGTGGTTCAACCTGCTCGATGCCGGCCCCAGCGGGGGATCGGTGAAGTCGCGAATCGCCCGGTCGATGGTCGACGCGGCGGAGGTCGCCGGCGGGCTCGACGACGGAGCGACGATCCTCGAACCCTCCAGCGGGAACACGGGTGCGGCGGTCGCGCGGATCGGCCGCGCCCGGGGGTACGACGTGGAGATCGTGACGACGGCGGACGCCGGCGTCGGCAAACGGCGGGCCATTCGAGAGGCCGGGGCGCAGATCCGCACGGTCCCGGCCGACGCCACCTACGACGCGATCATCGACCGGGTCGAGTCGCTCGTCTCGTCGGGCGACTACTGCTGGCTCAACCAGTACGACAACCCGAACAACCCGGGCATTCACGAGTCGACGACCGGCGCCGAGATCCGCGAGCAGTCCCCCGAGGTGGACGCGTTCGTGACGGGCGTGGGAACCGGCGGGACGATTTCAGGCGTTGCGCGGGCGCTCGACGCGGATGGCGGTCGGGGAGGAGCGGGAGACGACGGCGTGCGCGTCGTCGGCTACGAGCCCGCCGCCGATTCCACCGACATCGAGGGGCTCCGCTACCTCCGCACTGGCGACCACCCGTACCAGTCCACCTACGAGCGGGCGCGGCTCGACGACCGCCGCTACCTCACCACGGACGACGCGTATAAGGGCGCGCGCTGGCTGCGGGAGCAGTACGCCGACCGTGAGGTACGGGTCCACGACGGCGGACAGTGGGACACGGCAACCGTGCGGGAGGAGTTGCGTGTCGACGGAGAGTTTCTCGTCGGTCCCTCCTCCGGTGGCAACGTCGCCCTTATCAGGGAGCTCGCCGGCGAGGGCGCGCTCGGCGCCGACGACACGGTCGTCACCATGCTGTGTGACCGCGGCGACCGCTATCGCGAGGGGCTCTGGAGTGACGTGGTCGGGTGAGAAGAGTCTGTTGAGCGATACCGGGAGTAGGTGTATCAAGTGGTTGTGTGAGGAGTTTATAAGCGGGGCGTTGGTGGCGGTATGGTTCGTTTATAAAGAAAGATTGTTCGATGAGTTGTTGGTGGTACGCTGATGGGGACCGCCTTCAAAAGCCCCAGCCGGCTCCGGTCGAGGGGCTTGCTGCGCGCTTTTCAGGGCGTCTCTCCGCACCGCCCGACGCCCTGAAAAGTGCTTACGTCACCCGTCTTCCCGGAGCCGGCTGCCCCTTTGAGCCCCACCCCGCACAGCACGACACCGCAGCCTCAGTCCTCCCCAGCCTCGGTCGACGGCGGCCGCGGGGCCGCTCCGCGGCCGCCGTCGACCTCCCTCGCGCGCGTTTCTCGCGCGCGCCGACCGCGACCTGGGTTTATAATATAGCAGCGAAACCGCTCACGACCTTTATAAGCGATTCCCGATGCCGTCAGTTGCAACATTCACTCCCGTCATCTCTCAGTGAAAATCCTGGACGAATTGGAGCCGAGCAGAACCGGTTACTCCTCAGGGATTTCGACGCAAGCAAAAAACGCGTCCCAACGAGTATCGCGCTACTCGTCGTCGTCGCCGCCGAGAATGACGCGGTGGGTCATCGCCTCGGGGTCGAGCACCTCGTCGGCCTCCGCCTCGGTGAGGTACCCCTCGCTCACGGCGACCTCGCGGACGGTCTTGTCCTCGGCGAGCGCCAGTTTGGCGACCTTCGAGGCCTTGTCGTAGCCGATCGCGGGGTTGAGCGCGGTGGCGAGCGCCATCGAGCGGTCCACCTGCTCGGAACAGTGCTCCTCGTTGGCCTCCAGTTTGGCGACGAACTTCTCGCCGAACGTCTCGCTGGCGTTCGCGAGCATCGTGGCCGACTGCAGGAAGTTGTGTGCCAGCACGGGCTTGTAGAGGTTCAAGTCGAGTTCGCCGCGCGCGGCGCCGGCGGAGACGGCGGCGTCGTTGCCCACGACCTGTTTGTGAACCTGGTTAACCGCCTCCGCGACGACCGGGTTGATCTTGCCGGGCATGATCGAGGAGCCGGGCTGGTTCTCCGGCTGCTCGATCTCGCCGAGCCCGTTTCGGGGGCCGGACGCGAGCAGACGGAGGTCGTTGGCGATCTTGTTGAGGCTGCCCGCGACCGTGCGGAGCGCGCCGTGCGCCTCGCCCATCGCGTCGTGGGCCGCCTGCGCCTCGAAGTGGTCGTCGGCCTCGCGGAACTCCGTGTTCGTCTCGTCGGAGATGTACTCCGCCGCGAGCGCGGGGAACTCGGGGTGGGTGTTGAGGCCCGTTCCCACGGCGGTCCCCCCGAGCGCGAGCTCGCGAAGGTGGTCCTGCACGTCGTTGACGCGCTTGATTCCCTTCTCGACCTGTGTGCGGTAGCCGCCGAACTCCTGGCCGAGGCGGACGGGCGTGGCGTCCTGTAAGTGCGTGCGGCCGGTCTTGACGACGCCGTCGAACTCCGCCTCCTTCGCCTCCAGTTCGGCGTGGAGCGTCTCCAGTGCGGGGACGAGGTCCTTCTCGACGGCCTCCAGTGCGGCGACGTGCATCGCCGTGGGGATCACGTCGTTGCTGGACTGCCCGTAGTTGACGTGGTCGTTGGGGTGGACGACGCGGTCGCCGACCTCCGCGCCCGCGATCTCCGCGGCGCGGTTGGCGATCACCTCGTTGGCGTTCATGTTCGAGGAGGTGCCCGAGCCGGTCTGGAACACGTCCACGGGGAACTGGTCGTCGTGCTCGCCGGCGATCACCTCGTCGGCGGCGGCGACGATCACCTCCGCGGTGTCGTCGTCGATCAGCCCGAGGTCGCGGTTGGCCTGCGCGGCCGACTTCTTGACGACGCCGAGCGCGCGGACGAACCGGCGGCCGAACGTGATCCCGGAGATGGGGAAGTTCTCGACGGCGCGCTGGGTCTGTGCGCCCCAGTAGGCGTCCGCGGGAACCTGCATCTCACCGAGACTGTCCTCCTCCGTGCGGTAGTCCTCACCCATGGTCGAGGGTTCCGCGGAGAGTTGCTAAAAGCTACTGAAAGCGGCCGACTATCGCTCGTTCTCCGCGGCGGAAGGTGCTCCCGCTCCCGTGTCGGTCGACGCGGCGACCCTGTCCGGACTGTCACGCCGATATGCCGTCGCTGCACGCTCGACCGCGCGCCCCTGCGGCGTGGAGAGGCGCTCGGCGGCCGCCCCGGGCCGTTCCCACGCCGCCTCGACGTGCTCGTCGCTCAACGACACCGCACGCGACTCGCCGGTGCCGTAGAAGTAGACGGCGAGACGCCCCTCGTCGGCGTCGTTGCGCCAGGATACCGTGTGGACCGGCTCCTCGACCGTCGGCGCGAGTCCGGTCTCCTCGCGTATTTCGCGGCGGACGCCGTCACGGACGTCCTCCCTCGGCGCGAGTCGTCCGCCCGGCAGCTCCCACCCGCCGTCGCTCGCGCGGCGAACGACGAGCACGGCGCCGTCCACGAACACGACGCCGCGAAGGCTCACCGTCGCCCGGAGGTGTTCGTCCGTCATCGTTGCTCACCCATGCGCGTAGCAACCATGACGGAAAATACCACATGAACGATATTGAAGGTAGTGACTGGGTCAGCCGCTCAGGGAGCCGGCACCAAGTCGCTCACCGCTCCAACTCGTCGGACTCGTCGGACTCGTCGGCGTCCCCGCCGTCGGCCGGCAGGAGTCCCGCATCGCGGAGCTCGGCGTCGAGGCTTCCGTCGCCGTGTTCGGCATACGCCTCAGGGGTGTACGTCTTGATCTCCAGCGCGTGGACCGCCTCCGTCATCTCCTCGCCGACCGCGTCGTACACCAGTTGGTGTTGGTCGACGAGCGACTCGCCCTCGAAGGCGGGCGAGACGACGAGCGCCGCGAAGTGGGCGTCCTCGTGTTCCGGATCCGGCGCACGCGGCGTCGACACGCGGGCGACGGCGTCCTCGATCCCGTCCTCGATGAGCGCCGCCACTTGTTCGGGACTAATGGTCATACTCGCCTCACGGGCCCGCGCGGGCAAAAGCGAACCGCAACCGGACGGCGACTGCCACCGATCGGCGCCGGAACCCCACCTGGGGAACACCGGCCACTCGGACTCGTCCACAACGGGCTTTTGTCGGCGGCCGGTCTAGCACCACTATCCGCTAGCGGTTCCCACCACGATGTTCGACGCTCTCGCTGACGCCGCGCTCGCCACCCTCCTGCGGTACGGGCTGCCGGCGCTGTTCGGGCTGTTCGTCGTGAAGGGCGCGATCGTCGGGAAGCCGGTTCCGACGACCGTCGCCCTTCCGGGCTTCCTCCTCGCGACGGGAGCGGACCGGGCGGCGACGCTCGTCGCCGTGCTCGTCGCGAGCGTCGGCTACACCGTCGGCCAGCTGGTCGTCTTTCGGCTCTCCGCGCGATACGGGCTGGACGCCGTCGAGTCGCTCCCGTACGTCACGGTCTCGGACGCGGAGCTGGCGCGGGCGGACCGGCTGTTCACCCGGTACGCCGGCGGCGCTATCGTCGTCACCAACTTCGTCCCCTACGTCGGCAGCTTCGTGATGATCCCGGCGGGGATCTCGGCGTACCCGTTCTCGCGGGCGGCGGTCTACGCGTTCGTCTCGACCGTGGCGAACTACGTCCTCATCGTCGCCGTCGTCGTGTGGTCCGTCGACTTCTTTTTCGTGTGATCCCGGCGCCCGCCGGACGACCATCGGGTGTCGTCGCCGACGACGACGCCGACCACAACCGCTTTCGGCCGGCACCGCGCACCCCCAGCCGTGACGGACCTGGACGCCGACGCCGCCCGCGACCGCCTCCTCACGGCCCACCGGGAGACGGTCGACGCTACGCTCGACTGTGCGGATGCCGTGAGCGCCGCGTTCGAGACGACGGTCGACGGCGACCCCGCGACGGAAAACTCCCGGGAGATGCGCGCGAACCTCCGAGCCGCGATGGAGCGCGCGGGACTGCTGAACGCGCTCGCCGAGCTGCTTCCCGATGTCGTCGATGCCGCGGGCGCGACGATGGGAGCGCCGCCGGTCGCAGCACCCCCCTACGTCACGGTCACGTCGACGGGACCGGTGCTTCGCGCGACGGTCGGCGAGGAGCGGCTCGTGGTCCGGATCGAGGCGTTCGCCGTCGAGGACGGGCTGTTCATCCGGCGAACACCGTCGCTGGCGAGTGTGGTGTCGGTCGCGGTGAAGTAGCAGCGTGGTGCGGAAACGCGGATTCGCCCTTAGAGGGGACCGTCCTCGCCGCTCGGTTTCGCCTCCTCACCCCAGTCCGGGTCCGGACGTGCCGGGGCGAACACGTCGAAGCCCTCCACCGGCACGTCGCCCTCGTTCACCGCCGAGTGCGGCTCCCCGCCCGGGATGACGAACGTGTCGCCGGCGTGGACGTGCAGCTCCTCGTCACCCACGTAGAAGGTGAGCGTGCCGCTCGTCACCGTCCCCACCTGCTCGTGGTGGTGGTCGTGTTCCGGCACCTCCGCGCCGGGCTCGATGTAGAAGCGCTGGATGCTCGCCTCCTCGCCCGCGGCTCCCTGCTTTAGGTGGACACCCGACACCGCCTCGACGCCGTCGCCCTCGTCGCTGGATACTACGTCCATGTTTCAATCGGCGACGGGAACCCCTATAAAAGTCGTGGCGCGAATGACGGCTGCGGGCGGCCGCGGGCGGCCGCGGGCGCTGGCGTCGCCATGGTCGGTCGCGTGGTCGTCGCCGTGGTCGGTCGTCTCGTTGTCGACGACCGCTTCGGTCGCCGCCGTCCGCTCGCCTTGCCGATGCTGCAGGCTTCCCGAATGTTCAAACCGGATGCCGGCCAAGCGAGGGGCATGTACGCCGTCGTCGGCTGTAACGAGTGTGCGAACATGTGGCTCCTGACGGACCCGCGGACGAGCGAGACCGCCCAGTGTTCACGGTGCGGCAAGACGCACCGGACCAAACGGCTCAAGCGGTTCTTCGAGTCCGAGGACCGTGCGGCCGCCAGGGAGGCACGGTCCGCGCTGCTCGCGAAGAAGCACGGCGACAGCGAGGCGTTCGCCGCGGTCGACCACGTCGCCGACCTCGAACAAGCCGTCGAGGACGCCGGCATCGACGACCGCGAATACCTGGAGGAGTCGGGGCTCGACGCCGACGCCGTTTTCGAGGCCGGCGCGCGCGTCGAGAGTGGCGGCGGGGGAAGCTCGCGCTCACGCGAGGCGGTCGTCCGAGCCGGAATCCGCGAAGCGGACGAGGCGACCGAGGCGTCCGTCGTCGACTACGCGACCGACCACGGCGTGCCCGCCGATGCCGCACGCGACCTCCTGGAGAAGCTGACGCGCCGCGGTGAGGTCTCCGAGTCACGCGGCGTCTACCGCCTGCTCTGACTCCCGGCACCCGCGTGACGCTCGTCGCGTCTGACGCCAGGCCGCCGATCTCGCTCCGCCCCGACGCCCGCCCCGACACACGGCCCGTCACACGCGCGTATTCCGCTCGTCTGACACACGTTTTTACCCGCTCGTGTGGTACCGTATGACAATGTCGTTTCGGAAGGGGGTCGTCGCGGGCTTGCTCGCGGTCGCGGCCGCGGCAGCCGGCGCGCTCGGTGTCGCCGTCGCCGCGAGCGGAGCCGGCACGCTCCGGGTCGTGCTGGCGATCTCGGCGCTCCTTCTGTGTGCGATCGGCGTCGTGTACGCCCTCGAGGGCTACGCCGTACAGGCGGTCGCACACGTCGTCGCCGGGGGCGGGCTGGCCATCGCCGCTGCCGCCGGGGAGGGAGCCGGCGTCTGGGTCGGTGCCCTGCTTGCGGCCGCCGGCGGCGCGCTGCTCGTCCGCGACGCGCTGCGCCGGCGGGAGCATCGACGCTCCGTAGTGTAAGGCGAACGCGGTGCCGGCGGCTACGCAACGATCCGAACCGTCTCGATCGCGAACCCCTCCTCGTCGCCCCGCCAGCGCCAGGAGCCGACGAACGGGTAGCCGTCGAGCGAGCAGATGACGTACGAGTGGTCGGGCCACGCCGCGTGGTCCGCGTCCGTCTCGCTCGGACGGGAATCGCCGGTCGGGTGCGAGTGGTAGAAGCCGACCACGTCGTGTCCGCTGTCCTCGATCGACTCGATCAGCTCGAACTGCTCGACGGGGTCGATCAGGTAGCGTCTCCGCGGCGTCTCCGCGGCGTTCTCGGCGCGAATCGCCTCGGTGACGGTACTCTCCGTTTCGGCGCGCTCGCCGGCGAGGATTCCACACACCTCCTCGTCGCCGCCCTCGTACGCGTGAGAGATGATGTCGTCGTACGCCGACCGGGTGAAGCCGATCATCCGCCTACTCGGACTCCAGGTCGAACTCCCACTCCCGGTAGCCACCCTCCATGCTGGCGACGGTGACGTCGTCGTCAACGCCCTCGTACGAGGCGATCAGCTTGGCGGCCTGGATCGACGACTGGCCGATCGGACACGCACACACCACGTCGGTGTCACCCCAGTCGATCTCCGGGGCGCGTGTTGGCAGCTCCTGGAGCGGGATATTGATCGCCCCCGGAATGTGGCCCCGCTCGTACTGCGCCGGCGGGCGCGTGTCGACCACGCGCACGTCGTCGCGCTCCACACGCTCGTGGACTTCCTCCGGCGTGAGCTCCTCGACCATGGTCAGTTGGCGACCTCGTTCCGTCGGTCGATAGCTGTCGGGGTCGTCTTCGGTCCCATGCAGAACAGTTCTCGAAGGAGCCGTATAAGCGCCGTGCCGGCGGCAACGCCGCGTTCGTGGGGCCGCTACCCGAACTTCCCGGTGATGTAGTCCTCGACCCGCTGGTTCTCCGGATTCTCGAAGATGCGGTTGGTGTCGCCGAACTCGACGAGCTGGCCGCCGGTGAGGAACACCGCCGTTCTATCCGAGATGCGGGCGGCCTGCTGCATGTTGTGGGTGACGATGACGACCGTGTACTGCTCGGCCAGCTCGTCGATCAGGTCCTCCACCTTCGCGGTGGCGACCGGGTCGAGCGCGGAGGCGGGCTCGTCCATGAGGATTACCTCCGGGTCGGGCGCGATGGCGCGGGCGATACAGAGGCGCTGCTGTTGCCCGCCGGAGAGGTCCAGTCCGGACTCGTCGAGCTGGTCTTTCACCTCATCCCACAGCGCCGCCCCCTTGAGTGCCTCCTCGACGCGTGCGTCGATGTCGCCGTCGTACCCCTGGATCTTCAGCCCGTACGCCACGTTGTCGTAGATGGACTTCGGGAACGGGTTCGGCTTCTGGAACACCATCCCGATCTTGCGTCGGAGTGCGACCGGGTCCACGTCGTCGTCGTACACGTTCTTGCCGCGGAAGTGGAGCTCGCCGTCGATCCGGCAGGAGTCGACCATGTCGTTCATCCGGTTGAGACAGCGGAGGAACGTGGACTTCCCACAGCCGGACGGGCCGATGATCGCGGTTACCTGCTGTTCGGGAATCTGCACGTCGACCGGCTTGAGCGCCTGCACGTCGCCGTAGTGGACGGTGAGCCCCTTCGACTCGATGAGGGTGTCGGCGGCCGAAATCCGCTGGATCGAGGGGGTCGTTTCGCCGGCGGTCTCGCCGGGTGCAGTGTCGGTGCCGGTGCCGCCGTCAGTTCGGGGTGTCACATCGTTCGCATCCGGTTCGACGGGCGGCGCGTCGGTCGTAGTGTCCGTTGTGTTGTCGGTCATGGCGGATTATCGGGTCTCGTACTTGTTGCGAATGAGGATCGCGGTGGCGTTCATGCACAGCAGGATCGCGAGGAGCACGATGATGCCGGCGGCGGCAACGTGTTGGAAGTCGCCCTCCGGCAGTCGGGCCCAGTCGAAGATCTGCATCGGCATCGCGGCGAACGGCCCCGTGAGGTCCGGGTACGGGAGCCCGCCGGCGCCGTCACGGATCGGTGCCGTGAACATCGACGTGGCGGCGCCGACCATGATGAGCGGCGCCGTCTCGCCGATGGCGCGGGACAGCGAGAGGATCGTCCCCGTCATGATCCCCGGAAGCGCGGCCGGGAGCACCACGTCGCGAACGACCTCCCAGTCGGTCGCGCCGACGCCGTAGGCGGCCTGTCGCTGCGACTCCGGCACCGCCCGAAGCGCCTCCTGAGAGGAGACGATGACGATGGGGAGAATGAGCAGCGTGAGCGTGAGCGCGCCGGCGAGGAGGCTCTCCCCGAAGCCGACCGCGCGCACGAACACCGCGAGTCCCAGCAGGCCGTAGACGATGGAGGGGACGCCGGCGAGGTTGGAGATGTTCGCCTCGATGAAGCTCTTCAGGCGACTCTCGGCGGCGTACTCCTCCAGGTAGATGGCGGCGCCGACGCCGAGGAACATCGTGAACACCGCCGTTAACGCGATCAGGATGATCGAGCCGACGAGCGCCGGGTAGATGCCGGCGCCCCGTCCGCCGGGGTAGTAGTTCTCGATGAACCGCGAAGGCGGGTAGGTGAGGAACTCGAGGGTGACCCAGCCCCACGCCTCGTAGATCACGTCGCCAAGCAGCGCCACCAGCGCGACGATGCCGACCATCGTGGAGGCGAGACAGACGCCGACGAAGACGCGACCGAGACGCTGCTTGCGCTCGATGTCGTCGCCCACGTTCGCGAACGGGTCCGCCGGCGTGTCGGCGTCGAACTCGTCGGGGCCGGCGTGGACGCCGGCGTCTGCCGAGGGGTCGGCCACAGAGGTGGGATCGTCGTCGGCCGTCGACTCGTACTCACGGGTCATCGGTACGCCTCCTGATAGCGGCTCTTGATCCACAGGCTCAGCAGGTTCATCGCCAGCGTCATGAGGAACAACAGGAGCCCGACGGCGAACAGGCTCTGGTAGCCGATGGAGCCGACCGACACGTCACTGATCCCGATCTGGACCATGTAGGCGGTCATCGTCTGGATCGGCTCGAACGCGTTCAGCGTGATGTTCGGCTGCATCCCCACCGCCAGCGTGACGGCCATCGTCTCGCCGATGGCCCGCGAGATGGCGAGGATGAACGACGCCATGATCCCGGAGAGCGCGGCGGGGACAACCACGTCGGTCGACACCTCGAACTTGGTCGCGCCGAGTCCGTACGCCGCGTTTCGGAGGTCGTCGGGCACCGCGGACATCGCGTCCTCGGAGAGCGACGACACCATTGGGATGATCATGATGCCGACGACGATGGCGCCGGAGGCGGCGTTGAACGTCCCCACGTCGGGGATCGACGGGTGGAGCGCCGAGAGTCGCTGGAGCTGCGGGGTGATAAACGAGAGCGCGAAGAAGCCGTAGACGATGGTGGGGATGCCGGCGAGCACCTCCAGCGTCGGCTTCACCACCTTTCGCACCCGTCGGTCGGCGTACTCCGAGAGGTAGATGGCGGTCGCCGTCCCCACCGGCAGGGCGATGACGGCGGAGCCCACGACGATGAGCATCGTCCCCCACAGCAGGGGGATCACGCCGTACGAGCGCGGGCGGATGATCGGCGACCAGTCAGTGCCGAAGAGGAAGTCGAACACGCCGACCTGCTGGGCGAGTCCCGCCCGAAGCGCGGTCCACGCCTCGACGGGGCCGCCGGCGAAGAAGCCGGAGAGAACCGCCGACAGCAGGCCGAACAGCGTCTCCTCACGGAAGAAGCCAAGCGCGCCGTCGACGAGAACCAACACGATGCCGAACGTCGTCATGACCGTAATGAGCGCGCACGCGAAGAAGACGGCCCGCACTGCGAGGTTCTTGCCCGCAGGAATGTCCGATCCCGCACGAGTGAGGTCGGCGGGAGCGGCGCCTGAGCCGTCGGTCGAGCCACTCATTCCCACTCACCCGGCGTTTCGCCGACGGATTCGAGTGCGACGTCGAGTCGCTCTCGGCTCTCCGCAACCGTCTCGTCGGGGATCGCGTAGAAGCCGACCATCCGGGCGGCCCACTGGGTCCACGTCAGCGTCTCGCCCTCGTCGACCACCTCGCGGTCGGCGTCGTCGTCGATCTCCTCGAAGAAGAACGACGCGTACGCCCGGAACTCCGGTCGTTGGAGCTCGGGAACTGAAATGTAGACGTACATCGGCCGTGAGAGGGGAGAGTACTCTCCACTCTCGATCGTCTCGCGCGTCGGGATAACGGGGCCGTTGCCGTCGTCGATCCCCACGAGTTTGAGGTCCTCCTCGTTTTCGTAGTAGTAGCCGGCGCCGCCGAACCCGAGAGCGTACTGGTTGCCGCGGACGCCGCGGACGATCACGTTCGTGTCGGCGCTCGCGGAGAAGTCCGACCGAATGTTGCCGTACTCGCCGTTGATCGCCTCGGTGAAGTAGTCGAACGTGCCCGATGCCGAGTCGCGCCCGTACAGGTCGATCTCCTCGTCGCCCCAGGGTTCGTCGGCCCACTCCTCGCGGAGGTCGCCCCACGTCTCGACGTCCGACCCCGACCGCCAGAGGCGGTGGAGCTCCTCGACGGTGAGGTCGTCACACCAGTGGTTGTCCGGGTGGACCCAGATGGCGATACCGTCGAGCGCCGCCTCCAACTCGAGGAAGTCGATGTCGTTGTTCCCACAGAGCGTCTCCTCCTCGGGGAGGATGGCGCGGCTCGCGTTCTGGACGGCGGTGTCGCCGGCGCAGAACCGCTGAAATCCGGCACCGGTTCCCGATCCCCGTACTGGAATACGGACCCGGTTGTTTCGCCACTGGAACTCCTCGGCGACCGCGGCGCCGTGCGGGAGCAGGGTGTTGCTCCCGTCGACGACGATGCGGCCCTCCAGTCCGCGACTATCCTCCCCCCGGACGAGACACCCTGCCAGCGACGCGAGCGTCCCGCCGGCGGCCGCCAGATACGCACGCCTGTCGAGCCCCGAACGGAGCCCGCTGGCCGTGTCGCCTTCCATCGTTCAATGGAGGGGTACTGTCACCTAAATACGCTACTATAATCTCTATTGAGCACTATATATACATACATTCTAGAGTAGATTCTATCGGCAACAAATAGCCAACGGCCCACACAGCACCCGTTTACAAGGGATAGGGCAGATATATCGATCGGCATTCGAGTATATATTTGAATAGATTTATCACTCCTGTGGCACCTGGCTCCGGTATGGAGACGCGGAAGGTGCAAGTCACCGGCGGCTCGACGTACACGGTCTCGATCCCGAAGGAGTGGGCAACCGAGAACGACGTGGGGGCCGGCAGCGAGGTGGAGTTTTACCCTGACGGCGACTCGCTGTTTCTCACGCCGCGTTCCGAGGAGGAGCGCACACGGGGGACGCTCGACGTCGCGAACCTCCACGGTCAGGAGCTCACGCGTGCCGTGACGACGATGTACGTCAGCGGATTCGACGTGATCGAGCTGACCGGCGGGCAGATCACCACCGAGCAGCGCTCGACGATCCGCGAAGCGGTCCAGAGCCTCGTCGGCCTCGAAGTGTTAGAGGAGACCCGCGACCGCGTCGTCGTCCGCGACCTGCTCGACTCCTCGGAGCTGTCGATCCACAACGCCGTCACCCGAATGCGGCTCATCGCGCTGTCGATGCTTGAGGACGCGCTCACGGCGCTCGGTGACCTCGACCACGACCTCGCGCGCGACGTGATCAGTCGGGACGACGACCTCGACCGGCTCTGGATGGTCGTCTCGCGGATCTTCCGGGCGACGCTCCGCACGCCCAAGGCCGCCGAGGAGCTGGGGATCCCCCGCGAGGAGTGTTTCGACTACCACTCCAGCGCCCGGCAGCTGGAGCGCGTCGGCGACCACGCGACGAAGATCGCCCACCTGACGCTCAACATCGAGGAGCCGCTTCCCGACGACGTGCTCGACGCCATCGACGACCTCCACGACGACGCAATCGACGTGATCGACACCGCGATGGACGCGCTGTTCGAGGACGACAGCGACGATGCGAGCCGGCAGGCGAACGACGCCCGCGAGCAGGTGCGCGCCATCGACGAGCGAGTGCGCGCCATCGATGAACTGCTCCGTGACCTCGACCCCGCCCGCGCACAGCTGCTCGGGCTGGTCGTCGACTCCGTGCTCCGCTCCGCCGACTACGGCGGCAACATCGCGGAGACGGCCCTCCAAAAGGCGGCTCCGACGCCGTAATCCGCGGCAGCGAATTATCCCCTCACGGACCGCCGGCGGAGGTGCCTTTTTGAGGGCGGCGGCGAACTCCCAGGTATGCCCGAAGTCACGCTCGGCGTTCCGAAAGGCGTCGTCGAGTCGCTGCCCGAGGAGGACGGCACCGCCGCTCAGGACATGCGCCGCGCCATCGCCGGCGTCCAGTCGCGGATCAACGAGGAGATCGGCGACGCGGAGCCCGCGGAGGCGGCCGCCGTCGTCGCGGACGCGATCGAGCACCTGGAGGAGCAGGCGAGCACCTACCACGAGTTCGTCCCGGAGCTGCGCGCGTGGGGGCAGTCGCCCATCTACGCGATCGCCTGGCGGAACTGCTACGTCGAGCTGATCGGCCAGCTGTACGACCACGACTGGCTCGCCGAGGAGCTCGACCGCGAGCGCAACTTCCGGCTGGTCGAGGACGGCATTCGACTCTCGGACCTCTGACGGGACGGCACTCGACAGCCGCCGCCATCGCCGGCGACGCCCGTTTTTAAGCCCCGCCCGCCCCAAGGTCGACTATGGAACTGGAGCTGCGCTTCTTCGCGACGTTTCGGGAGGCCGTCGGCGGCAAGACCGTCTACCGGGAGGTCGACGACGATGCCACGGTCGGCGACCTCCTTCGGGCGCTGGAGGCCGACTACGACGGGTTGGCCGGCAACCTGATCGTCGACGGCGAGCTCGCGCCCCAAATAAACGTCCTCAAGAACGGTCGGGAGGTGCTCCACCTCGACGGACTCGACACGGAGCTCGCCGACGGTGACCGCGTCTCGGTGTTCCCGCCGGTGGCGGGCGGCCATGTCTGAGGAGGCCGAGCCGCCCGACGACTCATCCGCAGATCTGCCGACTGAGCCCGGCTGGGAGCGCCAAGAGCGGGCGTTTCGCGGGATCTCCCGCCGGCTGGCCGCCCACTATCTGCGGAACCTCGGCGGCACGCTCGTCGGCACCGACGACCCGGCCGAGGCGACTCGGGTGGACGGCGACGGCTGGCGCGCGTCGCTGTCGGCCGGAACGGTGAATCCGGCCGGCGGCATCACCCTCACGGAGGTGACGGTGTCGTTCGTGGGCGACCCGGAAACGCTGGAGGAGCTCCTCCCGAAGTTCAAACAGAAGGCGATGCGTGCGGGGGGATGACCGAGGACGACGCCGACCCCGATTCGGTGGACGACACTGAAACCGCGCCGTCCCCACATCCCATCGAGGGCACCCCCTTCATGAAGGCGGCGGCGCTCGCCAGCGTGACGCCCGACCGGCTCGACACGCTGTTGACCGACGTGCAACGTGACCTCGGCCCGCGAATCGACGACTACCGGCGGCGATACGAGCGGATCGTGGCGACCACCGAGCGTGAGGCGTTTCTCGCCGAACCGGACCACTGGAACGGCGTTGCCGACCGACTGGGTCTGACCGACCGCGAGCGGGACGCCGTCGCTCGCGCACACGCCGCCGCCATCGAGCGGCTCGGAACGGAGTCGGACCGACGCGAGGAGTTCGAGACGGCCCTGGAGATCCGTGCGCCGGTGGTGGTCGGCGTGGCGGCCGCCGATGCCGGATCCGCGGATGACGATCCGCGTTCACCCGACTGAATTCGGCTTGACGGTCGGTTGTTTATAAGCCCTCGGCGCACCGAGACGGGAGTGACGATGTTCGATCTCCTCGTGAGTTTCCTGCTCGGCACGCTCGTTGGCGGGACGGCGCTCGTCGTCGCCGCCCGCTTTGCGGTGTATCGCGACCACGCCGGCGACACGACGCTTCGCCACGGCGTGGTGACCGCACTGCTCGGCGCCCTCGTCTGGGCGCTGTTGGCGTGGGTGCCGCTGGTCGGGACGCTGCTCGCGCTCGCCGGCTGGGTCGCGCTGTTGTACGTTCGCTACCCCGGCGGATGGACGCGGGCCGTCATCACCGGCGTGGGTGCGTGGGCGGTCGCCGTCGTCGTACTCGCCGCGCTCGACCTGCTCGGCCTCGGCGGCTTCTCCGCGGTGGGCGTTCCGGGCACTTAAAGGGGTCGTCGGTTCGGCTACTCCTCGTCGCCGGCGCGATTCGATCTCCGCCACATCACCAGAAACACGACGAGGCCGACCCCGCCCGCGACCCCGACGAGAGTGTCGAGCGGGAGCGACCGGCGCGCGCCGGCGGAGACGTACCGGAGCCCCGACAGCGCCAGTATCGTGTATCCGATGGCGGCGCCGCCGGCGAGCGCGGGCCGCCCCGGCTCACCGCTCGCGCTCGCGGGCGGGTTCGCCGCCGGCGGAGTCGTGGCCCGCGTGCTCCCGGTCTCGCCGTCCCTGACCGTCCCGCCGGTCGCTCGCGTCGAGTCCCGCTTCATGTTCTCGGACCGCCGCGAATCGCTGGGCGGCGTCGGCAATCGAGTCGAGCACGGCCAACACTCTGTAGATCAGGTACGCACCGGCCAACAGCGTGACTGACCAGAGGCCGACCAACAGTTGTCCGATGATCAGCATCGAGTAGACGAGTGTCAACACCGACAGCAGCAGGAGCACGACGCCGAGTGGCGTGCGCATCGCCTCACGGAGGGTAAGCGGGGAGTGAGCCATACGCGGCGCTAGCCGAGCGGGCACCTTAAAAATGGGTGACGAAAGCGACGCTCAGTCGTCCGCGGGCGCGCCGGAGTCGCCGGTGGAGACGCCGGTTCCCGGTCCGACCTCGATGTCGAGCGCGTCGAGCTTCTCGTCGGGGACGACGCCGTCGACCCAGCCGCGGTGGTCGTAGTACTCGGCTTTCATCTGGTCGAGCTCCGCGAGCTCGCCCTCGCTGGCGCCCGTACCGGGGATCGCGTCGGGGTGGCCCTTCACGAACCGGTTCGGGAGCGTGTCGTCGTCGCCGTCGAAGCCGACGAGGTTGTTGTAGTAGCGTTCGAGGTTGTAGATGCGCTCGCCGGCCTCGAACAGCTCATCCTCGGTGACGTCCAGTCCGGTCATCCCGTTGTACTGGAGCACGTACTCCTCGATCCCCTCCGCGAAGGCGTTGAACTTGCAGATGTCGAAGGAGTCCGAGATGGCGTGCAGGTCCTGGAAGGTGGCGGTGAGCTCACCCTTCCCCTCCCACTCGTACGGGTCGACCTTCTCGGGAATGCCGAGGATCTCCGCCGCCGGCGTGTAGCCGCGGAGGTGGCAGGCGCCCCGGTTGGAGGTGGCGAACGCGATCCCCATCCCCTTCATGCAGCGCGGATCGTACGCCGCGATCGACTGCCCCTTCACGGAGAGCTTGTTGCCGTGGGCGTCCTTGCGCTCGGCGACGCGCTCGGGCCCCTCCGCGAGAAGGTCGGCGAGCTCGCCGTCGCGGGTGGCGATCTCGTCGATGAGGTCGATCATGCGCTCGGAGTCGCCCCAGTCGATGCCGACGTCGAGGCTCCCCTCCTCGGTCATCTCCATCGCCATCGCCATCATGTTGCCCGTCTCGATGGTGTCGACCCCCATGTCGTTACACCGTTCCAGCATCAGTGCGATCTCGTCGCGGTCGGTGTGGCCGGAGTTGGGGCCGAGCGCCCACGCGGACTCGTACTCGTACGACTCCACGCGCACGTTCATGTCGTTGCCCTTGTGGTTGAGCTGGACCTCGACCTCCTTCTTGCAGGCGACCGGACAGGAGTGGCAGGTCGGCTCGTCGACGAGGATGTTCTCGCGCACGTTCTCGCCGGAGACGCGCTCGGCGTCCACGTCGGCGCCCTCGGCGTCGGCGAACCCTTCAGTGGACGTGTACTTGGCGTTCTTCGTCGGCAGCCCGTCCATCTCCTCGGTGGCGTTCATCAGGACGTTGGTGCCGTACATCGAGAGCCCGCCCTCGTTGGGTGCGGTCACGTCGGACTCCCGAATCACCTCCATGGCCTGCTGGTAGCCCTCCTGGAACACGTCCGGTTTCGCGGGTTTCGGCATCCGCGTGCCGGCTTTGACGACGACCGCTTTCACCTTCTTCGCCCCCATGACGGCGCCGGTGCCGCCCCGCCCGGAGGCGCGGTCGTCCTCGTTCATCACGCAGGCGTACCGCACCTGGTTCTCTCCGGCCGGGCCGATCGCCATCACGGAGAGGTTGCGGCCGACGGTTCCCTCGACTTCCTCGCCGAGCACGTCGATGGTGTCGTAGACGCCCTTCCCCCAGACGTGGGAGGCGTCGCGAACCTCCACGTCGCCGTCCTCGACGACGAGGTAGACGGGGTCGTCGCTCGCGCCGTCGAGCAGGATCCCGTCGAGCCCCGCCCACTTGAGGCGGGCGCCGGACCAGCCGCCGTGGTGAGAGTCCGTGACGGTGTTCGTCAGCGGCGACTTGGTCACCAGCGCGATTCGCCCGCTCATCACGGTTTGGGTCCCCGTGAGGGGACCGGTCATGAACGCGAGTCGGTTCTCCGGGCCGAGCGGGTCGACGTCCGGCCCCTGCTCGAAGAGGTACTTGACGCCGAGCCCGCGCGCGCCGATGTACTTGCGTGCGTCCTCGTCGTCGATCCCCCGGTAGGATACGTCTCCATCCCCGAGGTCGACCTGTGCGATACGGTCCCTGAAGCCTCCAAGTTCGGTCATGTAAAGATCGTTTATTATATTAGGGCCGAAGCGTGTTAGCTGTTCACGTTGTGGTGAAACTGAAATCAGTTACGTCCGTTCAGCAACCGGGCCGCCGATCGCGCCGCCCTCTCCGGAACCCCGACAGATAACACGTCGGCGACCGCAGTTGCACGCGTGAGCGACCCGCCGGAAGACCGAGGTCCGCGTGGAGACCGTCCGGGTGACGGGAGCCGTGCGGATGGGGACGCCATCCCGGACCGTGTCCCTCGATGGGGGCCGGCGACCGCGTTCGCCGCGCTCGTGCTCGTCGTTTCGCTCGTCCCGATTCCGGGGTCGGGCGGCTCGGGGGGCGTCGGCGGGGGCGCAGGCGGACCCGTCGTCGGGCACCTCCCCAGCTGGGTCGGGCTCACCGACCCGTTCCACTTGGTCGGCTACGCCGTGCTCGGGGCCCTGATAACGCTGGCCGCCGGCACGGACCGGCGCGGGCTCGTGGTCGCCGTGACGCTCGCGACCGGCTTCGGCTTCGGGGTTGAGCTCGCCCAGGCGACCATTCCGTGGCGCACGTTCGCGTGGTCGGACGTGGCCGTTAACGCGGTCGGAGCGGTGGCAGGCGCGAGCGTCGCCAGTCTCCTCGCCCGCCGGCGCGCTTCACGGGAGACGGGCCCGCAGGCGACCGACGACTCGCCACCCTGAGGTCAGCCCGACTTTTATGGTCAACCCGACTCCCCGTCCCCGCCCGCGTGCTCGGCCTCCCGGAGGAGTCGTTCCAGATCGTCGAAAAAGCGGATTGCCACGTGCGCGATCACCGGCGTCACTGCCGTCGGGCCGGCCGCGGCGAGGGCGCCCTCGATCTCAGCCTCTGCGGCCCAGGTGACCTCCGTGCCCGCGTCCGTCTCCGAGAGCTCGACGCCGGCGAGCGCGTCGAAGGAGGCACTCTCATCGGCGGTCTCGCCTTTGCCGTTGACGACGAGCGTGGGGTACCGTGCCTCCTCGACGCGTACCGCCGTCTCGAACGGGGCATCAACGTTCACGTCCGTACCCGTGCCGGGAGCGAGCGACAGCGCCACCGTGAGCGCGTCGCCAGGGTCGAGCGTCCGTTCCTCGACTCCTGACTCGTCGGCCTCGAACAGCGAGACGGCCGGATTGCCGCCGTCAGCCGCCGGTGTCGCCTCGTTGGCTGCAGGGTTATCTCCGTCCGGGAGGGCGGCACGTGCCGTCGCCGCGTCCGTCAGCGCCGCCCACACCGTTTCGGGCGGCGCCTCCAGTTCGTCCGACAGCTGCAGGGACACGCGTTCCGTCATGCACCCGCGTACCCGAGATTCGGTGTTAACGGTTGTTGCCGTGCGGGATGAGTGCGCCCGCAGGGCGACACGGCTTTACGCGCGCGACCGCTTTTCCCGTCAATGAGCGAACCGAGCCCCGACGCCTACGAGCAGGGGCGCGGCATGGACGCGCACAACGAGGTGATGCGCGACATCCGCGCGGAGCGAACGGAGACGTACGACCCGACGGAGCCCACCCGCGTCTGGATCGACGAGGACAACACACCCGACGGCGTGGTGAACTCCCTCACTATCATCCTCAACACCGGCGGCTGCCGGTGGGCCCGCGCCGGCGGCTGCACGATGTGCGGCTACGTCGCGGAGTCCGTCGAGGGTGGTAGCGTCGCCCACGAGGCGCTGATGAACCAGATCGAGGTGTGTCTCGCACACGAACGCGAGAACGCCGACGAGCCCGCCGAGCTGATCAAGATCTACACCTCCGGCTCGTTCCTCGACGAGCGCGAGGTCCCCGAAGAGACCCGGCAGGCGATCGCGGAGACGTTCGCGGACCGCGACCGGATCGTCGTCGAGTCGCTCCCGGACTTCGTCGACCGCGAGAAGGTCGGCGACTTCGCCGAGCACGGCATCGCGACCGACGTGGCCGTCGGACTGGAGACGGCTACCGACCGCGTGCGACACGACTGCGTGAACAAGTACTTCGACTTCGCCGACTTCGAGGCCGCCTGCGATGAGGCCGCCGCCGCGGACGCCACGTTCGACGCCGACGTGGGCGTGAAGGCGTACCTCCTGATGAAGCCGCCGTTCCTCTCGGAGCCGGAGGCCGCCGCCGACATGGTCGACTCCATCCGGCGCTGTGCCGACGTGGATGGCTGTCACACCGTCTCGATGAACCCGACCAACGTCCAGCGCTACACCATGGTCGACGAGCTGTTCTTCGAGGGCGGCTACCGGCCGCCGTGGCTCTGGTCGGTCGCGCACGTGCTCGCGGAGACCGCCGACGTGGACGCCATCGTCGTCTCGGACCCCGTCGGCCACGGCTCCGACCGCGGCGCCCACAACTGCGGCGAGTGTGACGACAGGGTCCAGACCGCCATCAAGGACTTCGACCTCCGACAGGACCCGTCCGTCTTCGAGCAGGTGTCCTGCGAGTGCGAGGCGACCTGGGACGTCGTGATGGACGAGGAGACCAGCTACAACATGCCGTTGGCGCGGTAGCGGAGAGGCCCGACCTGTTGAGGCGCTTCGTCGCTGCCGCCCGACTGCCGGGAGCGACCCCTATTTGTCCGTGCCCGCGCTACGACGCGACATGACTGTCGTAGCTGGCGTCTCGCCGGGACGGGACGAGGAGAAACTGCTGCGGGAAGCCGCACGACTGGCCGACGGCGTGGACGAGGCACTCCACGTCACCCACGTCGTCAGCGAATCGGCCTTCGAGGAGCCGACGGCGGACGCCGACGGCACACCGACCTTCGGTGCGGTCCGCGAGGAGGCCCGGCAGGTCGCCGTCGAGGCGGCCACGGAGGCGCTCGGCGACGACGCCGCCATCTCCCCCGACGGCGAGTCGTTCGAGGCCGTCGGACTCGTCGGTGAGCCGGCCGACGAGCTGATCGAGTACGCCAACCACGTGGACGCGAGCCTTCTCGCGGTGGGCGGACGCGAACGCTCGCCGGTCGGCAAGGCCGTCTTCGGCAGCGTCACACAGACCGTCCTCTTCGAGGCGGGGCGGCCCGTGGTCACCTGTTTCTGCGAGTGAGGGGACGAGCGGGGGCGGAAGAGGAGCGATAAGGTGCCGAACTACTCGGCGACCACGTCGTCGAACGTCCCGCCGATGGACACCTCCTGCCCAACGCGGTCGCCGGCGACCGCGCGCGAGGCTGACAGCGGTGAGAGACTCACCTCTCCTTCGACGGTCGCGCGGCGGTCCGACCCCGGGTCGTCCGGCACGTCGCCACGGAGGAACTCCTGCCAGAACCGGTCGCGAAGCTCCATCCCCATCTCGCCACGCGTCTCCGAGAAGCCGCCTTCAGCCGGCTGGTCGGTGCCGGGGCGGAACTCCATCACGTCGAACCCGCGAGCGGGCTCCGTGATCCGGAACGTCGGATCGGCCGCCGACTCGTCGCTAGCTGTAGGGACGTTGACGTTGAGCACGTCGCCGCCGACCGGCATCTCGCCGTCGCGCTCGAACGCGTCGACCAGGTCCGCTGCTACGCGCTCCGCGAGCCCGAAGTCCGCGCGGGTGGGAGTGGGCGAGATCGGGAGGTTCCCGCGGTCGTACAGCGAAAGCGCGATTCCCGGCGTTCCAAGGAAGGAGGCCTCCATCGCGGCGCCGACGGTCCCGGACTGGCCGAGAATGTGGGCGCCGATGTTCGGTCCGTGATTGCAGCCGGAGACCACGAGATCGGGGTCGAGCTCCAGCGCAACCTCGGCGACGGCGACGCAGTCCGCGGGCGTCCCCTCGACTGCGTAGCCGAAGTCGGTCTCCCGGTAGTCGACGGTGGTGTCCCACCACGAGCGCGCGCCGCCCACGCCCGACTGGTTGGTCGCCGGCGCGACGACGGTCACGTCGTGGTCGTCGGCGAGCGCGCCATACAGCGCCCGCAGCCCGACCGCATCGATGCCGTCGTCGTTCGTGAGGAGGATGTCGCAGGTCACGACGGTGCTACTCGGTCGGGGGCCAAAACGTCGCCGGAACGGCGCGAGCGGGAAAGAGGAACTGTCGCGCTGCGAGTCGGCGCGGGCGATGACGCGCCGCGAATCGAGGCGAACGGCGTCGGTCGGGTGGTACTCCGTGGCGGTGTGGGGGACGCCGAGAACGGGGACGGGGACGGGATAGGGTCTGCTTCGAAGGTCCGGTCGTCGCCGTGGTCAGTCGGCAGTGACCGGCGTCCGGTCGTGTGCGAGGTCGAGCACGTCGTCGAAGAAGCTCAGCGAGTCGTGCGGACCGGGGTTCGCCTCGGGGTGGTACTGGCGGGTGATCACGTCGAGCTCCTCGCTGTCGAGCCCCTCGACGGTGTCGTCGTTGACGTTGATCTGGGTGACCTCCAGCGGACCGGTGTCGTCGACCGTGTAGCCGTGGTTCTGGGTGGTCATCACGACCTTGTCCGTCCGGAGGTCACGCACCGGCTGGTTGACGCCGCGGTGGCCGAACGCCATCTTCTTCGTCGAACCGCCGAGCGCGCTGGCGATGATCTGCTGGCCGAGACAGATCCCCGCGAGGGGGACTTCCCCGGCGAACTCGTCGACGACCGTCTGTGCGGCCTCGAAGTTTTCGGGGTCGCCGGGGCCGTTCGAGACGAACAGCACGTCGGGGTCGATGTCGGCCACCTGCTCGGGGGTCGTGTCGTAGCGCAGGACGTGCACGTCCGCGCCGCGGGCGGTGAGCGCCTCGATGATCGACTTCTTGGCGCCACAGTCGACGAGCGCCACGTCGGCGGCGCCGCCGCCCTCGTGGACGGTCGTCTCGGGGACGGTGACGCCCGCGCCGATGTCGATGTGGTCGCTCATCGGCTTGCACGCCTCCATCTCCTCGATCGCGTCCTCCGGCGTCACGTCTTCGCCGGCGACGATGCCGCAGGCCATCGCCCCCTCCTCGCGGACGGTGGTGACGAGCTCGCGGGTGTCGAGGTGGTCGATGGCGGGGACGCCCTCGGCGGCCAGCCACTCGGCGACGTCCTCCGTCAGCTCGCGGGCGACGGCTGCGCGCGGCTGGACGGAGGCCGACTCGAATCGCTCGGGTCGGACGCCGTAGTTCCCGATGAGCGGGTACGAGAAGGTGAGCACTTGCTCGGCGTAGGAGGGGTCGGTGAGCGACTCCTCGTACCCCGTGTACGCGGTCGTGAACACGAGTTCACCACGAGCGCGGCCCGGTGCGCGGCCGCGTGCTTCCAGCACGCGACCGTCGGCGAGCGCGATGTAGGCGTCCGACATTACGAGAAACGTACGGACCGAGCGTAATAAGTGCGTCGTTCGTAGTGTTTCTACGATATTCGTAACGGGTAAGGTGCCGGGAGTGCAACGCCGTGTATGGACGACCTCGACCGGCGCATTCTTTCGATCCTTCGACGGGACGCCCGGACGCCCTACACGGAGATCGCCGAGCGCGTCGGCACCTCCGAGGGAACGGTGCGGAACCGCGTCGACCGCATGACGGAGGAGGGGACCATCGAACGATTCACCGTCACCACCCGGACGGGCAACGTGAAGGCGATGATCGAGATCTCCGTGGAGATGAACGTCGACACCGCCGCGGTCGGCGAGCGCATGGTCGAGTGGGAGGAGGTCGACTTCGTCTGGCAGGTGTCCGGCGAGGAGGACGTGGTGCTCGTCGTCGACGCCGTCGACACGCGCGCGGTCAACGAGCTCATCTCGCAGGCCCGCGAGATGGACGAGGTCAAATCGACGAAGACGCGGCTGATCCTCGACGAGCGCCTCGGGTAATCGGGAGATCAGGTAATTCCGGATTTGCGGCTCCGTTGAGGGCCTGTTCTTCGGATACGGGTGGCAGCAACAGCCGGTCGATGATTGCGAATGGAGTGTGAAGGGTCGTGGTACCTTGACTCGCGGAAGGGTTATCCCTCACTCGGCCCTCTGTTTGGTTGTAATGGCAAACGGTAAGGTTGACTTCTTCAACGATACGGGCGGCTACGGTTTCATTTCGACTGACGACGGCGACCTCGACGACGACGAGGACGTGTTCTTCCACATGGAGGATGTCGGTGGCGAGGATCTCACGGAGGGTACGGAGCTCGAGTTCGACATCGAGTCCTCGCCCAAGGGCCCCCGCGCAACGAACGTCGTTCGACAGTAATACTGCGACACACCTGTCGCTCACAGCGACAGACACCGATCCCGATTTTTCAGACGATAATCCGTTCGAGCGGCTGCCCTCTGCACACTCTGTGTAGCTCGCTGCCGGATCCGGATTTGGCACCTGCTCAGGGTTCCTCAGACACTGAATTCCCAAAGCGCGCTTCCGCAGGAGATTGTTGATGCAACCGCCCGTTCCAGACACCACTCAGTAGTTGGCCGTCAGAACCGCTGTGGCGCACGTTCTTGACCCGTCTCGCTCACAGCAGAATCGCCAGAGGGCTCTCCATCAACAATGTCTACACAAGCGCGTAGCTCAATTTTATGTACGAACCTCTGCCCCAGTTTTGTGGTGTAGCAACCGGGACGTGGGGTAGTGGTATCCCGCTGCCTTGGGTGGAGTGGCCCCGAGTTCGACTCTTTGCACCCCCGTCCCATCCTGTCGCTACTGTTCCACGTTACAGATAGTTACTACTCCCACAGGACGGACATGTCTTACTCTTGGCGACGACACAGTACATGATGTAGATTAATCCAGGAACAACACCGAAGATTAATAACAGAATGGCAATCAGCCAGTTGATTCTCCCCTCCGGCTCGACCTCTTTTTCACAGTTATCGCAGTAAGCCATATGCTATAGTATACCATGCATACTTAACAGCTTTTTGAATATTCAGTATCGACTACTGGCTAATGACCAGTTGTGAATGTGGACTATATCCTCTGTATCTTACACACCGTTCTGCCCAGAGTCAGATAGATCGTGACTCCCAGCGTTGCATCCTTCGCCTGTATAGACCGAATCCGGATCGGAGCTTGCCACTTTTGAGGACTTCAACAGGGACAAAATTATGGAAATTGCCATCTGTTCCGTTCCCACGTTTGTCATCCCTCAATCACCTGCCGTCTGTCGCGGGCGACGTGTTTTAGTGCGTCCGGCGAGCCGTATGCGTATCATCCATGCCACGCGAACAGTATCAGGAGAAACTGGAGTCGCTGCGCGACGACGTGCTCTACATGAGCGAGGTCGTCGCCGAGCGCCTCCGGCTGGCGCTCGACGCGCTCGAACAGCAGGACGCCGAACTCGGCGAGGAGGTCATCACGGGTGACGCGGAGATCAACGAGATGTATCTCGAACTCGAACAGGAGTGTACCGACCTGATCGCCTTACAGCAGCCGGTCGCCGGCGACCTCCGCTTCATTGCGGCGTCGTTCAAGATCATCACGGACTTGGAGCGGATTGCGGACCTCGCGACCAACCTCGGGCGGTACGCCGGCGACGCCGAAAAGGAGGTGTTCCCGGACGTTGACGTCCAGCGGATCGGCGACGAGACGCTGGAGATGCTGGACACGGCGATGGACGCCTACGCAGAGTCGGACCCCGACACCTGCTACGAGGTGGCGGCGATGGACGACGAGCTCGATGCGCTGTGTGAGGCGGCGAGCGAGCTGGTCGTGCGCGACCTGATCAAACGCGAGCAGCTAGACGAGGAGGACGACGACGTCGAGGAGACGATGCGGGACGTGTCCCGGCTGCTGCTCACGATCCGCGACCTGGAGCGCGTCGGCGACCACGCGGTGAACATCGCCGCGCGCTCGCTGTACATGATCGAGAACAACGACGAGCTGCTGTACTGAGCCGGAAAACGAGAACTCACTCGTCTGCACGGCCCGGGGCGACACCCTTAACTCCGAAACCCGTCGAACGTGGGGTAATGAGTGCCGACGCGCCGAGCGACGCGGAGTCCGCCGGCGACGACGAGTCAGCCGCGTTCGTCGCCACCTGTGAGGAGCTAGCCGCGCGTATCCTCGATGGCGAGGTGGACAGTGACAATCTGGAATCCGCAAAACTCGACGCCTGCTCGGAGTTTTCCTCCCCCAAGGTGCCGAAGAACACGGACATTCTCGATCACGCGCCCGCCGACGGCCGCGAGGACGTGAAGGAGGTCGTCCGCCGGAAGCCCGTGCGGACCGCCTCCGGCGTCTCGCCGGTGGCGATCATGACGTCGCCGAAGATGTGCCCCCACGGGAAGTGTCTCTACTGTCCCGGCGGTCCCGCCTCCGAGTTCTCCTCCGCACAGTCGTACACGGGCCACGAGCCCGCCGCCGCGCGCGGCGAGCAGAACGACTACGACCCCTACGGACAGGTGACGCTTCGGCTCGAACAACTCCGGAAGATCGGCCACCCGGTCGACAAGGTGGAGCTGATCCTGATGGGCGGAACGATGACCGCGCGCTCACACGACTATCAGGAGTGGTTCGTGAAGCGCGCGCTGCAGGCGATGAACGACTACGACCTCGACTCGCACCCCGAGCCCGCCGAGGAGGAGTCGTTCGCGCCCGACCCCGAGGAGGTCGAGTTCGAGTATCTGGAGGACGTGATCGCCGAAAACGAGACGAACGCGATCCGCAACATCGGGACGACGTTCGAGACCAAGCCGGACTGGTGTGACCCAGAGCAGATCGACCGGATGCTCGATCTGGGCGGGACCAAGGTGGAGGTCGGCGTCCAGACCACCTACGAGCGGATCAACCGCGAGATGCACCGCGGCCACGGCAACGAGGCGTCCCGCAACGCCAACCGCCGCCTCCGCGACGCCGCGTTCAAGGTGGGTTTCCACATGATGCCGGGCCAGCCGGGGATGACCGAGGAGATGTGCCTGGAGGACTTCCGGCAGATCTTCGGCAACTCCGACTGGCGACCCGACTACCTGAAGATCTACCCGACGCTCGTCGTGCGTGGCACGCGCGTGTACGACCGCTGGCACAACGACGAGTTCGACCCGCTCACCAACGAGGAGGCCGCCGACCTGATCGCCGAGGTGATGGGCGAGATCCCGAAGTACACCCGGCTCCAGCGGGTCCAGCGCGACATCCCCGCGGACTTCATCGACGGCGGCGTCTGGAAGTCGAACCTCCGCCAGCTCGCGGCCCAGCGCGCCGAGGAGCGCGGCATCGAGATCAACGACATCCGGGCGCGCGAGGTCGGCATGAACGAGGCGGACCCCGACCCGGACGCCGTCGAGCTCGACGTGACCACCTACGAGGCCGGCGGCGGGACGGAACACTTCATCGCCTTCGAGGACCCCGTCCGGGACCTGCTCATCGGCTTCTGTCGGCTCCGGTTCCCGTCGTTCGCTCCCGACCAGCCCGGCGCCACGGGCACGGAGTCGGATGCGGTCCGCCGGGAGCTGGAGGACGCCGCGCTCGTCCGCGAGCTCCACGTGTACGGCAGCGAGGTCGCGCTCGGCGGCGACGGCGACTGGCAGCACAAGGGGTACGGCCGCCGGCTGATCGAGACGGCCGAGGAGCTGGCGCGCGACGCCGGCTATCGCAAGGTCGCGGTGATCTCCGGCATCGGCGCCCGCGAGTACTACCGGAACAAGCTCGGCTACACGCAGGACGGGCCGTACGTCTCGAAGCGACTCTGACCCGGGACTTGTCCGGATTCCTCCTCCACGTCGTCCCGGGCTGTCACTTTTAACACCGACGCCCGAGTAACCACGCCGAACCGTGGTTCCAATCCAGAATGGCCCCTCGTTGTCGCCGATCGACCTCCTGACGACGGAGGCACGGGTCGCGATCACGCTGGCGTTGACGCTGGCAGCGATCCTGCTGGGTGCGTATCTGATCCCGAAGGGGATGAACACCCTCGGCCGGGTGATCAAAACCGAGCTGCTCGGCAGCGAGAAGGTTCCCTACGACCCGAAGCGCGTGAGCTGGTTCGTGCCGCGGACGCTCGCCATCCGGGTGTTACAGGGAGTCGTCGTCATCCACTTCGCGCTGGCACTGCTCACCATCTGGGGCTTCGTCGCCACCGCCCAGTTCCTCTTCGACTGGCTCGTCGAGCTCCTGCCGACGTTCATGCAGGTCGTCGTGACGGTGCTGCTCGTCGCGGTGGTGATGGTGGCGAGCGACGTCATCGAACACAGGATCCACGACTACGCCGAGGAGTCCGAGCGGATCGACGAACACGAGGAGGGCGTCGTCCTCCGGACGCTACAGGCCGGGCTGATCCTCTTTGGGGGCGTCGTCGTGCTCACGCTGTGGAACTTCGACTTTCAGGGGCTGCTCGTCGCCGGCGGGTTCGCCGGCATCGTGCTGGGGATGGCGGCCCAGCACACGCTGGGGAACATGATCGCCGGCTTCGTGCTGATGTTCGCCCGGCCGTTCGAGATCGGCGACTGGGTGCTCGTCGACGGCATGGAGGGAACGGTGACGGACATCACCATCATGCACACGCGCATCCGGACGTTCGACGGCGAGACGGTCGTCTTCCCCAACCAGCTCGTCAACAAACAGCGGGTGAAGAACTACTCCGACCGGAGTCGGCTCCGGCTCACGGTGGCCGTTAGCATCGACTACGACGCGGATCTCGCACACGCCGAGTCGGTCGCCGTCGACCGGATCGAGGCGGTCGAGGACGTGCTTGAGGTGCCGAGCCCGGAGGTCGCCTCGACCGACTTCGGCGACAGCGGGATCACCATCGAGCTCCGCTTCTGGATCGAGAACCCGAGCGCCCGCAAGCGCCGGCGCGTCATCTCGCAGGTCGTCTCGACGATCAAGGCGGGCTTCGAGGCGGAGGGGATCGCGATCCCGTACCCACACCGGACGCTCGACCACCGCGACGGCGGCTTCGATGTCGATCTCGACGGGCGGTCGGACGCGGGCGACGGCTAATGCCGAGGGGGGTCAGCGCTGCCGTGTCGCCGGACCACGACCGCCACCACAACGACACGCCTTTTTCCCGTCCGCTTGTGGGACGCGTATGGAACCGAAGCAGGAGCTGTCGAGTATCGACCTCCGTGCGCTCGTCACCGAGCTCGGGCGGTACACGGGTGCGAAGGTCGACAAGGCGTACCTCTACGACGACGACCTGCTCCGGCTGAAGCTCCGGGACTTCGACCGCGGGCGGGTCGAGCTGCTGATCGAGGTTGGTGACGTAAAACGCGCGCACACCGCGGACCCGTCACACGTCGCGGACGCGCCGGGGCGCCCGCCGAACTTCGCGAAGATGCTGCGAAACCGGCTGTCGGGCGCGGATTTCGCCGGTGTCGAACAGTACGAGTTCGACCGTATCCTCACCTTCGAGTTCGAGCGCGACGACGAGAACACGACGCTCGTTGCCGAGCTGTTCGGCAAGGGGAACATCGCCGCGCTCGACGAGACGGGCGAGGTCGTCGGGTCGCTGTCGACGGTACGGCTCAAGTCGCGGACGGTGGCGCCCGGCGCCCAGTACGAGTACCCCGCCTCGCGGCTCAACCCGCTGACGGTGAGCTTCGACGCGTTCACCCGGCACATGAACGAGTCGGACAGCGACGTGGTGCGGACGCTGGCGACGCAGATCAACCTCGGCGGGCTGTACGCCGAGGAGGTGTGTTCCCGCGCCGGCATCGAAAAGGAAATGCCGATCGAGGAGGCCGGCGAAACGGAGTACCGCGCACTGTACGACGCGATCGCCCGGATCGACGAACGACTTCGCTCGGGCGAGGTCGACCCCCGCGTGTACGAGGAGCTCGCGGAGGACGACGGAAACGACGAGGACGGGGACGAGGACCCCGGAAGCGGCCGGGTGGTGGACGTGACGCCGTTCCCGCTCTCCGAACGGGAGGAGCTTCCGAGCACGGGGTTCGACTCGTTCAACGCGGCCGTCGACGAGTACTTCTACCGGCTGGAGCGCGGCGAGGAGACGGCGGAGGCCACCGGCGCGGAATCCTCCCGCCCCGATTTCGAGGAGGAGATCGCCAAACAGGAGCGGATCATCGAACAGCAGAAAGGGGCAATCGAGGGGTTCGAAGAGCAGGCGGAAAAGGAGCGGGAGCGCGCCGAACTGCTGTACGCCCACTACGACCTCGTCGACGAGGTGCTCTCGACGGTTCAGGAGGCCCGCGAGAACGACGTGCCGTTCGACGAGATAGCCGAGACGCTCGAGGCGGGCGCCGAGCGCGGCATTCCCGCCGCGGAGGCCGTCGTCGACGTGGACGGCGAGAACGGGACCGTCACCGTGGAGCTTGACGGCACCGACATCGAGCTCGACGCGAGCGCGGGCGTCGAGGTGAACGCCGACCGGCTCTACCAGGAGGCGAAGCGGATCGAGGGGAAAAAGGAGGGTGCAAAGCAGGCGATCGAGTCCACGCGGAAGGACCTGGAGGAGGCCAAACGACGGAAGGAGGAGTGGGAGCAACGCGACGAGGAGCCGGAGGAGGACGACGGCGACGACGAGGAGGACCATCCCGACGTCGACTGGCTCTCGCGGTCGTCGATCCCGATCCGGAAGGCCGAGCAGTGGTACGAGCGGTTCCGCTGGTTCCACACCTCGGACGGCTACCTCGTCATCGGCGGGCGGAACGCCGACCAGAACGAGGAGCTGGTGAAGAAGTACATGGGCAACCACGACCGCTTCTTCCACACGCAGGCGCACGGCGGCCCCGTCACCCTGCTGAAGGCGGCCGGCCCGTCGGAGTCCGCCGACCCCGTCGACTGGGACGAGGAGACGCTGCGGGAGGCCGCGCAGTTCGCGGTGTCGTACTCCTCGGACTGGAAGGACGGTCGTGGCGCCGGCGACGCCTACATGGTGGAGCCGGATCAGGTGTCGAAGACGCCCGAGAGCGGCGAGTACATCGAGAAGGGGAGCTTCGTGATCCGCGGCGACCGCACCTACTTCGAGGACGTTCCCTGCCGAGTCGCCGTCGGCGTGCAGTGTGAGCCGCACACCCGCGTGCTCGGCGGGCCGCCGTCCGCGATCATCGACCGCACGGAGACGCACGTGACGCTGGAGCCGGGGATGTACGCCCAGAACGACGCCGCGATGATGGTGTATCGCGAGTTCAAGGAGCGCTTTGTCGACCAGTCGTTCGTCCGGAAGGTGGCAAGCGCCGACCTCGTGCAGGAGTTTATTCCGGCCGGCGGCTCGGATATCGTCGACTGAGCTCGGTCAACGGTCGTCGGCGGAACGGAGTGGTTCGACGACGGCGATCCGGGTTACTCCTGTGCGGCGCCGGCGTCGGTCACGCGCCCGGCGAACAGCACGGCGTCAGTGGGGCGGTCGCGGATGAAGAACAGAAACGGCCTGTCGAGCGTGAGGTCGAACGACTCCGGCGGCGCGCTCTCCAGCATCACCACCGCCGTGGCGGCCGCCGCTTCCGTCCCCTCCTCGTCGACGCTGACGAACGCGTCGTGGAACACCTCGTCGATGCCGGGGCCGCCCGACCCCTCGACCATCTCCGAGAAGTCGGCCCCGGGACCGAAGGCGGCTCCCATGCCGAGTTCCTCCAGCGGCTCCCGGAGCTCGGCGTCGAACTCGTACTCGAAGCGGGGCATTCGGAGGTCGCCGGAGGCGTCGCCGAGCGCCTCGAAGATGCCGAACAGCGTTTCGCCGTCGATGTCGGCCTCGACCGACTCGAACTCGCCCTCGTCGGGCACGACGAGCACCATCGACACCTCTCCGCCGACGTAGGGGAGCTCGATCGCCTGCGCCCGTGGCAAGTCGACGTAGTCGGTGCGGAGGTTCTGTTCCATCATGGGGACCTCGGATGTCGACCCGTCGAGCGCGGTGAACGTCGCGTCCGTGGTGTCGTCGGGGTCGAACTCCTGTTCCCAGCTCGCCATGAAGTAGATGGCGTTCGCGAGCACCATGACGGTCTGTGAGGTGATTCCGCCTTCGGGGATCAGGTCCTCGATGCGGTCCTCCGTCGCGTCGGCCACCCACGCGTTGATCCGCTCGCGCTCGCCCTCGGGGTCGCCCGCGAAGTCGGCCTTCTCGTAGCCGCCTCTATAGTGGTTGTCGACGAGTTCGAGAAAGTCGCCGTCGACCGGGAACCCCTCGTCGCCCCACAGCGCGTTGGCGACGGAGAGCTGGAAGGCGTCGGTTTCGGCGTCCTCGTCGTCGTCCGGCATCGGGTCCTCGGTCGTCTCACGCTCGTCGAGCTCGGCCTGGAGGTCGGAAAAGGCCGGGTGCGTCTCCTCGGCCAGCGAGAAGCTGAGCGTCTCCCGCATCGCGCGCTCGGCGTCAGCTGCCGCGCCGGCGTACGTCATCGCCAGCGCCATCGAGACGCTGTACGGCGAGTAGAACACGTTGCCGGCATCGTCGTCCGCGACGAACTCGTGGTGGAGGTCCATCGCGAAGCCGGCGTTGCCAGCCACGAGTTCACGGAGTCGCGGGTCCTCGGCGCTCGGCTCTCCGGTCGGGAGCGCGTCAGGTTCGTCTCCGTCGCCATCACCGTCGGGCGGCGTCTCGGTCGGCGTGTCAGTTTGGGTGGGTGTCGACTCCTCGCCGGTCGGCGCGTCCACGCAGCCCGCGAGCGCGGCGGCCGCCAGCATGCCGGTCGCGGAGAGGAGGGCTCGTCGGTCCATGGACGACGCTACGCCAGCCACGGGTAAGTGCTTTCCAGAGACACAAAGGAGCGTTTGCGTCATCGTCCGCCGACCGGAGTCGCCGGCGTCCGCGTCCGAAACCCCGGCAACCCCGCCGCGAAGGACAAGAGTGACACTCCCGGCCGGCAACGTCGGAGTATGAGCGACGATGCCGACCACGACGAGCATCCCGAGTACGACGACCTGCACTTCGAGACACGCGCCATTCACGCCGGCCAGGAGCCGGACCCGGAGACCGGCGCGCTGATGACGCCCATCTACGCCAACTCCACGTACAAGCAGTCGGCGCCGGGCGAACACACCGGCTACGAGTACAGCCGCACCGGCAACCCGACACGGACGGACTTAGAGGAGAACCTCGCCTCGCTGGAGTCCGGGAGCCACGCCCGGTGTTTCTCCTCGGGGATGGGCGCCATCAACACCGTGCTCAACACGCTCGAAGCGGGCGACCACGTCGTCGCCGGCGACGACGTGTACGGCGGCACCCACCGCATCCTCACGCAGGTGTACGAGCAGTTCGACCTGGAGACGACGTTCGTGGACACGACGGACCACGACGCCGTGCGGGGCGCGATGCAGGACAACACGGAGCTGCTGTGGGTGGAGACGCCGACCAACCCGCTGATGAACGTCAACGATATCGCCGCACTCGCGGACATCGCCCACGAGCACGACGTGCTGTGTGGGGTCGACAACACGTTCGCCACGCCGTACCTCCAGCGGCCGCTGGAGCTCGGCGCCGACGTGGTCACCCAGTCGCTGACGAAGTACCTCGGCGGCCACTCCGACACCATCGGCGGCGCGCTGATCACGGACGACGCCGAGCTCGACGAGGAGTTCGGCTTCTACCAGAACTCGGTGGGAGCGACGCCCGGTCCCTTCGACGCGTTCCTCGTGCTCCGGGGGACCAAGACGCTCCCCGTGCGGATGGACCGCCACTGTGAGAACGCGCAGGCGCTCGCCGAGTGGCTCCACGACCACGAGGACGTGGCCCGCGTCTACTACCCCGGACTGGAGAGCCACCCACAACACGAGCTGGCGGCCGAGCAGATGGACGACTTCGGCGGGATGCTCTCGTTCGAGTTCGAGGGAACGCTCGAACAGGGGTCGACGGTCGTCTCGGAGACGGACGTGTTCACGCTCGCGGAGTCGCTCGGCGGCGTCGAGAGCCTCATCGAGCAGCCCGCGGCGATGACCCACGCCGCGATTCCGCGAGAGGAGCGGCTCGCCGCCGGGCTCACCGACGGGCTCATTCGCGTCTCCGTCGGCGTCGAGCACGTCGACGACCTGACGGCTGACCTCCAGCAGGCGTTCGACGCCGCACTCGAGTAGTCCCCTTCCGCTCCGCCTACTCGCGGACTTCGAGCAGGTCCGCGTTGTGGACGAGCAGGTCCTTACCGTCGGGACCCTCCAGACACCACGACTGCCCCGGGAGGTCCTCGTCGTTCGCGTCGCTTTCGACGGCGAGCAGCGACGACGGGTCCCGTCTCACCGACTGTGAGTCGACGGGGACGCCGTCGACCTCGCCCGCGGCGGTCCACTTGCCCGCACCGTTTCCGTCCGCGGGAGCCGTTCCCCCGTCCGGTGACATGGCTTGTGGCGTCGGAGGGCCGGGCGCCGTCGCCGGACGACGACGGAACGTCGCAAGGTGTACAAACATGACGAAACCTACGGAGAGGTGACGGATAACGTCTCGTGCCAACAACGAGCGGTGTTCCGTCGAATGATCTGTTTTGTTCCGTGAAATAAATCGTCCCCTCGCCCTTCCCCTTCCCCTCCCTCACTCCCGAGATCCTCGGGGTCAAACCTCGTCGCGGTCGGTGAATGTGTACCGGCGGGCGATGACGCCGCCGTCGAACTCGTGGAAGTCCGCGAAGCCAAAGCTGACGCGGTCGCCGTCCTGGATGCCCGAAAAGGTGCCGCGAACGGCGACCGTGGGGCCGGCGGGCGCCGTGGCGTTCGTGTGGTCGTCGCCGGACTCGTCGCTTCCGTCCCCATCGTCGCTCGCCGTCTCGTTCGGCGGGTTCACCACCACGGAGTGCACCTCGTGTGTGCCATCCTCCAGCGGACGACCGGTCTCGTAGAACTCGCGAAACGCCGCCTTCCCCTCGATGGGGGGCTGTCCGGGTCGCTCGTACACCACGTCGTCGTCGAACAGGTCGAACAGCTCCTCGTACGCCTCCGCGTCGACCACCTCGTAGTAGCGCCGGACGAGGCGCGCGGCGTCGGCAGGGGTCGTGCCGGGATCGCCGTTCGTGTCTCCCATACATCACGTCCGCGGGCAGGGGCGATAAGCGCTCCGCACCCGGGAGGCCGCCGATCGCGGCGCTGCGCTCGGCGGCCCCCTTACCGCACCCACCGCTCGGGCATGGACGCTTTTGTACCGACGCGCCGTGGGATCGCCCATGTCCGATCCCGACATCGTCGTGTTGCGACAGACGATCCACGGCACCGGCGGCCCCGAGCTCGCCGCCGAGATCCGCGAGCGACTCCCCGACCAGCGGGTCGCGCTGGCTCGCACGCCGGCGGAGGAGCGCGAGCTGTTGAAGACGGCGCGAATCGCCGTGGGCTTCGACATCGACGAGGAACACCTTGCCGCCGCCGAGAACCTGGAGCTGTTCGCCTGTGTGTACGCCGGCACCGGCCACCTGCCGCGGGCGGCGTTCGCGGAGCACGGCGTCGCGCTCACGAACGCCTCGGGCGTGCACGGGCCGAACATCGCGGAGTACGTCGTCGGCGCGATGATCGGTCACGCCCGGGAGTTCCACCGCGCGCGCGACCAGCAGGAGCGTCGGGAGTGGCGCAGCTACCCCTCGACGGAAGTGTACGGCTCCCGCGTGGCGGTCGTCGGGCTCGGCGCCATCGGCGAGACGGTCGTCGACCGGCTCGCGGCCTTCGACTGTGAGACGGTCGGGGTCCGCTACACCCCTGAAAAGGGCGGCCCGATGGACGAGGTGTACGGCTTCGACGAGTTCCACGAGGCGGTTGCCGACGCGGAGTACGTCGTGCTCGCCTGTCCGCTGACGGGGACGACGGAGGGGCTCGTTGACGCCGACGTTTTCCGCACCCTGCGGCCCGACGCCGTGCTCGTCAACGTCGCTCGCGGGAAGGTGGTCGACACCGACGCGCTGGTGGGAGCCCTCCGGAGCAACGAGATCCGGAGCGCGGCGCTCGACGTGACGGACCCCGAGCCGCTCCCCGAGGACCACCCGCTGTGGGGGCTTCGGAACGTGACGATCACCCCGCACAACGCCGGCCACACGCCCGTCTACTTCGAGCGCGTCGCCGACATCCTCGCGGCAAACGTCCGCGCGCTGGAGGACGCCGCCGAGAAGGGCGCGACCCCCGGGGACGCCGACCTCCGGAATCGGGTGGAGTGAGCCGGCGGCGGCGTGGGCGTTCACCCCGCTTATAAGTGGCACTTCGGGTGCCGAGTAGCAGCGACTTTGTGAGGCTGTGGCGCGCGCGAGAAACGCGCGCGAGGGAGGCGGGAGCGCGCCGGCGAGCGGTGCGGTTTCGCCGGCGTGCTCTCCGCCGAGGCTGGGGAGGCGTGAGGTGCGGGTGCGGTGCTGGACGGGACTCAAAGGGGCAGCCGTTCCCGCCGCAGGCGGGAAACAGCGAGTCGGTCCTTCGGACCGTCTCGCCCGTGGTCCGGGACGACGGAAGTCGCAGCCGGCGAGCGCAGCGAGCCGGACCGTCTTCCGGAACCCTCGACCGGAGCCGGCTGGGGCTTTGGAGCTGTTTACTGTCGCACTCTCCGTGCCGACAAGTTAAGAGGAGCCGGCTGGGGCTTTGGCGGTGTTCGTCGCCGTGTTCACCGCAGCAACCACTTAAGAGGCGCTGACTGGCACGTAAAAGGCGTTCGCCGTCGAACTCCACGCTTCAACCACCCCACATTCCACGTATCCCACTTATAAGCGGTCCGTGGAGCCCGCCGAGCCCGGCGACGCTTTCCCCTCGGTCCGGCCGCCGAGCGTCTCGAACTCGAAGTTTTCGAACTGCTCCGGGGTCTGCCCCTCGACGGCGTAGACGTACAGCGCGGTCTTGGCGATCCCCCAGATCGTCTGGCTCACGAGGTAGGTGGTGACGACCACGCCCCCCAACAGGAGGACCATCAGGACGATCCCCGGACCGGGGAACACGGCGGCGACCGGCACGGAGACGAGGAGGGCGCCGAGCGCGAGCACGACGCCGAACAGGGCGACGACCAGCGTGATCCCGAAGCCGGCGCCCAGCGTCTCACCCCACGTGTCCCGGAAGGCGCTCGCGCTCCGGGTGAACATCGACTTCACCGACACGTCCTCGAAGACGATCACCGGGACGATGAAGAACGTCATGATCGCCCAGCCGACGGCGAAGAGGCTGCGGAGGATGGCCGCGATCGGGTTGTCGGAGTTCTCCATCGACTTGAGGATCACGCTCACGGTCGCCGAGATCACCGACCAGACGAGGATGGGACCGAGACGGTCGGCGACCGCCGCCGTGCTCGCGCGCACGCTCGGCTCGCGGCCGTGGAACGCCTCGTTGGCGGCGTGGACGAGCGCGCACGCGAAGTAGGTGCTCACGAACGTCGTCAGGAAGTAGAGGACGAACAGGACGACGTACTCCAGCCCGCTCCCGATCATGTTCGCGACGAGAACCGGGACGAACAAGAGGACGAAGAAGGCGGCCGACGCGATGCTCGCCAACAGCGGAAACACGAGCAGTTTCGGGTGATCGCGGATCACGCCGGCGCTGTCCTTCGTCAGCGTCCAGCCCGTCTTGAGCCGGTCGAGAAAGCCGAGGCGGCCGGCGCCGCTCGCGCCGCCCGAACCGCCGCCGCTCGACCCGGCGTTGGGATTGAATCCAGTGGACATATCGGAGACGTTGGGCAATATCCCTCTTAAGAGCTTGCACGCTGCCGTCACTCACGCGGGAGAACTCGAAAACGTCAGCGTTCGCCGCCAGTCACCCCGGCGCCCGCCGGCTCACTTGCGGTCGACGCGGTCGCGCAGCTCGTCGAGCTCCGCCTGAAGCTTGTCGATCGCCTCGGTGGTCTCCTTGCGGACCTCGTCGCCTTTCTTGTCGACCTGCGCGCGGAGGGTGTCAAGTCGCTCTTCTAGGTCATCGATGGCCTCGTTGGCCTCCGTGCGGGCGCTCTCGCTGGCCTGCTTCGAGCCGTCGACGAGCTCGTCGAGCTCGTCCTTCGTTCGCTCTCGAAGCGTGTCGAGTCGCTCGCCGAGCGCGTCGAGCTTCTCGCCGGCCTCGTCGCGGAACGTGTCGCCGAGCTCCTGGGACTCGTCGACGGTCTCGTTGATCTCCTCACGGACGCGTTCGATGCCGCGGTCGATGCGCTGGAACCGGTCTTTCTTTTCAGTCATGCTGTGTTCGTACATCTCCGGGCGGACACTTAAAAGCAGGCGCCGACGCCCTCCCGAAATCCCCGTCCAGCACCCGGATTACCGGCGACGGCGGACGCCGTCGAGCGCACGCACGACGGAGCAACCGAACGGCCGGCCGACCCCGCCGCCGAACGGCCGACCGCCTCCGCACCGCGCCGCGGCGTCAAGCCTTTTGAGGGAGGCCGACGCACCGTGGGTATGACGTTCTCCATCGTCGCACGTGATCCCGACACGGACGCCGTCGGCATCGCCGTTCAATCCAAGTTCATCAGCGTCGGCTCGGTCGTGCCGTTCGCGGCCGCGGACGCCGGCGCGATCGCCACGCAGAGTTTCGCCAACGTCGCGTACGGCCCCGACGGACTCGACCACCTCCGAAAGGGGCTCACCGCCGAAGAGACGGTCGAGAAACTCGTCGAGAACGACGACGAGGCCGCCTCGCGACAGGTCGGCGTCGTCGGTCAGGACGGCTCGGTCGCCGCCTTCACGGGCGACGAGTGTCTCGACGTGGCCGGCGACATCCAGGGCGACGACTACACCGTCCAGGGGAACATCCTCGAGAACGAGGAGACGCTGTCGGCGATGGCCGGCGCGTTCGAGTCGACCGAGGGCGGCCTCCCCGAGCGACTGCTCGCCGCGCTGTACGCCGGCGAGGACGCCGGCGGCGACTCCCGGGGCAAGCAGTCGGCCGCACTGTACGTCGCCAAGCCGGAGGGCGGCTACGACGGGAAGAACGACCGCTGGGTCGACGTGCGCGTCGACGATCACGAGACGCCCATCGCGGAGCTGGAACGCGTGTTCAAGCTGTACGACGTGACGCTGCTCTCGCGGGCCGAGCCCGACGACCTGCAGACGCTCTCGGGTGCCACGGCCAAGGAGGTCACCAGCGCGCTCGTCGACCTCGGCTTCCATCCCGGCGAGCCGGAGCCCGTCTTCGACGCGCCGGAGCGTGACGCCTTAGAGGAGTTCCGCGGCGTCAACAACTTCGAGAACCACTCGCTCGACGTGCTGGAGGACGCCATCGCGCGCGGCTGGGCGGAGACGGATCCCGAGATCGACGACGAGGCGCGGCTGGTCGACGCCATCTGGCACGGCCTCAAGCGGCTGCCGCGGGAGTAGCGCCGCTTCTCCGGCCACTCACACCCACCATCCACGCCGGCCACCCACACCGGCAGCCCCGACCCGTTGAGCGGGGTTTATCCGTCTCAAACGGCTACGCTCGGACGACTCGATGGTCTCCCCGTTCGACGTGCTCGGTCTCGACCCCGACGCCGACGACGAGGACGTCAAACGGGCCTACCGCGAGCGCGTCAAGGACGCCCATCCCGACCAGGGTGGGAGCATGGAGGAGTTTCAGCTCGTCAGGCGTGCCTACCGGGAACTTTCCGAGCGCGACCTGAACGGCGACGCCGACAGCGACGGCGCGACGGCGGCCGCGGACGTGGACCTCACCGACGAGGGGGAGGACGCCGCCGGACTCGCCGCCGCGCGCGTCACCTACCTCGACTACGAGGTGGTCGACGACTACGGCTGGTCACTCGACGATGAGGACCTGTTCACGAAGGCGTCCGGTGCCTCCCTCGCGCCCGAGGACCACGGGCGGCTGCTGGTGAACCCCGAGGAGACGCTGCTTGAGGCCGCGGAGAATCGCGGGTTCGCGTGGCCGTTCTCCTGTCGTGGCGGCGCCTGCGCGAACTGTGCAGTGTTTCTCGCCGAGGGGGAGCTCTCCCAGCCGGCCAACCACATCCTCCCCGAGGAGCTCACCGAGCGCGGCTTCCGGCTCTCGTGTAACGGCTACCCCGCCACTGACGAGCTGAAAGTCGTCTTCAACGTCAAACACCTCCCGGAGCTCGACGACCTGATACTCCCGCCCGGACCGTTCACGAAAGTCCGGAAGTGAGCGTAGGGGGTAGGATACTCCCGCCAGTCAGAGGTTCGCTTGGATGTAGTCGGCGATCTCGGTCACCAGCTCCTCGCGGTACGTCCAGAATCCGACCCACTCGTTCGGGCCGTCCTCCAGCGCGAGCAGCGCGACGTGGCCCTCCTCTCCCGCCGACGGCGTGTACACCACGAACCAGGAATCGAGGAAGTCCTCGCTGTATCCCGTATGCGCGACGATGGAGGAGTCCGGCGCCGGCTCCCATCCCGGCGCGCCGTACACGTGCACGTCCACGTCCGTGTCGTCGAGCCGCTGGTACACCTTTCGGGTGCCGATCTCGTCGTCGATCCGCGCGAGATGCTGAAACGACGCGCGGAGGGTGCCCTCCTCACGGAGCCACGCGCGGCGCTCAATGTACCTGGAGATCAGAATCAGCAGCATCTTCTCCGAGTTCGACTCCGGATAGCCTCGGAAGCGAAACGGCGTCTCGTCGAGGTTCTCGAGGATCGACAGCGGCTCTATCTCCTCCAGTCCTCGCGTCCCCGTGATGAAGAGGTCGGAGTTGACGAGCAGGATCTCGTTGGCTATCTCGTCGAGGGTACAGCTTTCGACCACGACACCGTCCTCGACAAGGAGGACGGTGTCGTCGGTGCCGTCCGGCAGATGCTCCTCGCTCACGGAGACCGTCTGGCCATCGAACAGCCGCACCAGCATCCGCTGGAGCGGGTCGGGCGCCTTTCGGTTCACGACGACGACCGAGCGCTCCGGGCGTTCGGCGGCATCCAGAAACTGCCAGAGGCTCATCGACAAGCGCTACGCCCGCGCCACACTTATAAGGTGGCGCAGGGGCGGGAGCGACCTTAGAACTGGTCGGCGACGGCGGCGACGACGGCGTCCTCGACGGCGTCGCGCTCGCCCGAGAGGAACTCGATCTTCCCCTCGCGCACGCCGGCGGTGTCGATGTCCGCGCGGGGGGCGGTCTCGGCCGCCTGCGCGGCGACCTCGCGGATCGAGAGGTCGGCGCTCGTCCGGACGTACAGCTCGTCGGTGCCGATGCCGATCGTCGCGAACGGCGAGCCGTTCGCCTCGCGGCGGTGGAGGTCGTCGAGCAGCAGCGGCGTCGGCGGGAAGTCGTACCGGTGGGTGTACTTGTCCGTGTCGAGCAGCGCGAACTCCACGCCGCCGACCTGCTCGGTCGCGACGTTGGCGGTCGCCGTCTCGATTTCGGTCTCCAGCTTCTCGCGGAACTGCTCGGAGACGTGGGCGGCGAGGTCGCCGCCGTCATCGAACAGCAGGTCGGTGACGAGCTCGCGTTTGTCCTGGTACGACTGGTAGTAGGCCTCCAGCGCGACGGCCTCGCGAAGCTCCGCGACGCGCTCGGCGTCGTAGCCGGCGTCGCGCGCAAGCTCGACGTAGCGGTCGGGGGCCTCCTCCCAGTAGCTCACGGCGGGCAGGTGGGTGAGGTCCGCGCGGATCTCGTCGTTGATCGCGGACGCGAGCGAGGCGACGAGGGCGCCGGTCGAGAGATCCCCCTCAACGTCGTCCAGCTCCGGCGAGACGAGCGTGTCGACCTGCTCGCGGGCCTCGGGATCGGCGACGGCGGCGTCGACGACGACCGCGTCGGCGTCGTAGACGGAGAGGAGGCCGAGTCCGTCCTCGGACTCCGTCGTGGAGCCGGTTCCAACGAGGAGGAACAGCGGGATCTTCTCGTCGTGGCGGTCGCGATCCTGGAGCATGCGGGTCGCGTCCTTGGTGGCCGCGTCCATGTCGTAGACGGGGTCCTCCAGCGGGCGACGGGTGAAGTAGTGGTACTCCGCGTCGCTTTTGGCGTGCTCCTCGCGGATCAGCGGGAGCGCGGCGCGCTCGACGGCGGCGCCGGCGACGTAGCCGTCGGCCGTCGCGGGGTGGCGGACGACGATGGGACGCGATTCGAGAACGGCGCGACGGATGGCCTCCGCGGCGTCGAGCAGCCCCTCGCCGAGCTCGGCGACGGCCTCGTCGCCGGCCAGCGGGGAGAGCCCCTCGGGGCGGGCCTTGTCGGTCAGCGCGTCGGCGAGCCGGCGGGAGACGGTCGCGGCCTCGTCGCCCTCCAGAACCGCGAGCGCCTCGGTTTCGACCTGGATCTCGCCGCGGCGGCTTTCGACTTCGCCGTCGATGCGGACCACGTCGCCGACCTCCACGTCGGGGTACGCGCGAACGCCGGCCTCGACGAAGGCGGCAACGTCGACGACGCCCGTCTCGTCGCGAACCTCGAAGACGGTCGGACCGCCGGTCTGTCGGGCGCTGACGACTTCGCCCTCGAGGCGCACGTCGGCGCCGACGGCGTCGGAGAGCGACTCGACCAGGACGCGCTCGCGCTCGTCCTCGGGCGCGGATTCGGCGCTCCGGTCGACCTCCTCGGCTTCCTCGACTTCCTCGACTTCCTCGGCCTCCGCCGTCTCGGCGGCTTCCTCGGCTTCTTCGGTCTCGGCAGGCTCCTCGGCCTCGACGGGCTCTTCCACTTCCTCGGCTTCCTCGACTTCCTCGGTCTCGGTCGTCTCGGGTTCCGGCTCTTCGGTCGTCTCGGGTTCCGGTTCCTCGGTCGTCTCCTCCTCCCGCTGGCGTTCCGTCTCGCCCTCCTGGACGAGCACGCCGCGGAACTCGCGTTCGGACTGGCGGATCGACCACGCGAGGTCGACGTTGCCGTTGTCACGGACGCCTTTCACCTGGACGAACACGTCGTCGCCGGGCTCCCAGTCGAGACTGTCGAGGCGCCGGTCGAGCTCCGAGCGGTGGAGCAGTCCGGTGACGTTCGGGGCGAGGTCGACGAAGACGCCGAATTCGGCGTAGCCGTCCACGGTGCCTCTGTAAAATCGGTCCGATACGAGCTGGTGGGGTGAGTCCCCGCGGAACTCGAACGCGACGTCCTCCTGGTGTGAGTCACAGACGTGACCCTCGACGGAGGCGCCACAGATGATGCAAGATCCCATTTGAGTACACGGAGTGGCCCCCGCCTAAAACGGTTGTCGAAAGTCCTCCGGGCGTGCGTGGGCGGCCGCGAGCGTCGCCGGAGCGCCGCCCGTGTCAGCCCGGACCGCAGGAGGGCTCGGCGGTCGCCGGACTCAAAAGAGGTAGGTGCCTGCCAGGGGACAGGGTCCCCGCCTTTATCCTCCAAACAGCGTCCGGGCCGCGCCGACGCTCCGGTACGCGACCCAGTAGCCCAGCATCGCCGGCGGAACGCCGGCGACGAGCGTTCGGAGTGGCGTGGTGCGGTGGACCGTGTGGAAGCCCACCAGCAGGAGGGTGGTGGCGTACCCCGCACAGACGACGCGAAGCCCGGCGACCGGCGGGCCGGCAAGCGCCATCGGCGCGCTGGCGTATGCGACGACCTGCACCGTCTCGCTGACGCCAGCACGATCGCGCAGCGAGAACCCTCCGCGGACCTCCACGCAGGCCACCAGCAACGAGAGGGTGGCGACCGCTGCCGTCAGGTGGAGCCCGACGGGTGCGGCGAGCGTCACGACGGCCAACAGCACGACAACGGCCGTGAGCAGGTCGGAGTCGGCGATCGGCGGCAGCGCGTCCGGGTCCGACAGTACGCCCGGATCGGCGAGCAGCCATCCGAGCGTGAACGCGAACGCCACGACGACGGCGAACGTCAACCCGGGTGCCTGGTCTCCCGGTCCGACCCCGTTCCGGAAGAAGCGACGCGGGCGGACCAGCACCTCGACCCACGCCCGGAGAAGGTGTCGAACCCCCCTGTCGCGTCCGCCCTCCGGGTTCTCGATCCACGTGCTCACAACGATCTCACGGTTACCTTTTTGAGAGGGGAGGATAACGGGATTGCGGTTCCGGGTGGGCGATCACCGTCGTCGTGGCGGGCGCTGCCGCACCCCCGCCGAACCGACCCAGTCTCCGCTCCGGATTATCATTTCCGATACTCAGAGCGAAACCTCTTAAGATGGGTGCAACGAACCAGTCCACGAATGCGAGGAATCCGAGACGACGACCGGGCGTTCACGCCGATGGCGGGCACCGGCCTGCTCGTGGGCGTCGTCGTGCTGCTGCTCGCGGTGGTTGGCGCCGCCGTCTTCGGGTTCATCGACGCCGTCGAGCCGCCGGAAGCGGAGTTCGACGTGAGCGAGGACGACGATGGGATCGTCATCGTCTATCTGCAGGGCGACCCGATCGCCGCGGAGGAGCTGGTCGTCCGGGGTGACGACCCCGACGGCGAGGTGCAGTTCGGCGGGTGGCCAGCCGACGGAGTGGTGGAGCCCGGCGATCGCGTCGTGATCGAGGAGGCAACCGGCAACGAGGAGGTGCGGATCGTCTGGGAGTCCGCCGCGTTCACCAGTTCCGAAGAGCTTGCGGAGTACGACGGAGAGGAGGAGGGCCGTCCCGACTGGGCGGACGACGACGGATTCGACACGGACCCGCTCTCGTAGGTCGGCAATTCACAAAGACCCGGCAGTCCACGCCGCCCCCGTCCCTTTTAAGCCCACAGCTAGCGAGTCGACGTGCATGGACCACGAGCGGATCGTCATTCTTGCACACGAGAAGTTCCCGGGCCGCGCGAAGACCGCGCTCGGCGTCATGCGGTACGGCAACCAGGACGTGCGAGCCGTGCTCGACCGCGACCGCGCCGGCGATCGAGTCACCGACCACGTCCCGGACATCGACGACGCGCCGATCGTCGAGTCGTTCGCGGACGCCCATGAGGCGGCCGACGGCGAGGTCGACGCCCTCTACATCGGCATCGCCCCCATCGGCGGCGGCTTCGACGAGTCGTGGCGCGACGACGTGCGCGACGCCATCGAGGCCGGCTGTGACGTGGTGAGCGGGCTCCACTACTTCCTCAACGACGACGAGGAGTTCTCCCGGCTCGCCGCCGAACACGGCGTCTCCCTGACGGACGTGCGCGAGCCTCACGAGGGACTTACCGTGGCTGAGGGCGTCTCCGGCGACGTGGACGCCGACGTGGTGCTCACCGTCGGCACCGACTGCTCCGTCGGGAAGATGACGGCCTCGCTGGAGATCGTCGCCGCCGCGCGCGAGCGGGGCATCGACGCCGCGTTCATCCCGACCGGCCAGACGGGGATCATGATCGCCGGCTGGGGGAACCCGATCGACCGCGTCGTCTCCGATTTCACCGCCGGCGCCGTCGAGGAGATGCTCGTAGAGAAGGGTGATGAACACGACCTGCTGGTCGTCGAGGGACAGGGGAGCATCGTCCACCCGGCGTACTCCGCGGTCACCTGCGGCATTCTCCACGGCTCGATGGCCGACGGGCTCGTGCTCTGTCACGCCGAAGGCCGTGAGGTGATCCACGGCTACGAGTCGTTCGACCTCCCCTCGATTCCGACGTACGTCGACCTGTACGAGGACCTCGCGAACCCGGTTCACGAGACCGCGATCGTCGCGGGCGCGCTCAACACGAAGGACGTCGAGAGCGACGAGGCAGCCGCCGAGGCGGTCGACGCCTACGCGGAGGCCGCCGGCGTCCCCGCCGCCGATCCCGTCCGCGACGGGGCCGACGCCATCGCGGCCGCGATCGAGGCGGAGGTCCTGAGCGAATGAGCCTCGACACCTCGTTCGAGCGGGTGGCGATGGAGCTCGACGAGCCGTTCACCATCTCCCGGGGCACCCAGACGGAAGCCGAGAACGTCGTCGTCCGGATCACGGACGAGAACGGCACCACCGGCGTGGGTGCCGCCGCGCCCGCGGGCCACTACGGTGAGACGGCCGACACCGTCGAGGCCGTCCTCCCCGACCTGCTCGCCGTCGTCGAGGAGGTGGGTGATCCGCACGCACTCCACCGGATCGAGTCGCGCATGAAGACGGTCGTCCACGATAATCCCGCCGCGCGGTGTGCGGTCTCCATCGCGCTCCACGACCTCGCCGCCAAGCGGCTCGGCGTCCCCCTCTACCGCATGTGGGGACTCGACCCCGACGAGACGCCGGCGACCTCGTTCACCCTCGGACTCGACACGACCGACCGGATGCGCGAGAAGGCGGCCGACGCCGTCGACGCCGGCTATCCGGTGCTCAAGATCAAGCTCGGCACCGACCGCGACCGCGAGCTGGTCGACGCCGTCCGCGACGCGGCGCCCGACGCGACCCTCCGCGTGGACGCCAACGAGGCGTGGACGCCCAAGGAGACCGTCCGCAACAGCGAGTGGCTCGCGGAGTACGACGTGGAGTTCATCGAACAGCCCGTCCCGGCCGAGAATCCGGAAGGGCTGAAGTTCGCCTACGAGCGCTCGGCGCTCCCCATCGCCGCCGACGAGTCCTGTATCACGCTAGCGGACATCCCCGCCATCGCCGACCGGTGTGACATCGCGAACCTGAAGCTGATGAAGACGGGCGGACTGCTTGAGGCCCGCCGGATGGTCGCCGCCGCCCGCGCCCACGGCTTGGAGGTGATGCTCGGCTGCATGGTCGAGACGAACGCCGCCATCGCCGCCGGCGCGCAGCTCGCCCCGCTGCTCGACTACGCCGATCTCGACGGCTCGCTGCTGCTCGCCGAGGACCCCTACGACGGCGTCGACCTCACCGAGGGGCAGATTCGACTGGCCGAGCAGTCCGGTGCCGGCACCGGCGCCCGGCCGGCCGACGAGTAGCCGCAGTAGCCGCGTTCGACAGCGCTCGCCGGCGGACGGAGGGTGGAGCCGCGCTGCTGATTCCGTTCGACCGTTCAAAAAAAGCGAAGACCGTTTGAGCGTCCGAGTCGGCGTAGTCGCCCGGATCTCGGGGGATTGTGACGCCGTCAGCTCCGCGGTTCGTCGGCGTCCGCCTCGGACTCCTCGAGTTCCACGTCGACCTCCGTGTCGAGGTCGTCGTCGAGCTCCGCCTCCAGGTCGTCGGTCGCGATCTCCTCCTCGATGTCGCCGAGCTCCGCCTCCACGTCCTCCTCCGCGAGCTCCTCGTCGCCGCCGCCGTCGGCGGTCTCCTTGCCGAGTTCGCCTTTTAAGGTCTCCAGCTCGGCGTCGACCTCGCTGCCGGTCGAGAGGCTTTCGAGCTCGCGGTCGAGCTCGTCTTTGTCCGAGAGCGCGTCGTCGAAGGCACCGGAGTCCTGCAGTTCGTCCATCGCCTCGGAGCGCGCCTCCATCTCCTCGGTGCGCTCCTCGGCGCGCTCGATGGAGCGCGACACGTCCTCCATCTCGTCGCCGACGCCCGTCATCGCCTCGCTCACGCGCGAAGAGGCCTCGGCGGCCTCGTACCGGGCCTTCATCGTCTCCTTTTTCGTGCGGAACTCCTCGATGCGGTTCTGGAGCTCGTTTTTCTTGTCGACCAGCTGGTCCTGTGTGTTCTCCAGCTCCGCGATCTGGCCTTCCAGCTCCTCGATCTGGCTCATCTTCGACTTCTTCTTTTCGAGGGCCTTCCGCGCGAGGTCGTCGCGGTCCTGCTGGACCGCCTCGCGAGCCTGCCGATTGTGCTTCTCGACGTTCTCTTCGAGCTTTCGTTTCTGTATCTCCAGGCGCTTTTTCTGGGTCGTGAGGTCGGCAATTCCCTGTTTCACGTCCTGGAGTTCGTCACGCATCTGTTCGTACGAGTAGTCCAGCGTCTCCGTCGGGTCCTCCGCTCGGTTGAGGAGGGCGTTCACCTTCGAGCGGATGACGTAGGAGGCGCGCGAGAGGATTCCCATACCCGTCGTACACGCTCCATCCGTTAAAACCTCATGTGGTTCCGCGCGCGTGTCACGGTCGCCGGCGCTGACGGTCGTCCACCGAGGTTGATGGCGAGGTCGATGGTAGGGTGGGGTTGCTGGTGGGGCCGGGTTGATGGTGGGGCCGACCCGCCGAGACGCACGCCGAGAGCCAGTGCGAAACGTACTTGCCCCGATCGCTGAAAGGGCGCGTATGGTCCCGTTCGAGTCGGTCCCTCTCCTCGTCGATGTCGGTAGCGCGCTCGCGGACGCCGGCGGCATCGTCCAGTACCTCCTCGTGTTCCTGTTCGCGGCGTTTCCGTGGGTCGAGATCCTGGCCGTCATTCCGATCACGATCGGACTCGGGCTCAGTCCCGTGCTGGTTGGGACGGTCGCTTTCGCCGGAAACGTCGGTTCCGTCTACGTCCTCCTGGTGTTTCACCGCCGGATCGCCCGCTGGCGAGCCCGCCGGCGCAGCGACGACGACGCACCCGCCGACGGCGCGCCCGACGACGCGTCCGCCGACGCTCCCGATGAGTCTCCAGCCGGCGAATCGAGAGGGTCGGAGAAGCGACGGTACCGGTGGGCACACGACGTGTGGGACCGATACGGGCTGCCCGGACTCACGCTCGCCGCGCCCGTGTTGACGGGCGTCCACATCGCGGCGCTGATCGCCCTCGCCGCCGGGAGCACCCGCCGTGCCGTCGCCGTCTGGATGACCGTCAGCATCGCGCTCTGGTCGGTCGCTCTCGTCGCCGGCTCCGCATACGGCGTCTCGCTGCTCGGCCTGGGGTGAGGCCGTCACTCTCGGTCACCCATCGGCACTCACCATCACATCTTCCTGAAGGTTTATTCGGTGTGTAGTACAACGCCCACGCATGGACATCGGTGTGTTAACTGTACCCTTGGGTGGAGAGTCGCTGGACGAAGCGCTGGCGTACCTCGACGATATCGGCGTCGACGCCGTCGAGCTCGCCGTCGGCGGGTGGCCCGGCGAGGACCACCTCCCGCGCGGCGACTATCTCGACGACGAGCGCGCACAGGCGGAGCTCGACGAGCTCCTGAACGAACACGGGATGCGGGTTTCCGCGCTCGCGACGCACAACAACCCGCTCCACCCGGACGAGGAGCGCTCGGCGGAGGCCGACCGCGAGCTCCGTGAGGCGATCGAGCTGGCCGACCAGCTCGATGTCGGGACCGTCACCTGTTTTTCGGGATTGCCGGCGGGCGCGCCCGGCGACTCGACGCCGAACTGGGTGACGGCGCCGTGGCCCACGGAGCACGCCGAGGCGCTCGACTACCAGTGGGACGAGGTGGCGATCCCCTACTGGGAGGACCTCGCGAAACACGCCGAGCACCACGGCGTCGACGTGGCGATCGAGATGCATCCGAACATGCTCGTCTACGAGCCGACCGGGATGGTTGCGCTCCGGGAGGCGACGAACGAGCGGATCGGCGCCAACTTCGACCCCTCACACCTCTACTGGCAGGGGATCGACGTGACGGAGGCGGTCCGCTTCCTCGGCGAGCACGACGCCATCCACCACGTCCACGCGAAGGACACGAAGGTGTACGAGGCGAACAGCCGGGTGAAGGGCGTGCTCGACACCGCGCCGTACACCGACGAGCCCAACCGCTCGTGGCTGTTCCGGTCGATCGGCTACGGCCACGACGAGGGCCACTGGAAGGACCTCGTCTCCACGCTGCGGATGGTGGGGTACGAGGGCGCACTCTCGATCGAACACGAGGACTCGCTCACCTCCTCGCGGGAGGGACTGGAGAAGGCCGTCGACGTGCTCGACCGCGCCGTCTTCGAAACGCAGCCCGGCGACGCCTACTGGGCGGAGTGAGAGAGCCGACGATGACAACTCGGACCACTGAGGACCAACGATGACACAGGAACCACTCAAGATCGGCGTACTGGGGTACCGCTTCATGGGCAAGGCGCACGCGAACGCGCTGGCGAGACTGCCGATGTTCTTCCCGGACGCGCCCGCCGTCGAGCGCCACACGCTCGTCGGGCGCGACGAGGAGGCGCTCGCGGACGCCGCCGAGCGGTTCGGATTCGCCAACACCGAGACGGACTGGGAAGCGGCCATCGAGGAGGTGGACGTCTTCTACAACCTCGGCCCGAACCACGTCCACGCGGAGCCGTCCATCGCTGCGCTGGAGGCGGGCGTCCCCGTGCTGTGTGAGAAGCCGCTGGCACCCTCCTTGGAGGAGGCCGGCGCGATGCGCGACGCCGCCGCGGCCGCGGACGTGCCTGCGGGCTGTGCGTTCAACTACCGGTTCGTCCCCGCGATCCGGCACGCGCGGAACCTGATCGCTGACGGCGATATCGGCGAGATCCGGCAGGTCCGCGGGCGGTATCTCCAAGACTGGCTGGTCGATCCGGAGGCGCCGTGGGCGTGGCGGATGGACGCCGACATGGCCGGCTCCGGCGCGCTCGGCGACCTCGGTGCACACACGATAGACCTCGCGAACTTCCTCGTCGGAGACGAGGTTGGCGGCGTCGACCGCGTGTCGGGCCACCTGCAGACGTTCGTCGATGAGCGCCCCGTCTACGACGATGCGGGCGAGGTCGAGGAGTACCGCGACGTGACCGTCGACGACGCCTACACGGCGCAGGTCGCCTACGAGTCGGGCGCGATGGGGAGCTTCGAGGCCTCGAGGTTCGCGACGGGCCACAAGAACGACCACACGATCGAGGTGCACGGCTCGAAGGGCAGCCTCAAGTTCTCGCTGGAGCGGCTCAACGAGCTGGAGGTGCTCCGCGAGGGGAACCGCGGCTACGAGACGGTGCTCGTCACCGACGAGGACGACCCCTACGTCGGCAACTGGTGGCCGCCGGGCCACGTAATCGGCTGGGAGCACACGTTCGTCCACGAGAACTACGAGTTCCTCACCGCGGTCGCGGAGGGCGGCGACTTCTCGCCGTCGTTCGCGGAGGGGTACGCGGTCCAGGAAGTGCTCGACGCCGTCGAGCGCGCCGACGCGCGCGGCGAGTGGGTGGACCTCTAGGCCGTCCCCGACACCCCTTTATCAGCCCAAACGCACGGGGCGTGTATGCAGATCCCATACGGCGAGGGCGAACTCGACATCGACCTCTCGGCGTACGACGTGACTGTCGCGGAGCCGCCGGGCGGCGAGGCCGTCGACGTGCCGGCGGCCGCCGAGGCCGCACTCGACGACCCTCACGGGCCGGCGCTGGAGACGCTCGCGAGCCCCGACAACGAGGTGGCCGTCGTCGTCACCGACGTGACGCGGGACACGCCCGATGACGTGCTGCTCGCGGAGCTGCTCGACCGACTCCCGGTCCCCCGTGAGAACGTCTCGGTGACCCTCGGGCTCGGGCTCCACCGCCCGATGACCGACGAGGAGATCCGCGACGGGCTCGGCGAGAACGCGGACCTCGCCGTGAATCACGACCCCGACTCCGTGGTCCAAGTCGGCGAGCTCGACCGCGTCAATGGCGAGGGGACCGTGCCCGTGGAGGTGAACCGCATCGTCGACGACGCCGATCTCGTGGTCGCGACGGGCATGGTCGAACCCCACCAGTACGCCGGCTTCTCCGGCGGCGCCAAGACCGTCGTGATCGGCGCGGGTTCGGAGTCGATGATCCGGTACACGCACGGGCCGGAGATGCTCGGGGAGCCCGGCGTTCGACTCGGGCGCGTCGACGACAACCCCTTCCGCGAGGCGCTGGACAAGGCCGGCGACCTCGCCGGCCCCGACTTCTGTGTCAACGTCACGCAGGGTCCCTCGGGCATCCTCGGCGTGAGCGCCGGGCGGCCCCGCGACGTGGTCCACGAACTGGCGAGCGTCGGGCTCGACGCCCTCTCCGTCGATATGGCCGGCGAGTACGACGCCGCCATTACCGGGGTTCCCGCCCCGAAGGACGCCAACCTCTATCAGGCGAGCCGGGCGGCGACGTACCTCTGTCTGGGGCCGCACAATCCCGTCCGGGAGGGTGGCCGCGTCGTCGTCCCCGCGCGGATCCCGGAGGGCGCCGGCGAGGGAACCGGCGAACAGCGCTTCTACGAGCGGTTTAAAAACGCGTCGAGCGCGGAGGCGCTGTACGACGAGATGCGCGAGGGGTACGAGCCCGGCGCCCAGCGGGCGTTCGTGGTCGCCCGCGCGCTCCGGCGCAACCCGGTTCACATCACGAACTGCGACCGCCCGGACGTGGTCCGGGAGTGCCTGATGACGCCGCATGAGACCGTGACGGAGGCGCTAACCCCCGGCGACCGCGTGTTGGTCGTCCCCGACTCGCTGCACACGCTGGTGACGGCGCCGTAGGCTGGAGAGAGTGGGGCGGGACGGGGGTCACCCGGTGTGAGAACTACCCGCAGACACTCGCCGGACCGCGTCGCCTATAAGGGGGCCCGCCCTCGCCCGTGGCATGCCCGACTCGCCGCCACAGCGCCTCTCGAACGTCGGTACGGGGCGGCTGGTCGCGTACGGCGCGCTCGTCGGCGGTGCCGCCTACCTGCTGGCGGTAGTGTACGGCCCCGGCGGGACGGCGGAGCGGCTCGCGGTCGCCGCGCTCGTCGGCGCGACCTACGTCGCCGTCGTCCACGCTATCGGCGTGTTGCGAGCACGACGCCCGGTTGAGTGAAGCGCCTTATAAGCGGTTTGTGAGCAGGGTGTGCAGGAGGGCGTTTCCAAAGCCCTAGCCGGTACCTTATAAGCGAGTTGAGCCGTTTAAGCGGTGAACACGACGGCAAACACCTCCAAAGCCCCAGCCGGCTCCGGTCGAGGGTTCCGGAAGACGTTCCGGCTCGCTGCGCTCGCGGGCTGCGACTTCCGTCGTCCCGGACCACGGGCGAGACGGTCGGGGCCGTCTCGCTGTTTCCCGCCTGCGGCGGGAACGGCTGCCCCTTTGAGTCCCACCCGTCCGCACCGCAACCGCACCTCACGCCTCCCCAGCCTCGGCAGACGGCCGCCGGCGGGAAACCGCTCCGCCGGCGACCGCTGCCTCCCTCGCGCTCCCCTCGCGCCTTATCAGGCGCTCGGGGGCGCGCCACCGCACTTATGTCCCCCGTCTCTCGCCTCACTCCTCCTCTATCGCCTCGGTGACGCGGGCGTGGAACTCCTGGAGGACGGCGGACTCGTCGTCGGCGAGCACCACGTCGGAGTCCACGAGCGTCGCGAGTCCGAACGAGAGCGGGGACGGGGAGTCGACGGTGTGGTCGTGGACGGCGATGTCGCCGTCGCGCACGCCGGCGAGCACGTCAGCGATGGCGGCCACGTCGAGTTTGTCCTCCAGCAGTTCGCGGTACGTCTCCTCCATCACGGCGAACTCCTCGAGGTCGTCGGCGAGCCCGAGTAGGGTCTCGGCGGACACCTGCTGTTGGGCCGCGGTCTTCGTCGTCCCCTTGTAGTTCTTCAGGATCATCAGCGACCGGGTGGCGTCGATCCGGAAGTAGCGCTTCAGCAGGTCCGTGCCCTCCAGCGCGTCCCGCATGGTCTCACGGACGGTTTCGGGGTCGATCTCACGGAGGATCTCCGCCACCTCCACCTTCCGGTTGAGCGGGATCGCGAGCGAGAAGCCGTTGTCGGCGACCGCGACCGCCACGTTGGCGTCGGTTCGGTTCGCACATTCGGCGGCGACCAGCCGCGAGAGCCCGTCGTTGAACCGCCGGCCGTAGGCGGTGTGGACGTAGAACCGCCGGCGGTACGCCTCCCGGTCGAGCTCCCGCTCGACGACGATCCGGTCCGGCGTGGGGACGGACTCCGGACCGGCGTACGCCACCTGCTCGTCGTACATCCGGACGAGGGCGCGGACGGCATTCTCGCCGAGGGGCAGATCACGGAGCCACGCGCGGGCCGCGGGTGGACCGCCGTCTTCCAGCCGATCGAGCAACTCGGCGCGGAAGCGAAGGGTCTCGCGTGCGAGGTCGTACGACAGCGGCAGCCGCTCGGCGTACCAGGAGGGGACGGTCGGCCGGCGGCCCGTCCGGTCGACACGCACTTTCGACCCGCGGCGGTACCGGAACGCGAAGCGCTCGCCGCCGAGCGCGAACACGTCGCCGGGTTCGAGGGTGTCGAGGTACGCCTCGTCGAGCGTCCCGACCCACTCGTCGTCGCGGGTGTACACCGCACAGCTGAACGAGTCCGGGATGGTGCCGACGTTGGTCATGTAGATGACCCGGGCGAGCCGGCCGCGCTTCCCGACGAGCGTCTCGCCGACGGGGAACTCCTCGTGGTGGTGCTCGCCGCCGGGCTCGTCGTTGGCGTCGCGCCACACCTTCGCGTACACGTTTCGCTCCTCAAGTCCCTCGTAGTCGGCGGTGAGGTAGCGCATGAGCCGCTCATAATCGTCCTCGTCGTAGTCCCTGTAGGGGTGCGCCCGCCGGAGCACCTCGCGGACTTCACGGTCAGGGCGGATCCGGTTGATCGCCATCCCGTACACGTGCTGGGCGGCCACGTCGTGGGCGCCCGCCGGCAGGAACACGCGGTCGACGAATCCCGCCTCCGCCCGTTCGAGCATCGTCGCACACTCCACCAGCTCGTCCCGATCCAGCGCAAACACCCGCCCCTCGACGGTCTCACCCGGGCTGTGGCCGGCGCGTCCCACCCGCTGAAGGAGGGCGGCGACCGACTTCGGCGAGCCCACCTGCACCACCAGGTCGAGGTGGGGCATGTCGATGCCGAGCTCCAGACTCGTCGAGGTGGTGACCACGTCCAGCGAGCCGTCCTTGAGTCCCTCCTCGACGCGAGTCCGCTGGTCTTCCGAGAGGCTCCCGTGGTGACAGCCGGAGTTGGACTCGTCGTAGCCGTCGCGCTCGCGGAGGTCACGGAGCACGCGCTCGGCGCCCGACCGGGAGTTGGTGAACACCAGCGTGTTGTCGTGGGATCGTATCAGCTCGTCCAAGCTATCATAAAAGCGTTCGCGGACGACGGACCGGGGCGTGTGGACGAGGTCGGCCGCCGGCGTCCGGAGTTCGAGGTCGAACTCCCTGACGAAACGGGTGTCGACCACCTCATATGGCCGAGGTTCGAGCCCGTTAGGGTCGCCGATCTCCCCCGCCGTTCGCTCGCGCCCGACGAGGAACTCCGCCACTTCGTCAAGTGGTTCGACGGTGGCCGAGCAGCCGATCCGCGTGGGTGAGTCGTCGGCGAGCTCCTCCAGTCGCTCCAGCGAGACGGCGAGGTGGGTCCCGCGCTTGCTCGCCGCCAGCGAGTGGATCTCGTCGACGACGACGTACGCCACCGACCGGAGCTTCTCGCGGAACTTCGGCGAGTTGAGCAGGATGGCGAGGGTCTCCGGCGTGGTGTTGAGCACGTGGGGCGTCTCCGACAGCATCGTCTGTCGGTCGTATGAGCTCGTGTCGCCGTGTCGGATCGCCTGCCGCACGTCCGTCTCGTGGCCGTCGGCGGCGAGCTCGTCGGCGATGCCCGACAGCGGCGCTTCGAGGTTCCGGGCGATGTCGTTTGCCAACGATTTCAGCGGCGAGACGTACAGACAGTACACCGCGTTCTCGAGCTCGCCCGCGCGCTCACGACGGAACAGGTCGTCGAGTACCGCGGTGAACGCCGAGAGCGTCTTGCCGCTGCCCGTTGGCGAGGCCACGAGGCTGTTGACGTCGTCCGCGACGTTGGGGATCGCCTTACGCTGTGGCGGCGTGAAGAACCCGCCGTTCTCGCCGACGTACGTCCCGAACTCGTCGGCCCACCAGCGCTGCACGGCCGGGGACAGCCGGTCGAGCACGGCGGCGTCGGCGAGGGGGACCGTTTCGGGATCGAAGTCGACGGCGTCGGGGTCGACGCGCTCCACGAGGAGGTCGCGGGCGCGTGCCGTGGCTGCGGTCTCGTCCGAATCAGCCTCCGTCGTGGGGTGTTTGCCGTCGCGCTCGGGGGCGTCGCTCACTGACGGAGAGTGGGCCGGGACGCGGAAAGCGGTTGCGTCGGTGCGTCGGAAGTCGGGAGTGCGATGCGCACAGACCCGTACACATTTTCTCGGTGCTCTCTGCCGAGAGGGGCCGGCAACCGAGTGCTCCCCGCCCTGACAGCCGTTCTGCATGACGGCTCTCGGTCGACGTGCACCATCGGTGACCGTGTGTTTGGCGTGGACCGGCGCCCGGTCTTCGCGCCGGTGGCGGGATTCCGATCGTAACCGGCATTCCGTCCAAGCGTTTCCACCGCACTCGGGTTTGGAAGTCGTTCGGGACGGACCGTTCATCACGTCCGTCAAAACCCTCCCGTTTAACTCGTCGGCTGCCGACCACGAACGCGTATGCCCGCCGCCCCGGACACCACGGAGCGTCGTATCGAACGCAACCTGTTTATCACCGTCTCCGGCCCGCCGGGCTGTGGCGCGACGACGCTCACCGAGGGGATCGCCGACGCGCTCGACTGCGGCTACGTCTCCGGCGGCGAGCTGTTCCGCGAGATCGCCGCCGAGCGCGACATGAGCCTCTCCCAGCTGATCGCCAAGACGGGCGAGACGGAGGAGATCGACCGCGCGCTCGACCGGCGTCTCCGACGCATCGCGGAGAAATGGGGCGCCGCCAACAAGCCGTTCGTGCTCGAATCCCGGCTTGCCGGGTGGATCGCCGGCAACCGTGCCGACGTGCGGATCTGGCTCGACGCGCCCGAGGACGTGCGCGCCGACCGGACCGCCGGCCGGGAGGAGATGACCTCCGAGATGCAGGTGCGTGAGGTGATAGAGCAGGAGCGGTACGAGTCGTACTACGGCATCGACCTCGCGGACCGCTCCATCTACGACCTCGCGATCAACACCGGCCGCTGGTCGGCCGACGCCACGCTGGCGCTCGCGCTCACCGGCATCCAGGAGTACGATGTCGAACACGACGAGGGGTCGTTCGAGACCCCCGAGTTCGAGGTCTAAGTTCGTCTCAGTCGGCCACCGCCGCGATTACGCCGAGTCGTCGGCGATCTCGCCGAACACGTCGGCGGCGGTCGCCGGCGTGTCGAAGTCGTGGTAGTGGTCGCCCTTCTCCTTCGTGAGCACGTCGAGCGCGGCGGCCGCGCCGTCGCCCGCCGCGATGACGGCCTGCCACTCCTCCTTGCGGGCCATCGCGCCCGTGGCGTAGGCGTTTGCGACGCTGGTCTCCGTGTCGAGTCCGACGCTCACGGTGCCGTCGTCGTCGAACTCACAGCCGAGCGCCTCGGCGAGGTCACGGTTCGCGCCCGTCGCGAGAATCAGGTAGTCCGCGTCGTACTCGCCCTCGGCCGTGGTGACGGTGAAGCCGTCCTCGTTAGCCGCGACCGCGGTGGCCTCCTCACCCTGTTTGCGGTCGACGCCGAAGTCGTCGACCTGCTGGCGGGCGGTCGCCACGAACTCGCTCCCGCCGACGGAGCCGACCCCCGGGTAGTTGAACAGGTGTGCTTTGTGCATCCAGGTGTCGTCGCCGTCGAACAGGACCGTCTCCAGCCCGTTTTTCGCCGCGAACAGTCCAGCGCTCAGTCCGGCCGGTCCGCCGCCGACGATAGCTACGGTTGCCATACCAACAGTTCAGCCGCCACATAGTAAGGTGTGGCGACGGCGGTATTCCACGTCGGAGACCTGCGGAGGTCCTCGTCAACTGTTGGTCGGTGTCCACGTGGGAATCTATTTGCCCGACCCACTCTACCGCCCCGTATGAACGGTCAGACGCGCCGAGGTCGTGCCGGCGGCCGGCGGCGGTCGGTCGTGGCGGTCGCGGTCGTCGTACTCCTCCTCGCCGGGTTCGGCGCGGCCCTCGTGGGCGCTGTTCCGGTCGGTGCGGCGGTGGACACGGCGAACGACCCAGACGCCGCAAACGCCGCGGACGCCTACGACGACCCGCTGGCGAACGAGTCGGGACCCGTCGAGGTGATCGTCCGATTCGACCCGCTTCCCGATCCCGAATCGGCGGCCGAACCGGTTGCGGAGCTTCAGGAACACGCCGACGATGAGCAGGCTAGCTTCGAGTCCTTCGCTGGCGATCACGCCGACATCACCGTCGAGACCGAGTTCTGGCTGGCGAACGCGATGTTGGTGACCGTCGATGCGGACGAAGTCGACACTGACGATCTCCTCGCGGTCGAGAACGTCACCGCGGTCCACGAGAACGTGAGAGTCGAGACGCTCGACACGTCCGGAACCGCCGCTGTGAACGACAACGGCTCCGCCGGCGCCGTCGAGAGGACGCCGACGCAGTCACGGACCACCGACGGGCTGGACATGGTCGGCGCGCCCGCGGTGTGGGACGCCCACGACGCGCGCGGCGAGGGCGCGACCGTCGCCGTCATCGACACGGGTGTCGACCCGTCCCATCAGGACATCGAGCTGTCCGGGTGGGTCGCCTTCAACGATGACGGCAACGTCACGAGCACCGACGTAGCGGACGCGACCGACCCCGACGGCCACGGCACCCACGTGGCGGGCACCGTCGCCGGCGGGGACGCCTCCGGGACGCACATCGGCGTCGCTCCCGGGGCGACCCTGTACGGCATCGACACCTTCGGCGAGGACGGCGCCGCGACGTTCGCCGCGGTCGTCGCCGGCATGGAGCACGCCACCGCCGACGAGGAGGTCGACGCGCTCCAGATGAGCCTCGGCGCGAACGGAACGTTCTCCGGGTTCATCCGCCCGGTTCGTAACGCACGAGCCGCCGACAAGCTCGTCGTCGCCGCGGCCGGCAACGACGGCCACGAAACCTCCTCCTCGCCGGCGAACGTGTACGACTCGCTTGCGGTCGGTGCGGTTCGGGCCGAGCGCACCGTCGCCGGCTTCTCCGGCGGCCAGTCGATCAACCGAACCGCCGCCTTCCCCACCGCGCCGGCGGAGTGGCCGGAACACTACGTCGTTCCCGACGTGACCGCCCCCGGCGTCGCGATCCCGAGCGCGGAGGCGGGAACGACTGACGGCTACGTCGAGTTGCAGGGGACGAGCATGGCGGCACCACACGTCGCCGGCGTCGCCGCGCTCGCCATCTCCGCCACCGACGGCAGAATCACCATGGACGAACTCCACGAGATCCTGATCGACGAGGCGGTTCATCCGCAGGGCGCGAGTCAGCCCGACGACCGATACGGTCACGGAATCGTCGACGGCGAGGCCGTCGTCGAGGCGGCGCTGGAAGCCGCGCCACCCACCGAGACGCCGACGGAGACGCCAACCGCGATCGACCCCTCCGACAGCGCCGACGATGCACCCGGATTCGGCGTGGTTCCGGCTCTCGCTGCGCTCGCCGTCGCGCTCGTCGCGCTGTCGGCCCGGCGACGGCGAGAGTAACCGGAGGAAGGCGACGGCTCGGGTGGTGGGTCCCGCTCCGACGACCCTCGATAAACATCATTCCACGATATACAATCTCTCGGTGGGCCACGACACTCCAGCGCGTCGCGCCGCTCGGCGCACTTCGGCGGCGCATTTCGCTGGCGCAGCCCGCCGGCGCGTTCCACGGTGGTTTCAAGGGCTGGAGCGTCGACCACCGCGCATGGACGGACACGAACCCGCTGCCGACCAGCCGCCGACCGTGGGCGAGGCGGTCGTCGACCGCCTGCTCGCGGGCGGCGTCGACACCGTCTTCGGGATCCCCGGCAAGCAGACGCTCCCGCTCAACCGTGCGCTCGCCGACCGCGACGCCCGATTCGTCGTCGCGCGCCACGAGACTGCCGTCACCCACCAGGCGTGGGGATACGCGGAGTCGTCCTCGCCCGGTACGATGGCGGCGACCGTCGTCGTCCCCGGCCCGGGAGACATGAACGCGATGAACGGGCTGAAGAACGCCCTGAACGATAACGTCCCGATGGTCCACATCGCCGTCGAGACGGAACGTGACGTGCGCGGCGGCGACGGCATCCACGAAACGCCGCCGGACACCTACGACAACGTCGTCAAGGAGAACGTGCTCGTGGAGTCGGCGGCCGGCGCGGTACCGGCCGCCGCCGAGGCGATGCGCACCGCGCGCGAACATCCGCAGGGTCCGGTCCGGGTGGGGATTCCCAAGGACTTCCTCGCAAGCCGCACACCGCAGGCGGCGGTCGGCGACCGCGAGGTCGCGCCGCCGCCGCCGGCTCCGGAGTCTGCGGTATCCGACGCCGCCGACCTGCTCACGTCGGCTGATTCGCCCGTGGTCCTCGCCGGCGGCGGCGTCCGACGATCGGGGGCGAGCGACGCGCTCCGGGAGGTGGCCGAGTTGCTCGACGCGCCAGTGGTGACGACGTACAAGGGTAAGGGGACGCTCCCAGAGACCCACCCGCTGTCGGCGGGGGTGCTCTGTGGCGGGGCCAGCACCGAACTCCGCGACCTGCTCTCGTCGGCGGACGCCGGACTCGTCGTTGGCTCCGATCTCGACGCGGTGGCGACCGCGAACTGGTCGGTCGAGCTCCCGGACACGCTGGTCCACGCGACGCTGTCGGGCGACGACGTGGGGTTCGGCTACGACACCGACCTCGGCATCGTCGCCGACGCGGACCACTTCCTTCACGCGCTCGCGAAATCGCTTCCCGAACAGCCGGCGCGCGGCGAGGGTGGTGAGGGAAGTGGCGACGGGAGCGGTCCGGCCCGAGCGGCCGCCGTCCGAGAGGCCGACAGCGAGCGGTTCGCGGCGCTCGCGGAGGAGCGGGACGCTGACGAGCCCCTCCGATCCGTGGAGGTGCTTGCGGAGGTGCGCGACGTGCTCCCCGCGGAGACGATCGTGACGGCTGACGCAGGGGGATTCCGCCTGTGGACGCTCGTCTCGTTCGCGGCGATGGGGCCCTCATCGTACGTCAACCCCGGGTCGTGGGCGACGATGGGGACCGGGCTCCCCTCGGCGATCGGCGCGAAACTCGCGAATCCGGACCGCGACGTGGTCGCGCTCACCGGCGACGGCGGGCTGATGATGTGCGTCCACGAGCTCCACACGCTCGCGGCGGAGGGAATCGACGTGACGGTGGTGGCGCTCAACAACGACGACTACGCGATCATCAGCGAGGAGGCCGAGCGCTCCTACGGCTTCGAGCCAAGCACGTACGGCTGGGCCGACGCCGGCCTCGACCTGACGACCATCGCGGAGGGAATGGGTGTTGCCGCCGATCGCGTGACCGACAGAGAAGAAGTTGCGCCCGCCGTCGACGCCGCACGCCGCAACGAGGGACCATCGCTCGTCGAAGTCGTCACCGACCCCGCGGAGCCACAGGCCAGCGAATGGATGCGCCGAGAGCGGTAGTCGCCGGGCTCCTTGGCGTGCGGTGATCGGCGGGCTCCTTGGCGTGCGGTGATCGGCGGGCTCCTTGGCGTGCGGTGATCGGCGGGCTCCTTGGCGTGCGGTGATCGGCGGGCGGTTTCACGATGAGATCTGCGGAAACTGTCAGCTACCAGCTGATCCGAACCTGCCCGTCGCAAAACGTGCGTTTTGACCGATGTCGGGAGTACGTGTATCAGGTGAGGGGATGTGGGGTTTATCAGTGGGGCGGCGGTGGTGTTGTGAGTCGTTTATAGTGACTATTTGAGTGAGTACGGCGACAAACACCTCCAAAGCCCCAGGCGGCTCCGGTCGAGGGGCTCGCTGCGCGCGTTGCAGGGCGTCTCTCCGCACAGCCCGACGCCCTGCACGTGCTTACGTCGCCCGTCGTCCCGGACCACGGGCGAGACGGTCCGGGGGACCGTCTCGCTGTTTCCCGCCTGCGGCGGGAACGGCTGCCCCTTTGAGTCCCGCCCCGCACCCACAGCCTCAGCCCTCCCCAGCCTCGGCGGGCGGGCCGCCGCGGGACCGCTCCGCGGCGGCCCGCCGCCTCCCTCGCGCGCGTTTATCGCGCGCGCCGACCGCAGCCGGTGTTTAAAAGGAGAGCAGCGGAATCGTTGATGGTCATTTACAAGTAGTCACCGATGACGCTGAGTGAAATACTCACTCCCGACATCAATCGTGGTGGCCTTTTGAATCGGAACGACCGCGAGCCTAACACCCTGCAGGGCTCAAACTGTAGAAATTTCACAAATTCTAAAATGTGTAAATTTTCTAAACAGCTCGAACATCCCACCGATCGCACCCGTCTCACGAATCTTCAAGTGTACCGACCGTGTGGAACTCCACGATGCGGACACAGACAGACCGACGGCGGGCGGCCGATTCGAGCCGCTCGGAGGTGTCGTAGCGTGGGCCGGGCAGTGAGCGTCTCGCTCCAGAAGGGCGGCGTCGGGAAGACGACGCTCGCCATCAACCTCGCGGACGCGCTCGCCGCGCGCGGCAACGAGGTGGCGCTCGTCGACCTCGACCAGCAGGGCAACGCCACGGAGGGCGTCGGCCTGAAGGACGCCTACGAGGGCGCGGAGCCCAACATCGGAGACGTGCTGAAAGAGGACGACCCGATCGAGGTAGGCGAGGTCGTTCACGAGCGGGAGTCGTTCGACGTGGTGCCGGCACACGTCGACCTCGACGAGACCGAAGAGCGGATCCGCAACGCCACGTTCGGCATGCTGTGGGTGCGCCGTCGGGTCGTCGAGCCGCTGCGTGAGGAGTACGACTACGTCGTGATCGACTCGCCGCCGAGTCTCGGGCCGCTCTCGGACGCGTCGCTCATCGGCGCGGGCAACGTCGTCGTCCCGCTGTTGATGAGCGAGCCGAGCGTGAGCGGCTTCGAGCGCATGTGGGAACACCAGTTCCAGCCGATCAGCCAGGAGGTCGACCTCGAACTCCTTGCCATCGTCCCGAACGACCTGTCGGGCAACAACGAGGAAAAGCGGATCATCGAGGACCTCGAGGAGTCGCCGTTCGCGGACCGGCTCCCGTCGTTCGCGCGCTCCACGGAGTTCGACGACGCCGACTCGCCCGGTCCCGGAATTCGCCACCGGATCGCGTTCAGTCGGGCGTGGCGCGAGGGGCAGACGCTCCGGGAGTACGACCCGGACAGCGATATGGTCGACCGGCTGGACGAACTGGCCGCGGTCGTCGAACAGGGGGGCGTCGATGCCTGACGAGAACCGCTTTAGCGGGATCGGCAGCGCTATGGACGCCGAGGATTCTGACGAGGGCGCCGCCAATGAGGCTGCCGCCGAAAGGTCGTCATCCGCGACGGAGTCGCCGCCAGCTGACGACGCCGATCGGAACTCCAAAAACGACGACGAGCAGTCCGCCGGCGGGCCCGCGGACGGCGAGGCGGCGAGCTCGACCCCGCTCGACACGCCGGCGTTCGCGTTCGAGCAAACGGGTGCAAAGAGCCTCTACCTCCGGTCGTCGACGGTCGACGTGCTCGACGATACGGAGTTCGAGGTGGAGGCGGTGCTCAGACGCGAGCACGACGTGCGCAACCTGACCGGGCGCGAGTTCCACGACGCCGCGGTTCGCGTGCTGGCGGACCACGCCGACGAGATCGCTGAGCGCGTGGTCGACGCGCGCGAGGAGTAGGGAGTCGACTGGCGTCGTACCGGACTCGCTGCTCGCCGGCGATCGTCGGTTGTCCGTCGCGGACACACGCACGCCGCCCTTTTAACCGCGCAAGGAGCGAATCGGGAGACAGATGACGAAAGCAGCCATCATCGTGTATGCCGGCACCGAACAGGCGTCCGACCTCGGCCGTGTCGTGAACGCCATGGAAGCCGTTCGCGAGTTCGACGAGGCGGACGACGACGTCGAGCTCCTGTTTGACGGCGCCGGCGTCCAGTGGGTCGGGGAGCTCGAAGACGCGGACCACGACTACCACGACCTCTACACGTCGGTCCGCCAGCATGCGGCGGTGTGTGACTACTGTGCGAGCGCGTACGGCGTCGACGAGCCGGTCAACGCCTCCGGGCTTGAGCGCGCCGACGACTTCGACGGCCACCCGAGCATCCGCGATCTGGTTGCGGACGGCTACGAGATCATCACGTTCTAACGCCGCAAACGGCGTTACCGCTTTCCTGCGCTTTTGAGGAACGTTGCCTACTCGCGAGTCGCGACCACGACTGCCGAGCCGTCGTGCTCGACTATCAGCCGATCGGCGGCTCCATCTTCTTCGCCCTCGGCAAACCGGAGTTCAAACCCGTCGAGGACCGCGACTTCGCCCGCAGCGGGCACCGGCACTTCACCGACCGGCTCCTCGCCGTCACCCTCGAACGCTCGAACCAGGAACCCGTCCTCCCCGGGGGCGACCGCGAACTCGTGTCCTGCGAGTCGAGCGTCGGCGCGCTCGGGGTCACCCACGTAGGACCGAACGGTTTCCTCGTCGTGGGTCAGGTCGACCGCGTACGCGGTGTCAGCGCCCGGTACCGTCCACCCGACACGCTCGGCCTCGACGGTCTCGCGCCAGCCGACGCCGCCGACCACGACCGTGGCGTTTCCGTCGTGTTCGAGAGCGGACGGGCGTTCGGCAACGGTCCACACTTCGCGGTCGTCGCTTGCCACGACCACGCCGTCACTCGTGGCGTTAAACAGGTCTAGGCCGCCGTCGTCGACCGCGAGCGACTGGCCGGCGGGTTCATCGGCAACGTACGCAACGGTGTAGTCGCCCACCTCGACCGCCTCGGATTCCTCGATGGTCGGGTCGTCGACGACGACCAACCCGTACGCCGCCATCGGGAGTGAGAGCAGCAGGGTGAACGCCACAAGCGCCAGCACGGCGGCGTCCCGACGGGTCGTCGGGCCACCGTCTCCACGACGTGAGAGCAGCGTCGGAACGACCGGCAGTGCGAGGACGATCGCGATCGCGCCCGCGAGGATCGCCGTGAGCACGACCGCTTCCTCCATTGCAGCGGCGGCGGCCACCGTCGCAAGGGTCCCGATGAGGACGATCGCGAGCCACGCGGTGAGGAGCGCGTCCGCGATCCCCTCGACCCGCCGTTCGGTCTCCTCGTCGTCGGTCCGCACCAGACTCGTCCAGAGCGGACGGTCACTCCCGCCGGCGGCCACCGCCACGGCGAGCGTGAGCCAGACCAACATCGTCACGCCCGCGCCCCGGTACATGACGAACTCCTCGCCGCCCCCGCCGGCGACCAGCCACACCGACTGGACCAGTCCGACGAGGAAGACGGCGGCCGCTACGTGAACCGGGTTCGGGCTCCGGCGACGCGCTCGGAGCAGTCCGATCGCGAGCAGCACCCCCACCAGAAAGCCGAGGAGGTGCGCCTGAAAGCCGACGCCGGCCCACGAGGGCGGCGCGGGCGCGCCGCTTTCGAGCGTCTCGCGGACGACGGGATTCGTCAGCGCCGAGAACAGCGTCGAGACGCCGGCGGTGACCAACACGCCGAGCGCCGCCCAGAGGGGCTTGGCGACGACCGCAAATCCGATGATCCCGTACAGCGCGCCCGAAAAGCCGATCCCCGGCCCGAGCGCGAACGCGGACGTGAACAGCGCGAGAGCGAACAGGACGCTGGGGAAGATGACGAGTGCCCGGACGAGGGGGCGGTCGCGAAGGCGTGTCGACGGCTCGGGCCAGAGTTCGGGGTCGATCTCGTCGTCTCCCGGCCCGGCGTGGCCTCCACCCCCTGCCCGGCGTTCAAACGCCGAGCGACCGCCGGGATAGTGGCTCCAGACGTACTCGGCGATGGGAGCGAGCACCAGCGTCCCCGTCATGTTCGAGACGATGTGGCCGGCGCCGCCGTGGCCGATTCCCGCGGTCAGGGTGCCGAGCGGGTAGAAGTACGACCACGAGACGAACGCGTACACCACGGGCGCGTCCGGATGCCGCAGACCACTCTGGGCGAACAGGTAGAAGGCGACGACGACGGCGACCGTCGCCAGCGTCCCGAGCGGAACGCCGGCGACGAACCGCTCCCGGAGGCGCTTTTTGAGGGTACCGCGGTCGACGTGCGCGAGTGCGAAGACGGCGAGCGCGAGGAGACTCGCCGCGAGGGCAATCTGTGTTGGGGAAACCGGCATCGTGGTGTGGTTCGAACCGGGCACCCAAAGGCGTGACCGTTCGGCCGATTGGTGGTCGAGAGTGGGACGGATACCCTGATTCTGTATCGCGCGTTGTGGTTTATCAGGGGCCGGTCGCCGTCGTCACATCGGAGCTCCGACTATCGGGCACGAAAGCCCGGTGCGACGCCCGCAATGCGGCAAACGGTGGTCACTCCCGCGGGGGGCAGCAGATGGTGAGCGAAACGGAGAGCGAAACGGCGGGCGAGAAAAGTCGAAGGAGTCAACGACGACCCTAGACGTACCCCTCCTCAACGAGCAGTTCGCCGTTGAGCAGGGAGGCGCCGGCCGCGCCGCGGATCGTGTTGTGTGCGAGGCAGTTGTACTTCACACCCTGGGGCGTGTGCTGGACGCCGCCGGCGGCGATCCCCATCCCGCCGGCGTACATCCGGTCGAGGCGGGGCTGGGGACGCTCGGGCTCGTCGTTGCCGAACACCTTGATCAGCTGGTCGGGCGAGGAGGGAAGGTCGCCGCGCCCCTCGAAGTTGCGGAACGCGGTGCGAACGTCGCGCGGGTCGGGGTCGGATTCGAGCTCTGCGAACACGCTTTCGAGGTGGCCGTCGAGCGTCGGGATCCGGTTACACGACGCGGAGACGCTGGCGTCGTGCATCGAGAGCTCGGCGCCGTCGAACTCGCCGAGCAGCTTGCGGGATTCCGTCTCCATCTTCTCTTCCTCGCCGCCGATGTGCGGGATGGCGTTGTCGAGGATCTCCATGGAGGTGACGCCGGAGTAGCCGGCGCCGGAAACCGCCTGAAGCGTGGTGACGTGGACCGTCTCGAGGCCGAACTCGTCGAGTGCGGCGAGCGTCGGCACCATCGTGATCGTCGAGCAGTTGGGGTTCTTCACGAGCGCGCCGTCCCAGCCGCGCTCGTCGCGCTGGATGTCGATCAGGTCGAGATGGTCCGGGTTGATCTCGGGGATCGTCAGGGGCACGTCCTCGGCCATGCGGTCGTTCGAGGAGTTCGAGGAGACGACGTAGCCGTGTTCGAGGAACGCCGGCTCGACCTCGGCGGCGACCGACGAGGGAAGCGAGGAGAACAGGAGGTCAACGTCGGCGTCACCGACGCCGTCGGGACTGGTGGGGACGACCTCCATCTCCGCCACGTCGTCGGGAATGGGCGTGTCGACGCGCCACTTGGCGGCCTCGCGGTACGTCTGCCCCACGCTGGACTCGCTGGCGGTGACCGCCGCGAGCTCGAAGGTCGGGTGGTCGTCGAGTAACTGGATGAACCGCTGTCCCACGGCGCCGGTGGCGCCGAGAATACCGACTCGTACTGACATTGCACGTCATTGGGTCACAGCCACGTAAGTGCGTTCGGATACGTGCCGATTCCGCCGTGCTCGTCGGTCTCGGCGTGGTTGGCGTTTCGGCGACGAACCGTCGACGACCCCGAGGGTTTCCCGAAAAACGGTCGGCTGTTGAGCGGGATCGTGGGTCCCATTTATGTGCTCACGCGTTGGATCCTCAGGTTATGTCCGAATTCGGCGCACTATCAGTCGTCCCGCCGTTGCTCGCGATCGTGTTGGCGATCGTCACCCGCAAGGCGGTGTTGTCGCTGTTTCTCGGCATCTGGTCGGGAGCGGTGATCTACACCGGGGGACTCGGCATCGTACAGACCTTCGACTGGATCGTCGCCGCCATGGCCGACGACTTCCACGCGATGATCCTCGTGTTCACGCTGCTGCTCGGCTCCGGGGTCGCCATGGTGTGGAACCTCGGCGGCACATATGCCGTCCGCGACTGGGCCATCAAACGGCTCGACACCCCCAAGAAGGCCGGCATCGCGGCGTGGGTACTGGGGCTCGTGATGTTCTTCGACGACTACGCCAACACGGCGATCGTCGGCTCCGCGATGAAGGACGTCTCCGACCAGCTCCGGATCTCCCGCGAGAAGCTCTCGTACATCGTCGACTCCACGGCGGCGCCGGTCGCCACGATCGGCATCTCCTCGTGGGTCGCGTTCCAACTGTCGCTGATCGGGGACGGCTACGAGGCCGCCGGCGTCGAGGACCACCCCAGCACGTTCGAGGTGTTCCTCTCGTCGATCCCGTTCAACATGTACGCCCTGCTGGCGATCGTGATGGTCGCCATCGTCATCCTCTGGGGCCGTGACTACGGCGAGATGCTGGAAGCGGAACACCGATCGTGGACGACGGGGAAGGTGACCCGCGACGAGGCCGTCCCGATGCAGGACGTCGCCGCCGACCTCGGCGAGCCGCCGGCGTCGACGCCCCGGCTCTCGAACTTCTTCATCCCGGTGGCGACGCTGGTCGTCGTCACGGTCGCCACGGCGCTGTGGTCGGGCGGCTTCGACCTCTGGACGTTCCTCTGGGACGCCGAGGCCGCGAGCGGAATGCTGTGGGACAGCGTGGTCGACGCCGACTACGCGCTCGCGCTGGTGATCGGCTCGTTCGCGATGGTCGCCTCCGGCTTCGTGCTCGGCAAGCTCCACGGCATCTTCGGCGTCGGTGACGCTACGGAGTACACGATCGACGGGTTCGGCATCATGCTCACCGCCGTCTCCATCCTCGTGCTGGCATGGGGTATCGGCGAGGTCGTCGGCGCGCTCGGTACGGGCGCGTACGTCGCCGAGCTCACCGTCGGCACGGTGCCGCTGGAGATCCTCCCGGCGCTCGTGCTCGTCGTTACCGCCTTCATCGCCTTCTCGACCGGTACTTCCTGGGGGACGATGGGGATCATGACGCCCATCGCGATCCCCGTCGCGTGGGAGATCTCCGGCGGCGGCGCCGACGGCCACACCTTCGTCGCGGTGATGGTCGGCGTTATCTTCTCGGGTGCCATCTTCGGCGACCACACGTCGCCGATCTCCGACACCACGGTGCTCTCCTCAACGTTCACAGGGGCGGACCTGATCGACCACGTCCGCACGCAGTTCTACTACGCAGTCACGGTCGGCATCGTCGTCGTCGTGCTCCTGCTCGTCTGGGGCTACACGGGTATCACGCCGTTCGTGCTCCTTCCTCTCGGCGTGCTCGCGCTCGTCGGGCTGGTGTACGGGCTCTCCGAGTTCGACGCCAACCGACGTGGCGTCGATCCGGTGACGGTCAGCGAACCGCAGAGCGGCGACTCCGACACGGTGCAGGTCGCGGGCAGCGAAAAGGGCGAGTAGGGGAGTCGAGCGAGTAGCGTCGTTCACGGAGCGACGGGGCGCCCGCCGTCGTCCGCCGGCGCGACGGACCTTTTAACCGCGTCGACGCGCTACCCTCGTTTGCGTGCCTCAAGTCCCCGCCCGAGTATTCCCGGATGGGAGCAATGAGGATGCGGAGAACCCGGGCACGCGACATACCGGTCGTCGGTTCGCCGGCGACTCGCCCGCCGCCGCGTAGGCGGCCGCCCGCCACGAGGGTTTCCCGGTCGACGCGGCATGCCGCCGGAGATGAGACCGGACGTTAGTGTTGCGGGCGACATCAACGACCGCGAGCGACGGCGCCGCCCCGTCCCGCCTGCGCTTAAGTGCCACCCACTCAACTGTTCAGGCATGCACGCTGACCACGTTTCGTTTCGGTCGTCCTCCCGAGGGGGTGCCGACGAGTGAGCCGGCTCGCCATCGACTACGGTGAACACGACGGCGTTCGCGAGATCGTCGAGCGCCTGCGCTACTGTGCGGAGTCCGTGAGCATCGCGTTCGACGGCTGGGACGAGCCCCACGTGAAAGGCCCCGGCCTCTATTTCGCCGTCGTCGCCGACCGCGAGTACGGCGATTATGCCGACCCGATGGGCGAGAACCAGTGGCCGGTCGACCGCTGCCGGAGCGTCTTCAATGAGGACGCGCTCATGGACGCCGCCGACCAGGTGGGCGTCACCTGCGACGGCGGAATCGTCGTCGCGGTCGACGGCGAGATCGAGCCGCAGATGGTGCGCTTCCGAGATCTGGCGACGCGCTCGGAGGAGTCGGACCTCGTCGACGAGGTGGACTACGAGCCGTGGATGGGGTCGCGTCACATGAGCGCGATCGAGACCTCCGTCCGGCCGGAGGTCGTCGCGACGGTCACCCTCAGCGAGGAGACCGGTCGAATCTCCGTCTTCGAGGACGGCGTCGCCGAAACCGAGCGACGCGGCGAGATCGGTGGTCCCTGGCGGTCGGATTGAGACCGGTTCCGAGCTGCTCGCGTCGACTCCCTTGGTCGGGCCCGACTCCGACGGCTCGGTTCACATTCCCCTTTTCAGACACGGTTTCGTCTGGGACAGCCGGTCGAAAGAAACTGCTTCTTGAGCGATGGCGGGAGTAGGTGTTGTACGTGATTGGAGGTGGCGTTTATGAGTGGGCGTGGGTGGGGTTGGTTTCTCTTTATAAGGAGTGTTTGGTCAGTGAGTCGCTGGCGCTGCACACGTGAGGACCGCCTGCAAAAGCCCCAGCCGGCTCCGGTCGAGGGGCTTGCTGCGCGCTTTTCAGGGCGTCTCTCCGCACCGCCCGACGCCCTGATAAGTGCTTGCGTCGCCCGTCTTCCCGGAGCCGGCTGCCCCTTTGAGTCCCACCCCGCACCGCCCCGCAACCGCACCTCACGCCTCCCCAGCCTCGTCGTCGCCTGCGGCGACGACTCCCTCGCGCGCCGACGAGCGCCCGCGGGGCGCTCGCCGGGCGCGCCACCGCACCGCGCCTCCATTTATAAGTAGAGCGTCACTTCCAGCCTCTGCCGTTTATATATCACCTCGCCGGCGACGAATTGCAACACCCACTCCCGCAGTCACTCATCGAACGTTCAGTGTAGACCGAAGTCAGGGCAGAACAGGCCGTCTGTCACGGGATTGAGCCGAGTCACTGCAACCTATTTCCGGACAGCCACCAACCACGAGCCATGCTGATGACGCCGGGACCGACGGCGGTCCCAGAACCCGTCCGCGAGGCGATGAGCCGGGAGCTGATCAACCCCGATGTCGACCTCCGGTTCGCTCGGATATACGACCGGGTGACCGAGCGACTGGCGACGGTGTATGGCGGCGGCATCGCCGGCGACCACGGCGACGACGGCGGTCTTCCGAACCACGACATCGTCGTTCCGGGCGGGGAGGGGATCCTCGGGCTGGAGGCCGCCGTCGCCTCGCTCGTCGAACCCGGCACCGAGGTGTTGTGTCTCTCCAACGGGCTCTACGGCGACGGCTTCGCAGATTTCGTCGCGGATTACGGCGGCGAGCCGACGCTCGTGACGACCGACTACGACGACCCGCTGCCCGTTGAGGCGGCGGCCGACGCGCTCGAATCGGGGTCGTTCGACGTGGCGACGATGGTCCACTGTGAGACGCCAACGGGGACGCTCAACGACCTCGGGCCGGCGCTGGAGCTGTTCGCGGAGCACGACGTGCTTACCGTGGTGGACGCCGTCTCCTCGCTCGGCGGCACGCCCGTGCCGACCGACCGGATCGACGTCTGTCTCGGCGCCTCACAGAAGTGCTTCAGCGCGCCGCCAGGGCTCACCACGGCGGCGATCAGCGAGCGCGCGTGGGACGCGATGGAGACTCGGGAGCCCCACTCGCTGTACACCAACTTCCTGCCGTGGCGTGACACCAGCGAGGGGTTCCCGTACACCCACCTGACGACGGAGGTCGTCGCGCTCGACGAGGCGCTGGGGCTCATCGTGGATGAGGGCGTCGCAGCGGTCCACGAGCGCCACGAGACGGCCGCGGCACGATGTCGCGAGCGGGGCGCGGAACTGGGGCTGGAGCCGTTCCCCGACCCCGAGCGGAGCTCGCCGACGGTCACCGCGTTTCACGTGCCGGAACGAGCTGAAACCCTCCAATCCCGGCTTCACGAGGAGCACGACGTGCTGCTCGCCACCGGGCTCGCCGACCTCGCCAACGACGTGCTCCGCGTGGGACACATGGGACACAACGCCCGGGTGGAGCGGGTCGACACGACCATGGACGCGCTCGCCGCAGTGCTAGAGGGCGCGGCGTGACCCGAAGCCGGAGACGCTCCGCCGTGGCCGTCACGTGTGCCGACTGCGACTACACGGAGACGTTCGACGGACTCCGCCGCGGCCGCGAGGCGGTCGCGGCCCACGAGTCGAACACGGGCCACAACGCCGACTTCGAGATCCGTCAGCTTGCCCCCGGCGTCGAGCGCGCCGGCGCGGATGCGGGCGTCTGCGGACGACCCGACTGCGCGAACGACGACAGCCCGCTCGTGAACCACGGCTCGGAAGAAACGACCGGAGCAGTGGACGACGATGACGCCTGACGCCGGGTGCTGTAAAATTGTAGAATTCCTAGAAATTCCACCGGGAGGGGGCCGGTTACCGCGGCGTCAAGCCCACGCCCTCGGCGATCAACTCGTGTGAGCGTCGGGCGGTTTCGGGGTCCGCAAGCGTGTGCTGGATCATCATCTCGTCGACGCTGACGCGGTCCGCCAGCTGGTCGAGGAGGCCGGCGACGGTCTCCGGGCTCCCGGAGATCGCGCGGGGCCACTCGCCGTCGTCGAGCGTCCGCGGGGTCGGGTCGGGAACGCCGCCGAGCTCGTCGATCGCCTCCTCGACGGTCGGGGTCGAGCCGATCTCGCCGCGGGCCATTCGGGCGAAGGTGGCCTCCGCGACCGCCCGCAGCCGGGCGGCCTCGGCGTCGGTCTCCGCACAGACGACGTTCTGGGCCACCATGCCGGTCGGCTCGTCGACGCCGCCCGGCACGCCGGCGTCGGGGTCGAACACCTCGCGATACGCCTCGAAGGCGTGCTCGGCGAACGACGGCCGGATGAACGCCGCGAAACAGAACCGCATCCCGAGCTCCCCGGCGATGGTCGCGCTGCCGGTGCTGGAGCCGAGCACCCACGGTCTCGGGGGCTCGCCGTCCGCCCGCGGCACGGTGAGGTCGGCGTAGGCGTGGTCCTCGGGAAACGCGTCGTGGAGGTGATTCACGACGGATTTCACCCGCTCGGTGTGGTCGGCGTCGGGGTTCTCGACGCGTCGGTCGGTACCGAGCGCGCGATCGGACGCCGGCGAGCCGTTGGCGCGGCCGAGGCCGGCGTCGACTCGGCCGGGAGCAAGCCCATCAAGCGTCCCGAACGCCTCGGCGACCTTGAACGGGGCGTAGTGGTTGAGCAGCACGGCACCCGATCCGATCCGGATCGCGTCGGTCTCGGCCGCGAGGTTGCCGAGCAGCACCTCGGGCGTCGTCCCCGCGATGCGGTCGGCCATCCCGTGATGTTCGGCGACCCAGAACCGCGAGTAGCCGAGTGACTCGGCCTGTTTCGCTGCGGCAACCGTGTTCTCGTAGGCGTCGGCGGCGGTGCCGTCGTGGGGCACCGGCGAGAGGTCGACGACGGAAAGGTCCATACGGCTTCTGGGGGATTCCGGCGGAAAACGGTTCGGTCCCCGGCGGTCGGCTCGCCGGTCGGTCGGAGCCGAACGTTTTAGCCTCCATCGCTCCCCGTGGGGCCTCGGTCGACGTTGCCGAGCCCGTCCGGCGGGAGGTCGCCGGCGAGCACCGCGTCGAGGTTCCGGGTTAGCCGGTCGGCGGCGAGCGTCTCGGGGGCGACGACCGTCTCGACGCCGGCGTCCAGCAGCCGGTCGGCGAGCGCCTCGTCGTCCGCGCGAACGACCCGCGGCACGTCCGTGTCAAGCTCCGCGACCACCTCGGCGCGGTCGGCCTCGGGCGCCAGCGAGACGAGGAGCCCGGCGTCCGCGAGGTTCGCCCGCTCCCAGACCCGGTCGTCGAGCAGGTCGCCGTACACGTAGCCGTCACACCGCTCGGTGACCGCGTCGATCACGGTCGGGTCGTCCTCGACGACCACGAGCCCCCGGTCGCTGTCCGCACACGCGCTCAACACGGTGTCGCCGCCGTGTCGGTGGTCCACGACGATCACATGGTTCGAGAGGTCATCGGGGACGCTCGTGTGGCCGTTCGGCACCGTACCGACGATGTCGACGAGCCCCGACCGTCGGAGGAGCCGGTGGATTCGTGGCGCCCGCGCGACGCCGTACGCCGACACCACCATCGAGATGCCGGCGGTCCAGACGATCGCGTCGAACAGCGGTCGCGCGATCAGTCCGGCGTCGATCGCTTCGATCGCGATGAAGAGGCTGAACGCGCTCACGTGGTCGAGCGCCGCGGCGGTGTAGACGGCGGTTCGGCCGTCGTAGCCCACGCGGAGCGCCAACAGGGTCACGATCAGCGGGTTGACGAAGAGCACGCCGAACAGGAGCGCCGCCGTGTAGCCGACGGTGGCAACCGTGGGGACAGTCAACAGCGCACCCACCGTGACGAAGAAGACGGGCGCGAAGAAGTCCCGCAGGTCGTGAAGCGTGTCCACGAGCGCCAGCGAGTGCGGGTAGTCGTCGGCGACGGCGACGCCCGCCGCGAACGCCCCCACGACGATCGAGAGCCCGGCGGCCTCCGCCAGCGCGATGAAGCCGATGACGAGCGAGAAGCCGAGCATCATCAGCACCTCCGGGTCATCACGGACCAGCGCGGTGAGCCGGTGGAACAGCAGGTAGCGCACCAGCAGTCCGCCGAGGAGGATGCCAGCGCCGATGAGGATTTGGACGGGTGCGGCGATGTCGGCGTACACGAACGCGCCGAGCGCCACCACGACGGCGACGCCGAGCAGGTCCTCGGTGAAGTGGATGGCCTCCGAGAGCCGCCGGTGAGTGGGGCGGATCCCGTCGCGCTGGTCGAGGTAGCTCGCGGCGACCAGCGAGGAGCTGAGCCCGGCGGCGACCGCGAAGTAGACGGCGTTGAGCGGGCCGAGTCCGATAACCGTGGCCACGAGATAGCCGAGCGACCCGATGAGAACGGCCTGGACCACGGCGACCCCGACGCCGGCGCGCTCGCGGGCTGCGACCGATTCGAGGTCGACGTGGACGCCGAACAGGAAGACGATGAACGCGATCCCCCACTGGGCCAAGTCGAACAGCCGTGCCTCGTCGATGACGACCCCCGACAGCGCCCCTGCAAGGAGATAGAAGGGGATCACCGGGAGGTCGAATCGGGCGGCGACGAGCAGCAGCGCTGCCGCCACCGCGAAGATCGTCGTCAGCGCAAACAGGGTTTCATACATCGGTCTCACCTCCGAGTGCGTCGCAGGCACCGGTTCCGGGCGACCCCCCGTCGGTCGCCGCCCCGTTAGTCCCCCCTCCGCCGGTCGTCGCCCCGTCGGTCGACAGCGAGCGGACGCCGTCGCCGAACCGGTCGGTTGCGGCATCCCTGCCGGCGTCGAGGTCGGTGACGATCCGGGTGACGACTTCGCCGACAAGCTCTCGCTCGCGCACGATGTAGTCGGCGCCGGCGTCGGTGAGCGTCTCCGCGGCGGCCGCATCGGGCGCCGTCACCACGGTCACCGCATCGCCGTCGGCCGCCTCGACCAGTCGGCGGTTCACGTCGGTGCGGTCGGCCGCGCTCACGAGCACGTCGGCCGACTCGACGTTGGCGTCCGCGCGAATCTCGCCGTGGCGCGGGTCACCGAAGACGAGGTCGAGGTCGCTCTCTTGGAGCTCCTCGACCGGATCGCGACGGTTCTCGACGACGACCACGTCCTCGAAGCGGCCAGCGAGCTCGTCGGCGACCGGCCGCGTGAACCGGTCGTAGCCGACGATGACGGCGTGGTCCCGGTAGGTGAGCGGGTCCGTCTCGATGGGGTCGTCGCGTTCAAGCGGCCGGAGGTACGGCTCGACGGCGGCGTAGATGCGACGGTTGTACAGCACGTAGTAGGTGGAGACCGGCATCGTGATCAGCGCCATCAGGCTGAGGAAGCCGAGGATCCCCTCCTCGATGAACCCCTGGTCGAGCGCGAGTGCGCCGAGCACCAGCGAGAACTCCGACACCTGCAGCATCGAGATCGTCCCGAGGAAGCTCGTCTCGACGGCAAACCGCTGGCTGTAGAACAGCCCGAAGACGATGAGGGAGTTGATCGCGATCAGCAGCACGGAGGCGATGACTGCCTCCTGCCAGTATTCCAGCAGCGATTCGACCTCCATCCCGAGCGCGATACTCGCGAAGAACACGGCGATGAACAGGTCCGTCACGGGGCGCATTCGCTCGCGGAGCTCCGTGCTGTACGGGAGTTGTGCCAGCGCGAGCCCGGCGAGGAACGCGCCGATCTCCACGGAGAGGTCGAGCGTCTCGGCGACGTAGATGAAGACGAACGCCCACGCGACGCCGAGCGCGAACAGTGTCGCCTCGTTGGCGGCGCTCGCCCGCAGCAGCGTCGGCATGAAGTAGCGGCTCGCCAGATAGGCGACGACGCCGATGAGCGCCATCAGCAGGAACACGCGCCCCATGCTGGCGGCGATCTGGCCGGCGTCACCGACGGCGCCGACCGCGAGGATCGCCAGCGCGACGACGAGATAGAGGTCCTGAAAGATCAGGACGCCGACGTCGACCTTGCCGTACAGCTCCTTGAGGTCGTCCTTGTCGCCGAGCACCTTCACGATGATCGGCGTCGCGCCGAAGGTGGTTGCCAGCGCGATCATCAGCGACTGGAACAGCGAGAATCCGAGCAGGAGCGCGACGCCCGTGGACGCAACCGCCTGCAACAGCGCCTGCCCGACGGCGATAACGGCGACGGGCCGCATGATCTCCCGGATGTCGGAAAACCGCATTTTGATCCCGAGCAGGAACAGCAGGAAGCCGAGTCCGAGCTCGGCGATCACGTCTATCAGCTCCCCCTCGGCGACGATACCGAGCCCGATGGGACCGACTACGACGCCGGTGAGGACGTACGCGACGATGGTCGGCTGTTTGGTCAGCTTCGCCAGGTAGCTCAACACCGTGGCGGCGACTATCAGGACGGCGAAGTCGGTCGCGAGTGCAACACCTCCGAGTGCCATGGATGGAAATTTACGGGGGCTGTGCGCCCACGTCGCACCCGCCGGTAGGGTGGACGATTCGGACGGGTCGATCGACGGACGTGGGTCGTTTCAGTATTGTGGCCGATCCCTGCGTCTGGCCGGCGCCCCGAGTGGTCGAGGCGCCGTCGTACACCGACGGACCACCCCCCATGAACCACGCCGGCGAGCGCCCTACGTCAGCCCCCACAGCCAGGCGATGGCGACCGTCGTCACGACTGCCAACATGAGCTGTAGCGGTCCGCCGACTCGAACGAAGTCGGTGAACTCGTAGTCGCCGGGGCCGTACACCATCAGGTTGGTCTGGTACCCGACGGGAGTCATAAACGAGGTCGCGGCGGCGAACGTCACCGCAAGGAGGAACGTGAACGCGTTAGCGTCGAGCTGGATGGCGGCGTCGACCGCAACCGGGATCATCAACACGACCGTCGCCACGGGGGTGATGACGTTCGCCAGCAGTCCGGTGACGACGTAGAACAACAGCAACACGGCAAGCAGTGGGAGAAACGCCTCGGTCGCCACCAGCGTCTCGGCGATCAGCGCGGCGCCGCCGGTCTCATCCATCGCGAGCCCCAGCGGGATGACGCCGGCAAGCAGGAAGATGACGTTCCAGGAGACGGCGTCGTAGGCGTCCGCCGAGGAGAGACAGCCGGTGACGATCATCGCGAACACCCCGCCCAGTGCGGCGATCACGATGGGAAGGATGTCGAACGCCGCGCTCCCGACCACGGCCGCCATGATCCCCACCGCAACCGGCATCCGGGGGGACAGCGGCGCCACCTCCTCGGCCGGCTGTTCGAGGAGCTGGTCGAACGCCTCCTCCTCGAAGACGATCAGGTCGCCGCTCCCCGAGAAGTACGCGATCGAGTCCGCAGTGGTCTGGGCCAACAGGAGGTCGCCGGGCTCAAGCCGAACGTCGTCCAGTTCCGTTCGGATCAGGTTGCCCTCACGGCGAACGGCGAGGACGGTCGTGCGGTGGAACGTGTCGAGACCGGTTTCCGCAAGCGTTTCGCCGACGTACGCGGAGTCGTCGGGGACGACCGCCTTTGCGAGCGTGTCCGAGGTCTCCTCGCCCTCGAAGGTGTCCTCGGTGACCGACTCGGTAGCGATCTGTCCGAGCCCCGCACGGTCACGAAGCCGGCGCACCGCCTGAATCGGGCCGTGAACGACGAGGACGTCGCCCGCCTCGATCCGGCGGTCGGTTTCGGCCCCGAGGAACGACTCTCCGTCCCGCCGGAGGCGCAGGACGCTCACGGCATCGTCGGCGGCCGCCTCGACGGCGTCGACCGGCTCGCCGATCAGCGCCGACTCCTCACGAACGCGAAGCTGGAACAGGTGATCCTCCAGGTCGAACTCCTCGACGAGGTCGGCGTCGACGGGGATCCGTGCGGGGGTGAGTCGCCGGCCTATCGTGAGCAAGTAGACGGTTCCGACGACGAGCACGAGGAGGCCGACGGCGCTGAACTCGAACATCCCGATCGGCCCGCGGTCGAGCAGCGTGGCGGTGAACTCGCTGGCGAGCAGGTTCGTCGAGGTGCCGATGAGGGTGAGCGTCCCGCCGAGGATCGCGGCGTACGAGAGCGGCAGCAGGAGCTTCGACGGCGAGACGCCGCTTTTGCGCGCCAGGTCCGTCACCATCGGGATGAAAACGGCGACCACCGGCGTGTTGTTGATGAAGCCGGCGATGGGGCCGGTCGTACAGACGGTCGCGATCAGCGCCCGACGCTCGTCGCCGCGCGTGAACGCCGCGAGGTGGACGCCGAGTCGCTGGACCAGTCCGGTGTTCTGGATGCCGGCGCTCAACATGTACATCGCGACGATCGTGATCGTCGCGGTGTTGGCGAACCCGGAAATGGCGCCGCGCGCCCCGACGCCGGTCCACGGCTCCAGTGCCGCCAGCGCGACCACGATGCCGATGGCGGTCACGTCGTTGGGGATCAGCTCCGAGACGAACAGCGCGAGCGCGACGCCGATCAGCGCGAACACGACGAGCGCCTCGACGGGGGTCCCGGCAACGGTCATGCGAATCCGAATCAGGGAGGTCTCTTAAAACACTCGCCAACGGCCACGGAGTCCCTCGATCGCTGCCGTCCGTGGCGTCCACTGACGAGACCAGAGGGTCGACGAACGCCGGCAAACGCCGGCGAACCCGCAGCGTTATCCCCGTGGACCGGCTGCTTCGCACCGATGCGAGCCCGTACGGCGACCGTGGAGGTGGCGGCGTAGATGGCCGACGCCGACTCGGAGGTCGACCCATTAAAAGAGGAGATCATGCTAGCGACCTACCGTGCGCTGGCGAGCGAGGGGTACGGCGGTCTCACCGTGCAGGCGATCGCCGACGAGTTTCCCAAGAGCAAGTCGCTGCTGTACTACCACTACGATGGCAAGGAGGACCTCCTGACCGGGTTTCTTGACTACGCGCTCGACCAGCTTCACCGCGAGATCGAGCTGGAGACGACGGCGCCGGCGACCCAGCTTCGCGCGCTCGTGGACGTGCTGTTGCCCGCCGAATTGCCCGCGGAGCGGCGGCAGGTACAGACGGCGCTGTTCGACCTCCGCGGGGAGGCCCAACACGACGACCAGTTCCGCGAGCAGTACGCGAAGGTCGACCGGACGGTAAAAGGGACCGTCGCTGACATCATCCGGCGCGGCATCGAGGACGGCACGTTCGACCCGGAGCTCGACCCCGAACTGGAGGCCGAACTGCTCGTCTCAACGGTGTTCGGCGCACGCATGCGCAGACTCACGACGTACGAGGCGTTCCCCATCGAGGAGACGCGCCGAGCGCTTGACGTGCACCTCGACCGCCTCCTCGCGGCGGACAGCGCGGGTGGCGATACGGAGGGCAGCGCGGAGGGCGACGGGCACGAGAACGGCGGTGCGGAGAGTGCCGACGGCCCGGCAAGCCAGGAGTGACCACGGCACGACTCACTGGTGACTGACTGTTCAGTCACTATATACCCGATCGGCAGCTATCCGGCAGGTTTTAAGTACTGTCCCGGAGGAGCGACGATATGGTCATCATCAAGTCCCTCCGACGGGCCATCGGTCATCTGGCCGACTATCCCGTCCTGTTCGTCCCGTTCGCGGCGTACGCCGTGCTCCAGATTCCCCAGCTATTCGCCGAGATGCTCGGTCCGATGGCAGGCGCGGTCGCGTCGCTCGGGTTCTCGCTGATCCTGCTGTTCATCACGCCGGCAGTGTACGCCGGCGCGCTCGGCATGGTGAACGACGCCGACCGCGGGCGACCAACGTCCCTCGGCCGGTTCGTGACCCACGCAAAATCGTACTACGTCTCCGTGCTGGGTGCGTACCTGTTCGTGACCGCGGTGACGATCGGATTCGGGATCCTGATCGTGATCGCTGCCATCGCGATGTTCGCCATCCTCTTTGCGGGCGGCGCCGGGCCGGCCGCGCTCGTGATTGGCGGCGGCGCCATGCTCCTGCTCGTGCTCGCGATGCTGGTCGTGATCTTCGCGCTCCACTTCTGTGCTCACGCCATCGTCGTCGAGGACGTTGGTGCGGTCGCCGGGCTCTCCCGAAGCGTCGAGGTCGTTCGCAACAACCTCCTGCCGGTTGGCCTCTACGCCGTGCTCTCGACCATCGCCGGCGCGGTGATCGGCGGGCTGTACAGTCTGCTGATCATCCTCGCGTTCCCAACCGCCACCGAACCGGGCCAGCCCGCTCCCGCGCCCGACCTCGTGCCCGCACTGCTCGGATCCGCGGGGACGGTCGTCTTCATGACGCTGTTTGGCGGCCTGTTCGCGGCGTTCACCGTCGTGTTCTACCGCGAGCTGACGGACGCCGCCGAGCGCGAACGGTCCGAGGCTGGCGGTGTCGCGTCACCCGACGAGGGGCCGACTTCCTCGACAACGGGCGACGGAGACCACGCCGGCGAGTTCTCCGGGACGGCGTAGACCTCCGGTCCGCGTAGACCTTCCCCTCAGCGGAAGTCCGAGCCGCTATCGCTCCGACTCCGCGTGCTCCCGCTGTCGAGTCGACGAGTCAGTGTCCCGTCCCTCGACTGCCCGGTCGTGGGCCGATCGTCGGCCGGCGCCGGGTCCCACGTCGAGCTCCGCGGCTGCACACGCCGTACAGTAGTGGTTCTCCTCCAGCGACCGAGTCAGCACGGGGAACCCGGCGAGCACGGTCTCGTCACGCCGGCGACGAACCACGCCGGCGTCGACCGGCTCTCCACACACTACACAGTCCGCCTCGCAGTTCTCGAACGGGCGCACGATCCGGTGGTCGACCGTCCGTAGGCGGCCGAACTCGGCGAGCGAGTGGCGTCTGGTCAGCCGTTCCCGGAGTCGTCGCTCGACCGCCGGTGCGGAGAGCAGCCCGCCGGCCAACAGCAGGCCGCCGATTATCGCCGGTGCGGCGCCGTTCCCGTCGAGCGCGCCGGCGAGGAAGAACGTGCTCAACAGGAGCAGAACGCCGCTGAGCGCGTACGCCACCGCAACGTTTAGCGAACTATCCTCCGGCGCGCTGGCGTGAACCGGTCGTTCGAAGTCGTGGGAGTCCATGGTGATCGTCCGTCGGCGGGCGCGCTCGGTGTAGTGAAACCAGCCGTACAGGAGGTTCCCCAGTCCGCCGGTGGTGAACACCAACAGCAGGTGAAGGAGGACGGAGCCGTAGCTCCGGTCGACCAGCTCGACGCGGTCGCCGTGGTCGGCCTCGACCTCCCATCCCGCCTCCGTGTGGCGCCGTGCGGCATCGCGAAAGAGACGGAACTCGGTCGAGGCGTGTTCGACGCCGGCCTCATCCTGACGGGGCGAGCCACACGTCGAACAGAACTCGTCCGCGGCGTCGAACGTGTGACCACAGACCCCACACTGGTCCGGGTCAGCGGCGGTGGCGGTTCCACAGCCGGGACAGTAGTTGGCATCCGGGGGCACGTCGGCGCCACAGTCGGGACAGCCGTCGCCGTGCGGCGTGGAGGGCATGTTCAAGTGGGGTTTGCGGAGTGTGTCAATTAAGCGTAGCGACGTTGTCCAAGGGTCGTGCAGGGGTCGTGGGGGGTGGTCGTAGGGGTCACCCAACACGCTGGCCCGCTTCCTTCCGGTCTACACCGTCGCGACGCGCTCGGCGGGCGCTAATCGAGCCTCGTCGGCAGGGGGTTCCGACAGCGAGAGGCGCATCTCCAGCTCCCGGCCGCCACGAACCGTCTCGAAGCCGAGTCGTCGGTAGACGTGAACTGCGGCACGATTGTCGCGCTCGACGTGGAGTACGAGCGCCTCGCAGCCCGCGTCGGCCGCCGCGGCGACGACGTGCCAGCACAGCTCCGTCCCGAGGCCCCGACCGTGGAACGCGGGGTCGACGAACACCGCCAGTTCGGGACGGGACGCGTCCGCGGGCGTGTACACCGCGTGGCCGACCACGCCGGCCTGCGGGTTCTCGGCGACGACGCCGACGCCCTCGGTGAGTAGCTGGTCGAGCCACTCACGGCGCCGGCGGTCGTCAACCGGGGGGATCCCCTGGGCACGGTCGCCGGCCTCGAAGCGGTCGTACATCGCCGTCAGGGCCTCGCGGTCGTCGGGAGACGCCGGGCGCACGGTCCAGCGCGCTCCAGCCTTGTCCACGAACCGCGGACAGCGTGGCGGACACTCCGGAGTGCCGGCACACTCCGCGCTGTTCCACCCCGAACACGACGGCTGCTGGGTCATGGATGGAGGTACGCGCCCGCCGGCCTTGAATCGCCGCGGACGGTCCCATCTGCCGGGAACGCCGGCGGCCACGGGGAGCGCCGGGACGCCTCCCGTCAAGGTGATTTGAAACGCTCCATAATCAAGCGACAGACGGAGTCGTGCGGGGGCCCGAGATTCACCTGTCCCGTGAGGACGCGGGACACGATCGTGACCTGCGGGCGTCGCCCGGCGCCCGCGCCGTTTCGCCGGCGGTTGGAGTCGAGAGACGGACTCACGGATGGAGTCGAGAGACGGATGGCGTCCACCCGTGGACGCCGCTTTTTAACGCCCCGGTCAGACGACGCCGAGCGTCGCGACCACGAGGAGCACGACGAGCAGCGCCGCCACGCCGGCGCCGGCGACTAACGCCGGGTTCTCCATCGCCTTCTCGTGGACGGGCATGGCGGCGTACTCCTCGCGGAAGGCGTCGCGGTTCGCCTCGTCGTAGAAGTACTTCCGCGAGAGCGCGAAGCGTTCCGTCACCGCACAGCCGGTGCACACCGGCTCGTCGACGAGCCGCTCCGTTTTGCTGTGCTCCGCACAGCTGATGCTCCCGCAGTTGGCACAGTAGGTGTAGCTGCCGCGCTCGCCGGCGGTCGCACAGTGGACGCACTGGCGGACTCCGTCCTCGGTGGTCACCCGCGAGGGGCCGGCGGCGGCGTACTCGAAGGGGTACTCGTACGTGTCGAGCCGCGTGACGTGGCGTACCTCGGGGAGGTACACCGGCTCGACGGTGCGAACCGTCACGTCCGAGCGGTTCGGCTCGCAGGTGCGGTTGTAGGTGACGTTGTTGTCGCCGGTGTACGACACCGTCGTCGTGTGATGGTCACGGAGTCGCTCGACGGCCCAGTCCTTGTACTCCGTCTCCGTCTGCCCGAACCGGCGTTCCTCCACCGTGTCGAAGGCGTCGTCGTCGGTCGCTTCCGCAAGGGGAATCGTCGCGGCGAGGTTGTCGGCGACGAGCGCGCCCACGTTCGGGTCCGCAACGTCGGGACGGCCGCGCTCGGCGTGGACGACGAATCGAGAGCGATCGTCGATCCGGTGGATCACCCCGACGGAGGTCTCGAAGACGGCGTTCACGTCCGCGGTCACCACGACCACGGGCCGGAACGTCACCCGCGAGTCGGGGTCGGGAAGGTCGTCTTCGGGGAGGTTCTCCACCTCGCGGAACGCCTCGCGAACGGGGGCGTCCGGCGACGATGTCGGGTCGTACGGCCGGAGCGTCTCGTCGCACAACACCTCGATCCGTCCGTTTCGGAGGTCGAGACCCACTTCCTCGGCGATCTCCCGGAGGTCGCGGCCGTCGATCAACTCGATCGGATACGGGTCGTCGTTGGCGTCGAGGCGCGCGGCGTACTCCTCGGCCGGACCGGTGAACCGGCCGGTGGTGACGACGATGCCGCGTTTCGGGCCGGCGAAGTCATGGGTGGCGATCGCCGAGTGGAGCTTCTGGACGACGGGTCGCCCGACCGTCGCCGTGTGCTTGCACTCGACGACGACGCCGCGGCGGGTGCCGTCGACGACCTCCTCCATCACCACGTCGCGCCCCTCGTCGGCGACCTTCTCGGCCTGCCGGACGTTCTCGTAGCCGAGCTTGCGGAACACGTCCTCCATCACGTCCTCGAACTCGAAGCCCGAGAGGTCGTCGAGCACGGCCATTCTCGTTTCCCACTTCGGCCGAACCGCCAAATGTGTTGTCACCCTACTTTCGTCCGGGGCCGTTCCGCAACGACCTTCACGGGTCCCGCCACTTCTCGACACGATGGGCGATGCACCGCCATCGGCTCCCGACGACTCTCCCGGTCCCGACGACTCTCCCGGTCCCGACGACCTCGACGCCCCTGACGACTCCACCGACCTCGCCGATTCCGCCGGATCCCCCGGCTCCGACGAGAACGCGGTCTCCTTCGAGTTCGCCGGTGTGCGCGCCGGGTTCCTCATCACGTTGCCGGTGGCGCTCGGCGTCGCGGGATACGGTATCGCCTTCGGGATGCTCGCCGGCGAGGCGGGGTTGAGCGTCGCGGAGGCGGCGCTCATGAGCGCGACGGTGGTCGCCGGCGCCTCCCAGATCGTCGCGGTGGAGCTGTGGGCCGACCCGCTTCCGGTCGTCGCCATCGTCGCCACCGTCTTCGCGATCAACCTCCGCTACTCGCTGATGGGCGCCGCGCTCAAGCCGTGGTTCCGACACCTCTCGCCGGCGAAAGCGTACGGGAGCCTGTTTCTGATGGCCGACGAGAACTGGGCGCTGACGATGCGTGATCTCAAGGCGGGCAACGGGCGGGGGGCGTTCCTGCTCGGCAGCGGGATCGCCGTCTGGACGGCGTGGGTCGGCTCGACGATCGTCGGCACGTACGCCGGCGGTGCGGTCGACGACCCGGCGGCGTACGGGGTCGACTTCATCCTCGCGGCCGTCTTCGTCGCGCTCGCCGTCGAGCTCTGGGACGGGGCGTCGGAATCGCTGATTCCGTGGTGTGCCGCACTCGCGACCGCGCTGGTTGCCGCCCGGCTCGTCCCCGGACAGTGGTACATCATCGCCGGCGGGCTCGCGGCGTGTTTCGTGGAGGTGATCCGGTATGACGGGTGACCCCCTCTCTCTCGACCCGCTCGTGGTTGCGACGATCGCCGCGATGGTGGTCGTCACCGTCCTCACCAAGTGGGGCGGCCTCTGGCTGCTCAGTCGCGTCGAGGTGAGCGACCGGGTCCAGGCCGGCATCGACGTGCTCCCCGGCGCGATCGTGATCGCCTTGCTGGGCCCCGAGTTGGCCGACGGCGGGCCGCCCGAGTGGGCCGCCGCCGGGCTCACGCTGCTGGTGATGTGGCGAACCGGGAACATCCTCCTGGCGCTCATTGCGGGGGTCGGCGGCGTGGTCGCGTTCCGCGGCTTGTTCGGATGAAGGACCGGCACGGCGGCGTATCGGGAGCTTAAACACCCCGACGATCGGAGTATCACATATGACTGGAAACGCGGACGAGGCGTCGATGAGTCGACGTGGGTTCTTCCGTGCGGGCGCGACGGGTGCGGCCGCGACGGCGGCCGTCGCCGCCGGCGCCGGAACGGCGGCCGCCGCCTACGACGGCTGGTTCGACGACGTCGACAACTACGACGGCACCTACGACTTCCGCGGCGAGGAGGAGGTGCACGTCACGGTCGGCGCCGGCGACGACGGCCTGCTGTTCGAGCCCGCGGCGATCCTGATCGACGAGGGCGCGACCGTCGTGTGGGAGTGGACCGGCGAGGGCGGCCAGCACGACGTCGCCGAGGTCGACGACGCCTTCGAGTCGGAGCTGGTCGACGAGGAGGGCCACACCTTCGAGCACACCTTCGACGACGCCGAGGAGGGTGACCGCTTCCGGTACGTCTGTACGCCGCACGAGGCGGCCGGGATGAAGGGTGCCGTCGCCGTGGGCGACATCGACGACGACCTCATCGAGCCCGACGGCGGAGACGACGGCGGGCGCGTGCTCACCGCCGACGACATCGCCGCGCTCGCGCTCGCCTTCGGCTTCGCCGGCGCGCTGCTGCTGCCGCTGTTCTACGCGGCACACAAGAAGGTCCCCCGCCGCGAGTAGCCGTCACGACCCGTTTGCGGAGCGCCTCGCGGCCCCCCTTTCAAGATCTCAAAACAGGTGGTGGAGCATCACGTAGACGCCGATTCCCATCGCAAACGAGATCACCCACAGCGACGCCGCGATCCGGCCCGATCGGGCGTGTGCCGTGTCGTAGAGCTCGCGGGGCGAGTGTGTCGCCGCCAGCGTCAGCGCGTGGAAGACGAACGGGATGCAGACGACGGCGAGGAGAATGTGGACGGTGAGAAACGGGAGGTAGACGAACTGGTAGACGGCGTCCGGTCCGGGGAACTCCGCAGTCCCGCGGATCACCAGCCGCCAGAGGTAGAACACGAGAAACGTCGCGAACAGCGCGAAGGAGGTCCCCATCAGCGCTCGATGGCGTGCGACCTCGCCACGCCGGATCGTGCGCCAGCCGAGCCCGATGGTGACGATGGCCGTCGCGGAGATGACGGCGTTCAGGTGTGGGATGGCATCGAGGACGGTCTCGCCGGGATGTGGAACGACGGTGCTCGGAATCGCGCCGCCGGCCGCGCCGAACACGAGCGCGAGCGCGACGACCGAGAGCACCCCGGTGACGAGTCGGACGTTGTCGCGGACCCACTGTCTCATGCGTGATCCGTGGAGCGCCTCCGACAAACGCCTGCCGATAGCGGGAGTGGGGAGTGGTCACCCCGGTGCCGGTAACAGTGGGCGCCCGACGGCGCGGTGACAACTACCGGCACGGCGGTGCCGAATGGAAGGGCTTTTAATTGGCGACGGGGTACGTGGAGATGCGCAAAAACGAGCGAGCGTGGGTAGCCAAGCCAGGCCAACGGCGCAGCGTTGAGGGCGCTGTCCTGTAGAGGTCCGCCGGTTCAAATCCGGTCCCACGCATCGTACCGGGGCACACCCCCACCGATGCACGGTGTTGTCTCTACGACAGCACCCACGCACAATCCTTCCGAACGCTACACCACCGAGCGCCGGTGCCGGCGTGTGATCATTATAAAAGGCCTCCCGCGCTAGGCGGGGGTATGACGAAGTACTCGACGGGCTCGGGTGGCGGCGGCGGCGACGGCGACGCCTGCGAGCTCTGTGGCGCGGAGACCTCCAACCTGAAGCACGCGAACGTCGCGGGCGCACAGCTACTCGTCTGCTCGTCGTGTCGCGACCACGACGATAACGCCAAGACCAGCTCGCGGAGCGGCTCGCAGGACGCCTACGGGGGCGGCTCGGGCGGGGGGAGCGGCTCCCCCGGCGGCAGCTCCGGCGGCGGGTCGGACGGCCCGACCACGCGGAAACAGGAGCTCGCACAGAAGCAGGCGAAGGTGTACGACGCCGCCAGCGGCGACTCCTCCCACTGGGAGGAGGAGGGCACCGATTACGAGGAGGACCGGCTCCCGTACCTCGTCTCCGGCTACGGCGAGACGGTGACAGAGGCCCGGCAGGGAGCCGGGCTCACCGTCGAGGAGCTGGCCGAGGAGCTCGGCATCGACGAGGACGACCTCCTCGCGGTCGAGGACGGGCGCGCGGCGACCGCCGGCGTCGGCGGCTCCGTCGTGCGCGCGCTGGAGGAGCGGTTCGACGTGAAGATCGTCGACGAATAGGGCTCGTCCGCACCAACGGATCCCCCGTCAGGTCGATGCGAGTCGAAACGACCAACCCGGACGCCGACGCACCTCCGGCAATGAAGGCGATCAAGGACAGCGTCCACGACTACGTCCGGCTGGACGACGTGGCCGCCGACCTCGTCGACACGCCGGCGTTCCAGCGACTCCGGCACATCAAGCAGCTCTCCACCGTCCGGCTCGTCTACCCCTCCGCGAACCACACCCGCTTCGAGCACAGCCTCGGCGTCTACCACCTCGCCCGGCAGGCGCTCGACGGGCTCGGCGTCGACGAGGACACGGCCGCGCACGTCCGCGCGGCGGCGATGCTCCACGACGTGGGCCACGGCCCCTACGGCCACCAGACGGAGCGGGTCATCCGCCGCGAGACGGGCAAGGACCACGACGAACTCGCGTGGCTGCTTACCGACCCCGACCGCGAGGTGTGTGGCGTTCTGGAACGCCACGGGCTCGATCCCGAACGGGTCGCGGAGCTCGTCGCGGGGAAGGGGGGCGTCGGCGCGCTCGTCTCGGGCGAACTCGACGTGGACCGGATGGACTATCTCGTGCGCGATGCCCACCACACCGGGGTGCCCTACGGTACCGTCGACACCGGCCGGCTGGTGAACGAGCTGCAGCTCGTCGGGAATGGCGGAGGCCGCGGAGGAAGCGGAGGCAGCGCGGGCGCCGGGAGCGACGGCGTCGTCGATCCCGCATCCGCCGACCTCGTGCTCGCGGAGGGGAACGTCGCGACCGCAGAGAGCTTGCTCGTGGCCCGGTCGCTGATGAACGCCGTCGTCTACCGGCACCACGTCTCGCGTGTCGCGGGCGCAATGTTGGAGCGCGCCTGCGAGCGCTATCTCGACCGGACGGAGACCCCCATCGAGGAGTTCCGTCGGATGGCCGACCACGACCTGCTCGTCGCACTCGCTTCGGAGGTTCCCGGGCTGGGCGGTCGGATCGAGCGCCGCGACCTCTACAAGCGCGCGGTCTGGGTCGGGCTCGGTGACGTACCCGCCGGCACCGTCGACGCCGGCCACGCCGAGGAGCTAGCAGCGGAACACGAGATTGCCGAGATCGCTGGCGTCGACCGCGAGGCTGTCATCGTGGACGTGCCGTCCCGTCCCGGGCTGAAGGAGTCCGCCTCCACCGTGATGGTCGAGGGCGTCCCGCAGCGGCTTGAGGACGCCTCCGAGCTGGTCGCCGGGCTCCGTGCCGCGGAGCGTCGGCGCTGGCAGCTCGGCGTCTACTGCCCCGCTGAACACGTCGACAGCGTGGGGGAGGCGGCGCGGGACGTGCTCGGCGTCCGAACGGCGTAGGCGGCGGATCCTCCACAGAGACGCTGCTACTCGGCCCCCGCCGCATCTCCGTCGCTTTTTACGTGAAGCCGCCGAACTGGTGGGCATGATCACGATCAAAGACACCGTTCACGACCACATCGAGATCGACGGTGTCGCCGCGGAACTGCTGGACACCCCCGCAGTCCAGCGACTTCGCGGGGTCAAACAGCTGGGGACGGTCCAGCTGGTCTACCCCTCCGCGAACCACACCCGCTTCGAGCACAGCCTCGGCGTCTACCACCTCGCGCGGCAGGCGCTCGACGGGCTCGGCATCGAGGGAACGCAGGCCGAGCGGATCGAGGCCGCCGCCATGCTCCACGACGTGGGCCACGGCCCCTTCTCGCACAACATCGAGCGGCTCACCCACCGCCACACGGGCAAGTACCACGACGACGTGGACGAGCTGCTCCACCGTGGCGAGGTCGGCGACGTGCTCCGAGACTACGACCTCGACCCGAGCGCGGTCGCCGACCTCGTCGCCGGCGAGGGGAAATACGGCCAGCTCGTCTCGGGCGAGCTCGACGTCGACCGGATGGACTACCTCGTGCGCGACGCCTACCACACGGGCGTCCCGTACGGCACCATCGACACCGGCCGATTCGTCCGCGAACTCACCTTCGCCGACGGCGGCGACGGTCGGGAGGCCGAACTCGTGCTCGACGAGGGGAACGTCCAGACCGCCGAGAGCCTCCTGCTCGCGCGGGCCCTGATGAACCCCGTCGTCTACACCCACCACGTCGCGCGGATCTCGAAGGCGATGCTCCGCCGGGCCGCCGCGCGCCTCCTCGAACACACCGACACCACCGCCGAGCGGCTCCGCCGAATGGACGACGCCGACCTGCTCGTCGCGCTCCGGAACTGCCCGGAAACCGCGGAGCTGGCCCGCCGGTACGACCAGCGCGACCTCTACAAGCTCGCCGTCTGGGCGGAGTACGACGACGTGCCCGAGCGCGTCCACGAGGCCGACCACGGGACGGAGGAGCAGCTCGAACGCGAGATCGCCGAGGAGGCCGGCGTCGACCACCGATACGTCGTGCTCGACGTGCCTCCCGAGCCCTCGATGCGCGAGTCCTCCGCCCGCGTCACCGTCAACGGTGAGGTGCGCCGGCTGGGCAAGCAGTCCCCGCTCGTCAACGCGCTGCGCACCGCTCAGCGCAACCAGTGGCGCCTCGGCGTCTACGCGCCCGCCGACCACACCGACCGCGTCGGGCGCGCGGCGGCCGACGTGCTCAGCCTCGACCCCGACGGGCTCGTCACCGAGGTGCGCAAGGCGATGCCGACGACGCTCGACGAGTTCGAGTAGGACCTTTTTAACCGGGGGGTTCACGGAACCGGCAAGCCGGTTCCGCTCAACCCCCGGTCAAAAATCTCCACCAAAAAGGGACCGCGAGGCTCGGCGTCGAGCGCCCTGCGGGCGCTCTTCCCCTCGCTCGCGGTACAACCGATCGCTGCTACCGCATCCGCAACCGCCACCGCGACAGCACCGCATCCGCCACCGCGACAGCACCGAATCCGCCACCACGACAGCACCGGCACCCTGCGTCTCTTTCTCATACCCGTCCAGATTTCAAGTGCGTCTCGGCGGAGCATCCGGTATGGCCGACGACCACCGGGAGAACCGCCGGCTCTGGAACGAGTGGAGCGACACGTTTCAGGGATTGTGGAACGCCGACACCGCCGACGGCGAGCTCCCGCCGACGCCGACTCCGTTCAGCGCGGACGCTTCGGCTCGTGACCCCCTGCCGGACGCAGCTTCACCCGAGGGACTCGATGTCGTGGAACTCGGCTGTGGCGGCGGACAGGGGACGGTCGGCACGGCGCTCGCGGGCGCAGAGCGCGTCGTCAGCGTCGACCTCTCCGAGGAACAACTGCGCCACGCGCGTCGACTCCGGGATTTCGCCGGCGTGGATGCGGCATTTCTGCAAACCGACGTGACCCGACTCCCGCTCCCGGACGACGCGTTCGACGCGGCGTTCTCGGAGTGGGCGTTCCAGATGGTCGCCGACCTCGACGCCGCGCTCGCTGAGGCGCGACGGGTGCTCCGTCCCGGTGGCAGCTTTCTGCTGTCCGTTCCACACCCCTTTGGCGAGTTGATGGACGACGAAACCGGCGAGTTGGCGCGGGACTACCACGCCGACCCGCGCCGGCGGGTGACGATCGACGAGGCGTACGACGCCGAGATGGTCGTCTTCGACCGCACGGTGAGCGAGCTTCACCAAGCGCTCACGGACGCCGGCTTTGCCGTCGACCGCATCGTGGAGCCCGACCCGCGGGAGTCGCCTGCGGGCGGCGAGACAGACGCGGACGGACCGGTGGCCCCACGGGATCTCCGGATCTGGGCGACTGTGGAGTAGCAGCGTCTCAGACCGGTAGCAAACGAGCCGGCGTGTTCCGCGCGCGGATTCACTTCGGGTCGTGACGCTTTACTCCCCCCGCGGAGAGAGACCCGGTATGCACCTGGAAGGGACCGTCCTACTCGGTCCGGAGTTCGACCCGGTTGAGGGCCGCGTCGTCGTCGCCGACGACGAGATCGTCGCCATTGAGGAGTGTGAGACGGACAGCGACGACATCATCCTGCCGGCGTTCGTCAACGCTCACACCCACATCGGTGACTCGATCGCCAAGGAGGCCGGCACCGGGCTCTCGCTCGACGAACTCGTCGCGCCGCCGGACGGGCTCAAACACCGCCTGCTCCGATCGGCCAGCCACGAGGAGAAGGTGGCGGCGATGGCCCGAACGCTCCGCTACATGGAGTCGACCGGCACGAGCGCGTTTCTGGAGTTCCGCGAGGGCGGCGTCGCCGGCGTCGAGGCGCTGCGTGACGCGCTCTCGGGGACGGGGATCGGCGGGACCGAGGGCACCGACGACGGGGAGTCGTTCGGTGAGCGCGACATCGACGCGGTCGTGTTCGGCCGTGAGGAGCTCGACGTGCTCGACGTGGCCGACGGCTACGGTGCCTCCGGGGCGCGCGACGCTGATTTCGACCGGGAGCGCAACGCGACCCGGGAGGCTGGCAAGCTGTTCGGGATCCACGCTGGTGAGCGCGATGCGCTGGACGTGGACGCCGCCCTCGATCTGAACCCCGACTATCTCGTCCACATGGTTCACACCGAGCCGCATCAGCTGGAGCGAGTCGAGGACCGCGAGACGCCGATCGTCGTCTGTCCGCGCTCGAACCTCGTGACGAACGTCGGCGTCCCGCCGATTCGGGAGCTCGCCGAGCGAACGACCGTCGCGCTCGGGACGGACAACGCGATGCTCAACTCGCCGTCGATGTTCCGCGAGATGGAGTTCGCGGCCAAGCTCGCCGACGTAAGCGCCGAGACGGTACTCCGAATGGCGACCGTCAACGGCGCCGAAATCGCGGGGCTCGACCGGGGCGTCGTCGAGGAGGGGAAGGAGGCGAAGCTGCTCGTGCTCGACGGCGACTCGGACAACCTCGCCGGCGCGCGCGATCCCGTCCGGGCGGTCGTCCGCCGTGCGAGCCACGCGGACGTGAAACGCGTCGTGCTCTGAGGATGGCGGCCGCCGTTCCGGGTGACGTTTTCAAGTGCCTCCCTCGCGTTGTCTCCGTATGAGCCCGAGCACGGCGGCCGTCCTGTCCGCCCTCGAGCTGCTCGGGATTCCGCTGATTCTGCTGGCGTTCTACCTCGACGGGCTGATCGTCGGGAAGATCACGCCCCCGGCGGCGCTGTACGTCGTCTACGTCGCCGTCTACGTCCCGCCCAACGGGACCCTGCTCGCGGTCGCCGCCGCGAGCGCCGTCGCTGCGACGCTCGGGCAGTTCACCGTCTACCGGGGGTTCAACGAGGAGAGCCCGGAGTTCGTCGGGATCCGCCGGCGCGTGCCGTACGTCGACCGGATGCCGTTTCTGATCCACGAGCGCGTCGGCGAGCGCCGCGTGGCGATCGTCGCCGGACTGTTCGACCGGTTCGGTGGCGCCGCGCTCGCGGTCACCAACGCGATCCCCGGGATCCGCAGCCTGATGGCGATCCCGGCCGGGCTGAGCAGCTACCCGCGCGCCCGGTTTCTCCTGTTCTCGACGATCGGCAACGCCCTCTACGTGGTCCTGCTGACGGCGGCTGCACTGGGGCTCGTCGACCTGGCCGGACTCGTACCGACGCCGTAAACGGGTTGGAAGGTTGACGCCCCGCGCTCGGCGACCGACTCCGCCGCCGAGAGAGAAATCGTTTAGTCGCTGGCTGGACGCCGATACTGCATGCACGCGATCACTCGATCCGGTTGGATCGAGGTCATTTCCGGCTCGATGTTCTCGGGGAAGACCGAGGAGCTGCTCCGCCGCCTCCGGCGTTCGGAGATCGCCGAGCAGTCGGTCGCCGTCTACAAGCCGGCGGTCGACGACCGCTACGGCGAGACGACCATCGGCTCGCACACGGGCCGCCAGTGGGACGCGACCGTCGTCGACAACGAGGGCGACGGCCCGCTGGAGATCCTCGACCACGACGACGGCGCGGAGGTCGTCGCGATCGACGAGGCGAACTTCTTCTCGCCGGCGCTCGTCGAGGTGTGCAACGCGCTCGCCGACCGCGGCGCCCGCGTCATCGTCTCGGGGACTGACCAAACGTTCCGCGGTGAGCCGTTCGAGCCGCTCCCGCAGCTGATGGCCGTCGCCGAGTACGTCGACAAGCTCCGGGCGATCTGCACCCAATGTGGCGAGCCCGCCACCCGCAACCAGCGGCTCATCGAGGGCGAGCCCGCCCACGTCGACGACCCGACCATCCTCGTCGGCGCCGAGGAGTCCTACGAGGCGCGCTGTCGTAACTGCCACGTCCTGTTAACCGGCGAGCGCCCCGACTCCGGGCGCCCGGCGGCGTCCGAATCGGACGATTGAGCGGGGCCCTTTTCAGGGGAGTGCGAGGGTGTATACCTCTGAACCCCCAGCCGACCCCTTATAAGTGTGGTTGGTGCGGTTGCTGTGGGGAGTACGCCGGTAAACACCTCCAATGCCCCACACAACCGCCCCACACGACCGCTCCGCACCTCACACCTCCCCAGCCTCGGCAGACGGCCGCCGGCGGGAAACCGCTCCGCCGGCGACCGCTGCCTCCCTCGCGCTCCGGCTCGCGCCTTATAGGCGCTCGCCGGGCGCGCCGGATCGGGAATTCGGGTGATCGTCGCGCGCTCGGCGGCCGGTCTTATAAGGCTCCCCGACGCAGTCAGTCGTATGTCCCTCCCCACACCGTGTTTCCTGTGTAGCTTCAAGACGTATCCCGGCACGGCGGGTCGCGACGGGGTTTCGCTGGCGCGCGAGTTGGCGGGAGCGGCGTCGGACGCCGGCGTTCCGGCCGCGATCGCGCCCCAAATTCCGGATCTGCGGCTGTTCGCGGAGGCGGTGGACGTACCGCTTATCGCGCAGGCTGCGGATGCGGCTGCGGCCGGCGAGGGGACCGGCGACGTGCTCGTCGAGACGCTCGCGACCGCGGGCGCCGACGCGCTGTTCGTCAACCATCCCGAGCGCGAGGCGTCGCTGTCGGAGACTCGCGAGCTGATCCGGCGGTGTGACGATGTCGGCCTCGATGCCGTGGTCTGCGTCCGGAGCGTGGCGGAGGCGCGGGCGGTAACGGAGTTCGGCGCGGACTGGGTGCTGTTCGAGCGTCCCGAGGACGTGGCGAGCGGCGAGCCGTTGGTCGCGGAGGAACCGGCCCGCGTGCGCGAAGCGGTCGACGCCGTCGCGTCCGTCAACTCCACAACTCGGATCGCGGTCGGCGGCGGGGTCGCGGAGCCGTCTCACGTTGCCGCCGCTCGCGAGTGTGGCGTCGATGGAGTTGGCGCGGCGTCGGCGGTCGTCACCGCCGAGAACCCCGCCGAAACGCTCCGCGGGCTGTTGGACGCCTTTTAACCGTCGCCACCGTCCGCATCGTGGTCGGCACTCCGGTCGGCCGCCGTGTCGGCCGCCGCGTTGGCCGCCGTCGTTGCGCCCTGCGCGCTCTTGAACAGGCCGACGAGCGCGGCGACGACGAGGACGAGGCCCTCGACGCGCGCGGCCGTGTGGAGCCAGCTGCGCGGCTCCGCGTCATCCGCGTTCCGATACGCGATCCGGGTGAACAGCGCAACGACCTGCTTGGGTGCGATCAGCTCGATCAGCCCGAGCAGCCCGACGCCGAGCAGAAGGTGGTTCTTCATGCATAAGCGTTCGACGGGCGCGACGAAAAGCGTGTGGCTCCCCTGGCTGCATCGTCGCGCAGAAAAATATACGCAATCCGTTATCGTCATACACGGAAAGCTTTTTGCCCGGCTCGGTGGACCGTGTGAATAGCTCCCAATCATGCCAGGAAACGTCTTCCCACAATCCGAGTACGAGCGCCGAGTGGACCGGGCCCAGAAGCGGCTCCGCGAGGAGGGACTCGACGCGATGGTCGTTGCCGACCCCGCAAACATGAACTACCTCGCCGGCTACGACGGGTGGTCCTTCTACGTCCACCAGGCGGTCGTCGTGACGCCGGAGCGCGACGAGCCGATCTGGGTCGGCCGCGACATGGACGGCAACGGCGCGCGCGCGACGACGTGGCTCTCCGAGGAGAGCATCCGCGCGTACAGTGACGACCACGTGCAGTCCCCGCGCGACCTCCACCCGATGGACTACCTCGCCGGCGTCCTCGAGGAGGTCGACGCCGCGGACGGCACCGTCGGGCTGGAGATGGACGCCTCGTACTTCACCGCGAAGTCGTACACCCGCCTCCAGGCGAACCTTCCGGAAGCCGAGTTTGAGGACCACACCCTGCTCGTCAACTGGCTCCGCGTGAAGAAGTCCGACCGCGAGCTGGCGTACATGCGCGAGGCGGCCCAAATCTCCGAGTTGGCGATGCAGGCCGGCCTCGACGCCATCGAGGAGGGCGTCCCCGAGTACGAGGCGGCCGCCGCCATCTACGACCGGCTGATCCGCGGCACGGAGGAGTTCGGCGGCGACTATCCCGCCATCGTGCCGCTGATGCCCTCCGGCGACCACACCGGCACGCCTCACCTCACCTGGACCGATCGCGAGTTCGAGGACGGCGACCCCGTGCTCATCGAGCTCTCCGGCTGTCGGCACCGCTACCACTCGCCACTCGCGCGCACGACGTTCGTCGGGGACCCGCCAGCCGAGGTCCAGGAAACCGCGGAGATCGTCGTCGAGGGGATGGAGGCCGCCCTCGACGCCGTCGAGCCGGGCGTCACCTGCGAGAGCGTCGAGCGAGCCTGGCGCGACACCATCGCGGAGTATGGCGTCGAAAAGGAGGACCGGATCGGCTACTCGATGGGGCTCGGCTACCCCCCGGACTGGGGCGAGCACACCGCCAGCTTCCGTCCCGGCGACGAGACGGTACTGGAAGAGAACATGACGTTCCACACCATCCCGGGACTCTGGGAGGACGAGTTCGGCGTCGAGCTCAGCGAGACGTTCGTCGTCACCTCCTCAGGGGCGGAGCCGCTCGCGGACTTCCCACGTCGGCTGTTCACGGCCTGAGTCGTCTCCGACGGCCAGCCAGCCGCGATCATTCCCGCTGCGTCAGTCCCCGTCGGGCGCCGCCACGACGTTCTCCAGCTCGCCGTCGCCCTCCTCCATCGCGGCGACGTTCTTCGCCACGATATCAGCGAGACGGTCCCAGTGGTTCGGCGTGTGACCGCCGGTATGGGCCGTGATGAGGCAGTTCTCTAGGTCCCACAGCACGTGGTCGTTCGGGAGGGGTTCGGGGTCGGTCACGTCGAGTGCGGCGCCGCGAATCCCGTTGGTCTGGAGCGCCGACACCAGCGCGTCGGTGTCGACGATGCCGCCGCGCGCGGCGTTGACGACCACCGCGTTCGGCGGGAGCGTGGCCAGTTCCGCTTCGCCAACCAGCCCGCGGGTGAGGTCGTTGAGGGGGCAGGCCAACACGACGTAGTCGCTCCGGGAGAAGGCCTCGTGGATCGCCGCCTCCTCAAAGCCGTGCACCTCGTCGGTCGGGCCGCCCTTCTCGGGGGTGTAGCGGATCCCGATCGTCTCCACCTCGAACCCCTGTAGGCGCTGGACGACTGCGTGCCCGATGGAGCCGAGGCCGACGACGGTCACCGTGCTTCCGGTGAACTCGGTCGACTGGAAGTGACGCCACTCGTGGTTCGACTTCCGGCGCCATCCTTCGTGGAGCCGGCGAGCAAACACGAGCATGTTGCCGATCGCCTGCTCCGCGATCCCCGGGGCGTGGATGCCGCCGGCGTTGGTGACGCTCACGCCGTGCTCGACGAGCTTCTCGACCGGCAGGTGGTCGGTCCCCGCGAACGTGCAGGCGAACAGCTCCAGGCGCTCGGCGTCCGCAACCAGCTCCGGGTCGATGCCGATTCCGGTGACGATTCGGGCGTGCCGGACGAGTTCGCGCTCCTCTGCCGGCGTCCGTGCGAGCGCGACCTCGATGTCGGGAAGCCGCTCGCGGAGCGCCTGCGCGTACGATTCCATCGACAGCCCTTCGGTCCCCTCACGGAGGACGACGATGTCGGGATGGTCACTCATAATCAACCTGCGTCTCGTGACGCGATATCGGCCGTAGTCACCTTCGGAACTTAGCCTTTTGTGTGTCCGAAGTATACGACAACTGTGTACGCTTAAGTCGGTCGGCGTGTGAGTGCCTCGCATGAGCAAACCCGTTCGCGACCGCCTCGTCGACCTCCGGCGTCGGTTCCACGAACACCCCGAACCCGGCTGGCGGGAGTTCTACACCACCCACCGCATCGTTGAGGAGGTCAAGCGGATCGGCGTCGACGAGCTCGCGGTCGGCCGGGAGGCGTACGACCCGGATCGGCGGATGGCGGTGCCGGACAACGAGGAGCTAGCGCGCTGGTACGACGAGGCCCGCGAGCGCGGCGCCGACCCCGATATGCTCGCGAAGATGGAGGGCGGCGTCACCGGCTGCGTGGCCGTGCTGGATCGCGGAGAGGGGCCGGCGGTCGGGCTCCGCGTCGACATCGACGGGCTGCCGATAGCGGAGGCGGACGACCCGGACCACGCACCCGCCGGCGGCGGATTTCGCTCGGAGAACGACGGCTACATGCACGCCTGCGGCCACGACGCCCACATGACGTGGGGGTTGGCCGTCCTCGAAGCCGTGAAGGCGAGCGACTTTACGGGGCGGTTCGTCGTGTTCTTCCAGCCCGCCGAGGAGATCTCCGGCGGCGGCCGGCCGATGGCCGAGAGCGACTACTCTGCCGACCTCGACGCGTTGTTCGCGGTCCACGTCGGCCTCGACCATCCGACGGGAGAGGTCGTCGCCGGCATCGAGCGCGTGCTGGCGATGGCCCACATCGACGCGACCTTCGAGGGAGAAACTGCCCACGCGGGGAAAGCGCCAAACGAGGGCGCCAACGCGATGCAGGCGCTCGGCACGGCCATCGAGAACGCCTACGCGATCCCGCGACACAGCGAGGGGATGACCCGCGTCAATCTCGGACGGGCGGAGGCGGGCACCGCGAGCAACGTGATCGCGGAGCACGCACACGTCGAAGCGGAGGCGCGCGGCGAGACGACGGCGCTGAAAGACTACATGGTCGACCGGCTGGACAGCACCCTCAGGAGCGCGGCTCGGATGCACGAGTGTGAGTCGACCGTCGAGGTGGTCAGCGAGTCGCCATGCGCCGACAGCGACCCCGCGCTCGCCGGGCTCGTCGCCGATGTCGCTCGGGATGTCGAGGGCGTCGAGACGGTCGTCGAGGCCGCCGATTTCGGCGCCAGCGAGGACGCCACGTTCCTGATGGACCGCGTGCAGTCGGACGGCGGGCTCGCCACCTACCTGATCGTCGGCACCGACCACCCGACGAGCCACCACACGGCGACGTTCGACGTCGACGAGACGAGTCTGGCGATCGGCGTCGACGTGTTGACGAACGCGGTGTTGCGCGTCGGAGCCGAGTGAGCGGTCGAGATCCGCCGATGCACAGCCTTTTACGGGGTGCCGGCGGATGTTCCCACAACCCGAAACACGCGCCGTCCACCTGCGAGCGGCGTTCGACCGGTTCCCGCGGCCGCTCGCGTTCGTCTCCTCTACTTGATGACGGGACAGCTATGATCGGACACAGCTATGGAAATTGAAATCGCAGCAGTTGGCGGATACGAGGAAGTCGGACGACAGATGACGGCGGTCCGGATGGACGACGACATCGTCGTCTTCGACATGGGGTTGAACCTGAGCAAGGTCCTCATCCACGACGGCGTCGAGACCGAGGGGATGCACAGCCTCGACCTGATCGACATGGGCGCCATCCCGGACGACCGGATCATGAGCGAGCTCGACGGCGAGGTCCGTGCCATCGTCCCCACGCACGGCCACCTCGACCACATCGGCGCCATCCCGAAGCTCGCCCACCGGTACGACGCGCCGGTCGTCGCGACGCCGTTCACCATCGAGCTGGTGAAAGACGAGCTGAGCTGGGAGTCGAAGTTCGACACGAACAACGACCTGGTGAAGATGAAGGCGGGCGGCACGATGCCCATCGGCGACTCCGGTGAGATCGAGATGGAGTTCGTCAACGTCACTCACTCGACGATCGACGCGATCAACCCAGTCCTTCACACGCCGGAGGGGGCCGTCGTCTACGGGCTCGACAAGCGCATCGACCACAATCCCGTGCTCGGCGACCCGATCGACATGGAGCGCTTCCGCGAGATCGGCCGCGAGGGCGAAGGCGTGGTCGCGTACGTCGAGGACTGCACGAACGCCAACCGCAAGGGGCGCACGCCGTCCGAATCCGTCGCACGCGAACAGCTGAAGGATGCGGTGTACAGCATGGAGGACTACGACGGCGGCATCCTCGCGACGACGTTCGCGAGCCACGTCTCGCGCGTCACCAGCCTCGTGGAGTTCGCCCGCGACATCGGCCGCGAACCCGTACTCCTCGGACGCTCGATGGAGAAGTACTCCGGCATTGCCGAGCGGCTCGACCTCGCCTTCGACGAGCAGGTCGACATGTACGGCCACGGTCGCGAGATCGACACCCAGTTCTCCCGGATCATGGACGAGGGCAAGGAGAACTACTTCCCGATCGTGACGGGCCACCAGGGCGAGCCTCGCGCGATGCTCACCCGAATGGGACGCGGCGAGACCTCCTTCGAGATCGACGAGGGCGACAAGGTGATCTTCTCGGCCGGCGTCATTCCGGAGCCGACCAACGAGGGCCAGCGGTACCAGTCCGAACAGCTGCTCCGGATGCAGGGCGCCCGCATCTACGACGACATCCACGTTTCCGGCCACCTGCGACAGGAGGGCCACTACGAGATGCTCGACGCGCTCCAGCCCCAGCACGTCATTCCGGCACATCAGGATCTCAAGGGCCTCTCCGGCTACGTCGAGCTCGCCTCCTCGCAGGGATACAAGCAGGGGCGTGACCTCCACATTGCCGACAACGGAACGATCATTCCGATTACGGAATAAGCGGCTGCGGCGACGCCGCCTCAGACCGCGTGGATCGCGTCGAGGAAAATTCCGGTTCCCAGTTCGATCTCGCGTTCTGTGGAGTCGAGCGGGGGGAGCAGTCGGATCGTTTTCTTTCCACAGCCGAGCGTGAGCAGACCGCGGTCGAGCGACGCCGCGACGACCGCGTCCCGTCGGTCGGGCGTGTCGAACTCGACGGCGAGCATCAGCCCCTTGCCACGGACGTCGACGACGTGGTCCGGCGCGTCATCACGGAGAATCTCGATGGCCTGTCGACCGCGCTCGCGGGCGTTCGCGAGGAGGTCGTGTTCCTCTATCGCCTCCAGCGTGAACGTCCCCATCATCGATGCGAGTAGGTCACCGCCGCCGAACGTGGAGCCGAGCCGGTTCTTCTCGGACGGGAACAGCTCCTCGCGGGCGATCGTCGCCCCCACACGGAGGGCCTTCGCGCTGGCGATCACGTCGGGCTCGACCGGGTAGTGGTCGATCCCCCACGTCTCGCCCGTGCGACCGACGCCCGACTGGATCTCGTCGACGATGAGCGGGATGTCGTACTCGCTCGTGATGGCGCCGACCTCGCGCATGAACGCGTCGGAGGGGAAACGATAGCCGCCGACGCCCTGGATCGGCTCCAGGATGACGAAGGCGATCTCCGCCGGGTCGACGTGGCCGCCCTCAGGCGCGAGCATGCGGCGGAACGCGGAGACGGGTGTGGCGTCGCTCGCCTCTCCACCGTTTGTGCCGGCGTCCGCCGCGCCGCTACCCGGGAAGAACCCGCAGTCACACGACGCCGGCGTGCAGGTGCGGTCCGCACAGAACGGCACGGTCTCGACGCCGGCGATCTGCGGATAGTGCCGGGTGTAGACGTCCTTCGACTTGGTGACCGAGAGCGTGCCGAGGGTGCGCCCATGGAAGCTCCCCGTAAACGTCACGCCGTACTTCGCGGCGGGGCGGTTGTGGTGGGCGATCTTCATCGCGTTCTCGACCGCCTCCGCACCGGAGTTCGAGAGGAACACGGTGTCCATCCCGTAGTGACTGGAAACGTCCGCGAGCTTCGCCATCAGGTGACTGGAGCCGGGGACATCGGACTCGCTCGGCGTCGGACCGGCGCCGAAGTAGAGGTCCTGTCCGGCGATCTTCATCGGCTCGACCAGGTCGAACTCGTCGAGTTTCCCGAGCACCTTCTCGTTGTTGTAGCCGAGGGGTGCGGCGCCAATGTGACAGGTGAAATCCAACAGCACGTTTCCGTCGACGTCGGTGACGAACGGGCCGTCGGCCTCGCGAGTCACGTCCCAGACGAACTCGTGGGAGTACTCGCTCGGTGCGGCGTGTTCGCCGTGGAACGCGACCCACTGCTCGGCGTTCGGGCCGGGCAGCGAGGCCGCGTCGGGCGTGGCCGTGTCCCTGTTCATACACAATTATCGTGTACACCAACCATTAAAAGTTGTTATAAAGGACGTGTGGGGGCGGGGCTCGTCCCCGACCCGTGCGTCACCGGCCTCGGCGGCCGGCGTCCGCCGCCGTGCTCAGTCGTCGTCGGAGAGCTCGGCGGCCGAGGGTTTGTCCTCGGGCGGCTCGCCGACCCACCAGGAGTCCTCCTGGAGCAGCAGCGGTTCGCCGTCGCGCGTGAACTGCCAGATCAGCCCGAGCATCGCGAGCAGGCAGACGAACGCGAACGGTGCGCCGGTGATGATCGCGGCCGACTGGAGCGCGTCGACGCCGCCGAGCGTCATCAGGATCGCGGCGGTCATCCCGAGCACGACACCCCAGAACACGCGGTTGATGTTCGACGGCTTCGCCTTCCCTCCCGTCGTCATCATCGAGACGGCCAGCGTCGAGGAGTCCGCGGACGTGATGAAGAACGTGGTGACGAGCACCATGAACGCGATCATAAACGCCGTCCCGAGCGGGAACGCCTCGAAGAGGATGAACCCGGAGACCTCGGCGCCGAGCTCGAACGCCATCACCTCGCTGAAGTCGGCGACGCCGGTGTGCTGGTAGAAGACGGCGGTGCCGCCGACGAACGTGAACCACGGGATGGTGGCCGCCGACGTGGCGGCGATGCCCGTGAAGGCAACCTCCCGAACGGTTCGCCCCTTCGAGATACGGGCGATGAAGAGGCCGGCGAACGGCGACCACGACAGGGCCCACGCCCAGTAGAACACCGGCCAGGCGTTCACCCACTCGGTGGCGCCCTCGGTACCGGTACCGGTGTAGAGGCTCATCGAGACGAAGTCGTTGAGCATTCCCCCGAACGCCTCGGTTCCCAGCAGTACCAGGAACGAGGTGGGTCCGACGATGAACGTGGCGAACATCAGCCCCACGAACAGCATCATATTGAAGTTGGAGAGGCGGCGAATCCCGCGGTCGACGCCGAGCACCATCGAGACGGTGAACAGCAGTGTCATCCCGGTGACGACTGCGATGATTCCCATCGTGCCGAAGTCGAGCCCCCACTGGAAGGAGAGCCCCTCGATGAACTGGCTGCCGATGAAGCCGAGCGATGTGGCGACGCCGCCAATGGTGGCGAACACCGCCATGATGTCGACGACCTTGGCGACCGGTCCGTCGAGGTTCTCTCGGCCGAGGATCGGCGTCAGTGCCGAGGACACACGCAGCGGCACCTCGTCGTAGTTGTACGCGAAGTAGCCGATGGCGATCCCCATGATCGTGAAGACGGCCAGCTGGGGGATCGCCCAGTGGAACAGCGTCTGTTGGACGGCGAGGGTGAGCGCCTCGCCAGTGCCGCCCTCGACGCCGAACAGCGGGTTCGGGTCGTCGTAGTAGAACAGCGCCTCCGTCGGCCCCCAGAAGACGACGCCGGCGGCGAACCCGGCGGAGTAGAGCATCGCGAAGAACGAGAAGAAGCTGTACTCCGGCTTCCCGTCGCCAAGCTTCAGTCGTCCCCAAGGGCCGACGATGAGAAACAGCAGGAAGGTGACCACGAGAAAGACGATGAGCAGTAGCGCCCAGTTGAAGTAGTCCAGCATGAACGCGTCCGCGGTGGCGATCGCACTCTCGACGCTGTCGGGACTGACGAAGTACAGGAGGATCAGCCCGAGCGAGAGCCCGGCGCCGAACAGGAACACGACCGGGTCGAGCTCCTCACGGAAGCGCGCGACGGCGCCGTCGGGCTCGCTCGCCGTGCCGCCGTCGGTCCGAACGTCGTCCTCGTCGGGGTCCTCACTCTCCCCACCGGGGCGTCCGCCGGCACCCCCTGAACACCCGTCGGCACTGGTCATCGGCGTTCACCACCGCGTTCGTCGGATCGTAGGTGGCGGTTCAGGTCGTCGGTCCTCCACGTTTCCCCCATGTCTAGTGGTGACATACCGAGCTGATTGGGTGTTTATCCCATAAACGTTTCCCCTTTTCCGTATTCAACATCAACGATAAGCGTATATGGGATGTGTGGGGACGAACGCACCGCTGGCGGGTTCTCCACGGCAACGAACGGCAAAACGGGGGTATCGAGCGTCCGAGACCGGTCGTCCAAAAGCGGGCTTTCGCGGGTGCTCGCCGACGTGCTCAGTTGCGCAGTTCGTCGACGGCCTTCTCCCTCGCGGCCTCGCTCTCGTTGACCTCACGAACGAACTCGTCGACGTGGTCTTTGATCTCCTCGCGGACCTCCTCCGGCGAGAACTCCTCGGACATCGACAGCAGCCGGACGAACGCGCGGAGCTCCTCGTCGGTGATCCGTTCGAACTCGTCGTCCTCGATCTTCTCGACGACCTCGTCGACGTTGATTTGCCCGACCGGGTCGACGTTGAACTCCACGTTCACCATGCGGTAATCCGAACCGGCGAGCCGCTGTTCCGCCTTCCCGACCCCCTCCGAGAGCATCTCCTTGAACGGGGTGTGGTACCCCATCGTGCCCAAGTGGAGAAACGCGAGCATGTCCGTGATCCCCTGCGTGTACGCGTCACGGTCCCCGTCATCCGGGTCGAACACCGTGTTCCGGTCCCGCTCTTCCAGATACTCGAAGAGGATGCTGAAATCGAGCACGGCGTTGCGCACCCGGCGGCGGATCCGGTTCCGCTTCTGTTTCCGGGAGTGCTCGGTGTAATCCGTCTTCCGGCCGAGCAGGAAGTCCCGGTCGGAGGGCGTGAGGATCCCCCGCGGGCGGTCGCCGTCGGCCGCACGCTCCAGCTCCGAGGGCACGTCGTCGTCACTCATACACGAATAACGGTTATTTCCGCCGATAACGCTTGTGGTGAAGGCGGGTTGGGGTCGATCTGCTCCGGTGCACCCCCGATCGCCGCCCGGGAGATACACGGTTTTCGTGAACCGTCCCCACCACGGCGGGGTGGCGACGCGACCGGTCGGCGTCGCCGCCAGCCACCTACGCGACCGGGTGGCGCGCGGAAATGTCCGTGACGGTCCCGGCAAGGAGGTCGACGGCAACGGGGAGGCTGCGCTCGTCGATGTCGAACGTCGGCGTGTGGTGGCTCGTGGGGTGGTCGGTGCCGACGATCACGTAGGTGGCGAGTCCGCCGGCGGCCGCCACCCGCTGCATGAAGTAGGTGGCGTCCTCGCTGGCGCCGAAGCGCCGCTCCGGGACCACGCGGTCGACGCCGGGCAACCGACGTGCAGTCTCGGCAACGAGCTCGCGCAGCGCCGGGTCACTGTCGACCGACGGTGACTCCGCGACGACGCGGGGCGTCACGTCGCAGTCGTGCATCTCCGCGGCCTCATAACAGACGCGCTCGAACGCCGTGCGGGCGTACTCCATGAGCCCCACCGTCTCGCCGCGTACCTCCGCGAGCAGCGTCACCTCCTCGGCGACGACGTTGCTGGCCGTCCCGCCCTCCACGCGCCCGACGTTCACCCGCGTCATCCCGTCGGCGTGCCGGGGGATGCCGTAGGCGTTCTGAACCGCGGTCGCCATCGCCTGCATCGCGTTGGCGCCACCTTGCGGCGACGTGCCCGCGTGGGCGCTTGCCCCCTCGAAGGTGGCGGTGATATGCGCCATTGCCAGCGGCGTGTCGGCGCCGGCGACCACCGTCCCGGTCGGTGCGTCGAGGCCGACGTGGAGCGCGAGAAGGTAGTCGAGGTCGTCGACCAGCCCGGACTCCACCATCGGCTTGCCGCCGCCCGACACCTCCTCGGCGGGCTGGAAGAACACCTTGAACGTCCCCGAGAAGTCGCCGTGTTTCACCGCCTCCAGAACGCCGAGCGCGACCGTTGCGTGGGCGTCGTGACCGCAGGCGTGCATGTACCCGTCGTGCTCCGACCGGAACCCCTCGTCGGCCGGACGATGACCCGGCTCCTCGGACTCCGTGATCGAGACGGCGTCGAGGTCGACCCGCAGGCCGACGGTCGGCCCCGAACCGCACTTCAATACCGCCACCGCGCCCGTGTTGCCGTCGCGGGTGCGCTCCAGCACGTCGGCGTGGACGCCGGCCTCGTGGGCGCGCTCCAGCCACTCGTCGAGCGTTTCGGCGTCCGGCACCGCCATCCGGTGGTCGGCGGCGAGCGCGTCCCGCCCCACGAGCAGCGCGTCGACGCCGATCCGCTCGACCTCCTCGACGACCCGAGCGGTCGTCCGGAACTCACACCAGCCGGGCTCGGGATGGCGGTGGAACGCCCGGCGGATCATCGGGAGTCTGGCGCGCACGTCGTGGGACATCTGCACGTGGTAGCACGTCGGGGTATTTAACTGTAGACGACCAGTCAGCCCGTCGCCCCGTCAGCCGCCGTACACTGACGGGATCAGCCGCACGACATCGCCGTCCTCGACCGTCGTGTCGAGCCCGTCGAGGTGGCGCAGGTCGACCGTGTTTCTGGTGACGACCGTGCGACCGGCGAGGTCCGCGCCCTCCTCGTCGAGGAGGTCCCCGTCGAGGGCGGGATACCGCGACTCCAGCGCGGAGAGGAGCTCGCGGTAGGTGTCGGCGATGACGACATCGCCGGCGTCCTCCGCGCGCTCGTCGCCGACGGACAGCGTCACCTCCTTCTCGCCGACCGCCTCCCGAAACGGTCCGAAGAAGCGACACTCGATCTCGATCTCCATACGCCCCCGTTCACCATCCGTCGACTTCACCGCGTCGGTGGTGCTCGGGCGGGCTCCGCGATCGGGCGATCCCGGGGCTGGTCGTGCGTCCGCGACGGCGCCAACGCTTGCCGGTGTATGGAACCCTCTCCCACACTCGCCGCGGTAAGCCGGCTTATGCGGAATGCTCGCGTTGGCAGGGACATGGACACCGAATTCGCCTACTGGGTGCCGAACGTCAGCGGCGGACTGGTCGTCTCCGACTGGGAGATGGACACCGACTGGACGTACGAGTACAACCTCGACCTCGCCCGCACGGCGGAGGACGTGGGGTTCGACTACGCGCTGGCGCAGGCGCGCTTCTTCGGCAGCTACGGCGCCGACCGCCAGCTGGAGGCGCTGTCGATCGCGAACGCGCTCGCCGCACAGACCGACGAGCTCCACCTCATCGGCGCGGTCCATCCCGGTCTCTGGGAGCCCGGCCCGCTGGCGAACTTCATCGCGACCGCCGACCGCATCAGCAACGGCCGCTTCTCGATCAACGTCGTCTCCGGCTGGTTTAAAGGCGAGTTCACCGGCTTCGGTCAGCCGTGGCTCGAGCACGACGAGCGCTACGCCCGATCGGAGGAGTTCATCGAGGCGATGAAGGCGCTGTGGACGGAGGAGTACGCCACCTACGACGGGCGCTTTTACACCATCGGGCGGGACATCGACGGCTTCGAGGGCGCACCGCTGGCGCCGAAACCGGTCCAGGAGCCGTATCCACAGGTGTTCCAGGGCGGGAACTCGCAGGCGGCCCGGAAGATGGCGGCGCGCAACGCCGACGTGCTGTTCATCAACGGCGGCAGCCTCCAGGAGATCCGCGCCGTTATCGAGGATGTCGAGGAGTACGCCGAGGAGTTCGAGACGGAGCCGCCGCGCTTCGCCGCCAACGCCTTCGTCATCCAGCGTGACACCGAGACGGAGGCCAAGGAGACGCTGGAGGGGATCATCGAGAACGCCACGGACGAGGCCGTCGAGGCGTTCCAGGAGCAGGTGAAACAGGCCGGCCAGTCCTCCGCGGAGGGCGACGGGATGTGGGCGGACTCCGACGTGGAGGACCTCGTGCAGTACAACGACGGGTTCAAAACCGGGCTCATCGGCACGGACGACCAGATCGTCGAGCGGATCCGGAAGCTCGATGCGATCGGCATCGACATCGTGCTCGCCGGCTTCCTCCACTACGACGAGGAGCTGGAGGAGTTCGGTGAGACGATCATCCCCAGAGTCCGCGAGGCCGACCCGATCGACCTCGACGACATCGAGGAGAGCGACGAGGTCGAGGAGATCGCCGGCGCAAAAGTCGCTCGGTGAGATGAGCGACGAGACGACCACGCTGCTCGGTATCGTCGGCAGCGTCTCCGCGAACTCGAAGACCCGGAGTGCGGTGGAGGTCGCGCTTGACGCGGCAGAGGAGGCCCCAAACGTGGAGACGAAGGTGCTCCACCTCGCGGAGTACGACCTCGCCACCGCGGACGGTCGGAAATTGGACCAGTACGAGGGCGACACCGCGGCGGCGCTCCAGGCGATCGTCGACGCCGACGCCTACGTCGTCGGCACCCCGGTGTACCGTGGATCCTACTCGGGTGCCCTCAAGAACCTGCTCGATATGGTCCCGCGCGGGATGTGGCAGGCCGACGTTGCGCCGTTCGAGAACGCCGCCGTCGGTCTCGTCGCGACGGGCGCGACGGACCACCACTTCCTCGCGGTCGACCAGGAGCTCCGCCCGGTCTTCGCGTTCTTCGGCGCACACACCGTCGGCGGCGCCGTCTACGCGAACGACGACGACTTCGACGACGACCGCGCGGTCACGGGCGACGTACGCGACCGGCTCGCGACGCTCGGCCAGGCGACCGTCGAGCTCCACGACGCCGTCTCGGCAAGCGAGGCGCTTGGCGAACTCGGACCGCAGTTTTAAGTGGTCGAACGGCTGGGCTGGCGCTCCGTAGCTGTTGGTGGAGCGTTTTGCGAAGGGTGGCTGGAACGGAGGGCGGCGAACACCTCCAAGGTCCCAGCCGGCTCCTTATAAATGGTTTATGTGGTGACCCCGACGGAGAACTCCTCCAAAGCCCCAGCCGGCTCCGGTCGATGCGCTCGCTGCGCGCTTTTCAGGGCGTCTCTCCGCACCGTCCGACGCCCTGAAAAGTGCTTGCGTCGCCCGTCTTCCCGGAGCCGGCTCGCGGGCCTTCGGCCCGCTCGCTTTCCGGGACCTCCCTTCGGTCGGTCCCGCCGGCTGCCCCTTTGAGTCCCACCCCACACCGCACAGCGACCGCACCTCACGCCTCCCCAACCTCGGCAGACAGGCGCCGGCGGGAAACCGCTCCGCCGGCGCCTGCTGCCTCCCTCGCGCTCCGGCTCGCGCCTTATAGGCGCTCGCCGGGCGCGCCAGACCTACACGGAGAGGCTGCTAATCGGCACCCGTTCACCCAGATCGCGCTGCCGCTGTCGTCGGGTTCCGCCACACCCTTCTTTGCGCTGCCGGGCGAGGGACCGCACATGACCACGGATGGCGGTGACGATGGCGCAGGTGGCGCTGCGGACGGCTCGGGATCGTCCCTGAATGGTGACGAGTGGGTCGGTGGGGAGTCCCCCGAGGCGGTCGTCGGCAACCTCCTCTCGGACCGCGACGAGACGCTCGCGACGGCGGAGTCCCTGACCGGCGGGCTGATCGGGTCTCGGCTGACGGACGTCCCCGGCTCCAGCGACTACTTCGACCGCGGGTACGTCACCTACGCCTACGATGCCAAACGCGGGGAGCTCGCGGTCTCGCGAGAGGCGCTCGACGCTCACGGCGCCGTGAGCGCGCCCGTCGCCCGGCAGATGGCCGCCGGAGCGCGCGACCGCGCGGACACCGACTGGGCGGTCGCCGCAACCGGGATCGCGGGCCCGGGCGGCGGCCGGCGGGGGAAGCCCGTCGGGCTGCTGTACGTCGGCGTCGCCTACGCCGACGAGTGGGGGACGAACGCGTCGTTCACGCGCGCCGAGCGGTTCCTGCTCGACGGCGACCGCGCGACTATCAAGGCGAAAAGCGTCGACTGTGCGCTCGGGGAGTTGGTGCGTGCGGTGCGGTCGGTGGCCGAGCGGGAGGGCTGAAGACCTATACGGCCCCACCGTGGAGACGTACGCATGCCCTCCCGACGAGCCCTCCTCGCCGCGCTCGGCGCCGCCGGCACGGTCGGCGGCATCGGCTTCTGGCAGCGCCGGCGCCTCCGCCGCCGCGAGGAACTCACAACCCTCGAAACCGTCCGCGACGTCGAACTCCAGTCGGAGCCCGACACGGAACTCCTGACGGTTACCCCGGACCACGTCGCGGCGTCGTACGACCGCGCCCACGAGCACCTCCAGGAGACACTCGACTACCTCGGCGACGACCCGCCCAGTCACATGGAGCGACACGTCGACCGCGCCCGCGAACGGCTCGACGACACGCCTCCCGACGAGCAGCCCGACGATGCGGCTCGCGAGGCGGCACTCGACACCTACCGGCTCGCCGTCGCCTCCAGTGCGACCGCTCGCGGCGGCGTGCTCGACCACGGACGGGACTCCCCCAGCGACGAACTCCGGGAGGCACACGACGCGCTCGTCTCGGCGCTCGACGCCGCCGACCCCGGGTACCCCGGCGAGAGGCTCACGCGGACGGTCGTACAGTGCGGCGAAGTCGACGACCTGTTGGGGAGCGCGTCCACGGCCGAGCAACGGGTCCGCGAACGGTACCTCGACGACGCCGGAACGGTGGCGTGGGAGCGGGTCGAGGTCGCCCGCTGTCGGGTTTACGACGCTGAACAGCTCGTCGAACCGCTCGGTGGTCCCGAACGAGCCGACGCGCTGGCGTCCGCCTTCGAGGCGCTCGCCGAGCGCACGAAGGCGAACGCCGACCCGATCGACTTCACGTACGATGGGGACGTGCCGAATCACGCATCGGACCGCTGGATGAGCGCCCAACTCAGCGGCGGGGGCCCGGAAAACGCGGCCGACGACGGCCGGTACGCCGCGGCCGTCCGTGAGCAGGCGGAGCGGGCGGCGGTGGCGGCCACCCTCGACGCGTTCACCGAGTACCCCTCGTACCGACGGCTTCACGAGATGGACGAGCCCGCCCCTGGCGACGCGAGCGAGGTGCTCGCGGTGAAGCGTGATGCCGTCGAGGCGGTCGCGGAAGCGCTGGACGAGGTCGGCGGCGATCCGCTCGGAAATCAGCTGCTCGGAACCACCATGTCGACGGTCGAACGGGGGGACCGCCGTGTCGACCGGCTGATCGAGGAGGTGCAGTCGTACGACGACGACGAGTGGAACGAGCAGATCTACCGGGCGTTGATCACCTACCGCGGGGCGGCGCTCGAGGCGGAGGCCGTACCCGGCATCGTCGAAGTGGTCGCCGCCGTCGACCGGGGTGGCTGACGCCCCGCCGGCCGCTCACTCGATGTAGGCGTGGCCCACGGCCGCGACGACGAGCGCGGCGACGATGATCCAGGTGAACGGTTCGGAGACGAGCAGTCCCAGCGGGCCGAGAACCGGCGTCTCCGAGCCGAACAGAAATCTGCTTGCGAGGAGGACGGCGACCGCGCCGGCCACGAGAATGCCGGCGATGGAGACTCCAACGCGCCTGCGGTCCATGCGTGTCCTGCGGGTCCGATCCTCAAAAACGCGTCCCCGACCGTTGCTTTTCCAACTATTTCCGCCCCGAACTTCCGCGAGGCGTGCGTTCAAGTCCCTTCGAGTGCCCTCCCCATCCATGACGAACACGGCGGCACTTCCAGCGGAAACGGAACGACGACTGGAGCGCTTTCTCCTCGACTGGCTGGCGGACGAGACGGTCCCCGGTGCGAGCGTCGCGATCGTCGCGGACGACGAGCTCGTGTACGCGGACGGCTTCGGCTCCCGGAACCTAGCGGGCAACGCGCCGGCGACCGCCGAGACGCTGTACGGGATGGCGTCGGTCACCAAGTCGTTCACGGGACTCGCGGTCGGCATCCTCGACGAGCGCGGTGAGCTCTCCGTGGACGATCCTCTGACCGACCACCTCCCCGACGTGGGGATCGAGGCGCTCGACGCCGACGGCGAGCCGGTCGGCGACGACGACCCGATCACGCTGCATCACCTGTTGACGCACTCCTCCGGGCTCCCCTCGCTCGGCTCCAGTACGGTCCTCCTCTACCGTCTGACCGGCGTCGAGGAGTTTGGCGTCCCCCTCGGCGACCGGGAGGACTTCCGCCGGCACGTGGCGGGCGCCGCCGACGAGGTGTCCGACAGGCCGGGCGAGCGGTTCATGTACTGCAACGAGGGGTACAACCTGCTCGGCGAGGTGGTCGAGCGGGTGTCCGGACGATCGTTCGAGACGTTCGTCACTGAGGAGGTCCTCGACCCGCTGGGGATGGAGCGGTCGACGTTCGACCCGTCCGTCGTCAATGGCGCCGTTCCGCACACGTCGGGCGCCGGCCGCCGCACGGGAACCGACGCCGGTGCCGGTACCAGCGCAAGCAGCCAACCTGACAGCACTGGGCAGGTCGTCGGCGTCCAGGACCCGGACCTGCCGGACGCGATGACGCCGTACGCGCTGCGGGACGGAGAACCCGAGGCGACGCCGTACCCCTACCGGCCGGTGAGCCTCCCTGCGGGCGGGCTGATCGCGCCGGTCACCGACCTGACGCGCTACCTCCGGATGAACGCCAACGGCGGGGAACTCGACGGAACGCGGATCGCGACTCCCGACACTCTCGCGCGGGCACACGAGGGCCACGTGCCGGACGGCGACCGACACTACGGCTACGGCTGGAGTCGCCGGGAGGTGGAGTTCCTTGACCGAACCCTCGTTGGACACGGCGGGTCGCTCGGCGTCTCCTCGTCGTACGTCGGCTTCACCACGGACGGGGACTATGCGGTCGCGATCGGCGCGAACACGACGCCCGGCGTGACGCCGCCGACGGTTGCGCAGGGAGTCCTCGCGATTCTGGAGGGAGAGGACCCCGCCGACGTGGTCCCACACTACGCCCGCAAGGCGCGCTTCGACGAACTGGTCGGGGAGTACGCGGGCTACAGGGGCATCGTCGAGGCGACCGTGGAGCGCGGCGGCGGTGCGCTCACGCTGACCGTCGAGGGAGCACTCGGGAACACCGAGCTCTCACTGCGACCAACGGAGCCCGCGTTCCCGGGCTACGAGTTCGAGTCGCCCTCGTCCCGCGGCACGCCGGCGACGGTGACGTTCCGGCCGGACGGCGACCACGTGGACCTGTTCTACGAGCGCAACCGGTTTCATCAAGTGGAGTAGCCGGGCGGCGCGACTACGGCGAAGTGGACGAGAATGGGAGAGCCAGGGCCGCGATTTGAACGCGGGAAGTCTCGATTACAAGTCGAGTGCATGAACCACCCATGCTCCCCTGGCGCGGTCGGACGTACTCGGTCCTCCTTTGTGTTCCTGTCGTTTCCGGACGGTCGTCGCGAGGCCGGATGATCGCCGTCGGCAGTCACTCGGTTCCCCCGGCGGACTCGCCCTCGGAACCGCCGTCTCCGCTCTTCTCGCCGGTGGAAACCGGTTTCGTCAGCTCGACACGATGCGGGTCGTAGCCGTGGTCACGATAGAACGCGCGGGCTCGCTCGTTGTCGACCAGCGCCTCCAGCGCGACGGTCTCGGCGCCCGATTCCGCGAGCGCCCGCTCGGCGGCGTCGAGCAGCGCGGAGCCAACACCCTCCCCGCGGTGCTCGGGGACGACGTAGAGGTTTTCGACGACACCACGGCGTCGGTCGCGCTCGTAGCCGCCGTGCTCCAGCGAGAAGGAGACGAAGCCGATGGGGTCGTGGCGTGTCTCCTCGTCGTCTGCCGGCGCGTTGGATCGTGCCAGAAACACCTCTCCGGAGAATACGTGGCGGGCGATCGACTCCCGGACTGCGGTCAGGTTGTCCGACGCGAGCAGCGTGGAGCCGTGGTCGCGCTGGTCGCTGGCGAGGTCGACCCAGAGGTCGGCGACGGCGTCGACGTCCTCGGCCGTCGCCGCGGTGACGTGCATGCACATCGTGCAATGAGCGGGTTCGGTTTGAGGCTGCCGAACCAAGGGTCGCGATGCCGGGCCGGTCGCCGGAAGTCGCCGCCTCACACCTCCAGACAGTCGGCACAGAGGAGCGTGCCGTTCGAGGCCGACAGCGAGGGGGCCAGCGATCCGCAGGCCTCACAGATGGACTGGGTCGCCGCGCCGTTCGGGCGCTCCGCGGACTCGAACGACTCGCTGCTGCGGTCGTCGTCGACCGACTCCGCGACGGCCATCCCCGACCCGGTCGCGCCGGCTCCGGCCACGGCGGGCGTCTCGAACTCGCGGGAGCCACCGTGGGTGGCGCCGGCCGCAAGGGCGTCGCGCTCGGTGAGGACGCCGGCGGCGTCGCCGTCAGTCGTGACGACGAGCCGGCTGGCACCCTCGGAGACGAGGCGCTCCTCGGCGGCCGCCAGCCGTTCGTCCGCCTCGACGGTGGGCGGCGACTCGCTCATCGCGTCGGCGACGACCGCCTCCTCGTCGCCGTCGAGGAGGGCGCCGAGCGCGCCGCGCGCGGAGAGCCGGCCGACCGGCCGGCCGCCCCGGAGGACGACCACGCAGTCGGCCTCCTCCGCAACCATCAGCCGAGCGGCGTCCGCCAGACTGTCCCCCTCGTTCACCCCGAGGAACTCCCGATGCATCACGTCACGAACTGTGGTAGTAGATCGCATAGTTGGGTGTTCACACGGAGTAGGTAAAAACTGCCCCCGTTAAGGTTATGTTACCACTGTGCATACAGGTGTGGTCACGCCGACGAGCCCCAAAAAGCAGGGTTCAAACCCCCGCACGCCCCACCTCGGGTATGACCATTCCTTCCTTCGTGATCGGCATCGCCGGGGGGACCGGCGCGGGGAAGACGACGGTGTCCCGGCTCGTCACGCGGAACGTCGAGGAGTCCGTCACCCGGATCCCGATCGACAACTACTACGAGGACCTCTCGCATCTCGATTTCGAGGAGCGGCAGAACGTCAACTACGACCACCCGTCCGCATTCGAGTGGGATCTCCTCCGAGAGCACCTGGAAGCGCTGCTGGAGGGACAGACGATCCAGATGCCCCAGTACGACTTCGAGATCCACAACCGCGCGGACGAGCGCGTCGAGGTCGAGCCGACCGACGTGATCGTGATCGAGGGGATCCTCGCGCTGTACGACGAGGAGATCACCGAGATGCTCGACCTCCGGCTGTACGTGGAGGCCGACGCCGACGTGCGCATCCTCCGGCGTATCCAGCGCGACGTGATCGACCGCGGGCGCGACCTCGAAGGGGTCATCGACCAGTACCTCTCGACGGTGAAGCCGATGCACGAGCAGTTCATCGAGCCCTCGAAGAAGCACGCCGACCTGATCATTCCCGAGGGCGCCAACAGCGTCGCCGTCAACCTGCTCGAACAGAAGGTGCAAGCGGAGGTCGACGGCGAGGCCGTCCGCTCGTGGGAGCGCGGCTCGCTGGAGCGTCAGCTCGCGGAGGAACGCTCGCTCGACGCGATGGAGTGACCGCCGGCGACACGCGAACAACACGTCCGAACCGCACGAAACAGCGCGTTTGCATTTATAAGCTACTTCGATGAGAAATTCTCGATCTGGCGCGCGCGAGGAACGCGCGCGAGGGAGGCGGGAGCACGCCGGCGAGCGGTGCGGTTCCGCCGGCGTGCTCTCCGCCGAGGCTGGGGAGGGCTGAGGCTGCGGTTGCGGTGCCGTGCGGGGCGGTTGCAGGGCGGGACTCAACGGGGCAGCCGGCGAGGACGAATGCGAGGCCGACCGCAGGGAGGCCCCGAAAAGCGAGCGGCGAAGCCGCGAGCGACGGTGGACGACGCCAAGCACCGCAGCGAACGGAGTAAGCGAGGAGCACGGCGAGTCCCCCGAGTCGTCGCCGGCTGGGGCTTTGGAGGCGTCTACCGTTGGGGTTTCTGCGCTAACTGTTTATACGGAGCCGGCTGGGGCGTTGGGGCTGTTTGCCGGCGCACTCTCCACAAAAACCGTTTATAAGCGGGCGTTCGACTCCTCACCTCCTCGGAGAGGACGGTTAAAAACCGAACCGCCACGCGTATCAGCGCCGTCTATGCGGGACCGCCGACGAACTGCTCGGGACCCTCGTAGAACCAGTAGCCGTTCTCGCGCATCGCGCGGCCGAGCTCCTGGTGGAACTCGACGAAGTCCGCGAACTCCTCCTGTTCGACGCCCTCGAAGATCTCCTCGACGGAGACGACCGTCTCGTAGTCGATCCGAATCGGGTGGTCGCCGTACTCCTCGACGTACTCCGCCGCCGAAAGCGGGAAGTCCTCCTCCTCGTCGATCTTCTTGGCGAGCACCGCGTGGCCGTACTGCCGCATGCCCTCGCTCCCCTGTTCCCCGTCGGGGTCGTGTGGCCAGTCCATATGCGGACGTTTGCCGGGGCCCGGGATAGTCGTTACGCTCGCGCACGCGCCGGCGTCCGCACCCGAGGCAGTCCGACCCGGTCGGGTTCGACGGCTGAAACGGCGCCGACGGCTGAAACGGCGCCGGCGGCTGAAACGGCGCCGGCGACTGAAACGGCCCGAACGAAGCGCCAGCCTACCGGTCCAGCCCGCCCTGCTCTTTGATCGACATGATGTGGCGGACGTTGAGGTAGATCTCCTCGGGAGAGGTGTCCTCCTCGGCGTCGTACAGGTCCGAGACGCGGTACAGGATCGCCGAGAGCTGCTTGCTCTCGGAGCTGTCGCCGCGCACGTCGGCCGCAATCTCCCGAAGGAACTCGCGGCGCTCGGGGTCGGCCGGGAACTCGGCGTCCGAGTCGGGGGCCATCTCCCAGTCGACGTCGGCCTCCTCGAGAGCGTCGGCGTCGCCGTCTCTATCCGCGGCAGGGTCATCAACGGAGTCGGTGTCCTCGCTCATTGGCCCGCGTTACCGTCGATTGCCCACGTCGCGTCGCTTGACGACGCCGATGTTGTTCGCGACGTTCTCGACGATCACCTTGAACGCGTCCGCCGTCTCGCCGTCGTCGAGCACGATCGGCTCGCCGCCGTCGCCGCCGGCGCGCACCTCGGGGTCGAGCGGGACGCCGCCGAGGAACGGGAGGTTCTGCTCGTCCGCGAGCTTCTTGCCGCCGCCGGAGCCGAAGATCTCGTGGAAGCCGCCGCAGTCGGGGCATTTGAACCCGGACATGTTCTCGGCGATCCCGAGCACGTTGGTGTCGTGTTTGCCGAACATCCGGAGCCCCTTGGTGGCGTCGTCGAGCGCGACACCCTGCGGCGTCGTCACGATGACGGCGCCGGTCAGCGGGAGTGTCTGAAGGATCGTGAGCTGCGTGTCGCCGGTGCCCGGCGGCAGGTCCATCACGAGGTAGTCGAGTTCGCCCCACTCGACGTCCTCGACCAGCTGCGTGATGATCTTGTGGACCATCGGGCCACGCCAGATGACGGGGTCGTCCTCGCCCGTGAGAAAGTCCATGCTCATCAGGCGCATGCCGTACTTCTCGGGGGGCACGATCGTGTCGCCGTCCGTGTGGGGATTCTGGCCGGCGCCGACCATTCGCGGCACGTTCGGCCCGTACACGTCGGCGTCGAACAGCCCGACCGTCGCACCCAGCTGGGAGAGCCCGGCGGCGATGTTGACGGACATCGTCGACTTCCCGACGCCACCCTTCCCGGAGGCGACGGCGATGACGTTTTTCACGTTCGGGAGCACCTGCTCGCCCGTCGAGAGCGCGTCGGGGATCGCCGCCGACAGCTCCGGTTCGAGCCCGGCGTCGCCCAACACCTCGCGCACCCGCTCGGCGATCTGCGTCTCGTGGGGGGCGTACGGCGCGCCGAGCGCCAGCGAGACGTGGACGGCGTCGCCATCCAGCCTCACGTCGTTGACCAGCCCGAGCGAGACGATATCGTCGCCGAGATCGGGGTCTTCGACCTCCCGAAGGAGGTCACGTACGTCGGCTTCGTCCATGCGAAAACGGAGGCCATCACGCCGAATAAGGGTTGTGTAGTCGGCGACGGGCTCGGGTGGGCGAACCGAACGAACGATTATGCTGGCGGCTCGAAACCGTTTCATGACGGGTACACGAGACGCCGCCGGCACGGACGACCCTGACGAGCCGCCGGCCGGGATGCGGATCCGCCTGCTTCACGTCGAGGACGACCCTGAATTCGCCGATCTCACTCGGGAGTTTCTCTCACGGGTCGCCCCGCTGATCGACTACGAGACCGTGACGTCGATCAGCGCCGCGCGCGACCACCACGGGTGGGGCGACCACGACGCCATCGTCTGCGACTACGACCTGCCGGACGGTACCGGGATCGACCTCCTGAAGACGATCCGCATGGACCAGCCGGAGCTCCCCGTCATCCTGTTCACGGGAAAGGGAAGCGAGGAGGTGGCCAGCGAGGCGATCTCCGCGGGCGTCACCGACTACCTCCAAAAGGGGACAGGCCGTGAGCAGTACGAGGTGCTGGCCAACCGCGTGCGGAACGCCGTCGACCGCCACCGTGTCACCCGCCAGCTGGAGCGGAGCGTCGCCGCGCTCGACTCCGCGAGCGAGGGGATCGGGATCATCGGCGACGACGGGGAGTACCTCTACGTCAACCCCGCGTACGCGGACATCTACGATGCGGCTCCCGGCGATCTCGTCGGCAACCACTGGACCGTGCTGTATCCGGACGAGGAGGTGAACCGGTTCGAGAACGAGATCCTTCCCGCCCTCACCGCGTCCGGACACTGGTCCGGCACGGCCAGAGCCCAGTGTGTGAACGGCACAACCATCCTCGAAAAGCTGTCGCTGACACATACCGCCGACGGCGGACACGTCTGTATCATCCGCGACACGGAGCGCCGCCCCGACCCTGGCAACCCGGATGACCCCGGCGATCCGGTCGAATAGAGCGCTTTGGCTCCGTTGGAACGCTATTCTTCACAGATAATATTGAATGAAACGACTGGTCGATGAGAGATGCTGGTTGATCGATGTCGGGAGTACGTGTATCACCTGAGCGGGTGCGGCGTTTATAAGTGGGGCGTTGGTGGTGTTGTTCGCCTTTTATAAGTAGAGGTTGGTCGGTGAGTTGCAGGTGCGACGCTGGTGAGGACCGCCGGCAAAGCCCCAGCCAGCTCCGGTCGAGGGTTCCGGAAGACGTTCCGGCTCGCTACGCTCGCGGGCTGCGACTTCCGTCGTCCCGCTCGCACGGCTCGCGGGACCCTCGCTGCGCGCTCAAAAGGGCTCGCAGTGCTCGCCCTTTTGAGTGCTTACGTCGGCCGTCTTCCCGGAGCTGGCTGCCCCTTTGAGTCCCACCCCGCACGTCACCGCAACCGCACCTCACACCTCCCCAGCCTCGTCGTCGCCTCCGGCGACGACTCCCTCGCGCGCCGGCGAGCACCCGCTGGGCGCTCGCCGGGCGCGCCACCGCACCGCAGATCTGTTTATAAGCAAGCGTCGCTGCCGCTATCGGTCATTTATATACCAGATCGCCGGCGGCGATCTGCAACACCCACTCCCGACATCACTCATCGAAGAATCTGCATAGACCACAGCTGAGTCAAGAATTTCACCTGCGGAGGGTCACAACGGAGCCAGCGTGGTCCCACTCCACTCCCTGAGTTCGCTCAGTCGATCCGCGTGCCGGGCTCCTCGCCACGCAGGAACCCCTGGAGCCCCTCGGCGCCGAACACGTGTGCCGGCGCGTCGAGCGCGAGCAGTTCTCTGACCTTCGCCGCCATCCCGCCGGAGACGTCCGTGTCCTCGCTGGCGCCGAGCAGGTCCGCGACGGCGTCGAAGTCGTCGATAACCGGAACCACGGCGTCGTCCGCGTCGAGCACGCCCTCGACGGTCGAGCAGACGCCCACGCGGTCGGCGCCCAACCCTGCAGCAAGCTCGACGACGAGCTCGTCGCCGGAGACGACGGTGACCCCCTCGCCGGCGGTCGCCACCCCATCGCCGTGGAGCACGGGAACGAACCCCTCCGCGAGCAGGGTTCGCGTCGACCCCAGCGGGAGGTCGAGGTCGCCGTCGGCTCCATCCGGCCGGGCCGACAGCGAGAGCGGATGGACGGGCACCGCGGACACGTCCCGCTCGTGGAGCCGCGAGAGCACGAACCGGTTGAGCGTCGTCATCGCGCCGTGAACGTCCATCACGGCACCCGCATCCTTCGTCCCCGTCGTCGTCGAAACGCCGTGCTCGCTGGCGTGATGATGCCCGAAGCTCCCGCCGCCGTGCACAACGACGAGGGATCCGACCGACCCGTCCGCGAGCGCGCCGGCGATCGCGTCCGCCGCGGCCGAGAGCGCCGGTCCGTCGAGCGTCTCCGGGCGCCCCTTTTCAGTGATGAGGCTGCCGCCGAGTTTGAGCACGACGAGGTCGGCGCCGTCACCCGCACCGCCGTCGCCCGCACCGCCGTCCCCCCCGTTGCCCGCACCGCCGTCCGCCATCACGCCTCCTCCACACGCACGCCCTCGGTCGCCAACTCCGCACGGAACGACTCCTCACAGCCCTGTGTGAACGACAGCGCCGTCTCCGTCTCGTCGGTGGGATCGAGCGCGACGATACACCCGCCGCCGCCCGCACCGGTGAGCTTCGCGCCACAGGCGCCGGCGTCACGCGCCGCCCACACCATCGCGTCCAGCGAGCGCGCGGAGACGCCGAGCGCGGAGAGCAGGCCGTGGTTGAAGTCCATCAGCTCGCCCAGCTCCGCAAGCAGCTCCGGATTCGGATCCGCCTCGGGCACCGCTTCCGCGAGCAGCTCCTCACCCTCTCGCACCACGTCTCCGATGGTCCGCACCGTGTCGGCGGCGAACCGGTACTCCTCTTTCAGGTCGCGGACGCCGGCAACCAACTCGCCGGTATCGCCCGCCCCGCCATCGAACCCGACGACAAAGGGAAGGTTCGGCGCGTCGATCGGCTCACAGTCCTCGCCCTCGACGCGGACGGCGCCGCCCATCGTCGAGGCGAACGTGTCCGCCCGCGAAGCCTGGCCGTCCTGCACCTCGAACTCCGCGCGATACGCCCGGTCGGCAAGCTCCCGTCGGTCGAGCGGCTCGCCGAGCGCCCGCGTCGCGGCGTCGATGCCGGCGACGACGACGGCCGCCGAGGAGCCGAGTCCGGCACCGAGCGGAATGTCGCTTTCCACCGTGATGTCGAAGCCGGCGTCCGGCTGCTCGGCGGCCGCACGAGCCTGCCGCACGGCGGCGTCGACGTACCCCATGGCTGCCTCGACGAGCGGGGTCGGCACGTCCACGTCGGGGCGGTCGCCGGTGCCACCGGTGTACTCGACGGTGAACCCGTCGAGGGAGAGATCCTCGGCTTGCACCCGGACGTGGTCGTCCTCGCGCGGCTCCGCGCGAACGCGGGCTCGTCGTTCGATCGCCGCGGGCACCGCGGGCTCGCCGTACACGACGGCGTGTTCGCCGAAGAGATACACCTTCCCCGGCGCGCTACAGACGGTCATACCCGAACGCACACCCCGCGGGCTTACAGGCGTTGCGCTCCGAGCGCGTCGCCGGCGACCGCGGTGAGTGTCCCGCCCGCAGCCGATGCGCCGCTCCGGGCCTTTTATGATGACCGCGGTCACGAGTAGGAGTAGTGATGGCCCGGCCGGCCATGCCGGCGGACATCACCCAGGGGAACTGGGGACTGGACGCGTGTTTCCGCGTCGACCGAGCCGGACAGTATTCGTCCGGTCGGCAGCATCAGGCGGAGCGGCGCGGCCGGCCGGAGGGCGCCGACCTCACCACAACGATTAGGTGACTCCCTCCGAACGTGTCCTCCATGTCCCACGCGTCAGGCAACACGGCAATGGCCGCAATCACCCACATACTCGCACTGTTCACCTGACTGATCGGCCCCGCCATCGTGCTGTTCGTCACCAGCGACGAGTTCGTCAAGGAGAACGCCCGAAACGCCATCAACTGGCAGATCATGGTCACCGTCTACACGATCATCTCAGTGATCCTCCTCGTCGTCGGTATCGGCGCCCTCATGCTCGCCGCGCTCGGCATCGTCAACCTCGTCTTCATCGTGGTCGCCGCGGTGAAGGCGTCCGACGGCAAGGCGTGGTCGTACCCGCTAACGCCCGACCTGCTGTAGAGCGGCTCCCGTTTTCACCCGACGCACTACCTTGCAAGCGACGGCACCGTCGCCATCGAGGGGCGACCGCCGGCGCCGGCGGCACCGCTCTACGGTGGACGGGTATCGAAAACGAAAACGAGCGTCGAACTCGAACGACCGACTTACAGGTCCGCCTCGAAGTCCTCGAGGGCGAACACGGTGTCGGCGCCGCGGCGGTCGAGCGTCTCGTTGGCGAGCAGCCAGTAGACGACCGACAGCGCGCGTCGACCCTTGTTGTTCGTCGGGATGACGAGGTCGACGTTCGACAGCTGGTTGTTCGAGTCGCACATGGCGATCACCGGAATGCCGACCGTGATCGCCTCCTTGACGGCCTGCGCGTCGCCGATCGGGTCGGTGACGACCACGACGTCCGGCTCGATGTAGCCGGCGTAGTCGGGGTTCGTCAGCGTCCCGGGGATGAAGCGACCGGTGCGTGCGCGGGCGCCGATGGCGTCCGCGAACTTCTCGGCCGGGAAGCGGCCGTACTGGCGCGAGGACGTGACCAGGATCTGCTCCGGGCTGTAGTTGGACAGGAAGTTCGCAGCCGTGCGGATCCGCTGGTCGGTGAGGCTCACGTCGAGCACGTAGAGGCCGTCGTCACGGACGCGGTGGATGAACCGCTCCATGGCGGCCGTCTTCTGCTGCGTCCCGATGTGGACGCCGGCGCCGAGGTAGTCCTCGACGGGGATGAGCAGGTCGACGTCCTCGTCGGGCATGACGTCGTCGTCGAACGGCGACGCCTCCTCCTCCTCGGCTTCGGCTTCGGCTTCTGCCTCGTCGTCGGCCGCCGCGGCCGCCGTCTCGGCGGGCTGTTCCTCGGTCGTGTCGGTCTCCTCCTCGACGGCGGCGTCGACCGCCTCGGCCTCCGCGTCCTCGTCGAGTTCGACCGCGTCGTTGTCTTCCGTCATTCGTGGGTCGTCTCCGTCATACCGCGTCGTCCGCGATGCGGATCAGTTCGTTGAGCTTGGCGGTTCGCTCGCCGCCGACCGTGCCGGTCTTGATGAACGCGGCGTCGGTCGCGACGGCGAGGTGTGCGATGGTGGTGTCCTCCGTCTCGCCGGAGCGGTGGGAGATAACGCTCTCGTAGCCGTTCCGGGTTGCCAGCTCGACCGCGTCGAACGCGTCCGACAGCGTGCCGATCTGGTTGGGCTTGATGAGGATGCTGTTGGCGGCGCCGACGTCGATCCCCTCCTGGAGGCGCTCGACGTTCGTCACGAACAGGTCGTCGCCACAGACCAGCGTCCGGTCGCCGACCCGGTCGGTGAGCTCGGCGAACGCCTCGTAGTCGTTCTCGTCGAGGGGGTCCTCGACGTACGCGAGGTCGTACTCCGCGACGAGCTCCGCGATGTAGTCGACCATCTCCGCGGTCGACTTCGTCTCGTCGCCGAGGACGTAGCCCTCGCCCTCCTCGTACAGCTCGGCCGCGGCCACGTCGAGCCCGAAGCGGACCTCGAAGCCCACTTCCTCCTCGACGCGGTCGACGGCCTCCTCGACGACCTCGAACGCCTCAGCGTCCGAGATCGGCGGCGCCCAGGCACCCTCGTCACCCTTCGCGGCGGGAACGCCGCGCTCGTCGAGCACGTCCGCGACGGCCGCGTGAACGGCGGCGTTCGCGAAGACGGCCTCCTGCACGGAGGGCGCCCCGACGGGGGCTGCGAGGAACTCCTGAATGTGTGTCGCCTCCTTGGCGTGCTCCCCGCCGCCGACGACGTTGCCGAGCGGGATCGGGAAGTTGGTGCCACGGAAGGCGCCGCCGAGGTGCTGGTACAGCGGCGCGCCGAGCACGTCGGCCGCCGCCTTCGCGGCAGCCATCGAGATCGCGACCGCGCTGTTGGCGCCGATCTCCGAGAAGTTCTCGGTGCCGTCGGCCGCACGAAGCGCAGCGTCGACCTCGCGCTGGTCGCCAGCGAATGCGCCCTCAAGTCGCGGCACGGCGTGGTTACGGGCGGCGGCGATCGCCTCTCCCGGCGGAAGCTCGATCGCCTCGAACTCGCCGGTTGAGGCACCGCTTGGCGCCGCCGCACGGCCGAAGCCGCCGGACTCGGTCAGCACGTCGGCCTCGACCGTGGGATTGCCCCGCGAGTCGAGGACGCGACGGAGTGAGACGCTGGTGATTCGGGTCATTAGTTGGTCTCCCGGCGAACGGTGAACGGAAGCGCGCCCGCGTCGTACTCCTCCGCGGCGACGAGGATCGGCTCCGTCTGGTTCGTCTCGATCAGCACGGGCGCCCCGTAGGACACCTGCAGCGCGCGTGCGCCGAGGATGCGGGCCTTCTCGTATCGGTTGTAGCGCTGGTCTGACATGGGTTACTGGTACGGCGAGACGACATCGACGAGGTCGCGGTGCGACACCATCATGCGCCGGCAGCAGTGGCGCTCAACGCCGAGCTCGTCGAGGACCTCGCCGGGGTCCTCATCGCCTTCGCGGGCACGAGCCTTGAACTCCTCCCAGTGTTCACCCACGACGTTGCCGCACGTGAAACACCGGACGGGAATCATCATGACTGGATCACCTTAGCGGTAGGACTTCTGGTAACGAGCACGTGCACCCGGTCCGCCCCACTTCTTGGGTTCGGACTGGCGAACGTCGTTGACCAGCAGCGAGCGGTCGAAGTTCATGTACGCGTCGCGCAGCTCGGCGTCGCCCAGATGTTGGACGACGCCGCGAGCGATGGCGGTGCGGACGGCGTCAGCCTGTCCGCTGAATCCGCCACCCTCCACGTTGACGTCGATGTCGACGTCGTTGCGAAGGTCCTCGCCGGCGATGCGGAACGGCTCCAGCATCTTCAGGCGGGCCTGCTCCGGTTCGACCAGCTCGACGGGCTGGGAGTTGATGCGAACGCGACCCTCGCCCTCGCGCACGGTGGCGCGGGCGACGGCCGTCTTCTTCTTGCCTGAGGTATTAGTTACCATGTGACGTTAGCTCCCAGAGACTCGGAGATGTCTCCGAGCGTGGTGAATTTGATGTTCGAGAGTCGGTCCAGCGAGGTGCCCTCGAGGACGACCTCGTCGGCGTCGTCGTCGCGCTCGTAGGGGTTGCCCACGTAGACGCGCACGTTCGAGAAGGCCTCTCGACCGTCCTCCGTCTTGTACGGCAGCATGCCGCGGATGGCACGCTTGAAGATCCGGTCGGGACGCTTGGGGTAGTACGGACCACTGTCGGAGCCGAGCTCCGCGCGCTTGTGGTACGTCTCCATCGTGGCTTCCTCGTTACCGGTGATGACGGCGCGCTCGGCGTTGACGACGGCGACGGACTCGCCGTCGAGCACCTTCTGTGCGACCTCCGAGGAGACGCGACCGAGAATGCAGTCGCGCGCGTCGACGACGACGTCCGCGTCGTAGTCGGCTGCGCTCATCGGATCACCCGCACGTTGTTGCCGTCGGGGTTCTGTTCAACGAACTGTTCCAGCGTCACTGCTTCGCCAGCCTGGTCGATCTTCGTGCGGGCCGTTCCCGAGAAGTCGACTGCGGCGACCGTGACGTTCTTCTCCAGCACACCGCTGCCCAGCACCTTGCCGGGGACGACGACCGTCTCGTCTTCCTGAGCGTACCGCTCGATGCGACCCAGGTTGACCTCAGCGTGCGTGCGCCGGGGCTTCTCGAGTCGGTCCGCGATGTCCTGCCACACGTTGGCTCCGGACTCGCGCGAGACCGACTTCAGCTCGGCGATGAGGTTCTGTAGTTTCGGATTCGTTTTGCTACTCATAGGTGTCCCTCCTGTTCGGAGAGTTTCGGAAAAACGGAGTGCAGGGAGCAGGATTTGAACCTGCGGACCTCTACAGGACAGCGCCCTGAACGCTGCGCCGTTGGCCAGACTTGGCTATCCCTGCGTGCACTCCATCGTAATCCGGCTCCCTTCAAACCACTTTCGGTCCGCCCGTCGTTCGACACACCGTCACTCACCGCGGCAGCGCCGAGGCTGTCGGCGCCGCACGCGGCGGCGAGCGGGGCGAACGTCGATTGGGTGGTGGTTCGAAGGGTGGACATTACTTAGACCGCGACTTTCGTTCGTAGTTCGTCCGCGCGCTCCTCGATGGAGTCGATCGCGCGAAGCAGCAGTTCGTCGACGGCAAAGGAGCCGTCAGTCTCGATGTGGAAGACGAAGGCGCCGGGGACATCCTCGACGCTCACCTTCTTGCCGGGATACTTCTTCGTGAGGTCGTTGTCGAACTCGTCGGTGACGATGACCTCGCCGTCTTCCGTCTCGATGACGCCGCGAAGGATGTTCGGCTCCTCGTCGTCGAACTCGCCGAGGTCGCCCTCGACGGTCACGCGCTGGAGGTGCCGATAGCCGACGGAGACGCCGCCCTGATGTTTGGCGTGCTCCTTGCCGGTGTCGAGGACCGCGTCGGCCTCGAACTCCAGCCGCTGGCCTTCCTTCAGCTCGATGATCGGCACGTTCTTGTCGGCGGGCTCGACCATCGGGTCCGAGGTTTCGATGTCCCCGGAGTAGGCGGTCGCCGGCCCCTCGACGTCGAGCGCGAGCGTGACCTCGTCACCGACCTCGAACTCGTCGCCCGGCGTCGTCAGGGGGATGAGCCCCAGACGGAGGCCGATCATCTCGTCGAACATCACCGAGGAGTTCTCGACGAACCGGACGGTGTCGATCGAGAACGTCGGCACGTCCGCGACCATCGCACGGCGGATGCCGTTGGCGAACGCCGGCGTCAGCCCACGCAGTAACACGCGGGCACTCCGGTCGTCCTGTTCGACGTATTCAACGTCGAAATCGGCGTCGGTCATGTTAGACTCGCTTGTTCTTCGGCGCCTTCGTCCCGTCGTGCGGGATCGGCGTCACGTCCTCGATCCGGCCGATCTCGACGCCGGCGCGCGAGAGCGCGCGGATCGTCGCCTGAGCGCCCGGACCCGTGGACTTGTTGAGGTTGCCGCCGGGGCCGCGCACGCGAACGTGCACGCCCTCGAGGCCGGCTTCCTTCACTCGTTCCGCGACGACCTCGGCCATCTGCATGGCGGCGTACGGCGAGGCCTCGTCGCGGTTCTGCTTCACAACGGTCCCACCGGAGGACTTGGCGATCGTCTCCGCGCCAGTCTCGTCGGTGACCGTGATGAGCGTGTTGTTGAACGATGCGTAGACGTGGGCGATTCCCCACTTTTCGTCCTGTGTCTCACTCATGATTGGTTACTCCTGTGACTCCGCGCGTTCGGGGTGGAGGTCGTCGGCGAGCGGACTCGTCTCGTCGAAGGCGATCGTGCCCTCGTCGGACACGTCGACCTTGACGGAGGGACGAGTGACGCGCGCGCCGTCCATCGTCACGTGACCGTGAACGATGAACTGTCGTGCCTGCTGCGGCGAGGACGCGAGGCCCTGCCGGTACGCGACGGTCTGGAACCGTCGCTCAAGCAGGTCCGTCACGTCCAGCGACAGGACCGCCGAGATGTCGTCGTTGTCGCCGAGGATGCCGATGCGGCGGAGCCGTGCAACGAACTCCGAGCCGGCCTCCTGGGCGGCGTCGACGTCACCCTGCGCCTCGCCGAGGAGGCGTCGGGCCTCCCGGCGCATGTTGCGCAGTTCGGACTGTGCACGCCAGAACTCCTCTTTGTTGGCGAGGCCGTACCGCGAGAGAAGGTCGGACTCCTCGGCGATGCGCTCGCCCTGGTACGGGTGGTTCGGCGTCTCGTAACCCTTCGTGTTCTTTCCGGTGCTCATTCTTCCTCACCGCCCTCTTCGTCCGCCATCTCCTCGCGGATCTCCTCGACGTTGACGCCGATGGTCCCCTCGGTACGACCGGTGGACTTCGTGCGCTGTCCGCGGACCTTCTGGCCGCGCTTGTGTCGGATACCCTTGTACGATTCGATCAGTTTCATGCGGTTGATGTCGTGCCGGCGCTGCTCGGAGAGGTCCGTCCCGATCTGGTGGGACGTCTCTCCCGTGAAGAAGTCGTTCTGCCGGTTGACCATCCACGACGGGACGTGGTCCTCGAGGTTCTCGACGACGTCGACGACGGTTTCAATGTCGTCCTCGTCGAGCAGACCGAACGTGGACGTCCGGTCCACGTCGGCTTCCTCGGCGACCAGCCGCGCCGTGCGCGTGCCGATGCCGTTGAGTTCTGACAGGCTTCGCTCGACCGTCTTCGTCCCGTCGAGGTCCGCTCCCCCGATCCGGACGAAATACTGGAGGTCCTCATCCTCCTCCGGCGAGCCATCCTGTGGTTCTTCCGAGCTCATGTTGTTGGTTGTGGTGAGTCCTACCGGAAGCGGATCCGGCGGTTCTCTGTCGTTCGAGCGTTACGGCGGGGATTCGAACCCCGGAGGCAGTGACGCCACAGAGTTAGCAACCCTGCGCCTTGGGCCAGACTTGGCTACCGTAACCCGCGTTGTATCATCGCCCTCGTGGACTCGGGACCCGATCGCCCCTGCAGTTCGTGCATCCTGATCAACCGCGTTTCGGTACTTAAACGTCACGAAAGCCGCGGCCGGCTGTAAGGCGTTCACACGCCGGACGGCGCGGGGTCCGTTCGGAGCGGCTCCTGCCGGAGTTCCCGTATCGCCGTTGCTCGTCGACGGCCTGAAACTGCGGCCGCCGTCCGGAGCCCCTGATCGGCCACAAAGCTCGAAAAGGTGCCGCCCGAAGGCGGGAGTATGCCACCAGAATGTCCGGACTGTGGCGGCGACCTCGTCGTCGGCGCGGCCCACGAGCCCGCGGAGGGCGTCCACCGCGTCTACGAGTGCAACGCCTGTGGAACCATGTACGAACTCACGGACGTGACCGAGGATCGGCGGCCGCCGGAGGACCCGACGAAGAACGTCGACTGACGGTCCGCCGGCCTCAGTCGGCGGCCGAGGGCGTGCCGAGGTACTTCTCGTTGAACTCGTACTCGCCCTCGTCGTTCTCCACGAGGTACTCGCCGTAGTAGGGGACGCGCTCGGCGACGACCTGCTCGAACGCCTCCGCGATCTCCTCGCGGCTCATCTCGCCCATCGACTTCAGGTCGTCGTTGCGGTTGAGACAGCCCTTGAGGTACCCCTCGTGAGTGACGCGGACGCGGCCGCAGTTGGCACAGAAGTCGGCGTTCTCGACGGGGTCGACGATCTCGACCATGCCGCCCTCGGAGGCGTCGGTCGGGTCGTTGGTGCCGTCGCCGACGAAGTAGCGCCGGCGGTCGTGCATCTCGCGGTTCTCGATGTGGTCGGCCTGCTCCGCCAGCCAGTCGTGGACGCGCTGGATGTCGATGTTCCACTCGGGTTTGCCCGTCAGCTCCGGCATGTACTCGATCAGCTGGAGCTGGAGCCCCTCGTTTTCGGCGACGTGGTCGACCATCTCCTCGACGTAGCCGGCCGTATGGGTGAACACGACCATGTTGAGCTTCACCGGGTCGAGCCCGGCGTCGACCGCCGCGCGCACGCCCTCCAGCACCTGCTCGTAGGCGCCGGACTTGGTGACCTCCGCGAAGTCGTCGGGGTCGAGCGCGTCCTGTGAGACGTTGACGCGGTCGAGACCGGCGGCCTTCAGGTCCTCGGCGCGGCCGGGAAGGAACGTCCCGTTGGTCGTCATGGACACCTCCATCGAGTCGGGGGTACGCCGGATGATCTCCTCCAAGTCCTGCCGGAGCATCGGCTCGCCGCCGGTGAACTTCACCTTCTCGACGCCGTACCCCTCGACGACCTCGAGAAAGCGCACGACGTCGTCCGTGCTCATCTCGTCGTCGCCGGGCTCCATCGGGCCGCGCGTGTCTCCCAGCCCCTCGTTGTGACAGTAGATGCAGTCGAAGTTACAGCGGTCGGTGAGGGACACCCGAACCCCCGTCACCTCGCGCCCGAAGTCGTCCGCAAGTGGACCGCTCATGGACGAAGGGTGCCACTACGCGTGCTTAAATAGCAGGGTCGATCGTGGATCTCCGTAACTGCGAACCGTTACGTACGGCGATCCCCGGCGGGCCGGTTCGCCACCCACGGTGCGTCCCGCTGGCGCTCCTACCGCCCACGTGAGTCGTACGCCGCGTCGAAGAACGCGACCTCCAGCTCGACGGTGCGTGCGAACAGCTCCGTCACGCGCTCCTGCCGACGCTCGGAGAGCGTGGGCCCGACACGGTCGAGCTCGCTCCGCAGGAACCCCACGAAGTCGGCAAACGCCGGAATCGCGTGGAGCTCGATCCACTCGTCGTAGCGGGCGTTCGCCGGCCGGTCGTCGGCCTCCCGGGTCGCCCACTCCAGGTACACCCACTCGGCAGGAACGAGGACGGCAAGGGTCTCCGCGTAGCTCCCCTCGTGACGGGCCCGGCCGAGCAGGTCGCGAAACGCCGCCGTCGGTGGCGCAAGCTCGGGGTCGGTCCGGTCGGCGGGGGTCGCGCCGACGGCGTCGAACGCCCGCTCGAAGAAGTCGTTCTCCTCGGCGGTGAGCGTGTCGAGGAACTCGACGTACGGCCGGCGCGCGTCCATCGTGGGGGCGTCCGCGGCCGCCGCGGCGAACGCGGCCGTCAGGTCTCCCACGAACGCGTAGTCCTGCACGACGTACCGGCGAAAGACCGCCTCGTCGAGCGTTCCGTCACCGAACTCGTGAGTGAACCGGTGGTCGACCGCTGCGGTCCAGTCGTCCGCGACCGACTCCCGAAGGGCCGTCGTGAAGCGGTCGCCGTCGCTCGGATCGCTCGTCGTCTCGCCTCGGTCCGTCATTCGTCCCACTCCTCTTGGGTGTACGCCATCTCCCAGAAGGCGAGTTCGAGACGGGCGCTCGTGCGGAACGCCTCGTGCATCTCGTCGTGGTAGCCGGGGTAGCGCTCGGCGTAGTCGTCGACGAGCTCGCGGAGCGCGGCGGTCTCCGCCCGGAACTCCTCGCCGGTGTACGTTTCGATGAACGGCGTGTAGCGGTGCTCCTCCGTCGCGAGGTCGGCCATGTGGTCGGCCACGTCGAGGTAGCCCTGCATGCAGGGATAGAGCGCGGCGGCTGCGACCGGAACGGGGCGGTCGTACGCCGTGCGCACGAGGAAGCTCGTGTACGCCTCGCAGGTCGGGCGCTTCGTCGTGGCGGCGAGCTCCTCGGCCGTGACGCCGTACTCCGCGGCGAACGAGCGGTGGAGGTCGAGCTCGCCGTTGAGCACGGCGTCGGCCCCGCCGAGCAGCGTCGCCATCGCGTCCTCGTCGCGGGCCTTCGCGCCGGCGACGGCGAACGTCCGCGCGTAGTCGAAGAGGTACCGGTAGTCCTGTGCCAGCCAGCAGCGGAACGCCGCCTCGTCGAGGGTGCCGGCGGCCAACTCGGTGACGAACGGGTGGTCGAACTGCGCGGCCCACACGTCGGCGCCGTTGTCGAGCAGATCGTCGGTAAACGCCATACGCCGGCTCGCCGTTCGCTGATTATAAGTGTGTGGTATTAGTGTCTAATACCCTTCAAAAACGACCGTCAAGCCGTCGTGGGGGATTTTCACGTCCCCCTCGAACCCGGCCGCCTGCACGCTGTCGACCATCTCGGACTCCTTGCCGCGGGTGTGTGGGTAGAGGTGCGAGAGGTAGAGCGTGCCGGGATCCGAGCCGGCGAGCGCCTCCCCGAGGGTGGTCGGGTTCGGATGGTTGGAGACGTCGATCCCGTCCGGGAACGAGCAGTCGTGAACGAGCGCCTCGCTCCCCTCCGCGAAGCGGGCGAGGCCGGCGAACGCCTCGGTGTCGCCCGAAAGCGTGAGCGGTCCCTCCGACGCCGGCGTGTCGGCGTCCGCGGGGGCGAACCGGTAGGCGTGACACGTCGGCATCGAGTGACGCACTTCGCGGGCCGTCACGTCGAAGCCGCCGGCGGTGAACGGCTCCGCGTCGGACACCTCCCGCACGGCGAGGTCGACCCGGTCAACGAGGTAGTCGTGCATATCGAGGAGCCCGTCAATGAGCGCTTTCGTCCCCGGCGGGCCGACGACCTCCAGGTGCTCCTCGCCGGCGAGCCAGCGAGCCTTCAACAGGGGGAGCACGTCGGCCACGTGGTCGAGATGGAGATGCGTGAGCAGCACCGTCGAGACACCCTCATAGCCGGGTTCCGTCTCCGAGAGCCGGTTGAGCACGCCGCTCCCGCAGTCCACGAGGAGCGCGCGGTCGTCGTGCGTCAGCAGATAGCCGGCCTGCATCCGGTCGGGAACGGGCATGGCGCTCCCGGTGCCGAGAAACGTGAGTCGCATGGCCGGGCTTCGGGCGCGTCCGTCAAGAATCCGGCTACTCAGGCGTCGGTCGCCAAACAGGCGGTGTCCCGACCCGACGGCTACTTTATCAGGAACACCGGTACGCCGGCGTCGTCTGCCACCCGGTCGGAGACGGAGCCGAGCGCCCGGATCCGCTCTCTGGGGGATTTTCCCTCGGGCGCCATCACGATCACGTCGATCGCCTCCTCGTCGGCGTACGCGACGATCTCCTTATCAGGGGTGCCGTGACGAACGTCGGTGACGGCGTCCAGCCCGGCTGACTCGGCCCGCTTGCGGACCGCCTCGACGGCGTCCGCACCCTGTGTTTCGAGGTCGGCGACCACCTCGTCGTGGAGGTCGCCGGAGTTCGCCGTCGCGATCCGGCGGTCCACCACGTACAGCGCGTGGACGGTCGCGTCGTGGTCGCTCGCGAGCCGAAGCGCGTGGTCGAGCGCGCGGTCGACCGCGTCGCTTCCGTCAGTCGGCACGAGGACGGCGTCGTACATGGTCGACGTTTGCACCCCGACCCTCAAAAGGGTCCCTCCGGTCGGGGGGTGGTCGTCGGACGCGGCGTCGGAGAAATAACGAACAGCGTCCCTCGACCCGGTTCAGGCGTCGCGGACAGGTTTTATGGCATCCGGTCCGCACTCACGAACATGACCAACACACCGGACTCGTCGACGGATGCGGCCGCGTTCGGTGAGGATGCCGGGACCGGCCCCGCAAGCGAGCGGTTCCGGTCGCTCGCCGACCTCGTCGACGGCGGCGTGTTTCTGCTGGACGGCGACGGGCGGTTCCTTGAGGTCTCCGAGGGGTTCCGCGAGCGGACCGACTACGATCCCGGCGAGCTCGCGGGCGAGCCGTCCACCACGGTGTTCCCGGATGCCGGCGACCGACTCCCCTCCACCGCCAGCGACGCGGCCGACGACGGTGAGGCGGGACGTGGCGTGGAGACGACGCTGCAGCTGGCGGACGGCGAGCGGGTGACGGCGGTCGTCCGCCAGTCGCCGCTCGACAGCGACGCCGACATGGAGGAAACCGTCGGCGTCGTCGATCGGCTGTCCCCGGAGACGGGACAAACGGGCAGCCGGAACGCGGTTGCAGAGACCAAAGCCGAGTTCGAGTCGCTGGTCGATGCCGTCGAGGAGTACGCCATCTTCCGACTCGACCCCGACGGGACCGTGATCAGCTGGAACGAGGGGGCGGCCGAGATCAAGGGGTACGAGCCGGCGGAGATCCTCGGCCGGAGCTTCGAGACGTTCTACACCGATGCGGACCGCGAAGCCGGCATTCCGGAGGGGAACCTCGGCATGGCCGACGCGCGCGGCTCCTTCAGGGACGAGGGGTGGCGGCTCCGGAAGGACGGCACCCGATTCCGGGCGAACGTCACGATCACGCCGGTCTACGACGACGACGGCACCCACCGCGGCTATCTCAAGGTGACGCGGGACATGACCGACCGCTACGAGCGCGAGCGCGAGCTCGAGGACGAGCTCCAGCGCATCCTCGGCCGGGTCTCGGACGGATTCTACGCGCTCGACGAGTCGTGGGCATTCACTCACGCCAACGAGCGCGCCGAACGCCTTCTCGGACGCAGCGGCGGCGAACTCCTCGGGCGCTCGATCTGGGACGCGTTCACGGAGCTTCGCGGAACGGCGTTCGAGGAGCGGTTCCGCACGGCGATGACCGACCAGGAGCAGACGACGTTCGAGGCGTACTACCCGCCGAGCGACGTCTGGCTGGAGACCCACGCGTACCCCTCCGAGACGGGCCTGTCCGTCTACTTCCGCGACATCACCGAGCGCCGCCGGCGCCAGCGCGAGTTAGAGGAGAGCCAGCGCCGATACCGGGCGCTCGTCGACAACTTCCCGAACGGCGCCGTCGCACTGTTCGACGCGGATCTGCGATACACCGTCGCCGGCGGCGAGCTGTTCGAGGAGCTCGCCGTCGACGGCGACGACCTCGTCGGCGAGCACGTCGGCGGGAATCACGCTGCGGCACTGTTCGCCGACCACACGGACCGGTTCCACGCGGCGCTCGACGGGGAGCCGAGCAGGTTCGAGGTGTCCCTCTCCACCCACGAGCTCGTCGTCCACACCCTCCCGCTGCGGGACGCCGACGGCGACGTCCACACGGGGATGGTGATGGCACAGGACATCACCGAACGCGAGGAGTACGAGCGAAAACTGGAGGCCACCAACGAGCGGCTCGAAACCTCCAACGAGCGGCTGGAAAAGTTCGCGTACGCGGCCTCACACGACCTCCGTGAGCCGCTTCGGATGGTGTCGAGCTACCTCCAGCTGATCGAGCAGCGCTACGCCGACGAGCTCGACGAGGACGGGGAGGAGTTCATCGAGTTCGCCGTCGACGGCGCCGACCGGATGAGCGACATGATCGAGGCGCTGTTGCAGTACTCCCGGGTCGAGACGCGTGGCGACTCGTTCGAGCCGACCGACCTGAACGAGCTGGTCGAGGAAGTCCGCGCCGACCTCAGACTGCGCCTCGGGGAAGCGGACGCGACGATTACCGTCGACGATCTCCCCGCAGTCCGGGCAGACCCGGACCAGCTCCGGCAGGTGTTCCAGAACCTGATCGACAACGGGGTCGAGTACAGCGGCGATGCGCCGCCCTCGATGCACGTCTCGGCCGAGCGCGCCGGCGACCGGGTCGTGGTCGCGGTCGCCGACGAGGGGATCGGGATCGGCGAGGACGGCCAGGAGCGCGTGTTCGACGTGTTCGAGCGGCTCCACACCCGTGACGAGCATCCGGGAACGGGGATCGGGCTAGCGCTCTGCCGACGAATCATCGAACGGCACAACGGAGAGATGTGGGTGGACTCCGAGCCCGGGGCGGGCGCGACGTTCTCGTTTACTCTGCCGGCGGCGGAGTGACCAGTTTCGGTCCGCGGCGACACCTTATCACCGGGTGGGCACTATCCGTCGGTGACACCAATGGCCTCCTCCACCCCGGAGCCGCGCGCCGACGGACCGCCGATTACGGTCCACGTCGGCGATGACGACGCACTCCTGCAGGACGCGCGCCGAGCGCAGTCTCCCGATCACCTGATCGTCACGCCCGTCGACCTCCACCAGCGGAACATCGAGCGTCGGCTTCGGGAGGCCGCCCGCCCGAAGAGCAGTCTGGCATTCGCCCGGATCCGTGACGTCGCCGAGCGCGTTGCGACCGCCGGCGACCTGCCCGACTCCGGGCTCGACCGCGTCGACCGGCTGGCGCTGATCCGCGAGGCGCTTGCCGACGCGCCCGACGACCGATACGCCGACCTCGCCGCCGTGCTCGGCGAGCCGCTTGCCAACCACGTCGAGAGCCTGGAGCGGACCAGAAGCGAACTCGAGCTGGTGACGGGGTTCAAGCAGCGACACATGGCGGCGTTCGAGGCCGCACTGGCGGAGACTCACGGCCCCGTTCACGACGACACGCTCGACCTGCTCGACGGCGTGGCTCGGCTCCACGACGACCTCCGGGAACGCCTCGCCGGCGCGGCGCAGGACGGTGCATCGGCTCCGGACGACGAGGTGGCGCCGGACAACGAGGCCACCCAGACGGTTTCCGAGACGGGATTGCTCGCGCGCGCATCGGACGCGATCGCGGACGACCCCGACCTCTGGACCGAGAGCTACCCCGACATCGAGCGGCTCTCGGTGGCGGGCGCGAGCATGCTGACGGCCCCGCTGGAGCGGTTCTGTCGCGTGGTCGCCCGGGAGACCGCCGTCGATGTTCACCTACACCTCCGTCCGGCCAGCGGTCCGGCCATCGCCGAGACTCTCGGTGCGGAGGCTACCGCCGGCGATCCGCTCGACCGCGTGGCGTCCCCGCCCGCGGTCGAGGTCGTCGCCCGAACCAGACAGGAGGAGGCACGCGCCGCGGTCGCGACCGTCGCCGGGCTCGTCGACCGCGGCGTCTCGCCGAGCGACATCGCGATCACCGCCGTCGACGTCGACCCCTATGAGGACGCGCTGACGCGAGCAGCCCGCCGGTACGGGATGACGCTCGCGGTGTGGACGCCGCTGCGGCTGAAGCGAACGGAGCCCTACCGGCTGTTGGCGAGCACGGTCGACGCGCTTCGTGCGCGTGACGCCGCGAACGGGGTCACGGCGGAGACGCTCGCCGAGCCGCTCCGGTTCGGCTGGGTGCCGGCGGACGGCGGACGGGGACCGGTCGACCCCGCGGCGGTCGACGCCCTCGTCCGCGACCACCCGGACGCAGCGTACACCCTCACCGACTGGCGGACGGCGGTCGCCGAGAGTGCACTCGACACCGGCGACACGCAGGCGTGGATGGCGTACTGCAACTGGCTGGACGCGCAGCCGTCCCGGCCGTCGCCCGAGGCGGTTCGCGAGACGCTCGTTCCCCTGCTCGACGGCTACGAGGCCGCCGTGCTCCCCGACCCCTCGGACGGAGCGGTGGTGAGCCGGGTGGCAGAGACGGTTCGCGGGTTCGACCGGACCGAAGAGCTGCTTCGCATGACCGGCCGGCGGTACGACAAGTGGCTCGACTACGGGCGCGCCGACCGGCGCTGGGACGACGTTGCCGGGCTCCTCGACGCGTTCGCCTCGACTGTCCCCGGTCGGCGGGAGCTGCCGACCGCGGCGGCGGTCGACGTGGTGTCGGCCAACGACCTCTGGGCGCTCGAAGTCCCGTACGTCGTGGCGGTCGGGCTGGTCGACAGCGAGTGGCCACGAACGCCGGCGTCCGCGGTCCCCTCCGCGGCCCGCGCTGCGACGGTGAGACGGGGCGGAGACGACGATGAGGGAACGCCGGAGCCGACCGGTCCCGCGATCCGGCCCCATTCCACGTGGACCACGGCTCGGGACCACGACCACTTCGTTGCCGCGGTCGACGCGGCGACCCAGTTGCTCGTCGCCACCCGCTACGCGGAGGACGGCGACGGCGTCGAACGGCGCCCATCCCGGTTCCTCGCGGATCTCGAAACGACGCCGGTCGAGGGTACAGCACGCGACGATCTCGTCGGTGACCCGACGGCGCTGCCCGCAGCCATCGCGGAACACGTCACGGGGGATGAGCGATGAGCCAGGAGAACCGCGAGGGGGGGCCCGGAAGCGACGACCGCGAGATTCCCGAGCTGGACCCTCATCAGCGCCGCGCGGTCGAGGCGTATCTCGGGATGGACAGCGGGTTGGTGACGCTCGCAAGCGTTCCCGGCGCCGGCAAGTCCACCGTCGCCGGCAAGGCGGTCGCCGCGGAGCTGCTCGAACGGACGGCCGCCGGCGACCCGCGCCCCCACGAACGGCTGGTGTCGGCGTCGTTCTCGCGCGAGGACGCCTCCGACATCGTCCCCGACGTTATCGCGTGGATCGAGACATTGTACGAACGCGGGGAGGCGCCGCCGGAGGTGGATCGCGCGGCCGTCGACCGGCTGGCCGACCAGCTCCGGGAGGCGCCCCGGATCGGCACCGTCGACAGTGTGCTCCGCTCCGTCTTCGGTGAGGTGGCGACGAGCGTCGGCTTCGGCCGCATGCCGACCGTGGGAAACGCCGCGCTGATCCGGCGCGTTCACGCGGACACCTTCGAGGCAGTCGCCGACGACTTTCCGGCCCGGATCGAGCGACTCCGGGAGGCGTACCCGGACGGCGAGTGGGACGACGGCGTCGACGACATGCTCCGGGCGGCGTTCCGGTTCACGCGCCGCCACGACCTCTCGATGGACGCCTTCGAGTCACGAGTCCGCGCGGCGGTCGAGCGCAACTTCGGGGGCGAAGAAGGGAGCGAGGGTGGCAAAGAGGGCAACGAGGGCGGCGAGCCGTCGTCGTTCGACGACCTGCTCGCGGACGTCCAGCGCTATCGAGGCGCCCCCCGTGCGGAGCGCGTCGCCGAGGAGTCGTCGGCCGACGAACGCGAGGCGCTCGTTGCCGCGGACCGGCGGATCTACCGCGAGTGGACGGGAATCGTCGGCACGTTCCGGACGGTGCTGGAGCGGTACGTCTCGCGCTACGACGCCCACTGCACGGAGCGCGGCGTGGTGTCGCACCTCGACTGCGCCTACTGGGTGGATCGCTTTTTTACCCACGAGAGTCACGAGGGACCGCGCCGGCGCCGGCTGCTCGCGCGCTACCACGACGAGATCGAGAGCGCGGTCGTCGACGAGGCACAGGACGTGAGCCGGATCCAACACGACGCGCTCGCGCACCTGATCGACGCCGACACGCGGGTGCTGCTCGCCGGCGACGTGCAGCAGTGCATCTACCAGTGGCGCGACGCGACCCCGGAGCTGTTCGGGCGAGCGATCGCCGACGGCGAGTACTTCGGCCGGGTCTGGGAGCCGCGGACCAACGAGACCGCTGACCGCAACTACCGGTCCCGACCGGGGATCGTCCGGCTCGCCAACGCGGTCGCCGAGCGCACGCTGAACCACCCGGAGCGCGGTGGGCTCGGCGACGTGGACGCGGCGACGCCGTCGCTGCACGCCAAACGCGATGCGGGGGAGGGGCCGTCCGTCCACGTCGCGGCGTTCGACGGCGACGGTGAGCCCGGCTCGAAAAACTGGGTGGACCCCGAGCTCGGCGGCAGGGAGGCGCCGGTCGTCGCCAACTACGTCGCGGGTGCGCTGGCGGACGGCCGGTTCGGTGGGGGCGAGAGGGACGACGGGAGGGACGAGGCCGACGACAGTGGCGACGGCGACCAACCGAGTATCACCGTCCTGTTCGCCAACCGGACACACATGGACGCGTACGCGACCTGCTTCGAGAACCGCGGGTTCACGGTGGCAAACGCCAGCGCGCACCTGTTTGCCTCGCAGTCCGTCCGAGCGGTCGTCGACACCGTAAGATGGCTGGTTGACCCGTCCGATCCGGCCCGAACGCGGACGCTGATCACGGGATCCGCGCTCGCCGGCGTCACGCCGAACCCGTACGCCGACGACTACGAGGGATTCGACTCGGCGCTCAACGTGCTTCGGGAGGTCGATTGGTCGGTGTCGGATGCCGCCGGCGCCGACGGACTCGACTCGGGCTGTGCGACGGTCCTCGCCGGGCTATCCGACCTGCAGGCGGACGCCCGCCGGCTCGCCACGGAGCCGGCCGCGGTCGTCGTCCGCGAAGTGGTCGACCGGCTGCGGCTCGAAGCCGACCCGCTGGAGATCGACCCTGACACCGACCAGCCACAGCGCGTCGCCACGCTCGACGCGCTGGTCGCACTGGTCGGGGAGTGGGAGGGTGACGACCGCTACGACAACGCGGAGCTCTGCACGCTGTTCGAGCCGTTCCTCGAACGCCCGCAGCGTGGCCCCACCCAACCCGTAGCCGACCCCGACGCGGTCGACGTGGTGTTCCGGACCATCCACTCGATGAAGGGCGATCAGGACGACGTGGTGGTGTTGGCCGACGCCGCCACTCGCATCGGGCCGGACGCGCACAACACCGACCGGTTCGTGGCCGCCGGCGCGGACCCCGCCCTCGCACCGCCCGTCTCGGCGGTGGAGGGGGCCCCAAATCTGCCGGCCGTCTCCGGCGGACTGTACGCGCCGGATGCAGACGTTCCGCGTCGGTCGGGTCCGAACGCTGCCGGCCTCCGGTGGCGGCCCGAGTACTGGCTCGCGGGGGATGCGAGCGAGGGCGAGGACGACCCCCACGAGGTGCTGGTGGGACCACCCGTCCGCCGCGAGGCGGCCGCCGCCGACCGGGCGGAGTCCTGGCGGACGCTCCACGTCGCGCTCACGCGCGCGTCGGATCACCTCGTCATCCCCCTCCCGCGGGACGACGACCGACTCCGCGGTCGGGACCACTGGGCGGCGGTGCTGTACGACGTACTCGGCAGTGACGCCGTCACGGGCAACGGCATCTCGACCGTCGACCTCCCTGACGGCGACGGGACGCTTCAGCCGACTCGCGTCGCGGTGAATGGTGTCACGCTCGGGGCCGTTCTCGGGATGGACGACACGGACCGCCCGACGCCGCCACCGCGTGGGCCGGATCCGGCGCCGTCGACCGACGTGTTGGGCGAGGCGTGGCTGCCGCGCTTCGTCGGCCCCAGCACGCTTGCTCCGCTGGTCGAGGACCCCGCCTCCGCGCTAGTGCCGTTCCTGCGCGGGCGGGAGGTCCACACCGTCAGCGAGTCAGTCGACGACGGGCTCCCGCTGTCGTTCGACCGCGTCCGGACGGAGACGGTCGGCACGCTCGTTCACGACCTCGTCGCCGCGCTCGCCGACGGGGAGTGTTCCGCGGCGGAGCTGGACGGGGACCGCGGGCGACGGATCGCGGACGAACTGCTGGAGCGGGCGGTGCCGGATGGGGTCGGCGACACGGAGCGTGAGGGGCTTCGGACGTTCCTCCACGAGTGGGTGCTTCCCGACCTCGCGACCTCCGCGCTCTGGTCGCGGGTCGAGCGCGCGGAGACGGTGTACACGGACGAGCCGCTCCAAGCAGTGACCCGGATCGCGGGCGTCGAACTGGAAGTGCAGGGAGAAGCCGACCTGCTGCTCGCGATGCCGGACGGGAGCTGGGCAGTCGAGGACGTGAAGGCCGCGCTCGCCGAGCCGACGCCGGCGCAACGCCGACGATACCGGATGCAGGTCGACGTGTACGCCTGGACGCTCACCCGGCAGCTCGACGAAGCAGCGACTGGCAGTGACATCGCGGGGGAGCCGCAAGTCGTCCCCCGAGTGACCACGGTCGGCGTGTCCGCCGAGGAGTACGGCCCGGACCCGACGGCAGGGTCGTGGCGCGAGGCGGTCCGTGGAATGGCGGAGTGAGCGGGAGGCTTACCCCGCCGGCGGCCGTCGGATCGGACGTAATGACCGAGACACAAACCGGCGACCCACCCACCCAGCGAGTCGCCGCGCACGACGACGCCGGCGACCTCGACGCGTTCGTGGCGGACGCGCCGGTGGCGCTGGTGGAGTTCTACACCAACGGGTGCGGCCTCTGTGAGAGCATGGACCCGGTGCTCTCGAACCTGACCCGCGCGCTCGACGACCTCGCGGTGGCGACGGTGAACCCGCGGGACGACCCGCCCCTTATCGAGCGGTTCGACGTGCGGAGCGTCCCGCTGCTCGTCCTGTTCGTGGACGGCGAGCCGGTGGCCCGAATCGCGGACGGGTTCGTCGGCGGCGACGAGCTGACGGCGTGGGTGCGTGAGCACGCTCCCGCCGGCGCGCTGTAACGGAAATACCAGTCCTCCAGGCCGACGCGAACCCTTATTCGCCGCCGAGCGAAACGGCTGGCATGGATGCGGAATCGGCCGACGACGATCCGACGTTCGACCGCGATCTGGTTCGCCGGCAGGCGCTGTACGTCGCGCTCACCTTCACCGGGATGCTCGTCGGGCTCGTCGGCGGGTGGCTCGACGCACCCGACACGGTCGTCTGGGGCGGCTACGCCGTCGCGTACGCGTTTGGTGGCTGGTACGGGCTGGTCGGCAGCGTTCGTGCCCTGCGCGCGCGCACCGTCGAGATCGACCTCCTGATGGTCACGGCGGCGCTCGGCGCGCTGATTATCGGGGCTCCCTTCGAGGGAGCGCTGTTGTTGTTCCTGTTCTCGCTGTCGGGCGTGTTAGAGGAGTACGCGATCGGCCGGTCGCGGACGGCGATCAAGTCGCTGGTCGAAATGCGCCCGGACGCCGCCGACGTGCTCCGAAACGGCACTGAAGTGACGGTGCCGATCGACGAGGTCGAGGTCGGGGACGTGTACGTCGTCCGTCCGGGCGACAGCCTGCCGCTCGACGGCGAGGTCGTCGCCGGCGAGAGCACGGTCGACCAGTCCTCGCTCACCGGCGAGTCCGTCCCGGTCGCGAAAGCGCCCGGCGACGAGGTGTTCGGCGGGACCATCAACGAGACGGGGAGCCTCGAGATTCGGGTCACGCGCGAGGCAACCGAGTCCGCCATTTCCCGGCTGATCCACATGGTCGAGGAGGCACAGGACAAGCAGGCGCCGACCCAGCAGCTGATCGACCGCTACGAGCAGCCGTACGTGCTCGGCGTGTTCGCGATGACGGCTATCGCCGTCGCGCTCCCCATCGTCCTGCTGGATCACGCGTTCGACCCGACCTTCTACCGGGCGATGACGCTCATGGTTGCCGCCTCGCCGTGTGCGGTGATCATCTCCACGCCGGCGGCCGTCCTCTCGGCCATCTCCGCCGGCGGCCGGCAGGGAGTGCTGTTCAAGGGTGGCGAGCACATCGAAACCGCGGGCAGCGTCGACGCCGTCGCGTTCGACAAGACGGGGACGCTCACGGAGGGGAACACGCGGCTAACCGACGTGGCGAGTCGGCAGGATGCCACCTTCGACGACGAGGCGGTGACGGACGACACGCTCTTGACGGTCGCGGCCGCGGTCCAGTCGCGCTCGGAACACCATTTGGCCGAGGCGACCGTCGAGGCGGCCGCCGAGCGCTCGCTGTCGCTCCCCGCGGTGACCGGCTTCGACGCCGTCGTCGGGAAGGGCGTCCACGCCGACGTGGAGGGGCGGACCATCCACATCGGAAACACCCGCTACTTCGAGAGTTACACCACCGAGCAGGCGATTTCGGGATACGATGATGGTCTCGACGCCGTCCGCGAACACGAAGCCGAGGGGAAAACGAGCGTGTTCGTCGTGGGTGAGAGGGACGGCGAGATGACCGTGCTCGGCTGGCTCGCCTACGCGGACACCGTCCGCGAGGACGCCGCGGAGACCGTCGCCGCGCTTCGGGAAACCGGCGTCGAGAAGGTCGTGATGCTCACCGGTGACAACGAGCGCGTCGCCCGCCACGTGGCCGACGAGGTCGGCATCGACGCGGTGTACGCCGAGCTCCTCCCCGAGGAGAAAGTCGAGCACGTGGAGGCGCTGAAGGAGCGACATCGTGGCGTCGCGATGGTTGGCGACGGCGTCAACGACGCGCCGGCGCTCGCGACCGCCGACATCAGCATCGGCATGGGTGGCGCGGGGACGGACGTCGCCCTCGAAACGGCCGATATCGTGTTGATGTCCGACAAACTCGGCCGGCTCCCGTACGCGTTCGCGCTCAGCCGCGAGACGCGCCGGACGCTGTACATCAACTTCGCCATCGCGTTCGGCGCCATCGCGATCATGATCGTGGCGATCCTCACGGCGGGCATCCCGCTGCCGCTCGCGGTCATCGGCCACGAGGGGTCGACCGTGCTCGTCAGCCTGATCGGGCTCCGGTTGCTCGGCTTCGAGGGGTGATCGGGTAAGCTGGCCGACGCAGTCGCCACCCGCGTCTACGGCGCTTCCGCGACGATGACGAACGTTTCGCGTCGCAGCGACGCGGACTCGATCGTGAAGCCGGCCCCGCGCATCGCCGTCGCGGCCTCCGCCGACGTGAATCGCTCCTCGACCGTGGGGCCGTCGGCGCCATCGCCGTCGCGCGCCCAGTCCACGGTGACCAGCCGGCCACCGGGTGCGAGCACCCGTGCGAGCTCGGCGAGTGTGGCCGGCGTCGCGAACTCGTGGTACGTCATCGTGGAGAAGGCGGCGTCGAGCGCGTCGTCCTCGAAGGGGAGATCCTCGATGCCGCTCGTCACGAGCGTCACGTTCTCCGGGACGCCCTTCTCACGGTACAGGTCGTGCATCTCGGACTGGATGTCGACGCCGTACACCTGCGCCGCGTAGGGGGCCACGTCGTCGGTGTAGAATCCCGTTCCGCTCCCGAGATCGGCGACGGTGGCGTCGGCCTCGCGTTCCGGGAGGTCGAGCGCGGCGACGAGCTCCTCGCGCGAGCAGAAGCGGTAGCGTCCCGGGTCCTCGAGCCGGTCCGCTTTCGCGACGTCGAAGGTGTGAAAGGCCATACGGGGTGTTCGTGGGAGACGACGAGAACGTTCCTCGTGTTAGTCGGGTGTCGGCTGGATCGGGGTCGGAGCCTCCAGTCTCGAACGGGTCAGTCCGCCGTCTGCCCGCCGTCGACCGGGAGCACCTGTCCGGTGATGTAGGAGGCGTCCGTCGAGGCAAGAAACGCGATCGCGCCGGCGATCTCCTCGGGATCGCCGAGCCGCCCCATCGGCGTTTTGGCGTGTTTGTCGATGATGCCGCCCGAGAGCCAGTTCAGCACGCGGCCCGAGACGCCCTTTCCCGCGGTGGCGCCGTCCGGGAGCAGGTCAAGGAACCAGTCGGGCGTCTCCTCGGCTCCCTGCGGCTTGATGTCGGTTTTCGTCGGCCCGGGCGCGACGGCGTTGATCCGCACGTCGCGGTCGGCGTACTCCAGCGCCGTCGAGCGGGTGAGGCCGACCACGCCGTGTTTGCTCGCGGAGTAGCCCGAGAGCGCGGGCATCCCGACCAGTCCCGCGACGGAGGCGACGTTGACGACCGCGCCGCCGCCGTCCGCCAGTTCCGGGAGTTCGGCCCGCATGCAGTTGCGAACTCCTGTGAGGTTGATGTCGAGAACGCGCTCCCAGTCGTCGTCCGTGATCTCCTCCATCTCGACCAACTGCGTGATGATCCCGGCGTTGTTCACGGCGATGTCGAGCCCGCCGTACGTCTCGACGGCGGCCTCGACCATGGCGGCGGCCGCATCCGGGTCCGACACGTCCGTCTCGACGAACGAGGCGTCTCCGCCGGCCGAGCGGATCGCCCGGACCGTCTCGGTGCCCGCCTCTCGGTCGACGTCCGCGACGACGACGCTCGCGCCCTCATCCGCGAGGCGCATCGCCGTCGCCTTGCCGATCCCCTTCGATCCGCCGGTAACCACCGCGACCGCGCCATCTATGCCGTTCATGATGCAGTCACCCACTCACGCAGTCACCATAGGTGTCACGCCGGGGTCGTATCGATAGGTGTCCCGGCGAGTCCCGGTCGGCTCCGGCCGCGCCCGCCGCTGGACGTGTTCGCCGGGAACCGTTCAAGTGCCATGATGTCGTGTCACCACCACACGACGCAATCCCAAGTAGGTTGTTCCCGTTCTCGACTCCCCCTTCGTTTATAAGCAACCTCTTCCACCGAGCAGTCACTTATAAGTGAGTATTTAATGACCTGAACGTGTTCAGATGGTCCCTCGCAAAGTGAGAGTCGAAGAGGCACTTAGCGCCCTCCGGAGGCGATGTTCAGTCGTAATGTCCAACGACTCCAACGGCGGACGACGGTTGACTTCGCGGCGAAGCTTCCTCTCGGCGGTGGCGACGGCGGGCGCCGTCGGCCTCGCGGGCTGTGGCGCTCCACGCTCCGACGACGGCGGGAGCGCGGCCGCCGAGAGCGAGCCGGCCGCTCCCGTGGAGGACTGGTCGCCGAGCGACTCCACCGACGTCGAGACCGACTACCGGTACACGGCGCCGCCCGAAGTCGTCGACCTGGACGAAACGGACGGCGAGGTGACGCTCTCGACGGAGCCGTGTCGCCACCAACTGCTCGGTGAGGAGACGCAGGGCGGCCCCTGGGAACTCCCCGAGGTGTGGGGGTGGAAGACGGCCGACGGCGAGCCGAGCGTCCCGGGCCCCATCCTCCGTGTCACCGAGGGGACGGAGATGGCGATCACCTACGACAACACCAACCACTCGCGACCACACACGTTCCACGTTCACGCGCTGGAGAAGAGCTGGATGGACGACGGCGCGCCGACGACCACCGGACGGCAGGTCGCTCCCGGGGAGGAGCAGACGTACGACATCGTCGCCGACGTGCCCGGCACGCACCTCTACCACTGCCACTTCCAGACGCAGAACCACCTCGACCTGGGGATGTACGGCATCCTCCGCGTCGATCCGGTCGACTACGAGCCGCCGGATAAGGAGTTCTTCATGACGATCAAAGACTGGGACACGCGGCTGTCGGCGTCGACCGCCGGCGGCGACGTGTCGTTCAGCCACCGCGACCGAAATCCCGACGTGTTCACGGTCAACGGGCGTGCGGCGCCGTACACGCTCCACCCGGAAGCCGGCTCGCCGATGGTCGTTGAGGAGGGCGACCGCGTGCGGGTCCACCTGACCAACAACGGCTACGAGGCCCACTCGATGCACACGCACAACCACCGGTTCGAGCTAGTCGAGAAGGACGGCGGCATGATCCCGCCCGAGCAGCGACACAAGGAGGACGTGATTCCGCTGTCGCCCGCCGAGCGCAAGACGATCGAGTTCACCGCCGACGCCGACCCCGGCATCTACGCGATGCACTGTCACAAGGTGAACCACGTGATGAACGGCGAGACGTACCCCGGCGGAATGCTCACCGGAATCGTCTACGAGTCCGCCGTCGACACCGAGCAGTTCGCCGACCTCATGGCGGGCGCCGGCTTCGACGGCTGATCGACGCCGGACGATTCCGGAGTGTGGGTGTGGTGACGTGGAGTGGTCACTTCACTCGGACACGCCAGCACCGTCGAGCGCCGCAGCAAGGTCGTCGCCGAGCACGGCCGCGAGCTCCTGCGCGCGGTCGACCTCCGACATCGTCGCGAATCCGTGAACCATGTCGTCGTAGTTCTCATAGCGGGTGGGGACCCCCGCACGGTCGAGTCGCTCGGCGTACGCCCGCCCGCCGTCGCGAAGTGGATCGAACCCGGCGGTGACGACGGTCGCGGGTGCGACCTTGGAGAGGTCCGCCGCGTTCATGGGGTCGGCGTACGGGTTTCGCCGGTGGATCTCGCTGCCGTAGTAGCAGTTCTGGAACCAGCGCAAGTCCGCTTCCGAGAGGACGATGCCGGCATGCTCCTGCACCGACGGCTGGTTTTCGTCGACGCCGACCGCAGGATAGACTAACGCCTGATACTCGATCTTCGGTCCGTCGCGCTCGGCGGCCATGAGCGAGACGACGGCCGCAAGCGTCCCGCCGGCGGAGTCGCCGGCGACCGCAAGCGAGCCGTCACCTCCCAGCGAATCGGTGTTTGCCGCCGCCCACTCCGTCACGGCATACGCGTCCTCGACGGCTGCGGGGAACGGATGCTCCGGTGCGAGACGATACTCCACGGAGAGGACGCCACACCCGCTTTCGCGCGTAAGCTGTCGACACAGCCGGTCGTGGGTGTCGACGTTGCCGAGCACGAAGCCGCCGCCGTGGAAGAACACGACCGTCGGAACCGGTCGGTTGGCCTCGGGAAGATAGAGGCGGGCGTCGAGGTCGCCGTCCGCGCCCGGTACCGTGCCGTCAACCGTTTGACCGACGGCGGGCGCGTTCCGGTTCTCGATCCGGGCCGAGAGTCGGCTCACGGGGCGGAGCAGTTTGAGGGCGAGGCGGTTATGAGGTAGGGTGATCCGGCTTTGGCGGCGCACTGCTGCCGCGGCCTGCGGGTGTATCTCGTCGGCCTCCATGCGCCGGCGTTCGCCGGCGACGGCCAAAGACCTCCGGGTGGTCGACCGGAGACCGGCGACTCTCCGGAAGGAAACTCGCGAAAGGAAGAAATGCTCCAGCTGGGATTTGAACCCAGGTCATTGCCGTGAGAGGGCAATATGATTGGCCGGACTACACCACCAGAGCGTTCGTCCGCGTCCTGCTTGACGCATTTCTGCGTATGGTGTTGCTAATTAAAACGGTGTCGCTTTGGGTGCGCCGTGGGTGGGTCTGACGTAGCCCGCAGTGGGCGACGGCGCCGGCGCAAACGAGATCGGACGGCGACCGACCGGTCGGGTCAGACCACCTGATCGCCGTCAACGAAGACGGCCTCCGGGTCGCGCCATGCGCTCGCGTTTTCGTTGGGATCGTCCTCGAGGACGACCAGGTCCGCACGGTACCCCTCCGTGACCCGTCCGGCGTTCTCGAAGCCGACGAGCTCGGCGGCGGTGACCGTCGCGGCCTCCAGCGCCTCCGCCGGCGTGAGCCCGTATTCGACCATGTACTCCATCTCCTGGGGGATGTCCGAGAAGTGGTTGAACGGGGTCCCGGCGTCCGTCCCCATCGCGATCGTCACGCTGGCGTCGAGGGCGTGCTCCCAGGCGGTCTCAAAGCGGTCGGCGGCGTCCTCCGCCTTTCGGACGGCGTCCTCCGGGATGCCCGATTCGACGCCGTTGTCGACGATGCCGTGGAGCGCGCTCGCGGTCGGCACCCAGTAGGTACCCTTCTCGGCCATCAGCTCGGCAGCTTCGCGGTCCATGAACGTCCCGTGTTCGATGCTGGTGATCCCGGCACGAACGGCGTTTTTGATCCCCTCCTCGCCGTGGGCGTGTGCCGCCGTCGGCGTGTCCGTGGGCGCCGCGGCGTCGGTGAACGCCTCCAGTTCGGCGGGGGTGAGCTCGGGTGCCCCGGTCACGGCGCCCTCGGTGAGCACGCCGCCGGTCGCCATCGTTTTGAGCACGTCGGCGCCGGCCTTCAGCTGTTCGCGTGCCGCCTTCCGGACTTCGTCAGGGCCGTCGGCCTCGCGGCCGAACCAGTTGCCGTGGCCGCCGGTCATGATCACGTTGCGCCCGCAGGCGGCGACGCGAGGGCCGACAAGGGTTCCCTCCTCGATCGCGTCGCGTGCGTCGAGCGCGAGGGTGTCCCGAGCGCCGAGGTCCCGGACGCCGGTCACGCCGGCCTCGACCGCCTCGCGCAGATGTTCGGTCGCACGGTAGCTCGCGGTGAAGTCGGACTCGGCGACCGCCGTCGACACGTCGGCGCGGCCGTCCATCATCAGGTGGACGTGTGAGTCGATCAGGCCGGGTGCGACGACCTTGCCGCCCACGTCCGTCCGTTCGGTGCCGCGCCCCACGTCGCCGACGGCGACGATCTCGCCGTCTTCGATCGCCACGTCAGCCTTCCTGGTTCCGTCAACGTCCGCAATGCGCCCGCCGGTAAGTACGTGCATACGGAGTCAGGGACGCGAGACGGGGTAAAACGTTGGGAGGCGGAAGTGTAGCTGACTCGTCGAGCCCGCGGATCGTCGTCCGGGGTGGTAACGGGACAGCCAGTTCGACGGGGAAATCTTCATTGGGTTGTACACGAATAGCACACACATGGTGGCGCAGCCTCCCGCGACCGGCGACCGGCTCCGGACGGCGGCCCGCAAACGCGGTGTTTCGGTCGACGACTCGGCGAACGGCGGCGGCGATGCCGGGCACGATGGCGGCGTCGAGGTCTCCCGGATTCCCCCCGACCACGATCAGGACACGTTCGCGGTCGAGGGGCTCGACACGAAACGCGACGAGCGGCTGCTGGAGGCGGTGTTGGCCGATCACGACGGCGTGAGTGCGGCGTCGGCGACGCATCGGAACGGAACCGTTCGGGTCCATCACGCCGCGGATGTCGACCGCGAGACGCTGCGCGCGGAGCTCGCGTCGCTCGGACTGGTCGTCGCACCGGGCGACGACGCGTTCGAGACCAGACGCGCCGGCCAGTTCGCGAACGCTCGGGTGGCGGTCGCGGTGTTGTTCGGGCTGATGGTGGCCGTCCCCTACATTGGCGTCCTGTATCCCACACGCGTGGAGTGGCTGTTCTACGACCCCGCGACCGTGGCGTACCTGCAGGGTCTGCTCGCCTCCTCGGTGGCGACACACTTCTACGTCAATCTCGCGGCGCTGTCCGGGGTGGCGTTCCTGATAGCGTGCGGCCCGACCATCGGTCGCGCTCGCCGAGCGCTCGCGGATCGGCGGCTCACCCGCGAGGTCGGCTTCGTCGCCGGCGTCGTCGTCGTCCACGCGTACAGCTCGCTGGCCGCGTTCACCGCGTTCGGCGGTGCAGTCCACTACGACCTCGTGGCGTACGCGGTCGTCGCGGTGACCCTGTACGGCCACTTCGTCGCCTCCCCATCCCCGATGGAGACCGGCACGGTCGCCGGCGTTGCAGCGTCCGCCGTCGACGAGGAGCCGGCTGGGACGGCAGGGTCCGGTGCTGACGATGACGCGGTTGCGCTGACCGACGGCGGCCGGTGAGATCGTGGCGTTTCGGACACTGCGCTTTTTGGCCAACACTGGTCGCGGTGGAGGAGATTCCCGCAACTGTGGACACGGGTGAGGGGTGTATCAGCGGGGCATCGGCGAAGTTGTGAGCGGGTTGTCGGGTGTGTTTGAATGGCGGAGTCCTGGTGCTGTGCTGGTGAGAACCGCCTGTGACACCGCTGATGGCACCTGATAAGCAGTTAGTGGAGCGAGTCCGCCGGCGAACAGCTCCAGCGCCTCAGCCGGCTTCGGTCGCGGGGTTCGGACGCGGGGTTCGGACGCGGGGTTCGGACAACGGTCCGGCTCGCGCTGGTTCCCGCCTGCGGCGGGAACGGCTGCCCCGTTGTGTCCCACCCGCCCCACCCCGCACGGCACCGCAACCTCAGCCCTCCCCAGCCTCGGTCGCCGGCGGCCGCGGGACCGCTCCGCGGCCGCCGGCGACCTCCCTCGCGCGCGTTCCTCGCGCGCGCCGACCGCAGTCCGAATTTAACGGGGAGCAGCGGTCCATCCATGGTCGTTCGTTCGCGATCACCGATGACGCCGGTTGCAATACCCAGTCCCAGTATCGCTCTTCGAGAGCCTTGTAGACGACAACCAGCTGAAAGCGTGCCATCTGCGGGGATTTCAATGGAGCCGTAGTGGTCCTCTATATTGTATGTATTGCACAATTCTTTAATATCTCATGTGCGTATTGGTAGCTGTATGGCAGTGCAATCCGCAACTACGACGACGTTCGATGAAGGTTGGGAGTACGGAGAAATAACGAGCAAGCTGCTCGGGATGTTCACGGCTGTTGCGGTCGTCGGATGGTTGGTGACGGTGTTGCTGACCGCCATCCATTTGTTTGCAATTCCTGCAATACCGGATGGCGCGCCGGTGCAGGGAAGCATCGAGGTGATCACGAGCCAGTGGGCGTACGTGTTCGGCATCCCGCTCGCGACGCTGGGCGGGTTCTACTACCTCACGACCATCGGGCTCGCGCTCTGGTGGTTCGACACGCGACACCCACTGATCCTGAAGATCCTGACGCCGATCACCGCAACCGGCGTGCTGTTCTCGGCGTCCTTCGTCTACCTCCAGTTGGGCGTCATCGGGGCGATCTGTCCGTTCTGTATGGTGTCCGCGGGCGCGACCGTCGTGCTGTTCGCGCTCGAACTGGCCGCCCTCTCGACGAGCTCGACGCCGGCGCTCTCGGCGATGGTCGGTGACCTTCGTCCGCTGGTGGCCCGAACCAACCTCGCCGGCGTGCTCGTTCCGGTGGCGCTCGGCGTCGTGACGCTCGTCGGCCTCTTCGTGGTCCCGCTGTTGCCGCTGCCCGAGGTCGTCCCGTTTTAAACGGGTCTCATTTCCTGTAGCCTTATTCGACAGGGGTGCGAACTACCGCTAACTGAATGAGCAACCCCGACGGCGACGACTACCGGCTCGACGACATCGACAGACGGATCATCCACGCGCTGATGGACGATGCCCGGAACACGTCCGCACCGATGGTGGCCGAGACGGTCAACGTCTCACCGGGGACGATCCGCAACCGGATCGACCGGCTAGAACAACACGGTGTTATCCGTGGCTACACGGCGCAAGTGGACTTCGCTCGCGCCGCCGACAAGCTCACGTACCTCTACGTCTGTACGGTGGCGCCCGCGGAACTCTCGGCGGTCGTCCGCGAAGTGCGCTCCATTCCGGGTGTCACGAACGTCCGAGAGCTACTCGGCGGGAACGAAAACCTCCACGTCACTGCCGTGGGTGACGACAGTCGGGACCACGACCGGATCGTCGCCGCGCTCGTCGAGTCCGGCGCGTCGGTCGTCGACGAGCGGCTCATTCGTGAGGAGTTCGACGAGCCGTACACCCCGTTCGGTCTCGACGAGGATTCGCCGGCGTGGGAGCCCGCGGACTTCGTGAGCCTCGCCGGTGGCGCCAACATCGTCGAGGTAACCGTCGCCGAGGGCGCGCCGGCGGCGGGACGCTCCCTCGCGGAGGCGGCTCAAACCGACCTCCTCGACGACGAGGCGCTTGTGGTCGCCATCGAGCGCGACGGCGTCGTGTTGACACCGCGCGGTGATACCGTATTCCAACCGGACGACGTGGTCACCCTGCTCTCACGTGGAAACGAGCTGGACCGCACGCTGACGGCCTTCAGCGAAAAGCGGTCGGCGCAGTCATCGACCCACGACTGAGGTCGTGGGCTTCCGACTCGAATACGTGTGACATCGGTGGACGCTCGCCGACAGGGAGGGTCATTCACCCGCCCAGAGATCAGTTAGCAGTAGAGGAACCATAATATTACTCTCTGATTGCTCACTCCGCAATAGAGAAGCATTATAATCCTTCATCCACAATCCGGGAGCGGAGCACAGCGGATCCCGTCGTGTCGTTCGGGATTCACGTTCAGCATACGATGTCTACTGCATTCAGAGCCCACGAAGCGGTGTTCGCATGAAGGTCGTCATCATCGGCGCCGGCGAGGTCGGGACGACCATCGCCGCCAATCTGGCGTCTGCCCACGAGGTGACGGTCATCGACAAGGACCCGGAGCGGGCGGAGCAGCTCAAATACGATCTGGACGTGTTGACGCTCGCCGGTGACGGCACCGAGCTGACGACGCTGGAGACCGCCGGCGTCGGAGATGCTGGTATGTTCATCGCGTGTGCGGACGACGACCTCACCAATCTCGTTGCCTGCGGGACGGCCAAGACGCTCGGCGACCCGTTCACCATCGCGCGCACGAGACGGACGGAGTACCTCCGAACGTGGGAGCGTGACCACACGGCGTTCGGGGCCGATTTCGTCGTCTGTTCCGACTTGCTCACCGCCGAGAGCATCGTCCGGGTGATCGGACTGCCGGCTGCCGTCGACGTGGACCCGTTCGCCGGCGGTCTCGTCCAGATGGCCGAGTTCGAAATCGACGGAGGGAGCCCCGTCGCCGGCCAGACGGTCGCGGAGGCCGACCGCTTCGATTCGCTCACCTTCGCCGGCCTGTTTCGCGACGGCGAGATGGTGCTGGCACGCGGCGACACGGATATCCGCGCCGGCGACCGCGCGGTCGTGATCGGGAGCCCGGAGAGCGTCCGGTCGTTCGCACGACACGTGAGCCCACAGGCGACGCCGGATGCGGCCGACGAGATCGTGGTGGTTGGTGGTTCGGAGGTGGGCTACCAGACCGCCCGACTGTTGGAGGAGAGCGGGCTCAAACCGCGGCTGATCGAACAGGACGCCGAGCGAGCCCGCTGGCTCGCGGAGAACCTCCCGAACACGCTGGTGATGGAACACGACGCGACCGACACCGAGTTCCTCGCGCGCGAGCACGTCGACGAGGCCGACATCGTCGTCGCCGCGCTCGACTCCGACGAGCAGAACCTGCTCGTCTCCGTGCTCGCCAAACGCCTCGGCTGTGCGCGGGTGATGGCCGTCGTGGACAGCGGCGACTACGTCACCCTGTTCGAGGAGGTCGGCGTCGACGTGGCAGTCAACCCCCGCATGGTGACCGCCGAGGAGATCACCCGATTCAGCTACGAGACGATCGCAGAGAACGTCGCCGTACTGGAGGACGACCAGGCGGAGGTCGTCGAAATCGAGCTCGGCACCGACAGCGAGATCGCGGGCCGACGGATCAGCGAGGTGGTCGCCGACCTCGACGGCCGGTTCGTCATCGGCGCGATCACCCGGAATCGCGAACTCGTGACGCCGCGTGGTGAGACGGAGCTCAAACTCGGCGACCACGTCGTCTTCTTCGTGGAGTCGTCGTACGTGAACGAGCTCACGGGGTTGGCATGATACGACACGCAAACTGGCATGCCAGCCTGAGTCTCGTGGGAACGGTCGTGAAGTATCTCGCGGTGACGATGCTGGTTCCGCTCGGGGTGGGGCTATACTACGGCGAGGATGCGTGGGTGTTCATGGCCACCATCGCGATCGCCGTCGTCATCGGCCTCGTCCTGGAACGCCTCGATCCGGATCCCGAGATGGGGCCCGCGGAGGCACTGTTGTTGGTGGCCGTGGCGTGGCTCGCGGCCGCCGGCATCGGTGCCGTACCCTACTTGCTCGCGGGCTACGGCACCGAATCGACCGTCGGGCTCCAGACGGGGTCGACGGCTGCGCTCGTCGGGTCGCTGGTCAACGCGCTGTTCGAGTCGATGAGCGGGTTCACGACGACGGGCGCGACGGTACTCGGCGAGATCAGCGTCGACCGCCACTCACACGCGCTGTTGCTGTGGCGACAGCTCACCCAGTGGCTCGGCGGCATGGGGATCATCGTGTTGATGATCGCGATCCTCCCCGAGTTGGCAGTCAACGGCGCGCAGCTGATGGACTCGGAAGCGCCGGGGCCGGACCTGCAGAAGCTCACGCCACGCATCGCCGAAACCGCGCGGGCGCTGTGGGTGGTGTACCTCGGATTCACCGTCGTCCTCGCGGCGTTGCTTTACGGTGCGCACTTGCTGGGCCACGCCCCGAACATGGACCTCTACAATGCCGTCGCACACGCCTTCACGACGATGCCGACTGGCGGATTCTCCCCGCAGGCGGACAGCATCGGCGCCTTCTCCGCCGTCGTCCAGTGGATCATCATTCCGTTCATGGTCGCGGCCGGCGTCAACTTCGCGCTGTTCTGGCAGGTGCTCCACGGGGAGGTGAAGGCGCTCCGGGAGAACGCCGAATTTCGAGTGTACGTCGGCGCGTTCGCCGTGATCTCCGGGTTCCTTGCGCTGTTGCTCGTCCGCGGAGCTGCGCCGGCGACGGAGCCTGGCGGCATGACGGCTGGAATGACTGAAAACGCGCTTCGGCAGGCCGTCTTCCAGATCGGATCCCTGATGAACTCCACCGGGTTCGCGACTGCCGACTTCGCACAGTGGGACGCGAGTGCGCAGCTGGTGTTGCTGCTCGCGATGTTCGTCGGCGGGTCTGCAGGATCAACCGGCGGCGGGATCAAGGTGGTGCGGTGGATCGTCGCGTTGAAAGCGGTCGAGCGGGAGCTGTTCCGCTCGGCGAACCCCGACGTGGTTCGCCCGATTCGACTCGGCGAGCACGTCGTCGACGAGGGGGCGGTCCGAGGCGTGTTGGCGTACACGGTGTTGTACGTGGTGCTGTTCGGGCTCGCCGCCGTCTTCATCGGCCTCGATTCCGCGCGAATCGGCGTCGAGCTCACGGTGCTCGAAGCCGCGAGTGCATCGCTCGCCACGATCGGGAACATTGGCCCCGGGTTCGGTCGGCTGGGGCCGTTCGGGAGCTATCTGTTCTTCCCGGACAGCTCGAAGCTGCTCATGGTATTTTTGATGTGGGTGGGCCGGCTGGAGATCGTCCCCGTGCTCGCGTTGCTCGTCGGCGGGATCGAAGAGCGCGGGTGAGCCATCGGCGGCCGACGGGCATCTGGCGCCCGGATCGGTCGTCCCGGATCTACGCACCCGTTCGAGAGCTCTACCAGAAACAGGAAACCCGAACGGCGCTAATGTCCGATCGTGACGGACGAACTTCGACGACGAACGCTTCTGGGTAGCGTTGCGGTTGGCGTCGGTGCCGGAATCGCCGGCTGTGCCGACGACGAGGCGCCCGGCGACGACGGCGACGCCGACTCGTCGGACCAGGACGACGAACCTGCTGACGACTCGGACACGCCGGAGGGGACGGAGACGGAACCGGTACTCGACGCCGGCACGAGCGTCTTCCTCGCGCTCGCACCCGACCGGATCGCGGCGGTCGATCCCGAAACCGGCGAGGTGCTCGCCGACACCGAGGACGTGTCGGGCGTTTCGTGGGGCGACGCGAGACAGCTCTCGAACGGCGACGTGTACGCCTGTGACGGCTCGCGTGCGCAGGCGGTCGTGCTCGATCCCGCGACGATGACGGTCGAAGCCCGGATCGACGTGGGGCCGGATCCGGTCCACATGTTCGAACCCCGACCCGGCGAAGCGTGGGTCCACTCGGACGATGAGGGGCGGTTCCACGTGATCGACGCCGCGGAGCGCACCGTCGTCGACACCGTCGACTCCGGGCTCGACGAGGGCGGGCACGGCAAGCTCGTCACGCACGAGTCCCTCGACGGGGCCGCCTACGGCACGAACGTGACGAGCGCGGCGGCGACGACCATCGACGTCGACGCTCGCGAGCAGACCGGCCACGTGGAGCTGTGTGACGGCGCCGGCACCCACTACGGGGCCTATTCGCCCTGGAACGGCCACGCCTACTTCGAGTGCACCGACGGTCGCCTCGCGATCGTCGACACGGAAACGGACGAGCGCCTCGACGCTCGCGAGTACGGCGGCGGCCTCTACGTCGGCGCCGAGCTGCTCGGCATCGTCGACGGCAACACGGTGCACTTCCTCGACGCCACGAGCGCGGACGACGAGCGCGTCGCGTCGGTCGAACTCGACGAGGGCGGTCCGGATACCCTCGGCTTCCACGAGGCCGACGGAACGACGTACGCCTTCGCCGCAAACACGGGAACGCCGGACGTGACTGTCATCGACGTGGACGCGGAGACGATCGTCGACCGCATCGGCGCCGGCGACATCGAGCGGCCGGACGACGCCGACCATCTCCACCGGGCGGCGACGACCGGCGACGGCTACTACGCCACGCCCGCGGATGCCGACGGCGTGCTTGCCGTGATCGACATGGCCGCACGCGAGCGGGTCGCGCTGGCCGAAGTAGGCGAGGGCGTCGACACGGTGACGTACCTGACGGTCTGATGCGGGCCACACGCTCCCGAGATGAGGGCGGGTCCGCCAACGCCTCCCGAGCGGCGGGGCTGCTCGTCGGCCTCCTGCTCGTGGCCGTCATCGCGGGTGCGCTCGCGGCGCCCGTCGCCGGCCACGCCTACCTCGCGGAGTCCTCACCCGAGAGCGGGGAGTCGGTCGACGCGCTGCCCGAGACGGTGACGCTGGAGTACACGGGTGACGGCGTGCAGATCGCCGACGTGGCCGTGACCGCACCGAACGGCGAGAACGTCGCGAGCGAGGTGGCCGTCGACGGCGCCGACCGGTCGGTGGTCAGGGCGACGCTCGACGGTGCGGCTGCGGAGGGGGGTGACGCGGCGGACGACGGGGCGAGTGACGAGGGCGTCTACACCGTCGAGTGGGAGGTGCTCGCCGACGACGGCCACACCACGAGCGGGAGCTTCTTCTTCGTCGTGGGCGAGGACGCGCTCGACCGCGAGCAAGTGCTGGACAGCCACCGCGAGGCGGACGACGACGGCATGCCGCCGGCGGAGAGCTTTCTGAAGGGGCTCCTCCTGCTCGGCGTGCTCGGCCTGATCGGGCTGCCGACGACCGTCTACGGCGCGGTGTACCCGGCACTCAACGGCACCGCAGTCGTCCCGACGGTACGGCGGCGAAGCGGCCGGCTGCTGGCGGGGGTGGCTGCGGTGACGACGGTCGCCGCCTTCGGGCTGGGGCTCGCCCGGCTGCTGGACGTGCGGAGCGGGCTGACGCCGGCCGCGGTCGTCGAGTTCGCGGGCGTGCCGCTCGGCCGGGTGTGGCTCGCACAGACCACCATCGCGGCTGTCGGCACCGCAGCGATCGTCGCCTGCCACCGGCGTCCGACGGCCAACCGACCGCTGCTCGGCACCGCGGTCGCAACCGGGCTCGCGCTCGCCGGCACGGTGGCGTGGTCAAGCCACTCCGCGGTCACCGTCGACCGGCTGCTTGGCACGTGGTTCGACGGGCTGCACCTCGTCGGCGCCGGCCTCTGGTTGGGAGGATTGGCCACGCTCGCGCTCATCGCGCTGCCGGCGATCGACCGACTTGAGACGGACGACGAGGAGCGCGTCGAACGGACGACCGCAATCGTCGAGCGGTTCTCGCTCGCGGCGCTCGCGGGCGTCAGCCTCGCAGTACTCACCGGGGCGGGACTGTTCGCGTGGCACGTCCCCTCCGAGAGCGCGCTGGCAACGACGACGTACGGTGCCGCGCTCGCGGCGAAGGTCGGCGTGCTGCTCGTCGCGTTCGGACTCGGCGCGTTCGCACGCACGGTCGTCCTGCGTCGTCTTCGGAAAGGGTCGGTCGCCGCGCTGGACACGCTGCGCGCCGGCGTCCGTGTCGAGGTCGTCGTCCTCGTCGCCGTCGTGCTACTTGCGGGTGTCGTCACGTCCGTGGCTCCGGCTGCGATGGTCCTCGGTCACGAGGCCGCCGGGACCGGGTCGCTGTCCGGTGAGACGGGAGCTGACGGCGAGACGATGGTTGAGCTGTCCGTCACGCCCGGGAGCACGGTGTCGGACCGGGCGGTCGTCGTTCGCGAGAACGAGCCCACGGTGTTCGACGTGCGGGCGACGCGGGACGGCGAACCCCTTCCGGACGCCGACGCGTCGCTGTACCTGTATCACCCGCACGACGGAATCTCACGGAGCCTGGAGCTTGAGGCAGTCGAGGAGGGAACGTACGGAACCGTCCACTCCATCTCCCGGATCGGCGGGTGGGAGGTTCGCGTCGACCTCGACACGGCGGACGGCCCCGAGAGCATCTGGTTCGACATGTACGTCATCCTGGCCGAACACGACCACCACGTCGCCGACGACGCCGGCGAGGTGACCGAGTTCGGCGAGAACGTCCGGCTCGTCGGGCTGGTCGTGGGAGTTCTCGGTCTCCTCGCGCTGGCGTACGAAACCACAGCGTTCGTTCGCCGGCGTCGGTAGTCGCCGATCGTTGGACTTCTCGCCTCTCGGCGGCTCCGCTATCCTACTCTACCTTACCCTACCCTGGCGACCGCTTCCTCGGCCACTCGCGGAAACGCGACCGTGCCGACGAGCGCGATGCCGACCGCCCAGCCGAGGCCGACGGCGACCGCAATCGTGTCGCCGGCGTTCGGCGCGCCGACCACCCCGCCAACGACGAGACCGCCGAAGATGGCGAGTGCGAACAGGGCGTTGAAGTACGGAATGCGGACGACCAGCGGCACCGGAGCGAGCGTCACCCAGCCGGGGGTTGCCGATCCCAACGGCCGAATCCACCCGCCGCGCACGAGCGTCCCTGCAACGATGGCGACCGTCAGCGCCAGCAAACCGGTCGCCTTGGCGTCGAACCATCCGGTGGTGGGCGAGTCCATCACGAACAGCAGTACGGGAAGCGCGAGAACCGTCATCTCGGCGGAGATGCGAGTGGCGTCGTGGAGGAAGATGCCGACGCCGCTCTTCTCGGTTCGCGTGAGGGTGCCGTAGCCGTACCACGTTCGGCGCACGTTCGACCGTGCAGCGGCGGTTTCTCGGCCACGGGGCCCCTCGCGCCGGCTCACTGGTGGCGGCCTGCTGCGTGTCGGATCATTGCGTGTCGGACGCCGGCACGCGGTCGCCCAACTCGAGGAGGTCCCCGGTTTCGACGACGGTTCCCCACGAGGATTCCGGAACGACGGTGTTCACCATCAGCCGGAAGTCGTGGTCGAACCAGTCGCCGCCGGACCAGTCGGGCATCGTCTCACGCCGCTTCCGGAGGAACGTCTCGCGGAACTCCGGGTGCTCGGCGCCCGTATCCGGGTGGCGCGACGGAACGACGCACCGCTGGCAGGGGTTGACGCCGAACAGCGTCGCCTCGCCGAGCGAAAATCGGACGCGGGAGTCGCGGTCGGCGAACAGCCGGTCCTCGAAGAACGGCTCGTCGGCCGAGAGCACGACGTTCGGCCGAAGCCGCCGGCGCAGCTCCGTCGCGTCGGCCACGCCGTCGAACCACGAGGCGACCTCCACGAGCGTCCCGTGCCCGACGACCGTCGGCCCCGTTGCCTCGCGGTCGTCCGGAAAGCCGCCCTTTGGCTCGCGGACGACGTCGACCTCGTAGCCGAGGAACTCGCCGACCCAGTCGGCGAGCGCCGCACCCTCCTCGGGAAGCGCGAACCGCCGGCGGTCGGCGGGCGCGCCCGTCTGCTCGCTTTCCGGTCGCTCCAGCGTCACGGCGGTCGGCGTGGCATCGCCCGGATCGTCGACCAGCTCGTAGCTGGCCGAGAGTTGGTGGATCCGGCATTCGCTTTTGCCGTTGACGTAGCCGCCTCCGCCGCCGACGGACGCGTCGTGGGGGTCGACGCCCGCCTTGACGAGCGCGTACGAGCGGTCGCCGCGGAGCGCGCCGCGCGGACCGAGCTCGGCGCGCTCGACGGCGACGCCGTCGAGCGACTTGAACGGGTACGCGACGAGTTCGTCGACGTGTGTCATGCCCGGAGCTATAGCGCCCGCCGACAAAAGCGTCCCGTGCACTCACGTCAGCGTTTGGACGGAGTCGGCGAGTACACATTGTGAGAATTTCAGAAATTGTGTTCTGCTGAGAGCCCTATTTAAATGAGCCACAGAGACGGTCGGCGGAGGTTGCTAATTGAACGATAGCGGGAGTGGGTGTTGCAATTCGTCGCCGGCGGGAGAGTATATAAACTGTCGAGAGTGGCGCTGACGCACGCCTTATAAACGGACGCGCGGTGCGGTGGCGCGCCCGGCGAGCGCCCAGCGGGCGCTCGTCGGCGCGCGAGGGACGCCGCGAGCGAAGCGAGCGGCGAGGCTGGGGAGGCGTGAGGTGCGGTGCTGTGCGGTGCGGGGTGGGACTCAAAGGGGCAGCCGGCTCCGGGAAGACGGGCGACGTAAGCACTCAAAAGGCCGGGCGGTGCCGAGAGGCCTTTTGAGCGCGCAGCGAGCCCCTCGACCGGAGCCGGCTGGGGCTTTTGAAGGCGGTCCCCACCAGCGCAAAACCAGCACCTCACCGAACAAACACGCCTTATAAACAGAAACCAACCACACCAACGCACCACTTATAAACGACGAACCTGCCCACGTGATAGACCCACTCCCGAGGTCACTTACTGGGCGTCAATCGGGACGCAATCGACCAGAATTCGGCCTCTGCTGCGGATTTCAGCAGAGTAAGAACGTGGAGAACGTGTGATCCGCGCTGCACAAGGAGGCGTCCGGACGGTGGGGCAGCCGGCGACCGACTGCCACCGGGACCGCGGGTCCGGAGTCGCCGGTTATTCCTCGTCGGCGTCGCTTCCGTCGTCCGCGTCGGCGTCGTCCTCCTCGTCCGTCTCGGGGAGTTCGACAGCCGAGCGGTCGAACGCGTCGGCGACGTCCTCGGCGGAGAGGTCGACGAAGCCGTCCGCCTCGGTGATCGTCGCGATGGAGACGTGGGTCGGCTCGAGGTCGTCGGCGTGCTCGCCGAGCGCTTCGAGCGCGAGTTCGACGCCGTCGTCCAGCGTCAGGTCCTCGCTCCACTCCGCTTCGAGGTGCTCCTGAATCTCCTGACGGCCGCCGCCGATGACGGTCGCCTTCCACTCGTAAGGGGTGCCGGAGGGGTCGGCGGCGAACAGGCGCGGCTCGCCGTTGTCGATGCCGCCGATCAGCAGCGCGGCGCCGTACGGCCGCGACCCGCCGAGCTGCGTGTTCTCCTGAACGTGGTCGGTGACGTACTTGGTGAGCGTCTCGACGCCGACGGGCTCGCCGTAGCGGAGGCGGTTGCCCTGTGCCTGGCGTCGGGCGAAGTCGATCAGCTTGCGCGCGTCGGCGACGTGGCCGGCGCTCGCAGTTCCGACGTGGTCGTCGAGCTTGTGGAGCTTCTCGATGCTCTCGGCCTCCATCAGCGAGGAGCGCGCCCGGCTCATCGCCGCGAGCACGACGCCCTCGCTCGTGCGGATGCCGACGCTCGGTGCACCCTGCGAGACCGCCTCGTGGGCGTACTCCACCTGGTAGATCCGGCCGTCGGGCGAGAACAGCGACGTACCGCGGTCGTACGCCTGCTGGTCGTTACCGCCCATCATCGTCGACCACCCACTCGCGTGTGTACGCGTTCGCTCATTGGGACCCTCTTATCGGGGGCGACGGAAAAAGCCTCCTTAACCGGTACGCGACTCCCCGAGCACGTCGCCGGATTGAGAGAGAGAGTAACACGCATTACGTTGCTGTACCGGTATCGCAGGTTTTCGCCGGGGGACCAGTGTTCGTCGTCGGCACGGTGTCGGTCGCCCATTTTCTCTCGCACGTGTTTCTGCTGGCGTATCCGCCGCTTTTCCCGCTGTTGGCCGCTAATTTCGGCGTGTCGACGACTCAACTCGGACTGTTGGTGACCGCCATCTACGTCCCGCAGCTGCTCTTGCAGGTGCCGCTCGGCGTCGTCGCCATCGTCGCCACGCCGGGGGCCGACCTCGCGGTCGCGTTCGGCCTGTTCACGCCCGCCGGGTTCCTCACCGTGGCGGGGTTCCTCGTGGTCGCCGCCGGGGTTGGGGTCGTGGTCATCGCCATTCGGCGTCAGTGAGCGTCGTCCGGCTGGCAGCCGGTCACGTTTCGGTCGTCGACCGACGGTCGTACGTCAGAAACGTCAGTTCTCCCGATACCTCGCGGTCGACCGCCGTCCACTCCGCCTCGTCGTACACCGGAAACGTGGTGTCCCCCTCCGGGAACTCGGGGACCTCGGTGATGACGAGGCGGTCCGCGACCGGAAGGAACGCCCGGTAGACGGTCCCGCCGCCGGCGACGTAGATCGTGTCGACATCGCGCTCACGGGCGTCGGCGACCGCGAGGTCGACCGCCGTTTGCAGGTCATCGGCGTGGACGGCACCCTCAGGGAGGTCGAGGTCGGAGCGGGAGAGCACGACGCTGGTTCGTCCAGGAAGCGGCTCGCCGATGGCCTCGATGATCGACTCGTAGGTGGTCCGCCCCATGATCAGGGGGTGGCCGGTCGTCGTGCGCTTGAAGTGGGCGAGGTCGGCGGGATAGTGCCACGGCACCCCCTCGTCGTCGCCGATGACGCGGTTCTCGCCCACGGCCGCGATCAGCGCGAGCGTCAGGTCCTCGCTCCACTCCGCTTCGAGGTGCTCCTGAATCTCCTGACGGCCGCCGCCGATGACGGTCGCCTTCCACTCGTAGGGGGTGCCCGAGGGATCGGCCGCGAAAAGACGCGGCTCGCCGTTCTCGATGCCGCCGATCAGCAGCGCGGCGCCGTACGGCCGCGACCCGCCGAGCTGCGTGTTCTCCTGAACGTGGTCGGTGACGTACTTGGTGAGCGTCTCGACGCCGACGGGCTCGCCGTAGCGGAGGCGGTTGCCCTGTGCCTGGCGTCGGGCGAAGTCGATCAGCTTGCGCGCGTCGGCGACGTGGCCGGCGCTCGCAGTTCCGACGTGGTCGTCGAGCTTGTGGAGCTTCTCGATGCTCTCGGCTTCCATCAGCGAGGAGCGCGCTCGGCTCATCGCCGCGAGCACGACGCCCTCGCTCGTGCGGATGCCGACGCTCGGTGCACCCTGCGAAACCGCCTCGTGGGCGTACTCCACCTGGTAGATCCGACCGTCGGGCGAGAACAGCGACGTACCCCGGTCGTACGCCTGCTGGTCGTTACCGCCCATCATCGTCGACCACCCGCTCGCGTGTGTACGCGTTCGCTCATTGGGACCCTCTTATCGGGGGCGACGGAAAAAGCCTCCTTAACCGGTACGCGACTCCCCGAGCACGTCGCCGGATTGAGAGAGAGAGTAACACGCATTACGTTGCTGTACCGGTATCGCAGGTTTTCGCCGGGGGACCAGTGTTCGTCGTCGGCACGGTGTCGGTCGCCCATTTTCTCTCGCACGTGTTTCTGCTGGCGTATCCGCCGCTTTTCCCGCTGTTGGCCGCTAATTTCGGCGTGTCGACGACTCAACTCGGACTGTTGGTGACCGCCATCTACGTCCCGCAGCTGCTCTTGCAGGTGCCGCTCGGCGTCGTCGCCATCGTCGCCACGCCGGGGGCCGACCTCGCGGTCGCGTTCGGCCTGTTCACGCCCGCCGGGTTCCTCACCGTGGCGGGGTTCCTCGTGGTCGCCGCCGGGGTTGGGGTCGTGGTCATCGCCATTCGGCGTCAGTGAGCGTCGTCCGGCTGGCAGCCGGTCACGTTTCGGTCGTCGACCGACGGTCGTACGTCAGAAACGTCAGTTCTCCCGATACCTCGCGGTCGACCGCCGTCCACTCCGCCTCGTCGTACACCGGAAACGTGGTGTCCCCCTCCGGGAACTCGGGGACCTCGGTGATGACGAGGCGGTCCGCGACCGGAAGGAACGCCCGGTAGACGGTCCCGCCGCCGGCGACGTAGATCGTGTCGACATCGCGCTCACGGGCGTCGGCGACCGCGAGGTCGACCGCCGTTTGCAGGTCATCGGCGTGGACGGCACCCTCAGGGAGGTCGAGGTCGGAGCGGGAGAGCACGACGCTGGTTCGTCCAGGAAGCGGCTCGCCGATGGCCTCGATGATCGACTCGTAGGTGGTCCGCCCCATGATCAGGGGGTGGCCGGTCGTCGTGCGCTTGAAGTGGGCGAGGTCGGCGGGATAGTGCCACGGCATCCCCTCGTCGTCGCCGATGACGCGGTTCTCGCCCACGGCCGCGATCAGCGCGAGCGTCAGGTCGCCGGGAACCTCGGGCGGCTCGGGAGGCCGGGAGGGCGACGACGGATCGGGCTCCCCGGTCATTCCGCGACGGAGAACTCCAGCGCGTCGGCCGACTCGTAGTCGACAACCTCCACGTCATCGTACGTCAGCTCGTCGAGCGGCTTGTCCGCGATGCGGATCGCCGGGCGGTCGCGGGGCTCCCGGGAGAGCTGTTCGAGCAGGCCGGGGACGTGGTCGTACCCCTCGTCGTCCGGTCGCTCATCGGGCGCCGTGCGCACCACCCAGTCTTTCACGTCGAGGTAGTCCGCCTTCGTCTCGACGTTGGCGAGCCGCTCTTGGACGTACTGGAGGTTGTTGGCGTACCAGCGCCCGCGCTCGCCGCGCCCGCAGTACACGTGCGCGTCGACGACCGTATGCCCGAACTCGCCGACCTCGAAGCCGGTGCGCTGAGCCAGCGCGTTCGCCAGCAGGGCGTACGCCGCGACGTTGAACGGGACGCCGAGCGCGATGTCGCCCGAACGCTGCGTGAGGTGGAGATTGAGCTTGCCGCCCTGGACGTTGACGACGAACGAGTAGTGGCACGGTGGCAGCGTCGAGACGGTCGCGTTGGCGGGATGCCACGCGTTGACGACCATCCGGCGGGAGTGCGGGTTCTCCTCCAGCGTGTCGAGCACGTACTGGATCTGGTCGAACACCCGGCGCGCGCCGCCATCGGCCGTCTCCTCGACGCTCACCCAGCGGTGGGCGTCGTCGGGCCACGTCTCGCCGGGGAGCGCGGCGTCGTCCTCCGGAACGGGATACCGTCGCCAGAAGCGACCATAGGCGGTGTCGAGGAGCCCTTCCTCGTCGGCCCACGCGTCCCAGATCTTCGTTTCCTCGCGGAGGTTGCGGATGTGCTCCTCGCCGGAGAGGTACCAGAGCACCTCGTGGATCAGCGAGTTCCAGCGATAGCCGTCCATCTTCTTCGTCGTGAGCAGTGGGAATCCCTCCGAGAGGTCGACCGTGTACTGGCCGCTGAAGCTCGCGATCGTGTCGACGCCCGTCCGATTCCGCTTGTATGTGCCCGTCGAGAGCGTGTCGTCGACGAGATCGAGATACTGTTGCATGGTGGTCGGTGCCGACCCGCGGCGCCCTGCCGGCGGGCCGGCGGCTCTATGTGAGCCAACGCGCGGGGCACCAAAAACCGTTCGCAGATGGGTTCGGGGATCCGCACGGATGTTCCCCATCCGTGGTATTTGCGTCGCTCCGCGGGGAACGCTCGCCTGTCAACGGACGGCTGCGAGGAGCTGACGGACTGCCACGACCCCCCTGGGGAGCGCGGGCGGCGTGCCGGGCCGGGACCAGCGGACGACAATGCCCGACACCGGCACGCCGGCGCGCTCGAAACAGCGCCCGGCGCTGTCGACGGTCCGCCACGAGAAGCGCACCGACGACCGTATGGCGAACTGCTCGACGAGCTCGACCGGGACACCCTCTCCGCCGAGGAGACCGCCGTCCGCGAGGTCGTCGCCCGCGTGCGCAACGAGACTCGTCGCCGTACACCGCTTTTCGGCGCCACCGACGAGGCCCAACCACCGTCACGGAAGTGAGCCGCCGCTGCGTGGGACAACCATATACGCGCGGCTATCCAATTGTCAGTCATGGCAAGTGCTTCCGGCGACATGTCGACGCGTCGCCTCCGGGTCGACCTCGACATCGAGCCGGGGGCCGACTGGGACTGCCCCATCGTCGACGGCGCCGACAACGTCGCGGCGGTCGACATCAACGCCGTCGGCGACGAGTGTAGCGTCGACCTCAAGCCGGCCGACGGCGACGAGGTGTACCGGGCGACCGGCGAGGTCGGCAACGACTGCCTCTGTTACGTGTTCCAGCAGCACGGCTGTGTCCCTCGCGTTCGGCAGGTCCACGAGGGGACGATGCTCGTGACGACCTACGTCGACGACCGCAACACGGTCCGCGAGATCGTCGAGGGGCTGCGCGACGTGCTCGGCGGCGTTCGACTGGTCCGGCTCGCCGTCGTCGAGGGGCCGGAGGCCACCGAGCAGGTGACGTTCGACCTCTCCGATCTCACGCCGAAACAGCGTGAGGGACTGGAGCTCGCCGTCGTGCGCGGCTACTTCGACGAGGACGGCGGCGCGGACCTCGCGGAGCTCGCCGCCGAGCTCGGGATCAGCAAGTCCGCGCTCTCCCAGCGGCTCCGCACGGCACAGGCGAAGCTCGTGAAGGACGTGTTCGACGACGCCGGCGTCTGAACCCGGCGTGTAAAGACCTTAACGGGTCAAGGGGACGAACCACGGTGATGTGTGCTCAGTATGCACAGATGAGCCGGCACGACGACCCCCACGACCGATCCTCCCCGGAGTCAGCGCGGAACTCACGGAACCCGACTGATAGTGCTTACTGCGAGTTTTCACCGCCGTGACGATCCGTGTCGGTGATGAGAGCTGCTGGACCGGCGTCTTTCGACACCGTCCATGAAACTATTCGCAGTAATCACTATGAGGCGAACGTCCCGGAGGCCGATGACGAGCGTCTTCCAATAGTTGCCGACGATGACCATCCTGTTCCCGCGGAGTTCGATGCCGACCGGCTGGTGCGTGACGCCACCGGCGTCGCGCGCGGAGAGATATCCGACCGAACGTTCGCCCGCAAGTACGGCGACGGTGACTCGAAAGACGGTGACACGAGTCCGGATTCGCCGGAGTGAGCGCCGGCGGCAAACAACCGATACGCGGACTGTGACGGGTGATATGCGGTCGTGTAGCGGCGGGCGTAAGGGACGCTACTAATTGAGTACAACTTCTGTAGTAACACAGTCCAAAGCTATATGTTGGACTGTGTGTAACGTGCAAACCGTCATGGTCGATACTGATTCACACGGTGATGAGGATGGACCCGTTTCCAGGCGCCGGTTCATGGCGGCGACGGGGACGGGAGCGGCGATGGGGATCGCGGGCTGTACCGGCGGAGACGACGAGGACGAAAACGTTCTCGTGCTGTCGGGCGACTCCGACCTCTCGGAGATCGAGGACGAGCTCGAAGCCGCGCTCCACGATGCCGGCTGGAGCGAGGAGTACGAGCTGGAGGTGCGCGCCGGCGACTTCGAGACCGACTCCCGGCGTGACGACTATCAGGCGGGGCTCGACTCCAACCGGGGGACTCCCGACCTGTTCATGATGGACAGCGGATGGACCATCCCGTTCATCATGCGCGAACAGCTGCTGAACGTCGAGGAGGAGCTCCCCGACGACATCGTCGACCTCGTGCGCGACGAGTATCTCGACTCCGCCGTCGACACCGTCTCACACCCCGAGACCGGCGACCTCTACGGCATCCCGTTCTTCCCGGACTACCCCGTGATGGTGTACCGGAAGGACCTCGTCGAAGAGGCGGGCTACGACCCCGAAGGCGACGACTGGGCCACCGACCCGATGAGCTGGCAGGAGTTTTCCGAGACGGTCGCCGACGTGTGGGACCACCACGGCGGGGAGGACGAGTACACCTACGGCTTCATCACGCAGGCGGACTCCTACGAGGGGCTCGCCTGCTGTACGTTCAACGAGACGATAACGTCGTTCGGCGGCGCCTACTTCGGCGGCCGCGACAACCTCTTTGGCCCCATCGGCGACCGCCCGATCACCGTCGAGGAGGAGCCCGTCCTCGAGACGATCCGGATGATGCGTGCGTTCATGTACGGCGACGAGGACGAGGAGGCACACCCGGACTACCCGCAGATCACCAACGACGACATCACGGTGTACAACGAGGAGGACTCCGTCGAGGCGCTCACCGCGGATAACGCCATCTTCCAGCGTAACTGGCCCTACTCGATCGTCGAGGCCCACGACAACTTCGACGACGACCAGATCGGCGTGATGCCGCTCCCATACGGCGTCGAGGAGGGCGAGACGGAGTACGAGGGCACCGGCGGCACGCAGGCCGCGCTCGGCGGCTGGCATCTCACCGTCAACCCGTACTCGGACAAAAACGACATGGCGATCGAGGCGTTGGAGGCGTTCACCGAGCCGAACGTGATGCTCACTGTCTTCGAGCTCAACGGTAATCTCCCGCCGCGTCCCTCCGTCATCGAGGATGCGGACGCCGACGAGGTCGGCCCGGTTGGGAATTACCTCGACACGCTGTCGATCGCCGGCGAGAACACGATCGCGCGGCCCGTCACGGAGATCTGGCCCCAGCAGGCCTCGCTGATCTACCAGGAGGTCAACGACGCCTACCGGCAGGAGAAGACGCCTGCGGAGGCGATGGAGACTCTCGCCGAGCAGCTAGAGGACAGCGAGCAGGCCTAGCTCCATGGCCGCGGACCGTTCGGACGAGACGAAAGGGGGGATCCAACAGCTCCTCGCTCGTCCGGTCAACCGGATGGAGACGCTCAGCGAGGCCGCCTACGCCTATCTGCTGTTGGTGCCGGCGTTCCTGCTTTTGGCGGTCGTCGCGTTCTACCCGCTCGCCGAAACGCTCCGGATGTCGCTGTACGAGGACTCGCTTGGCGCCGAGCCGCTCGGCGAGTTCGTCGGCATCCAGAACTACCTTGACATGCTCGCAGGCGACACGCGGCTCACGCGGGAGGTCGTCGACGTCGGGCTCTCGGGGTCGTTCCCGTTCCTCGAGCTCGGCACGCCGTTCTTCCGCCAGGCGCTGTTCGTCACGCTGGCGTTCGCGATCCTCAGCGTCCTCTTCGAGACTCTGATCGGGTTCGGCCAGGCGCTGATCCTCGACAAGGAGTTCCGTGGTCGTCGCTGGGTCCGCGTCGCGATCATCCTGCCGTGGGCGATTCCGGTGGCGATTCAGGGGATGTTGTTCTACCTGCTGTTCCAGCCGCAGGTCGGATTCGCCTCCGACCTGATGCAGTGGCTCGGCCTGTTCGGATCGACGCCGCTTGGAAGCAGCCGAGACGGCTTCTTCATCGTTCTCATCGCCGACATCTGGAAGACGTCGGCGTTCATGGCGCTGTTGATCCTCGCCGGGCTCCAGAGCATCGACCGCAGCCTCTACGACGTGGCTCGCGTGTCGGGCGCGTCGCCGTGGCAGCGATTCAAGCTGATCACGCTGCCGCTCATCATGCCGGCGCTGCTCGTCGCGATGCTGTTCCGGACGATGGACGCGATGCGGGTGTACGGTGTGATCGACTCGACGATCGGCTGTTCGACCGTGCCCTCGCTCACCTGCATGGTGGTCGACGGCATCTTCAGCACGCGGATATACGGGACGGCGGCGACCGTCGCGTTCTTCACCGCACTGCTGATCGGTGGCTTCATCGTCGTGTATCTCTGGCAGTTCCGTGAGGCCGAAGGAGGGTTGACCTGATGAACGCAGACCAGTCCGACGAGTTGACGGAGTACGACACCGAAGAGGAGCCCGAGCTCGACCGCGGCCCCCTTGAGCAGTGGGCCGCGAACGCGATCAAGAATCCCGAGCGCACCTACAAGGCGATGTTCTACACCGCCACGGTGTTTTTCCTCGTCACCACGCTGTTCCCGTTCTACTGGCTGCTGATGGTTGCGCTCACGGAGCGCGGCAACCTGCAGGACATCGTGTTCACGCCCGGCAGCTTCGACCCGGCGCTGCTTGCGGAGGGCGACCTGACGATGGGGATCAACGTCTACGCGTTCGTGGAGGTGTTCACCACCGTTCCGTTCCACCGGTACGTGTTCAACAGCTTCGTCATCGCGGCGGTGACGACGGCGATCGTCATCGTCGTCGCCAGCCTCGCGGGATACGTGTTCGGCCGGCTCCAGTTCCCGTATAAGGGGCCGCTGATGCTGCTGGTGCTCATCGTGTCGTTCTTCCCGCCGGCGGCGTTCTTCATCCCGCTCAACCAGCTGTTCAATACGCCGGTGGCGGTGTTGGAGCCGATCATGTCCGACGGGACGCTGTACAACACGCCACACGCGATGTTGATCCCCTTCTCGGCGCTGTTCATGCCGCTGGCGATCTTCATCCTCACCACGTTCTACGCGCAGATCCCGGACGGGTTGGAGGACGCCGCGCGCGTCGAGGGGACGACCCGGATCGGCGCGCTGTTCCGGGTGATCGTCCCGCTGTCGGCGCCCGGCGTCGCGACCGCCGGCGTGTTGACGTTCATCGCCGTCTACAACGAGTACTTCTTCTCCTCGTTGATGACGGACGGCCAACAGGGCAACTGGGCGCCGCTGGTGGAGGGGATCCTCCGCTACCAGGGCCAGTACGAGGTACTGTTCAACCTGATGGCGGCGGCGAGCATCATCGGCGTCATTCCGGTGGCGCTGCTCGTCGTCGTCGCACAGGAGAAGATCGTGAGCGGACTCACCACGGGGGCACTTAAGGAGTAATCATGGCGGACGTTACACTCGAACACATCACCAAGCAGTACGACGACGTAACGGCGGTCGACGACATGAACCTGGAGATCGAGGACGGCGAGTTCGTCACCTTCGTCGGTCCCTCGGGCTGTGGGAAGTCGACGACCATGGAGACGATCGCCGGACTCACGCTGCCCACCTCGGGCGACGTGTGGATCGGCGACCGGAACGTCACCGACCTCCCGCCGAAGGACCGCGGGGTGTCGATGGTGTTCCAGAACATCGCGCTGTTCCCGCATATGGACGTGTACGACAACATCTCCTTCGGGCTTCGCCTGCGGAAGTACGACCAGGCGGAGATCGACCGCCGCGTCGAACACGCGGCCGAGGTCGTCCAACTGGAGGGGATGATGGACCGGATGCCCGACGAGATGTCGGGCGGGCAGCGCCAGCGCGTCGCCATCGCCCGCGCGATCGTCCGGAACCCCGACGTGTTCCTGATGGACGAGCCGCTGGCGAATCTCGACGCGAAGCTCCGGGTCCACATGCGCACGGAGCTCCAGCGGCTCCACGAGGAGCTCGACACGACGATCATCTACGTCACGCACGACCAGGCCGAGGCGATGACGATGTCCGACCGGATCGCCGTCATCGACGCCGGCGAGCTCCAGCAGATCGCCCCGCCGCTGGTCTGCTACAACGAGCCGGCAAACCGGTTCGTCGCCGGCTTCATCGGCTCACCGGCGATGAACTTCCTTGACGGCGAAGTGACTGAGAACGGCTTCGAATCCCCGTTCGTCGACATCCAGTTCGACCTCGACGCCTACGACGTGGCGGTCGGCGACGAGGTGACGCTCGGGGTGCGTCCCGAGGACGTGTACATCGCGGATTCGGAGGCGTCGGTCGCCGACCCGTCCGTCCGCTTCGACGCGAGCTCGGACGTGTTGGAGCCGATGGGCAACGAGATCTTCGTCTATCTGCTGTTGGATGACGCCGAGGACGTGTCGATCGAACGTGACAGCGATGCCCAAGTCCTGATGAGCGTCGATCCCGACGTGGCGATCGAACCCGACCAGGATATCGACATCGTCTTCGACCGCTCCAAGCTCCACCTGTTTGACGGAGACGGCGGCGAGGCGATCAGTCACGGGTTCTGAGTCGTCCACGGACCGTTCCCTCTCGAATCGTGTGGAACGTGAGGACACCGCGGGCACCGTCCGCCTCCGTGAACTTTAACAACGATTGTTGTGAATTCCACAGCATGACTGACGCAGACGACGTGGCGGTCGGCATCGTCGGCCTCGGCGGCATCGGCCACCACCACGCAACGCGACTCCAGGAGCGCGGCGCGAACCTCGTCGGCGGCATGGACATCGACGTGGACGCCCGCGAGCGCTTCCACGAGGAGTTCGGCGTCCACGCCTACGAGAGCGAGGGAGACCTCTACGAGGCGTGCGATGCGGTTCTGGTGACGACGCCGAACCGCTTCCACGAGGAGTACGCCGTCTCCGCACTGGAGGCCGGCCTCGACGTGCTCCTGGAGAAGCCGCTCGCGCATACGCTGGAGAGCGCCGAGCGCATCGCCGGGGCGGCCCGTGAGGCCGACGGCTTCTGCATGGTCGGCTTCAACAACCGGTTTGCCGACCCAGTGCAGGTCATCAAGCACTACCAGAACGAGGGGCGCTTCGGCGAGACCACGCACGTCGAGGCGAACTACGTCCGCCGGCGCGGCGTGCCGGGCCGCGGGTCGTGGTTCACCTCGAAGGGCGTCTCCGGCGGCGGCGCGCTCATCGACATCGGCGTCCACGCCATCGACCTCGCGCTCTACTTCCTCGACCATCCCGAGGTGGTCGAGGTCTCCGGCGAGACGCGCTCGGAGTTCGGCGGGCGCGACGACTACGCGTACGTCCACATGTGGGGCGACGACGCCGGTCCCGAAGGGTTCGACGTCGACGACTCCGCATCCGCGTTCATCCGCGACGCGGACGGCAACACCGTCTCACTGGAAGTGGCGTGGGCGACCAACCGCCCCACCAACGACGAGTTCGTGATCCGCGGCACCGAGGCCGGGGCCACGTTCGACCGCGGCGAGGACGAGCTGACGATCCACGAGGCCGCCGTCGACGGCGGCCACCACCTCTCCGACGCCGAGATCGAGACCCGCGAAACCGACAGCCACGCGGCCGAGCAGGGCGTGTTCCTGGAGGCGGTCGCCGCCGGCGAGGCGCCGTCGATCAACACGGTGGAGGAAGCGCTGACCGTCCAGCGCGTCATCGACGCGATCTACCGGTCCTCGGAGACCGGTACCGCCGTTCGACTGGACTGAGAACGGTTCGGCCGGCCGTCACTCATCGACGCCGGCCAACGGCGTGGTCCCCTCCCCCGCCGACGCTCACGCCGGCGGGTCGCGCGATTCTCCCGCTTGCTCCAAGAGCTGCTCGAAGCTCTTCCGTTCGGCCGTTCGGAGATGTTGTGAGAACGTCGCCGCGGAGATGTCGAGCATCTCGGCGACCTCCTCGCCGCTGGTCTCACGGGGCCACTCGAAGTAGCCGGAGAAGTACGCCGTTTCGAGGACGGTTCGCTGCCGGTCGGTGAGCTCGGCGAGCACCGAGTCGGCATCCGCGTCGACCGGCGTCTCCGCGTTCGTCACCTGTCGGCGTGCGACGGGCTCGGCGTCCGGGAACGTCTCACGAACGGCCTCGACCACACGGCGCACGCCGACGTTCTGGGAGAGATGGGCGGTTACGCGAACGTCCCCGTCGGAGATCACCATCTCCTCGATCGAGCCGCCGAGTCCCGCCAGCGTCGAGGCGACCGGTGCCTCCGAGAGCCGGACCTCGAAGCGGGACGATTGCTCACCCTCGCCGATCCGACGGGCCGTCCGCCAGTTCGGAGCCGCCTCCTGAACCCGGTCGACGAACTCGATGTCGTCGGTGGGGACGGAGACGTATGCCACGTACTCGTCGTCGGCTACCGGGAGGATTCGGTCGAGGGTCATCGTGCCTACCGGCGTCTCGGTCGCCCCGAGTTCAGCGAGCGCGTTCGGGATCCGGAGTTCGAGCTCGACCACGCTGTCGCTCATGAGGGCTCGCTTGCGGTCGGCGGCGGCGATCGCGTGGCCGATCACCTCGCCGAGCTGTGTGAGTACGGTTCGTTCCTCGTCGCGGAACGCGTCCGAACGGGTTGCGTAGACGTTCAACACGCCGTAGATGGTCTCTTCGTGGACGATCGGGATGGCGGCGGACGAGCGAACGCCGCGCGCAGCGGCCGCGTCGGACCACGGCTCGTAGTCGGGATCCTCACGGATGTCGTCGACGGCGCACACCTCGCCGGAGAGAAGGGCACGCCCCGTCGGACCACGGCTCGTCGGGTCGTCCGGGTCGAGGCTGATCTCGAGGTCGTCGAGGTACGAACCGGCGTTGGCGGCGGCGCGGACCTGGACCGCGTCGGTCGCGGCGTCGCGCTCGCCGATCCACGCGAACGCGTACGACGCCGATTCCGCGATCCGCTCGCAGGCGATCCGTTCGATCTCCTCGCGCGTCGATCGCTCGATGACGGCGCCGGTGACGCCGTGGACCACGCGGTTGAGGTGGTTGATCGCCGCGAGCCGCTCCCGCTGGCGCTGGAGCCGTCGTTCGCTTGCCTTCCGCTCGACGGCGTGTGCCACCGACCGCACCAGCACGTCGGCGTTGATCTCGTCTTTCACGAGATACTCCTCGGCGCCACGACGGAGGGCGTCGATACCCGTCTCACGGTCGCTGACGCCGGTGAGGACAACAATAGGCGTGTCGGGGTCCTCCTCGTTAACCCGTGAAAGCGTCTCCAACCCCGTGCTGTCCGGGAGGTGCAGATCGAGCAACACCGCGTCGAACGACTCCGCAGTAAGCCGGTCGATGCCCGCAGCGAGCCTCGATTCGTGGGTCATGGAGACGCCGTCGTCCGCTGGTGGCGCGGCGTTCGCGTCGGCGCCCCCGCCTCGGGCGCGGCTTGTCGCAGCGCTCTCGCCGGCCGCGGGAACACCGCCGTCGCCCGCCGGCACGATCCGACGGGAGACCTCGGTGGCCTCGGAGAGCAGCTCCTCGATGTAGCGAGCGTCGCCGGGATTGTCCTCGATGAGGAGGACCCGTGGGGAGTCGGGGTTCGTCATCAGCCCTCCTGTGGTGGGAGCTGGACCAGCGTGAACCAGAACTCCTCGAATGAGCGCACGACATCGACGAACTCGTCGGGGTCGATGGGCTTCGTGAGGTAGGCGTTGGTGTGCAGCTCGTAGCTACGGGCGATGTCCTCCTCGGCCGCCGAGCTCGTCAACACCGTCACGGGAATCGAACGAAGGTCCTCGTCGGCTTTGATCTCCGCTAACACCTCGTCACCATCCCGCTTCGGGAGGTTCAAATCGAGCAGGATGAGCCGGGGCCGGGGTGCGTCCTCGTGCTCCCCGCGCTGGTGTAGGAAGTCGAGTGCTTCCTCGCCGTCACGCGCAACGTGAAGTTCATTGCTGATCCGTGCCTTCGTGAACGCCTCGCGGGTGAGACGAACGTCGCCGGGATTGTCCTCGATCAGCAGGATGTCTACCGGCTCTCCGTCCCATTGTTCATTCATCGTTCCTGCAAGCTAACTGGGACCGAGGGATAAAACGTTGACTCCTCAATGGGAACATTCGAGAACCCGAGTGGGCGTTCGAAACCGCCCCGAGTTCGCCGGCGCTCGCCGGCGCCTGGCGGCGCTTGCCGGCGTTCTCCCGCGCTCGCGTGTCCAACTGACCGGGAGAAGGACAGTGGCCCCGTGCGCTTCCGCGGAGCGTGACGGTGAAGTCGGTGAAGTACACGCGCATACGCGACCGGTGTACGACCGGAAGAGGGGACCCGCGACGGGAGTGGCAGCGGAGCCAAGGTGTTTAGGGACGCTTGACAAGTGGCCGTGGCCGTTACTGGTTGTTGCCCGGTGAGGACGACTCGGGCGCGACATGGCGTGGAATGCCGCGATCGACGCGCGACGCGACGTGGAATGCCGCGATCGACGCACCCGAGCCGGAGGGGGACGGTCCCACGTATCGGTGACCCCCGGAAGTCCGTTCCTTCGCCGGACTCAGTTCCGGGACCGTTCCCGTTTCCTACTTCGTCTCGTTGGGAGCCACGACCTGATTCCGTAGCGTGCCGACGCCCTCGTAGGAGATCTCCACGGGCTCGCCCGGCTCGACCAGCCCGGGGTTCGCCGGGCTCCCGAAGGCGACGCAGTCGCCCGGACGAAGCGTGAATCGCTCGGAGAGGTACGCCACGACCTCGAACGGGTCGAACAGCATCAGCTCCGTGTTGGCGTCCTGTCGCAGCTCCCCGCCGACAGTCGTCTTCACGTCGAGCGCCGTCGGGTCGACGTCCGTCTCGATCCACGGACCGAGCGGCGCGGAGCCGTCGAACGCCTTTCGGGCGGTTCGGCCTTGCTGGTCCAGCGCGTCCACGTCGTTGAGGATCGTGTAGCCGCGAACCACTCCGGGCACCTCGGCGGGGTCGAGGTTCCGGCACCGCTCGTCGATCACCGCCACGAGCTCGCCGGCGTACGTGAGCTCGTCGGTCCAGTTCGGATAGCGAATCGACTGTCGGTGCGCCAGGAGGCTCGCCGGCGGCTTGATGAAGAAGTCGGGTTCCTCGGGGCGCTCGTACTCCATCTGGTCCAGCGTCTCCGCGTAGTTGCGGCCCACGCAGTAGAGCGCGCTGGGCTCACACGGCGGGAGCAGCCGCCCGTCCCTTCCGACCTCGTACACGCCGTCGTCGGCCACGATCGTCCCGTCCTCGTATCGTCCCGACACCGGTCCCTCCGGCGTCAGCAGTCGCGCGAGTCGCATACGGCGACGTGCTTGCCGACCCACAATAGGGGTTCGGTCGCCGGCAACCGTTCCGTCCCCACTGCTGCCGCCGTTCAGGTCCACCGGTCCAGGCCGGTTTGGACCTGCGACTCCTGAATCCGCTCGAAGCCGCGCTCGACCTCGTCCGGGTCGACGCCCCACTCGTCGACGACGTACGCGCGGGCGGCCTCCACGTCCGGGTTCACGGTCGTGTCGACGGCGACATCGGTCACCGGCGGGTCGAAAAAGAGGGTCCGCACGGCCTCGGCGTTGGGGATCTCGGCGTCGTGTGCCTCGAGCACGGCCCAGAGGTCGCCGTGCGCCTTCACCTCCTTGACGGCGGTTTTGGGGCCGATGCCTCGGACGCCCTCGTTGAAGTCGGTGCCACACAGCATCGCCACGTCGACGAGCCCCTGGCGGTCGAGTTCGAGGTCGTCGAGCGTGGCGTCGAGGTCCATCAGCTCCGGGTCACCCTTGCTAGTGAGCTGTCTGAGGGTGTAGGGGGCGCCGAACAGCAGCGTGTCGTAGTCCTCGCTGCCGGCGTAGTCGGCGGTTCCCGTCGCGGCCATGTGGGCACACTGCGCCTCCCCCTCGGCGGGCGCCTCGACGATCGGCACGTCGAGCAGGGAGAGCAGTTCGCGCGTGGTCTCCTGAATGGTGTCGGTGAGCCGCTGGGTGCGCGCCTCCAGCCGGGCGGCCTCGACGGCGTCGCCGCGCTCCTCGGCGGCGGCCTGCCGCTTTTCGGCCTTCTCACGCTGTTCGCGGCGCTCGGCCACCTCGTCGGCTTTGAGGTCGGTGACGGCGCCGTCGAACACCATCACCGGGATCAGGTCGTGCTCGAAGAACTTGGGCAGTCCCTGGACGACGCCGATCAGGTTCGCTACCTCCGTGCCGTCGTCGGTCGTGTACTTGTGGTCGCTCGTCCACTTCACCGTCGTGGTGAGGTAGCGGTACAGCCAGTTGTGGGCGTCGACGGCGACGACGCTCCCCTCCAGCTCGCCGAACGGGACCTCGCGGATGCTCGCGAGGTCGCGGAGGTCTGCGTTTCCCATTGTCACTCACTAGGTGCCCCGTGTCTCTTAAAGGTGCGATTCCGCGAACGCGGGCGGGTCGGCACCCTCGCGGTCGGCGAGAAACGACGCCTCCGGGTCGCCGAGGTCGCGGGCGCGATACTGGTCCAACCCGGCCTGATACCGGTCGCGGTCATCATGGTCCGGAGCCGGACCCTCCACGGGTCGGTCGAGCACCAGCTCGGCGATCCCCGTCTCCCGGCCCGTGAACGCGAAGCCGGCCTTATAAAGCGCCTCGTACGCGAACGGGTTGTTCACCGCGATTCGGACCGTGTCGAAGCAAGCGCGGGGCTCCTCGCCAGTCGCACCCTCGCCAGTCGCACTCCCGCCAGTCGAACCTCCGCCAGCCACACCCTCGGCGAGCGCGTCGACCGTCCGCCGGACGAGTGCGGGTCCGAGCCCCCCTCCACGACGACCCCTGTGGACGGTCACGTACCGGAGCCGACAGACGGCCGAGTTCGTCCGGTCCGTCGAGAAGGAGACCGCTGCGAGCACGTCATCATCGAAGGCGCCCGGGTCGACGCTGTCGGGGAGCGGGTCGTCGGGCTCCCACTCGGGAGCGGCCGGCGAGCCACCCGCAGTCCGCCACACCGCCTTTCCGGTGGCGCCGACGACGAACTTCCCGGCGTACGCAAACGCGCGATAGTCGAGCCGGAGCGTCGGCTCGTCTTCGGGGAACCCGAGCAGCGCGAACTCCATACCGTCTCCGACGCCGACCGACCCTTAAAGGGTGTCGCACGACAACTGCCCACATGCACGGCGTCGGCGACGTTCAGTTTTTCAACCGTCTCGCACCGCTGTACGACCTCGTGATGCCGCCGGCGGACGGCGAGCGCCTGGCCGCCGGATTGGAACACGCCGAGCGCCCCATCGAGATGCTGCTCGACATCGGTGGTGGCTCCGGGCGGGCGGCAGCCTCACTGACGGGCCCAGAGCGCGTCGTCGTCGATATCTCCTCGGGAATGCTCCGTCGGGCTCGTCACGAGCGAGGGCTGGCGGCGTTGGCGGGTGACGCCGGCCGCCTCCCCGTCCGCGACGAGGCCGCGGACGCGCTGCTAATCGTCGACGCGTTGCACCACCTCCCGGACCGCGAGGGGGCGCTTCGGGAGGCTGCGCGAGTGCTCGCGCCCGGCGGCGCGCTCGTCGTCGCGGAGTTCGATCCGGAACATCCGCTCGGCCGCGCGCTCGAACTCGCCGAGCACGCGATCGGCATGCAGTCGGCGTTCCTCACTCCGGACCGGCTCGCGGACGCGATGGCGGACGCCGGGCTCCGCCCCGTTGTGGTCGACAGGGGGTTCACCTACGTCGTTGCCGGCGTAAAGCCCGGTTTTGCGGAGGGTTGAGCCCGGGATTGGTGTCCGCCGGACTCTCGCAGCGGATCCGCACGTACAAAGTGGGGGCGGCTCCGAAGGGAGACCATGAACCTGCAGGCGTTCCTGGAACGACGCATCGACCGGGCGGCCGCGCCGCTTGCGGTCGGCGACGTGCTGGCGATCATGCTGCTGTTGACCGTGGGGTCGATGAACCACATCCCCGGAAGTTTCCTGACCTACGTCACGAACAACCCGCTGTACCTCCCGGAGCTGTACGCGCCGTTCCTGATCGGCTGGGTGCTCACCGCGCCGCTCGTCGGCGCGTACTCGCCGGGCGCCGTCGAATCGGCGAAGGCGTCGGTCCCGCTGGTGATCCGGTCGTGGATCCCCGCCGTGGCGATCGGCCTGCTGCTCCGCGCGTTCGTGTTCACGGGCGGCGCCGCCCCCGTCTTCATCGTCATCATGGTCGTGCTCGGGATGGTCGCGCTCGGCGGCTGGCGCGCCCTCTACTTTAAACTGCGTTAGCCGACCTCGCGAGTCCCGCCGCGCTCGGCGGGATTGGCGCGCTATGACGAGCGGGATTCTTTTTAAGCGCGTTCGACGGGAAGCCACGCCTCGCGGACTCGTTTGTCCCGGAACATGGCGAGCAGTGTGGCCGTGACCGCGAACTGGCGCCGGCGAGCGCTCCGACGGCTCTCCCCACCCACGTCGGAGGTCGGATTTAAATAGGAGAGATACAACCCCTCGGGCGATCGTATGGATCCGAGGGACGCCGTATTACCACGTGGTCACGGAAGCAGTGAATTCCGAACTGCTCGGAGAGCAGCTGTTTATCCTTCCTTCTTCGGATATCCATTCATAACTTATTAGTAGCATTTGTGTGAATCGTGCCGTCGTAACGAAGTGGGTATGGGAAAGAATTATAACACAATCACCCATAGTATGTGATGAATTATGACTGGATACTACGACTACGTGCTCGGGCTCATCCCGGCCGCCCTGATCGGAATCACCGCGTTCCTGAATCTGGTCGGGCTGTCACTGGTCGTAGCGCTCCCCGTCGGCGCGGGCGTCGCAGCGGCCCTGATGGGCCACGCGATGTTCGTCAGGGGCCCGGTCACCGACTCCCCCTCCGCGGCGACCGCGGGCTCCGGCGGCACCTCCTCGCCCGCACCGGGTGCCTCCGACTGAGGACGCCGGCTGGTTGTCGACGTACAGCCACGTTTCGCGGACTGCCCGTTCCTGCACCGTTTAGTTCCTGCCCCCGTACGGTGACGTATGACCGACGCTCTGTTCCTGTCCAGCGACGAGGTCGACGACCTCGCGACGCCCGCCGAGTACGTCGACGCCGTGCGCGACGCCTATCGCCAGCGCGGTGAGGGCGCCGCCGCCGAGCCACGCACCAAGCTGTTCAACGACGACCCGCCGGGAATGTTCACGTCGTACGCCGCCGTTCTTCCCGAAACCGGCGCCATGGGCGGGTACATGTACAGCGCCGGCTTCGGCGCCGGCGACGCCTGGTTCATGACGCCGCTGTTCGACGCCGACTCCGGCGAACCGCTCGCGTTGGTCGACGGCGCGTCGATGAACCCCTTTAAAACCGGCGCGGCGGGAGCCGTCGCCGTCGACGCGCTCGCCCGGGAGGTCGCGACGGAGATCGCCGTCATCGGCGCGGGGTCACAGGCGCGCGGCCAGCTCAAGACGACTGCCACCGTCCGCGAGTTCGAGGCCGTCCGCGTCTTCTCGCCGACGCCGGAGAGCCGGGAAACGTTCGCCGCGGAGTTCGACGACCTGCTCGACGCCGACGTACGGGCAACTGAGAGCGCGAGTGAGGCCCTCGACGGCGCCGACGTGGTGATCACCGCGACGACCGCCAGCGACCCCGTGATCGACGACGCCGACGTGGAGCCGGGGACCCACGTCACGGCGATGGGGCAGTACCACCCGAAGAAGAACGAGCTCCCGCCCGAGCTCGTCGCACGCGCCACCTACGTGCCCGACCTCCGTGATCGTGCGACCAAAGACGCCGGCTCCTTCATCGCCGCGCTGGAGGCCGGGCTGATCGACGAGGACCACGTCGCCGCCGAGCTCGGCGAGGTCGTTGCCGGCGAGCATCCCGGTCGCACGGCCGATGACGAGGTAACCGTCTTCGACTCCGGTGGGACCGGCATCGAGACGGCTGCAGCCGCGTACATGCTGTACGAGCGCGCCGCCGAGCGCGGCCGGGGGACGACGATCGACCTCTCGCCCGCCAGCGAGGCGCTCACTGGGGAGTAGTTCGGCTCGTCGGGATTGCGTCCGCTCAAAGGGCCGATGTTCGGTCCACGGGGCTTTTTCCCACCGCCGAGCGACTGGATGAGCACAATGGGAGTACTCGACGCCTTCGGGACGCTTGCTAGTTCTCTGATCGCAGCGGTCGTCATGCTGGTGTTCGCCATTCTGAGCCTGTTCGTCACCGTCTTCATCGTGGACGTGGCGGCAGCCATCGGCGGACTCAACCCCGACGACGGCTTCGTGGTGCTTAGCGCCGCGATCATCGCCGCGTCGGCGATCGCTGCCGGCGGCAGCTTCGCGGTTCCCGAGACGCAGTAAGGGGAAAACGAGGAGTGAGGAGAACAACGGCGACGACGACGCGGCGTACGGAGGCCGCGCATGGGGCCCGGGTTTCCTTTTAAGCGTCCGCCAGCGACCACCGCCCGTGATTTCGGTGCTGCGGTCGAAGCGGGGACCGCCTACACCCGTTCGCTCGGATGCAGCGCCGGCTCGCCGTACACCGCACGGTAGATGCGGGGAAACACCGCGAGGCCGAGCGTCTGGACGACAGCGCCGGCGACGAGCGCGACGACGAAGGTCACGAGCCCGTCGAACAGCGCGTGGGCGGTCGCCGCGACGCCGAAGGTCGCCGCCAGAAACACCGTCGTGAAGTGCACGAGCCGAAGCGGGACGCTGGAGAACTCGCCGAGCCGGGGCCACGTGCCCACATCGACGACGCCGTCACGGAAGGCGGCGAGCGCGATGGAGCCGATGCCGATCGCCGCGAGCCCGGCAAGCGGCACCGCGTCGGGGTAGAGGAACTGAAACAGCACCACGGGGACGAACGCGGGCGTCGACAGGATCGTGATCTCGATGCCGGCGTAGAACACGCGCTCGACCCAGTAGGCGATCCCCTCCTTCGTGGTCGAGTAGTGCGACTCGTCGTACCCGCGGGGTTCACTCGGGGTGTCGTCGGTCATCTCCGGGACCTCACTGGAGTCTGTAGCGGAGGATGGCGGCGATGCCGCCGAGGTTCGAGAGCTGTTCGCCGGGCGCGAACTCCGAGGAGAAGACGACCACGTCGCCACCCTGCCGTTCGACCGACTCGATCACCTCGTTCACGTCGATCTCCCAGTCCCCCTCGCCCTGTCGCTCCGTGCGGAGGCGCTCGTCGACGACGAGCAGGGTCTCGATGGCGCCGAACTCGGCGGCCTCGGCCACGTCCTGCGGGCCGTACGTGGCTTTCGCTCCCTGTGCGATGTTCTCGGTGAGCTCGTCGATTAGCTCCGCCTCCTTGGAGATCCGGGTCTCCTTTTGAACCTCGTCGACGGCGCCACGTTTGAGCACCTCGTGGACACCGCGGTCGCCGGCGGCCGACGTGTCGACGGTCGTGATCCGGTCGGCGAGGTCGCGGTAGTTTTCGGTGATGTAGTCGCGAGCGTCCTGCTTGGTGAAGCCGGGACCCGCGAGGATGACGGCGTCCGCGTCGAGGTGGGCAAGCGCCTCGCCGAGCTCCGCAAAGAGCTCCTCGCGGGGACGAGAGTACTCCCCTTTGCCCGTCGGCTTCGTGAACGAGGCGTACTCGTCGGTGCCGTACTGTTGAACCGTGTGGATGTACGCCGCCCCTTCCTCGACGGTGGCGATCGCCACGTCGGGGTTCTCGGCGGCCTCCGTCGCCTCCTCGATCCGCTCGGTCTGGTCCGGCTTGAAGTGCTTCTCGACGGTGATCTCCTCGTGTTCCTCCACGTTGAGCGTGTGGTGCTGGCCGAGCTGGTCCTCCCGTGAACAGCCGACGATGACGCCGCCGACGCGCAGGCGGTTGGCGAATCGGGCGAACTCCACCGACTCCACCTCGAGGGTGACGTGGATGTGCTCGCGCTGGCCGCCGGTGTCCCGCATGCGGTCGTCGTCGCGCTGGATCCGTCGAGTGCTGTCGCCCTCGACGAGGTCGCCGGGCTCCAGGACGTGAGAGAGGTGCCAGAGGTCGTCGACGTTCTCGGGCACGAGCGTGAGCCGTTCCCGGCCCTCCTGCCCGTACCCGCGGTCGGCGATGCGCATGGAGGGCCATTCTGCCCGCGGGCTATCAACTCTTGGCATCCGCCGTCAGGATGCTCGGCGTTAGCGGTCTTCCGTCCTGGGGCCCCAGTCGAAGCCGGATTCGCCGGCGCCGCCTGCATCGCCGGGGCCGAAGTCGCCGCCGATCGCGTCGCCAGCATCGGGGTCACCTCTCCCCGCGCCGTCGCCGGCGTCCGCATCATCCACCCCCTCACTCTCGCGGTCGGCCGCCGCCACTGCGTTCGGCGGCAGGATGTCCGACCCCCGGAGTGCCACGGAGCGACCGGTCTGGACGTCCGGGGGTACCTCCGGCGGTGCCGCGGGGTGCTCGGCGTCAGTCTCGGCTGGTGGCGTTCCGCTGACGGTCGCCGTCGCCCTGGTTTCAGGGGGTTTCTCGTCATGGGTGGCGCGGTCGTCCGCGGGAGATGGGGCGTCCCCGGAGGATCCGCCGAGGGCGGTCGCCGCCGCCCGCCCGTACAGCGAGTGGACGACGAGCCGGACGACGAACACGATGGCGACGCCGACGAACAGTCCCAGGAACGGCGCGGCGACCACGTACCCCGCAAGCAGCACGACCATCGCCAGCGTCCAGCCGGCGACGTAGTCGCCGGTGAAGGCGGTGCGGAAAACTGCACCCGGTCGCAGCCCTTCCCGGAGCCGACCGGATGCCGCAAACCGGGCGAGTGCGGCGGGCCGCAGGACGGCGAACGCCACGAGGTAGCCGGCCACGAACACCACCAGGAAGGCGGCGACGACGGCGACGGTCGCCTCCGTCACTGCGCCCGCCGAGATGCCGTCGGCGAGGACGGCGTCCGGCACCACCGCGGCGGGCTCGACGGCACCGGATCGGAGAAACGAGAGCGCGGCGAATCCGAGCGTGAGAACCGCCGCCAGCGGCGCAAGGAGGACTGCCGACAGAACCAGTGACGCGACACCGTCCCGATAGAGCCGGCCCCACCGCACGAAGGAGGGAGCCCCCGCTTCGTTGCCAGTTCTGACGGCATCGGCGACCACGGAGACGTAGTACCCCCGTGTCAGGAGGAGGGGCGCGAGCGCAAGTGGGGCAACGATCAGAAACCGGAGGTCAGCAATGGTTGCCAGCACCCACGTCGGCGTCAGCGTCCACGACAGCAGAGTGAGCACGAACCCCACGACGACCACGCCGGCGGCGTCGTCAGTTCGTGTCGGCGTCGTGAGCGCGCCCTGAAGCATACAGTGGACCTCACCCGCGGGTACCATAAATGGTTGCGGGGACGGCCCGAATCGAATCGCCACCGGGACGCTCCCCGGACCGCGACGACTTAGGTGGGGCGCCACGACGACCGACCATGACGAACGGCAAGATCGGGCGGCGGTTCTTCGAGGAGCGGATCCGGCCGAATCTCGGCGCCGAGCGCGACGACGTGACGCTCGGGCCGGCGCACGGCTGCGACTTCGGCGTGATCAGACAGGGAGATGCCGCGGAAAGAGGCGACTACGCGACCGTTGTAGCGACCGACCCCATCTCCATGCTCCCCGAGTTGGGCGCCGCCCGGGCCGGCCGGTTCGCCCTCCACATCGCGCTCTCGGACGTGGCCGTGTCGGGGATCGCGCCCTCACACCTCTCTATCGCCTTCTCGCTGCCGACCGACGTGGACGACGGGACGTTCGGGGAGTTCTGGACGGGGATACACGCCGAGTGCAACCGCCTCGGTGTCGCGGTCGTCACCGGCCATACGGCCCGCTATCCCGGCGCGAGCCTCCCGTGGGTCGGTGCCGCCACCGTGCTCGGCGTCGGGGACCCGGACCGGATCGTCCGCCCCGACGGCGCGCAACCGGGCGACAAACTCGTGGTGACGCGCGGGCCGGCCGTGGAGGCGACCGGGTTGTTCGCCTCCCTGTACCCCGACGCCCTCGCCGCCAGAGGCCTCGACGCGGAGACGGTGGCAACCGCTGCCGAACGCCTCGACGACGTACAGCTCGTCGAGGACGCGCTCGCGGTCGCCACGGTCGGCGAGGAGCACGCGGGACACGAGGTTGGCGAGGAGCACGCGGACCCGGTAGACGACGGCACGAGCGCCGTCCACGCGATGCACGACGCGACCGAGGGCGGCTTGCTGGGCGCCTTCCACGAGACGGCGGGTGCCTCCGGCGTCCGATTCGAGGTCGAGCGGTCGGCGGTGCCGCGGGCAGCCGGCGTCGGGCCCGTCTGTGAGGCGCTCGAAATGGACCCGTGGACGGCGACCACCTCCGGGACGCTCCTCGTGTCCGTCGCCCCGGATGCGGCCGATGCCGTCGTCGAGCGACTCCGGAATCGGGGGACTCCCGCCGCGCAGGTTGGCGAGGTCCACGAGGGGACGGGCGTCGCGATCGACGGCGAGGAGACGTCGCCACCTGACGGAGACGCGTCGTGGGGCGTTTACGCCGAGCTGTCGGGCAGCGAGTAAGCGCATGCGGGCCGCTGGGTGGGGCCCCGGCCCACGGCCGGATCGCGGCCCTTTAAGATGCGGAACACGAAGCCCTCATCATGGTGCGGGAGCCGTCACGTGACGAGGAGCCGCCGGCGCCCAGCGACGTGTTGGAGGCGCTCGCCGACGACGCGTCCCAGCGGTTCATCGCCGCGCTCACCGAGCCGAAAACGGCGAGTGAGCTCTCCGAGGAATGTGACGTGCCCCTGTCGACGACGTATCGGAAACTGGAGAAACTGACCGACGCCTCCCTGCTCGAGGAGTCGACCGAGATACGCCGCGACGGCCAGCACACGACGCGGTACTCGGTGGCGTTCGACGACGTCACCGTCTCCGTCGGCGAAGACGGGGATCTCGTCGTCGAGTTCAGCCGTCCGGACCGGTCGCGGGACGAGCGGCTGGCGGAGCTGTGGTCGGAACTCCGGGAGGAAACCTGAACATGTACGTGGACCTCATCATCATCGTCGCGAAGACCGCCATCCTGCTTCTGGGTGGGAGCATCACCTACTACGCGCTCCGCGCGTTCAGACGCACCGGCGACCCCTCGTTACGGGCGCTGGGGATCGGCTTCGGGATCGTCACCGCCGGCGCCGTGCTCGGCGGGATCTCCGACCAGCTGATCGACGCCGGCTTCGAGGTGGGCATCGCGATCAACAGCGTGCTCACGGCGATCGGGTTCGCCGTCATCGTCTACTCGCTGTACGTGGAATAGAGCCAAACGTCTGTACGTCTTCGGCCTCGCCCCAACACCTCCGTTCTTACCCCTCCGTCTTCACACCTCTACTCCGCGCTCACGCCTCGGTGGACACTCGCCCCGGGAGAAACGTCCCCGTCTCGCGGCGCACGCCGAACAGGAGCACGACGCCGGCTGCCAGCGGGAGGACCGCACACGCCGCGTAGATGGCCGTGAAGCCCAGCGTCTCGATCAGCGGGAGCGACACCATCGGCCCGAGCCCGCCGCCGATGTCGCCGAACACGTTGTTCGTGCCCGACGCACGCCCCATCCGCTCTTCGGGCGTTAGGTCGGCGAGCAGCGCCATCATCGGCCCGCTGGTGCCACCCTGGCCGGCGCCGATGAACAGGCAGGCTAACGCGAGGTCGACGGTCGATCCGGCCCGCGCGAGCAGGAGGAAGCCAGCGAAGGAGACGACGAGAAACACCAGCAGAATGGGTGTTCGTGACTCCCGCGTGTCGGAGATGCGCCCGCCGACGAGCATGAACGTCGCCGCCGAGATCACCGTCCCGGCCATGAACAGCCCGGAGGTTCCCTGCGGGTCCAGCCCGAGCAACGAGATCTCGTTTTCGCCCAGAAAGAGCACGAGCGTCGCGAACAGCGCGCCGATGTACGCGAACATCAGCCCGAAGTTGACGAGCCCGACGGTGACCGCTGGCACCGAGGTGTCCACGTCCCAGGGTTTCACCGACTTCTTCTCGCCTTCGGTCGTGACGTGCGTCTCGGGGACGAGCCAGTAGGCGACGACGCTCGCGACGAGCGCGAAGATGGCGGCAACGACGAACGCCGCCACGTTGCCGGCGAGCGACGAGACGACGCCGCCGAGCACGAGCCCCGCCGGGAACCCCATCGTGATCCCGCCACGGACGACGCCCATGTTGGTGCCGCGCGAGCCGGAGTCGGAGACGTCCGCGGCGATGGTGTACGCCGTCGCGAAGACGGCAGCGGAGCCGAGCCCCCAGAGGATCCGCGCGAGCAGGAACCACGTCTCCGGCGCGACGACGAACGCGATGGGCGCGACCCACGTCTCGGCGGTGACGGCCACGGAACCGACGGTGAACGCCGGCAGCGCGTCCGCGAGCCAGCGCAACGACTCGGCCGGCGGCATCAACAGCGCGATGACGTAGCCGAACGTGGCGATCCCCTCGATCAGCAGCCCGTAGATGAACGGCTTGCGCGTGCCGAACCGATCGACGAGCGCGCCGGCGGGCGCGTTCGCCACCAGCCGGACCCAGCGGTTCGCGGAGAGAATGACGCCGACCATGAACGCCGAGATGCCGAGTACGGCACCGAGATTCGGCAGAATGGGGAAGACGACGCCGCCGCCGAACCCGACGAAGAAGGTGCTGGCGATCACCGCCAGCAGGACCGTCGGCGGGCGTTCGATCCCGAACGTTGGCAGACGGCTCATGCTCAGTCACCCCCCGTTGTGGCGCCGTCGGTCTCCGAGAGCGGACCGTCGCTTCCGGCGGGCTCTCCGCCACCCTCGACGACCTTGTCCGTCCACGTTCCCCGGAGGAACCAGAGCCCGGTGGTGATCGCCGAGCCGACGTACGACACCACGTAGGCGTACCAGACGCCGGTTATCCCCATCTCGAACACCGTCAGCAGCACGAACGCCACCGGAATCCGGAACACCCAGAGCTCCTGAATGGAGAACAGCATCGCGGTTCTGGTCGACCCGGACCCACGGAACGTCCCGAGCAGGATCTGGAACACGCCGAGGAAGACGTAGGAGGGGCCGGCGATCGTGATGAACGCCGCCGCCATCACGATCACGGCCGTCCCCTGATCGGTGGAGGCGTCCATGAACAGCCCCGCGATCGGCTCCGCGAACGGGTAGGCGGCGGCGACGACGACCGTGAACACGACGACGACCATCGCACAGCTCAGCTTCACGGCCGTCTTCGCCCGACGCACCTGGTCGGCGCCGAGGTTCTGGCCGACGACCGTCTCGGTCCCCCGTGCGAGCCCGAGCGCCGGGAGGAACAACAGCGTGGAGAGTCTGGTGGCGATCCCGTACGCCGCGACGGCGTCGGTGCCGGCGAGCGCGACGATCGCGGTCAGCACCGTGATTCCGAACGATCGGAACCCCTGTTCGACCGCCGTGGGGCCGCCGATGTCGAGGATCTTCTTCACCGTCGGCAGGTCCAGCCACAGGTCACCGAGCGTGGGCTGGAGCCCGACGCGCCCGCTGAACAGGAGAAACATGCCGACTGCCGCGGCAGTCCCTCGCGAGAACACGGTCGCGTAGGCGGCGCCGGCGACGCCGTACCCCTCGAAACCGGTCGCCGCGTACAGCGACTCGCCGAGCGCCTCCGTGCCGGTCCACGCGAACATCGGGTTCTCCGCGAACCCGAGGATGAGGAACGGGTCGATCACGACGTTGATCGCGACCGAGATCCCCATCAGGTACAGCGGCGTCTTGGTGTCTCCCCAGCCGCGGGAGAGCGCGTCGTAGATGAAAAACCAGAACATGAACACGGCACCGACGAAGATGATCCGCGTGTACTGGACGGCGTACTCGAAGGCGTCCGTCCCGGGTTCGGCGCCCACGAGGCTCATCAGCGTCGGGGAGAGGATATACCCGGCGATGGAGCAGACCAGCGCGACGATGGTGACGAACGAGAGCGTCTGCCCGGCGACGTGGTGGGTGGCCGCGAAGTCCTTCGCCCCCTTGTTCTGGGCGATGAGGACGGTGCCGGCCACCGTGAGCCCGCCGCCGACGCTGATCATCAGGAAGACGATGGCCCACGAGTAGGTGAGCGCGGCGACCGCGTCCGGCCCGACGCGGCCCAGCCAGTAGGTGTCCGCGAGGTTGTACGCGACCTGCAACAGCTGGGACCCGACGATGGGCAACGAGAGGAGTAACAACGGCTTGAACAGCGCCCCGTCCGTGACGTTCACCGAGCGGTCGCCGACCGTCGGCTCCTCGTCCGTCGGGTCGCCGTCCGCCGGTGCGTCGCGCTCCGTCTCCGGCTGCTCTTCGTCCGTCGACTCCCCGTCCGTGCTCATTCCTGCTGCTCCGAGTCTTCCGTCTCCGTCGGTTCCGTTGGGTCCGTCGGCTCCGTCGGCTCCGTCGGGTCCTCACCGGTTCGAGCGGGGAGTTCCTCGACCGTCTCCGCCAGGGAGGGGAGCTCCACACCGTCCGCGAGCAGGGGTTCGAGCACCCGTTTCACGGTCGCCTCGGCGACGGTCCGCGTGTACGCCTCCCCGCCATCCTCCGCAGCGCCGATGGTGATCTGCCGGGTGCGTGCGCCGTCGAGCGTGGCGACCAACATCGCCGCCGTATCCTCGACGTCAACGTCACGAAAGTCGCCGCGTTCGATGCCGTCTCGGAGGATCTCCGCGGCCGTTTCACGCAACAGCGCGTCACTGCGGGCGAGCTGTTCGCGGATCCGGTCGTTGAACGGACCCTGTGACCGGAGCTCAAGCAGCGCGATGTGGAACGACTCGCGGTCCGTCTCGTCGGGCGCGAACACGAACCAGCCGACGAACTCCACGAGCCGCGTCGGCGGGTCGGCGTCCGCACGCCCCTCGACGCGGGCTTCGAAATCCGAGATGATGTAGTCCAGAAAGGCGACCAACAGGTCCTCTTTCGTGTCGTAGTGGTAGTGGAGGAGGGACTTGCTCTTGGAACACTCGTCGGCGATATCCTGCATCGTCAGTCCGGCGTAGCCGTGGTCACAGAGGGCCTGATACACGCCGTCCATGATCTCCTCGGCGGCGCTCGGCTCGTCGCTCATTGACTGACTGGTCAGTCAGCATTCGGTAAATCCCTGTCGATGACGGGCGTAACTGACCGGTTCACCGGGAGCCGGCCGCGAGAATGGTCACGGTGCCGGCGGGGGCCGTCGCGGCGCCGGCGTGCGCATCGCTGCGGGAACCGGGCAGGCGTGAAAAACCGCCATCAGCAGGTGGCGCCGGGTGGATGTCGGTAGAGTGCCGGCGGTTAAGCGTGTAGCCCCACGACTGGCTCGGGTGCTTACGCCCGCGACACGCGCCATGTGGTCGCGCCGGTGTACGACCATTTCTCGATCTCGAGATCGGTCACGGAGTCCTGGAGCTGGACGATCAGGGCGCCGATCTGCTTGGGTGAGAGGTCGACATCGTCGGCGATGAACTTCGCTTTGACGTACGCCTCGCCGTCGGCGGCCTCCTCGCGGAGGAACTCCGCGAGACGGTCGGCTTTCGACGAGGGATTCTCCGCGTCCGTGGGGGTTGTGGAAGCGCTCATATTAGCTCGTGTCCGGGTGGTTGTGTTCGTGGCCGATAACGACGCACGCGACGTGAAGCGTCAGCAGCGCCAGCAGGAAGCCGGCGTTCGACGTCGCGTACAGCGCGGGGAGGTACGCGAGCGGGATCAGGACGGCTGCCCAGAAGGCGCCGGCGCGGATCCCGTCGGCGGTCAGACGGCGACACTTGCGGGTGAGCTCGGCGCCCATCCGGCGGGACGTGCGTGGGGTTGACGTGGAGGATGTGTTCGACATGTGGGTCACCTGCCTCGATTTCGACACGGACCCGACGACACATATAGGGGTGAGAGCGTTCCGTTCGATTCGGGATGATTAACGGATCCGACGGTCGTTTCCGGTCGTTTTATCGGAGGTATCGAACCGTTCATGGACGTTTTAAATCGGGGTAAAAAGTTTAAAAACGCCTGAGAGGGCGTTTCTCTGCGTCACCCACCGACCGGCAGTTTGCGGCGGGCCAAACCGGCATGCGTCCGATACGGAGCCCGGTCGGCCCGGTTCGACGGCAGGTGCGCGTCGCGCGCACCACGCTCGACGTGGCGATGGGGAGAACTGCCGCTGGGTATTCCGTCGCGTGTGACGCCGACCCGTCTCGATGGTCCGGAGAGCGCGACGGACCACTTATGAGCCTTCCGCAGCGACCGAGTGACATGAACACCGATCCGGACGAGCGGGGAAAGCGAGGCCGACGGCTGGAGCGGGAGCGCGACCGGAGGCAACCGTGAAGGCGGTCGTCCTCGGCGGGACGTCGAGCGGCGTCGGCAAGACCGTCGCCGCGGTGGTCGTCGCCCGCGCGCTCGCCGACGCGGGATACGAGCCTGTTCCGGCGAAGGCGGGCCCGGACTACATCGACCCGAGCCACCACGCCGCCGCGCTCGACCGCCCCTCGCGCACGCTCGACACGTGGATGCAGGGCGTCGACGGCGTCCGACGGAACATCCACCGGGCGGCCGATGACGAAATTTCCGGTCGTGGACGGGAGCGTGTCGCAGTCGTGGAGGGGATGATGGGGCTGTACGACGGCACCGCCACCTCGACGGCGGCCACGGCCGCCGCGCTCGACGCACCCGTCGTGCTCGTCGTCGACGCGAGCGCCGGGATGGAGAGCGTCGGCGCGACCGCACTCGGGTTCCGCGAGTACGCAGCCCACGCAGACCTGCCGGACGAGGTGACGGACACCGTCACGGACCCTCGCGTCGAAGTCGCCGGCGTGGTCCCCTCGCGGGCGCATGGCGGCCGGCACGCGGACGGGATCCGCGAGGCGCTGCCGGACGGGATCGCCTGGTGTGGTCGGATCCCGCCCATGGACGACCTCGACATCCCCGACCGCCATCTCGGGCTCCACATGGGCGAGGAGGCCCCCCTCCCGGAGGACCCCGTTGCGGAGGCGGCCGAGGCCGTCGAGGCCGAGACGATCGCCGGACTGGCGCGGGAAGTGCCGGCCCCCGGAACCACGCGAACGGAGGCGCCAGCCCGCGACCCGCGTCCGACCGTCGCCGTCGCGAGCGACGACGCCTTCCGGTTCGTCTATCCCGCCACGCGGGACCGGCTTCGTGAGCTGGCCGATGTGGTGACGTTCGCACCCGTCGCCGGCGACGGTCTTCCCCCGGAGGCCGACGCCGTCTACCTGCCCGGCGGCTATCCGGAGAATCATGCGGCCGCGCTTGCGAACTCGCCGGCGCTTGAAACGCTCGGCGAACGGACCGCCGACGGCCTCCCGGTGCTCGGCGAGTGCGGCGGGCTGATGGCGCTCTCCGAGTCGCTGACGACCGTCGATGGTGAGACCCACGAAATGGCGGGTGTCTTGCCCGGCGGCGTCGAGATGCACGAACGGTATCAGGGGCTCGACCACGTTGAGTTGCGAGCACGCCGCGGAGCGAGTGCGCCGCGCGTCTCCGCCGAGCCTGGGGAAACCCAGCGCGGACACGAGTTCCACTACTCCAGTCACGCGCTGGGACGCGGCGCGGGGGACGATGAGGCCGCAGTGGACGCCGCGCCTGACGCCCGATTCGCCTTCGACGTGGTTCGGGGCGAGGGGATCGACGGCGACCGCGACGGGCTGACGGAGCATCGGACCGTCGGCACCTACGCGCACCGTCACGCCGAAAGCGGCGCGTTCGACCGGCTCGTGGCGGCCGCCGCCGACTACGCGACGGGATCGTAGGCGGGAGCGAGAACGCCGGGAGGTCACAAATACAGGGCCAAAGCTTTGGTGACGCGGACGATAGCGTCCCACATGATTCACGCCGAGGGACCCCTTCTCACGCTCGACTGCGGCGAGCGCACTGCAACGTACAGCGACATCGACGACATCCTGGGACGGTACATCGGCGGGCGCGGCGTCGCCACGGCGCTAGCACACGACCGAATTCCGTTCGACGCCGACCCGCTCGGCCCGGAGAACCGTGCGTATCTGGCGACCGGGCCGTTCCAGGCGTCGACGACCTCGTTTACCGGTCGGATGTCGATGACCGGCCTCTCACCGCTCACCGACGGGCTCGTCTCCACGAACGCCGGCGGCTACCTCTCACGGGAATTCTGCGGAGCGGGAATCTCCGTACTGGAGGTGACCGGCGAAAGTGACGAACTCCTGATCGCCCACGTCACCGACGACGGTGTCGAGTTTGAGGAGGTGCCACAGCTCCGGGAGGCGACGGTGCCGGAGGTGTCCGAGCACGTCGCCGAAACGCGGGGGCTGGGGCCTGAGAACTGCATCACCATCGGCCCCGCCGGCGAGAACGGGGTCCGATTCGCCTGCGTGATGACGTACGACTCGCGCGCGTTCGGGCGCGGGGGACTCGGCGCCGTGCTCGGCTCGAAGAACCTCAAGGCGGTGACGTTCGAGGGAGACGCCCACCCGGAGATCGAGATCGCGGACCCGCCGGCGATGGACGTGCATCGTGAGGCCGCGACCTCCGACGACCGGATGAAACGCCAGGGAACGACCGGCGGAACGGAGTTCATCAACGAGAACTTCTCGCTGCCGACCCGCTACTTCGAGGAGTACGAGTTCGAGCACGCCGCCGACATCGGCGGCGACGCCGTCGAAGAGAAGAAGTACAAAAAGGAGGCGTGCTCGCAGTGTGCGTACGCCTGCAAGCTCCCCACCCGCGACGAGGCGCGCGGCGTCGAGACCGAGGGGCCGGAGTTCGAGACCGTCTACGCGTTCGGTTCCAATCAGGGGGTCGGCGACATCGTCGACGTGATGGAGGCGAACGAGCTGTGTGACGTGCTCGGGATGGACACGATCTCGGCCGGCGTCACGATCGCTGCCTACCTCAAAAGCGAGGGCGAGTTCGGCAACGCCGAGCTCGCGCGCGACGTGCTCCGGCGGATCGCCTACCGGGAGGACGGCGACGAGCTCGCCGACCTCCTCGCGGAGGGGGTCCACCGCGCCCACGAGGAGCTCGGCGTCGGCGACTACACGGTGAAGGGGATGGAGTTCGCCGCCCACGACGGTCGTGTGCTCCACGGGCAGGGACTCTCGTACGCGGTCGCAAACCGTGGCGGCGACCACATGTACGCCGGGATGCTCAGCCCCGAATATTCGGGCGAGATCGACCCCGAGGGAACCCTCGGCAAGTCCGAGCTTCTGGTTCAAAAGGAGAACCGGAACGCGATCCGCGACTCCGCGATCGTCTGTGCGTTCGCCGGCGACTACGTCACGGACGAGCGGCTCGCCACGCTGCTCGACGCCGACTACGAGGACCTTCTCGCGATCGGCGCCGAGACGATCGAGCGCGAGCGCCACTTCAACAATCAGCGGGGAAAGGATCGAGACGACGACGGGCTCCCCTACGATCTCCCCGATCTCGACGACGCCATCGAGGAGTACTACGCCGAGCGCGGCCTCCGCGAGGACGGCACGCTCCCCGACGACCGGGTTGACACGGTCGCCGCGGAACTCGGAGGCGGAAGCGACGCCGGCGCGACTCCCGCGGACGACTGAAACGGGGACGCATGCGGCTGAAAAGGGTTCACTGCCCTCCGGCGTGCGCGCGAGAAACGCGCGCACGAGGGGCCGACCGCGGGCCGGAGCGACGCGACGGCCCGCGGTCGGCGGCTGGGGAGGGCGAGGCGAACGGCACCGGACGGACCACCGCCCTGTGCCCCGCCACAGCGCTTTAGCCCCCGCTACGCGTCGAAGACGAGACAGTAGCTGTGGTCGTAGCCGTACGAGTACGTTCCGTTGGCATCCTCCGCGGAGCGCTCGCCGTCACTGAAAGGGGCGGTGGCAGTCTCGTCCTCGGTCGCGCCATCCTCTTCCGCGTCCGTCCAGCCGACGACGACCTCGCCACGAAAGTCGAGGATCGTCCGGAGTTCGCCGGCGATGTCGAACGCCAGCGGCGTCACCTCGCCGAGGAACTTGAGGTTCGACACCTCGACGACGACTGTCGCATCGGGCGCGAGGGTCGCGCGAAAGCGGTCGACTGTCTGACGGAAGTCGTCGAGATAGTCGTCGTAGCTGGTCTCGCTCTCGTCGGCGTAGTTTTCGAACGGGTTGGCGTCCATCCCCGCAACCATGTACGGCGGCGACGTGACGAGGAGGTCGACCGCCGGAAAGCGGTCGAGGTCGACCGTGGCGGCGTCACCGTGAACCACGCGCTCTGGGTGGTTCAGGCGGCTCTGGACGTACTCGGCGCGGCGCGCGTCGTACTCGACGCCGTACGCCTCGCGTTCAGCGGCCTCCGCGGCGGCGAGCGTCGTGCCGAACCCCGCGAAGGGGTCGAGGACGGCGTCGCCCGGCTCCGAACACCGCGCCACGATCCGGTCGACGAGCGTACGCGGGAGCCGGAGGTCCGGCTCCGCGTCTGCCCATGGAGGAAGAGGCTCGTCGTGTGCGTGCGGGAGGGTGAGAAACGTCTGCACTGGAAGGGCGTCCGTGTTGGTCGCGCTTAAAAGCGTGCGAAGCGGCGATGAGGTGGCCGCCGGCGGAACCGGTGAGGGTTCGCTGCCGACGATTCCGGCCACGACCCCGCCTACGGCGCCGCCTGCTTCGTCGAGACGAGTTCGATCACGTCCCGGTGGTCGAGCTCGTGGCCGGTGCCGACCTGACGCTCGCTCCGACAGTCGGTGCCGTGGAGGAGTCCCTCGCCGATGTCCGAGTGGATGTGGAACGCGAAGTCCTCCGTGGTGGCGCCCTCGGGGAGGATGAAGCAGTCACGGAACACGCCCTTGTTGTCGTCGCGGCTCCCGCTCGCGGTCCCGGGGAAGACGGCGATACAGCCGAGCACGTCGAAGACGGCTTCCTCCAGGGCGTGCTGGACGCCCGTGCCGCCGTACGCCTCGACGAACTCCTCGATCTGTCGCAGGCCCGCCTCCTGCTCGTCGGAGACGTCGCCGACGATGTCGAAGCCGTCGTCGCCCGCCGTGTAGTCGACGACGCCGGCTTCGGCGGCGTTCTTCAGCGCCTTCTCGGCGTGCGCGCTCGCCGAGACGAACGAGAGGTGGTCGTAGTCGGGGTCGTTGGTGATCGTCTCCCAGTTTGCCTGGGCTTCGGGCGTGTCCATCTTGTTGGCCGCGACCACCATCGGCTTCGTGCGTTTGCGGATCTCGCGGGCGAGATCCGCCTTCTCCTCTTCCTCCCAGGTGTCGGGGTCGAGTTCGAGCCCCTCCGCGAGGATCACCTGCTTCATCTGGTCCTTGTTGATGCCGAACGCCGACATCTGCTCGGCGAGCTCGACCTCGATGTCCGACTCCGCACCGTGATACTTCGTCTCGTACTTGTCGAGACCCTTCTCCAGCACGTCGAGGTACCACGCGTCGAGCTCCTCTTCGAGGAAGTCGATGTCCTCACGGGGATCGTGGCCCTCCGTGGCCTCGCCCTCGATGTCGGTCTTGCCGGAGAAGTCGACGACGTGCACCAGCACGTCCGTCTCGTTGAGGTCGGTGAGGAACTGGTTGCCCAGCCCGCGGCCCTCGTGTGCGCCGGGGACGAGCCCGGCGACGTCGACGAGCTGGACGGGGACGAACCGCGTGCCGTCCTCACAGACGCCGACGCTCGGCGTGCAGGTCTCGTCGAACTCCGGGGCGGCACACTCGACGCGGACGTACGCCTCGCCCACGCTCGGGTCGATCGTCGTGAACGGGTACGCGCCCTCCGGCACGTCGTTCATCGTGGCAGCGTTGAAGAACGTCGACTTGCCCACGGAGGGCTTGCCGACGAGGCCGATACGGTAGCTCATTACCCTTGCTGGGATATCCGCGGTAAAAAGCGATGCGAGAGCCGCGGTGGCGTGTGTACTGGTGACAGTGTCCACTAGCATTCCCGACGCCCAAAGCCCGTTGCACGCGATCCTCGCCGGCGGTACGTACAAGTTGGCACACGACAATCATCACCGACATGACCGAATCCGAGGCGTCCGACGACGACTCACGGGGACGGTTGCGCACGGCGCTCGCGAGCGTGTGGACCTCGATTCGGGAGTTTCACGAAGGCTACTCCGATGTCGGCTCGATTCACGCGGGACGCGACGCGAAGCGCCGCCAGGAGTCGGCGACGGCTGAGGACGATGACAGCGAGGGAGAAACGCCGGCAGAGGACCCGCAGCACGCAAGCGACGATGAGGAACACGCGAGCCACCACGACGATTCTCGGCAGTAGCGTCGGCGGTGTCAGAGCCCGCCGCGGGGCGGCCGGTTCCGCTGTTCGTTGTCACTGACGAGTCCGCCGCTTTGGTTCCCGATTCAGTCGTCCGCCGGCGGGCGCTCCGCGTACGGGATCGGGTCGCGCTCGCCGACGTTCGCGAACGCCTCGAGGCGGAACGCGCAGGCGTCACAGGTGCCGCACGCGGGTTCGTCGTCACGGTAGCACGACCACGTAATCTCGTAGGGCACGTCGAGTTCGAGCCCGCGCTCGACGATGTCCGTCTTCGAGTCGTGGACGAAGGGGACTTCGAGCGAGATGTCGGTCTCGGGTTTCGTCCCCACGTCGACCATCGTCTCGAACGTCTCGAAGAACTCGGGGCGACAGTCCGGATAGCCGGAGTAGTCCTCGGAGTGAGCGCCGACGAAGACGGCGCCACAGTCGTTGGCCTCAGCGTAGGAGACGGCCATCGACAGCAGATTGGCGTTGCGGAACGGAACGTACGAGGCGGGGATCTCGTCGCTGTCGAGGTCGGCGTCGGCGACCGCCATCGAGTCGTCGGTGAGCGAGGAGGCGCCGATACGCTTCAGGTGATCCGTCTCGATGTGGAGAAAGTCGCGGACCGGGAGGTCGTCGCGCTCGGCGAGCGCGCGGGCGCACTCGTACTCCGTCGACTCCGTGTTCTGGCCGTAGGAGGTGTGCAGGAAGTAGAGTTCGTAGCCGCGCGCGGCGGCCTCGTAGGCGGTCGTCGCACTGTCCATGCCGCCGGAGACGAGGACGACGGCGCGTTTGTCGGTGGTGTCGGATTCGTGGTTCATGGGTGCGTTGGGTCGTTTATGGGGTGTGTCGGGTCGGATTTGGCGTCCGGTTCAGGTTCCGGGGGCGTCGTTCCACAGGTCGACGTGCAGACGCGGCGTGTAGCGGTAGCCGTGTTCGAGTGCGAGGTCGGCGACCACGCGCCGCGTCTCCGCGAGTCGCTCGCGGGTCTGTCCTTCGGGCATCAGGAGTACGTCGTCGTCCCCGAGCGCGTCTCTGGCGTCGGTCGCCGTCGCGATGCCGGGGGCGAGGTCGTCGCGCGCTGCGAGCCGCTCTCGCACGTCGGCAACGAGCGCCTCGATCTCGGGGAGGTCGTCGGGACCGGTGACGACGAACTTCAGCTGGGTCTCGTAGCGGTCGACCAGCGTCGCGAGCGCGTCGCGGTCCAGTCGGTCCGCCTCGTGTTTCTCGGTCCACCGTTCGAGCTCGGCGTCGGTTCCGTCCGAATCGTCGGCGTTGTCTGCTTCGTCGGGGTTAACGCCCGCGGGCGGGCGATCGGGTGTGGGCGTCGAGGACGCGAGCTTCGGGCTCACGCTAGCGAGGTCGATCGGCGTCCCCTCGGGTGGCACGATCGTGCCGTTCGTCTCGACGGTGACGTGGTAGCCGCGCTCGGCGAGCGCTTCGAGGAGATCGGCGGCGCCGTCGTGGACGAGCGGCTCGCCACCCGTGAGGACCACGTGGTCGGGGTCGCGCTCGGCGACCGCCTCGAGGATTGCCTCCCGGTCGCGCCACGCCCCGGTCGGCTCCCAGGAGGTGTGATAGGAGTCACAGAACCAACAGCGGAGATTACACCCGCTGGTACGCACGAACGTCGAGGGTTGGCCGGCGAGTTTCCCCTCACCCTGCAGCGAGGCGAACAGCTCGTTGATCGGGAGCGCGTCGTCGTTCGTGAGGCGCTTGTCGCCGTCCGTCGGTTCCTCGACGACATCGCTGGCGACGGGCATTACGGCGCCGCACACAGCTCGCTCGTTTCGCTGACGGAGGCGGAGACGGCGGTGACGGTGTCCGGAAGCCGGTCGCGAAGCTTCTCCTCAAGGACGGCCGCCATCACCTCCGCGGTCGGCGGCGCGTCGAGCACGACCGTCCCGTCCTCGTCGCCGGCGTCCGCGAACGCCTCAACCAGCGGGTCGCCGTCCTCCAGCAGGAAGACGTGGTCCCACTCGTCGATGACGTCGGTGACGACGCCCTTATCGACGACCCACCCCTCGGCGGTCAGCTCGCCGCGCACCGTGACGGACACCTCGTAGTTGTGACCATGCGGGCGACTGCACTTCCCGTCGTGATGCTGGAGTCGATGGCCGGCCGAGATGCGAATCGGCCGATCCCGTCCGATGTGGAGCGTGCGCTCGCCGGCGCGATCGAGGACCGACGGGGGTTCTTTGGATAATCTCTCAGACATACTGTGGTAATCTCCCAGTGACCTCATAAACGCTTTGGCTCGGCGGGTCGATGGGATCGGGTCACAGGAACGCTTCGGGTAGAGAGTCGTGAAACGGACGGTAACGTTTCTTTACGTCCAATTTTCAGGGTTTTCGGCCACCGCTATTTTGTGCGTTGCGGCGTAACTCCCTGTCGAGATGTACGACCGGATTCTCTACCCGACGGACGGGAGCGGTGGTGCGAAGGCCGCGATCGACCACGTGCAGGCGCTCGCGTCCGCGTTCGACGCGACGGTGCACGTTCTCTACGCCGTCGACGACCGACCGGTCGAGTTCGGGCTCGTCGCCACCGGCGCCACCGACGCCACACCAGGGATGGGCGACGGGCATCACGCCGACGAGCAAGCCGCGATGGGTGATCCCCGCAGCGATACGCCCGACGAAAAGCGGGAGGTCGTCGAGCGCGCGGAGGCCGCCGTCGCGGAGGTAGCCGCGGAGTTCGAGGGCGTGGACGTCGAGACGCTCGTTCATCCCGGGACGCCGTACGAGGTGATCCGGCACTACGCCGACGATATCGACGCCGACATGATCGTGATGGGGACGCACGGCCGAACGGGCGTCGACCGGATGCTGATCGGCAGCGTCACCGAGAAGGTCGTCCGCACGGCCGACGTGCCCGTCGTCACCGTCAGCCGAAACGGGGAAATCTCGGAGTCGTAGAGAGGTGCCCGCGAGTCATTGATGAGCCGCCGACGAACCTGCCGTCGTTGATTCCCGTCGAGGTTAGCAACAATTATCACTGCACCTGCAAAACGTCAGGCTATGATTGGAACGCTCCTCACCTGGGGATTGTGGGCAGGAATCGTCGCGCTCGGCCTGTTTCTCGCCGCCGGGCTCGCGTTTCTGCTGTACAGTACCGTGGCCGTCTTCCTCGACGGCGACTAACGGACAAGCGGAAGGCGCGGAACAGCTCTTATGGATTCCTGACGGATTCCGGGGTCAGCGTGGCGTGTGGATCCAGGTCGCCGTGGCTACGGTGGGTGCGGATGCACGAAAATTCAGTCCGGCCTCCCCGAATTGAACGGGGGACATGCCGATCTACAGTCGGCTGCTCTACCAGGCTGAGCTAAGGCCGGTCGCATCTTTTCGTAGGCGCGTGACTGCCCTTAAGAGTTCTCTTTCCGGGTTGATCTGTGGCCCACTAGCGTGGCGCGAATTCGCACGCCGGCGGCGCCGGTCCCACCCGACGTCGCCCGACTCGCCGTCGATGGGCGGACGGCGAGCGCTCGAACAGCGAACGCTCGAACGGCGGGTGCCCGGCGACATGGCTGGCCGCGCGCACGGCTTTTAAGCGTCTCGGCGCGGGAGCGGGAGTATGAGCGACGGCGACGACCGACAGGCGACGTTCGGGTCCGACGGGAGCCTGGAGACGGACACCACTCCCGAGGCGACCGGCGAGAACGACTTCGGCGAGCCGAAAGAGGCGAACGAGACCGACGGCGGCTACAGCCGCTACGACGTGTCGAGCCTGCTCCAGAAGGCGGTTCGGCGCTCCGACGAGGAGGTGGCCGCGTGGGCGGCATGGGAGCTCGCGCGCTCGGGCTACGCGTGGAACCTCTGGGACCGGCTCAACCTCTACGTCGTCGAGGACCTCCGCGCGGGCGACGAGGTGGCGCTGCTGATCGAGCGCTACGAGGAGCTCGCGACCGAGCGCTGGGAGTCCGACGAGTGGAAGGGACGACTGTGTGCGATCCACGCCGCGCTCGCCGCCGCCCGCGCGACCTCGACCCGGGAGGCGTCGAACGCCGACGAGTACTTCCGGCGAGTGGCCGAGCGCCGGGCCGACGCCCGCGAACGCGGCGAGGAGCCGGCACACGACTTCCCGGTCGGGGACCTCGAACCGGGTGGCGAGTTCGACCTGATCTTCGACCAGCATACGGGCGAGGGCTCACGACAAGGGCGCGGCACGCGCTTTTTCAAGACGCGCGGCGCCCGCGTGGGGCCCGAAGGCGAAGATGAGCAGAGTGCTCGATGGCAGCGGCTCGCGATGCTCCTCGATGGGGACCACGACTACGATGAAGAGGAGCTGTCACAGGCTGTGGCACCCGTCGACCCGGAGAACCCGTGGGGCGAGCCGTCGGGGTCGGCTGGCGGTATGGACGCCGAAGCTGGCGGTGACGAGGAGCGGAGTGGGGAGGACGACGACGGGAACGACGGGACGATCTCCGACTTTTCGACGTAGGCGGAGCCGTTTCCCCATTCGCCGGCGTTTCCCCACTCGCCGACGTTTCCCTCACTCCGCGACGTTTCCCTCACTCCGCGACGTTTCCCTCACTCCGCGACGTTTCCCTCACTCCGCGACGTTCGTCTCGCGGACGCGAACGCCCTTTTGAGCCAGATGGCGCATCCGACGCTGGGCGAAATCCTCCTCTGCGGAGCCGCGGGTGGCGAGCACGTACACCAGCGCCGAACCCTGCGGGCGCATCGTCCGCCCGGCTCGCTGGGCGCCCTGCCGACGGGAGCCGCCGAGCCCGGAGGCGACGATCGCGAGCTCCGCGTTGGGGAGGTCGATCCCCTCGTCGCCCACCCGGGAGACCACTAGCGTGTCGAGCGGGTCGCCGTCGGTCGCGGCCGGGTCGTACGGGTGTGCGGCACTTTCGCCCTCGGCGCCGGCGCCGGTTCCGGAGTCGCCTGCACCCGGCGATTCGCTCTCATCCGCGCGGAACCGCTCGAACAGCCGGGAGCGCTCGTGGTGGGGTGTCTCTCCGCTGATGAACGGCACGTCGAGCGCGTCGGAAATCGCCTCCCCTTGGTCGAGATACTCGACGAAGATGAGCGCCTTCTTGTCACGGTGTGCCGAGCGGAGATACTGGATCTCGTCGATCTTCGCGGGGTTCTCCGCGGCGAGCCGCCGGCGTTCGCGTCCGTCCGCGCTCACATACTCGTTGCGCGCCATCTCGTGCCGCCAGGGGACGTAGCGGATCTCGACTTCCGGCTCCTGAACGAACCCGGCCTCGAACAGCGCGTCCCAGTCGGCGCCGATCGGCGGGCCGATCAGGGTGTAGATCTCCTCCTCGCTGCCGGTCTCACGGACGGGGGTTGCGGAGAGGCCCAGCCGGTGTTTGGCCTGGAGTTCCGCCGAGCGGGAGAACACGGGTGAGGGGATGTGGTGTGCTTCGTCGTAGCAGATGAGCCCCCACCGCCGGGCGTCGAACAGGCTCCGATGGCGGTCCATCCCGGCGGTTTGGTAGGTGGCGATGGTGACCGGGCGGATCTCCTTTTCGCCGCCGTGGTACTCGCCGATGTCCGCCGGGTCGAGCGTGGAGTGTGAGAGCAGTTCCTCGCGCCACTGGCCGGCGAGCTCGCGCGAGGGCACGAGAATCAGCGTCTCGCCGCCGACCGCGGCGATCGTCGCGATGGCGGCGACCGTTTTGCCGGAGCCCGGCGGGCCGACGTAGACGCCCGAGCGCTTGTCCGTGAACGTGTCCACCCACTCCTGCTGGTAGTCGCGGAGCTCGGTGGTGAGCTCGATGTCGACGGCATCGCCGATCTCGAGGTCGCGGTCGTCCTCGACCGGGTACCCCGCCTCGTAGAGCGCGCGCTTGACGCCGGCGACCGCGTCCGCGTTCACCCACGCTTCCGTGTCGGAGATTGGGGCGCGGAGGTGGTCCTCCGCGAGGTGCTGGTCCGCGACGTTGCCCATCAGACTCTTCGTGGCGGCCTCGAGAACGACGTAGTCGTCCTCGTGGGTGTACAGCCGGAACTGGTGAGCCCGGCGCCACTGGTCGCCCACCCAGTCCTCTAGGTGGGGGTAGCGACGTGGGAGCACGGATCTGATGCTCCCGAGCAGGCCGTCGAGCTCCTCGAAGGGGGCGGCCCAGATATCCTCCTGGCGAATCCGGTAGAGGTACCCTCGGGTTCCGGGTTCGGTCCCGGTGGTGTCGACGAGATGGGCGAACTGCGCGAGCTGTGCACGGGTGTACTGCGTGGGCCGATCGACGACGATCTCCCGGCGGGTCGGGAACGCGACGACGCGCTCCCGGCTGGCGAGCGCTCCCCAGTCGTGCGGGTAGAAGACGACGGGGTCGCTCTCCACGTCGACGCGGTCCACGTCGCCGCGCTCGGCGAGCGCCTCCAGCCCGTCGCGTGCGCGTGCCTGCGTCGTTCCGACTCTCGCGGCGACTTCCTGTGCGGTGGCGATCGGCCGTCCCTCCGCTTCGAGCGCCTCGTGGAAGCGTTCGAGTGAGACAGGATCCTCCGTCGCCTCGTCGGGCGTCCCCTCAGTCGCTTCGTCCGGCACCTCCGGCTGGCCGTCGGGTGCCTCCGTCTCGTCCATTATCCGATCGAACGGCGGGAAGCGGGAAAGGGGTAGCGACTGGTCGTTCACCCGCGACGGCGCGACCGTTAGTGGACCGGGGGCTCTCCCAGACTACGTTCCAGATCGCCCCTGGCAGTATCTGGTGGTAAGCCCCTGCTTGGAGCGAAACTGCCCCCGGCACTCCGTGCAGTGGAGCGCGGGGTCACCGGCGTCAGTCCGGAGGCGGTGGCCCGCGATCTCCAACGGTCGCGAAACTGCTCGCGGGCGTATCTGGTCGGGAATCCGAGAATCGGAGGCGGCGCTTAGCGCCGAGCGGACGGCGATCGTGTCGACGTCCGTCTCGTCCCATCGGGCGGACCGTAGCGCGGCCTGCCGGTCGGCAACCTCCGTCCAGGCCGTGACCACGACTGGGGACTCCGTTTCCGTGTCGCCGACGACCACCACGAAGCGCACGCCGTTCTCGACCAGCGCGAATCGCCACCCGTCGGTTCGATTCCAGCGAAGCTGGCCATCTCGGATGGCGTCGCTCACCGTCCGCGTTGAGACGTAGCGACCGGCCTGTCCCAGTCGCTCGCGGAAGTGGTCCGTGAGCGCGTACAGTCCGGGGTCACGCAAGGGGGGATCCTCCGGCCGCCGGCGGCGTGTTTTCCCTGCCGATTGGGAGACACGACTGGACTCCTGAGCGATAGCCGAGGCGGCGGAGTCGGTGGAGTCAGCCGAAAAGACGGTTCGTGCGTTCGTGGTCCGTGCGTCGGCGTCGTGTGCCGAAACACCCGCGCTGCCCGTCGGTCTGGCGCCGGTGGCGTCGTCGCCTCCCGGCCCGTGCTGTCGGGATGCCACTGTGTAGCCGTAGTCCGTCGGGGCACATTACTGTTACCCCGGCACATGGTTGCCGGCACATGGTTGCCGGTACATGGTTGTCACCACATGGTGGCACCCGTTGTCACCCGCGATCGTCGGACGCCAGCAAGTAGACCGGTGTCGCCAGTACCGTTCCCGCCGGCGACGAGCAGGTGATCGGATTGTGAAGCATTGGGCTGGTTGTCGAACGGGTGAGGAGGGCGTCGATGGGGGGCAGCTTATTGAGTACTCGGGGAGACACCGTGTTTCCGGTGAACAATGAGTACCTCCGGTGACCGATGAGCGAGCCGTCGTTCTCGGATTTCGTGTTTCATCGGAAACGAGGTGTCGGGAGTCGGCCTTTCGTGCGGGCGGGAGAGATCCCGTCTGCTGTGTGAGTCAGAGTGATATCCTGCATCTCGTGGGAGGTCGTTCGTGTGGAGTACCCTGTGAGTACGCCGGCGAGAGTGATCGGCGGGACAGTGGGTGCTGATCGAAGAATCGAGGGAGAATATCACGGCGAGACATCCAGGAGACGAAACCGTGGAATGGGCCGTTGTGGGGTATACGGCGCGTCTTGTGCGAAAACACACCATGTTTCCGATGAATGGGCTGGTGCTGCTGGGGAGGTACTGTGCCGGGCGAAAAGTCGAAACGATGGGTCGAAACGACGGGTTTGCAGAGTGGCCCCATCCGCGGCGCGAGTCGTATTCATGTGAGGTGCCGACGCCAACGCTGGTGAACTACAGTGATGACTCACGGCGGTCGATCTGCCGTTCGCGGACACACCGTGTTTCCGGTGAAATGGGGGGTGGTTGTCGGTGGTCGTTAGCGTTCCGTGGTTTTCCGTCCGCCGGTGGAGTCAACTCGATAGAAGAATATAAATAAGAAACTATCTAAAAGTTCACTAAGTCTACTGTGGCTACAATAGAGAGAACTCTGTGAACGGTCGAGATGAAACGAGTCCTCTCGGAGTCCGTTGGGACCCGTTGGAACCCGTTGGAATTCGTCGATAATGTTCAGGTGCATGCGGAGACCCAGAAGGTTTCAACCGAGAGGGAGCGCGCCGGCGATAGCGGTGGATGGCGGATCGTTGTGGGATACGGCGAATGCTTAGGTAGCTGACGAAAGTCTGTAGCAGGCAGCTAACGCTTGCACTGAGCATGGCCCCGAGTTTTCCGAACGGACACGTGGAGTCGTCCCACGATTCGGCGCCTGCGCTCGCCGGCGTCCGCGTGCTTCACCGTTCAACTTTGCTGACTACTGCACTGACCTCCTCTGACCATGTTTGGCTCCCTCGCGAACGGATCCCACACCACGTTTCCGGTGAACCACAACCCCCACTTCACCCCCACTCCAACCCATTTCACCGGAAACACGGTGTGTGTCTCGACACGCCAAAAACGGAACACATTTCACCGGAAACGCGGTGTGCCGTGTATGGACGCAGCGGACGACCTCTTCACGAGAGAGGACCCCATTTTCGCCAACAAGGAGCTCCTCGAGATCAGCCACCTCCCGGGCGAGGGGCGGATCGTCGGTCGCGACGACGAAATCGCCGACCTCGCGGCCGCGGTCAACCCCGCGATCTTCGGGCAGAGTCCCAGCAACGTGCTCATCTACGGAAAAACCGGCACCGGAAAGTCGCTGTGTGCGAAGTACGTCTCCCAGCGGCTCGTCGACACCGCCGGCGAGGAGGGTGTCAACGCCACGTTCGCGTACGTCGACTGTGCCCAGGACACGACCGAGACACAGGCGGTCCAGACGATCGCCGACGGCGTCAACGACCCCGACGCGACCGGCATCAACGTCCCTGATAAGGGTCTCTCCACGTCGACGTACTACAAGCGACTCTGGCGCATCCTCGACCAGCGATATGACGTGGTCCTGATCATCCTCGACGAGATCGACAAACTCGACGACGACGCGATCCTCATGCAGCTCTCTCGCGCGGGCGAGGCCGGCAAGATCACCGACTGCAAGCTCGGCGTCGTCGGGATCAGCAACAAGATCCAGTATAAAGACCGCATGGACGAGCGGGTCAAGTCGAGCCTCTGTGAACGCGAGTTCGTCTTCCCCCCGTACGACGCCAACCAGCTGCGCGACATCATGGACGCCCGGTCCGACGCGTTCCACGACGAGGTGCTCGAACCGTCAACCATCCCGCGGGCGGCCGCGCTCGCCGCGCGCGAACACGGTGACGCCCGCAAGGCGATCGACATCCTCCGATACGCCGGCGAGATCGCGCAGGCGAACGGCGAGCGCACCGTCCGCGAGGACTACGTCACCCAGGCCCGCGAGCGCGCGGAGACCGACCGCTTCCGCGAGCTCATTCGCGGGTCGACGCCGCATTCCCGGTACGTGCTCCAAGCGCTCGCCCTACTCTCGCTGTCCAACGGCCGTCAGGACGGCTTTCGCACCAGTCGGGTGTACGAGATCTACGAGAACATCTGCCGGCAGGAGGGCTCCGACAGTCTCTCGCTGCGCCGCGTCCGTGACCTGCTGAAAGAACACGCGTTCCTCGACATCATTGAGCAGTCGAAACACAGCGGCGGCAGCGCGGAGGGCAGCTACACCAAACACCAGCTTCTCGAGGATCCTGAGGTCGTCAAAGAAGTGCTCACCGAGGATGCGGAGACGGCCTAAGGACGCGAAAAGCGCCTACCGCCGGCTGCACATTGTGGCGGTGGCCCTCGCTGTTCGCATTGACACCTTCGCATAAACGACGTTTGTGAGCCCAATACTCCGTGCTGACCCAGTTAGCCCAGCAGACCCAGGCTCTCGATCCGCTCGACGATTTCCTCGACCGCTTCCTCGGCGTCGTCCGTCCGCTTGCCGCCGGTGATGACGATCTTCCCGCTGCCGAACAGGAGAATGACGACCTCCGGCTCGTCCATCCGGTACACGAGGCCGGGGAACTGCTCGGGCTCGTACTCGACGTCCTCGAGACCCAGCCCGATCGCGAGCGCGTTCAGGTTCAGGTTGTGACCGAGGTCCGCACTGGAAACGATGTTCTGGACCGTGATATCCGGGTCCTCCTCCACGGGGATGCTCAGACCACGGAGCTTCTCGAAGATGATCCCGAGCGCTTCGTGAACGTCGTCGATGCTCTTTGCGCCCGTACAGACGATCTTCCCGGAACGGAAGATCAGGGCAGCCGCCTTCGGCTCCTGCGTCCGGTAGACGAGGCCGGGGAAGTTGTCCGGATTGAAGTCAGCGCCCGGAAGGTCCTCCGCGAGCGCTTCGAGGTCGAGTTCCTGTCCGATACCCGTCGATGCGACTACGTTCTGGATCTCGATGGAGTCAGCAGGGTTCGTCATCGTTCGCTTTTATATGTGTGCCCCTCCCTTATAAACGCCGGTGTTATAAACATCCACGCCGGCTATTTCGAGTACTGACTGTGGATTGATCGGTGAGATATGCATAGCTCTTATATAATTCTAAATCTTGGCGATAGAATATCCGAAAGCGGGATTATTTGGTGCTCGATGGCGGGCTCTGCCAACGCGTCTCGCCACATCAGAGGATATGAACTACATATACCCATGTTGATGCACCGTTTCGTTGTCGCTGATCCACCAGATCCGTCGTCACATGGTTGATGTGCTACGCCTCTTCTTCGCAGTGGCCGATGAGGGTCTCCCTGAATCAATTCTTTTCTCACGCGCACACGAGGAGGCCTTCCTTCGACCGGACATCAGCAGCCGGAAGCGTTGCTGCCGCCGGCGGGCTCTCTGCGGTTCCCCTCATACTGATCACGCTACACTCGACCATTCGACCCGTTTTCTGGAGATACTGGGATCCCGGAAGTGGACACTGGTGCGCTCGCCGGCGGAGCTCGCCGGCGAGCGCCCGGTCGGACGGCCTACCATGTGAACT
>NZ_BAAIET010000003.1:0-19249 GCF_054654575.1 Halorubrum gandharaense
GACGACGTCCGCCGTGGTCGCCGTAGTGAGGTCCTCGAGCGCCTCGACGACGTCCCGCATACCGTCGCTCCAGGTCGACACTACGCGCCCCTCACCGGCGAGCGGTACCCACTCGGGGAGGGTGTCGGTGTGAACATAGACGACGGCGCCGTTCCCGTCGCGGCCGAACCGCATAGCCGCCTGGAGGGTGTCGTGCTCCCGCATATGCTGGAGGACGTCGTCGCCGAACCCGCTGTATGAGAGGCCGGCGCCTTTCTCCTCGCCTCGGTCGACCGCCTCGCCGGCGTAGGCGCCCCACTTCTTGATGTAATGGTCGCCGTAGTGGTTCGACCCTATCACGGCGCCGAGCCGGGTGTCGTCGAACTCGTTACTCCCGAGGACGTTCCCGTAGTGTTTCGTTTCGTCGACGTGCTCGAGGACGTCCTCGGCGTCGTATTCGTGCTCGGCGGTGGTCGTCGTAATCACCGACGGCCGTTCGCCGTGTTTCTCGGCGATCCCCTCGAGGAGGGCGGCGTCCTGTTCGGTGTTGACGTGGTCGGCCGAGTTGTACGGTTTCACGTACTCGGTGGTCCGAACCAGATTCAGATTCAGGGCGTCGCGAACGTACTCGGCGCGCTCGTCGCCCTGGAGCACCGGCCGGTGATTCAGCCGTTCGCCGAGGGCGAGCTCCCACATACGTTTCGTCGGCGTCCCGTCGAGGGCGACGACACCGCTCGCGTACTCGAGCGCCGGCGCCTGGAGCACCGACACCCCGCCTCGCGCTCGGTCGAACACACCGAGGCCGACGTCCTCGAGCTCGGCGCGTTCAAACCCGTTCCCGAGATCGTCGCTCGCGAGGAGGGTAAACACCGCCAGGGGAGCGGCCGCGTGTGCGCTCGCGTCGTCGAACACATGGGTTTCGTCGGGTTCGACACCGTGCTCGTCGAACCACAGTAGCGCGTCGGCGCGCCGGCTTTCGTCGCTCCGGTTCTCGACGAGGTCGGTGTAGCTGTCGAACGGGACGCCGTCGGTCGCCTCGAGCCAATACGATACGGCGCCCTGGAGCTCCGGCCCGAGGAGCGTTTCGTAGGCGTCGGGGAACTCGTCGAACACCACCGTCCGGCCGGCGGCGACTTTCGGCTTGTGTGCGTGGTTATAGTGGCCTATGAGGACGTCGTACTCGTCGGGATCGAACTCCCATTTTGAGGCGTAGGGACACCGCTGGCCCTCATGTTCCTGGCATGGGAGCGGCCGGTCGAGGACGTACTCGGCCGACTTGTGGATCTCTTTCGGCGTCGCGCCCCGGTTGTACCACCCGCGAACGGTGTCGGCCCACTCCTCGCCGTGCTCGCCGTTCGCCGTATCACAGTCGCGCGTGAAACTCGGGAGGGTGTAGTAGTCGAGGCCGTGCTCGTCGCACCACTCCCGGAACTGCTGGTACTGTTCTTTGTGTCCTCGGCCGGTGAGCACCGTTACCTGTTCGCCGGTGTCGGCGGCGGCTTTCACGGCGCCGTAGGATTTGCCCATAGTCGGGAGCGCCTCGACGAGCACCCGGTCGCCCGAGGTGTAGGCGTCGGCGATAGCGTCGACCGTGCGCTCGCGGGCGTCCTCGACGGTGAGGGTGTCGTCGGTTCGGCCGACGTGTTTCCAATCCCACCCGCTCGCGGCCGTAGTGAGGTCGCGAACAGCGGCCGGGAGGACGGCCGTGTGCTCACGTTCTCCGGCCGCGAGATTCCCCCGACCGGGATCGACACCGTGCTCGTCGCGAACTTTCTCGAGGGCGGCGTTGTACGCCTCGCGCGGGAGCTTCCACCCGTCCATGAGGTCGCCGTCCTCCATGAGGTCGTGCTCGCGGGCGACGTACTGGAGCGCTCGGTGAGGGATCGGGTCGTCGTCGGGGATACAGCCCTCGCGTTTGGCGTGTCGCCAGGCCGCGAACACCTCGTCGTCGTCGAGCCGACCGTTCGGTGAGGCCGGCCGTCGTTCGCCGGCGTCGACGAGGAGGTACGTGAGGGCGTTGTACGCGGCTTTGTATTTGTGGTCGTAGGCGACGCCGTGGCCCTCGAGGAGGACAAAGTAGTTCTCACTCTCGCCGTGGTGGCCGAGCGGGTTCGATCCTCGGTAGTCCCACGACAGGCCGGTGACGTCCCGAATCCCGAGGTCGAATAGCGCCGAGTGGTCGCCGTCGGTGTCGACCGCGTCGAGGTCGCGGGAGAGGTCGGACGCCTCGGCGGCGTCGAGGGCGACGTCCCGCGCGGTGTCGGGATCATACGCCGGGTGTTGGTCGACGGGCTTCGCGCCGGCGAGGAGCGGCGTGAGGTCGTCGCTCCAGCCCTGGAGGTAGTCGTCGAGGTCGACTTTCTCGAGGCCGGGGCGCGGGAGCTCGGCGACTCTCGCCTCGAGGCCGTGGTCGTCGAGATAGGCGGCCGTTTTCACGGCGCCTTTGACGCCGTCGCCGAACTGCTGGAGGGTGAGCCGGTCGCGGTCGTCGACGTCACTCGTCGGTCGTTCGGCGTCCTGAATCAGGTACGCTCGCCCGACGTCCCGCTCGGCGAGCGCCTCGAGGAGGTCCTCACGGTCGCTTTTCTTGAACTGCACCGTCACCGGCGAGAGACAGGGATACCCCGCCTCATGAGCGGTGATCGCGTCGGCGATCCCCTCGGTGATAAGGACGGGTTCGCCGTCCCGGACGGTGTCGAGGCCGTAAATCGGTTCCTCGGCGGTGACGTCCTCGCGCGTCACCTGGAGTTTATCGTACTTGTTGCCCTTCCAGTCGGCCGAGTGAACCGGGTCGGTCGCCCGTGAGATCGCGAACACCGGCCGGCCGTCGGCGTCGAAATACGGGAGGACGTAGCGCCCGCTCCAGGTCGCATACAGGTTCCCGTCGTCGCGCTCGCCGAACAGCCCCGTCGCGAGGATCGCCTCGCGGCCGTGGCCCCGGTCGAACAGATACGTAACGAGCTCGTCGCGGTAGTTCGCCGGCGCGAACCCGAGGAGTTTCTCGTCGATAGTGTCGGTGTCCCACCCGCGCCCCTCGCGGTAGTAGTCCCGAGGCGTGTCGTGGTCGCACTCGTCGGGGAGATCCCGGTCGAGCTGTTGGTGGAACCACTCCAGCGCGTCGACGAGCGCCGAACCGTCGGTATCGGGAGTTACGGACGTCGTCGAGGCCGGTTTGTCCGCCTCGAGGGTGGGGGTTTCGTCCCGAGAATCCCCCTCCGGCGGGGCGGTGTCGGGCGTTTCGAGCGCCAGGTGAGGCTCGGCGGCCGTGAGGGCGTCGTCGACGACGTCACCCCATACGGCCGGGTCGGCGCCGGTCGCACCGAGCGCCTCGGGCGTGGTCGCCTCGGGATTCAGCCGTAGGTACTCGGCGAGCTCCTCGAGCGTCGCGTCGTCGGGGAGCGTCATTCGACCACCTCCTCTTTGTCGAACATCCGAACCGAACCGTCGGGACATTCGACGACGACACTCCCACCGAGGTCCGTGAGGTCGGTGTAGGGGATCGTGGTCGTCTCCTCGCCGTCGTAGCGATACGCCGTGTTGAGATGTAGACTGTCGTGGTCGTCGGTAGTCATGATGAAACCTCCAGAAAGACCTTCGCGTGGTCGGAACACCGGACGCCCTCGCGCCGGACGGTGTCGCCGTCGATCACCTCGACGGGTTCGCCCTCGCGGTCGCACTCGAGGACGTCGCACTCCTCGAGGCCGGCGGCGACGTGCATAAGCGCGGCCGTCTCTCGCCAGCCAGCGCTCGGCGAGGCTTCGGGCTTCGGTCGGTCGGCGTCGATACCGCTATTCGTGTCCTGAGTGTCCGTCATGTAGGCCAAAGGCCGGCACTAAGGCGTGCCGGGAGCCGTTGACGGGCGTAACAGGGTGGCCGTTAGCGTCGGGAGTAACGCTAAAGGCGACGGCGAGAGAAAGACCACTCACAGGCACCACCCGCCCGTGGTACGGCCTGCTCGTCGGCCGTCGTCGCACCCTTCCGGGTCGCGGCGTCGGTCGTCGCGACTCGGGATAACGCCCGTAATCGTCCAAACGTCGCCGGCCCGCTCCCGCCAAGGTTCAGGCCGACGGCGTTTTTCAGCGGTACTACCGTTCATGAGTGGCTTCTCTCGCCCCGGTCGCTTAGTAGTTGCTCCAGGGCGGCGTCCATGCTCGGGAGGTCGTGAGCGTCCCGGTAGTCCCGGAGCGCCTCGGCCCGCTCGGCATGAACGGAAACGGTTGTGATCGTCGTCGCCATTCTCTCGTTTCCTCGTTGGGACGCTTCCACCATTAATGTTTTTGTAGTGGGGTTAGACGGTGTTAGCGTGAGCAGTAACGGTAATCGGGATTCAGGCACCAGGATAGTTGAGCCGGACGTCGACCGCGAGCGGGGGATTCTCACCCCTCACGACAGGGCGTTTCTGTACCCCGAAACGGCCGACGGCGTCCGGGAGGACATGAGCGATACGGCCGTTCGGCAAAAGCGGCACAAGATACGTAATCGCTTCCGAAACGCCCTCATCGACATACAGTACCTCCTATACCTCGAGGACGACGACTTAGGGCGACTGTTCCCGGCCGACGAGTGGGAGCGGTACGAACTCGACATAGTCCAGCGCGCCGTGCTCGCGGCCGTCTACCACATGATCCGCGCCGAGGCCGACCGTGAGGTGATTTTTGATACGCTCGAGCAAATGGTTACGAACGACGTCATTCGCGAATACGCCGATAAACACGGTGTGTACGCGCCGGTCGAGGTCGGCGTCGAGGTCGACGTCCCACCCGTCGACGAGTGTCCGACTCTCGAGGAGGTTCGGGAGGTCCTCGAGGCTGGCGAGGAGATCCCATACAAAGCCCACATGGCCCTCGACTACGGCGGTATGCACCCGAACCCCGAGGAGCACCTGTAAGCGCCGGCGCGGTCGACGGTCTTAACCAACAGTCGCGGCGTCACACCCCGCCGGTGTTGGTTAACGGTCGGCGACGGCGTCGCCCTCCAGCCCCGGTTAGTAGTCCTCGAGCCACTCCGGCCCGCCGTAGGCGTCGACGTAGCAGTAACGGTGTACGGGTTCGCCTCGGGGGTTCGGGACGGCTTTCTCGAGCGGGACGGATTCACCGCATAGGTCGCATTCGGCGGTGTGTCCCGCCTGTCGGGCGTCCGGCGAGAGGTCTTTCGCCTCGACATACAGCTCATGGAGCGCTCGAGGCGTGAGGCGAACACACACCCGCTCGCGGTCGTCGTCGGTTCGCCCCTCGGCCGAGAAAGAGAGAATCCAGTCGTCGCCAGGTTCGGCGTCGGTCGCCGGCCCGAGCATTACCGTGCTCGCGAGGTCGTCGCTTACGTAGTACCAGGGCGCGTTTCGGAACCGGCCGTAGTGGCCCGCCGGTCGCGGATCGTCGGGATCGACGTCCTCGGTCATGGCTGATTACGCCTCGCCGGTGTATCGCCATTCGCTCGCCCCTCGCGCCGGCGCCTCGACGTCCGGGAGCGCTTTCAGGCCGGGTTTCACCACTCGGCGCCACCAGGCCCCTCGGTAGCGGTCGCCCGCCTCGACTTTCTCCAGCGCGCCGTCGACGTCATACCCGAGCGGGTGGTCCGGCATTACCTCGGCGACGAGATCGCGTTTCGTCGCCGGCCCGTGCTCGCGAAGGTAGTCGCGGGCGGCATAGACGGCGGCCGAACACTCCTCGCGGTCGCGGCCCGCCGGAAACTCGACGTCCTCGAGCTCGCCGACGGTGTCACTCTCCGGCGCGTCGGGCGTGTCCTCGCGGCGTCGGTCGCGAACGGTTCGGGCTTTCTCGGCGTCCTCGTCGACGGCGCGCTCGTCGGGAGTGATCCGCTCGCCCCCAACGAACCACCACACCGTGTTTCGCCCGCCTATCTGTTTCCTCTCCAGCTCGCCCTCCTCCTCGAGCGCCTGAAGCCGGTTTAGTGTCCCTCGGCGTTTGATAGGGACGGCGTCGGCGACTTCCGCCGTCGAGAGGACGGGATCGGACGTCGACCGAAACACGTCGAGGAGGTCCTCGTCGGTTACTCGGGGCTTTCGACCGCCTTTGTTACTGGATTCAGGCATTAGTGCCTACTACGGCGTTAGTTCCCTAAAAGGTATGCCTTCTAAGGGACAAACCCGAGATACCGACCGACAGATACGCCTCTCCGGTGGTTTTATGGTTCATGCCGTCTAAGGTACTAACAAGAAAGGACGGTTCCCTCGGGGCGTGTTGAAACGTCCGGGTGCTTGGAACACCCGAACTGGCCTTTCTTGGAGCAAAAGACCATGTCCGCCTACGACACCGCGACCCAAGAAGGAACCGACGCCGAACTAACCGCGTTCGACGACCGCCCCGACGACTGCGACTGTTGGGACGCCGACGCCGAGCTCCCATGTTGGCCGTGCTACCGGGACGGGTTCGACGGCCCGAACCCGAGCGCCGGCGAGGAGTAACGCCGGCCGCTTTGTCTGACGTACTGTAATGTATCCACCCTTCGAGGTGTGTCACGGCGTCCGGCGAACGTCGTAGTTTACTACAAACCCCGACGTTCGCACCCGAGAAACCAACCACCGCTTAAGAACCATGTCGACGACACACACCGACGTAACGAATCCCGACGTTCAACACACCGATAGCAACGGCCGCGCCCGTACCTGGCTGAAACCCGAACAGGTCGACCAAATGCGGGACGTATGCCTCACCGACGCCGTCCCGACGTATCTTCAAGATCGTAACGAGGCGATAGTCGCACTCCTCTATGACGCCGGCCTACGCGCCGGCGAACTGTGCGCCCTCGAGGTCGATCACCTCGACTTAGACGCCGGGACGGTGTACCTCCCGAGCCGGATTCAGAAAGGCTCGCCCCCGCCGGCGACACTCGAGCTCGCACCCGACACCACCCGCCTACTCCGGCGGTACCTTCGCGACCGCTGGAAAGACACCGACGCCCTGTTTCCCACCCGCTCGAGCGACCGCCTCACCACTCGGTCACTCCAGCGCCTCGTCGAAAAGCTCGCGACCGAGGCCGACGTCCGGCCCCAGGTCGCCGGCGGCGGTGTCGGCGATCCCGACGACGTCACCCCTCACACCCTCCGGCACTCGGTGGCCTATCGGATCATCCAGGTCGACGGCGGTCGCCTCGAGGACGTGCAACTCCGGTTACGCCATGCGAACCGACAGACTACCGACCAAATATACAGCCACCTCGTCCCGAGGTAACGGCGGCGTTAGAAACCACCGAGGCCGTCGAGCTCCTCGGCGAGCTCGGCGACGTGCTCCTCTACGATGTCGTCGAGATCGTACTCTTGCATGAGCTCGCCCGTTTCTGCTACGCCGACGTCCTCCAGGCCGTCGAGATCCTCGGGCGCCCCCTCGGCGAGCGCCTCACCGACTTTCTGCTGACTCTCCTCGTATTGGTCGATATAGAGTTGCATACGCTCGAGGAGGTCCCGACATTCCTCCTCGGTGAGCCATCCCGGCCCCGTCCGACCGTCGAACGGGAGTTTCTCGGTTTGTGACGCCTGGAGGAACTCGTCGAGTGTCATGTCGAGGTGTTCCTCGGCGAGCCGCCGGTAGGTGTGAAACGCTTTGTAGAACTCGACGACGGTTTCTATGAGATTCATTTCCGCCCGTGCTACACGGGACGGCGCGTAGTTGTCCGTTATCTCGGTTCGGTAGCCGAGTAACCCGTCGGCCGCCAGGGCGGCAAAGAATGGCCGCGAACGGTCCTCGGGATCGAAAGCTAACTCGAGGCCGGTTCCCTCCCACAGCTCGCGGTACTTTCCGGCGAGGCGCGACTCGTCGGGATCGTACTGTGGTCCGTAGTCGTGAGGCCATGAGGCCGGCGTCTCGGCGTTCCCGTACTCGTCGACGGTGAAATGGCCCTGGGATAGTTGCTCGAGCGCCTCATTCAGGAGGGCGACGGCGACGTGCATATTCCGGCCGGTTTCGTGCATCATCATGGCCGTATAGAGCCGCTCGAGCGAGGCGTTAGCCGCCCTCGAGAGACTATACGCCTCTATCGCCCCGTGTGTAAACTCCAGGTCGCGGGTTTCGTATTCGTACCTCGGCGCCGAGTCCCGGAGCATTTCTATGCGGTCGTCCTGGCCGTCGGCGGCCGCTTTCAGGAACATTCGCACCCGCTCGTCGGCGTCGAGGTCGGCGAGGACGGTGTCCTGTACGTTCTTGACGTCGTGTCTAAGGTCGGTGAGTCGTTTCATAACTGAATCACCTCAGTATCGTTCGACAGCCGCCTCACCGATCCCCTGAGCAAACGCTTCGGCGCGGTCGTCGAGGCCGCCGGGAACATCGCTGGCGTCCGGGGCATCCATATCTAACCGGTCGGCGTACTCCTCACGGATCGACTGATACGCTTCGATATAGTCGTATTTGAGTGAGAGGATATTCTCACCGAGATTCTCGTCGACCGTTGGAACACCGGGGAGGCCGGTGAAGGGATCGAGCGGCGAATCAGCCGCTTCGGGCGGGCGGATAATAGCTAAGAACTCGTCGAGAGTGACGTCGAGGTACTCCTCGGCGAAGATCCGCCACCCGTGGAAGCGTGTGTGAAAATGAACGACCGTCTTCGCGAGCTGTAATTCCGCCCTCACGAACTCCGGCGGGATTCGGTCTATGTCCATGTCGTCAAACCGCGAACAGTCATCAGCATACGCCGTAAGGGCGAGCGCCGCGAGGTTCGGGAACTGTTGTGTCGCTCGCGCTCGCTGATCCTCTTTAAGAAGTGACTCAGCCGGGACACTCTCCCATAGCTCCCGGTATTTCGTCGCGAGGTACGCCGTGTCGGGGGCTTGCGTTTCACCGTAGGCGTACTCGGCGTCGTCGTGGTCCGGCGCGTCGAAATTCCCGAACTCGTCGGGATCGAACCCACCGCGAGAAAGACGACTCAGGCTTTCGTTCAACAGCATGAGCGCCATGTACCTGTCGCGGTCGGCTTCGCGCTCGGTGATAGCCTGGTAAAGCGTCTGAAGTTCATGCCTCGCCTGGAGGGCGAGAAAACTGAATCGCTTTATCCCGTCGGTGTATTCGAGGTCGGTCGCTTCGTACTGTTTCGTCGGTGCCGTATCGGTGAGCCAGTCGATCCGCTCCTCGCGGTCGTCTGCGGCGGCTTTGATGAATAGCCGGAGACGTTCCTCGGCGTCGAGATCGCCGAGGGCGGCGTCCGATACTCGTTTCAAGTCGTGTTGTAGGTCGTCGATTGAGGTCATGGCTGTTGCTCGTCGTATGCTTCTTTGAGAAACTCGAGCTGTTCCTGTATCTCTTTGAGGTCGGTTCGCTCGCTTACCCACTCGTCGTAATCCTTCGCCGTCCTCGCGGCTTTCCGATAGTCGCCCTCCTCGAGGAGGCCCTCTATCGACCGTTGAAAGACGGCGTCGATAGTGAGCTCATGCCGAGCGCCGAGGTTCTCCTCGACGTAGTCGGCGATCCGGTCGAGGTCTTTCGAGATTTGCTGTTGGCTGACGTCGTAGCGCTCGGCCGCCTCGCCCTGGTGGATCATCGACGGGTGGCCGAGGTCGCGAACCTGTTGTAACAACTCGGCGCGGCGTTCGACGTGATCGTATTCCGTCGGTGGTTTCGACGGGATATTGGCGGCCGCGTAGTCCGGTTGACTACTACTCCCTACAACCGAACTCCGGCCGGCCTGTTGCGACGAGGTCATGGGATACAGTTACCTCCGTATATGAGGTCGCGGGCGGTAGGCGTGTCGGCGTCGCGACTGGTGGAACCCCGAACCTCGGCCGTGTGAACCGTCTTAGTCGGCGTCATCGGGCGGGCGATCACCCCCGTTCGCAGGTGCTCGCGCCGGGTCGGACGTCGCGAGCGGCGGGTCGCCGGTTCGACCGGCGTCCTCGGCCGGGAGGTTCGTAAACTCCCACGTATAGATACTACTACGCGCCAGTTTACGAACCTCGTCGCCGTCGAGGTCCTCCAGGTCGACAGGCTCTAATTCCACCTCGCCGTGCTCGCCGAGCCGGTGTAACCCGTCGTCGCGCCACAACAACCGCCGGCCGTCCTCGGTGTCCTGTTGCCGCTGGAGGACGCCCCGATCCCGGAGCGTCTCCAGGTGGTCGAATACCTGTTGCCGGGAGAGGTCGACCGTCGGGTGTGCGACGACGTCCGCCGTGGTCGCCGTAGTGAGGTCCTCGAGCGCCTCGACGACGTCCCGCATACCGTCGCTCCAGGTCGACACTACGCGCCCCTCACCGGCGAGCGGTACCCACTCGGGGAGGGTGTCGGTGTGAACATAGACGACGGCGCCGTTCCCGTCGCGGCCGAACCGCATAGCCGCCTGGAGGGTGTCGTGCTCCCGCATATGCTGGAGGACGTCGTCGCCGAACCCGCTGTATGAGAGGCCGGCGCCTTTCTCCTCGCCTCGGTCGACCGCCTCGCCGGCGTAGGCGCCCCACTTCTTGATGTAATGGTCGCCGTAGTGGTTCGACCCTATCACGGCGCCGAGCCGGGTGTCGTCGAACTCGTTACTCCCGAGGACGTTCCCGTAGTGTTTCGTTTCGTCGACGTGCTCGAGGACGTCCTCGGCGTCGTATTCGTGCTCGGCGGTGGTCGTCGTAATCACCGACGGCCGTTCGCCGTGTTTCTCGGCGATCCCCTCGAGGAGGGCGGCGTCCTGTTCGGTGTTGACGTGGTCGGCCGAGTTGTACGGTTTCACGTACTCGGTGGTCCGAACCAGATTCAGATTCAGGGCGTCGCGAACGTACTCGGCGCGCTCGTCGCCCTGGAGCACCGGCCGGTGATTCAGCCGTTCGCCGAGGGCGAGCTCCCACATACGTTTCGTCGGCGTCCCGTCGAGGGCGACGACACCGCTCGCGTACTCGAGCGCCGGCGCCTGGAGCACCGACACCCCGCCTCGCGCTCGGTCGAACACACCGAGGCCGACGTCCTCGAGCTCGGCGCGTTCAAACCCGTTCCCGAGATCGTCGCTCGCGAGGAGGGTAAACACCGCCAGGGGAGCGGCCGCGTGTGCGCTCGCGTCGTCGAACACATGGGTTTCGTCGGGTTCGACACCGTGCTCGTCGAACCACAGTAGCGCGTCGGCGCGCCGGCTTTCGTCGCTCCGGTTCTCGACGAGGTCGGTGTAGCTGTCGAACGGGACGCCGTCGGTCGCCTCGAGCCAATACGATACGGCGCCCTGGAGCTCCGGCCCGAGGAGCGTTTCGTAGGCGTCGGGGAACTCGTCGAACACCACCGTCCGGCCGGCGGCGACTTTCGGCTTGTGTGCGTGGTTATAGTGGCCTATGAGGACGTCGTACTCGTCGGGATCGAACTCCCATTTTGAGGCGTAGGGACACCGCTGGCCCTCATGTTCCTGGCATGGGAGCGGCCGGTCGAGGACGTACTCGGCCGACTTGTGGATCTCTTTCGGCGTCGCGCCCCGGTTGTACCACCCGCGAACGGTGTCGGCCCACTCCTCGCCGTGCTCGCCGTTCGCCGTATCACAGTCGCGCGTGAAACTCGGGAGGGTGTAGTAGTCGAGGCCGTGCTCGTCGCACCACTCCCGGAACTGCTGGTACTGTTCTTTGTGTCCTCGGCCGGTGAGCACCGTTACCTGTTCGCCGGTGTCGGCGGCGGCTTTCACGGCGCCGTAGGATTTGCCCATAGTCGGGAGCGCCTCGACGAGCACCCGGTCGCCCGAGGTGTAGGCGTCGGCGATAGCGTCGACCGTGCGCTCGCGGGCGTCCTCGACGGTGAGGGTGTCGTCGGTTCGGCCGACGTGTTTCCAATCCCACCCGCTCGCGGCCGTAGTGAGGTCGCGAACAGCGGCCGGGAGGACGGCCGTGTGCTCACGTTCTCCGGCCGCGAGATTCCCCCGACCGGGATCGACACCGTGCTCGTCGCGAACTTTCTCGAGGGCGGCGTTGTACGCCTCGCGCGGGAGCTTCCACCCGTCCATGAGGTCGCCGTCCTCCATGAGGTCGTGCTCGCGGGCGACGTACTGGAGCGCTCGGTGAGGGATCGGGTCGTCGTCGGGGATACAGCCCTCGCGTTTGGCGTGTCGCCAGGCCGCGAACACCTCGTCGTCGTCGAGCCGACCGTTCGGTGAGGCCGGCCGTCGTTCGCCGGCGTCGACGAGGAGGTACGTGAGGGCGTTGTACGCGGCTTTGTATTTGTGGTCGTAGGCGACGCCGTGGCCCTCGAGGAGGACAAAGTAGTTCTCACTCTCGCCGTGGTGGCCGAGCGGGTTCGATCCTCGGTAGTCCCACGACAGGCCGGTGACGTCCCGAATCCCGAGGTCGAATAGCGCCGAGTGGTCGCCGTCGGTGTCGACCGCGTCGAGGTCGCGGGAGAGGTCGGACGCCTCGGCGGCGTCGAGGGCGACGTCCCGCGCGGTGTCGGGATCATACGCCGGGTGTTGGTCGACGGGCTTCGCGCCGGCGAGGAGCGGCGTGAGGTCGTCGCTCCAGCCCTGGAGGTAGTCGTCGAGGTCGACTTTCTCGAGGCCGGGGCGCGGGAGCTCGGCGACTCTCGCCTCGAGGCCGTGGTCGTCGAGATAGGCGGCCGTTTTCACGGCGCCTTTGACGCCGTCGCCGAACTGCTGGAGGGTGAGCCGGTCGCGGTCGTCGACGTCACTCGTCGGTCGTTCGGCGTCCTGAATCAGGTACGCTCGCCCGACGTCCCGCTCGGCGAGCGCCTCGAGGAGGTCCTCACGGTCGCTTTTCTTGAACTGCACCGTCACCGGCGAGAGACAGGGATACCCCGCCTCATGAGCGGTGATCGCGTCGGCGATCCCCTCGGTGATAAGGACGGGTTCGCCGTCCCGGACGGTGTCGAGGCCGTAAATCGGTTCCTCGGCGGTGACGTCCTCGCGCGTCACCTGGAGTTTATCGTACTTGTTGCCCTTCCAGTCGGCCGAGTGAACCGGGTCGGTCGCCCGTGAGATCGCGAACACCGGCCGGCCGTCGGCGTCGAAATACGGGAGGACGTAGCGCCCGCTCCAGGTCGCATACAGGTTCCCGTCGTCGCGCTCGCCGAACAGCCCCGTCGCGAGGATCGCCTCGCGGCCGTGGCCCCGGTCGAACAGATACGTAACGAGCTCGTCGCGGTAGTTCGCCGGCGCGAACCCGAGGAGTTTCTCGTCGATAGTGTCGGTGTCCCACCCGCGCCCCTCGCGGTAGTAGTCCCGAGGCGTGTCGTGGTCGCACTCGTCGGGGAGATCCCGGTCGAGCTGTTGGTGGAACCACTCCAGCGCGTCGACGAGCGCCGAACCGTCGGTATCGGGAGTTACGGACGTCGTCGAGGCCGGTTTGTCCGCCTCGAGGGTGGGGGTTTCGTCCCGAGAATCCCCCTCCGGCGGGGCGGTGTCGGGCGTTTCGAGCGCCAGGTGAGGCTCGGCGGCCGTGAGGGCGTCGTCGACGACGTCACCCCATACGGCCGGGTCGGCGCCGGTCGCACCGAGCGCCTCGGGCGTGGTCGCCTCGGGATTCAGCCGTAGGTACTCGGCGAGCTCCTCGAGCGTCGCGTCGTCGGGGAGCGTCATTCGACCACCTCCTCTTTGTCGAACATCCGAACCGAACCGTCGGGACATTCGACGACGACACTCCCACCGAGGTCCGTGAGGTCGGTGTAGGGGATCGTGGTCGTCTCCTCGCCGTCGTAGCGATACGCCGTGTTGAGATGTAGACTGTCGTGGTCGTCGGTAGTCATGATGAAACCTCCAGAAAGACCTTCGCGTGGTCGGAACACCGGACGCCCTCGCGCCGGACGGTGTCGCCGTCGATCACCTCGACGGGTTCGCCCTCGCGGTCGCACTCGAGGACGTCGCACTCCTCGAGGCCGGCGGCGACGTGCATAAGCGCGGCCGTCTCTCGCCAGCCAGCGCTCGGCGAGGCTTCGGGCTTCGGTCGGTCGGCGTCGATACCGCTATTCGTGTCCTGAGTGTCCGTCATGTAGGCCAAAGGCCGGCACTAAGGCGTGCCGGGAGCCGTTGACGGGCGTAACAGGGTGGCCGTTAGCGTCGGGAGTAACGCTAAAGGCGACGGCGAGAGAAAGACCACTCACAGGCACCACCCGCCCGTGGTACGGCCTGCTCGTCGGCCGTCGTCGCACCCTTCCGGGTCGCGGCGTCGGTCGTCGCGACTCGGGATAACGCCCGTAATCGTCCAAACGTCGCCGGCCCGCTCCCGCCAAGGTTCAGGCCGACGGCGTTTTTCAGCGGTACTACCGTTCATGAGTGGCTTCTCTCGCCCCGGTCGCTTAGTAGTTGCTCCAGGGCGGCGTCCATGCTCGGGAGGTCGTGAGCGTCCCGGTAGTCCCGGAGCGCCTCGGCCCGCTCGGCATGAACGGAAACGGTTGTGATCGTCGTCGCCATTCTCTCGTTTCCTCGTTGGGACGCTTCCACCATTAATGTTTTTGTAGTGGGGTTAGACGGTGTTAGCGTGAGCAGTAACGGTAATCGGGATTCAGGCACCAGGATAGTTGAGCCGGACGTCGACCGCGAGCGGGGGATTCTCACCCCTCACGACAGGGCGTTTCTGTACCCCGAAACGGCCGACGGCGTCCGGGAGGACATGAGCGATACGGCCGTTCGGCAAAAGCGGCACAAGATACGTAATCGCTTCCGAAACGCCCTCATCGACATACAGTACCTCCTATACCTCGAGGACGACGACTTAGGGCGACTGTTCCCGGCCGACGAGTGGGAGCGGTACGAACTCGACATAGTCCAGCGCGCCGTGCTCGCGGCCGTCTACCACATGATCCGCGCCGAGGCCGACCGTGAGGTGATTTTTGATACGCTCGAGCAAATGGTTACGAACGACGTCATTCGCGAATACGCCGATAAACACGGTGTGTACGCGCCGGTCGAGGTCGGCGTCGAGGTCGACGTCCCACCCGTCGACGAGTGTCCGACTCTCGAGGAGGTTCGGGAGGTCCTCGAGGCTGGCGAGGAGATCCCATACAAAGCCCACATGGCCCTCGACTACGGCGGTATGCACCCGAACCCCGAGGAGCACCTGTAAGCGCCGGCGCGGTCGACGGTCTTAACCAACAGTCGCGGCGTCACACCCCGCCGGTGTTGGTTAACGGTCGGCGACGGCGTCGCCCTCCAGCCCCGGTTAGTAGTCCTCGAGCCACTCCGGCCCGCCGTAGGCGTCGACGTAGCAGTAACGGTGTACGGGTTCGCCTCGGGGGTTCGGGACGGCTTTCTCGAGCGGGACGGATTCACCGCATAGGTCGCATTCGGCGGTGTGTCCCGCCTGTCGGGCGTCCGGCGAGAGGTCTTTCGCCTCGACATACAGCTCATGGAGCGCTCGAGGCGTGAGGCGAACACACACCCGCTCGCGGTCGTCGTCGGTTCGCCCCTCGGCCGAGAAAGAGAGAATCCAGTCGTCGCCAGGTTCGGCGTCGGTCGCCGGCCCGAGCATTACCGTGCTCGCGAGGTCGTCGCTTACGTAGTACCAGGGCGCGTTTCGGAACCGGCCGTAGTGGCCCGCCGGTCGCGGATCGTCGGGATCGACGTCCTCGGTCATGGCTGATTACGCCTCGCCGGTGTATCGCCATTCGCTCGCCCCTCGCGCCGGCGCCTCGACGTCCGGGAGCGCTTTCAGGCCGGGTTTCACCACTCGGCGCCACCAGGCCCCTCGGTAGCGGTCGCCCGCCTCGACTTTCTCCAGCGCGCCGTCGACGTCATACCCGAGCGGGTGGTCCGGCATTACCTCGGCGACGAGATCGCGTTTCGTCGCCGGCCCGTGCTCGCGAAGGTAGTCGCGGGCGGCATAGACGGCGGCCGAACACTCCTCGCGGTCGCGGCCCGCCGGAAACTCGACGTCCTCGAGCTCGCCGACGGTGTCACTCTCCGGCGCGTCGGGCGTGTCCTCGCGGCGTCGGTCGCGAACGGTTCGGGCTTTCTCGGCGTCCTCGTCGACGGCGCGCTCGTCGGGAGTGATCCGCTCGCCCCCAACGAACCACCACACCGTGTTTCGCCCGCCTATCTGTTTCCTCTCCAGCTCGCCCTCCTCCTCGAGCGCCTGAAGCCGGTTTAGTGTCCCTCGGCGTTTGATAGGGACGGCGTCGGCGACTTCCGCCGTCGAGAGGACGGGATCGGACGTCGACCGAAACACGTCGAGGAGGTCCTCGTCGGTTACTCGGGGCTTTCGACCGCCTTTGTTACTGGATTCAGGCATTAGTGCCTACTACGGCGTTAGTTCCCTAAAAGGTATGCCTTCTAAGGGACAAACCCGAGATACCGACCGACAGATACGCCTCTCCGGTGGTTTTATGGTTCATGCCGTCTAAGGTACTAACAAGAAAGGACGGTTCCCTCGGGGCGTGTTGAAACGTCCGGGTGCTTGGAACACCCGAACTGGCCTTTCTTGGAGCAAAAGACCATGTCCGCCTACGACACCGCGACCCAAGAAGGAACCGACGCCGAACTAACCGCGTTCGACGACCGCCCCGACGACTGCGACTGTTGGGACGCCGACGCCGAGCTCCCATGTTGGCCGTGCTACCGGGACGGGTTCGACGGCCCGAACCCGAGCGCCGGCGAGGAGTAACGCCGGCCGCTTTGTCTGACGTACTGTAATGTATCCACCCTTCGAGGTGTGTCACGGCGTCCGGCGAACGTCGTAGTTTACTACAAACCCCGACGTTCGCACCCGAGAAACCAACCACCGCTTAAGAACCATGTCGACGACACACACCGACGTAACGAATCCCGACGTTCAACACACCGATAGCAACGGCCGCGCCCGTACCTGGCTGAAACCCGAACAGGTCGACCAAATGCGGGACGTATGCCTCACCGACGCCGTCCCGACGTATCTTCAAGATCGTAACGAGGCGATAGTCGCACTCCTCTATGACGCCGGCCTACGCGCCGGCGAACTGTGCGCCCTCGAGGTCGATCACCTCGACTTAGACGCCGGGACGGTGTACCTCCCGAGCCGGATTCAGAAAGGCTCGCCCCCGCCGGCGACACTCGAGCTCGCACCCGACACCACCCGCCTACTCCGGCGGTACCTTCGCGACCGCTGGAAAGACACCGACGCCCTGTTTCCCACCCGCTCGAGCGACCGCCTCACCACTCGGTCACTCCAGCGCCTCGTCGAAAAGCTCGCGACCGAGGCCGACGTCCGGCCCCAGGTCGCCGGCGGCGGTGTCGGCGATCCCGACGACGTCACCCCTCACACCCTCCGGCACTCGGTGGCCTATCGGATCATCCAGGTCGACGGCGGTCGCCTCGAGGACGTGCAACTCCGGTTACGCCATGCGAACCGACAGACTACCGACCAAATATACAGCCACCTCGTCCCGAGGTAACGGCGGCGTTAGAAACCACCGAGGCCGTCGAGCTCCTCGGCGAGCTCGGCGACGTGCTCCTCTACGATGTCGTCGAGATCGTACTCTTGCATGAGCTCGCCCGTTTCTGCTACGCCGACGTCCTCCAGGCCGTCGAGATCCTCGGGCGCCCCCTCGGCGAGCGCCTCACCGACTTTCTGCTGACTCTCCTCGTATTGGTCGATATAGAGTTGCATACGCTCGAGGAGGTCCCGACATTCCTCCTCGGTGAGCCATCCCGGCCCCGTCCGACCGTCGAACGGGAGTTTCTCGGTTTGTGACGCCTGGAGGAACTCGTCGAGTGTCATGTCGAGGTGTTCCTCGGCGAGCCGCCGGTAGGTGTGAAACGCTTTGTAGAACTCGACGACGGTTTCTATGAGATTCATTTCCGCCCGTGCTACACGGGACGGCGCGTAGTTGTCCGTTATCTCGGTTCGGTAGCCGAGTAACCCGTCGGCCGCCAGGGCGGCAAAGAATGGCCGCGAACGGTCCTCGGGATCGAAAGCTAACTCGAGGCCGGTTCCCTCCCACAGCTCGCGGTACTTTCCGGCGAGGCGCGACTCGTCGGGATCGTACTGTGGTCCGTAGTCGTGAGGCCATGAGGCCGGCGTCTCGGCGTTCCCGTACTCGTCGACGGTGAAATGGCCCTGGGATAGTTGCTCGAGCGCCTCATTCAGGAGGGCGACGGCGACGTGCATATTCCGGCCGGTTTCGTGCATCATCATGGCCGTATAGAGCCGCTCGAGCGAGGCGTTAGCCGCCCTCGAGAGACTATACGCCTCTATCGCCCCGTGTGTAAACTCCAGGTCGCGGGTTTCGTATTCGTACCTCGGCGCCGAGTCCCGGAGCATTTCTATGCGGTCGTCCTGGCCGTCGGCGGCCGCTTTCAGGAACATTCGCACCCGCTCGTCGGCGTCGAGGTCGGCGAGGACGGTGTCCTGTACGTTCTTGACGTCGTGTCTAAGGTCGGTGAGTCGTTTCATAACTGAATCACCTCAGTATCGTTCGACAGCCGCCTCACCGATCCCCTGAGCAAACGCTTCGGCGCGGTCGTCGAGGCCGCCGGGAACATCGCTGGCGTCCGGGGCATCCATATCTAACCGGTCGGCGTACTCCTCACGGATCGACTGATACGCTTCGATATAGTCGTATTTGAGTGAGAGGATATTCTCACCGAGATTCTCGTCGACCGTTGGAACACCGGGGAGGCCGGTGAAGGGATCGAGCGGCGAATCAGCCGCTTCGGGCGGGCGGATAATAGCTAAGAACTCGTCGAGAGTGACGTCGAGGTACTCCTCGGCGAAGATCCGCCACCCGTGGAAGCGTGTGTGAAAATGAACGACCGTCTTCGCGAGCTGTAATTCCGCCCTCACGAACTCCGGCGGGATTCGGTCTATGTCCATGTCGTCAAACCGCGAACAGTCATCAGCATACGCCGTAAGGGCGAGCGCCGCGAGGTTCGGGAACTGTTGTGTCGCTCGCGCTCGCTGATCCTCTTTAAGAAGTGACTCAGCCGGGACACTCTCCCATAGCTCCCGGTATTTCGTCGCGAGGTACGCCGTGTCGGGGGCTTGCGTTTCACCGTAGGCGTACTCGGCGTCGTCGTGGTCCGGCGCGTCGAAATTCCCGAACTCGTCGGGATCGAACCCACCGCGAGAAAGACGACTCAGGCTTTCGTTCAACAGCATGAGCGCCATGTACCTGTCGCGGTCGGCTTCGCGCTCGGTGATAGCCTGGTAAAGCGTCTGAAGTTCATGCCTCGCCTGGAGGGCGAGAAAACTGAATCGCTTTATCCCGTCGGTGTATTCGAGGTCGGTCGCTTCGTACTGTTTCGTCGGTGCCGTATCGGTGAGCCAGTCGATCCGCTCCTCGCGGTCGTCTGCGGCGGCTTTGATGAATAGCCGGAGACGTTCCTCGGCGTCGAGATCGCCGAGGGCGGCGTCCGATACTCGTTTCAAGTCGTGTTGTAGGTCGTCGATTGAGGT